>JADMKE010000062.1 GCA_018780035.1 Candidatus Sericytochromatia bacterium
CCCAGACCATTCGTGACGCTTTGTTTAAGCTCACTCGGAGTTCGTAATATTCATACTAAATTAAATCGGGATTAATGTCAAGTTATTTTTAGAATAAATTTGTAAAATAAATTTGTGATCCAAATCAGAATTTGTAGCAAAACCCGATGCTCAAAGGCTTTTGAGCGGCTGAACTGTGTTAAAATTACTCCGGTTTCAAAAGAGAATGCCTGTTCAAACGCCAGAAAGAAGAAAATGCCATGAGTCAAGACAGTTTAAAAGCAGCCGTTCAGGCTTTGCGCTCCGAAATTGAACAATTGGGAACCGGTCAAGAAACTCACCGTGTGCGCCTGCAATCCCTGCTCAGCAATCTCGAAAAAGAACTGGCAGGAGAGCCCCAAGCTGATTTACAGCAGGGAGTGGGACACCTGCTCGAACAGTTTGAAACCGAGCATCCCCGCCTAACAGAGGTTCTCAATCGGATATCTGTCTTGCTCAGCAATATGGGCATTTGATTGCAGAGGCAAATCACCACTTTACCGCTTGGTATTCGGCAATTCCACGCACCTGTTTGAGTTCAAATACCCCCTCAGCGGTCCTGATTTGACCCGAATAAACCCCGTAGATCTGGCGAAAATCGCTGTTGGCGATTCCCAAACGGGTCTGATCCCAGAGCGCACTCCAGGGCTCAAAGTGCAAAGCCACAGTGCCACAGGTTGTATTCACTTGCCAGGTCGCGTGGGGATCTTGGCCCTGGAAACGGCCTTCGCCCAAAGGATAGACCTGCTCATTGACCCAAAGCAGACATTCACAGGCTCCATTAAAGCCCTCCACCAAATTGAGACGGATCGCGTGCCCACTTTCCGCAGCCCCCGAGAGACTGGCCCAATACCAACGGGTTTCGCGCGGCAAAAAACCTTCGGTAAAATCGCTGCAGATCTGCACCTGCTGCTTGGGCCACTGTCGATCTTTGTAACGAATGGCAATTTTGCCCGCATGGGCCATCCCTTTGGCTGTAAAATTGGGCCCTCCCTGGTCTAAGCGATTGGCGGCCACCAAAAGGGGCGCTTGGGGTTTGTCTGCCTGCCCCCAAATATGCAATTCGGGACCTTCGACCAAAAATCCCAATTGACCTTCGGCTGCGATCTCGATCTGAACCTTTAATTTGGGGCTGACGGCCAGGGCTCTTAAGCGCTGTTGAGAAGTCCGATGCACCCCCAATTCTGCCTGTGGCAGAAACAGTGCTTCAGCCTGAAAGACGGGCTTTGCATCGCCTTTTTCGGCCATGAACACAAACGTTTTGGCCATATAACCCAGATCGACAATCGCCAGTCCCAAAAGCCAATCTTCCCCATCGACCCAGAGGTAGATCCAGCGTTTGTGGTGGAAAAAACGCCAAAGTGCCGATTTTAAAACAGGAAAAGTCAATTGCCCCCAGGCACCCAGCGAGGTGTGTGGCAAGGTCAAGGTCCGTAAATCCAGATGATAGGGAGTCTGAGCCAGCATAAAACACCTCTTAAGCCGATTAGGATTATTATAGCCCAGAGAATCAAATTCCCCACACAGATTGGGCTCAGGCCGCTGCCTGCCTGTGTTACAATGTAGAACACTTCCGACCTGATTCGAACCTTTGCAAAGGATACTTCTCCCGTGAAAAATTACCAACATTTGCTCAAAGATCTCAAACGTGCATCTGAGCGTGCCCGCGTTAAAATCAACCCGGATCAAAAACTCAGCCTGTGTATGATCGTGCGCAACGAAGAGAAATACTTGGCGGATGCCTTAAAAAGCGTTCAAGATGTGGTCGATGAAATGATTGTGGTAGACACAGGTTCTACCGATCGCACGGTTGAAATTGCCCGCGAATACGGAGCCAAGGTCTTTTTCTACGAGTGGAACGATGATTTCTCTGCTGCCCGCAATGAATCCCTCAAACACGCCACCGGCGACTGGATCCTGCAAATGGACGCCGATGAACGTCTCGATGACAGCCTGAAAGAAAATTTACGTGTCTTTTTGGTTCCCAGCGATCGGGCCATTCGCTACCAAGTCTTCATTCGCAACTATATGAGCGAAGGGGATGCCAGCAGCATTTTGGGCCATTATATGGTCCGCCTTTTCCGCAAAACCCCCGACACCACTTTCTTTGGCGTGATCCATGAGCAAATTTTCCCCAATACAGGGATCATTACCATTCCCCCAGAATCCCTGTTCCTCTGGCATTTGGGTTACGAGAATTTGGAAGCAAAATCCAAGAAGATCAATGAACGCAATATTCCTTTGATTCGCAAAGCCCTGGAAAACGCCGAAAAGATCAACAATATGGATCTCTACAGCTTCTACGCGTTTTATCTGGGCTCCTCCCTGACAGATGCCAAAGAAGCCAATAAATGGCTCAAAATCGCAATCGACTCCTTCCCCAATCCCGACGAAGCAGCCCATATTCCCGTGGCCTACGTGGATTATTTGCGCACCTTTTATTATATGCATGATCTTGAAGGGGGCATTGCAGCCGCCAAAGAGGCCCTCGAAAAATCACCCGAGATGCGCAAATACCCAGATTTTTGGGATTTTTATGGCATCCTTGAATTGTCGCTGCGCCATCCAGATAAAGCCATTCACTGTTTCGAAGAAGCCCTGCGCTTTAGCAATAGCGAACAAGATCAAAGCGTTTTTTATGCCGCACGCAACAGCAAAATTGGCGGCTGGGGTACCTATTTAAATCTGGCCATGGCCTATTCAGCCAAACAAGATCAGGCCAAAACCGAAGAGTTTTTGAATCTGGCCCTGGAAGGTTATCCCGGCCAGGACAAAGAAAAATTGCTGCAAGAAGTCTACAGCGCCTTGGGCGAGACAACCCTGGTCGAAGCTTACTTGGAAAAACGCCTGATGCAAGAAAAAGACGTCAACCAATACGATTTAAAAAATCTTTCCAATCTCTACTTGCGTCAGGAAAAACCCTTTGAGGCCTTAATGCTGCAAACCCGTGTCCATGGCCCCGAAAAGACGATTGAAAGCGCCTTTGATCTGGGCCGCATTTACGAAATGAGCGGTCGGCGCGAACTGGCATTAAAAACCTATTCGGGCATCTTGAACCTACAGCCCGAAAACTTCAAGGCCCTTTTGCAAAAGACCATTTTGGAATGGATTGATCAACAGCTTGAAAATTTTGATGACGCCCATTTTGAGCAACTCAGCCAAGCCTGCAAACAAGCAGAGGATTGGCTGCTTTTGGGTGAATTCTGTCTGCAGGTAGATGCCTTGGAGCGAGCAGCAAATGCCTTTAAAGAGGTGCTCACACAAGAACCCGGTCATTATCAGGCCCAACTTCACGTGGCCCTGCTTGCACAATTGCAGGAAAACCCAGATGTGGCAGAAAAACTGCTGCAGGAGCTGCATGAAACCCATCCTGAACGCCCAGAGGCCTTATTGCAATTGGGCAACCTCTATTTGGCGAGCCAGCGCTTTGCTGAGGCCGAAAATATTTTCCAACAGGGCCAGGAAAAAGATCCCAAAAATTGGTATCTGCCTTACGCCCTGGGTGTCTCGTTCTCAGGCCAAGGCCGTTTAAGTGATGCCGAAAAACAATTGCAAAAAGCCTTGGAACTGTCGCCAGAACAGGCCGAGGTCAAACAATTTATCGAATTGATTCAAGCGGCTCAAACCGAACAGGTAACAGGCTAAACAGCGGATTTGACCACTTTTCCCGCGGAAACAGCGTTGGCAGGAAAACTCTTAATCGGCCCGCTGTTTAATCCCCGTTTTTTGGGGGGCTACCACAAAGATCCTCAGATCAAGCTGTTTATGCCTGAGTCGGCGTATACCCAGTTTTATGCCTATGATTTGGTCTATCCCTGGAAAAACCTGCACAACTTCAGCCAGATTCTGGCGCTTTTGCCCAAAGGCTGGGAACCGGATCTGATCATTTGGTGGGATGTCCTTTATCAGGGTATCCCACCTGGCATTGAAAATTGCCCTTACCCCACAGCTCTGATTCCGGGAGATTGGAATTTGGGCTATTTAACCACCCGCTATTTTGCAGAGGTCTTTGATCTGGTTTTGGCGGATATTCACCTTAAACAGCGTCTCGAAGCCCAGGGCCTCAAACAGATCGTTCACTGGCCTGGATTTTCTTTTGATCCCCAAGAACTTTACCTTATGCCTGAACAAACCCGGATCTACGATATTGCCTTTATTGGCAATCTCAACGAAGCCATCCACCCCCGCCGCAGTCGCATCTTGGATCAGGCCCTCAGTTTATCGGATCGCTACCAGGTTTTGGTGCGACAGGGCATCTGGGGAGCAGAATACCGACAGGTGCTCAACCAAAGCAAAATTGTGCTCAACTATACCATTGCCCAAGTCATGAATATGCGCGGCTATGAAGCTCCCGCCTGCGGAGCCTTGCTCTTTATCGAAGCAGAGAATCAAGAAATCGCTTATTTCCTCAAAGATCGTGAAGAGTGTGTCTATTACAGGGCCGATAATTTAATTGAATTGCTCACTTATTATCTCGAAAACGAAGACGAACGCACACGCATTGCAGAGGCTGGTTATCACAAAATTCAGGCTTTCAGCTACGAAAAACAATTCGCACGTTTGCTCAAGCAATTGCCTGAATGGCTAAAAATCGCCCAAGAACAGTGCGCACACCGCTTAAACAGAACCGACACAGAAACAGCCCAAAACAAGCTCCGAGGGCTGAGCCAATTTTTTTGCAGCCAACCCGAAGCCCAACCCAGTGCCTTAAACCTGATTACCCAAGCCCTCCAGCAATTGCAAGCCAGGCCCAACGAACCCGCTTTGCTCTGGCAACTCAATGCCTTGGCCTGCTTGCTATTTCCACAGGGGCCTGTCGCCCCAGAAGATCACACCCTACAATTGGTCAAACGCTGTTTTGAACAGGCCCTCAAATTGGCGCCTCAAAATCCGGTTTTTCACTACCATTTGGCGATCTGTTTGGAAAGCGAGCAAAAGACCTACGCCGCCTTACAACACTATTCACGCTGCGTCGAATTGCTGGCCGGCCGCGATGGCAAAGAACTCTGGGAGTACCGGGAATTTATTCTGCCTTTTTTTCGCAGCCGGGGACGGGAGGTTTTGGCCATAGAATGGGAACGGGCCAGTTTTGAGGAACAAGATCAACCTCTCCAGTTGCAAATTCGCTATATTCGCCTCTTAATGTGCCAGATCTGGCAACGTCTGGCAGCATTGTTGGAAAAAGCAGGGAGCCTGGACAAAGCGCAAACCGCCTATCAAAATGCCTTGAGCAATTTTACCGATGCCAAGATATACCTGAATCTGGCCCGCATCTGTCGCTTCAACAACCAAGAAGAACAGGCCTGGGACTATTTTAAAGCAGGTCTTGAAGAACAGCCCTTTTTAATCAGCCAGATTGGCAGCCTTTTTTCACCGTCTCTGTTTTTAAAACACCGCAGCGAAATTCAGCAGCGTAGCCAACGCTATGCCTCTGTCTTTGGCGAATTAGAAGCAGTTTTGACCCTCTGCCAATTCCTCAATTTACTCGAAACCCCAGAAACCAAACTCGCAGATATCAAACGCAGTCTCAGCCAAATCGCTCAGACAAGCCACGAAGCGCTGGAAAAAATCAAACAGATACTTGAATACGGTTTTCCACATGCCTTTGAGGTCTTGAATACCTTGCGCAAAAATTGTGCGATCTATTGGGAGCGAACGCTTGAAGAGACGCCCTCATTAAAACTAACGACCTCATTTACCTGGGTCAACAGCGCAGAACTGGCACAACTTCAATTCAGTCCCCACCCATACGGGTACGATTCTCAAACAAAATCAATTCAGTATTTTCAGCGCAGTTTCAGCGCAAAAACCGATCTCGCTGAGCAGCAGATCGGTGTAGATCTGTGGCCCATTCAATTCCCTGCAGAAGAGACTCAGCCAGCCCCCCTCTCTCACGACTTGGAAGAATGGCTAAACAGCTGTGAATACCTCTTTTTGGTGATGGCCGAAACCCTTTCAGAAGCTGAACTCATTGACCTACTCACGGAGTTTGAAAGAGACCATGGGCAAACGCCTCTGGTCGGGTTATTGCTCTATGCCCCCCAATCATCAGGCGCCCTTTACCTGCTCTGTGAAAACCAAATTGACAAGAGCAGTGTCAGTATTATTGATGAAAATTTAAATCAAACAGAATGGGCCGCTCTCTTCAAAAAAACGTCCTGTTTCGTGGTTGCGCCCCAAGCGGAAAACCTTTTTTATGCCAGTTGGGCCCTCTGGCAAGGGATTCCACTTTGCTTATTCGCATTGCCAAAGATCCCAGCCTGGCCGGGACCCGAGCAGTGGCAATGGGACAATTGGCTAAAAAAAGGCGAACTCAGTCTGAACTTTTATTCAAACAATCAAACTGAGTTAAAGGAAAGAGCACAAGCCACAGCACAAAGACTGCACAAAATCTACCACACAGAGTCAGAGAGCGCCATTTTAAAACTGCTCTGGCAGATTCGTCTTCAAAGCTTGGGGCTCTGGGCCTAATTCCAGGCCTAATTCTGGGCCTGGTAGATCAACTCTGCAATCAGCCACTCACCGTGGGGCACAAACCCCAAACCTGTGTAAAGCGCTTTGGCGGGTGCATTGTGTTTTTCATAAAAGAGACAGGGTGTTTTACCTTCTGCCTTCAAAGCCGCTAAAAGGCCATGAACACAGGCCTTGCCATAACCTTTTCCACGATAAGCAGGCGGTGTATAAACCCCACCAATCAAGGCAGCCTGATCAGTTTCACAATGGGTCAACGCCGCAGAAATGATCTTGCCCATTTTTTGAATATAAAAGAGTTTGTCTTGTTTAATGGTCTGTTTCAGACTTTCAATCGAACGGGCTTCCATGCCTTCAGAGCGTTTATAAAAATAAAAGAGTTTATCCAGATCTGAGACATCGGCCTGGCGAACCGTCAAACCGTGCGCCAAAACGGGCAAAGGAGAAGACTGAAAACAAAAATCCTGGGCCTCGTAGCGGCACAAAACCTGAGTAGGCGCAGTTTCAGGAACCACCTGTCCAATGGTTTGCAAAAGCTTAAAATGCAGACCTAATTCTCCAGCGATGAGGGGAATGCGGTTTTCATAAAGCCAAGTGGCCCAGGGTTCAAGTGACGAAGTTGTTGCTGTAGAAAGACAAAAACCAGTATTGGGGTGATAGACCGCGTAGGTCTGATCCAGCTCTGCCAGCGCTTGAGCCGACTCAGGTTGACGCTGCAGATAGCTGAGGGCAATCACATCATGATAGGGCTCAGGAAAAGCATCAAGAGGTATTTCTGAAAAAGGAATAGATTGAATCATGGTTGTTTTTCAAATGAAAACAGCGTGAGGATAAATCCCCACGCTGCTCTCAATATCAATTCAAATTAACGGATCAGGCCGTTCAAGTCATCCACGATCGAGTTACCAACGTTAACCACTTTCGTGTTAGAAGTGAAAGACTTCTGAGCGATGGTCAAGTCAGGCAAGGCTTCCGTGATGGAGGTGTTAGAGGCTTCCAATGCGGATGGGATGATGGTGTTTTCAGTACCTACAATTGAAGTACCGGTACCTTCCACACCGCGCTTGGTGTCAATAACTTTACCTTTGTTCTGACCGGCGTAACCAACGATGATGTCACCGGATGCTTCTGAGTATTGGAACTGAGAAGAACCGCGGAGTTTCAACAGACCGTCGTTGTTTGCAAACTTGGAGATTGCAACGTGAACACCGGTAGCAAACGGCGGTGCGGAGTTTTCGTCCTGACCGCGAGAGGTGTTGATCAACTGACCGGTACTGTCAAACTGGAAACGGTCACCAGACTGAGGTACGAAGCGGGGGCTACGGCCAATCAAGCTCTTGAGGTTAACGCGGTGGAAGAGGTTTCCACGGCTATCTTTAACGTTCTCAAGAACACCAGAACCTGTGTTTGCCAAGCTCAAGAAGAGGTTGGTATTGGTCTGACCGGGTGGTTGTTCAACCTTGGTGGTCAGACGGGTAATGGTGGTGGACAGAGCGCGCTGAACGTGAGTCAGTACGATGGCTGCTTGGTCCAATTTGTTCTGGTTGATGATGATAGAAGCACCGATACCAGTACGGTCAGACAAGTCATTGATAGCCTGAGCGATCAACTTGGCATTATCCAGAGAGGTATTGGCGAAACTGTTATTGGTACTGGTCAGGCGCAGAGTAACCGGGTATTCACCGGTGGAGTTAGCGACTGAAGTAGGACCAATAATGGTTCCCAGAACGATCCCGGTTGCGTTGGTAAAGGCAACTGTATTACCACCGGACAGAGACAGAGAACCGATTGCACCGGGAGAGATAAAGGTCTGCGGAATAATACGATCCTGCAAACCATCAACACGGTCCAAATCCAAGAACGAGTACAGAGTTACTTGCGCATCAGAGGTGCCTGCAGCAATCGAAGCAATACTTTCATTCTTACCCAAGGTAAAGGACAGAACACCAATATTGTTGTTGGTTGTGCTGGTACTGCGAATGGTACGTTGGTTGATGTCGATCATGGGGATATTGCCCATGCCGCTGAAGACCATGGTGATCCCTTTGCGGTTATTGGCAAAAGCATCACCGATCGGGTCAGTGGCTTCTGCAAAGTTGATCGTGGCGTCATAGTCAACCAGACGGCCATTTTGTGTTACTTCGCGAAGGTCATCCATTACGCCGAGAACGAAAAGACCGTCATTGGTGGTCAGGTTGCCCTGGTCATCAAAGTGGAACTCGCCGTTACGGGTATAGGTAATACGACCACCTGCGTCAACCGCAGAGAAGAAGGCGTTACCTTGCAAGGCGATGTCACCTGCGTTTTTGGTCTGTACGATAGAACCTTGAGAGAAGTCGGTTGTTGTGGCGCCAACGCTGATACCACCGGTACCTACCTGAATGGGGTTCAAACCGCCTGAACCACCGGTAGAACCAGTACCGGATCTCAGTACGTTAACCAGGGTATCTGCGAAAGAGAGGCGAACCCCTTTGTAACCATAAATACTGGCACCAGTGAGGTTACCTGAAATAACCTCAATTGCACGGTTCAGCGCAATCAGAGACGATTTGGCCGAAATTCTTACGTCACCCATTTATCTAGTTATCCTCCAAAATTTATACTTTGTTTTAGTTAATGACACGAATAATATTTGCAAGCGGTACAGAAGTGGCATTGATGGTCAGGTAACCCTGAGCAGACTGAAGATCAGCCTCATCAACCACACCAACCACATTGCTGTTAGAACCTTGGTCAAAGTACTCAACGGTTTTGCCAACAAGTTGAAGTTGTTTAAGTTGAGTTGTTTGCTGCAGCTGGCTTGTGGCCGTCGCAGAGTCAGGAGCAGAGGGCGCATCCACACGGATAATATTATCCATGGGAATCAACTTGCCATTGATAATCAGACCCGGAGGCGTTGTGGTGTAGTCAGCCCCCGTTATAATCCCCGTTTCTGGGGTTTGAGTCGGATCATTTGGATCAAGATACTCAGCTGGCCTGCCCATAACAGCAACGGAAGAGGCAATCTGATTATAGTGAGCCATCTGGTTTGCCAGACGAACCGTCGCCAGTGATGCCGTGAATTGCGCGTTTTGCGAAATAATTTCAGAGGCATCCATGGGATTGGAAGGGTCCTGGTTCTGTATCTGGGCTACCAGCATCTTGGCAAATTCTTCAGCCATTTTGGCAGGGTCCTGATCTACAACGTTCGTAGAACTGGCACTCCCTTTGGCTTCAGGAAGCAGCGATTTGATAGCAAAATCCATAAATTGAGACACTTAAACCTTTCTCGAGATGTAAGGTATTAGATTTTAGTATATGCGATTGTACCCGGCTTTGTAAAATTAAAAAGTTATTAAATAAGCCGATTTATATTTTTTTATTATTAAAGAACCATTAAGTGATCCTGTTTATCTATAGATTTCACCACTGCCAACATGCTATATTCATCAACAGTTACCTCGGATTTTAGGGTTGCTTTTTTCACTTAGTTTTAAAAGAGAATCAAAAGTAAACCCAAAGTAAGTCTCCTGCAGACAAGTAAATTCAAGGATTTGAATAAAAGCTCAGTAATTATGGCAGGCAAAAAGTTTCAGTATCGCCTCGAAAAAGTTCTGGATTTTCGCACCAAAAAAGTGGAAAAACTCCAGGCTGAGTTGGCATTGGCGATCCGGGACCGCGATACAGAAGTTGCGATGTTAAATGCCCTGTCAGAAAAGCGCACCAAAGCGCAGAAAAGCCTGGAGAGTTATCTCTCCAAAGGCGAAGTAGCCGAAGTTCAACAAACCAATACCTTTCTAGAAAACCTGGCTAAAAAGCTGGAGTCGCAAAACCGAATCGTTTCTAAGATGAATGAAAACGTCGAGTTGATTCGTAAGAAACTGGTGGTTGCTTCCAAAGAAAAAAAAATCATGGAAAAGCACAAAGAGAAAAAACACGAGGAATGGAAAGTGGAAATGGGCAAATTCGAGGCCAAACAGCTCGATGAAATGGCCGGAACCATTTTTCGTAAAAATCTCAGCAAAAAAGCCCTCACTGCCGAAGAGGAAGAGCGCCGCCTTGAAGTGATGGAAAAGCGCTTGCTCTTAGAAGCTTTAAAAGCAAAGAAAAAGAAACACTAAGCAGAGTTTAGTAAGACAGGATTGAAGGATATATATATATGAGTATGGAGCATTTAACGGTTTTTATCTCACCCCAACCTTTGCCCGTGGAAGTTCAGTCGCCAACAGCACGACCAGCGACGCCGTCTTCGTTTCATTTTTGGTTGGAGCAACAGCGAAGCAGCATCCCACAGCGCCAACCTGCGCCCGTAAAACCGCCTGTACAACCTCTGCATATTCCTGTTCGGACCCCTGTTCAAAGTGCCCATCCTGTTTTCCAGCCCATCCGCACCCAGCCTGCCCTCAAACCCTTCAAGGCAGACCCAGATAAAACGCCAGACAAAGACATCTCCGTTTCTAAGGCGGCGCAAAAGCAGCCTCTTTCTCAGGTACTCAAAGTAGAGGTGACAGGTCTGCTTTTAATCGAGTCTCCGAGCACCCAAAGCCCCTTAAAAACAGAGCCCAGCGAACCGCCAGCACCAGAAGAATCTCCCGATCAAACGGCACTTTTCTGGGCCAGTCTTGCCTTTGAAGCCCTGTCTCGGCAAATGCAACCACTGGGTTTTGGCCAAGTCACCCCCCAACCACAGGCACCAGCTCTGGGTTTTGGCAATCAATCAGCCAATCAAGACGAAGACACCCAAACCATTTCTGCTGCTGAGCCAGCTCAAACACCTGAATTATTGGGTTTTGCAAGTGCCTTGCCCCTCAAGCTTCAAGTCACATTTAATTACCAATTGCTCTTCTTTGTCGCCCTGCGCTCCCCCCGTAAAGCCGCTTCAACAGAAAGCGAAAATGCGGCCCTCTTAAATTCAGACAATCTGGGTGCTGAAGTAACAGAGCAACCGACTGAGGCCGTTCAAGCCCCCGTCGCTCCCGGTGCTTTCTCCAGCGAACCGGATTTTACGGATGCCAATGCTGAAGACCAAACCGATTCGAATAGCCCAGCGTCATCCCACCCAACACCCACTCCGGTTGTCCAAGCACCTGCTGTAGAAACGCCTGCAGCACCCGCTTCCGTTGCACAGGCACCCGCCGTTGAAGCTCCTGCAGCACCCACTCCCGTTGCGCAAGCACCCGCCGTTGAAGCACCTGAGGCACCCGCTCCCGTTGCACAAGCACCGGCTGTTGAAGCACCTGTTGCACCCGCTCCCGTTGCACAAGCACCAGCTGTTGAAGCTCCTGCAGCACCCGCTCCCGTTGCCCAGGCACCGGCTGTTGAAGCACCTGTTGCACCCGCTCCCGTTGCCCAGGCACCGGCTGTTGAAGCACCTGTTGCACCCGCTC
>JADMKE010000018.1 GCA_018780035.1 Candidatus Sericytochromatia bacterium
CTCTTTTCATCCCAAATCCCCTTAAGGGGATGGGAATTCCCAGAGCGTTCTTTAATTATTGGCTGCGCAAAAGCAATTGGGTGCCATGATAAGCCAATGTGACTGCCAGCAAGCTGCCAAAGAGATTTAAGCCCATATTGAACAATGCAGCAGCAGGAAAGCCAGGATTGGGATTGAGCCAGAGTTGCAGGGTCTCAGCGCTGAAGGCCGAAAAGGTTGTAAATCCACCCAAAAAGCCCACCATCAGCAACAGATAAAGCGGGCCTGTCGTGGGTAAAAATTTGGCCGAATAAGCCAATAAAACCCCTGCCAGCAGAGAGCCCAGGCCATTGACCAAAAGGGTGCCCCAGGGAAAAAACGGCTGCCATTGGCGCAGCAGGGAGACCAAGAGATAACGCAAAACTGAGCCAGAGGCCCCCCCCAGCGCGACCCAGAAAATTTTATCTGGCGAAAAAAACATAGCCTCATTTTAACACAGCCCTGAAATTGGTTTTGAAGGCTGTTTATGAGGTTAAGTTTAAGCTAAAAAAAGATTATTTCTCGTCAGAGATCCGCCTTCAGACCCTAAAAAAAAGTATGGGCGCATTATCTATTTACAATCCACAATCAGGTATTTCGATCGGGCAGGTCTCACAACTGCTCGGACGTCAGTCTCAGCCTGTTTCTGCGCCTCCCCGTCCGCAACCCCAATTTCAAACCACGGCCCCAACTTTCCAGCCCGATGCCCTGCGAATTGCCCCCCGTGCAGCAATGCCTGCCAATAGCCTGCTGATGACCCCCGAATTGCTCAAAAGCTGGAATACCCCCAAGTCCCAGCCCTTGCCCACACTGCCCAGCTTGCCTGCCGCCCCAGCACTGCCACCCCGGCCCCAGACCGGCGCAAATATCTTGCCGACCCTGCCAACACTGCCCAAGCCCGTTGTGCCACCTCCTGTAGAGCCTGAAATGCCCGAAGATCCCGATGCGGAAATGGAAGACCCCGATTTAATTGATGCTCCCGATGAAGATCCCTCTGAACCCCAAGGTTCACAATTGCCCAGTTCGCCAGGCCAGATCCCCATTCCCCGCCCCCGTCCCAAACCCGCCGCCCAAGACCATACTTATGTGGCTCCCAAACCCCGTCCCCAAATGCCCAGCCAATACCCTGCGGGCATTCACGATACAGGTTTAAAAGACAAATATGGCCGCAAGATCCTCTTAACGGGTGAGGCCGAACGCGGTCTGCGCGAAGTCTTAGAAGTGGCCAGAAGCAAAGGCATTCGCATCGATGTCTTTTCCTCTTATCGCAGTGTAGAACACCAACGCGATCTGTTTAACAAAGCTGTGAAAAAATATGGTTCTGTGGCCAAAGCCCGCAAATGGGTCGCTCCACCCGGTCACAGCCGCCACAATGCTGGCCAAGCCATCGACGTGCATATGTACCGCAATGGCAAAAAAATCTCACAAAAAGAATTTGATGGCATTATTGCCCAAGCGGGCATGTACCGCCCAATGTCTTGGGAAGGCTGGCATATTGAGCCACTTTCCACCCGCAAATCCCGCGGTTAAACCTGTTTTTAAGCTGCCCCAGCCATGAATGAACGCCCCTGGTTAAGCGAACGTGTGGTGACGCAAGAATTGGCCAAAACCCTGATTGAAAGCCAATTCCCTGATTTGGCACCTGTGGATGTGGTGGCCCTGGGCACAGGCTGGGACAATACGGTTTATCTGATCAATCAGACCTGGGTCTTTCGCTTTCCACGCCGGGAAATGGCGCTGATGCTGATGGAAACAGAGTTAAAACTCTTAGACTGCCTGGCTCCCAGATTGGCACTGGATATCCCTGTGCCCCGCTTTAAGGGCCAGCCCAGCCCCGATTTTGAGTGGCCTTTTGCAGGTTATTCCCTTGTGCGGGGACAAACAGCCTGTGGTGTTCAGCTCAGTTTTAACCAGCGCGAAGCCTTGGTTTTGCCCTTGGCAAAGATGCTCAAAACCCTGCATAACTTTCCCCATGAAACGGCCTTGGCCCTGAATTTGCCGCTTGATCGCTTGAAAAAAGTCGATCTGGCCCTGCGCAAGCCTCAAATCTTTGAGCGCCTGGAACAGGCCATGGCACTGGGGTTGCTGACAAGTACCACCCCCTGGCAGCCATTTTTGGCCACACTGCCAGCAGAGACACCCCCTGAACGCCCAGGCTGTTTGGTTCATGGCGATTTGTATATTCGCCATTTGCTGGTCGATGCCAAAGGTGCTTTGACAGGGGTGATTGACTGGGGAGACGCCCATTGGGGTGATCCTGCCTGTGATTTTTCTGTGGTATACAGTGTTTTGCCCCCCGAAACCCATACAAAGTTCTGGCAATATTATGGCCCTGTCAGTCCTGAGACACAGATGCTGGCAAAGATGCGTGCCTTGTTTCACAATTTAGCGCTTTTGCTCTATGCCGCAGATACCCAAGATCTGAATCTGGAACGCGAAGCCCGACAAGGGTTGGCCTGGTGCGCCGTCGCGTGAAGAGGCTGGAACGTTATATATGTGACCAATTGGGGATGGTGCTTTGACCATACTGTGACACAAAAGCCCACTGCTCTCTTTTACACTGAAACAGATAGACCTCTCCGAGGAAATGATCGAGGAATATTCCCATGTTGTCCTTTTTACCTGCTCCCTTGCTCGGTTGTGTGACGGCCAGCTTAATTACCCTGAATACGATCTTTTGGTTTTCGACCTTTTTGCCGTTTATTCTGCTCAAGTTTATGCCTGTACCCGCTTTGCAGCATTTCAGCACCTTGGCCCTGATTCACATGGCCCAAAACTGGGTCAAAGGCAATAGCCGCATCATGCACAGCACCCAAACGACACGTTGGGACATTCAAGGCCTCGAAAACTTAGACATGAACCACTCTTATCTGGTGATCAGCAATCACCGTTCTTGGACGGACATCTTTGTGCTCCAACATGTTTTTCAAGGAAAGATTCCCTTTCTCAAGTTTTTTCTCAAACAGGAATTGATCTGGGTGCCTTTGCTGGGCATTGCCTGGTGGGCCTTGGATTTTCCGTTTATGAAACGCTATTCGCGAGAGTTTTTGGAAAAACACCCCGAATTGCGTGGCAAAGACATGCAAACCACCCGCCACCACTGTGAAAAATTTAAAAAATACCCCGTCTCGGTGATCAATTTTTTGGAAGGCACCCGCTTTAAACCCGAAAAATTGCTCAAACAAAAATCACCTTACAAACACCTGCTGCGGCCCAAAGCGGGCGGTGTAGCACTGGTCTTGGCGGCCATGGGCGAAACCCTGCACAAGGTCGTGGACGTAACCGTTCTCTACCCCCACAACAGCCACAAAAAACTCTTTTGGTCCCTGTTAAGTGGCCAATTGCCCGAAATTGTTGTGCGGGTGCAAACCCTGCCAATTCCCGAAAACGTTGCAGGCCGGGATTATCTCTCCGACAGTGCTTATCAGGAACAGATCCAAACCTGGGTCAATAGACTCTGGCAAGACAAAGATGCACGCATTGCAGAGGTCTTCAGTGAACGGGGAATCGCAAAGACCGAAGCTTCACATGCAGAGGCGGTTCAACCAGGCTTAAATCCCTAGCATTGCTTCTGCAACAGCATTAGGCCATTCCAAAAGCTGGGATGGCCGTTGCAGCAGGTCTTCTGCTCAAAAGCAAGTGTGTACTGATTGCGGTGATCTTGGAGAAAGTCCAAGGTCGCCCGATAAGGCCCCTCTTCGTTGATATCGTCAACCAAAATCCAAGCACCAGGCGCCAAACAGGGATGCGCCAATGCCAGTCCCTCATACTGGGCGGCATAAGCATGGTCGGCATCGTAAAAATACACACCGATCGGCATATTTTGGTGAAAGAGTTCAAAGTAGTCGCGAAATTCCAATTTAAAAAAGGCATGCATCGGGCTGCGCTGCTGGTCAAACCAGGCCCTAAAATGCGGTTCGGGATCACTTGGCGGCAGGCGCAAATTGAGTGTGGAAACGATATCGTTGGAGAAGTTGTCGACACCAATACAGATTTTGGTCGGATTGCCGATGATCCCCGCCAAAAAGCTATACCCATACCAGGTACCAATATTGAGAAAACATTGCTGTGAGGGCATTTGCCGCACAGCAAAATTGATCAGGGCCGCCATGGCAAAGGTGCTGAGCTTGGGGATGGCTTGCAGCGGAGCCAAAAGGGTTTTAAAGCCTGAATCGTGTTCGGGCAAAAAAGTGTCTTGCCATTCCCAGTGTTCGGGTTCACCTTGGCTGGGCAAGGTCACAGGTGAAAATCCCTGAAATTGAATGGCACGGGCAAATTCGGCGGGATTCATCTGCGTTCTCATGACCTCTTTGGGCAAAACTCGATCGGCAGTTCAAGATTGTAAACTGTCTCAGGAGATACTTGGGTTATAATATTATTATATCGGTTTTAATCTTAATTTTATTCCGATTTTATCACACACCTATATCACCAAAGGCAATCCCCCGTTCTTCCATGCTCGAAGCCCGTGATCTCGTCAAAACTTACCGGATGGCTCAACAAGAGGTCCAGGCCCTGCGCGGCGTGAGTTTTCATGTGAACGCAGGCGAGATGGTCGCCATTATGGGGCCGTCAGGCTCTGGCAAATCGACCTTGATGACCTTACTGGGCTGTCTCGACACCCCGACAGGCGGCAGTTTAAACCTCGATGGTGTGGATGTTAGCTCGGCCTCTGAGGTGCAATTGTCTCAGATTCGCAACCAAAAAATTGGCTTTGTCTTTCAATCTTTTAATTTGCTCTCAGACATGACAGCGCTTGAAAATGTCGCTCTGCCGCTGTTTTATGCCCGCATCCCCAAAGCCGAAAGGCTGCAGAGGGCCTCTGAGGCCCTCAAACATGTGGGTCTGGGCGAGCGCCAAGAGCATACCCCAATTGAACTCTCTGGGGGACAGCAGCAACGCGTGAGCATTGCCCGTGCATTGGTAAGCAAACCCGCGCTATTATTAGCAGATGAGCCGACAGGGGCCTTGGATACCCGCACCAGTTATGAGATCATGCGACTCTTGCAGGATCTCAATCAAGAGGGTTCAACCCTGGTGATTATTACCCACGAACCGGATATTGCCAGATGCTGCAAGCGGGTAGTGGTACTCAGAGATGGAAAAATTGAATCCGACACGCCCAATACCCCTTGGCGGCCGGACTTGCCCGAGGAGGAAGAAACATGAACACCCGATTCTCACGCTCCCTGTTGGGAGGACTGGTGGTCTGGGGGCTTTTAAATGGCCCGGCAGTAGCAGCTGAAGCGCTGAAATTGAGTTTGCAAGAATGTATAGAACAGGCCCTGCGCACCAATTTGGGTTTGCAGGCCAGCCGTTTTGCTCCCAAGATCAGCTTGCAAGAATTGGAACAGCAAAAGGCGCAATTTGGCCTCAAACTGGGCGCTGAAGCGGGAATCAATCAAAATGTCTCCCCCAATAATACCTCTTTTATCTCCGGCGGTTCGGTCTTGGAACAATTGCGCCAGAACTACAACCTGTTTTTGGAACAACAATTGGCCAGTGGCGGCAGTTTAAGATTGGCGCTTCAGAACGATGTGCTCAATACCAACTCCACGCGGGTCGATGTCAATCCAGCCTTTACCCCTGAATTTTCGCTCAATTTGAGTCACTCCCTGCTGCGCAACACCTTTAATGGGGCCCGCCAAATTAGCCTGCGTGAAAACAGCTTAAAATCTGCACAACTGACGCTCAAAGGTCAGGCCATTGACACGGTGGCTGAAGTCCAAGATGCCTATTGGAGTTTGGTGCTCTTTCGTCAGCGCTTAATGGTGCAAGAGCGTTCGCTCAAAATACTTGAAGATTTGCTGACCATGAACCAAGAAAAGGTCAAAGCTGGGTTTATGTCGCGGATTGATCTGCTCCAAACCGAAGCCAATATTGCTGCCCGCCGCGCCAATTTATTGGATGTGCGCCGCAACTTGGAAAACACCCAAGACCGCTTGAAACAATTGTTAAATCCCGGTGGCAAAGATCAGCGTTTAAGCTGGGACAGCGAGTTAGAGCCCTTGGATCAGCCCCTGTTTAAAGCCTACGCTGTTTCGGTGGACAATAGCTATAACACAGCCCTGGCCAAGCGGCCTGACTTTCTAAGCCAAACCCTGACCCGCGATAATATCCAAATACAGGCCGCTATTGCCGAGCAAAACCGTCTGCCCCAGCTCAATTTGCAGGGCAGTTCGGGCTTGCAAAGCCTTGATGGCAATCTCGGCGGGGCTCTCGGCAAACTCTTCGGCTTTCAAAATTATTATTGGTCATTGGGTCTGAATTTTGAGATGCCTGTGATCGGCAATAGCTTTGAAGCCATCTATGCCCAGGCCCAATTAAACCTGGAGCAGCAAGAGACCCGTTTGGCAGAAAGCCGCCAACAAATTCTCAGAGATGTGCGTATGGCCAGCCGCAATGTCGAAATGACGGCCCAACAGGTGGAGGCCACACGATTGGCCAAAAGCCTGGCCGAAGAACAGCTCAAGGCCCAAACCGAAAAGCTGAATCTGGGACTGACCACCAATTTTCAGGTCTTGCAATTTCAAAGCGATTTTGAATCCGCGAGTTTGGCCGAAGTCAACGCCGTGGTAGAAAATATCCGTGCGATCAATCAACTTCAACGGGCAGAAGGCACACTTTTGGAGGCCATTGGGCTGCAATGGGACAATATCTAAACAGCGCTTTATTGTTGTGGGTCTTGAGCACAGGTACGCTGCTCCCAGCTTGCCAAAAGGGGGATTTACAGACCGAAAAAGCCACAATCACACCCCTGCGTCAGGATTTTGTGCACAGCCTCAAAGCCGAAGGGGTTTTGGAACCTGTGGTGCAAGAGACACTGACGGTGCCTGAGCGCATGGCGGGCACCCTGGAAATGTTGCTGCCCGAAGGGTCCCAGGTCAAAAAAGGCCAGACAGTGGCCAAGATCAATTCGCGCAGCTTTTTGGAACGCATGAGCCGGTATACCGAACGCTCAACCGAAGAGCGCGCCAATTTGATGAAACAGCGGGCCGAGATGCCCTTGGAGCGACTCAAAATTCAAGCGGGTATCCGCGATAAACAACGGGCAAGTCGCTTGAGCCAGCTCGAAAAAGACCTGATCCGCGAAGGCCCCCGTTTGGATGAACGGGTGCGGGTGCAGATGGAAGAAGAAATTGCGGCACTTAAAGCCGAACAATACCCCCTGCAAGAAAAAGAAGAACTGTTCAACAAAGGCTATTTGCCCGAACAGGAATTGTTGGCAGCTCGCCAAGAATTGCTGGCCCTCGAGACCACCCGTGATACCGCCGGATTAACCCAAACCCAACAGGGCAATACTTATCGCCAACCCGAAATTCAGGCCGCCGAACTCAAAACCCGCAGTGCGGGCCTCGAAACCCGGATTGCCGAACTCGAAGGCAAGGCCCGCCAATCGCTGCTGCGCACCCAGACCCGCAACCAGGGCAGCCGAGTACAGGGCTTTGAACGGCGCTTTAATACGATGCAAAGCCGTCTCAATGGCACAGACTTGCGCGCGCCCTTTGACGGCACCGTACTCTACCCCCGTCTCTGGGGCGATCAGGTGCCCAAAGTTGGCATGGATGTTTGGAACGGTCTGCCCGTGGTGCAGGTGGCCCGTACCTCGCAATTGCGCGTGCGGGCCCGAATTGATGAATTTCGCATTCCCCACCTCAAAGTGGGTCAAAAGGTCAAACTCAGCAGTCCGGGTTTGCCCGGTGAATTTTTTAATGGCACAGTCACAAAGATCGAAAAGCTGGCCAAATACAAAGACGAAAGCAAACCTGTGGGGCTGAAGTATTTTGAAATCGAAATTGAACCAGAAAAGATCCCGCCGGCTCTCAAAGCCCAAATGCGGGTCGATCTGGAGATCGCAATCTCAACCCTCAAACAGGTCTGGACAGTGCCTTTGGAAACCTTGGTCGAGAGCAACCAAACCAGTCGGTTGCGCATTCGCGAGGGCAGCCAGATTCGCAATTTAGAGGTCAAAGTGCTGGCCCGCAGCGAAAACCGAGCGGCCGTCCAAGGGGATCTCAGCGGCAAAGAGGCGATTCTTTTGGGAGAGAGCCCTTTATGATACAACGCTTAACATCTCGGCCCCCTGCGCCGCTCTGGCAAAAGTTTGGCCTCTCGCTGGGGGTATCTCTGGCTTTGTCCACGGGTTTGGCACTGGTTTTGACTCAGCTGCCCGCCTGTCAACCCCAAGTTTCTTCAACCTGGGAGGTGCACACCATCAAAAAAGAAAAATTAGAGCTGGGTTTGCACGAAAGTGGGGAGATTGTCTCGCTCTCAGAAGTCTCACTGCGGGTGCCTTTTGATGGCAAATTGACCCAGCTTTTGGCCGAAGGTACTGTCTTAAAAGCGGGGCAGGAATTGGGCCGAATGGATACCAGCTCACAGCTCACGGAAAAAGACAATTCACAATTTTCCCTGACTGAGGCCCAGATGGATCAAAAACTGGCTTTGCTTGAAAGGGATATACGCAAACAACAGGCCCAGTTTAATCAAGAACAGGCCCGAATCAAGGCCCGTTTAGCAGGTCTCAAACTCAAACAGCTCAAAACGGAGCGCGATCCCGCTGCCTTAACCCGCATCCGCGAAGGCCTCAAAGCCCTGGCTCAGCGCCAACAAATCCTCGAACTTGAAGCGCGCGAGCGGGCCCGCTTGTATGAATTGGGCTATCTCTCGCGCCAAGAACGCGATCAGGCCCAATTGCAATTGGATGAATCGAAAAAAGAAAAAATCCGCCTCGAAGCAGAGTTAAAAATCGCTGAACAGGGCCCGCGTTCTCAAGATCTTCGCAAACAGGATCTCGAAGTCCAAAAGGCCAAAGCAGAAGTCAAACAGGCCCAACGCGAAGGGGCTGTGCTGGTGCGGGTGGCCGATGTCATGAAACGCTCAGCTGAAAGCCGAATCAAGACCTACCAAGAGCGCCAGAAATATTACCAGGGCCTGATCAACAAAGGGGTACTCAGGGCGCCTGCGGCGGGAACCTTGGTCTATGGAAAACTCCAGGTGGGGCAAGAGCAGGTGCCGGTCAAAGCAGGAGATTCAGTCAATGAAGGGATTGAATTGGCCAAAATCATGGATTTGCAACAACCCGTTGTGAGACTGAATTTACACGAAATCGACGCCCCGCGTGTGCATTTGGGGCAGACCGCTCTGATCACCTTGGAAGCCTGGCCTGGCCTACAACTCAAAGGCAAAGTTCACCGCCTTTTGCCGATTGCCCGGCGCACCTTAAGCAACGATCAAATGGAATTACAGGGCATTACCTGTGAAATACGCCTGGAAAAGCCCGATCCCCATTTGCGGCCCGGCATGACAGCTCAGGTTAAAATCCGCTTTGACTCCCTCGATCAGGTGCTCACCTTGCCCTCCCAGGCTTTGATTCAAAAAAGCCAAGAGAGTTATTGCTGGGTGCTCGAAAACGGCAAACCCGTGCGTCACAGCCTAACACTTGGCCCCAGTGACGCCCGTCAAACGGTGGTACGCCAAGGGCTCAAAGCCGGAGACAAAGTCATTCTCAACCCAACCGAGCTGGAAAAATCCCTGGAGGCCTCACCCCATGGCCCGACTTAAAACCCTGGCTCCAGGAGGCCCCCTCCGTTTCTATCTCGTCCTGCTTTTGGCATTCCCTTTGGCCAGTACAGTGAGCTGTCAGCCCCAGAGCGCGCAGATAAAAGGACTGCGTTTGACTTCAGCGCGCCAGGGAACCTTTGTGCGCCAAGTTGAAATGGTGGGAGAAGTCGAAGCCCAGACCCAGGTCTATTTGGCCCCCGCTTTTACGGCCAAATTGCAAAAAATAGCTGAAGACGGCGCAGCGATCAAACAGGGCCAAGAAGTGGCCCGTCTCGATGTCAAAGACGAAGAAGAAGATCTCGAAGACCAGCAATTGGAGCTGGATGCCGCCAAGAATGCCCTTCAGGAACACGACAACAGCACAGCCGGCGAAAAGGTGCGACTCGGGGCCGAAATTCAGCGCGCCGAGGCTGAATTGGCCCAAAAAGTATTGGCTTCTCACGAATTGGAAGCGGGAACACGGGCCGAAGAATTGGAGAAAAAGCGCCTGCAATTGGAATTGACCCGCCGAGCGCGGGATCTGGCCCAATCCAATTTGGCCCTGAAAGAAAAACTGGCCAGCAGGGGCATGAGTACCCAATTGGAAGTCTTACAAGCCAAACAGGAACTGAGCAACCGCGAGCGGGATTACCGGGTGGCAGAGGCCGAAGATCAACAGGCCCGTGCGGGCGCCACCCGACTGGCCCGCCAATTGGCCCGAGTGGAAGTGGAATTGGCCCAAAAAGTCGTGGTCTGGGCCCGCCGCAGCCGCGATCTGAGCCTGAAAAAACTGGCGCTCGAACGCCAGAAAAAAAAGGCAAAATTTGAGAGCACGGGCCTCAAGGTCAAACGCCTGCAAACCCGCATTCGCCAATCTTCACTCAAAGCTCCGATGGATGGCACGGTTGTGATCAACCGCAGCTGGACCCAAGAAGGCCTCAAACGCGTGGGCGTGGGTGATGAAGTCTATGAAGGCAATCCCTTTATGTCGGTCGCCAATTTGGCCCAGGTGCGCATTCGCAGCGAACTCGACGAAACCCTGATTCGCGAAGTCAAAGTGGGATTAAACGCGTTGATTGAATTGCCCAGCCTGAAAGGCAAACGCTTTAAAGGCAAAATCACCCGCATAGGTGTGCTGGCCCATGAACCCAGTAAACGCAAAAATACCCAAGGCCTCAACAAGGTCTTTGATCTGGAGATCCTGCCAGAGGTCCAAGAGGGGCTGTTTAAACCGGGTACCAGCGTGGATATTCGCTTGCCATTGCAAGAGCGCAAACAGGTGCTATTGCTGCCCCGCGAGGCCATTTACCGCAAGAGTGATGGCCATTATGTGCTTTTGGCTTCGGGTGAAATGCGCATGGTCAAATTGGGAGAGGCCAACCCCAAAGAGGTGGTGATTCGCTCAGGGCTCAGCGCCGAGGAACAGGTGCGCCTGCCTGCCAGTGAAGACGCAGAAGCCGATGAATCTGCCAACAATGCGAAAAACCCCGCTCCCAAACAAGGAGGTGCCCAGTGAATTTTTGGCTTGAAAGTCTTTGGTATGCCTTTAAAAGCCTTTACCAACACCGTTTAAGAACTTTTTTAACCATGCTCGGGGTGATTTTTGGGGTGGCGGCAGTGATTGCCATGCTCTCGATTGGCAAAGGGGCAGAGCAAGAAATGATCGAACAGATTGCCGCATTTGGGATCAACAATGTGCGGATCTATGCCCGCGAGCTCAACGAGACCCAGAAACAGCAGGCCGAGCGCACCCCTTCGGTGGGATTGGCGTATGAAGATGCCCAATACATCCAAGAAATTCTGCCTTATGTGGTCGCATCTGCCCCCCAAAATCTGCTCGACAAACCCGTGACTTACCGCGATTTAAGCCCAGAAACCCAGATTGTCGGCACCACGCCCGAGTATCTGGGCATCAACGGAGGCGGGCTGCAAGCCGGGCGTTTTCTCAGCAGCGACGATTTGCTGCTCTACCGCAAGGTCTGCGTCTTGAGCTTTGAATTGGCCCGGCAACTCTTTTTGACCGAAGATCCGATTGGTCAATGGTTGAATATTGGTGGTATGCGTTTTGAGGTCGTTGGTGTACTCAAAGACCGAAAGGCCACCAAACAGCGCGTGCAAATCCGCTCGCGCGATTTGGCCAAAGACGTGTATATCCCGATCAGCACCTCCTTGAAAAAATTCAGCCTGACCCCGGCAGAAAACACCCCCCACAATCAGGTGCTCTATAATGTTGTCGACGAACTTTCATTGCAGGTCAGCGGCCCTGAATACCTCAATGCAGCCCGCACTGCCGTCAACCAAATTCTCAAACGCCGCCATTATGGGATCAAAGACACCGAGATCATTGTGCCAACAGAGCTATTGGAGCAAAGCCAGGCCACCCAGCGCCTGTTTAACCTGGTTATGGCCTGCATTGCCGGGCTCTCGCTGTTGGTGGGAGGGATCGGGATTATGAATATTATGTTGGCAAGTGTCACCGAGCGTACCCGCCAGATCGGCATCCGCCGCGCCATTGGCGCCACACCAGGGGATATTTTGATCTTCTTTTTGCTCGAATCGCTGCTGATTTCTTTGATTGGCGGCATAATGGGCATTGGTGTGGGAGTGGGTATCAGCCAGATTATTACCGCCGCAGCGGGCTGGAAGACGATTGTCTCACCCGAGTCAATCTTGCTCTCCTTTGGGGTCTCTTCGGTGGTTGGGATTTTCTTTGGCCTCTATCCCGCCTGGCGGGCCTCGAAAATGGACCCAATTCAGGCGTTAAGACATGATTGAAGGCAGACGATCATGTCTCATTTAGCCTTTGACCTGAGTCTTTTTTCTTTCTCATTTGACATTAAAGAATTGCTGGGTAGGGCTGTGTTGCCTTAGCAAAGTCTGTGAGATACTAAAGATTATGAAAATTAATAAGTTACGCTTAAAAAATTACCGTTGTTTTGAAAGCCTTGAAATTGACTTTCATGATAATCTAACCGTGATTGTTGGAACCAACGGTGCAGGAAAAACAACCCTCTTAGATGCTTTATGCGTTGCTTTGAGTCCTTATCTCAGCAAATTTGATGAAGGAAAACGCATTCCAATCGCATCTTCTGATGCCAGAAGAGTAAAAGTGGATGATGACGGTTATCAAATGGAACCTCAGTATCCAGTCCAAATTGAGGCGCTTGGCTTTTGGGAGCAAATAGAGAGCCAAGCCTCTGGCAGTGAAGATAATAATATCAAACACGCTCTTGATGGTTTTTTTGAGCAAGTAAAACATATGCGTTTTACTCAGGCTATAAATAGTTATTTAGATCAATCTTGGAAAAATCAATACCATTATTGGCGCTGCACTTCTAATAGCGCTAAATCAAGTGGACGTTTGAGCGAAGCTCTTATTCTTACAAATTATGGTCATGATATGCAGTCCGAAGCAAGAAAGAATAAAGAGATCAATTTGCCATTATTGGCCTATTTCGGGGCCCATCGCCAAGATAAAAACTTTTCCCCATCGCTGAATAAAAAACATATTTTATCTGATAGTAGAACCATTGGCTATCGAGAGTGTTTGAACCCTTCATCAAACTATCAAGATTTTGTGCAGTGGTTTAGAGAACTCAATTACGCGGTTCTTCAAGTCTCACAGCGCCCACCTGAAGAACCCACACTCAATCATGTTCAACGCCTTCAAGACACCCTTAAGGTTATGACCAATACAGTCAAACAAGGATTGGAAAATACAGGTTGGAAACACTTCTCTTTTGATTTACCCACAGACCAAATAATGTTCGGGAATGAAAGAAACGAAATTTTACCTGTCAATTTTTTAAGTGATGGTTTAAAAAGTATCATAGCCATCGTTGCCGATATTGCTTTTCGCTGTTGCAAACTCAATGGACATTTGGGACAAAATTCAGTGGTAGACACGTCTGGCATTGTTATGATTGATGAATTGGACCTGCATTTACATCCTGCTTGGCAACAGACCATTGTTCCTGCTTTTCAAAAAGCATTTCCCAAGATTCAATTTATTTTAACTACCCATAGCCCCCATTTGCTCAGCACAGTCCCTTCAGAATGTATTCGGGTTCTCAAGGATGGCAAAATTATTCAGCCAACGATTGAAACCCAAGGAGAACAAAGCCGCGTCGTCTTGGAGGAAATTTTTGGTGTTTCAACTTGGCCGCCAATGTCCATCGTTGAAGATTTATGGCATTACCAAGATCTGGTTTCTAAGGGTAAATACGACTACCAAGAAGCCATTCAATTACGTCAAAAACTCGATGCACATTATGGTAAAAACCACGAAGAGCTGATGGCCTCAGATTTTATAATCATGAGACTTGAAGCCCTAAAAGAATCTCAGCAGAAAAAAATTTAAATGCGTCAGATTACAGACCGGTCTCCAACTCCCTCCGAACTGACTACCTTGAAACAGAAATTTTCTTCCCAGCAAGTTGGGGATTGGGAGCAGATGCATCAAAATCATCAGGTTGAGTATCTGGCTATTAGAGAGCAATTGGCTTATGATCAAAGCTATTTTTGCATTTATTGTGAATTGTGTTTGGATCCTTCAGCCGTTGCAGATGGAAATAAAGGGCATATTGAACACCACAAACCCAAGAGCAAGTATCCCAGGTTGATGTTTGACTGGGATAATTTGATGTATTGCTGCACCAGCCCAGATACTTGTGGCGGGGCAAAAGGAAATGCATATTTTAATGGTTTAATTAATCCATATACAGATCCAGTGGAATCTTGGCTTGAAGTTAACAAAATAAATGGAAAACTAGCACTAAGTAATGGATGTCCTGAAAACAGAAGAGACGATGTGTACAAAAGCTTGGAAAAGATTCTTAATCTCAATAGCCCTGGATTAAGGAGTAAACGTCAGAGGATCTTGCGTTCAATCAGTAAGGCTGTTGAGGTATTATCGGGCCAACCCGATGCTTTGGCTGTTTTTAGACAAAAAGCCAAAGCAGAAGAAATGCCCTTTATAACAGCTCGCTTGCAATTACTCGATAAATTGATACCCGAAGGATAAAGCTTCATGTCTGAACTCAAAAAAGTGAAAAAACAAAAAAAAGCAGATCTTTCTTTGAATTATCTCTATAACATTCTGACAGGATGCCTCATTTTGGGTGTTTTGTACGCCTGCCAGAACAGCAGTCCTGCGGTTTCAGCCTCGCCCACGCCTTCACCTTCGGTGACAGCCCCAGGGGTGCCCACAGAGCCGAGCCCGAGTTTGAGCACAAATGCCAGTTCCACACCAAGCCCTTTGCCTTCTCCAACTTCAGAATTGGGGCCTTTTTCTGGCTTGGTGCTCGATACGGCAGGTCAGCCCGTGGAGGACGTCACAGTGAGGGCCCGTTCGCTGAATTCGCTCTTTCCCTATGACCGCAGCACGCAAACCAAAGCCGATGGCAGCTATTCCTTTGCAGATGTGCCGCTCAAGGTGCAAGTGGAACTTTCGACCAGCAAGCCAAATTATACCCCGCGCAGACAGGTGGTACTCAAGTTTTCTTCGGTTTGTGGAGATCCTGATCTGCAGTTTCACTTTGGCAAGGCCTCCAGTTGCCCCACGGGATATAACCCCCAAGAGCTGGCCTTGGAAAAGCGCTAGCAGGTTTTATCCTCCATCAAGCGCTAACCCAAACTTAACGTCAGTTTGCCTGCTGCTCAGCGGATAAAGCCAACAATACCCTTTCAGGAGCACCCGTCATGCAATTGGATCCGATGCGCAGAAACACCGCACCCGCAGCCACAACCCGAACGGCAGCGAGCCCGCCAGCACTTGCAAAGTCTGCTCCGCCCCCCACAACAGCACCAGCCAAATCAACACAAGACCAACGCACGCCTGCGATCCAGGCGGGCCGAGCCACAGCCTCTTTGTCTTTGAGCGACCCAAAACCACAAACGGGGGTCATGCTCTTGGGACTCAATCAGGGTGACAAACTGGAATTCGACGGCATTGCCTCTGCCAATGGCGAAGGCCAAATCAAAAAAATGGACGGCAAAAACCTGGAAATCCAGGCAGAAATTAATATTCCTGGGCTCGTGCGCGGCTTGGCCGATGATTATTTTGGCCTACGCAACGGAAAAATCAATTTAAGTATTAAACTCTCCCAAGACAGCAAAGGCCAGTGGCAGTACCAATTGCATGACAATGTTAGCAATAAAGGAGCCGATTCGGGCAAAAGCAAGGTACAGGTCAATGAAACCAATAGCAAAGGCAACCGTGTACAGACCATCACAGCTTCAACCCCCAATGGGGATCTGGTGATTCGCATCAGTCAGAATTCCAGAGGCAAAATCGCAGGCAGTTTGACCATACCCGGCATTCCCAAAATGGTCAGCGGCTTTGACTTTAGCAAAAGTTAATCGGCTGATTCTGAGCGATTAAGCCTTGTCGCGGGTTTGCCAGGCAATGTCTGAAAAGAGTTTTTGAAAGACATCAAGTTTGACTGAGAAAACCCCGTCATCCACCCCATCAGCGGCTTTGCCGTCTCTGCCAAGCAATTCGGTGTGGTTCCAGGGGTTGCGCAGGGTGATTGTGTCTGTGGCCGGGTCAAAGCCAATCACACTATAAGCGTGTAAACCCACCAAGCCATCAGCATAAATCTCTTCGTTGCGTTTGGTTTTTTCTTTCAGGGCCTTGTCTTTGGCTTGGGCTGAATCGGGATTTAAAGTCACCAACAAAACGCGGTTTTCAGCCAGCGTTTGGGTCACAAAACTGCGCAATTGGGGCAGGGGTGTGCCAGGGATAGTGCCATCTTGGGCTTTATTGCCGGTCAAGAGACGAATACCTTCACTGAGGTAATAGCCACTGTTGACAGCCTTTTCAACCTCATCTTCAGATTTACCCTGCATTTGGCCTTCCATGCGTTTGACAAAGGCCTTTTCCAAAACACTCAACCAGAGCCCATCTTGGCCAGAACTGGCATGTAAGATCAATTCTGCGTCTGTGGGGCGTTTGACGGCCACGGGCTTTTCACCTGGAAAATGGACCAGAAAACTGCCGTCGGATTTTTCTGAAATCATCTCAAACAAGGCCTGTTTGCCGGCCGGATTGGCCGCCATGGCTGCAGCTGCCGCCAGAATGGTGCAGGTGCCATACTCGCCCTGCTGAATATGGTCAGGCCGGATACTGGCCACACCTTGGGGAAAGAGACGCTGATCGATTTGCCGCAATTTAATCCCTTGATTAAAGACATACGATTCCACGTAAAGGGTCCATTTGGAAGGCTCGTCTTTGGCAGCTCTGCGGCCGAGGGCTGAGAGATCTTTAAGATGGGTGCCACTCTGTTGTTTCCACTCATTGAATGAGAGCTTTTGAATCGATTTATTCAACTTGAGCAAGGTGGTCAGGGCCACAGCTTCACGGCCTTTAAAGCTGGGATTGAGACGGGCCGCTTTGATTTCTGAATCGGCCAAGAACCCACTTTTGTCGCGATCGAGACGGGCAAAAATCTGAGTCATCACCGGCACGGTCTCGGCCAAGGTGTCAACTGCAGGCAAATCTTGACTGGCTTTGGCCACCCGGCGGTAGGCCCCCATTTCATCCACAGTCGGATGGTAGCCTTTGCGGGTGCGCTCCAAAAGCGCCAGGGCCGAATTTTTATCCGCTGCGGAGATCACCACAGGTTCATCTTGCCAGAGCGAAAGCACGGCTTGAATCGGACTGCGGGCGGTGGGAGCCTGCAATTGGTCGGCTTTAATTGGCGGGGAAGCGGCCTGTTTCAATTCAGGATTGGACTCCGGAATCGCTCCGGTTCTGGGGCTGAGGGCAGAGGCCGCGTTCGACAGGCTATGGGGGCGCAGAGATTCCATTTTAGGGTTTGCCTGTTGCGCCTGTTGTGGCTTGGGAAGCAGGCTCGGCAAAACTCAGGCCAAAGACATAACCTTTATTGTCGTAAAGCAGCTCTTTGACTTGAGCTGGGTTGAGGGGCTTCATGGCCCGGCCAGCCCCATTGTCATTGACCCCTGTGTCGAGAAGATAAAATTTCCCTTTTTCGTGATAAACCGTAACAGCATGGTTGTATTTGTCGTATTCTTGCGGTGCACGCACGGGAGGCCCGCCTTGAACGGTGAGATAAAAAACCGCCTTCGGATTTTGGGCCAAATAGGCTTTGACAGCGGGCTCTCTCTCAGTCATTTTTTCGCGGGTCGGGCCCATCAGGGCGTGGGTTTTGAGTCCCAATAAATTGGCGGCAATCCGGCTCTCTCCGACCACTTCAGGCCGGGTGATCCTGCCGATTTGAAAGTCGTAGCGATTGCTATCGGAGATATTTAATCCGTCTCCGCCATTCACATTGGCCTTGAGATAAATCGCCTCTTGAACCCGGTGGGCGTTGCCGTAAGTCAAATCACTGCTCTCCAATTTAAGTCCCAATTTGGCTGGCAGGTCTTCAAATTTGCCCCCGAGCAACAAATAGGCATTTAAAACGGTGGCGGCGGCGCAGCGCACGTTGTCTTGTTTGGTTTCAGCCAGTTCATCGCCTTGGGAGAGGTGAGAGACTATTTCGAGTGGGGTTTTTCCGGGCACCGCTTCAGCCTCTCCATAGGTCGGCGTGAATTTAAAATCATAATACAGGGGCTTTCCATCGGCCTGGGCAATGGGTTGATTCACGCGGGTGGTGCCTGTGTAGCTGTCGAGACTTTGTAAAGTGCGGGCCGCGACACGAGCCGGTTCAGAACCAGGGGCGGTCTTTTGCAGATCGTTTTTGATCTGCCGCAATTGATTCAATTCGGGCTTGTCAATCAATTTGTCTGAAGCCGCCTGGACAAAAGCCTGGCGAAAGATTTCAGTCATGAACAAAGCCACTCCCCTGCGTAGAAAAGGTTAAATTAAAGTTATTATAGCTAAGCAGCGCTCAAAACTGACGTGGTGACGCTGGAATACAGGGGGATGGCTCCGCTGCAGGTACAGGCCAGAATTCCGCCGATTCAGATTTTTAGACAATTTGGAAGGCCAAATTGAAGCCTGTTAAGATCCCCTGTTTAATGTTAATATAGCGATACAAATTAGAAGCGTTAAATATTTTAATTATGCACATGCAAACACTCAAACAAATTAATCAAGTAGATGAGCAGCTTTCCGCGCTGAGTAAAAAACGCCAGCAGGAAGCGGATCGCCATTACCGTATGGGCTTTCAGATTTTGGATACCGCTTTTAAACAGCAATTTCAAAATCTGTCTTTGCTCGATCAGGCCTGTGCAGAATTTATTCATGCCCTGCGTCACAACCGTTCAGATGTTCGCCCCTATTTGGCTCTCAGCTATTTATTCTCTCTGGTGAACAATTACCCCAATGCTTGGAAATATGCCAGAGCCGCCAAAGACCTGAAACCCAACGATCAAGTGGTGCTCAATTGGGAAAACAGCTTGAGCGAGCAAGAACAAAAAGCCGCCTTAAAAAAGCAGCGCCCACCTGAGTTAAATCATTCTGCCACGTTAGACATAGAGCCCACTCCCCAAAATCTGCAAGCGCTGTACACCAAATTGCAAACCTTTTTGATCGCCCAGGTCAAATACGTGATGGAATTAAAAGCACCTGAACCCTCTTTGGACAATGCGGTTTTACATGAACTTAACGGGGCACTCACCCTTTTTCAGCAGAACGCTGAACAAATAGAGTCCCAGTTTGTCTGGTTGGAGCAACACCACAATATTGATGATTTGCGCAAACTCTATACCCCTTTTGAAGCCAATTTGCGCAGATACCGTGAAGCAATTGGTGTGGCCATGAGCCTTTCGGAGCTCTTGGAAAACTGCCAGGACTTGAGCGCTGAAGTTAGAAAAATAAACCTGAAAATTGAGCATTTAACGGACTCTCATGATATTCCTGCGGTTTCTGAGGCTCTTGAATCTTTGCTCGATCAATGTGACTATCTTGCGGATAATATCGACTATTTTGATACCCAAGGTTATGATTTAACCCTGGTGGAAAATAGCTATGCGGCCGTGAGCCAAGAAATTACGGCTGCCCAAGACAAGCTGGATAAAATCATTGAACAATTTAATCAATTGCGCCGCCAGCGTCGGGCTGAAATGCCACCTGAACCATCTACCGCAGGCATTAAAGCCTTTTTACAAAAATTACCCGATGCCCATCTGGGCGCCATGGCCGAACAACTCTGGTTTTTGATGCCCATCAACCCTGTTGAGAAAATTTCTGTGGGTTTACATACTTTTTGTTTGACTCCAGACAAACAAAAGATGTTGGCCATTGTCAAAGAACTCTTAAATACCCTCAGTGTGAACCCCAGCAAAGAGGATGAATCGGCCATTTATGGCTTGTTGGCAATTATATTTTACAGTTATCGCAAGCCCCTGCTCTCAGTGGAATATTTGGATTACGCCGAGTCTTTGGCTCAGGGATTGCCTCATACCCTGCGTTTAAAAGAATTGTTGGTCACCTTTAGTCGGCAGCGGCTGAGCCTCAAAACAAATGCCAAAAAACCAGTTTTGCAAGGGGTTTCTCGTTTGTTAGCGACGACCACTCTGCCGATTGAGCAAGTGGCAGAGAGTTTACGTTTGCTTTTGCCCACACACATGCACAAAAAAGCGCCCAGTCTCTACTTAGAAGCCCGAGAATTGCTCTGTGATTTTTGTATGAATCCCTCACGCAATACCTTATTGGCAGCAGCGGATCGGCTCTTGATGGCTTTGGCCAGCCAAGAGCAAGCGGGAGAAGTCTATGTGCTTTTAAGTGCTATGTTCTTTGCCATGGGCAAACCACTTTTGGCACAAGAGTATCTTGGCTTTGCTCAAGCTTTAGAGCCCAATATGGAAACCACACATTATATCTTACAGCGGGTCAGCCATCTCAAAATGCCTCAGGCAGGCAATCTAAATTCACAAGCTGGATTTGGAAATTCGACTCCAGGCACAGCTTTGGCCACAGGCACACCCAAAACAGTGAGAAAACCGTCACCCACCATCGCCATGAATACCTTTAAAACTGCAGAACTTAATTTGGTGAGTGTTGCGCAAAAACTTCCACCAGTGTTAAAACACACTGGGGCTGCAGCCGAAGATCACCCCGTCATGCGTTTGTTAGATGAATTTTGCCTCAAGCCATCACCCTCCATTTGGCGAGAATCCATTCACAGTCTCAATCAAATTTTGGAAAGCCCTGAAGCGAGCGCTGAAGATTATGCCTTGATGGGATTGCTGCTCTTTGCCTGCGGAAAACCACTTTTGCTTTTGGAATACTTGGATTTTGCCAAATCCCAATCCCCCACATCACCCTTGGTTCAGCGCTTACAGGAACAATTCCGCAAGCGCTGAAACTGGTTCTATTAAATCCTGTGGTTTTGGATATCGTCGAAGGTTTGCATCATCGTCTGAATCGGATTAATGGGCAGGGCTGGGGCCGCCATGGCAGCAGGTTCGACGCGATCAGCGCCAGCAGTGTCATTTAAGGGGTTAAGGCCCTGAGTTGAAGACCTGGAGGCATCAATGCTGGAGGTATCGACCCCCCCATTTTGAATACCCGATTGGGATTGGCGTTGATGAATAAAATCCTCAATTCCATTGATCCCCTGTGAAACAGCTCGGCCAGCCAAATCAGGCAGAGCGCCAAGTGCTTGGCCAATAAAAGAGCTGCCGATCGCAGAGGCACCCTGTTGCATCAAATCGCCAATTTCATTTACCCGATCAGTGGACTGTCCATTGGGATCCACCTGGTTATTGATAAAAGCTGTGGGATTTTGAAAAAATTGAGAGGCCATCGTACCCACATTTTCCAGAATACCCGAAGCACCGGTTCCAAAGGCGCTTTGAGCCATTTCTTGCAGATTTGAGCCAATATCTGTCAGGCCTCTTAAACCTTCACTTGAAGCATTGCGAGCCGCTTGAACGGCACCGGGAACGGCAGCACGGGAACCCTCTATCACAGGGTCTGCAACCACTGCATGGATAATTGCATTGGGTGCTGGAGCATCTGTTTCACGTGCGGGAGCAGTACTGGCAGGCGGCGTACTGGCTGCTTGCGGAGGGATATTCATCGGGCTGGGGGCTCCCCCAATATTATTTATCATGATTGTTTTTACTCCTGTGATTTTAGATTATTCAAATTGACTATTATCTAAAACAGCACGTTCGACAATGCTGACCAAATATTCGACGATGTCTTTGACAGAGATGACACCTGTCAGATGCCCTTCGAGATCGGTCAGGGGAATATGCCGGTAACCGCCAATGGTCATGCGGTTTAAAGCATAGAGAATTTGATCGTCATCTGTCAGGCTCTCTGGATTGGGGGTCATTATGTCTTTGACGGGAGTACTTTGAATGTCTACCCCTTTGCCAAGGACTTTAAACAGCATATCTCTTTCGGTAACAATGCCTATCAATTTCTCGTTATCTTCTACGAGCAGGGCGCCAATGCGTTTTTCTTGCATCAGCAGAACAGCCTCAGCGATGGTAATGTCTGGCCCCACAGTCAGAGGGGTTTTGGGATTCAAGCGCAGGATGGGATCGGTCGTTACAGCTGTAAATAAACTGACAGAGGGAGAAAACGGTTCTGTTGAGGAGAGTTCAGACACGGACAATACCTCTTCTGGTGTTCTCAGATTTGAAGGGTATTATAACATTGGGTCGTTAAATTTGTTTTGGCCGAGAGGATCATTCTTGTGGGGGTCGGTTAAGCACAGAAGCCAGAATCGGATCGACCGCCGCCTTTATTTTTTCAATCAAAGTCTGATCCATATAGCCAAATTTATCTGGAATTTTTAAAATATATATTGTTTTATTCCGAATTAAATTTCTAAATTCAGATAAAATACGTTCTTTATGTTTACTTTCCATAACAAATATAATATCTGCCCATTGAATATCACTGTTTGAAAGTTTTCTTTTTGCCTGTTTGGATGTCCCTGCAGATTTCACCTGTACAAAGGGCCTGTTTTGATAAATTTTTTCTGCGGTGGGACTGCGCCATTTATTTTTTGAACAAACAAATAGCAAATTCATGTTTCATACCTTCCTTTCGGGCAAATGAGGAGACTAGACAGGTCACGAAATAAACGCTAACATTCTCTGCGTGAGTCTTCGTATTCATTTCAACCATTATCATTGTAATCAGGAGTCAAGCTTAATAAAATGCCGAATAAAAAAATTGTTTCACTCATATTTTGTTTATTTTTAACCGTTTCTCTGAATGCCTGCAGCCCTGCTGAAGAAAAACCCACAGATAATACGCATACCACAACTGAAAAACCCGCAGCAGATATGGAAACCAAGTCAACCGAAAAAACGGAAGAGACCGCCAGTTCTGCCGAAGAAGAAGTTGATGTGGATGAAGATGCCTTTGAAGAAGAAGATGTGGCAGATGAACAAGAATCGTTAAAAACGGCTGCCGGTTGGACACCCGAAATTGAAAAAGGTTTGGCAAAAACTTTTTCAGATGCCTGTTCTGCAGACGCAAACATGGGTAAAGCACTTGAAATGGTCAAAAAAGCTGATAAAAAGGCTGAATTTTGCGGTTGCTTTGGCGAAAAGAACGTTGAAGGCTGGAAAGCCGTTTTTCCAGATCTGAAAACCCTTCATGCCACAAGCAAAGAAGATGCAAAAAAAATGCTGTCTGAGAAAAAAGTCGGTGAAAATGCTGCCGTTGCTTGCGGAAAAAGCGTTTTGGGCGTCAACTTCAAATAGATTTTACTCCCGCATTTAATTGTATATTTTGAGCTTAAACAGCAAGGTCACTTAAGATCTTGCTGTTTTGTTTTGAAATAGGTTTGAATTTGAAAATGAATAGGGGTTTTCAATTCAGACATTGTCTCCAAATGCATTTTCTGTTCTGGGGGGGTGTGCCAATAATAGGGCGTCATGGTCAAGAGATCGAGAATATCTGAACCTGCCACGGTGATCTCCTGGATAATTTCAATCGTATCCTGCCACTGAAACAGGGGAGATTGAGCCAGTTCTGCGTAATTGCCCCGGTGTTCAAAAACGTCTGTGTAGATGGCCTGCATGAGTCCCTTTAAATGGGTTTTGCCTGGACCGACCATCATTAAGATGCCATCATCTTTTAAGACCCTTGCTGCCTCTTCTAAATAGACGGGTGAAAAAATGGAGAGCAGCAGATCAAATTCGTGCTCAAAATAGGGCAGATCTTTGGCACTGGCCACAGCCAATTGCACACCCAATCTGCGTTTGGCATGTTCGTGAATGGCCTTTTTGGAAATGTCGATACCTGCCAATTGCAGCGACAGACCTGTTTTGGACAATAACTGGCTGAGTTGTTGAAGATAATAGCCTTCGCCACAGCCCACATCCAATAGCTGAAAGCCCTCTGCTCTGGACCTTTTTTGCATGATCTGAATTAAAATCTGTTCCAGGCCTTGGGCCAAAGCCAAATAATAGCCCTGTTCTAAAAAGCGCTGGCGGGCCATCACCATTTCATCAGCATCGCCAGGCTGGCGGCTCTGTTTGTGTTGGGCCAATAAGAGATTGACATAACCACTGCGGGATTGGTCAAAGTTGTGGTTTTTCTCGCAGTGTAAACTTCGCGTCTGCAGCTCCAAAGGCAAGCCACAGACGGGGCATTTATACTGCACCCGGTAAGCCATTTCTGCTGACGGAGGGCCCGTAGGTCTGTCTAATAAACGTGGGCATAAAAATCCAACCTCGTCAGCTCTTTTCTTGTTTTTTTCAGTATAGTTCAAGGACCTTTGCTATGGGCACGGTTTTTACTGGAGCGCGATATAAAAAAATGCCAAAAGGAGCACAGAAGGAACCAACAAGAGCAGGTCATTGTACAGGGGTTGTTGCTGACTGTGATAACTGCCCTCGCGGCGTTGAATCCAGGTTGGCAGCGTGTCTTCCAAGCGCGCTTGACTCGGATCACTGGGCAAATAGAGCAAATCTTCGCGGGGCTCATCCGTTACAGCAGCAATATCAGAGGTTTTTAATTCTGTTTCATACATTCGGCCCGCCACTTCATAGGCAAAAATCAGGGAATGGATGTGAACGGCCTCCCCATTTACAATCTGACTCACACCGGTGTCTGTTTGACGCACCAGCCGCGCAGATGCCAGTCGCCCCTGTTTGAGTAAGTTCAAAACCTTAAGTCCCCGCATCAGGCCAAATCCCCAGAATAAAAAAGCAATCAATGGCAAACCCAAAACGGGCCAAGCAAACCAAAGCGAAACCAAAGCCCAGGGATCCATTGCGCTGGATCTGTAACCTGGCAAATTGATACGGGCCTTTTCAGGTTTGCCAGGGACAAATTCAACCGGGACGGTTTTGAGATCTTGTAAAGGCTTCTGGGCACTGGAAAGATACGAGATCGCAGTGATCGTGCGGCCTTGGTCAACAAAATTAAACTGACAGGCATAAACAGGCAAACTTCGATTGCGGTTAAAGGCCGAAACAGAACGGGTGTCATTGATGGCCCCTACATAACTCAAAGTGCCTTGGGCCAACTTGGTTGGACGGCCGAACTGCAATTCAGCTTGGATCGGACGCAGAACAAAGAACCAAACCATCAGCAGCGAAATCAAAAAAAACCAACCCGCTTGTTGGGTTTTTCCCTGACCCAATACCAGGCCAAATTTAACAGGCCAGGCAATCTGACGGGGCGGGGGGTTTAGGGGGCCGGGCATAAATAGACCTCTAACTTGACCGTTTTTCTCAAGTGCATATCTTTATTTTGGCCATTTGTCGGGGTCAAAGCCCTTGAGCAAAAGACCTTCCCCTTGCAAAATCGGGCGTTTGATCGCCGAGGGGTTTGCCAATAAAAGCTGGGCTTGTTCTGCCTGGGAAGCCGATTCATAGGCTTGCTTGAATTTGCGAAAGGTGGTGCCGGCTTTGTTGACAGGCCAGTCTCCAAACGCCTCTCGCCAACGTTCAAGATCTTGCAAATTGGGTTTTTGTTTGGCATAGTCCACAAAGGTATACGTCAGCCCCTGTTGCTCAAGGTAAGCAAAGGCTTTTTTCATGGTGGAGCAGTTTTTAATCCCGTAGATCGTGTACATCGCTTGTTCCTGTGTGAAGATATTTCATTATACCGGATGCCGCTCACAATGCCGCTCACAATGCCGCCAGCCCCTGCTCCCAGAGTGTGGCTTCGGCGTTGCGACGATTGCGCAGCCCCACTTCGACACGTGAGCCTGGGTTGACGTAAAGCAACAGGGCTGGGCGCAGGTTGGCCCAATCTTTCTCAGACAGTTTGCGGGTGATCGTCTGAAAATAAGCCCCCCCATAAAAGCCCTCCCCCAGATTATAGGCAAAGCTCTCAAGCGCCCCCAGCATGGACTCATTCATGTCTGACACAAAGGGTATTTTTTGCAGGGCGGGGTGAATGCGTTTTAAGATGTATTGCTCCAGCTCTTGGGTGGCTTGGGCCTCAGTTAAGCGGTCTCCTCGGGAGACCCGGCGGCCATCGCTGTAGACGGTGGTGCCATAGCCAATGGTGGCGACAGTCCAGCCATGTAAAGGGTCGGGATAGGCGTTTTCACAAAAGCCTTCCCATTGTTTGATTAAGTGCAGGCCGGGGGCTGTGGCGCGGGTGCCGAGGGGGAAGGTCATCGAAACCTCTTAATGGGGTTTTGATCCCCATATTGGTGTTTGATTGGTATTGTTTCATTGAATCAAAAATAAACGATTTGCGAAAGCCCAAGTCTCTCCCAGCTAACCCCCAAAACCGAACACATCCCTCCCCCACCCCTTCCCCTCACCTCCCACCTCGCCTAAAATGAAAGCAACACACCCGATCAAGGAAACCTGCCCCCATGAAGCACCTGCTCCCCTCACTTTTGGCCACCAGCCTGTTTCTGACTGCCGCTCCGCTTTTATCCAGCGCTCCCGCTCAGGCCGCTCCTGCTGCCGCATCCACAACAAAAACCCCTGCGGCGTCCCTGCCGGTTGAACAGTTTACCTTGCCCAATGGCCTCAAGGTCTATCTCAGCCGCAACCCAGCTAAGCCGCGTTTTTATGCCCAGGTCGTGATCAATGCAGGCAGCAAACAAGACCCCGCTGATGCCACAGGCATTGCCCATTATCTTGAACATATGCTGTTTAAAGGCAGTGACGAAATGGGCACACAAAACTTTGCCAAAGAAAAGGCCCTGCTCGACAAAATCACAGCCCTCTATGAACAACATTTTCAGAGCAAAGACCCGGCCCAGCGCAAAGAATTGCTCAAACAGATCAATGTCTTGACCGTTGAGGCCAGCCAATATGCCATCCCCGGAGAACTCGACAGCATCTATGCCCGCCTGGGGGCTGAGGGCCTCAATGCCTATACCTCCAACGAAGAGACCGTCTATTTGGTGGACATGCCCAGCAACCGGCTCGAACAATGGGCCAAGGTCGAGAGTGAGCGCTTCAAAGACCCCGTCTTTCGGCTCTTTCAATCCGAGTTGGAGACCGTTTACGAAGAAAAAAACATCTCCATGGACGACAAAGACGATTTGCTCTGGGAGGCCGTGGCGGCCCAGCTCTACAAAAAGCACCCCTATGGCCAACAGACCACTTTAGGCACAGTAGAGCACCTCAAAAATCCCTCATTGCAAAAAATGTACGCCTTTTATCACCAGTATTACGTGCCCAATAACATGGCCCTGGTGATCTCGGGGGACATTGACCTCGCGGCCACGCGCAAACTGGTCGAGAAATATTTCGGCGTCTGGCAGAAGCGCCCGGTGCCGCCTTTTGAGGTGGCCAAAGAAACCCCTTTGCGCCAGCGCGAACAAATAGACGTCAATTACAAAGGCGAAGAAAAGGTCATGTTGGCCTTTCCAACGGTGGCTTATGGCCATCCCGATCACGATACCTTGACCCTGATCGACATGTTGCTCGACTCGGGCGACTTTGGTCTGATCAAGCTCAATCTGGTACAAACCCAGCAATTGCGGGCAGCGGGTTCTTCGCCTTGGAGCAACCGCGATTATGGCTCCGAACACCTCTATGCGATTCCCCGTGAAGGCCAGAGCCTGGCAGAAGCTGAAAAGCTCTTGTTGCAAGAACTGGAGAAGGTCAAGCAGGGCAAATTTGACGAGAAGCACCTGCAGGGCATTGCCCTTGATTATGAAATTTCACTCAAACGCCGCCTCGAAAGCAACCAGGGCCGAGCGGCTCTGATCTCTGAAAGCTTTTTAAAAGGCCAATCTCTGGAATACCTGCTATCGGCCCCGGCCCGTTTCAAAAAAATATCCAAGGCCCAGGTCGTTGCGGCTGCCCAAAAATACTTTGGCAATCACTATGTTGCGGGTTATCGCCACGACAAAGAATACAGCTTTCCCAAGATCGAAAAACCCGAATTGGGAAAAATGAGCCTGAGCCCGAATCAACGCAGCGCATTTGCCCAGGCTGTCGAAAATGTGAACCCCGCCCCGATTCAACCCCGTTGGGTGGATTATAACAAAGACTTCAAAATCTCGGCGTTTGCACCAGGGGTGCTCTTTCACACGGCCGTCAATCCCAATAATGACCTCTTCGACTTTACGGTCTCTTATGACTATGGCGACAAACACCAGCCCGGTTTTTGCACAGTGATGGACGATCTCAATTTTGCGGGTACAGGCAAAGACAAAGCCGCAGATGTGGCCCGGCGCTTTTTTGAAATGGGTGTCAAAGCCAGTTTTAGCTGTGGCGACTACGGCTTTTTGATGCGTCTCCAAGGCCTCGATAGCCAATTTGAGCCCGCACTCAAATTGGGCGAAGCGGTGTTGTGGAATGCCCAACTCGATGAGGAGCGTTTTCAGGCTAAATTGCAAAACCTGCTCAGCGACCGGGCTGACGAGAAAAAAGACCCCAAAACCCTGCGTCAGGCCTTGCGCAACTATATCCGCTACGGCGAAAAATCCGGTTTTATCGATCGGCCCTCAGCAGCAGAGCTGAAAAAGCTCAACAGCCTGAGTTACAGCAGCTTTAGAGATCAATTGCGCAAACAGAATTTTAAGCTCTATTACACGGGCCAATTGCCCCGTGACCAGGTCGAAAAGCTGCTGCATGCCCACCACCAACCCACCCAAATCACCGTGCCCCTGCTCAATCCCCGCCAAGCGCCCGAATTGGCTTTGCTCAATCGCAACAGCCAAGCTGTCAAAATCTATTTCCTCGACAATCCCAGTGTTCAAAGCCAGATTGATCTTGTCATTCCGGGTCAGAGCGTCAAACCCGAAGAAATGCTGCTGAACAGCTTCTACAATGAGTATATGGACGGCGGAATGGGAGCTGTGATGTTTCAAGAAGTCCGTGAAGCGCGGGCCCTGGCCTATTCAACCTGGTCTTATTACCTTCAGGGCAGCCGCCTGGGAGATCAAGATCAAATGATGGGGTATATTGGCACCCAAGCCGACAAAACGGTAGAAGCCCTTAAACTCTTTGTGACCTTGATGAAATCCCCGCCCAAATCTGCGAGCCATTTTGAGCGCGCCATGCGGGCCCTGGAAAACCGCTACCGCTCTGAAGTCATTGACTATACAGGCGTTTTGGGCCGCTTTCAGTATTGGTCAGACTTGGGGCTGGACAAAGATCCCCGGCCCGAAGAATTCAGCCGTTTGCCCAAGCTCACACTTGATCAGCTTTTTGACTATCTCAACCAAAAGGTTGCCAGCCAACCCTTGACCTTCACAGTGGTTGGAGACAAAACCAAGATCGACCTCAAGGCCTTACAAACATTGGGTGAGGTCGAAGAAATCAAAGTGGAAAGCCTGTTTAAAGATTAAACCAAATTTCAAGTATTTCACTCATAATCATCGCTGGGCGTTTGCAGATCTCAAGAACTGGGAAATATAGCGCATAAGAATACACCGGATGTATTCAAAATGCTAAGCTAGGGATGGATCTATCTTGTATGACTAAACGTACACCACAGCGTGGATTTACGCTGATTGAGTTGATGGTCGTGATTGTGATTATTGGCATTTTGGTGGCAATTGCCTTGCCCAATTTTATTGGCGCCCAAGACCGAGCCAAAATTTCGAGTGTTAAGTCGAATATGCACACCTTTCAAACGATGATTGAGACCTATGGTGTGGATTGGGGCGGCCAATACCCCAATTCTTATGTTTCAATTCAGACCGAAGCCGTGGCCCAAGACTATACCAAGGATTATGCCAACCCTTTCACGGGCGTAAAGGTCTCTTTGCAGAACGACACCAATTGCCTGCGTCTGGCCGAAGTGGTCGCAGGCGGCACAGCGACCCCTGCTTCAGATACAGATACGGGGGTCTTTGGGGGTCCAGGGGGAGCCGCTTGTCTGGGACAGGTGATTTACCGCAGATCGGTGCTTGGAAGCAATTATGGCAAATATGCCATTTATGGGCTCAATAAAACGGGGGCCTGGATCAACGACAAAGGCAAGGTCTTTGAGTTGAGCAACGGCTAATGCACGTTTGCCTGAGCAAAAGTTAGTCAGAAGGCTCTATTTTTTCGGGGCCCCGGGGGTCCACTGCGGGCACGTCCAAATAGAGGTATTCCAGCCGCGAGCGCCAGAGTTCGATTTCTTCGCTGGCGGCCTTTTCTTCTGAGCGCAAAGGCATGGCAGGACTGAGTTCGGGGTGAGAGATCACGAGAGGTTCTTGGATGTGTTGGGTGCGATAACGCCCTGTGAGCAGCCAGGTAAAAATCGCGACAAGCCCCATAGTCAGGAAAAAGGCCAATAAGTCCAGCCAGCCATTGTGGGGTGGCGTGACGCCAGGCGCTGTGGCAGCGACTTGGTTTGCCACTTGGGAGGTTATTTGAGACGACAGTGCAGTGACCATTTTGCTCAACTCCAAGAGAGGGGGATACCTTTCATTATATGTGATGGATTCACATTTCGGTATGTGCCAAAGCAAAAAAACTGGGTTATAATAACCTTATGCGGAATACCAACTCACCTTTACCTTTGAGTTTATTGGCCCTGCTGCTGGCTTTGAATGCCTGTCAGCCGTTCTCCCGTTCGGCCCAAAACCCGCGTTTGCCAACAGCTTTACAGGCCCAATCTAACTTCCGCAAGAATGCAATCACAGCCAGTTTTGTCAAAGCCTATTTGCCCACAGTGGCTGAGAACGAACCTTTGGCAAGGGCCGATGCCCAAGGCCCTGCCCAAGAATTGCTCAATCTGATCAATTCCGCCCAAGCGACCCTCGATGGCGCCATTTACGATATCCGCGAGCCGATGATGGTGCAGGCCTTGATTCGCGCCAAACAGCGCGGTGTCAACGTGCGTTTGGTGACGGAAAGCGATAATATGGGTGAAGACACCAACCCCTGTCCCCAGCCCAATGGACAAATGCGCAAAGTCTTACAGGATTTGCTCAATGCCGGAGTTCCGATTGTCTCCGACCAGCGCTCAGGCCTGATGCACCACAAATTTATGGTGGCCGACCGCCAACGGGTCTGGATGGGCTCAACCAATTTGACCAACAGCAGTCTCTTTCGCCACAACAATACCGCTTTAACCCTGGTTTCGGCCCCCTTGGCGGCCAATTATACCTACGAATTTGAGCAATTGTTTAATCAAAAGAATTTTGGGCCTCCCCGTGCTGTGCTCAACCCCATTGTGGATATTCAAGGCGCGGCAGTTAAAACCTATTTCTCTCCCCGTGGGGGCGGACAAGAGGCTGTCGTCGCCGCTTTGCAAAATGCCCGCAAGAGCATTCACTTTTTAACTTTTTCCCTGACAGATCCCCAACTCGGAGAGATTCTCAGTGGTAAACAGCAAGCGGGTCTGGATGTGCGCGGTGTCTTTGATCGCTGCCTAAGCAAAAGCCAATACTCCCTCTATTGGCCGCTCAAACGCACGGGCATGCAGGTCTTTATTGATGGCAACGAAGCCTTGTTGCACAACAAAGTCATGATCATCGATGGCGAGACCGTGATCACCGGTTCGTATAATTTTTCCAAAAATGCCGAAAAAAGCAATAACGAAAGCTTCTTGATCGTCGAGCAGGCCCCTGAATTGGGGGCCGCATTTGAAAGTGAATACAATCGCTTACAATATGCCGCTCAGCACAACAATCCACCCGACGGACAATGTCCGGGCACAGCCCCTCCAAGTCCCCCTCCCTGTCAACCCCCTGATCCCGTGGATCCTGTCGATATCCAAATTCCCGACTTCGATTAAAGCTGTATCAAAGCCAAGCCGCCGGTGTGCCCGGCTCCGGCGGCCACCAAACAGACCTTGTGGCCCGGTTTGAGCACCCCTGCTTGCAGGGATTCAGACAGACAGAGCGGGATCGACGCCGAAGAGGTATTGCCGACACGCGCAATATTGCTCAGCAGTTTTTCTGGGGGCAATTCCAGACGGCGGCCCACTTCTTTGAGAATGTGTAAATTGGCCTGGTGGGGAATCAGAAAATCCACTTCGTCGAGAGAAGTCCCCAAGGCACTTAAAAATGCGGTGGTGTATTGGCTCATGCCTTCGACCACCTGAAAGAAGATCTGTTCGCCGTTTTCCATTTTAATAAAATGTTGGTCTTGGGCCACGGTTTGAGCCGTAGCCGGCAAACGGCTGCCTCCGGCAGGAATATGCACCGAATAATAGCCCCGGCCATCGGCCAGCAATTGCAGGCCCAAAACCCCGCTGCCAGCTGGCCCAGGGCTTAAGACCACGGCAGCAGCGCCATCGCCAAAGATCGGATAGGTGGCGGGATCGCGGGGATTGGTAAAGCGCGAGCGGATTTCAGCGGAGATCACCAGCACATGCCGGGCCCCGGTCAAGATCTGGCGGGTGCCGATGTCCAAGGCGTAGAGAAAGCCGCTGCAAGCGGCGGAAATATCCAGACAGGGGCAGCCGGTTTCAGACAGCCCCAGACCCGCTTGTACCGCGCAGGCTGTGGAGGGGTTGGGATGATCGGGGGAGATCGTCGAAAGCACAATCAGGTCAATTTCAGTCGGGTCGATGCCTGAATGGGCCAAAGCCATTTTTGCAGCGGCAATCGCCAGATCAGAAGTGGCCTGTTCAGGCGCCACGCGGTAGCGGCTTTGGACGCCAATGCGGCGTTCAATCCACTCGGGGGTAATGGGCAAGTCGGTGCCAGCCAAAAGCTCGGCATTGCTGACAGCCTGGGCAGGCAGGGCATGACCCACCCCTTTCAAGATCACGCCAGAGGTGGGTTTGAGTAACATCAGCTAAAAAAGCCCAGCACTTTCCAACTCAAATCATCCGGGTCGCGATCGAGGATCAGCAGCACTTTTTCCGAAAAAGCCCCTCCCGGGGTGGTGAGTAAAACATCGGCATAGACATAGATTTTTTGGTGGTATCTGAGTTCGAGCAAACGACTCCAAACCTGGGCATTGATGCTGGGGATCTCTGGCCCAGTCAAGATCTGTAAACTCTTGATTTGATGGGGATAAGTATTTGGCATGGCAAAGAGATAATCCAGCGCGGCTTTCCACTCTTCGGGATAGGTTAAAATACCGCCGTCGTCCATGTAAAAAGGATAGCCACTCAGGCCCATCACCTGTTCTTGGTTTTTATTGTAGAAGCCTGCAATAAACTGTCTGGCCGTCTGTTCGATCAGTTTTTTTTGATTGGGCAAATCCAGTTGGGGCAGCGGCCGGCGCTCGGGTTGCTGGCTTGAGGCACAGCCTTGAATCAGGGAGAAACTCAGGCAGATGCCCAATAGCACTCTCAGACTTTGTCTCATCATGGGGTATTTTCCTCTTTTAAGGCTTGCAATAGAGCCGTTTCAGCGGGTGTTAACATGGCCTGGGCCAAGAGGTCCGGGCGGTATTTATAGGTGGCCAAAACCTGTTCTTTGCGTCGCCACTTGGCGATTTCGGCGTGATTGCCACTGAGCAAGATCTCGGGCACTTCCCAGTCTCGGAATTTGGCAGGCCGAGTATAGTGAGGGCAATCGAGCAAATTTTCACTGAAGGAGTCCTGCACGACCGAGTCGGCACAACCCACCACTCCCGGAATCAGGCGCACAATGGCATCAGCCATGACCAAGGTGGCAGGTTCGCCACCCGTCAAGACATAACTGCCAATCGAATAGGCATGGGTGCAGAGCTGTTCACAGACCCGCTCATCAATACCTTCATAATGGCCGCAGAGAAAGACCAAATGCGGGGCTTGGGCCAAGATTTCGGCATCGCGCTGGCCAAAGAGGGGCGCGCGCGGGCTGGTCAGAATGACGGGTGTGCCTGCAGGCAAGGCCAGACTCTCTAACATCTCAAAGATCGGTTCGGGCTTGAGCACCATACCGGGTCCGCCACCAAAAGGACGATCATCGGCCGTGTGGTGTTTGTCGTTGCTCCAATCGCGGATATTGTGCAATTGAAACTGAACCCTTTCACTTTCCTGGGCGCGTTTGAGAATACTGGACTGCAATGGGCCCGAAAAAAAATCCGGGAAAAGGGTGCAAATGTCGATCTGCATCAGCCCAGTTTGTTCCGGTACTGGCTGAACCACTCGGCCATGGCTTCACCCTGAACTTCGAGGCGATTGCTCAAATAATGATAGGCCAAAGCGGCGATAATGGCGATTACCAAGCCGCCGCCGGTGGCAAAGAGGGCTTCGCTGATGCCGCCAGAGAGATCGGCCAAGGGGTTTTTCGGTTTGCTGGCTGCCACGGTTGAAAAGATCCGAATCATGCCCGCTACAGTACCCAGCAATCCCAACAGTGGCGCCACAGCAGCCATAAAATTGAGCCAGGTAATGCGGCGTTCAAAATGGCGATAGACCCGGTCAAGCACGCGTTTTTGTTCTTCTTCGGTGGCGTTCAGACAACTGCGCAGGGCCGTCACCATGCGCGAGACCATGTCCATGCCTCGGATCAACTTGATTTGGGTGGGATTAATCATCAGCTTGCGCAAACGACGACCCGATAAAAAACTGAACCAGACCTGTTCCAGCACCAAGCCTCCCGTCAAAATAGAGGCGGCAAAGAGGGGCAGGGTAAATCCTCCCCCAAGTTCAATCAAGGTCAGGAGGCTGGTAAAAGCGGCGGTGATATCTGTCATGCTTGTATTCAGTGCTTTTTGGAATTGCTTTTTGGAATTGCTTTTTAAGGTATTTTACACGCCTGTGGCCCCCGCTGCACAGCAGACCACGACCAAGGCCACCAATTCATAGATTGCAAGTTGTGCTTATGTTATACTGCCCCTGGATTACGCCAGTTTGAGCAGACATCTTCCAACGCCCAGATTGGCCCCAAATTTACTATCTCGGTGAGGTGTGTCATGACTCAGGCTTCTCCCCAGCAATACCATCTTTTTATCAATGGCGAAGAGGTGGCTCCCCAATCCGAGCAGACCTTTGAATCGATCAACCCCGCCACAGGCGAAGTGATTGCCCATGTCGCCCATGGCAATGAGCAAGACGTCGACCGCGCAGTCAAAGCCGCCCGCAATGCCCACGAAAGTGGCGTCTGGAGCAAAATGCCCACCGCTCAGCGCAGCATCATTCTCAATCGCATGGCCGATTTAATGCAAGAAAATCTGCCCAGTCTGGCTGCCCTCGAAACCCAAGACAATGGCAAACCGATCAACGAAAGCAGCTTTATCGACCTGCCCATGTCGATTGATGCCTTCCGCTATTATGCTTCAGCCGCCCGCATGATTGGTGGCCAGGCCGTCCCCGTGCCTGGAGCCCTGACCTATACTTTAAAAGAGCCGATTGGCGTCTGTGGTCAGATCATTCCCTGGAATTTCCCGATCATGATGGCCACCTGGAAACTGGCACCGGCATTGGCCGCAGGCAACTCAGTGGTACTTAAACCCGCCGAACAGACCCCCCTAACCGCCCTGCGTCTGGCAGAGCTGTTTAAACAGGCAGGCGTGCCCGATGGCGTGGTCAATGTGGTGACCGGTGATGGCCGCACAGGTGAAGCTCTCGTCAAACACCCAGGTGTGGATAAAATTGCCTTTACAGGTTCGACCGAAGTCGGCCGCCAAGTGATGATCAATGCCGCAGGCACACTCAAACGTGTTTCACTCGAACTCGGGGGAAAATCTCCCAATGTGGTCTTTGCCGATGCCAATCTCGACCAGGCCGTCAATGGCGCTCTGTTTGCGATTTATTTTAACCAAGGCCAAATCTGTACGGCTGGCTCACGCCTGTTTGTGCAAGACGCCATCTACGATGCCTTTGTCGAAAAACTGGTGGGCAAATTGGCCCAATTGCGGGTGGGTGATCCGACCCTAAACACCACTCAGATTGGGTCTCTGGTCTCAGCTGAGCAATTCGACAAGGTCAATAGCTATATCCAAATTGGTCAAGAAGAGGGAGCCACACTGGCTTTCGGCGGCAAACATCTGCGCGATGAACTCAAAGGCTATTTTGTCCAGCCCACGATCTTTAGCGATGTCAAAAACAGCATGCGCATTGCCCAAGAAGAGATCTTTGGGCCTGTGCTTTCAGTGATTCGCTTCAAAGACGACGCAGAAGCTGCGCGTTTGGTCAATGAAATCCCCTATGGATTGGTCTCAGCGGTCTGGACCGAAAACGTGCGCAGGGCCCATAATTTTGCAAGTATGATTCAGGCCGGTTATGTCTGGATCAATACCTACAATATCCTGCCTGTGGAAGCCCCTTTTGGCGGCTACAAACAAAGTGGTTTTGGCCGAGAGCTGGGCATGGGCGCATTGGACATGTATACCGAAACCAAAAACGTCTATGTCGAGTTAAACGAAGCCTCTCCGATTACCGGCTGGTACGGGGTCTAAAATGACTGAGTTGCCTGGGTTAAAAAAAACCGCCCTGCACGCTGCCCACGTGGCGCTTGGGGCCCGCATGGTCGATTTTGGGGGTTGGGATATGCCTGTGCAATACAGCGCGATTACCGACGAACACCAGGCGGTGCGCCAAGCTGTGGGGCTCTTTGACGTCTCCCATATGGGCACCTTTGCCGTTTCTGGGCCGGAATCGCTGGATTGGCTCGAAAGCATGGTGCCCAACCGGGTGAGCGGTCTCAAACTTAAGCAGGCCCTGTATACCCAGATTCTCAACCAGGCGGGAGGCACCCTTGATGATCTGCTGATCTACCGCTTGGCTGAATCGGAGTTTCAGATCGTGGTCAATGCCTCCAACCGCGAAAAAGACTGGAACTGGTTTTTGGGCCATTTGCCCAAAGACGGCGTTGTGCTCGAAAATCGCTCGGCCCAAAGCTGTATTCTGGCTTTGCAAGGCCCAAAAGCCGTGAGTCTATTGGCACGCCTTTTGCCAAAAGCCGGCTTAAAAGAATTGCCGACATTTTATCTGACCCAGACCGAAGAATTGGGCTACCCCCTGCTTTTGGCCCGCACCGGCTATACCGGCGAAGACGGCTTTGAGATCTTTGTGCATCCAGAACAGGCCCCCACCCTCTGGAACCAATTGCTCAGCGCCGGTCAGGGCGAAGGCATCCGTCCCTGTGGATTGGGCGCCCGCGATACCCTGCGCTTGGAATCTGCCATGGCACTTTATGGCCACGAACTCGATGAGCAGACCTCTCCGCTTGAAGCGGGATTGGGCTGGAGCGTCAAACTGGATAAACCTCAAGACTTTCTCGGCAAAGCTGCCCTGCAAACGCAAAAAGATCAAGGCCTGAGCAAAAAACGCCTGGGCTTTAAACTGGCGGGTACCCGCCGCGCCCCACGCCAAGGTTATACCCTCTGGTTGGGCGAGCAAGAAGTGGGGGTTGTCACCAGTGGCAGCCTCTCTCCCACCCTGGGCGTGCCCATTGGCCTGGCTTTGGTGACCCCCGAGGCCTATGCCCAGGCAGCAGACTTGGAAATGGATTTGCGTGGACAGCGCATGTCAATTGAACCCTCAAACTTACCCTTTTACAGGAGATCGTTATAAATGTCCGAGTATTATTACACTTCCTCCCACGAATGTTTTGTGCTTGAAGGCAATCAGGCCACCGTTTCAATCACACCTTATGCCGTGGATCAATTGGGAGAAATCACCTTTGTACAATTGCCCGACGTGGGCCGTGAACTCAGCAAAGGCGAAAGCTTTGGCGAAATTGAATCCGTCAAAACCGTGTCCGAACTCTATGCGCCCCTGAGTGGCAAAGTGCTGGCGATCAATGTCGATCTCGACGCCCAACCCGAAAAAGTCAACGAAGATCCCCAGCTTCTGGGTTGGATGCTCAAATTGGAACTTTCAAAGCCTGAAGAAGTCGCCCAATGTATGGATGCAGCTGGTTATCAGGGGTATTTGGAAGGTTTGGCATGAGTCTGGCTTATTTGGCACACACCCCTCAAGAGCGCTCAGAGATGCTTTCCACCCTGGGCATGCAAAACCAAAAGCAGCTCTTTGATCCGATTCCCCAGAGCTTGCAAGACTTTGAGTTGCAATTGCCCCCTGCTTTAAGCGAATTGGAATTGCTGCGAGAGTTGGAAATTCGCCAAGCCCACAGCCTCCCTGTGGCCTCTCAATTGAGCTTTATCGGTGGAGGTGCTTATCACCACTTTATTCCCGCAGCAGTAGACACCCTGGCCTCACGCTCGGAATTTCTCACCGCGTATACCCCCTATCAGGCCGAGGTCAGCCAGGGCACGCTCCAGGTGATCTACGAATTTCAATCTCTGCTCTGCACGCTCACGGGCATGGAGATTGCCAATGCCTCGTCTTACGAAGGTGCCACAGCTGCCGCTGAGGCCATGATGATGGCCCACCGCATCACCAAACGTGACGACATTCTCGTTTCCCAAGCTGTTCATCCCGAATACCGCGAGGTGCTCAAAACCTATGCCGATGCCACGGGTTTGAACCTGAAAGAATCCAGTTTGAGCGATTATACAACCAACATGGCCAGCCTGCAAAGCGCCGATGCGCCTGCTGCGTTGATCGTGCAATACCCCAATTTCTTTGGCCAGCTTGAAGATATTCAATCCCTTGCCAACTGGGTGCATGAGCGCAAAGGACTGCTGATTGTGGTCATGACCGACCCCACGGTTTTGGGTCTGCTCGAAGCCCCCGGCAATCTGGGTGCAGATTTGGTCTGTGGTGAAGCCCAGTCTTTTGGCAACAGCCTGAGTTTGGGTGGGCCCTATTTGGGTTTTTTAACGGCCCGCGAAGTGCATTTGCGCCAGATGCCTGGCAGGATGTGTGGTTTGGCCCAAGATCAAGATGGCAAACGGGCCTTTACCCTGGTCTTACAGACCCGCGAGCAGCATATTCGGCGCGAAAAGGCCACCAGCAATATCTGCACCAATCAGGGCCTGATGGCGCTCACCGCCACAATTTGGTTGAGTTTGCTGGGCCAAGCCGGTCTGCAAGAATTGTCGACCCTCTGCCTCAAACAGGCCCATAGTCTGGCTGCACAAATTAACACATTGCCCGATTATGAATTGGCAGCGACAGGGTCTTTTTTCCACGAGTTTGTCGTCAAAACCAGCCATTCGCTTGAAGACCTCTTTGCCTGGCTCAATGCCGCAAATTGCCTGCCTGGACTTAAGCTCTCAGATTGGTTTTCTGGACTTGAAAACCAATTTTTGGTAACCGTAACTGAAATGAATCGCCCTGATGAGCTCAAAACCTTTGTGGACCTTTTGGCTGCATACGGCCAAAAATAAGCGATTGAAAGCGGGACCGCCATGATAAAAACAGGATTGGCGGTCTTTTTTGTGTTCTTGGGGTTGGCTGCACCCGCCTCAACACAGGAGTACGAAGAGCCCTATCAGCCAGACGGACTCAGCAATCCGCTCTTGGAAGCCCTGGCTTATACCTCAGAGAGTCTGGGCATGGCAGAGACCGCCGCAGCTTATCATTCTTTGCAAGTATTGGCAAAAACCGCAGCGCTGATCCAGAGCCAGGAAGAAGCCGCCGAAGCTTTACAAAACGGCGAGAATGAAACCGCCCTGCGCTTGTCGTTACAGATCTTGGCCCAGGAGCCTGAGGCGATCGATTCAGCAGAGGTTTCGGATTATTATGCCCCTGTCTATTTTTACTTGGGGCTGGCTTATTATAATCTGCGGCTCTATTCCTTTGCTTTGGAGGCCTTTGAACAGGCCGAGAAGCGCTGGCAGACCCCACCCCCCAATCTCTATTTTTCGCTGGGCATGGCCCATTATTATTCCCGTTCCCTCGAATATGCCCAGGACTATCTCAACAAAGTGATTGCCGATCCACAAAGCTCAGCAGAACTCAAACAGGCAGCAGAAGAACAGCTATTGCTCACCCTGCGCGACCAAAGTGGGGCTTATCAGGAGGGGCTGAAAGCCTATCAAGAGGGGCGATTTGCTGAGGCCATCCTGCAATTGGAGGTGGCCCTGCGCTTTTTGCCCAATTCAGGTGAATTGCATTATTATTTGGGTGCCAGTCAGGTCCAGGTGCAGAATTTTGAAGCGGCAAGGCAACACTTTCAGGCTGTTTTACAATTAGAACCCAATTCCGAAATTGCGACCCAGGCCCAATTGACCCTGGAGGTGATCGAAAAGCTGGCCCAAAACCTACCCCAGAAGCCCTTTTTTGGTTCATTATTGCTCGGTAGCAGCTTTGATACCAACGTCAACTTTGGAGGGCCTACCGACAATACCACCCAATTGCCTGCTGGAGCCAGTGCTGCAGGCAATTTGATTGATTCAGGTCTGCTGCTGAATCTGGCATTGGGTTATCAATGGCTGCCAGAGTGGGGGCTGAGGTATAACCTCTATTTACAGCAGTATTTGGGACTGGGCAATCAGCAGGAATTGAGTTTGAGCAGTGCTGATTATAACCTGCAATTGCATTCCCTGAGCCTGCTTAATCGCTTTGCCCTCTCCGACAGCTTGGATTTGAGCCTCACCAGCCAGGCCGATGCCCAATGGTTGGGCGGCAAACCCTTTTCCTGGGGGGGGGCAGCCCGTCCTGTCTTGACCTGGTATGCCAGCGAACGCCTGGTCTCGCGTCTGAGTTTTGCCCTGGGGGGAGAGATTTTTCCCGAATTTCGCGAACGTGATAACCTCAATCACCAATTGGGGCTGGAGCAATATATCTATCTCTGGGGCAGCAAGACCTGGCTGCGCTTTGGCTATGATTGGGTGCAGGTCTATGCCCGCGACAATCTCTTGCGCCGGGAAATACAAACCCAAAACAATTTCTTTGAAGTCGATTACCGCTTCGCCAATTCGCGGGTGGCCCATCAGATTGGGTTGGGATTTGGGTTTCCGGTTGGGCCGGTCTTGTTTGAGTTGGGCAGCCGCATGGACTTTATCGACTATACCCAGCCCGATTTGGTCAGCCAGTATTTGATTGGGATCGATCCCTTGACGGGCTTGTCTTTGCCCCGCCAAGAGCTAAACGCGCGTTCGGTCGAAAAAATGCGGGCCGATACACGCTTGAGTTTTTACCTGCAAATGGAATGGCCCCTGACCAAAGAACTCAAATTGCAAGGCCGATATACCCGTACCACCAATGTTTCAAATATCACACCCGTCGATTATTCTGTCAGCCGCAGCTATCTCAAAGATGTTTTTAATCTGAGCCTGCGCTACGATTTTTAATTTGGCTTTTGCCAAGGCACATCCACTTGTCCATTTAATAAATTGGCGTACCGGGCCATCACAAAGAGCAAATCTGAGAAGCGATTGAGCCAAATCACAGCTTGGGGATTTATCTGCTCGGCCTCTGCCAGTGCCACCGTCATGCGTTCGGCCCTGCGGCTGACGGTACGCGCCAAATGTAACCAAGCAGCAGCCGGAGAACCCCCTGGCAAAATAAAATTGCTCAGCATGGGCAAGTGGGCCTCCCATTCATCAATCCAATTTTCGAGGATCTCAACATCTGTTGGCATAATGCGGGGAATGGCGGTGGATTTTTTTACACCCTCCTCGGTACTGGCTTCCGGGCTGGCCAAGTCTGCGCCCAACACAAAGAGGGTGTTTTGCAAGGCAGTCAAAGGCACTTGTAGTTCAATTGGGCAAACAGTTTGGGCCAGACCGAGTAGGGAATTGCATTCGTCGACAGTGCCATAGGCCTGAATGCGCAAATCGTGTTTGGGCACGCGCCGCCCCCCCCACAGCCCCGTCTGGCCTTGGTCTCCGGTGCGGGTATAAATTTTCATGGTCAATTCCTTCAAAAAAAGATCACAGCCCGCATGCATCTTCACATTTGATCAAGCGGGCTGTAAAGGGTTTAATTCGCCTGGAAAACGGCAGGGCCAAGTAAACTGGCCAGATTGGGGATGTCGATAAAGGGATTGCGATTGCCCTGTTTCTGTGCCGCCAATTCGTGGCGTTTGCGTTCTTGGGGATCAATCGGATCTACTTTGTCGGCCCACTCAATAAAAGTGGGAACTTTGCTGGTCCAGAATTCATTTTTATTGACCCGGCCAGCCCAGATGCCTTCGGTGTGGTAACGCAGGTAAAAATACATCATGGCGCGGGCGGTATTGCCTTTTTGGGCATTCAACGGCTCAAAGACGATGTCAAAATTATTGCGGATAATGTCTTGGGGCTGCTGTTCATAAGGCAGGTTCATAATCCGGGTGATTTCTTGGGGGGGCATTTTGCCGGTTTTGTCGATTACACCCAGCTTTGAGCCTGTGGCAGTGGAATAGACAATCGTGCGGCCTGTCGACATGCCAAATGGAAAATTGCTGCGCATGGCGTTGGGTTTGCTCAGGGTCGGGAAGAGGTGGTGTAAGTCAGAGACCATGGGGTCGACTTTATTAAAGAAGGACTGGGGCCAGGTGTGTTCACAATTGATAAAGTCTTTTTGCAGACCATCGCGATTTTCATCGCCATTTTCGAGGTAGATATTGCCATTGCCACCTTGGCCAGCGACAAAGACATAAGAATAATGGTCGAGCACACCCGCAGGGGCACCGGCTCTTTGTGGGGGAGCGACTTGGTCAACTGCTGCGTACATATACGATTTGGCTTCGTTATAACCCATGGGGCGGTGATTTTTTGCAGCAATTTGGCTCAGGGTTTTAAACAGATCCATGCCGGTTTTGCCACGGGCAGGGGCATAATACTGCTGCAATTGGGGAGGCAACGTGGCCAACCAATCGCCATTGCGAGCGCCGGTATTAAAAGATTGAAATTGGGCTGGAGCCTGCATCCCTGGACGCAGGGCTGACATCGCTTGCAAATTGGGGGCGGCGGACTGACAAGCGGGCAGGGCTGCGAGGGCAATGGCGCTGGCGGCAATAAGATGGCGTTTCATGGTGGGACTCCTCTAATAATCTCTGTGCTATTTGTGGGGGATACGTTTATTGAAACATTTCCCCAGAAGCATTTCAATGGGGAAACCCAAACTTTAACGCTTATTTTACCTGTTCATTATCTTTGCCTGGCCTTTACTGGGGCCGTTTTTGTAGACGGGTATTCAGCAATTCGGCCAAACGATAGCCCCCCAAAGAGAGGCGCTCCAGGCAGATTTCTTGGGCTTTGCGAATGTATTCAGCCGAAATAGGGCCTGAAGCAGGCAAAGCCTCATAACCATGTTTAACCGCCAAATGGTAGCTCTCAATCGACCATTGCACGGGGGCATAGTCCAGCGAAGCCCGGAGTTTGGCTTTGGGCCAGATCTTAATCACTTCTGCAGCCATACCAGGGATCGCAGGTTTCCAGTTTTCTGAGCGCACTGACGGAAAATAATTGGCGGTGCTGTCCCAAAAAGAGTGCAAATTGGTTTGGGGCGCACCTTCAATTTTGACCAAATTTCCGCCTTGGTCGCCGTCGCGGTGGTCATGGTTGGAGCGGCTGACGGCATGAAAGGGCTGGTGAATATCTCCTACCAAATGAATCAGGCAGCGCAGGGCAAAGGCCTTTTCAAAATCCCCAGCTTTGGGATTTTCAAGGGTTTTGCTGAGCAATTCAATCTGGGACAAAATATTGTTGTCAGGCACGGCGTTAAGACTCGGCAAACCGTCGGGGTTATAAGGCAAATTGGCATAATGCCAGGGGTCCATGCTTTTTAAGCCCCGCGCTTTGGTTTCGTCCATCCAGACTGAGGCGGGGACAAAATGGCGCCGTTCGGGGGTGGTTTCAGCCACGTCCAGGCTGCGAATCAGGCGATCAACTTCGGCCCGCACTTCGGGTTTGAGGGCATCGTGGGCAATTTGAGCCGTAATCATGTGCCCGGTGTCCCACCAGGCCAGGGCAGGAGCAGAAGCCACACTCTGGAGCCCTGCAAACGCCAAAGCTGAGCAAAAAGCAGTTTGAATCAGACGGCGAAAAGAAACAGTTTTTTTATTGAACACAGTTTTACTCCTGAGGGGGGATCGTTTGTGAATATTTGCTTGACAGTTTTTTACCCAGACTTTTTTCAAGGAAATGGCTGGCTTGGACCAATTTATTGAGATCTATGCCCGTCTCGATGCCCATGGCATTGAGCATATACGCCAAATCTTCAGTGGCCAGATTGCCTGAAGCGCCAGGGGCATAAGGGCAGCCGCCCAGGCCTCCGACAGCGGTATCAAAGACGCGAATCCCCATTTGTAAGCCCATCAGAGCATTGGCCAGGGCGGTGCCACGCGTATCATGTAAATGCAGTGCCAGGGCTTCGATCGGGGCTTCTGGCAGCAGAGCTTCGAGGATTTCGGCAATTAACAGGGGGTGGGCAATGCCAATGGTGTCGCCGAGAGACACTTGGTAAACGCCGGTTTCGAGTAAAGCACTGACCAAAGGCCTGACCTGTTCGGGGCTCACAGCCCCCTCATAAGGACAGCCAAAGACCGTAGAGAGATAGGCCCGCACACGCAAACCTTCGGCCAAAGCCTGTTTGACCAAAACCTGGTAGCCAGCCAAAGCGTCACCCGTACTGCGGTTGATATTGCTGCGGTTGTGGCTTTCAGTCACAGACATAAAAATCGCGACTTCGCTCAGCCCCACCTCTTGTGCCCTTTCCAAGCCCCGTGCATTGGGAATCAGGGCCGAATAAACCATTGCATTTGGGGGCAAAAGGGTTGCCACCTTGTCGGTGTCTGCCAAAGGGGGAATGCGATCGGCGCGCACAAAAGAGCCAATTTCAATTTTTTTCAGACCGCATGCGGTCAATAACTCAATCAACTTGACTTTATCTGCAGTGGGCAAAATCCGGGATTCATTTTGCAGGCCATCGCGCGGCCCCACTTCGACCAGGGTAACAGATTCAGGATAATCGGACAGTTTACTTGAAACCATCTATTTTTTCTCCTGTTTCTCCTGATTCTCCTCTGTGGGTTCACCTTTCTTTTCTTGGGCGATAAAACCTGAAGCTTTTTTCAGCCAAATGCTGCCTTCGGCCATGCGTTCATTGACCAAGGCCATGCCTTTGTCTTCTTCCCACATTTTGCGGGCCACCAAATAGCTCTCATAGGCGCGCAAGACGGCGCGATAAGACTCTTTCTCGGCAAACTCGGAGGATTGATATTGGGCCAAAACCCGCTGAGTGGTGGGGCGAATTTCTTCTAAGCGAATTTTATAACGGGCCTTGCTGATTTTATCAGAGCCCACAAAACTGCGAATTTTGTCGAGTTCGCTGTGGGCTGTTTCCAGATCCTGATAGTATTTTTTTTCTTCATTGCTGATAGTGGGGCCGCTTTTGGCACAGGCCACCAACAGGGACATAAGGATCAAAGCCGCGAACAGTTTACGTTTCAGCATGAGCAAGCTCCTTGGTGTGATGCGTTGCAAAGTGTAGCAGGGAAAGCGATCCTCCCAAGCCTATAGATATGATACCAGATATGACAAGGACCACCGGAATGACCGGAAAAACAGGCTCATCAGCAGGAATGGCGCTATCAAGCACTTTGAACAGGGGTGGTTTGCGGGCTGCCTCCAATTGGGCAGCTTGGGTCTGCTGGCTAAGTAAGACATAGAGTTGGTTTTGCAAAGTAATCTTGCGCTCCAAACGGGCCAGACCCAAGGCCTGATTGGGCAAAGCAGCCAAAAGTCGCTCGTATTTTCCCCGTGCCCGTTTGATTTCTTTTTGGCGTTCGTTTAAGCCGGCACTGCTCAATTCCAATTGGTTGGCCATCTCGGCCCAATTGGGATTGAGTTCTGTCGATTGGTTTTCCAAACGGGCCAATTTGGCCCGTGTTTCTTTGAGGGCGGCACGGGCACTGACTTCTTCTGCTTCAAGTTCAGCCAATTGACTGATCAGCTGTTTCACTTCGTCATCGAGGGAGATCAGATGGTATTTGCGCTGATACGCCAACAATTCCTCTTCGGCCATTTGCAGGGAGACGCCCATGGTTTTGAGTTGTTTTTCGAGGTAAATTTGGTGTTCGTTGGCGTCCTGGGTGATCAATTTGCGCACAAAAAATTCCAATTTTTCGACATAGGTATTGGCCACATCTGCCGCCAATTGGGGGTCGCTCAATTTGACCTGAATGCGCAGGGTGCCATCTTTACCATCTGGCGAAAGAATTTCGACCTGTTTAAGCAACCAGGCCAATATCACCTGTTTGGGCTGGCCTTTTTTGTGTTTTTCCAGTTCTTTTAAAGCTTCAGGCAAAACCTTCAAACGGGGATACCGGGCCAAAACTTCTTCTGCCAAGCTGCGACTGTTTAAAATGCTGACCAGATCTTTGAGTGAGGAGCTAAAATGTTGACCGCTGATGACCGACCGCAGAGGGCCAAGCATCTCCAATTGGGATTCCAATTGATTCAACATGGGCCCCAATTGGCTTTTGCTTTGGCTCGGCAAGATCAAGAGGCTGGTCTGGGCGGCATAAATGGGTGTAACCAGGTATTTGACGCTGACCCAGCTCAAGGCTGTACCCAGCAAGGCCGTAAAGAGAATAAACAGGCTGTAACGCCTGAGAAAGAGCTTGAATTGGGGCAAGAGCAGTTCTGAATTCATTGGGGGCGGCTCAGGTTTAAAACCACGCTGACAATGCCCAAGGCCCCCACAATCAAGGTGGTCAGCTCCATAATATTGCGAATGTTAAAAAAGGTCTCGGGAATGTACAAAATATCGCCAGGTTCCAATTGGGTTTCACCATCGCGGTTCTTGCCTTGTAGCCATTCTTGCAGATTGAGTTCTTTGAGCGTGCGCAACTCGCCATCAGCTTGCATGCGGCTGATACGCACGGCTCCAAGATCTGCGCTGGGCAGTGGCCCACCTGCCTGTCGCAGTAAATCCTGAACTGAAATACCTCTGCGATAGGCCTGTACACCTGGCGTCAATACTTGGCCATAAACAGTCAGGTTCTTTTCTTCGGTCGGCAATTTGCGCAGGGGCAGATGTAAGATATCCCCATTTTGCAGCACATAGTTCTGGTTAATAGAGCGGGTTTCCAAGGGCATTTTTGAACCATTTAACCCGTTTTGCCAAAGCAAGAGTCCCTCGGGATCGCCATTGGGTTTGGCGCCCCCTGTGAGTTTAAGCAGACTATTGAGGTCTTCGCCGGGTAAAAACTCATACAGACCCGGCGTGCGAAATTGGCCCGTTAAAGCCACTTTGCTGCCCAAGGTGGGCACAAAGATCTGCTCTTCACCTGTCAAAAGCGGGTTGGATTGGAGATCCCCCTGGTAGTGAAAGCGGTACAAATCCACTTGGGATTTCTGGGTGCCATGGCTGAGTTGTACCCGGCGCACCGAGCCTTGGTCTTGCACCCCTCCCGCGCGGCGCAGCACCTCGATCAGGCGGCTGCCCCAGGGGACTTGGTAAAAACCGGGGTTTTGAATATACCCAGTCACCAATACCTGCACAGGCCTTATGCGGCTGAGCACCACACTGACACGCACTTCGTCGCGGTATTGCTGCCGCAACAAGCTGCTGAGATTTTCTTCCAATGCTTTGAGACTCAAACCATGTACCTTCAGAGCCCCCAATTTGGGGATCATAATTTTGCCGTCGGGCCCAATATTGAGACTGTATTGCAATTGAATCCGGGGGTTCCAGAGGTAAACTTCGATTCCGTCGCCCACCCCCAAAAGATAGTCCTTGAGCACGCCCTGCTCGGGGATAAAGACGGGGGCGGGCAGGGGTGCGCTGCGGGTAAATTGCACCTGGGGTTGGGCCAATTCCAGCGCTTTTTGCATTTCGTCGATCAGGGCCTGGGCCGTTTGTACACCTTGGGTACTTTGTGCTCCAACCGGCAGCCAAAACTGAATCCACGCAAGTGCCGAAACCAAGCCGGTTTTGCCCCAGCGAAATCGGCTTGCAGATCGTCTAGATAAAGTCATCGGCGTTTTTCCTGACTTCTTTGCGGCTGAGCAAATGAAAACGCTGAATGCGTTTGAGGTGGCGCTCCGAGATTTTATTTAAAGGCAGATGATACAGGGTTTTGCCCAAAGAGCTGGCCATGCTGTAAAAATAGCCTTCGGGGGGAATTTGGGCCAAATAGAGAATGCCGGGCCGGGGACTGAGTTGAATCGCCAGGCGCACCAATTGCTCTTTGCGCAATTCTTCGTGCACATCGAGGGCATCCCAACCAATTTTGGCCTCGTTTGGCAAGGCCGGTTTGATGGCCAGCATCGCACCATATTTGGCACGGATAATTTCGCGGGTGACTGGATGCAGTGCTGGGTTGGAGGCATAAAAGGCAATGTCAGACTCATTGTGGTGCTCAGCAGAAAGCGACATCATCCAGGGATAGGTCAGTTCGTTCAGATCTTCGTCAAAAATCAAGACCCAAGCGCCAATCTGGGCCAAACGGCTGCGCTCCTCTTTGACATAGAGTTTACCCGAATGGTAATTGCGGATCGTCTCACGCAGGGCCAGCCCATCGAGTAAGCTGCCGCTGAATTCCTGCACTCGGGTTTCGGTGGCGGTCTGCTGGCTGGCCAACTTGTCGCCCAAGCGCTCAATAAACCCCTCCAGAATCAGGTCTTCAGGCACATGGGAATAAAATCCAAAGAAGAACCAAAAGGGCATATAACCTTCGGGCAGATGCTCCTGTTTTTTGCGGACGATTTTGAGTTTGATCCAGTCTTGGTTATTGTCAGGCAATGAAATGGGCGGGGGCAGGCGGCGCTGCAGGGTAATACTGCGGCTGCCCAATTTAAACTGTTCTGAATTGGGATCAAATTCAATTTCAGGAATCTTTTCGTCGTCTTCATAAGGGTAAGCCAGGGCCCGATCCATCACTTCGAGGGTATAGTCGTCACCCAGGGTCTGTTTGCAGGCCAAAAGCAGGTTGTAGAGATCGGGACTGACGCGTTTATCGCTGACAGCCAGCCTTGCAGCATACCTGAGAATATTCAGAATCTCACGCAGGGTATAAGACTCGTCGGCCAAAGCAGGGGCCTCGCGGGCTTCAAGCAAAAGCTTACGCAGCAGGACCTGCCGCTGATAAACCAGGCCAAAGCGCCGGGCAATGTCGTAGTGCAAGACCAAATAGGGAATTTCTTCGAGCAAGGTATGGCGCGCTTTGGGGCCGAGTTTGGCCAAAAAAGGCGATGAAATCCCCTCCAATTGGTGGGGATGAAGCACGCGTTTGTTTTGCTTGAGCAAGGCTTTGATCGGCTCCCAGTGAAACAGGCCACAGATCAACAGTATGCGCTGGTATTTGCCCGATAAATGGTGAAGTCGGGCAGCCATATGCTCTTCACGTTTTTGTTCGGGGCTGCCATTGGCGGCAGGTTTTAAATAGGGCAAAACCGTCTCATAATAAGCTTCCAGGCCAATATGTTCAATCGCCTGATCATCAGGTGGGGCAAAAGCCTCATACGCCGGGCTGTAATTTTCAACGGCCAGGTCGATCAAAGCCAAAGGCAGATTGTTTTCGCGGGCCAAACGCAGGCCTTCGATCATTGAATCATTGGGAAAGACAGGAATATAGCTATACGAACTGTCTTTTTGGCTGATACACAACAGGCTCAGGCGGGGCAAACGGGCGATGCCCTGCAAAATATCCGAGGTATAGACATCGGGCAATTCCACCGCCACCACATCAGGCAGCATTTCACTGAAGGCCTTGCGCACCTCGCGGGCAAATTGCAGGCGATTGTGAAAAGAGGGAATACAGGTAATATTCCCAAACTGCAGCAATGACATCAGTCCTCGTCGAGATCGTCGTCGGCAAAATCCGCCAGATCTGAGACATCTGAGAGTTCGCTATCTGACCAGTCATCAGTGCTTTCATCATTGACACCGAGGTTTAAAACCTCGTTGAGGCCCAAAGCGGAGGGTGCCCCCAAGAGCAAAAGCTCGTGTAAGCGCGAGATGGCCTCTTCTTTTTGGCCCACACAGTTTTCGAGATAAAAGTCCAAGGCATGGCTGTCCATGGTCTGCAGCAAAGCTTGCTGAATGGCCTCTTCTTGGCTGATTTGTCCCAAATGCAGCAATTTGACAGCATAGCGGGCCAAATTGACCCCGTCGCGGGTGGTATAGGCCCGGTTTTCTTCGTGAGAACGGCTTAAAAAGTCGGAGATAATTCCCAAGATATCTGCAGGCGCTTCGGGTAAATGGGCTTCAAGTATGGCCAATTCTTCTTCTTGGCTGGGAAATCCCACTTCGATTTGGGGCTGCAGGCGTGACTGAATATAGTCGGGCACATCAAAGGTACTGGCGTCTTCATTCATTGTCACCGCCAAACGAAACTCGGGGTGAGCAGGGATTTTGATGCCTGCCACAAGGCTTTCAACATACCGGCGCATATCCAACAATGGCGCCAAAGAGGCCCAGCTTTTTTCGCCCATGCGGTTGCCTTCATCGAGAATACAGATTCCCCCTTTGAGCATGGCGGTGACCAAAGGGCTGGCATGGTAGCGAATGTTTTGATTGGCGCCAATCACAGGTGTGACCAACAGGTCTTCAGGACGGGTATCCACAGTGCATTGAAAGAGGTAAACGGCCTGACTCATTTCTTCTGCAACACAATAGGCCAGGGTGGTTTTGCCTATGCCAGGTTTGCCCACAATCCGTGGGCTCATCGGCAGGTCTTTATTCGAGAGAATCAGCCAGGCGGCTTCGAGCTGCCGTTTGACTTCTTTATTGCCGACCCAGGTCAGGTCCATCGTGGTCGCCTGGGAGAGAATCAGTTCTACTCCCTGTATCAACATGCTGTCCATAATTTGGCTGCAACCTCTGGTTTTGTCGTCAGGGTATTTTAACACATCCTTTGGCCCCTGCTTGGGTGCGCAGCTATCACGTAACATTATTTGTTGCATAAAAATCGACCAAGCGCTATCATGAAACTATAAAGGTTACATAAAATGAGGTATTTAGATATGCATGAATCAGATAATGCTGCGCTCTCAGGGGATTATGAAGTCTTAATCATTGGGGGCGGAGCTGCTGGCCTCGCTGCGGCACTGACGCTTGGTCGTTTGCGGCGCAAGGTCTTGCTCTGTGATGATCAGCAGCCCCGCAACCAAGCTGCGGCACATATGTACAATTTTCCAGGTTATGATGGGGCTGCCCCTGAGCTGTGGCGAAGTCAGGTCAGAAAAGACCTGCAGAAATACCCCAGTCTCTCATCTCAGACCACGCGGGTGATGAAAATTGCTCAAACAGGCACAGGCTTTGAGGCCCAACTGGCCTCTGGTGGCCGTGTCAGTGCGCAAAAGGTGCTCTTGGCCTACGGAATGAAAGATCGCTTGCCAGACATTCCGAACCTGGCTGAACTGTGGGGGGATACCGCTGTGCATTGTCCCTTCTGCCATGGCTTTGAATTTCAAGACCAAGCGCTGGCCCTTGTGGGTGATGGTGAGATGGCCTTGCATCTGCTTTCTATGCTTTTGGGTTTAAGCGCTGATCTGATGCTCTTGACCCAGGGCCCCTCCCAACTGACCCCAGAACAAAAGCAAAAAATCGCCGCAAAAAATATTCACTTGGTCGAAACACCGATTCAAACCCTTGAGCATACTGGACCCAAGCTAGAGGCAATTGTCTTTGCCGATGGCAAACGCATTTCCAGAGATGTCTTGTATGTGCAGACCGCCTTCCCTGTTCATTTAAGCGCTCACCTGGGTGAGGATTTGGGCTGCAAGGTCACGGATTTTGGCTGGTACGAGGTGGATGCCTTTGGCAAAACCACTGTGGAAGGCGTTTACGCGGCTGGTGACATTGCGGGCACCCATGGAATGTCGGTCGTGAATTCAGCGGCGTTTGGCAGCACCGCTGGGGCCCGCATTGCGGGTGAGTTATTGCTACAAAAAAGTGGATTTTAAGGGGAATATGACATGACAAATTTAAACGAATCACAGCGCTTGATCCAGAATTGGGAAGACCATATGCTGTCTTTCTGTCCAGGGAGAGATACGGCGTTTGAACTAACAGCAGAGTTGATCTTTGCCACGGCAAAACCCGCAATTGAAGCGGGCCTGCGCGTCGCGGACATTGCCTGTGGTTATGGCGGCTGGTCCCGGTTTTTTCAGACAGCGGCGACTGCGCGGGGTGTAAACGTTCACTTCACGGCCCTCGATGGCGCGGCATCGCGGTTGGCGGTTTACCAAGCTGTCTTGGGAGAGGAGAATGTTAGCCTCGTACCGGGTCAACTGTTGGAGACCTTGCCAGAGTTGGCAGAAACGGGTGGAGAGGCTGTCTTTGATGCCGCTTTCTTTGGCTGGACCGCCCACGAAATACCCTTGGAACAATTGGAGCAGATCTATCTGGGCATCCGCCGGATTTTAAAGCCCGATGGCCTGTTTTTTGTGGCGGATTTTATGCCCTCAACGAGTCCCGTGCTTGTCTCTCTCAGCTATCAATTGACGCAGCAACGCAGAGCTGCAATTATGGCAGACCCTGAGCGCAGGCAGCAGGAGCAAGAGCTCCACGGCATTCATCGCCATGGTGGGCACCACCCTGCTCATCATCATGGCGGTCAGCATCGCCATTATTCGGCCGAGGAGCATCTGGCTTTATTGCGCAAAACAGGATTTGCAATCAACGAAGAAATCTGGCGAAACCTGAACAATGCCGTGCTCTTGGCCCTCAATCCGGGTTAAGCTGTTCTCGACAATCGACCGTCACTTCCCGCAGAACCTGAAAGTCGTTTTGGATCTGAGACAGTTTAATTTGGCCAAACCGGGCCAATAACAATTGTTTGGCCTGTTCAAGCACATCGTCAATGGCCTGGTTGACGGCCTTTTCGACGAGACAATGATGGGTGTCACTCGCTGCCCCGATCGCAAAAATAGCGGGCGAACCCAAAGCCAGATAAATATCCAGCAGGGTGATTTCTTCCAAGGGGCAAATCAGGCGCCAGCCTCCCCCATGGCCCTTTTCAGACTGAACATAGTTTCGGTCGCGCAATCCGGCCATGGTGCGCCGAACCACGACGGAATTGGTGTTTAACATCTCGCCGATGGCCTGGGAGGTCATGGGTTTTTGGGTGTGGCTCATGTGGATCAGCACATGTAACATCCGCCAAAGTCGGTTGTCGTTTTTCATGGGGTCTTTTTCATGGGGTCCTTTTCATAGGATCCTGGGCGTTATCCTGGGGTTTAAAGGGGTGGGTTTGAGTTCAGCATAACATTTTTCAGCCACGCTACAAGACAGAGCTAAATTAAACTGTTCACTGGCGCTTGGCTCGAAAGATACCAGAGCAACAGCAAAGCCACCAAGAGGCTGATCAAGAGCGTGAGCAACTTGCGGTAATGGGCGGGAATGCCAATTAAAGGGCCTTTCACGGCCCTAACGCAGCAGATGATTGAGCAAATTTTGCAAAACCAACGGAGTTTGGCCCTGATTCAGGCCCGGAATATCTCCCAGGGTCAGCCCGGCCACGGTCTCGGCATTGAGCAAGGCCTGGCCCAGATTTGGCCGTTCCAGATAGTTTTGACGAATCTGGCGATAGGTTTCCCAGGCGCTGCGCTGGCTCTGCAAAAAGGTGTCTAGATCCTCAGGGCTGCGGTAGCTGGCCAATTTTTGCTGAAAGGCCTGCACCAAATAGGGTTCAGCCACCGCTGCGATAAAATACTGAATGATCTCCGCCGGATAGCTTTTGGGGCCAAACAGGGCTTCGTAGCGCTGAATTAAACGTTCGAGCAAATAAAAGAAGGCAGGGCCCCAATTGCGGCCATGGGTAAATTGCTCGTTTTTTTTGTGGTCGACATAAGCCACCGCAATTTCGGGGCTATAACCCACTTCGTAACGGCCCAAAAACTCGGCTGTTAAGAGCCAATCCCAGGCACTGTGGGCCTTTTCACCGGCTTCGGGATCGGCCTTGGAGAGAGTGAGCAGCTCAGCCTTGCGAAAGAGTGCCCCACCGCCAAAAAGCGGGTTAATGATCCCCGCCCGCTGCAATTCCAACTGAGTATCTGCCACACAGGGGCTGTCGTAATAGGGCCCATACTGTTTGATCCGCAATTGCTGACCCTGGTAATGCAGATAATAATAGCCGCCCCCGGCCATGGCAATCCAGGGATAGCGCTCAAACAAATCCAAACAGGCAGCCAAACAGTGGGGGGTCAGGCAGTCATCATCGGCCAGCGACATCACCAATTCGGTCTCGGTGGCCTGGTAAAGTTGCTCCATCGTGGCGTACAGCCCCAAATTGTGGCTGCGGGGCAGAAAGCTGACACGCGGGTCGGTGTCTGCCAAGACGCGGCAATAACCAGCAGTACCGTCTGTGGAGCCATCGTCAGCGATGATCAATTTAAATGAGCTGTGACTCTGGCCCAAAATGCTCTGCACGGCCTTTTGCAATTGGGGCAAACGGTTATACGTGGGCAGCAGGATGGTCACCTCTGAGCTGGCAGGGGGGGGCAGCAGGGTCAGATGTGCGCCTTGTTGCTGTGTCTCTGTCCAGGCTTGCCAGCCCCCGGGCAAAGGCTGCTTTGCTTGGACTGCATAATCCCGGCGCAGGAACCAGAGGCAGATCCGCGCTGGGCCATCATTGGGGTCGGCAAAGAGGCGCCGAACTGCCTCTTCGAGCCATTCGCGTTCTCCCGGCAAGAGCGCCACACTGAAGTCCTCGCGCCTTCTCGCGCCCAGGGCTTGCTTCCATTCGCTCTCCCAGGCTGCATTTAAGTCCTTGGGTTTTACTTTGAGAATCAACGCGCAGAGGGCACTGCGCTCGGAAACGGAGAGGGGGGAAGATGGAAGCATGGGGTAACCGTTTGTCTGAAAAATTTAAGCGGGCTTTTGGGCTTGCCTTTCTTATTCTAGACCTCTCAGACCTGACACTCAAGGCCAGGATTGGTATACTCCTTGAAGTTTGAGCCTGTTAAACGCCCGGGAGGCCCTTCGATGCCCTTATTCAAAAAATGTCTTCAATCCGTGACGCTTGCGCTGGCCCTGAGTGTGAGTGCGGTGTATGCTAAATCCATGCCCGTTTTTGCCGAAACCAACCCCAATTTAAATTACCAAACTGCGCCCGCACCTTTGGACAAGGTGATGAACGCGCCGTATTTGCCGGTCTTTAGTCTCTCACCTGACCGCCAGAATTTTCTCTTGCTGGAAATGCAAACCTGGCCAGATTTAAGTGAATTGGCCGAGCCCGAATTGCGCCTGGCGGGTTTGCGTTTGAATCCGAAGAACTTTTCTCCCAGTCGCAATGGGTCATATAACAGCATTTCCCTGCATGCCATGAATCCAGACAGCCAGAGCAGCCCCACCCTGGGCAAAGGCCGCAAAGTCACGGGGCTACCTGCCATGCCTCGTCTCAGCAATTTGATCTGGTCGCCCAATGGCAAATTTGTGGCTTTTAGCCACACCCATGCCGAGGGCATTGAGCTGTGGCTCCTGAATATTGCCACAGCAGAAGCCAAACGCCTCAGCACACTCCATCTGAACAAGAGCTATGGTTCGCCCTGTGCCTGGGCCCCCGATTCCAGTGCTTTGATCTGCAAAAGCCCCTCGGCTGCGCTCAAAAAACCAGCGGAGGCCTATTTGCCAACCGGCCCCGTGATCATGGAAAGCCTGGGGCAAGCGGCGCCAGGTCGGACTTACCAGGATTTGCTCAAATCCCCCCAAGATGAAGCCCTGTTTAGCTATTATTTACACAGCCAGCTTTGGCGGGTCGAACTCGATGGCAAGGCCCGCAAAGTGGGTGCACCGGGCCTGATCACGGATTTTTCGCTGGCACCCAATGGCGATTGGCTGCTGGTGGAACAATTACATGCCCCTTTTTCGTATTTTTTCCCGTTGTACCGCTTTCCCCTGCGCACCGAAGTTTGGAATTTGAACAGCCCGGAAAAACGCTTGGTGGCAGATTTGCCCCTGGCCGATAAAATTCCGATTGCCCGCGACGCAGCCCGGATCGGTCGGCGTGAGATCGTCTGGCGCGAAGACACCCCGGCCACGCTCTTTTGGGTTGAGGCCCTCGACCAGGGCAATCCCGAGGTCAAAGCAGATAAACGTGACAGGCTCTGGCAATGGGCCGCACCGTTTCACCAAGAGCCACAGAAACTGATTGATCTCGATGACCGCTTTTTCAGTGTCTATTGGAAAGACAACCAACTGGCGCTGGTCTATACTTTTTGGTATCTCAAACGCCGCCAAGAGATCTTCCACTTGATGCCGGGCAAAGGCCAAGGCAGCAAGATCCAGACCTTTTCCAGTGAAGATCGCTACGCCCATCCAGGCATGCCGCTTTTGCAGCGCACCCCCCAGGGCCATTGGGTCTTGATGACCGCCGCAGATGGCAAGACCCTCTTTCTCAAAGGCGATGGTGCATCCGCAGAAGGCGACCGCCCATTTTTGGACAGTTGGAACCCGATTACCGATGCCCGTGAGCGGCTTTGGCGCTCAGAGGCTCCCTTTTATGAACAGGTCGTGCAGCTGCTCGATCCGCAAAAGATGCAGGTTTTGACCCGGCGCGAGGGCCCCGAAACCCCTCCCAATTATATTTTGCACGATTTGCCCCTCAAAAAAGAGCGGACGCTGACCAACTTTCCCCACCCCGTGCCCGAATTGGCCAAAGTTCAAAAAGAGCTGATTGAATACACCCGTGCCGATGGGGTCAAACTCAATGCCACCTTGTATTTGCCCGCGGGTTATAAAAAAGAGCAGGGGCCGTTGCCCACGGTTTTTTGGGCCTATCCGCGCGAATTTAAAAGTGCCGATGCAGCGGGCCAAGTACAGGGTTCGCCGTATACCTTTACCCGGATTATGCCCTCTTCACCGCTGGTCTTTTTGACCCAGGGTTATGCCGTGGTCGATCACCCGGCCATGCCGATCATTGGCGAAGGTGACAAAGAGCCCAACGACACCTATGTCAGCCAATTGGTGGCTTCGGCTCAGGCCGCTGCAGACAAAGTCGTAGAAATGGGCGTGGCCGACCGCAAACGGCTGGCCATCGGCGGACATTCCTATGGGGCCTTTATGACCGCCAATTTACTCGTTCACAGCGATATCTTCCGAGCTGGGATTGCCCGCAGTGGGGCGTATAATCGCACCCTGACGCCCTTTGGATTTCAGTCCGAAGAGCGCAATTTCTGGCAGGCACCGGAAGTCTACAGTACCATGTCCCCGTTGAATCACGCCGACCGCATCAAAGAGCCGCTGCTCTTGATTCATGGCCAGGCCGACAATAATTCAGGCACATTGACGATGCAGAGCGAGTATTTCTACCAGGCCCTCAAAGGGCTGGGTGCCCCGGTGCGGTTGGTGCTCTTGCCTTATGAGAGTCACGGCTATCAGGCCAAAGAATCCCTGCACCACATGCTCTGGGAGATGGTCCATTGGCTGGATACCCATGTGAAGCAGGCAAAATAGCCGGGTTTAAAGCTCAGACAGGGAGATTTAAAGCGGCAAGACAGGCGGCAATTCCCACTTGAATTTGGGGGTGGACTTCGGCTTGGTGTGCCCGCAATGCAGCAATCACAGGCTCTGGGTCGTTGTCGGCCCAATTTAAAAGGCTTTCGTAGACCTGGCCCTGCACATCATTGTCGGGGTCGGCAAAGGTACTGATCAGCGCGTTTAAGCTCACTGGGGCTTGGATTTCACCCAAGGCCCAGACGGCAGTGCCGCGTACGTCCACGATCAGGTCTTGCAAGAGGGCCACAAGGGGTGTGACCGCTTCCTCTGCCCGAAGCAAAGCCAGGGCGGTTGCCGCCTGGATGCGCACTTCTGAACCCAAATTATCCAGGGCCTTTAACAGATCAGGAATGGCGCATGGATCGCCAATTTCACCCAGGGCCCAAGCCGCCGTGCTGCAAACAGCAGAAGTTTCGTCTTTGAGAGCCTGTTGCAACAGAGATACCGCTTCGCCATCTTTCAGATCGCCCAAGGCCTGTGCTGCCGCGATGCGCACGTCGGGATCGGGGTCAGAGATCAGTTGGCGGCAAGTCGGCAGGGCCTCAGCCACTTGAAAGGCCCCCATCGCCCCGGCTGAAGCCGCCCGTTTTTCGGCTGCTTCGGCATTTAAACCGGCCAAGGCCTGAGGGACAATTTCGCGGTCCTCCAAGAGCACCAGGGCATCCATGGCGGCAGCCCAGACCAGTGGGTGGGGATCGTTTAAACGTCCGCGCAGGGCGGGCAATGCCTGCAGCGCACCGCGTTCGCCCAGGGCCAAAGCGGCCGCTTCGCGCACGCCAGAGTCGCTGTCGTTGAGGGCTTCAATCAGGGGCGCGTCTGCTTCGGGCAGTTCCAGCCGAAACAGGGCATGGATCGCCGCCAAGCGCTGGAATTCATCGGGGTCGCGCAATTGTTTTTTGAGCAGGGTCAGGGTTTCGGGGGGCGCAGCGTTAGAGGTGTTTGTCATCGGTGGATTTTCCTTGTTGGACATTGTCCCCATTATACCTTTCAGGGGCAGTTCTGCTTGAGAGGTTGTGTTTTAGGGGAGTCGTTTTGAGCTGTTGTTTGAAGACCCCGGCTTCAGCCGAAAAAAACAGCTCCTGGTAATTTCCCTGCAAGGGAGTCCAAGCCCCGAGGTCAAACATGTCTGCCAAGTTTAAATAGGCGGCAGTGGGGTCGGGGGGCACAAAGGGCTGTTTTGGCATTTTAATAACCTCTATCGCTTGGCCGGCATGGCTCCAGGTCAGTGGCTTCTGAGGGCCCATCACTTCAGGGTTTTTAGCCCCAGGGCGATAAAACCAGACACTGCCTTTGCCAATCACCGTCCCCACGGTTTTTTCCTTGTATTCACCTTCTGTGGGCTGCTCCACCAGCAGTGCAGTTTCTTCGTCGATGCCGATGCCTTTTAAACCCGACGGAAAACCCTTTTCAAAACGGGCCCGCGCCAAAAAAGCCAGCAAACGCCCCTGCCGCTTGCGCTCGGAAAAATGGCTGTCGGTCAGAATCGCTTGCATATACGGCAATTTGAGAAAGTCGTTGCGCAGGGTCAATTCGGGATGAAAGGGATTGTCTAAAACCTGCGTGCTTTGCATCGATTCGCCTTCGGCGCTGTAGATCACCTCGCCCAAAATGGCCAAGCCAGCGCTGGTGCCGCCCATCGGGGTTTGTTTTTTTGCCAGTTCTGCAATCGCCGTGTGCACGGGGGTGTCTTTCCAAAAACGATAATATTCAGACTGGTCGCCCCCCGCAAAAAAGAGCGCTTCAGCCTGGCGCAGGCGCTGAAGCACTTCTGGGCAATGGGCCTGTTCGCGGCTTTGAATCACCATTGTGGTGACGGAGTTTAAGCCTCCCAGCTCTTTGTAGAGATAGTCGTTATAACCGTCGGCACCGTCTGAGCGCAAAACGACCAGATCGCCGCCGCCTGAGCGCTGGATCAGCCAGCGGAAGGCGTCATCGACATCCGTGCCGCCGCCCATCAGCATCAGGCCGTAGCGGGTGGGGGTGGAGATATCTGCTTGGCCTGTGTGGTATTTGGTTAGACAGGGATTGCCAAAAGCAGGAAGAGCAAGTCCTCCCAGCGTGAAAGCCCATAAAATTGGACGTATGTTCATATAAACCACCTTATCTATTCAGCCTGATTATTATACTTTGTCATTGGATTCGTCTTCTCTGGTCACATCTTCTCTGGCCATTTTAACCGAAAAAGGGCCACTTTTCCCCGGCCTGAATCTGGTGAAGCATTTGCTGACACTGATCGGGAACGTCCGTGTGCAGGGGCTTTCGGTGCCCAGGGCAGATCAAAAGAATCTCCCGATCCAAAGCATGCAGGATCGAGGTCCGTGCTTGTGGCAGATCCGGGGTCACTGGGCGGGCCATAAAACGGAGTTTTTGGCCGATCACAGCCAGGGCATCTCCCGCAAACAGGGCTTTTTCTGCAGGATAATAAAAAGCCAAGTGCCCCGGTGTATGGCCGGGGGTGTGGAGGATTTCAAACTGATTAAAAATCTGATCTCCCTCGTTTGCAAACACATTGGCTTCAACGGCATCGGGAATGGCTTCACCCAAAAGGCCTTTGGCCAAGACAAAGGGCCCCCATTCGGGCAAGCCCAAACTTACCCGCCCTCTAAGGCCTTGACGGGCTGTTTGACGTGTTAAATAGGGTGTTTCCTGGGGATGGTAGTAAACGGGGATCTGGTATTTTTGTTGTAAGTATTGGGCCCCAGCCGCATGATCATTGTGCCAATGGGTCAAGAGCAGGGCTTTTACCGACGAAACCGGTTCGGAAATATACGCCAGACCTGCGAGCATGTCTTGCCCTTTGGAATCCATGCCTGCGTCAATCAAAACAACACCTTGATCCGTTTTTACCAGATAGGAACAGGTGAGGTAAGAAGGTCTGCGCACACACCAAATGGTTTGGGAGACTTGAAAAATCTGGGTGTCAAATTTATGGAATAAGTCTGAGACAGGCATGTCTATTTGTGCTTTCGGTTTTTTTGCCGGAAACCAATTGTATTAAAATAAGATTTGCTTGAAAGTCGATAAACTTCAATCGGAAGCATAAATTCATCAAACCCCGTGTGCTCTAAAAGCATTCCCGAATTTTTTACCAACCGCAAAGATGCGGCATTTGCAGGATCAATCGTGGCCAATAGGGATTCAAACTGACCTGAAACAAAAGCATATTCAAGTGACACTCCCAATCCCGTGAACGGGATGGGCTTCTAAGCAACTTCTGAGCGA
>JADMKE010000046.1 GCA_018780035.1 Candidatus Sericytochromatia bacterium
TCGCTCAGAAGTTGCTTAGAAGCCCATCCCGTTCACGGGATTGGGAGTGTCACTGCGCTCTGAGTTGGAACAATACAAAGCAGCTTGGGCACAGGCTGAAAAAGATAAGCAGCGATTGAGATTAACCATAGTTCAAATGTTGCAATATCTGAGCGGGGACTCGTTCCTCGCTCAACAAGTGGCTTCTGCGCGCAGCGTGGGCCAAAAAGCACTGAATACCAAAACACAAGGAGACTATTAATATGTCGACCCCAAAATTTTACCGAGAATCTGAGGGATATTTGTCTGGTGACGCTCCAAAAGACCCAAAATCTTTGAACTCCCCTTTGGGGCCGATAGAAGTAAAAGCAGAAATCACGGTGAGCGACGACCCGGCCCCCGCGTCCATCGTTATCACCCCCGCAGACCTACAGGAAGCCATTGCCCAAGCGGACAAAGACCCAGGCCAGCGCCAACAGGCCATGGATAAAATTCAGGCCTATCTAAACATTGCCCGTCCCAGCGCCCCCGATTCGCGCGAAGTGAAATACTTTACCCGTGAATTGAAGCGCCTGCAAAACGCGGCCACATGAAGGGCGAACGCCTGAAGCACCTGAGAGAGCTGGCTGGGCTCACGCAAAGAGAATTTGCAGACCTGGCTGGTTATTCTCAGGGGCACATTGCCAATATCGAAGGGGGAGACAGAACTGTCCCAAACGATTTACGGGTCCGATTCAAGTCTTTGCTCATCACTCACATGCAAAATGCAATCACTGTGATTTCAAATGAGCCTGTGCACCTTGATGTCAAGCCCGAAAACAGACAAAATAGATGATAGGGTGACAAAGTGTCTTCAAAGACTTCCTTAAAAAAGAAACCTTCCCCCCCTCAGTTCCATTTCAGCCCCATCGAGCTGAAATACCTGCTCACCGCTTATTACAGTGGCGACCTGGAACAGTCAGACCATAACGACGAATTGCACAACCCAAGCTCACCATCCAGAATACGGCCCGCGCTGGCAGTCACTACTGGACAGAGCCTTATTAACATCGTCACCTTTGGTCAGCTCCATTCCATTATTCTGCAACTGCAAGATGAGAGCGTAACTGTGTCCTTCCTTTCTCGCAAAGGGTGGCACGCTTACGCTCTTCAGTGCTGGGTAGGTCGGGGACTTTTAGCAAGGGCAGCCATGCTGACTGAGGCAGAAGAGCCAGAATACCTTCCCGAAGTGACAGACGAGCACAAGGCCAAAGCATTAAAGCGATTGGCCAAACTGCTACATGACCAGGTGTTAAACAAATGAGCTGGACAACAATCAACACGGATGAAGTCGAGGGGCCCACTGATGGGCTGACCATGACCACATCCACAAAAGTTAAAGCTGGCTCGGGCGGATACCTGGTTCGGGTGGATAAAACCTTTGATATTGCCCTTGAAGATAAAACACTTCTCGGGCTTCCGGCCACGGCCATGTGCTTTTGCGCCGGGACTACTCCCACTTCTATTTCGTGGGGCTCTCCCTCTGAAGTAGAAGAACGGTCAGTGACGGGCCAGAAGATTTTTTCCCGCACGTATACCGGTACACCTCTGGACCATCTTGCCAGCCCTTTGAGCGGGACCATTTACCGCTTGGAAAGGCATATGGAGGGTTCGCCGGGCATTCCTGCTGTGGCCAGCGTGGCTTTGGCCTTTGACCCGCCATGAGTCGCAAACGAAAAGCCGCCAAATTGGCAGCGAAAAACGCGACGAAATTGGAGAGTTTGGAGCACCCTACGCGTAGGCAAACTACCATGGCAGAGAACAAGGCGCTTTTACTTGAGGCGCTGCGAGAGAGTTATGGTATTGTGGGCCCCGCTTGCGAAGCAGCAGACGTTGCTCAATCAACCTATTACAACTATCTCAACAGTGACCCGGAATTTGCCGAAGCGGTCAGGCTCATCAACGAGCGGACCCTCGACAAGCTCGAATCATCTGTGGTGAATATTGCCCTGGCGGGTGAGCAGGAGAAAAACCGGCTCAGTGCTGCTCAGTTTCTACTCAAAACCAAAGGCAAACAGCGCGGGTTTACCGAAAAGCAGGAGACAGAATTAAGCGGCGAAGTCGGCGTATCTGGAAGAGTCGAAATCGTCGCCCAATTGCCCAGCAATGGCAGAGACAAAAACACTGGCCCCGCATCCGGGTAAACAAAGCCTGTTCCTCGCGACCGCCGCTGATTTAGCGATTTACGGAGGAAGCGCCGGGGGAGGCAAAAGCTATGCTCTGATTTTGGAGCAGCTCAGGCACTCAGACAACCCAGGATTTAGGTCCATTCTGTTTCGGCGCACAGTTCCCCAATTGATGCAGCAAGGCGGCCTGGTAGACACAGCCCGCGGAATACTGCCCCTCTTTGGTGCAACAGAAAACAAAGTAGAGCATCAGTTCACCTTTGAGAGCGGTGCCCAGGTCAAGTTCGCAGGCATGCAGTATGAAGATGACTGTTACCAGCATGACGGGGCCCAGTATGCCTTGATTTGTTTTGATGAGCTGATTCATTTTACCGAAAAGCAGTTCTTTTACCTCTTAACCCGCAATCGTTCAGTCTGTGGCGTCCGGCCTTATATCCGCTGCACCACCAACCCCCGCAAAAGCTCTTGGGTAAAAGACCTGATTCGCTGGTGGCTGGATGAAAACGGCTCCTATGCCCGCGAAGACCGGGCTGGCGTGATTCGCTGGATGGTGCGCCGAAACAATGTCACTTACTGGGCCGACACTCCTGATGAGTTAAAAGCAGAGCACATTGGCAGCCTGCCCATCTCAGTAACATTCATCCCCGCTGCTCTCAGCGATAACCTGACACTCGAACGAGAGAACCCGGAATACCGCTCCAGTTTGATGGCCGGAACCCAGGCCGAGCAAGACCGCTTGCTTCACGGCAATTGGAATGTGGACGATGAAAAAGGCGACTATTTCAGGGAGCATTACTTTCCCCTTATTCGCCATGTTCCCGACCTGGTGCATGTGGTTCGCTTCTGGGACCGTGCTGCTACCAAGCCCAGCGAAAGCAACAAAGACCCAGACTATACCGCTGGGGCCCTGCTCGGAAAAACCAAAGATGGCAAGTTCATCTTGCTGCACATTCACCGCCTGAGAGACACCCCCGGCCAAGTTCGGGCCACCATTCGCCAATTCGCAGAAATGGACCGCGAACAATACGGGAGACGTTATACCATCGCTCTCGAAGAAGAGCCTGGCGCATCAGGCAAAAGCGAAGCCGAAAGCCTCGTTTCATTCCTGGCTGGCTTCCAAGTTAAACGGGTCAAGGCCACAGGCAGCAAAGAGCACCGGGCCGCCCCGCTCAGTTCTCAGGCTGAAATATCCAATGTTCTCATGCTCGAAGGCCCCTGGAATCGCGAATGGATTGCCGAAGCTGAGAATTTCCCCAACGGTGCCCACGATGACCAGGTGGATGCCGTCGCTGGCGCATTTAACCTGGTCGCAGAAATAAAACCATCCTCATTCTCTGGAAACTGGTAATAGAATTTTGAATATCAAAGGAACCCTGAAATACCTGGTCTCTCGGGCCGATGGGTTTATTAATCACATGTCTGGCTGGGGCGGACGCAGAGACAAAGGGGAAAAGTTCTATTTCAGACAAGAGCGCCGCTTAAGCCGGTATGAGCTAGACAATCTCTATGCCGACCATGAGTTGGCCTGGAAAGTGGTCGACCTGCTTCCAGATAATGCTCTGCGAAAATGGATAGATATCAACCATGAATCCGGGCCTGCTGTCCTGCTTCTTTTGAAGAAAATAGGTTTGCGCAGCGCTCTGAATGAAGCGCTAAAAATGGCCCGCCTTCACGGTGGCTCAGCTATTTTTCTGGATATCGATGATGGAGGCTTGCCCAGTGAACCTGTTGTACCCTATCGGGTTAAAGGGATTCGCGGCTGTCATGTTATCGACCGCTATTATTTGCAGCCCAAAGAGGCCCGGCGCACTCTGCGTCATGAAATGTATCAGCTTGGTGCTGTTGATAACCCAGGCCTGACCGGTGTGGTAGATATTCACCATTCGCGTTTGCTGCTCTTTTATGGCCGCAAGGCTTCGAGAGATTGGATGATTGCCAATAACGGTTGGGGTGTTTCCATCGTTAATCAGGTGGCCCGCTGCCTGACCGCTTATAGCGTGACCCATGGCGTGGTCCCCAACATTGCTCAAGACTTCATTCAGGGCGTGCTGAAAATGCAGGGCCTGAATGCCATGGACTTCGATTCAGAAGTAGACCAGAAGAAGTTTGATAACCGTCTGGATGCGATGATGGTATCAAAATCTACCATCAATGAGCTGTTGATTGACAGTGAAGACGAGTATTCCCGCCATACCACCAATGTGGCTGGATTAAATGACCTGATTCGCAATCCTGAGCGGCGCTTGGTCGCAGCAACGGGCATGCCTCACACCGTTTTGCTGGGCGAGACCCCAGGGGGCGGTATCAATGCGGGCAAGGGAGACAGCCAAGAAAAGGACTGGAATAAAGCCACCGGGGCATTTCAAGAAGAGCATGTAAGACCGCCTCTTGAATACGTTCTTGAGCTGGTTGCCCCGCTTTTCAAGGCTGATGAAATTCCCTTTGAATTCTGTCCGCTCGATGTGCCTTCCGAAAAAGAGCGCGCTGAAGTCTACAAGCTGGCCAGCGAAGCGGATAAAAACTATTCAGAAATTCAGGCCTTGAGCCCTCAGCAAATCGCAAGAAATGCTTTTAGCGGCCCTTCATTCAGCCTGCAAAGAAATCTCGAACCAGACGAAATAGAGGAGCCCGAGGAACTTGACATCGAAGATGATGACGAGGAAACGGATTCCACCGACCCGCTATCCTCGGACAGCTGAGGTCGATTACCGCAGGGCCCTGATTCGGGTTTATACCGCCTGGTTTAACACGGTTATCAGAGCCTTGAAAGAATCGCCTGAATTCAGTGGTTTAAAAGAAGCTCGCCAAGACGCCAATTTTGATGACCTGTTTGACCGGGCCCGTGACCGCTGGGATGAAGAAGCCGGAAAGCTGGCCCCAGACCTGCGCAGAATGACAGAGAATGTCAACCGCGCTTCTTTTCTCTCAATCACCGAGCAGAAAAAAGCGGCGGGCAAAAACATGGGTATCGACCTGGGTGTGGGAGCCATTCCCTTTGACCCAGATATCCAGGGTGAAATAGATGCCAGTCTGCGCGAAAACGTGAGGCTGATAAAAAGCCTGGGCGGCCAAAGCCTGGACAAAATAGAAACCATGGTTACAGATACTGTGCGCCAAGGCAAGCTCACCAAAGAGCTGCGCAATCAGTTGATGGAAGAATATAAAATCACCAAGCGCCGGGCTGCTCTGATTGCTACCGACCAGGTCGGCAAGCTCAACGGAAATATCAACCGCCTGCGCCAGAAAAAAGCGGGGGTCAAACGCTATGAGTGGAATTCGGCGCAAGACGCTCGCGTCCGGCCTGAGCACGCCAAGCGCAACGGACAGATTTACAGCTGGGACAGCCCCCCCGCCGATGGTCATCCTGGGCAGCCCATTCGCTGCAGATGCACAGCGACACCAATTCTCAATGATGCCGAAGACTTTGGTTTGACTCCCGAAGAGATTGCTGAAGACCTGGCCGAGCAGGGGCTGATTGAATCTCGGCAAAAAGCGGCTATTGAAGCGAGACTGAAAGCGTCAGCTCAAAGCAAAGCAGCGAAAACCAAACTGAATCAGGTCAAAGGGGCCGTTAAGGCAGCAAAAACAAGGGCCCGTGCCAAAACGGCGCTTAAAGTTGCTGCTGGTGCGGCCAGTGCCGCTGGCCTCGTTTACGTTGGGCGCAAATTGGCGCTTCATAGCTTCGAGAAAAAGTTTTTAACCCCTGTTTATGCGACGCCCGGCCTCAGTCCAGAGGGCAGCTATTGGTTTGATGATTTCGGTCGTGTAATGGGTTCTAAAATAGGCCTTTCCGGCCTGATTGAGTACACTGCCAACGAAATTGAGCGAATGACAGGATTGCGCCTTACTCACTCTCACGCAGCGGGAATGCCCCTTTCTTGGGATGATTTTGTTTTCGCAATACTTACTGCCAAACTCAAAGAAATAAGGGCTGTTGCTGGCAGCACGAAACAAATCATCTCACTCGAAAGAGTGGGAGATGTCTGGATGTATAGAAATGGTCAGCCAGTTGGGCTTGAATTCGCAGGAAAAGCCGAAGCGATTCACAACAGGCAGATGGGCGCAATGAAATTCTTTGCTGAATTGCAGAGTATTCCAATAGACCAGCTAACCCAAAATTTTTGGTATGATAATCTCATGCAAGTAGCCGAAGAAATATCCCTACTTGTAAACTGCGAATTAAAGGTGATTCCGCTTGAGTGAGCCTAAATACATTCTCAGAGGCGACCCCATCCCTGGAGGGAAATTGGGAGAGCCAAAATTTGGTTACGAGGATTTCCCTCGCTTGCTTGCCAAAATCGAAGCACATCCTGAATTGGTTACTCATGTCCCACCAGAAGACCTCGAATATTATAAGTCTTTAATGCGAAAAGCCATCGAAAATAACCCGGCTTAAGCAAAGTCAAATATCACCAGCCCCCTGGCCACCCCAGGGGGCTTTTCATTTGGAGAAATAAATGCAAGTTACCCGCCAGTGCGTTTCGCGCCTGGATGCCACAGCATTCAAGCGCCAAGACGAAACCGGCTTTCTCGACGTGCGCGTTTTTCCAACCAGAGCGGGGGTGTTTCCCTATCTGGATAAAGCGACCGGCAAAACCATCCGAGAGCTGAGGCCGCCCGAAGAGGTCTTTAAGCCTGAAAGCCTCAAGACGCTGGTCAACAAGCCGCATACCGACGACCACCCGCCGGGCATGGTCAACAGTCGAAACGTCAAACAATACGCCACCGGCAAGGTCTACGGAGACCACAAAAAAGCAGACGACGGCATCCATACCGAATCCCGTTTGCAGGTCGAAGACGAAACGGCTATCCGCGCCATTGAAGCGGGAAAGCATGAGGTCAGTTGTGGTTATCACTGCGACCTCGAAGAAAAACCCGGTGTCCACCCTGAATGGGGCCCCTATGACCGCATTCAGAGAAACATTGTTTACAACCACCTGGCGTCTGTCCACCGGGGCCGAGCTGGCTCAGGAGCAAGAGTGACCGCCGACCAAGCTGATGAGCGCTTCGAGCGTTTTGATGCTTGCGAAATAGACGAATCTCAAAATACAGAGGAGAACAAACCCTTTATGAATCTCAAGAAAATGCGCGTTGACGGGCGTGAGGTGGAGGTCGCGGAAGCTGCAGAATTTGTGATTGAAACAAAGCTGCGTGCTGACGAGGCTGAAATCAAAACGCTGAACCATAAAATCACCGACCTCAGCACCCAGCTCAGCCAAGGTCAAGCCAAGCTGGACGAAGCCCAGGAAAAATTAACAAAGCAGCAAGCCAAACTCGATGAGTGGAGCGAAAAACAGCGCAAAGACTCTTTGGCAAAAGTTGTTGAATCCGCCCGCAAATTCCTGCCCAAAGACTTCAAGTTTGATGGGCTGAGTGAGCTTGATGTTAAAAAGGCTGTGGTCAAAGCCAAACGTCCAGAAGCAAAGCTCGATGATGAGGTCTATGTCTCAGCTCGCTTCGACACCATTCTCGAAGATGAAGGCAAAACTACTCACACCGATGGTGGGCGTGATGTCTTGGACCATCTTGACGGCATTCCTCCGGCAAAATCTGGTGAATCAGACAAAGTCACCAAGGCCCGTCTGGACATGCTCGAACACCAGGCCAATGCCTGGAAACCCAAATCTCAACAGAAAGCGGAGGCCAAATAAGCCATGCATTGACACTCCCCGACCTAACGGTCGGAAATTCTCAGGCTACGCTCACCCCAACGGGTCACGTTAGCGCCTGAAGGGCCAGCCCGGCCCCACGCAGGATTTACCCTGCCTTTATGTTTCTTGCTGCGTTCTCATCGCGGTCAATTTCGAGCCCACATGACTTGCAACTGTGTATTCTCACAGCCAAGGTTTTGGGCACGATTTCACCGCAACCAGAGCATTTCTGACTGGTTCCTCTTGGGTTGACTTTGACCAGTTGGCGCCCAGCATCTGCCGCTTTGTACCCCAACAATTCAAAAAAGAGACCCCAGCTTGCATCTTGAATCGACATGCTTAAATGACGATTCTTGACCATATTCTTTATCTTCAGAGCTTCCACATGGATTTCTGAATAGTTTAAAACGTAGTGATTGGCGACTTTGTGCAAGAAGTCCAAGCGCATATTGGCAATCTGGCGATGGGTTTTAGCCAGCCGTTTAACTGCTTTTCTCCTGCGATTTGAGCCTTTTTTCCTGCGAGATACCACCCGCTGTTGTCTGCGCAGTTTTGCTTTGAGCTTGCGATAGTAGCGGGGGTTGGCAATCGGCTCGCTATCTGGGTCTGAATCCACACAGAAATGTTTCAGCCCAACGTCTATCCCGACAACTCCTTTGGCGGGTTCAGGGTACTCACGGGCATCGACAATACAGGAAAAGCAAACCCACCAATCACCACAGCCGTCCCGTTGAATCGAAACGGTTTTAATCTGCCCTTCTATGGGCCGTGACAGTATGAGCTTGAAAATACCTACTTTCGAGACGGTCAGATAGCTCCCATTCAACTTCCACCCACACTGCCTAAGTGTAAATGAATCATAGCGAGAGCGAGCTTTGAAGCGTGGAAAGCCCCCTTTCTCACCTTTTTTTATCCTATCGAAGAATTTTTTAAAAGCCTTATCTAGGCGCTCTAAAACATTTTCCAAGACTTGAGAACCTACCTGAGCAAATTCGGGAAACTCTTTTTTGAAGGTGGTCAGTTCGGCGGATTGGTCATTGTAATTGAGACTTACACCAAACTGCCTGTAAGTCAAAATTCTCTGCTCTAAAGCCAGATTGTAGAGCTGCTGACAGCGCCACAACCACTGTTCTGCATGAGCTGCCGTTGTTTTACTTGCCACAGCTTTGAATTTGAAGGTTTTACGCACTTTTTTCTTCTCGGACACAGCTAAAGAATCCCTTTCCCAGTCTCAAGGCCGACCAGATAAGCCACTCTGCCAACACAGGTTTTGTGAGTGGCGTAGGCGATGCATATCTCAACAAACAAGTCGTACAGGTCTCTGTCAGTGATAGCATCACGCAAAGCTGCTTCTGCCTGAAACAGACGCCTCCAAGTCTGTGCCATTTCTGCGAGGTCTCCCTTGAGTCCTTTGCCCTGTTTGGGTGCCTCAGCTTTGCGTATCTGGCTCACGGCACCAATGCATTGAGTGTTGTAAGTCAAAGCGCAGAGCTGGGCCACTTGGCCAATGTCAAACAAGTCGGGAACTTCTTGCTCTAGGCACTTACCCAGCAGCTCAGGTACTTGGTGGTAGAGGCTGACGGGAATCATGTTCAACAAGCCTGCCAGGGCAATATCTGGCTGAGTAGCTTGAGGAATTTCGGTCTGTCCTATGTCGATGAGGTGGCCTTTGTAAATCATGCGCACCACCACCCATTCAGTCGTTTTCCAATCAAAGTATTAAGCGAAACGACATGACGACCGGCAGCGAGCATCAGCTCAGAAAGAAGGGCTTGAGCCTGAGAGTGGTAGGCCAAGGGCGCAAGGGAAATCAGCTCGAAAGCCAAAGCTAAGTGTTCCTGAGTTTCAGTATTTGGCGTGATGAGGTGTTCGCAGATGTCCAGAGCCTTCCAGCTCAAGTTGTCAGGCACCAAGTCCAGCAATGCCATGATGAGCTTGTCTACTTTCTCACAGGCAGCGTCCTCCCGAAGATTCCGGACTATTGCTTCGCTGGCCGGTACTGGCTTCCAGTTGGCAGGATTGGCGGCAGCTGCTTTAAGTTGAGCGGTGGTAGTCATGCTGCCTCCTCGCCAAACAGGAAATCGCCGCATTCCTTGTCCAGTTCAGCAATCTCTTCGAGCAAGAGGTTCAGCGAATCGCCTCCCTCGGTTGGCATGTCTGCCAAAAGGGTGACTTCTGCCTCAATTACAGTGCCACCGTAAATGTCGAGAGCAAATTCTAAAGCCTCAGCTTGGGTATCAAAGCTATCGTGAGCCCTGCCACTTGCTGAGTGAGCAATCACCCACCATTTGCCTTTGCCGGGTTTGATGTCGATGGTCATTTGCTTCTCCTCTTTTGAATTGTTATCTTATGATTACATATTATACTAAATCGTTTAGTTTGTCAATACTAAAAAGTGACAATATGCACTGTTAGATTTAAAAGAAGATTGTATGATTACCAATCATATGATAGGATGGACTCATGGACGCCAAGCAACTAGAGAAACATATTAAAATTTTGCTGGTTCAAGAAAACTGCACCTTAACAGAGCTGGCGGAGCGAATAACAAACAGCTTTGGCCGTAGTGAATCAACCCAAAATATTGGCAACAAGTTAAGGCGCGGCTCTTTGCGCTACATAGAGGCGTCCGAAATAGCCGAAGCACTTGGCTATGAAATTGTCTGGAAAAAGAAAGACCCCTGAATCTGTCCTTGCTCATAATTTAGCCACCTCCCTGTGTAAGAGATAACGAGGGATGAATGGAGCTTGGTCTTCCCTCGTAGCTTTTTTAGGGTGATGGTAGTTTAGGACAGGTTATTTTTTTCTCTCTAAGAGAACTCCAAATATCCTCAGCTTCTGCAACCCTATCTGTCCAGGTGAGCAATTTGCCCTTTATGCAAAGGGATTCCGTTACCATCCATTTCTTCTCTATTGGTATTTCGATATATTCTAAGCCCTTTATGAGTTCGTTTTTGTAATTTGTCCCTATCAGAATAAATAGAGCAGCATAATAGTTCGCTTCTGCAGAACCTGTCTTTTCAGCTTTTGCCTTCATGACATCAATCAAGGGCATCCAGTTCTCAACAATTGGCTTATCTTTTGTAAACTCAAAGTTAAAATTAAGGAGTTTAATTGCGCTCAACTTTTCCTGATAAGCTTTCTCAAACATATTTTTAGAAATATAGGCTGATGCTCGTGTGAGATATGGGATAGGGCTGTTTTTCTTGATTTTGGTTGCTTTATTAGCTTGAATAATTGCATTATCAAACATTCCTTGGTCAAGAAAAATATCTGCCAAAGCCAAATGAGATATGTATCCCCTACCAAATTCTATGGCTTTTAAGCAATCAGGAATTGCTTTTTGTTTGTTGCTTAAGTTATAAAAGTACACTTTGCACCTATCTTCATAATATAAGCCCTCTTTATGGCTATTGATTGCTTTTGTGTAATAATCAACAGCCTTGTAATGGTCTCCTTTTTCTTCCGCTTCTTTGCCAATTTTATGAAATTCAGCGGACTTCTCTTCCTGACTCAGAGGTTCATCAGGGATTGTAATATTGATTACCGTTGTCTCAGAACCGCAATTAGGGTAATATGGCGCACATTTATCACTTAATGAGCTGCCATCACAGCATTTACACCCGCAAACGCCATTATGGTGAGAACAGCAACCTCTACGAGCCTCCACCTCATTTGGCGATACAAATGGAGTTGCTGAAATAAATGCAATGCTTAAGGCGCAAGCCAAAGAAATTGGTTTCATGTTTAATTTACTCTTTTCGCTTTTCTGAATTCCCATGGAGGCACCGGCTTCGGGTCTGCCCACAGGCCGCGCTTTGCGGCACGAGCTTCGCTTTCCATTTTTGCCAAAATTTGGCTCTTTGAATACTGAGTATAGTGCCAAGCAAAACCAGCTTTAACAAGCTCTTCGCTCAGGTTCTTCTGCCCGATAGTGACATTCCCAACCAAACGGCCATAACGGTCTTTGTCAGCAACTGCAATCGCAACCAATTTGCTAAATACCAGTATCGATGTGAACTGTTTAGCTTTTTCACCAAAGGGCTGTTTGCTTTCTGGTGAATCCACACCATTCAGGCGGATTTTGTATTGGGCATTTGTCTCGATATCTAAAACCGTGATGGTATCCCCATCGCTAACGCCCACAACCCGGCCAGAGAAGGTCTGACCCTTGGCCTTGTTTGGGGCAGCGGGCTTCGATGGCTTGCTCGGTTTTTGAGTGACAGCAGGGGTCGCAGGCTTAGCCTCACAGCTTGGGTAATAGGGCGCGCATTTGTCGCTCAATAAAGTCCCGTCGCAGCACTTGCATCCGCAGACTCCTCCATGATGGGAGCAACACCCGCGCCGGGCCTCGACCTCTTTGGGCGATATGCACGGCACAGAAACGGCCAGGACAGCGGTTAAAATCGCAGCGAGCCTAAAGGCTTTCATCAGCAATACCACCTTATTTTTCGCTCATTGTACAGAGCAAAAAGGCTGCAAGCAAATAGACGTAGCGAAAACGTAATATTTTGAGGTTTTATAAGCCAGTTTCTTTGGCTTTGCTTTGTTAGGTCAAAGTAACCAGCTTAAAAACGGTTTTCGCAAATACCCCCAGAAATGTAAAACAGCCTCTATTTGGGGCTGTTGAACAGTAAACCAATCGGGCACTACACCTGAATGGTCAAAGCAATCATTTTACAAAGGAAATAGCCTGGTATTAACTGGGCTATTTCCTTTGTGCGAATTGAAAACTTAAAGGAGCATTAGTAAATGCAAGAGACAGTCGAAAGAACCCCAGACGTTGGCTATGCTGGCGCGATTGCCAGTGGAGCATATAAAGTCCTTGGTCGCCGGGCCCAGGAAGACATTGAATTTGGTGAAGCTGTGGTTGAATCCACCGACGGCGAGAGCATTCGCAAACCGCTTCTAAACAGTCTTACCATCACCTCAAGCGCTGACTATGCAACCAGCAATAGTTTTGATGGTTCGATTGCTTACCGCAAAGTGGGAGAGACCGACTTTACCGAAGTGGCTTTAACAGCGGTCGTTTATGCCACCAGCCATGCGGCCACCATTGCCGCCATCGCCGCCCAAATTTTAACAGATGTCACCTCCACTGTTTTGCAAGCCCCTGTTGTGAGCGCAGCAGATAAGACCATCCAATTGCTGGCCCAAGAAGGGTATGAAATCAAAGAAGGAACAACGGCAATTGCTGTCACTGGCGGCACGCCTCCCACCATTACCCTGACCCAGGCCAGTACCGATGTGATTATGGGTCTGGCCAAGTTTCTGCACAAAGAGCACACCTCTTTGACCGCTGAAGACGCCAAGTGGAAAGCGGGTGACATGGTCCCTGTTATGACCCAAGGCACGATGTGGGTAAAAACAGAAGTTGCAGCCACCACTGGCAGCAGCCCTTACGCACGCATCCAAGACACCACCGGTTACAACCGGGGCGCGATTCGCACCTCTGTCGGTTCTCCGGTCGTGGGCCTCTCTTTCTCTGGCCGCTTCCGGGGCTCTGCTGATGCCGCTGGTCTGGTCAAGCTCGAACTGAATCAACCATAAGTACCTGAAAGGACGGATTAAAAATGGATTTGAATGATAAAATCGCCCGCCTCGACGACGCAGAGCGCGATACCTTTGAGGTGCTGAGAGAGCGTTTTGATGCTGGTGAAAGCCTGATTCTGGCAGAGAAGGTCACAGCCTTTGAAGCTGAAGTGTACAAGACCGCTTATGAAGGGTTTATTTACAACAAGCTGGCCCCCGTTGTCTCTGACGGCCCCGGCCTCGAAGCGGTCGGCTACTACAGCCAAGACCAAGCAGGCAAGGCGAAATTCATCGCTGATGATGATGACGATTTGCCAAATCTGAACGCGAAAATGAAAAAGCACACGCTACCCATTCGTGAGTTTGGTGCTGCTTATGGCTGGACATTGCGCGAGCTGCAGAAATTCAGCCGTATGGGCCTGCCTGTCGAAAACGACATGGCAATGCAGGCCCGTGAAGCAATGGAACGCTTGCTCGATGACACCTTCTTTCAGGGCGGCTTGAATGGTCAGGTTCCCGGAATTTTGACCAATGCCTCAAAATACACCGAAGTGGCAATGACCAATCCGGCAACCAAGTGGAGTGCCGAAACAACCGACAATCTGATGCAAGATTTGGCCCGTATTGTGGATGGTGTTTACCAGGGCAGCAAGCGCACTTGGCGTGCCAATAGTGTTGTCTTGCCAGTAGAGCTGATGCGTGTTTTGACCACCCGCTTTATCTCTGGTACAGACACCACCATTCTGGATTCTTTCTTGTCCAGTCCCACCTATAAAGATGTTGAGTTCTTTGATACCGACATGTTTTATAGCAAGAATGTCACGCTGGCTTCTGGAGCGAAAACCAGCAAGAACATCATCCTGGCCTATTACCGCTCTCCCCAAGTGCTGAAATACAAGGTTCCCGTACCTTTCTTTCAGCACCCATTGGAGCGCACAGGACGGAAGTTTCACCGTGAGGTGACTGGAGAGATTGCAGGCATTGAAATCAAAAACGCGACAGCCTTCTCGGTCGCTGTCACTCCTCCCCTCTAACCATGTCTGTTGATTATGCTTCTGTTCGCGCCAAAATGGCGCAATATGACCGGGACGGGTTGACCACAGGAAAAACCAATGACCAGCTCAACGCCTTCATTGATGACGCCTTGCTTTCTGTCCCGGTTTCTGCTCTTGGCCCTCGAGCCACCCTGGCAACAGCCTATTATGCGCTCAATTTGATGGGTGGGGCCACTGGTGCCAGCAGTGGCGGAGGAGCTATCAAGCGTGAAAAGTCTGGGGATATTGAGATTGAATATGCCGTAAGCGCCAAAGCGTCAAGCTCAGGCAATTGGTATCTCGACCAGTATCAAGCCATGTTGGGCAGCCGCAGACGTAATAGCCCCCGCGTTTTGGGCGCAGGTAGCAGTGCCTAAAGCAACCTGGAAGCCCTCCCCTGAATTTAAGCGAATGCGCCAAAATCTGCGCTGGCTGGCCAGTGTTGAATTGGTAATCGGTATTTTGGGAGAGTCGGCTTATTACCAGAACGGTGAGGGCTTTTCTCTGGTTGATATTGCCATAGTCAACGAGTTCGGCTCAGACGATGGACGCATACCAGAGCGGGCTGCCCACAGAACGACCTTTCGAGAGCAGAAGGCGGCAATGCTGCGCCGCATGAACGGGGTTATTCGCCTGACCATTGACGGCAAAAGCCCATCACAGGCCCTGGATAAACTTGGACTGTATTACACGGCAAAGCTGCGAGCTCAAATCATTGCTTGGTCAATCCCGGCAAATGCCCCGGCTACCATTGCTAAAAAGGGCGCAGACAATCCCCTGATAGACACTGGGCGCACTCTGAACGCCACCCAACACAAGGTAAGGAAAAAATAACGTGTCAGTACCATTCGCGAAACCGCTCACGCTTACCCGCTTTGCAGCTGGGGAGTATCAGGCGGGTACTTGGTTGCCTGGTGCTGACTCTGAAGTTACGGTTCGGGCCTGCGTACAGCCTCTCGGAACCCGAGAGGCTGACCAAAAGCTGATGAATCGACTGGGCGTTGAGTCTCTTGATGGCTTGGTTCGGGTTCACTCAGAAAGTATACTCCAGGCCACAGACAAAAGCTCCGGTCTGGTTGGCGACCAGTTTACATGGCAGGGGCAATTATACGAAATTGCTGAGCAGCAATACTGGCCACCGCCAAGAGAACACTGGAAGGGTATTGGTCGCATTGTGGACAGCAATACAGATTATGCCGTACCTGAACCAGAGCCAGCCCCATGAGTATCCCAGAAGCGGAAATCAAAGCCGCTTTACAGGACTGGCTTTCACCATTGGCAACCACCATTTGGCAGTTCCAAAACGCACCTGAACCAGCTGGCCCCTTTTTCTCTGTGAATCCCTTTGCCGGGATTAAACGACTCGGGGCTATTGATGAAACCGTTTGGAATAGCGAAACAGAAATATTTGCTCTCCATCAACACAGAGAGGCGCTTTGTAGTATTCAAGCCTGTGGCCCTGAAGCCCTTGCGCTGCTCTCAAGTGCAGACGACAAACTGCAAATCCCAAACATTTACAAAACCGCGTTTTCAGACCGCAACCTGGCAGCCATTACCGGCCCCATTCGGGACCTCTCTGGCATGAAAGGAGCTCGATTTGAGCAGCGCGCCCAGATGGATGTCACCATCCGCTATATCAGCGGGGCTGCTGAATATGCCGGCACCGAAAACGAGGGAGACCCTTACACCGAAGAACTGAAAAAAGCGCAGCGCGTAAAGTATTCGGCCGAATTGATTGACGAAGACCTAATCATAGTCGAAGGAGACGAAGAATAAAATGTCAGGCATAGAAAGAATTATTGAGTCAGCGCTCAACCTGATTGCCAAAACGGGGGGCAATAACCAGGCCAATATTCCCGCTATCATCACCGATGAGACGCCAGCCGTAGACGGGGGCTTTGGCGCGGGTTATGCCAAGCGCTACAGCACCCGTGATTTGGATGCGGTCGGAGACGATTTCAGCACCAGTGGCGACACCCACAAAGCAGCGTCGGCTATTATCAGCCAGACTGCTCCACCCCAGTATTTTTATGTAATTAAGCGGGGTTCTCCCACTGCAGGGGTTGTGGAATTGGTGTTTGATGCTGCTTTGATTGCAGACAATACTGTTGCTGGCACTGTAAACGGCACCGCAATTTCAGTGCCCTATGGAACCTCAAACGCAGCAACTTTGACCGCGATTGCTGCCGCTATTCAGGCCTTGCCAGAAGTGGCAACGGCTGTTAGTGACGGCACCGACACCATCACCATTACCTTTGAGTCTCAGTATGTGCCTGCAGTGGGAACGTTCACCGTTACCGGTGGAGTATCGCAAGCCGAGGCCGAAGCCGCAATCACGACACCAGCTGTCACCATTCAAGACGACATTGCCAATGCCATCGCCGAAACCGATACCAACAAATGGTTTTTGCTCGTGCCCACCAGCACCAACAAGGGAGCAGCCCTGGCTGCAGCCGCCAAGGTCGAAACCTTGGGCGACCGCAAAATGCTTTTGCTGCATTCGACCGAAGTCGCTATTTATGCCGCTGGCTCGACCGACCTGGCCAGCAAGCTCAAGGCCCTCAATTATAAGAGAACGGGTCTGTTTTATCACGATGACTCGACCGAAATGGTGCACTGTGCTTTGGCTGGCGTGCTGATGGGTAAAGGTCCTGGTAAGATTCAGGCCTCGCTGCGCACGCTGGTAGGCGTAACCGCCGCTCCCTTGACCTCTGCTCAGCTGGCTATTCTCGAAGGCAAGAACTGCAACAGCTATGCCAGTATCGGTTATGGCCCCGCCACATTGCAGGGCGTTCAGGTTAACGGTATCGACACCGATGCCATCCGCGACACCTTCTATATGCTCGATGAGCTGGATTTAGCGCTTTACAACTCGCTCACCACCCAAGACAAGGTGGAATACAACGCAGTGGGAGCCCAAAAGCTGCAGGGGGTTGCCAAGCAGAAAATTGGCCGAATGGAAGATATCGGGGTTTTGGACCCCACATATAACAACACATTTACAGTTCCCGACCCGACCACGCTCAGCGAAGGTGAGCAGACAGCCGGGTCTTTTGCCGAATGCGTGCTGGACGCCAAGCACCTTAAATCTGGGCGAAAAATTAAATACACAGCCAATGTAGGGGTTTAAGGAGGATTTAAACAATGTCTTTATCAAGTACGGACTTAAGGCTTGTCATTTGTACTTTTGGTGCAATTTCGTTTAGCAATTATGGCGAGGGTAGTGCCATTCAAATCGACCCTGAAGCGGATTTGTTTAATCAGAAAGTGAGCGCAGATGGAAAAACAACCAGGAGTCGCTCCCATAACAGCAATTATCAGGCGACTATCACTCTAATGGAGTCTGCAAATGCTCACGGTGGAATGATTTCGCAGACCCTGCGCAATGCGGGAATCAGCGGCATTACATACCCGTTTACATATAATGACCCGAAAACCGGAGAGTATGTTTTTTCGGCTACTGCATATGTAAACAAAATGCCGGGAATCAGCAAGTCAAATGAACCCACTGAGCGGGAGTGGGGGATATACCTTCCTGACTGCCTTTTGACTCCTGTTGATAATTTAAATTTCGGCTATAGGCCAGAGGTGATTTAATGAAAAATGTCGTTACTATAGATATTCTCGGCACGAAGTACACAATCCAGTGTCACCCTTACGAAGAAGGCGCAGAGCTGGCCTGGGAGCTGCAGCGCTTGATTGGCCCCCATGTTTTGGAATACCAAAAACCAGCTGTTCAAGCCATGTCTGAGCTGACTTCAGAGCAGCGAAAGCGCATGGAAAGCGCAAAAGGGGATGAATTAGAGAAGGCTTATCAGGAGCTGATAGTCCCTCATATTGATAAGCAGCAACACAAATTGATTGAAGCTGCTCAGTCCTACCTCTCCTCTCTGCACCCCAAAGACCTGACCCGGCTATCTGTTGAGTTGTTTCGCTATGTGCAATTGCCTGACGGGGGCAACCTAAGTGATTCAGCTACCCGTAACATGTACTTTCAGGGGAATTACAAGCCGGTTGTACCGCTGATGGCCGCTGTGATTCAGGTAAATGATTTTTTAGATTTAGACGCGAGCGAACTGCTTCAGGTGCAGGCGACTCGTACGAAGTAAAGCTTCGGGGAGATATCCCCTTTGACCTGTACAAAATTTGGACCGATGAGCGCACCAAAGAAACCTTGCGAGAGCTTCGCTCTTGGAGCTATGGTGAGGTTTTGGAGGCGCTAGAGGTCCTTGAGGCGCTGGATGACGCTCGGGCCAGAGCAGAGGCAAGAGCCCGAGCTAAACAAAAGCAACGAAAATAGGTGATTTACTTGGCTTTTGTCTTGAAGTAAATATAATCAGATTTACCATCATACCCAAATAAGCTGATAGACAAAAATCCACTTTTATAGAGCATTTTAGGACAAGGATTACATCCGGTTCCTGATGGCTTAACGTTTTCTTTGCTGTCAGCTTTACCTAAAATCTTTTCCACTTGAGTCGGCGTTTTGCCTGCGATTGCTTTGATATCTATGATTTTTGCATTTGCAGGAAGAGCCGAAAATACTGATATAGCAGCACAAATAACTATATTTCTCATGATATTTACCTCTGGTTGACATCATAGAGAACTGTTGATTAAAAATATGTGACAAAGGGAGTCATTATGACATTTGCTGGTGAGTTGTCGGCCAGATTTACCTGGGACGGCATGAAAAAAGCCATGGACCAGTTCAATGGCTATATGAAGCACGCCGAAAGACTCACCGGCATGTCTACAACCCAAATGGTCCTCAAGACCTTCCAAGCCGCATCTAAGATGGAGGGGATTCTTGGTCGGTCTTCTGGCCGAATCTCTAAAATGTTGCAGTGGTCAGTAAGAGTAAGTGGGCTTTCTCAAACAAAATCAGAGCTGGCTTCTGTTGAGAAAAAAGCGCTTGGCGTTGGCAGCATTTTAAAGGGGCTCGCCGTTGGGGTCGGAATCCACCAAGGATTTGGCGCAGCAAAGGCAGGGGCGGGGTTCACTCTCAAAACAGCGATGAATTTTGAAGATTTACTTGCTGGCCTGCATACCGCAACGGGCAGCAAGGGTGCTGCTGAAAAAGAATTCTCGCGCCTGCAGGGATATGCCGCATCTACTCCGTTCAGCATTGAGCAAGCAGTATCCACTTTTACGCGCTTAAAAAACCTGGATTTAGATTCTTCTTCTCGCTCAATGAATGCCTATGGGAATATTGCCGCCGCTGTTCCTGGTAAATCCATCATGGATTTTACTGAGGCTGTGGCTGATGGGGTTATGGGTGAATTTGAGCGCCTGAAAGAGTTTGGAATCAAAGGCAGAAAGCAGGATGGTAACGTCACCCTGCGCTTTAGAGGACAAGATTTTAAGGCTGCGGCAAAGAATGGTGAGATTGACCCCAAAGCCGTTGAGGAGCAGCTGAGGATAATCTCTGAAAAGTTCTTCTCTGGAGCAATGGAGAGACGCTCAAAGACGTTTGGTGGGGCCGTCAGCAATTTAAGTGATTCAATTCAGATAGCGGCATTCAAGATGTGGCGGGCAGGCTTGGATAAACCTGTCGTTGCTGCTGTTCGGAATATGACTGAGCTTATACAGAAAAACATTCCTCAAATCGAGGCCTTCGGCAAAATGGCGGGCAAATATCTGGGTGATTTTTTCACGAAGCTCCCAGACTATCTCGCAAAGGCAAAGCAACTGATGCCGACCATTGTAAAAGGCATTGGGCTGATTGTGCTCGGCATGGCTACCATGAAAGCGATTGGGATGGGCTTTGCAATTGCCTCCGTCATCGCCAAATTCATGCTTTTACGTTCAGCCTTCAAACTAATAACGCCTGTTCTTGGCTTACTGGTAAAAGGAGCCGGGGGGTTACTCCCGCTCCTTGGCCAGTGGCTGGGAAGGATTTTAGTTGCAGGGTTGGGCGTCAGTGCTGTGGTGATTGGCGTTGCTTCCGCCATCGCTGCACTTGGTTACTTGGGTTATCGCCTATACCTCTACTTCACCCAAGGCAGCAAGTCTCTGGATGATTTGCGGGTTAAATTCCCGTGGTTGGCTGATTCTATTCAGCGAACCGGCGACTATCTCAAGCAGTGGTGGCCGCATCTCAAGGTTGCGGGAATGATGATTCGTGAGCTGCTAATTGGGGAAACAAATAGCCTCGCACAGGTGGTGAAATGGGCGTTTTTCAGAGTAATCATTCCGGTTGTCCAGGGAGCAATTGAGGTTCTTGCATGGTTCGCTGATAAGGTTCGGGTGGCCTATGAGTTTTATATGCCCGGCTTGGTAAAGCAGTTTTATTTGGTCAAAGACTTCTGGGTGGATTTCTGGGCCTGGATAGAGCCCGTTTTAAAGTCATTCTGGAAATGGCTCAGTGATATCGGTGGAGTAACCGGGGCTGCAATCAAGCTTGCCAAGCAACTGATGGGGATTCAGGACGATGGTGATAGTGGGGCTTCTGGAGCAGCATTGACAGCAGTGCAAGGAAACATTCTGCAAACCGCCAAAAATTTCGCAAATGGCGCAGCGGGTCAGTCTTCGGCTGATAAATGGGCGAAATCTGACGCGACGATGAATGGTTTAAGCGTGAGACAGCTTTACATTAAGGGGGTTGCCTGTGACATCTCCGCTGAAAAAGTCGTAGGAGATGCTGGAGCCTCTAAAGCTGTTCTGGATGCGATGGTAAGTCGCGTTCCTGATACGTTTAATAATTTGCTCAACCGGGGCCTAGCTGAGCTTGTCCCCGCTAGCCAACTCAGGGGCGGAGAGCTGTTCTACGCCCCCGGCATGACCCACACCGGAATCGTTGGAGAGGGCGGGAGAACCTTGCTACACGCAGCCAACAGCCAGGGTCATAAAATCGGGATGGGCCAACGGTTTAGTTCTACCTCAAACTATCTTGGGCCAGGGGCGAAATACTTGAGAATTAAACCGGAGCAGATGGGTGCCGGTACTCAATCCGTCCAGATGCCAATGCGCGGCAGTGGGGGGCCATTGGCTAACCCTCCTGCAGCGCCCGTCACGGCAAACACTTCCCAAAACTTCATTTTCAATATGGGGCTCAACACATCGCCCCAGGCTTTAGCTGGGCAGGTGGGTGCGGCGGCCAACAAAGGGGTCTCAACAGCCCTTCAAACCGCAATAACTGTGCCTGTTCCAACCGGAAAGAAATAAAGGACTTTAACCGTGATTTATCTTTATTTCCCCAAAACAGAGGAAGAGTTTGAAATTGATTGCACGGAAGACATCACACCCCAATACGCTTCTGAGCTGACTCAAAAGCGGGTGGGGGATGGCGGGACTATCACGGATAACCGCAGGCGGCAACCGATGACTCTCTCTCTCAACGGATTCATGACGAATGTGCCGCTGGATATGACGGGCAATTACGAGCATGATGCCGAGGGCAATCACACCAAGTTTCGTGACCGCCTGCTCAAAGCGGAAAAGGAAGGCGAGTATGTAACGGTTGATGGTGGAATTGGCCGGGGCTTTTGGGAGGATTTGCAAATCACCAATGTTTCGATTCCCTGGAATGTAGAAGTAGGAACCGGATTCCCTTTCTCGCTCAATTTGCAAGGCGTTCGCAAAAGCAAAAGCAAGGTTAAAGACCTGTTTCGCCAAAGTGAAAAGTTTAAAGCGGTCCAGGCCAAGTTTCAAGAGGCCAAAGACCTGGGCAAAAAAGCAGCTCAGGAAGCGACTCAGAACGTAAAGAAAACCATGGATAACGTCAAGAAATCTTTAAGCGGAACCACTTTAACAGACTGGTTTAGAGGGGGGCCTTCATGACCATTTTCGAAATCCCTTTGCCCAAATCTGACGGAACTCCATTTCTGGTTCGGCCCACACTGACAGGTGTTGAACATGTGATTGAGTTTGTTTTTAATCAGCGGCTGGGCAGTTGGACGGTTAATTTTTATGATGCCGGACGCTCTCCCTATTGGCTTGGAGCCAGAGGCGTGGCGGACTGGTCTTTGCTCTCTCGCTGCTCAGACCCGCGAAAGCCACCGGGCCGGTTGTATTTGGCAGATACCAGTAACAAGGGCATTGACCCAGGCGAAACAGACCTGGGAGACCGGGTGCGCCTGATTTACGATGATTTAGACTTGGAGAATGTTTAATGGCTCTCAGCAATGGTGAGGAGCTATTTGGCTATTATGCCTCCCTGATTGCCAATGACGGCATTGAAGAGCGCACCTATGACGACTTCGATATGAAGTTCAAGGTTCGCAAAACAGGCGACACCAAGCCAAACATCATGGAGCTGGAAGTCTATAACCTGCCCTATGAAGACCAAGTGTTCCTCGACCCCAAAAACGTCAACCTGCGCCTGATTGCTGGCTATGAAAAGGTCCACGGTCAAATATTCCGGGGGGCCAGTGAGTTTACAGGCCATGAGTACGGCGACCTGGATTGGATATCCAAGCTGACCGCCAAAGACGGGGGCCTGCAGGCGCGGAATACGTTTATCAACATCGCGTTTAAAAAGGGCACACCGCAAGAGCAAATACTTGAAAAGCTAATTAAAGAGCTGACCAAGACCCCAGAGATTGAGGCCCGCTTTGCTGCCATCAACAAGGCCAGCCAAGGCAAGCTGGACCTGGTTGGATTTAAGCCCAAGTCTACCAAGACCCCAGACTCAAAGCGCTCGAAACAGCCCAAAACCCCGCCGCCGGTTTCCCAACAAGAGGCCAAACTACTCAAGCAAAAGCAAACTCAGCGCGAAAAGGCCAAGAAAAAGACGCTGGAAAAAGGCCTGATTATCCGGGGTGCTGCCACCGAAAAGCTGAATATTTACTGTGCCAGCTATGGGCTCAAAGCCTATTGGACAGACCAAACCCTCAGCATTATTCCGCTCGATGCCGCTTTAGAAGATGAGCTGATTCAACTGGATTACAGCTCCGGGCTTCTTGGCCAGCCTGAACGAATCGAAACGGGCTGGAAAATCACCAGCCAATTGCGCCACGAATTCAACCCGGGCCACCTGGTTTATGTCCAGTCGGATTTTCTGACTGGAAACTTTTTAATATCTACCGTTGAGCATGAAGGGGATACCATGTCTGACCTGTGGCAGAGCACCTTAGAGGTGCGAGACGTGGGGTTTGCTGCATGAGTTCTCAAAATATTGAAGTCAGCCTGGAAAAGCTTTTTAAACATTACCAGAGCGAATTAAACACAGGTATTCCCTGCTATGTCGAGAAATACGATGACGATGCCTGCACGGTAGAGGTCACTGTACCTTTCAGTGATTATTTCGAGCAGGACGGTGCCGAGCCCTTGAATCTGGATTGGGGCGTCATCCCTGATGTGCCAGTGCAGTTTCCTGGTTCAGGCAAATTCAGTATCACCTGGCCGCTTGAGCGGGGCGATGTGGGCTGGCTGAAATTCTCCCAGCGCAGCCTGGACGAATGGTTTGCCAGTGATGGCAACACGCTGGTAACGCCCACCCTTCAAACCATGCATGCCGAAGGGGATTGTATCTTTGAGCCGGTCAGTTCTTTTCCCCAGGGCAGAATCAAGGCCAAGCGAGACAAGCAGCATGCGTGGATTCAGTTTGATGGAACCATCAAGATGAAGGCTGGTCGGGTGGAAATCGGCGAGACAGACAGCCCAGAGGCCCTGGCCAAAGCCAGCAAAACCGACGGCAATGATAACAAACTTTGGCAAAGCGTGACCGAAGTGCGCGCCATTTTTGGCTTACCCCCGCCCGGGGTGATGGATTCAGCAGCTTGCAGCAAAGCCTTTGGAGGGTGACATGTTTGACCTGGCTTTAAATTCACAGGGCAACCTGTATCTAACCGAAGGCCAAGAACTGGCAACGGTTGCCGACGGTCCAGAGGTCGCGCAAAGTTGCGGCATTATTCTCAAGACCCAGCAAGGGGAGTGGTTTCTCAACGAGTCCGAGGGCATAGACCATTTGGGCAAAGTGCTTGCCCGCCCCTTTCGACCTGGCCACGCTGCCCGCGAAATCCGCCGAGGCCTGCGTGCGGTGGAAGAGGTGCAGGATATTACCGGGATTACCGTTGAGCTGGACCCGGACATTCAATACAAAATCAACGCAGAAATTGACATCATGACAGACTATGGCGCTGAAAGGCTCACGACATGACCTATGGACTTCTTTCGACAGGCTTTCGCCGCAAAACAGAAGGCGTGATTCGCAACGAAATACTTGAAGACCTGCGCGCAGTGGAAGGCTTTTCCAATTTGCGCACCGGTGCGGGGTCTGTAGCAGATAATCTGGTTGCTCCCTTTTCTGAGCAATTGGGGCAGGCCTGGCAGGCGGCAGAGGCGCTTTTTCAATCCTTCTCTCCTGATTCAGCCAGCGGGGCCAGCCTGGATAATTTGCTTTCAATTGTGGCCAACGCCCGCTTGCTTGAACTCAATACAGCCGTAACCCTGCGCTTGGGAACCTTTGGCGCAACATCGGTTCTTGTTCAAGCAGAAAACCAAGTGGCCCAGTCCGAGACAAGCACCCTGTTTGAAACTCTGGATGATGCGACTATCCCAGCAAACACGCTCACTCTTGAAGATTTAGACATCACCAACATTGCCTGGCAGAGCGGTTACACCGAACGGATTACCCTTCCGACCACAGACCTCTCTGCTGTTGTGGTGGGTGACGTGGCTTTGATTGAGGGCGCGACCTATGCGGTGAATAATGGCTATTTCAAAATCACGGCGCTCAACGATGGCGCAAACTGGATTGAAATCGAGAATCTTTCGCGCACAGATGCAGCTTCGGACGAAACGGGCAGCCCAGGCACCTTGAGCATTACCAATGGTTGGATTGATGCCGAAGCCTGGGCCATTAACCCCGGCCCGACAGAAGCCAGTGCGTATAGCGTGAGCAGCATCAACACTCCTTTGAGTGGTTGGGATTTTGCCGTCAACCTGGCCGAAGGGGTGACTGGCCGCAATGTGGAATCTGACACCGCTGCCCGCCGCCGCAGGGCTGATGAGCTGATTATAGCCGAAGGGGGAACCTTGGAAGCGCTCAAAAATAAACTGCGCAATATTACCGATGTAACCTATGTGTCCGGCACTGAAAACAGAACCGATGCAGAAGTTGACGGTCTGCCTCCTCACAGTATGCAGCTGACCATTGTGGGCGGTTCCGACCAAGATGTCTGGGACTGTATCGGAACCTACAAAGGCACAGGCATTGAAACGGTCGGCACTGAAGTCGGCTCATTCACGGACCCAGAGGGTGAGGTTTTCGCGGTTGCGTTTAATCGCGTCACAGAACGCAATGTACATTTGATTGTGAACATCACCAAAACCGCCGCTTGGCCCAGCGATGGGGCTGCACTAGCTAAAGCTGCGCTGGTCGCGTACGGCTCAACCCTGACCCACGGCGCAGACTTACTGAACTTTGCCTTAGTGGGAACCGTTTTCCTGGCTTCCATTCCTGGCGTACTGACTGTTCAGGTCCTGCAGGGCTTTAGCGACCCGCCCACTTTAAGCGCCAACCTTACCATTGACCCTGATGAGCTTTGCGTTATTTTGGCGGCAAATATAGACGTGGTGGCAACATGAATAATTTAACTGAAATTACCACGATTGTCGCCGATGGCCAGGCCCGCCAACTGGCTCAATTTAACGAAACCAATGTTCAGACCATTCTGGGCATCTTTCTGGCCCAGGTTCAGGAATTGGAATCAGCCATTGTTCAAGGCCTGGTCCTGACCTATTTGGCCAATGCCACGGGCTGGATGCTGGAGCAGTGGGGCAAGATTGTCGGTGAACTGAGACCTGCTTATGGTGACGCTGCCACCGATGACAATGTTTATCGTGGCCTTATTTATGCCCGTATTGCAGTCAACAACAGCCACGGAACCTTACCAGACGTTTACAAAATCTTGCGCTTACTGCAGGCCTCGCAGCCCAAAGTTCGCGAAATTTTTCCGGCCACTGACCAGGTTGAGTACACGGGCACTCCGTATATTTCAGGTGCCCAAATTCGCTCAGTGCTGGAATTGGCCACTGCCCCCATCACTTTTAATATCACCGAATACCCAGAATCCGGCGGCTTTTGTCTTGATGGCGGTCGCGGCCTGGGCTTAGACGACGGAATCTTAGCAATCTCACACTGAGGAAATCCATGACCAGACCAGTTACTGTACCCATTTGGGGAACCAATGCGGGTTCTGCCATCCTGTCTACTCTCAACATCGACTCTATTGCAAACCAGGGCACGGGCCGCCAGCGTTACTTCTTTTCGGGTAGCCCGGACTTGAGCAGCGTGGTCGCGGGCCATCAGCTTGAAGCCAGCGGCACCACGAACGCAGCCAACACAGGCACCTTTGCTATTTTGGCCAAAGACACAGGCGCATTCTGGATTGATGTACTCAATGCTGCAATCGTTGACGCGACCGAAGACGAAACGGGCAGCCCTGGAAGTGCCGATGTCTTGAGTAACTCTACCCTGACACAGGCTCCCAGCTTAGCCAAGCGTTTGCTGGGCTGGATTGCCCGCGAATACCCGCCCGCGAATTGGCTTAACTGGCATATGAATCTGGTTGGGCAGTGGCTCGATTGGCTAAATGACGCAGTGCCAACCGACTTTGATTTGCTACAGCCCAAGCTCACTGCCGGCACAAACATCACGATTGTTGATAACGAGGATGGGACCGAGCGGATCTCGGCCTCTTTGAGCATTGCAACGATTGATGCGGTTGGCGACACCTACACTCAGGCATCTCACACCTTCAACCCTCTTAATGTTGTGCGGAACAATGGCACGAACTGGGTTTTGGGTCAGGGCAATACAATTACGAATTGCACAGACTGTTATCTCGTTACCGTGGACTCTGGAGCAAATACGTTTGTTGGAATAAAATCTGGCCGAGTAACCATTACTGGCCATGGGTTGGATGTTGGTGAGCTTTATTACCTGAGCGCTGCGACGGCTGGACTTTTGACCAAAATAAAACCAGTCGGCGATACGACCACCCCCCTCGGATTTTTCTTGCCCTTCCTCTTTGTTGAGAGCACGAACGTAGTCCATGTGCTAGGCAATTCTTACCCCACTTTCAATCCGATTCTCGCTCGGTACGTGAACACTGGATTTGAGGCAACCTCTGTCACGTTCTCAAATCTGGACGTTAATTCATACGACGGCTCAATTGAGTTTGAGTCGGCGGCAGGCACGGCTACAAATGGCGGGACTGCAGAGTTCAGAGCAAGAATCAATGGGCTTTCAGCTGGGTCCTATTATTTTACGACCAATTTTGACACCGGCTCTGCCTGGGATAGATACCCAGGTGTCGCTCAGGCGTTTTGGTTGGCGGGCTACACACCAGACGTAGACGCCTATGAAGAACCAATGTTTGTAAGCGGCAAAATCTCTCTGTCAAATTTGGGTGGCTCAGCTGCTTATCCTCTCATTGAAACCTCTTTTAACCACTTTAAAGCGGCGGGCATTTCGCGGGGCAGATACGCTTCGACCGTTGCGAATATCACCTCTCTAACTCTGGGTGAAAGCAACATCACTTGGCGAGCATCGGCGTCGCATTACGTGAACCTGATTTGGAAGGGGAAAGCAGCATGATAACTGCTCAAATCGTACCAGAAGACACCCTGTGGGGCGATGAATCGCTTCCGGATGGCCACCCCAAAGATCTGGTTCTGCTCGACCCAGATTGGCATGCCCAAATGCTTTGCCCCTGCGGCTGCGGCGACACGCTGCACATCATGCTAAACGAAGTCGGGAGCCCAAGGTGGGATTACGCACTGGGTCCAAATAACGAACTGACCCTGACACCCTCAATAAATCGAATCGAGGGCTGCAGGTCGCATTTCTTTGTGAAAAATGGAAAGGTGGAATGGTGCGGATGAGCACGGCAATCAAGCATTTTGCACACTACATCTCAAAGGGTGTCATCCTGGAACGGTACCCGACGAGCGACGACCCCGATCAGGTTGGGAGTGCCGCTTTCTGGGATGAAAAACTGAAGCAGCTCCAAAGGCGCTTGCCCTTCGAAGATTATTGGCGTGGTTTGAAAATCAAGATTATTCATGGCGACTCCCCCTATTTGGACTGGCTGCGCCAAAACGGCAAGCAGGGGCTTGAGGATTATGACCTTAATACACCAGGTTGCCAGGGGGCTGCAGGCCTGTTTTTTGACAAAACGAACGAAGGCCTTCACCTCGCGATTTTTCCATCCGGCCACAACCCCGATCGCATCAGCCCGAACCCCCTGACACCTCAGCAGCTGTACGATGCTCGCGAAACACTCGACCATGAGCTGGGTCACTTCCTGGCTTGGATGATCGAGTATGGGCCCAACAGCCAGAAATACATCTGTCGCCAGATCACAAAAAACCTCGATCAGCTCATGCCCCTTTGGGTTTCCCCTGGGCAATCTGGAGAGCGGTTGGCCGAATGTTACCGGGCCTGGATGGGCTCAGATTCAGCACTGGGTAAGACCTCGGATAATCGCTCATTGCCTGCAGCCAATTACCAGCGCGCAGCCACTTTGCTGATCTGCTCTTATTGGCTGGTGGGAAATCTTTCTGGCCTGCTGATTGACGGATTCGAGGCGGGCGATACGCGCTGCAGCTGGGATGAATACGAATGGATCCGCCCATGGTGGTCTCCGTTTACACCTCAATTGCAAAAAACTGGCAGGTTTGCGGTTGACCGCAGCTGGACCAAAACAAAACTTTAATTTAATTTTGGAGGATTTCTATGTTTAATCTTGCATTCGTTGGTATTCTGCTCGCAACCTTGCCCGAGCTGCTTTCAGCTGTGGCTGAAACCGTTCAGGCGGTCGAGGCTTCTGGAAGTGACAAGCCCGGGCCCGAAAAGAAAAAAGAGGCGACCGAGGCTGTTGTGGCCTGGTACAAAACCGCTGACAAAATCGGGAATTTCCCCGAAAGTGTGGATAGCGTGTTTGAGGAGCAATTGGCCCCGGCTCTGGTCGAGTTCGTTTTCAACGGCCTCAAATTCACCCCGCCAGGCGCAGGCCTCGACATTGGGGTTGCTGCGGAGGCCGAATAATGGGCCGCATTCGAGCACAGACAATTAAGTTCATCGTGATCCATCACAGCGCCGCCAATGACGCATACAGCGGTGCTGCCGCTCTCAAGGCGGAGCGGCAGCACCGGGGCGAGGGTTACAACTTCATCGTTGACGATGATCAGGGCCCAGGGAATGACGGCAAATATACAGCTGTTCAGGACGCCCCTGATAACGAGATCAGCAATGGGGTTTATGGGGTCAATTCCCAGGCCTGGAACATCTGTATTGACGGCAATTTTGAGCATCAGCAGCCCACGGCGGACGAGCTTCACGCGTTGGTCCAGGTGATCGCGACTAAGGCCAGGGCCTGGGGTTGGCGCAAGCGCGATATTTCTCGCATTGTCACCCATCAATACGCTGGGCAGTACCTTTCGGCTGAGCGATACGGCACCGCCTGCCCTGGCCGCAATGTAATCTCTCGCATGGCCGAAATTCGGCAGCGGGTCGCCGCATATTTGCCGGGGTAAATATGGCCACACCAAACGAAAAAACCGGCGTGATCACCTGGTCGCGCCTTGTGAAATTTTCCACTGAAGCGGCAATCATCATGACCTTCGTTTCTGCTTTCGGAGTCCCTCTTTGGTATCTCAACGTCTCTCTGCCAATGTCTCAGCAGCAAAGGCAGATTGAAAAGATAGAAGTAAGGCTGGACGAGACCCAAAAGCAGAACACTGAAATCTCGAAAAATGTCGCGGTAATGACTGAACAGCTCAAATTCATTGGGCAAAACGTGACCGAAATCAAGGAGTACACCAAGCCAGGAGGGCCTTTACGATGACGACTCCAATAAGCCTAACGCCCGATGACGACTATATCCCCGCTGACGCTCGCACGGTGCCGCAAATAGATGAGGAGTTCTCGATTGATTTCGAGGAGCCCGGCACCGGGTCTGAGTTACTGCCAAACGACGTAAAGACGGCAACATTTGAAGCGGTCGGCGGCGATTTTCTTTTTAATATTTCGTACACCGATGGCAATAACGAAGAGCCTGGGGATCTTACTGCTAACGGAGCCGGCGGGCGCGTTCACCAGCTGAAGTCTGGCGCGACATACAAGGCAGTTCAAAACACAGAGTTCAATAAATATTATGGCGAATGCACAGCCCTTGACGATGGGGTAACACTTGCACAGCTCAAGTGTCACCCCGGTGCAGGTAAGCCGAATAATCTGGAGTAAAGATGAAAAAACCATTTAATCTGTCTATGATTCTGATTCTGGCCCTCGTTCTGTTGACTGGCGCGGCCACCATGCCGGGCCCAGTAGGGGGCTCTGGAGGGGCTAAAATAACGGGGGCCGCCTCTACGATTGCGACAGCAAACCTCACGGCCAGCCGAGCTCTGGTTTCAAATGCGTCTGGGAAAGTTGAGGCCAGCTCAGTCACGGCAACTCAACTCGGGCTCCTTGGCTCTGTGGCTGCCAATTCGATCATTGCTAGGCCGAGCGCAAGCCCAGGTGCACCGAGCGCAGTCACGCTCTCAGCAAGTCAGTTTCCCTGCAGAGGCAGTACTGGCGATGTGGCGGCCTGCGGGGTGGGATCAGGGTTGTCGTTTAGTGGAACAACCCTGAGCGCCACGGGCGGGGGAACATCTCCCAGTTATTGCAGATACAGCGGTGTCGCTGCGCGGGGCAGCACAAACACATATGTCCTACGCTGGTCAACAGCCCAAGAAGCCTGCACCGGCTCGGATTTATCGTATAGCGCCAGTGCAACTTTGGGCGACTCTTTCCCGGTCGCGACATCTGGCGTTTACACAATTTCAGTTGGGCTTTATGCGTCGGGCCCTTACGAGGCGCTCATCATGATTGGTTCCAGCATTTCGAACACCGTTTCCCCGGACTCTGCAGATATGCGTAAATTTCATCTAATTAGCGCATATCAAGGATCAATGGACTGGACTGGCTATATTGCGTCCGGCAGCAAAATATTCGTCACAACTGGCGCGGCGCCGTACAACGGTAACCCGCTTGTAAACTCAATCTCAATAGCGAGGATAAATTAATGATTTTCTCGGAGCATCAGGCAGTCAAACTTCGCGAAATCAAAAGCCGCTGCGCTTTTGAGATTCTTGCAGTTCAGCCACAGCACAAACAATTAAATATAGCTCGCGCAGCCATTGTCTCTCTGATTGAGCGAATTCCAGTTGAGCAGCGCACTCCGGCTGAGATAGCGCTTCTTTCCCAGGATGTCCAAATCAACAGCTTACGTGACCGCTCGAATGAGCTTGAGGCCCAGGCCGAAGCAGCTCAACTGGAAACAGAATTGGTAGCCATCGAAATAAGTTTCTAATCTCCTCAGAATCCTCTCCCCGGCCATTCCTGGTCGGGGTTTTTTCGCGTTTTTTGGGGCCGAGAATAGTTTTGTCAGGTGGGTGTGGTAAAATCTCAAAATATGGGCTCATTATTTCCGTTTGTATATTGGTGTAAAAGAGGCTTATCAGGCAATGACGACAGCCTCTGCCATCTGCCTTATCTCTACACGCTTTTACAAAGTGCAGAGGTCGGAACAGGTGCAAAACACCAATTGCAGGTCTGGGGGGGCGGGCACAGTTTGGGAATCGCCCTCAGCGCAGATAAAATGGATGAGGTCGCCACCGGGCGCAATCTCAGTGCCTTTGCTCAGGGTGTGATGAATTGGGCCTGGCTGGTGGGGAAATAAGGTGTTGAATCCCTTTCCTTGGTTAAGCAGCTTGGCAGGAACCTGGCTGTGCACCTTCTTGTTTCTTACACAAACTGGCTGCGCCTCCCTGATGGTCTGGGCCAGCAAGGAACCTGTCACCTGGGAGTATCTCAAGACCAAATCCACTGGACTCAAACTGCAAGCAGTTCAAATCATGCCCAACGAAATATACATCCCTTTGGCGGTCATTCCAACCTTTGACTCCGCCATTTGCTTTTCAGATCCCGTGGGTCAGATCTCAGGTCAGCGCATCTTGATTCGGCTGCAAAAAGGGCTCTGCCCCACCTCTCCATTGCCTGCTTTGGTGGTGATCCTGCCCAAACCCGCCCCAGGCAAATATGAAGTGGTCTATGACGATAACAATGCCAAACAACCTGTGATTGGCATTGTCGAAATCCCCAATTAACCCAATTTAGCTCAGAGCTTGACGGGATAATTCAGCTTCATGGCACTGCGCACCGCTTCCATGACTTCTCCGGCGCGGGCCCGGCCCCGGCGGGTGCCGTCGGAGATCACATCCCAGAGGTAGGCATCGTCTTTTTCAAATTCGGCGCGGCGGGTGCGAATGGGATCTAACAAGCTGTTTAAACAGTCGATCAATTCGCGTTTGACCACCACATCCCCCATCAGCGGCTTGCCTTTTTCGTCGGCCCCGCCCTGGCGGTAGCGCTCTTTGAGTTCGTCGATCAGGGCTGTGTTGGGGTGAAAGGCGTCGAGATAGGTAAAGACCGGATTGCCCTCGACATTGCCGGGCTCAGTGCCGCGAATCCGTTGGGGATCCGTGTACATCGACATGACCTTTTTCTTAAGGGTGTCGGCATCATCGCTGAGATAAATCGCGTTGTTGAGGCTTTTGCTCATTTTGGCTTGGCCATCAATGCCGGGCAAACGGGAAACTTCGGCGTACATGCCTTCGGGCAGAACCAGGGTCTCACCATAATACTGGTTAAACCGGCCCACAATTTCGCGGGTGAGTTCAATCATCGGCTTTTGATCGTCACCCACGGGCACCAAATGCGCCCCAAAGGCGGTGATATCCGCGCATTGTGAGACGGGATAACAGACAAAACCCATCGGCACTTCATGGCCAAATTTTTGTTTGATCTCGGTTTTGACAGTGGGGTTGCGCTCGACACGGGCCAGGGTCACCAAATTGAGGTAATAAATCGTGAGCTCGGCAATTTCGGGCACCAGTGACTGCACCACAAAGGCGCAGCGCTTGGGATCAAGGCCCACGGCCAAATAGTCGAGCACGACTTCGCGGATGTGCGCCTGCAAGGTTTCGGGCCGTTCGTAATTGTCGGTCAGGGCCTGTACATCGGCAAGCAAGATATATGTTTCGTAATCATTTTGGAGTTTGACCCTATTGACCAAACTGCCTGCATAATGGCCGAGGTGCAAACGGCCTGTCGGGCGATCACCGGTTAAAATGCGTTTTTGGGGGGTGTTTGATGCTGTGTTCATGAGGAATTGCGTCTGGCCTGCCCTTTCGTGTTTTCGCATAGAGATAGGGACACCTTGATCCGGTTTTCAGACAGATGTCCACCCTCAAAGAATACACTAAATTTTGGCTGGGTGTGGCTGAACGCGGGCAAATAGGCGTTCGCATAGGGCCGAAACTGACTTGACGTTTCAGACCCTGAAGCCCTATGCTGTGGGCACAGTTTGCTCGCCCAGGAAGACTTACATGTTAGAGACCATCGGCAAGACCCCCCTCGTGCGCTTAAAACGCTTGGTTCCTTCGGGTTCAGCCCAGGTCTGGGTCAAACTCGAAGGACAGAATCCCACTGGCTCTTACAAAGACCGTACAGCCCTGACCATGGTCGAAGGGGCTGAGGCGGAAGGGGTTCTGTCGCGGGAAAGGCCTGTGCGATTGCTGGAATGCACTGGGGGCAGCACGGGAACCGCCCTGGCCTTTGTTTGTGCCGTGAAAGGTTATGCCTTTACGGTGATTACCTCCGATGCCTATGCCCAAGAAAAACTGGATTCGATGCGGGCATTTGGGGCCGAGGTGCTGATCGAACCCAGCCTCGGCGGTCAGGTAACGCCTGATCTCTGGCCACGCATGCGGGCCCGAGCCCAGCGTTTGCTTGAAACAGGGGGTTATCATTGGCTTGACCAGTTTAACAACCCCCACGCCCTGGCTGGTTATCAACAGATGGGACATGAATTGCTCAAACAAATGCCAGATAAACTGGATGCTTTTTGTGGCGCAGTGGGTACGGCAGGCATGATTGTCGGCGTTGGCAGCGTGATTAAAACCAGATTCCCGGCCGCTCGGATTGTGGCCTTGGAGCCCAACAGCTCAGCGGTTTTGTCGGGAGGTCCCCCCGGCAATCACGGTATCGATGGAACCGCAGCCGGGTATGTGCCCCCACAATTTGATTGGAAGGTGGTTGATCAAGCCATGGCCCTGCCAGAGCCAGAGGCGCGTAACATGGCTCGACTTCTGGCCCAGACCGAAGGCATCTTTGCGGGGACCTCAACCGGTCTCAATGTTTTGGCCGCCCTGCAATTGGCAAGGGAAATAGGCCCTGGGGGCGTGGTCGTGACAGTGGCCTGTGATACTGGCTTTAAATACTTAAATGGCCCTCTTTACCGTCCAGAGTGAATCCGCCCCCTTTGGCTTGGAGATGCCAAACAACCTCAGCAGCACTCTTGAACTGGCTGTTTGTCACAGGGCTGTGGGCCAGAGGCAGTAGATCATAGGCCGAGCCAAAAATCTGGGCAATTTCAGTGGCTCCAACCGAAAAAGGCGGTCCGGCCCTCAGGCTTTGATCGTATTCATAGGTCACCAGCAATTGGGGAGCCCCCTGAGAAATAGCTGAGGTCTGAGCGGCGTAGAGGGGGCGGGTCGCGGGGGGCATAGCCACCAATGCAGCCCGATCATAGACAGCATCAACGGCGCCCAGATGTTCCGTTGTGAGCGCAAAGATATCTCCCACAAAAATCTCGATATTTTGGGCGGAATAGTGAATTAGGTTATCGCGCCTGACAATCTGGGGACGTAATGCCAGATGCTCAAAAAGAGCTTGGATCGCCAATTCACTCAATTCCACCCCCACCACGCGATTCCCCTGAGCCAAAAGCCAGGCAATATCCAAGGTCTTGCCACAGAGAGGCAGAAAGACCCGCGCTCCCGAGGGCAAATTTAAACTGCTTAGATGCGCTTGTAACCAAGGGTTGACTTCACTTTGGTGAAAACCAATCTCTCCCTGTTCCCATTTTTGATGCCAAAATCTTGCTTCCATCTTCGTTCCTCACTTGTCTAGATTGATAAGGCCTTTCGAGCTATAATACGACTTCAAGTCAACTTGAAGTCAAGCAGCAGAGCAAAGGAAGGCGACATGGACATCGCTGAAGTGGTCAAATTATCTGGGTTACCCGCCTCCACCCTGCGTTATTATGAAGAAAAAGGCCTGATCCAGGCATCCGGCCGCAAGGGGCTGCGCCGCCAATATGACCCTGAAGTGGTCGAGCAGCTGGCCCTGATTTCGTTGGGACGCAGCGCTGGATTTTCACTGGAACAGATGGTCACCCTGTTTACTTCAGAAGGCCCGATGATCAACCGCACACTTTTGCTGGAGAAAGCCGAAGAATTGCGGCAAAAGATTCAGGAATTGACAACGATCCGAGAGGGACTCCTTCACGCTGCTGCCTGCAAGGCGGTCAGTCATTTTGAATGCCCCACATTTTTAGGGCTGCTCGCGCAAGCGGGAAAACAGGAGCGCAAACAGCCCAGAAAAACCTTCAAACAGCCCTAAACAAACCTGTTTTTAAGACTATTGAAAGATTTCAGCAAAAAAATCTTGCATGGCCTTCCAAGAGCGGCGATCGGACTCGGCGTTATAAGCGGCATTGTCTGTTGGGCCGGTGCGGGCACCGGATTCTGGATTGGTAAAAGCATGGACCGTATTGCTGTAGTTGATCAATTGCCAATCAACGCCACCGCTGTCCATTTCTGTTTTGAACTTGGCGATGTCTGTCGCTGGCACGGCGGTATCGTCTGCTCCGTTGAGCACCAATACCTTGCCCTTGATATTTTTGCCTTCACTTTCGGTCGGACGCAAGCCGCCATGAAAGACAACAAAGCCATCTGCCTCAGCTCCACTGCGGGCCAATTCGAGGGCCATGCTGCCGCCAAAACAATAGCCAATCGCAGCGGTTTTACTCGGATCCACACGTGACTGACTGCGCAACACCTCAAAACCAGCGTTGGCACGGGCCTTGGCAAGATTGCGGTCAGTGTAATATTTGCTGGCCTCTTGGCCAGAAGCAGGGGGTTGGGGGCGAATGCCTTTGCCGTAGATATCTGCGGCGAAGGCGACATAACCGAGTTCAGCCAATTGACGGGCCCGGCCACGGACGTAGTCGTTGAGGCCCGTCCACTCATGAATGACAAGTACACCCGGACGTTTGCCCTGCAAATTGGCATCATAAGCCAAATAGCCTTCGAGTACCTGCTCACCCTGTTTGTATTCTAGGGTCTGGGTTTGAATATTTTTGGCTGCGGGAGCGGGGCTTGCTGCCGAAGACGGAGCGGTAGAGGGATTTGAAGCGCTGGGATTGGCCGGTTGAGAACTACAGGCGACCAATACAAGCGCCGACAGGAAAACAGACAAATTTTTCACGGATTGCATCAGGGGATTCCTTTCGAATCTAAGCGGTTGAAAGAATTATAGCCCCTGATCAAACCTGTGCAAATATCTTAATATTTTTATTGAGTCACATCGGCTTCAATTGGCGGGTTGTGGCCATTGGAAGCGTGTGATTTTGCGAATGCCCCAACTGGTATCGGCAATATACAGATTCTGATTGGTGTCAAAGTCCACGGCCCGGGGTGAATCAAATGTCGCCACAGTGCGGGGTACACCGTCTTTGATTCCCGCTGTGCCTGTGCCTGCAATGATAGAAATGGCACCGGTGGGGCTGATCTTAAAGATTTGGCGAGAGTTTTCGCCGGGAACAAAGATATTGCCCCATTTATCTACACGAATTTCGTGCACCAGGAAACTGGCTGCAGCTCCCGTAGAGGCCTGGGTGATGGTCGCAAATGTTGTGACATTGCCTGCGGCATCGATCTTGCGGATGGCATTGTTCTCGACATCGCCGACAAAAATATTGCCTTGACCATCTAGGCCGAGGCCTTCAAGGTGTTTAAAGCGCGCATTGGTACCCTGAGCATTGACAATTGCCCCGACCACATCACCAGCCACGCGGGTGACCGTGCCTGTATTCACATCGACTTTTGAGACAAAAGCACAGCGTGACCCTGTTGGACTGTTGGGCTGTTCATTGGAAGAGACGTAGAGGAATCCGTCTTTAAAGTCGACGCCCTCGGGGCCAAGAATCATGGCAACGGTCGTGACATTGCCCGTGGCGGCATCAATTTTGCGAATGGCGTGGTTGCCTGTATCTGCGACATAAATATTGCCTTGGTCATCCGCAGCCAAATCTTCGGGGGTGTTCCAACGGGCAGTGCTGCGGTGAACCGATCCCACTGGATTTGTCGGCGGGGTATTACAAGGTGTTCCGGCCACAGCTGCAGGAGTACTGACGGTGCCGGACATGCCAATCACCGAATCGCCACTGCGCCACAAGAATGTGCCATCGTTGGTAAAGGCATCAATTGTATTGTTGAGATTGGAGACATAAATATTGTTGTTGGTGTCCAAAGTAATGCCGTGGGGCTGGGCCACGGCTTTGTTGACCACTGAGAAATTGGCCAGATAATCAGCATAACTGATCACGGGATTGGCTGTGGCGCCATACATAAAGAAGTCGGTGTAATTTTTTTCAACATTGGAGATTGGATCCGTCAACAGACGCACTGAGACGTTGACCACTTCCCACTGTGCGCTGAGATAGCGATTGGGCGTGCCGATAAAATTTTTCACTTCGCTAAAGGTGTCAACCAAAATCGTTGAAGTAGCACTTCCAGCGGGGTTGGTCACCGTCACGGGACCCGTCGAAAAGCCGGGAGGAATCACGGCCCGGATCTCCGTATCGCTGATGACTTCAAAGGCCGTGGCATTAAAGCCCGCAAAATTGACTTGGGTTGCCGAAGTATAATTACTGCCCGTCAGTGTGATCACAGGCTTGCCACTGCTGGTATCCACAGTACCGAGCTGGGTGATGGTGGGAGGCTGGATGATCGGATAATTTTGGAATGTGGCATTGCCACTGGGTGTCACCACAGTGACATCCCCAGTTTTGGCTCCCGCAGGCACTGTGACAGTGACGGTGGTGCCATCGGCTGAAACCTCTGTAACAGCGGCGGGGATTTGTCCACCAACGCCATTGCTAAAGTTGACGGTCGTGGCCCCTTGCAAGTTGGCTCCACTCAAGACCAATTGGCCCCCTGGTACAGCCCCATTTTGGGGCCCCATGGCGGTGACAACCGGGGTATTGATGGTATACGTTGGACTGGGCAGGCCATTGCCACCGTTGGGGGTGACTGTAATCACCCCTGTTTGGGCATCAGCCGGGACTTTGACCCGGATCGTGGTGGCTGTTTTTTCGAGAATGTCTGTTGGCGCCAGCGGATTGGCGCTGCCAGTAAACTGCACAGTCAGGTCGGTCTCGTTGGGTTTAAAGCCACTGACGGTTAATATCACTTCGTCCCCAGCCTTACCACCGGGTTTGTTGAGCGCCGTAATGGCCTGATTGACAGAATAACTGCCTTGATTGCTGGTTTGGTTATTGTTGACGACTGTTACGGGCAAATTACTGCCCGTTAAACCTGGGGGAACAGTCACGATCAAGGTGGTGGCGGTAGCAGCCGTGACTACGGCTGCCACGCCGCCAATCAAGACCCGATTGCCATTGGGATTGTTGGGGTCGTAAGAGGCAGCGGTGGGGTCAAACCCGTCTCCTGTCAGGGTCAGAGTGCTGCCAGAGGAGCCATTATTAGCACTCTGCGCTTTGATTACGGGTGGCAAGACCACGGGGTTTCCGGTGGTGCCGCTGCCCAGGGTCACATTGCCGTTGGCATCCACAGTGACGGTTGTCCGCTGTGTGACCCCACCATTGAGCCCATCAATTTTGACAATGGCATCCCAGGTGCCGGGAATGACCGCCGGAATATTGCCCGTGTCTTTTTTGTCATTGGGTTGTGAGACGATGGCATTGGGGTTGGTGCTGGAGGCGGGATCGGTGATTTGGAGGGAGATATTGCTATTGGTAAAAGGCTGGTTTTGGGTGGTGCGCACAACAATATTGATCGGTTGCGCATTTTGTTGCCAACCATTGGGGATCGGGTTGCCTGGGGTATAAGCGGGAATTTGGCCGTCGTTATCAGCAATGGCTGTGGCAATGGCCGTTGCATCAAGTTTGGCCGGATGAAAGACATAATTGGCCCCATTGGGAATATTGGTGCCAAACGCGAGATTATTGATCAGGGTTTGTAAAGCAGTGGTATTTAAGTTATTGAGTAGATCTGGATGAGAAGCTTGCAGGGCTTCGATCACATTGGCCACCGCTGTGCTTTGCCAATTAAAATTCAGGGTAATTTCGTCGCTTTGGTCCTGAGACAGGGAATTGTAAACTGCTTTGAGTATTCCGCCGTTGATGGCCTGTTTGCCTGTGTCATAGGCCTGAACTGAAACAATGCGGTTTTTGCCTTTGGGGACGGCCCGGATGATCATATTCGTGGTATTGTTGCCAATATTGGTGACAGCCTTATACCCCTCTTCATTGTCTATCTGATTAGACAGATCACCGCTTTTGACCCAAGCCTTGAGAAAGGCAAAACGGCTCAATTCGAGATTTTGAATGCGCATGCCGGGGGTTCCGAGGATCACTTTGAGGCCCAATTCATCTTGGCCAAAACGGCTTTTTATGAGCGAACTGGCCCCTTGGAGGGGATTATAAGGCAAAAAAGCATAGGTATTGCCGGGCACTTGGACATCTTGGGCATCTTGGGGAAAATTAAAAGCGACAGGGGAGGCCGCATTCTGTGATTTGGCAGGTGAGAGGGCCCGCTCCGGGGGAAACCCCGTACAGGCGACCAACAGCAGGGACAGGGCCAAACTGGCTCTTTTCACAAATCTCATCTCCTTTGGCCGGGTGATTTGCAAGGTACCGGCCACGAAAACCGTGATTTAAGTTTGAGCGGCATCGATGACAAGGCGTTTGTTGCTCAATTTCTAGCTCATCTTCTAGCTTACCTCCTTATTTTCGTTTAGTCCATGTTTTTGCAGGGGGGCAGAGGCCAGGTCCCATGTTAATCTGTAAGGATGGTCTTTCACAAAAGCAACCGAGCCTAAAATGCCAGTACAATAAAGTCAGGTAGCCATGATTCTCTTCCACCCGCAACGCAGCACCTTTAACCACCTCGACCCCAACAGCGCCGGATTGATGCAAAAAAGCATCGCCTTTTTTGAAAAAAAGGGCCTGGCCCAGATCAAACACGATGACCGAGAACGGCTCTGGTATGCAGATATCTTGGAATTTTTCAAACAGGAACAGGCTTTTGCGACCTTGTTGACGCCAGCGGGCTATGGGGCTGAAGATGCGCGCTGGGACACCTCACGGATCTGCGCCTTCAACGAAATTCTGGGTTTTTATAGCACGTCTTATTGGTATACCTGGCAGGTCAGCATTTTGGGCCTCGGGCCCATTTGGATCAGCCAAAACGAAGCCGTGAAAAAACAAACAGCCAAATTCTTGCAAGCCGGTGGAATCTTTGCCTTTGGCGTCTCAGAAAAAGAACACGGAGCAGACCTCTACGCCAGCGATATGACCCTGAAACCCGACGGCAAGGGGGGGTATCTTGCCAATGGCCGCAAATATTATATCGGAAACGGCAATTTGGCTGCTTATGTCTCAACCTTTGGCAAACGTCCCAAAGTGAACGAAAGTGACAGCCATGAATTTGTCTTTTTTGTCTCACAGACCTCAAAACCCGAATACCATTGCCATCAAAACCTGATCAACTCCCAGAACTATATTGCCGAATTTGAACTCAAAGATTACCCCGTCAGCGAAGACGAGATTTTGGCTTCGGGCCAAGCTGCTTGGGACATGGTGCTCAATAGCATCAATATTGGTAAGTTTAATCTGGGTTTTGCCGCCATTGGCATGTGTACCCATGCTTTTTACGAGGCCATCAACCACGCTGCCAACCGCTCGCTGTTTAATCATTTTGTGACCGATTTTGTGCATATCCGGCAATTGTTCATGGATGCCTTTTGTCGCCTCGTCGCGATGAAAGCCTTTTCGACCCGCAGCATTGACTATTTCCGCCATGCAAGTGCTGAAGATCGGCGTTATTTGCTGTTTAATCCCATGGTTAAAATGAAAGTGACAACCCAAGGCGAAGAGGTTATGAACCTGCTTTGGGACGTGATCGCCGCCAAAGGCTTCGAAAAATCCACCTATTTTGAAATGGCCGTGAGAGATATACGCGGATTGCCCAAACTTGAAGGCACCGTTCATGTGAATATGGCTTTGATTATTAAGTTTATGAAAAATTACTTTTTTAATCCCCAGGTTTATCCCGAACTCAAACCCATTCAGGGTCTCAAAAACGATGATTTTTTGTTTAATCAAGGCAGCACCAAAGGCCTGAGCAAAATCCGCTTTCACGATTATAAAATTGCCTACAGGTCCAAAGACCTGCCCAATCTCAAGGTCTTCAACAAACAAATCGCCCGTTTTAAACAGTGGCTGGTGCTCTGCCCCCCCAATCCCGAGCAAATCAAAGATATCGACTTTCTGCTGATAGTCGGCGAACTCTTTACATTGGTTGCCTATGGCCAGCTGATTCTGGAATACAGCAGCGATCCCCAAAACGGGCTTGATGACGATTTAATCGAGCAAATCTTTGACTTTATGATCCGGGATTTTTCCAAATTTGCCCTCCAGCTCTACAGCAAGACCAGCAGCACGAACATGCAACAGATCTTGAGCCTGCGCATGATTGCCAAACCTGTGGTTGACAAGGCCCGCTTCGAGCGGGTCTGGCAGAGCCGGGTTTATGCGCTTAAAGACGTCTACCTGATGCAGCCTTGAGAACCTTTGAAGGTTAAAACGGAAATTGAATGGGAGGCAAGGTGGGCAGCGGTACAGGGTCTGGAATTGAGACCACTTCAAGCGCCAACGGAAGGGTAATTGCGTCACCGGGAATCGTAAAGGCCTCGGGGCGCAAGGGCAAAGCAGGTGAACGATTCGGGGCAGTGGTGCCAAGCCGGGAGGCGATCAACTCCCACATGGATAAATTGCTGGGATTTAAAAAGGGAAAAGTCTGGGTTTCGCCACTCGGATTGTGATTGCCGGACCAGCACAATTCTGCATTATCGGTGCTATTGCCCATAATTGAGTGGGGGCAAAGAACCCGACTTTGGTTCGCCACGGGCATGAAGGGGTTCGATGAATTTGCTGCAACATCGGTATATTCATCCGGCAAGGCGTAGCGCTGATGGAAGATTTCGTGAGCCAGCACCCGACCGGCATCTTTGGTCTCTCTTTCCCACCAACTCTGATCAACTTCAATCAAGGCCAAAGGAGAGCCCGCTGCAGTGACGTGTTCTCGCCAAAATGGGTGTGGATAGGGAAAAGGGTCCACCCGCGCTTGGATAATATCTGTGGGATTAAGGGTATTGCCGAGCAGTAGCTTGAGTTTACCAATCCGCGCCCGCCCCTCTGTACTTTGGTAAATACGCCGGGAAGCGTGAGCAATCACCTCTTTAAATCTGTCGATCAGGGCCTGATTATTGGCTGCACCAAATTGGGCCGGATTGCCGGCAAAACGCACGGTCAGGGGAATTTGATCGCTGACATGATTCACACTGAAACGGGCTTTGGCAAGTTGCCCTGTCACCGGTTTAAGCGTCACGGTGATTAAGATCGTGTCCTCTTGCGCATCGCCGGGAGCAAAGGTCATCAGGCCGCCTTTTTGAGTCTCAAAGCGCTTGATTCCCAGAGAACTACCCGGGAGCAGAAAACCAGCGCTGAGATGGCTGGCAATCACTTCTCCAGGCCCATCGAGCACAATATCCACGTTTTTGCCATTCATGCCTTTGACAGTCATAAAAAATGTTTTACTCTGATTGGAGCGCGCATGTAAGAGAATGGGGCTGTTAAAACTGACGGGCAGGCTGGCGAAACGATCTGCTGTAAGGGTATTATCCGTGACAGGTTCTGGCAGGACCCCAGGCAGGGTATTCATGGTGATTTTATCCAGAGTTTGTAATGGAGCCGTCCCATTGCCATCCCAAGAGGCTTCTAGAAAGGCCACATTACCTGGAACATATATCGCCACAGGCCCATTCTTGACCTCCCCCAGGAGGGTCCCATTGCTAGAAAAGACCTGGATACCGCTGCCATTGCTGACAGGTTCACTCGAAGAAAACTCCAATTGGGCATCTTGAATACCATGCCCCAAATACAGGGTATACCGCCGTCTAAGCGTGGGAGCCCCCGCGCTTGAATAGTCGAGTGAGTCACTTTGAAAGAGAGTCTGAACGTTCAAACCTGGCACAAATTTCAACACAGGAACCACAGTCAAAGGCGCACCACTGGCCAAAATGGGTCGCAAACGGGTGGGCAAAGCAAGCGGACTTGGCACCGCCACCGATGGCCGAACGCCATCGGGACGCAATTTGCCGATTTGATCTGGGTTGAGCCGGGCCTCAGGCCCAGCGGAGCCCCGAATCGAAGGCACAGGGTCAGCGCTGGGTTCCACGGCGTTATTGCCACTCAGGCCATTCAATAGCGCAGGATCACAGCCTGTGTTCAGCCCCAAAGCCAACAGCAAACTTGAAACACAAACAATGGCATGTCTCGACATCTGAAGATCCCTACCTTTAGGTAATGATTAATTGCTGAAAACAGGCCGAGTAGCAACCTGGTATCAGGCTCCCAAATGCCTGAATGGGTCTATGAAGGCTCTCACTATACTATGTCCTCTGCGATTGTCAAAGCCCGAAATATTTACCACTGATTTGAATCAATGCGCCACAGACAAAATAGGTGGCGATAATGGCCGGAATCGCCAACCAACCTCCTGATTTTTTCTGAGGTTGCAATTGCTCTCGCACCGCCAGAAAAGGCAAGAGATTGACCGCGTGGTAATTGGTCATGGGATAGGGCAAAAAAGCCAACATCGGCGGTGCAGCCATAAAAAAGTAGAGCCCGCCATCCCCCAAGGCTTGGGCCATACCCATGATGATCACATAGCCCCAAAACGAATAGACATAGCGGTTGCTCAAGTACCAGATCAGCGAAAAAATCACGACATACGCGGGCAAGGTAAACAGCAAATCCAGGCCAAAATTGAGCAAAGCCTGATGCCAAGGCGTGGCTGCTGTGACGCGCAGAGAGCGAAAGACCGGCTCGGAGATCATGTGAAAACCCTCCACCACCGAAGCCAAGAGACACCCCAAGCCGACAAAGCGGGTGTAGGGCTGAAAGCCTGAAAATGCCTTGATCAGGGGAGCTTTGAACCAGAGACTCAAAGCCAAAAAGGCGAGGACCAGCAAGCGGGTCATATTTTCGGGTTTTAACCCACCTGCGATCAGACTCAAGCCAATGGCAAGCGTGGCCCACAGGCAATAAAGAGCACCGGGCCAGGTCAGTCCGGGGGGAAAAGTCCATTTGGGCTTGATCACGGGAGGCATCCTTTATGATTTTTCCAGCTGTCAAGTAACAGATTACAGTAGAATGATCTAGACAATTCCAGACGAATTTAGCCACGAACATAATAAAATCTACATGAAAAGTTTGAAACTGAGTATGCTGAATTTCAACTTTCAAAGAATAACCCTGAGGTCCCTATGAAAAAAATCTTATTTGCGACTCTCTTTCTGAATCTGATCTCTTTGCCCACCTGGGCCGTGGAATACAGTGGCCAAGGCAAACTGGCTCAAAAGCATTACCCAGTTTTGAAAAAAATCGTCTGCAGTCCGGCGCATTTTGGCGGGATTGGCAAAGATTGTGATTTGGACCGCGTACGTATTATCGGGGTCTGGGCCTGGGTTAGTTGGAGTGGGGGAGAAGCGGGGGGCAATAGCCTACTGAAATTGAGTGGTTCCAGTTGGAAACACGTCACTGGCGGGGGTGGCGCCATGAATGCCGAAAATGCAATACAGGTGGGCCTAACTAAAGCCCAGGCAGAGATGCTCGTGCCTTCTTTTGGGCTGGATATTGCCCGCTCAAGTGAAAAAATTATCGCTTCTGAAATTGACTACCTCTCCGAATGGGACTTGATGGTGGCGCGAAACACGATTTACGCCATTCATGGCCGCATCTTTCAGCACAAACCCCTGCAGGACTATTTTGCAAGTTTTCCCTGGTATAAACCCAATCCCAAATACCATGATGGACTGCTCTCAGCACTTGAGAAATACAATGCCAATGTGATCTTGCAGCTCGAAAAGAAAAAGGGGTATATGTGAGTAAACCCTTCTGTTTGGCAGCGCTGGTGCTTTTGCTATTGTCTGGCTGGCAAATGGCTCCCAGCTTGGCTCTCAACAAAGTAGACACTCACTTGATCAAAAAAACCACCGCTGAGTGGCTCAAGGCCAAACCCAAAGACAAAGAATTGGTGGGCCTGAGTATTGTCGGCGCTCTGGAACAAAAGCAGGCCTACAAAGGCCCCAAGGGCCACCAGGGCAGGCTCAAAGCAGCCAAGAAAATCAGTGTGTGCATCGACTATATTGCCAAAGGTTTGATTCAGAAAAAAATCAAGCCCGTGGTGGTCGGTGAAGCAGGGTTTCTGTGTGCGATCAATTCAGGGTTTGTTAAGAAATAGCAGGTATAATAGCTTAAGAATAAAACACAGGGATACCTCATCATGCCGCCTTTTCAATTCCCCAAATCTGGTCGCAGTAAAGACTCACTGTTTAAAGCCATGAACACCCTCAAAGAAAAAGACGTCAATTGGCGCGATGGTCAAGTCTTCAGCCTGGTCTTCTATGCGGGTGATGAAGTGCTCGAAGTAATCAAAGAGGCCCATGCCCTGTTCATGTCCGAGAACGGTCTGAATCCGGGCGCTTTTCCGAGTTTACGCAAATTTGAATCCGAGGTGGTGGCGATGTTGGCCAACCTGCTCAACGGCGATGAAAACACCGTGGGCAATATGACAACCGGCGGTACCGAAAGCATTTTAATGGCTGTCAAAACCGCCCGAGACTATGCCCGCAGTCGCAATCCCGAACTCAAAAAACCAGAATTGGTTCTGCCTTTAAGTGCCCACCCCGCTTTCGACAAAGCCTGCCACTATTTTGATATCACCCCAGTGCATGTTCCCCTTCGCGACGACATGCGCGTGGACGTCAAAGCTTTTCGCAAAGCCATTACCGAGCGCACAATTTTGGGAGTGGGTTCAGCCCCGGCTTATCCCCATGGCGTGATGGACCCGATCGAAGAACTGTCCGAGATCTGCCTCGAGCGTGAGATTCCCTTTCATGTCGATGCCTGTGTGGGCGGCCTGATGCTGCCCTTTGTGCGCAAACTCGGCTATCCTATTCGCGAATTTGACTTTAAACTGCCAGGTGTGACCTCGATCTCTGCCGATTTACACAAATATGGCTATGCCGCCAAAGGCGCTTCGGTGGTGCTCTACCGCTCGCCCGAACTCTGGCGCCACCAATTTTATGTCTATACCGATTGGCCGGGCGGGATTTATCCCTCACCCACCATGACCGGCACCCGACCAGGGGGCAGCATTGCAGCGGCCTGGGCTGTGATGAATTTTTTGGGCGAAGAAGGTTATTTAAAGATCGCCAAAGAAGTCATGTCGGCCACCCGGTATTTGATGCAAGAAGTAGAAAAAATTGAAGGCCTTCACGTGATCAGCACACCAGAGATGAGCATCTTTGCCATAGGCTCTGAAGAGTTGGATATTTACGCCGTGGGCGACGAAATGACGGTACGTGGCTGGCATCTGGATCGCCAGCAAAATCCAGCCTGCCTGCATTTAACTGTGAACCACGGCCATGTTCAGAGCACCCAGCGCTTCGTCGCAGATTTGCAGGCCTCAGTAGCGGCCGCCCGCAAGCTCAATTGGAGCAATGTGAGTTCCAAAGTGCAGGTTTCTTTGGTGCGGGGTCTCTCACGCCTCTTGCCAGAGAAAGTGTTTAGTCAGGTGCTTTCTAAATCCTCATCGGTGGGCCCCAAGGGATCTGCCGTTCCCAAACGCACAGCGGCCATGTACGGCATGATTGGATCATTGCCGAATCGGGGCGATGTACGCGAAATGGTACTCGACTTTATGGAGCAGACCTACAAAGTGGATTCCCCTGACTCCAAAAATGCCAAAGACGCCAAAACCAAGAAAAATAAAAAAGAGACCCCAGAAAGACAGTCATGAAAATTTACCACAATCCCCGCTGTAGCAAAAGCCGCGAAACCCTGGCCCTGTTAACGGAGCGGGGCCAAAAGCCTGAAGTGATTGAATACCTCAAAACCCCACCCAGCGCCGCAGAACTCGACCAGATTTGCCAAATGTTAAACCTGGAGCCAACAGCCCTGATCCGCAGCAAAGAAGACCAATTTAAGGCCTTGGGGCTTTCGCTCAAAGATCAGCGTTCCCGCCAAGAATGGCTTGAATTGCTGGTGGACAATCCCGCTTTGCTTGAAAGGCCAATTGTGGTCAAAGACGGGAAGGCCGCTCTGGGCCGCCCCCCCGAAAATGTATTGGCGCTGCTCGCTTAGTGGGTCAGCTTCCCACAAAAACGATCCTAGATGCCAAAGAAGAGGATATTGATCCCGCCATTGAGGCCGTGAACCATTGAGGTGCCATTGTCGAGGCTGTTGCTCAAGCGCAAATCGCTGGGCAGAAAAAAGCCCCGGTAGCCGAGGTAAACACTGGCCAAATTAAAGATGGGCAAATTCCAAGCCGCTCCCAGTCCAAATTCAGGCAGGGTCATATTTTTGGTATTGATCGGCGTGGCTCCGCTACCCTGGTCTATGCTGCCGCCAAACAAGGTGGATGCGCCGACATAGCCATAACCCGAAAAACCAAGGGGCAGACCGAGTTTGAGTTTGGCCCCATAATTCATGCCCATCAGCTGAGAATTGGTGGGGGTTGCAGTCAATGAACCTGTTGAGGTAAACATATGGCGATAGCCTGCGTAGGGTGTCAGGGTTGTGGAAATCTTGCCAATGCCCAGATCCAAGCCCAGCAGTTGAAAATTATAACCGGCATTCAGTTGCAGGTCGAAAAGGGTATCCCATTTGATACTGGCTATCGCCTGTGAAAGCAGATCAGACCCGCCGCTGCCTGTTGAAACTGCCAAAGGTGGCACAAACGAAGAGAGATCAGGGGTAAAACCCAAAGCACCTGAGACGTTTAAATTAAAAGGCAGATCATAGTCCCCACGAAAATCAAAATAGGGAGCGATTCGCTGGGTTTTGTCGGAATAGGTAATGGTGACAGCTTCAGCCTGAGGAACAGGTCCCAAAGTTGCCATTGCGGCAAAAGAAGCACAGGCCAGGGTCAGGGTTTGGTTTAATATTGGGTTTTGGATTCTTTTTTTCATGATTTGCCTCACCTGTTTTTTCTGAGAATTTTATGTGTTTTTTCCGGCTTTGGCCATGGCCCCAAAGCGCACGAGGCCAGTATAACATACCCTTTTGCGCATTTAATCTGCCGTTTCGGACTGGGTAAATTTATAGCCTACCCCGCGAATAGAGTGAAAATGACGGGGATGAGTGGGGTCTTTTTCAAAGAGCCTGCGCAAGCGCATGACAAAATTGTCGACCGTGCGCAAACTGCTGCCATCGTGAATATCCCACACCCGCTCCAACATTTCCTCACGCGAGAGCACCAAGCCATCGTTCTCAGCAAAAACCTTGATCAATTTGAGTTCCAAGGGGGTGAGTTTGATCGGCTCCCCTGCCATACTGACCTCAAAACGTTCGAAGTCAATCACAATATCCCGAAACTGCAAACGGGTCAACTGTGTCTGGAGTTGGTGCCATTGCTGGCGGCGCAAAAGCACCTGGATCCGGGTGAGCAATTCTTCGAGGTTAAAGGGTTTGGTTAAATAATCGTCGGCCCCCAGACGCAGTCCTTTGATTTTGTCTTGTTCAAAATTGCGGGCTGTGAGAATCAAAACGGGGGTATAGTTTTTTTGACGGCGCAGGGCATGGCAGAGATCAAATCCACTTAAATGGGGCAACATTAAGTCAAGGATGATCAAATCATAGGCCTGTTTTTGGTCAAAGAGCCAGGTTTTGGCGATCTGTCCATCGGCTGCGTGATTAACCTGATACCCTTCCAATTCGAGATTGAATTTGAGCCCATTGGCGATATGGGCATCGTCTTCAACCAACAAAATCTGTGTCACCGCACTGCTCCTCAAGGCTCTTTCAAACCATTTTCCCTACAGCTTAGCAGATTCTGAGACACAAAAAAGCAGAAAAGCCCGGTTCTCCGGGCTTTTGAGCAATTGAGTATAGCAGTTTATTTGATCAGGGCTTCAATTTGGCTGCGCACATCTGCTGGAACCTGGCTCCAGGTCCCCATGGTCTCGTGATGAGACTTGAGGCGCACAAAAGGCGTCTCGCGGTCTTTGAAGCGGCCGTCAAAGGAAGTGGCAATCTCTTTGAGCAGGCGCGATGTTTCGGGCTCACCCATGGCAGAGACATTCGAAAGCGAGATCAAAACCAAAGTGGCTTTGTTATCGTCGATTCCAGCCATAAATTCTTTGGTTGGGAAACTGGGTTGGGCCATCAACTGAGCCACTTCGAGGTCGGAGACCCCTGAGTTGCCCATGATCCGACCCAATTCTGAGGCCATGCCATTGTTCACCAAGGCTTTGGCAACATCGAGACGGTGTGAAATTTCAGTCGCACCCACCCACAGCTGCTCGCTGAGCTGAGAGGTCTCTTGCGTATTGACGACCGAACCATAGCCAAAATAGCTCTTTTGAGCCAGATTGGCATCGAGTTTTTTCATTAACTCGGCCCGTGCTGTGTTGACATCATTGGCCACTGGCTGCTGATTATCTGCGGAACCGGTTGCGGCTTCTGCTGCATTGGTGGGGGTTGCTGGAGCAGGCGCTGATGAGGGTGGGGCAGCTGTAGGAACCTGCGGAGGCTGTGCGGCGGGGGTGTCTTTTTGGGTGGCTTTGTTGTAGAGATAATATCCCCCTGCAGCGACCCCAGCGACGACGGCCCCCACAGCCAAAGCTGTGACAGCACCAGCCACTTTGGGCCCGCCTACCTTGGATACAATTTTGGCCAAAGCGGGGCCAGCGGGCACATGTAAGCCCACTTTGCCAATCACACCATTGACACTTTTTGCCACAACTTGCGCCGTGGCATATCCGCCCAAATTGGAGAGGGGAGGAGCGAGGGATTTGGTCACACCAATCAAAACGGCACCGGTGGCAACAGTGGCAACTGTGCCACCAATTAACGCAGCTTTGCCAACGCCATTGCCTTTGTTTTCAGCCACAGGGGGCTGACCAATCACGGCTCCTGGAGGCAGAGGCGCCACAGGTTCAACGGGAGGGGCTGTCTGTACAGGTGCGACAGGCGCAACGGGTTCTTCTTGTACAGGCGCAGGGGTCGCAGGAACAGGATCTGGAGCAGGCTCCGGCAATTCACTGGGGGGTTTGAGCACCGGGGGTTCGGCGGCAGCGGGTGGCGCAACCGGGACGTCTTGAACAGGTGCGGGCTGGGCTGGAGCGGGCTGGGCCGGGACAGGCACCGGTTCTTCTTGGACAGGCGGGGGAGTGGGATCGACGGGAGAGGGAATGGCCGTCGGGGGTGCGGGTGGGGCCACCTCCACTTTTTGAGGAATGGTAAGCACCTGCCCAGGGTAGATCAGGTCGGGGTTTTTGATCTGGTCTTTGTTGAGGGCAAAGAGCAGTGGCCATTTTTTATTATCCCCGAGTTTGACCCCGGCGATGTCCCAGAGGGTGTCGCCTCTTTTGACCGTGTAAGAGTCAAGTTTGACTTGCTCACCCGTTGAAAGCGATTCTGCCCGTTGGACCGCAGGCGCTGCTGCTACCGGTGCGGCAGGTTGGGGCCTGACCGTTTCGGTTATCAGCGGAGCGCTGGCGACGTGGGCGGAATTGGGATTAAGATTTTGCATCTGAATAGTCTCCCGCGTGTCGTTGTAATCTTATGTTATCTATAGGCCAAAATTATTAAACATTGCTTATTTTTATATTAAGTATGCTTAACAATTATCACTGGGGGTATTTGCGTTGGATCAACTCCAAACCCGCTTCAAAGATCTCATTGAACAATTCGTTTTGGCCTTGGCCTGTGCGCTGAGACAAATTAAGCAAATCCTTGCGCAGATCCTTTTGGAGTTTGAGACTGGGAGACTTGAGGTACTTTTTGCGTTTGCGGCCAGTGGCCTCATCTTCCTGCTCTTTTTCTTCTATCCGGATGGCGTCAAAAATCGTGGGCAAAGCCCCATTTTCAAAGCGCTCCAAAATGCGCATTTGCATCGCCTCGTCAAATTTACACAACCCCAATAATTGATGGGTTGAATTGGCCAATTCGCGGCTGGGCATGGCTTTGATACGCTCCCGAACGGAATCGCTCAATTGTTCGGCAATGGCACGCAAATTAAAAAAAGTGCGCCGAGAAATATCCAAAGTCTTAAAAATAACCGTGGTTTTGTGGCGTTCTTGACCGTATTTAAGCGCGTCAAAATAATGCTTAAAATGTTCCGCTTTTTCGAGAATACTCAAATCCGAACGAAAGAGCGTTTCGGTGGTCTCAAGTTGTTGGGTTTGGCGAAAATCCGCTTCGTTTAAGATGCGTACAGGTATGCGGCTGTAATTGGCAGGATCTTGCACTGCCAGGCGTTGGAAAGCCAAAAGCCGGTGATAACCCGCCAGCAAAACATGTTCATGGTTAATCGCAATGGGGCTGATCAGACCGTTTTCCTGGATACTGCTGATCAACTGGGAGAGTTTGTGTTCGTCAGCGGCTTTGGCTTCGGGAATCTGGATTTCTTCAAGAGACAAATAATGTTTATGCAGGGTCTCAATCATGATGATACTCGCTTGCTGATTCAAAAATTTAAGCGTGGCCAATAAAGGTCTGTCTTATTCTAACAAAAGCAAGCGTCAAATTGCTGAGAGATTGTTGCCAAGCGTGCCAGACAAGCACATAATTTAGCGAATCAGGGAGAGGTTGCCCAACTCAAAATGCCAACAGGGACTGCCTTCAGGGTCGACCTCTACCAATTGGCGGTAATTGTCAAAAGCAATCAAGGTATTGCCGTTGGGCAGGCGTTTGCAAAAGCTCGGGTGGGGCATGGGAATGCTTTCAGTGCCAGTGTATTGCCAGAGAATCTGGCGGTTGGGAGCAACCTCGATCACCCGATCATTGTGGGTATCAGCAATTAAGGTAGCACCTGAAGCCAGTCGAACGGCATATTCAGGTGAAGAGAGTTGGTTGGGCCCATTGCCCACACGGCGTGACTGGCCATATGACCAGATTACCGTGCCATCGCGGCTGATCTCTTTGACCATTTGCAGGGCCCAATCGGCAAAGAGAATGGTGCCTGTTCCCTGTTCAGCGGCAAAATAGGGGCTGACAATTTGAACCAGGTTTTTGAATTCCCAGACCACTTGACCCTGTTTGGAAATCTCTACCAAGCGCCGGTTGCCCTGATCGGCAATCAAGGTGTGCCCGCCCAATGTGCGGAAGGCGCTGCGGGGCTGGTTAAGCAACCGGTGATCTTTGCCACCAATGGTCAACAAGACATCTTGGCTGTTGCACAGCACTTCGAGTACACGCTGATTCCCTGTGTCGGTGATCAGCAGCGTATCATCTTCGGTTTCAGAAATTTGCTGTGGGCGCAGCAATTTTTGTTTGGCATCTCCGCCAAAATGCCAGAGTGCTTTGCCTTTGCGATCCAATAACATCACGTAGTGGTGGGTGCGATCAATGCTATAAAGTGGGTAATGGCTTTCGGTTTCTTTGAGTTGTTTGACCTTGGAGCGCTGGGCCCGCAGGGCATCCATTTCTCTGCGCACTTCGAGCAGACGCTGAAAATTGGCCATCAGACGGGCATTTAAGGCATCGAGTTGTTTTTGCTGGTTTTCGCTTTTTCTCAGGCGTGTGATCAGCTCTTCCATACTCGGCATTTTGTATTGGTAAAACGACTGGGTGTATTGTTCTCCCGCCCCCTGCACGTCTTCGGTAATCTGCTCCCGTTGGGCCAAATGGTCCAAAAGCGATGACCAGATAATCCGGCGTTTATTGGGCAAAAGCTCGACGACCTTTTCTTCATCGACCAGGAGAAGGTTTTGTTTCTCGCCCCGGATCACGTGTACGGGCAAGTCCATACGCATGCTCTCGCCCATTTCCTCGCGGAAATAGAAACATTCGTTGACCAAATCACCCTCTTGATCCAATTCCAAAACGCGGTAATTGCCTGCATCCACAATCAAGGTATTCAGATTGCTCAAGCGCTCGGCATAAACTGGACCAAAGAGCCCAATTTCTTCGCCAAAGCTGCGCAGAACCTGGCCATCGACGCGATTCACTTCGAGCACCCGGTTATTACCGGTGTCTGAAATCAGGCAGGTTCCAGAAAAGGTCCATTGCAAATGGGAGGGCAGATCCAATTGCCCCTCTTCGGCTCCCCCCATCTCGGTCTGGCCATATTGCCAATGCAAATGCCCTTCGCGATCCAAAGCCACCACACGGTGATTGCCCTGATCCACCACCAAAAAGAGTTCTTGTTCGTCTTGGTAAAATAGACTCACTTTAAACGGTTGCTGCAATTGGCTTTCGGGTGTATTTTGTGGCAACATCCATTTGACTTGCCCGGTCGGGCCTGTCTCAAAGATCTGATTGTTGTCCCGGTCCACAATCAAGAGGTTTTTATTCGCGAGTTTGAGCACGTTCCAGGGAACGACACTGCCAAGGGCCTCTTCTTCGAGCACCCAGTCGAGCGTGCGGTTCTGATCGAGCAAAACCAAGCGGCGGCGAAGGCTGTCAGCCAGGAGTATATGAAACTGGGGCAAATGGGCAAAGGCAGGCAATGAACTGAGGGCTTTTTGCTCAACCCGCTCAGGGCTGTCCAGCTCTAAGCCACAGCTCGGGCACTCCCAAGCTTGGTGCAAAAAAGCCTGACAACTGGGGCATTTTTCTGGCGGCGTGCGATTGGCTTCGGCCTCACGTTGGCGTTGCTCAATTTGCATCAATAGATCGGCCCGGCTCAGCCAAGCACTCAGATCATAGCGTCCAAATAAGGCCGGAATTTGAATGTCTGCAGCATCATGCGCTTGCAAAAATTGGCGAATTTGTTCAGCTTCAGCTTTGACTCGGCCCCAAGCTTCGGCATCATTTTGCAGAACAATTTCGGTCTGTTGGTAAAATTTGTCTGCCAGCAAATCCAGAATGACCGGCAGGGCCTGTTCGGGCTGCAAGGTAATGGGAGCCGCCGGCAAAGGCACCAAAGTGGGCACCAATCCCTGGCCCTGATCGGGGGCATCGGGGCCATCCATGTCCACGGTTTGCAAACTGGCCAATAATGTGCGGCTGACAAGCCCTTCTTCAAGCAGCAATTCGATGATGCTTTTTTGGTACGCCCCCAAATTATTGGCATAGGGAAAAACCAACATAGATGGGGCGAGAGTCTGATCGCGCAAGGTATAGCGCTGCAGGGTTTTGCCTTTGTTGGCATCCAAGACGGTGATCAGCGGCAGGGGCTGAGCCCCCTCTTCTTCAAGACAGGTCATCAAAAGCAGGTGTTCTAAATCCGGTGTCTGTGTCAGCAGATCGTAAGCGGCAGATTGTAACCCACTGTATAGATTGCCTTTAAAAGGAATGTCTTTGATCAGCTCATGGGTCTCTAAATCGAGCAAGAGCAAACTTTCGGTCGGCTTTAAGGTCAAGACAAACAGGTGTTGTCCATCGGGGCTGAGCGCCAAATTGCCCAAGGCATAGCCACTCATGCCAATGTCTATTTTTTCGAGTTTGAGCGAAGGCAATTCCAGGCAATAGAGCATAAAAGCCTGATTATCCGTGAGATAGACAATGCTGTTGGCACCATCAAAAGCCAGATTTAAAGCCCGTTTTAAGCCTTGGGGCCGTACAGACACCGTGCCCAAGATTTGCTGGCTTTCGATCGAAAGCACCTGAATTTGTCCGGCTTCGCGGTCGACGATCAATAAATGGGCATAATCTTCGTCCAGGTAAAGATCATAGGCAGTATCTTGGTAGGCTGCAGGACAAAGACAAAACGAACTGGCAGGCAATTGCTCTGCAGACAGCGGCTGCGGAGGATAGATAAATGAGCGCTCTTCGCTCACGATCAGGCCATAGAGAGGACTGGGCTGCCAGTCTAAATGACCCTTAGCATTGCCATTGCTGGCATCCACCATTGCCAGATTTAAACCCACGGGCGCAGGGGTCACGGCATCTGGTGAGACGGTTGTCTCACTCAGCAATATCTCTTTAAAAAAAGTGCCACTCAAGGCATCTTGAATGATCAGCTTGCGCTGGGCCAAATCCACAGCAAAGAGGGTGCCCGCCAATTTGTTTTGGGCAGCTTCGCGCCGAGCAGCTTGCTCTGCTTGCAGCCGTTCTATTGTCTCGGCATTGACAATCGCTCTCTGCTCCAAAATCTGCAGCAGTTGGGCTTCTTGGTCTTGCAATGGGTTTTCCACAATCGCACATCCACCTTCGCTTAAGCAGGCCATACAGCTAAATCACAGGGCCTACACTCGCTAACACAGTATCATGGGAATAGCCTGATGACAAGCTGGATTTAGCTGGCTGACACGGTCACCCCCAAACGGGTTAAAATGCAATGTAACACCCTCTGCAAAAGGATCCTGAGAAACAGTCTGTTTATGTCAGAAGTTCGCTATTTATATGATTCAGTCACAGATATTCACTATCTTGAACAAGGGCAAGGCTCACCGCTGCTGTTATTACATGGCAATGGCGCTGATGCCAAGTTGTATTTGCCCTTGATTCAAACTCTGGCCCGCCATTTTCGGGTTGTGGCCCCCGATCTGCCGGGTTTTGGGCGATCACCGGCCCGCGAAAGCCGTCAGATGGCACGTTATATCGCTGAATTGGAGTTGTTTATCAACCGCAAACTGCGCCAACCGTATCTCTTGATGGGGCATTCCATGGGGGGCTATTTGGCCTATCAGCTGATGCTGCGTAAACGCACCATGCCGATTACCCGAGCGGTCTGGATGGAGGCAGGCCTCTTTAAGCTGGACTGGAAATTGGCCTTGGCTTTACAGCCCTATGGCTTGGCCCACCGCTTTAAAAAACACAACCGCGCGCATGTGGAGGATCGCCTGCGTGAATGGTGCTGGAATTACGACCAAAGTGACCCGGTTTTTCGCGAGGCCTTTATCACCAGCTATTTTAAATCCAACCGCCATGTACAGGGCATGTTGATGGCGGGGGCCGCTGAATTGCTTCCCTACCGCTTTGACCAGATCAGCGCACCCGTTTTGTGCCTGCGCGGCGAAAAAGAGCAATTGCTCTCGCGCCAAACGGATTGGTTTGCACCGCTCTTGCCCCAGGGCCAAAGAGTGGTGATCCCCCAGGCCGGGCATTTTTTATTGGGCGACAATGACACGGCTCTCGAACAGGAAATATTGACCTTTCTTCAGGTATACTGAAGCTGTTTAACTTTAAATTTCACAAGGAATCGGAACATGGCCGGGAGCAGTCTTTTAGCCCTGATTGATGATATCGCCACCATCCTCGACGATGTGGCCCTGATGACCAAAGTGGCAGCAAAAAAAACTGCTGGGGTGCTCGGTGACGATTTGGCCCTGAATGCGGAACAGGTCTCAGGGGTGCGCGCCGAGCGGGAAATCCCAGTGGTCTGGGCCGTGGCACTGGGTTCGCTGCGCAACAAGGTCATTTTGGTGCCTCTGGCACTGGCGATCAGCGCCCTGGCTCCCTGGGCCGTCACCCCCCTCTTGATGATTGGCGGTGCCTACCTCTGTTACGAAGGCGTGGAAAAACTGGCGCATAAATTGTTGCACAGCCACGCCGAAGACGTTGCCCACGAAGAAGAATTGATCGAAGCCCTCTCTGATCCCGATGTCGATTTGGCTGTACTGGAAAAAGAAAAGATCAAAGGCGCGATCCGCACAGACTTTATTCTCTCCGCTGAAATTGTCACGATCTCACTGGGCACCGTGGCCAAAGCGCCGTTTATGACCCAGGTCTTGGTGCTGTCGGGCATTGGCCTGATCATGACCGTGGGCGTTTATGGTTTGGTGGCAGGCATCGTCAAAATGGACGACTTGGGGCTTTACCTGAGCAAGACCACCAAAACCGGCCCGCTGGCACAACTGCAACGCACAGTGGGCAAAGGCCTGCTCATGGCAGCCCCCGCGTTGATGAAGTTTCTCTCAGTACTCGGCACCGTGGCGATGTTTACCGTCGGTGGCGGCATTTTAACCCATGGCTTTGAAACCGCCCACAAATGGATCCATGACTTTTCGCACGGCACCCACAATATCCCAGGGGTGGGGCACATTCTCGAAGGGGTTTTGCCCACCATTCTCGATGGTTTGGCGGGAGTCTTGGCAGGGATTGTGGTGCTCTTGGCGGTTACGGGCCTGGGCAAGGTCTTTAAAGGTGGGAAAAAAGCCCCTGAAGCAGCCAACAAACATTAGCTTGGATTTTAGGCGATGTCCCCACCGCCTTCTCATCGACAAAAAGGTTAAGGTTGTGCTAAGGTGAGCATAGGTTGAACGCCATTTGACACATATGAATGGCTTGACGGGCTTCGTTTGCCCATCCCGGTATCCCACTGCAATCTTCAGTTTGGCTTTGGCCCTCAGTACTTTCTTTTGGATACCCCAACCCCTATCTCAATTTCAGAAAGTATTCCATGAATTTTAGCGATTTTAAACTCAACCCTGAATTACTCAAGGGCCTGGTAGCCATGGGCTATGCCACCCCCACCCCGATTCAGGAAAAAACCATTCCCCTGCTGCTGCAAGGCAAAGACGTGATCGGCTGTGCCCAGACGGGCACCGGCAAAACGGCGGCCTTTGCCCTGCCGATTTTGCAAATGCTGACCCCCGGTGGCACCAAACCCCAGGCGTTAATTATCACCCCCACCCGCGAATTGGCCGAACAAATTGATGTCGCCATCAAAGACTACAGCCGTTTTATGCGTATCAAAAGCGCAGCCGTTTATGGTGGTGTCAAATCCGGCCCCCAAGAAATGGCCCTGCGCCGTGGCATCGACATTCTCGTGGCCACCCCCGGTCGCTTGCTCGACCATTTGCGCAATGGCGTGGTCAGCCTCAAAGGCGTGAAGTTTTTGGTGCTCGACGAAGCCGACCGCATGTTGGACATGGGTTTTATGCCAGATATCAAACGGATTGTGGCGCATATCCCGACTGAGCGCCAAACCCTGCTTTACTCTGCCACCATGCCTCCCGAAATGGAGAAATTGGGCCGCAGCTTCAGCCATAATGCAGAATTGATCTTGGCTGGCCCCCGCAACACCACAGCACGCAGCGTGCGCCAAGTGGTCTACAAAGTCGAAAAAACCGAAAAACTGCGCTTGCTCGTACATGTGCTCAACCACAGCGATACCGGCTCCACTATTGTCTTTAGCCGCACCCGCCACGGGGCCGAGCGGATAGCAAAACAACTTAGCCGTCAGGGCATCGAAGCTGCCCGGATTCATGCCGACCGCAGCCAGGCCCAGCGCCTTGCCGCCTTGGACAATTTTCGCCATGGCCGCTGCCAAGTATTGGTGGCCACAGATATCGCAGCGCGGGGTTTGGATATCGAAAACGTGACCCACGTGATCAATTATGATACACCCACCCACGCTGAAGACTACGTGCATCGCATTGGTCGCACGGGCCGTGCTGCCGCTACCGGTGATGCTCTGACGTTTACCTCAGTCGAAGAAGACAAATACCTCAAAAGTATCGAAAAGCTGATAGGCAAACCCCTGCCCATCACCCCCAAGCCCAGTCCTTTGCCCGAATTGGCGGCACCTTTGCCTGTCAAACTCCCGGTCGGCAGCAAAACTGGTTACTCTCCTGCCAAAGGCGGCTTTATTCCCAGTGCAGCCAATGCTAAAAATCCCAATGGCAATAGCTACAAAGCCAAGCGCCCAAGTCAGTCAGGGCATTCTGCGCGCCCGCTGACACAAACCCCTTCTGGCGCAGGCAAAAAAAGTGGGGGTTATACCCCTGCCCGTGCAGGCCAATACAAGCCCCAGCGCAGTCATTAGCCCTTCACGGCCCAAATTCGGTATAATAACCTGAAAAAAGATGCTCTCAGGTGTGAACCATAGATTTGGGCCGAAATCGAAAGCTAAAGGTAATCGTCCTGGGGCTGTGCAGCCTGCGTGACTTAAAAGTAGCAGCTGAAGGCAATCCCCTCAACCTGGCAACCAGCCGAGAGAGCATTCTCACTTACCTGCAAGAAAAAGGACTCCAAGCAAAAGCACTGAATGGGGATCTGCAAACGCTGCTGGCAGAAATACATCAGGCCAAGCCAGTCATGGTCTTATTGGACTTTGGAGGTCTTGGCAATGAGCATTATGTGCTTGTGGTCGGATATCATCCTGCCAAAGGAGAAAACCTGATTCATGACAGCATAGCGGCCGCCTACAGACCGTTGCCCCTGAAACAATTTCTCATAGTTCTGGCAAAACAAACCGGCTGTGGATTTGCCTTTTTTTGGGGGGCCGCAGTACCATCCATTGATGTTTTTGATCCAAGTTCCTGAGGAAAAGCCATGAAAAAGTTGACTTCATTTGCCAAAGGCTTACCCCTGGTTTGGGCAGTGGGACTTCTCACCGGATGCCCGTTTGGATTGGGCCCGATTCAGTTTGAACTCAACACGACAGGGTCTTTTGAAAATCCACTGACTTACAGCTTTCCATTGAATTTTGAGGCCAAATGGTCCCCCGATGGCAAGTATATTGCCCTTTCAGGAACAATTACGACTTAGGTTAAGTCAGACTATGTCAGGATCTATTTGATTGATGCCCACAGCTTGGAATTAAAACAGACCTGGACCCTCATAAATCGGTCTCAATTTGTCAAAGACACGGAGCTAAAAGCCGTGACACTCCCAATCCCGTGAACGGGATGGGCTTCTAAGCAACTTCTGAGCG
>JADMKE010000022.1 GCA_018780035.1 Candidatus Sericytochromatia bacterium
TTTCCAGAGAGAATCTGGCCGCATCTGAATCGCGCATTCGCGATGCAGATATTGCAGCCGAAACGGCCAATTTGACCCGTGCGCAAATTTTGGTTCAGGCTGGCACCTCTGTGTTGACCCAGGCCAATATTGCACCCCAGTCTGCTTTGAATCTACTCTAAAGCTTGATTTGAAACGAACGTTAACCCCCTGGCAATTTTCTGATTTTGCCCAGGGGGTTTTTGCTAGGGCCCCTCTTTTGTCCTGTGGTATGTTAAAAATATGGACAATCATTTCGCATCCTCTGCCTCTGTGCAGTTTAAAAATGTCTCAATGGGTTATACCGAAGGCGGTCAGAAAAAACAGGTTCTGAATCAGGTTTCCACCCTCTTTCCGGCTGCTGAGTTGACGGTTTTGCTCGGTCCCAGTGGTTCGGGTAAAAGTACCTTGCTCAATTTAATTGGGGGCTTAGACACCCCTGAACAGGGTGAGATTTGGTGCGGAGAAACCTGTCTGAGTCAATTAACTGAACGACAGCGCACCCTGTTTCGCCGCCAGCACATGGGGATTGTCTTTCAGTTTTTTAATTTAATCCCCACGCTTACGGTTTTGGAGAATGTGGTTTTACCTTCTCAATTATTGGGCAAAGCCCATTTTGAACGCGCCCATCTGCTGCTGGAACAGGTGGGCCTCAAGGGGCGTGAGCACGCTTCCCCAGATCGTTTATCGGGGGGGGAGCAGCAAAGGGTGGCCCTGGCCCGTGCCCTGGTGCATGACCCACTCTTGATTCTGGCCGATGAACCCACTGGCAATTTGGATCAAAAAAATGGAGAGACGGTCATGGCGCTTTTGTTGGAATTGACACAAAAATCCCAAAAGACCTTGATCGTGGTCACCCACAATCCTGCGTTTGCGCGTCTGAGTGATTCGGTTTTTCAGCTGGAATTGGGACAGTTGGCAAAAACCTCAACTACTCACACATTTTTGGATTGAAATAATAACCCACTCCACGGCTTGTCATGATAAATTGTTCTGCATACGGAAATACCTGTTTGAGTTTGGAGCGTATTTGACGAATGTGGCTGTCAATAATTCGGTCGGTGACGTCATCTTCAGGTAACCATATTTGGTCGATTATCTTTTGGCGTGTTATCACTTCTTGGGGATAAGAGGCCAAGAAATACAAGATTTCAAATTCAGTTTTTGTCAGGTTGACTTTTTGTTGTTTTAAGTAGACCTCTCTTGATTTGCTGATGAGTTTTAAACACCCAAATTCAAGAAGCAAATTTTGAGTGTTGTGAGGCAATTCACTTTTGTCTTTCTTAACGGGAGGGCGATTTAATACTTTGCGAATTCTTGCCAGCAATTCTCCCGCTTTGAAGGGTTTGATAATATAATCTTCAGCCCCCAACTGAAGACTTAAAACAATATCTACCTCTATTTGATGCGCGCTGAGAAAAATACAGGGTATCTCAGGCTTTCGGGCTTTAATGGTGCGAAACAATTCTAAGCCAAAAATATCGGGTAAGTGCATATCAATTAAGACCAGATTAAATACCTGCTCTTCAAGTTTTTTTAAGGCAGTGCTCCCATTTTTGGCACATTGAACATGCAGACACTCTGATTCTAAAACCATTTTGATGCACTCCAAAAGGGATGGGTCATCTTCAATCACCAAAATAGAGTGACCTGTCTGTGAAAATGGCATGTTCACCTGTTTAGCCTGGGTTCGTATTTTAAATATATCATAGTGCAATAAAACTCATTTTTTGATCAACATCAGTTTTTTTGCTTGCCCATTCATTTTTTTGAGGCCAAAAATATGCTAGAAAGAGGAGTATACAGTAAACAACATTCAGACATGTTTGGAAAGGGATTTTAATTGGTTTTTCTCCACTATCACATTTTATTAATCGAAGATGATTCTTCCTTTGCTATGGCTGTATCCGAACTGCTTCGCTCTGAAAATTATTTGGTCAGTGCGGCAACAAATGGTGCTGAAGCAATTGAACTTATAGAGAAAGATCTCCCCCATTTGATTATTTCAGATATTTCTTTGCCCGATATCAATGGCTTGCAATTATTAAAATATTTACAGAAACATCTAAATCATGTTCCGCCCTATTTGTTTTTAACGGGCAAAGCTCAAGAGTTGGATATTGTTCTGGGTTTAGAATACGGCGCAGATGACTACATTACCAAACCTTTTCAACCGTCAATTTTCCTGGCCCGAGTTGAAAAAATCCTCCATCGGCACTATCCACAGACAGAGCAGAGAGAGGCATTTCAATACCAATTGATGGGTCTTAAGCTTAATGCTGATAAACGCCAAGCTTTTTTCCACGACCATCATTTGGATCTCAAGCGCCATGAGTTTGAGCTGTTGTTGTATTTGCTTCAGCACCCCAAGCAAATTTTTTCACGTGGACAGTTATTAAAACGGATTTGGGAGACAGAAAGTGAAATCTCACCCCGGAATATTGATGGCATTGTTGTCTCTTTGCGTAAAAAAATCTCACAGGCGGGGGGAGCCGCAGACCTAATTGAAACGGTGCGTGGTTTAGGATACCGGCTCAAAAATTAAAGCACAAATTGGCATTGGTTTCCGCCTAAATTTTGTGCCTGTTTACAAGCTTGGCTGGCTGACTCTAAAAGCTCATTCAGATGTGAACTGTTGTGAGGACACAGGGCAATTCCCGCACTGAGGCCAAAACTCAAATTGTATTTGAGAATTTGAAAGGAGGGTTGGACTTGGGGTTTCAGAATCTCATATGTTTGGATCAGATTTTGTGGATTGCTGATCGACAATAACAGCACAAACTGGTTCAAACCCAAATAATATAGATTTTTTTGGCTCGGATGAAAATAAGGTGTTAAACGATTGGTGAACGCTTTCATTAAAATGCGTCCCAATGCGGCTTGTTGGGCTGCTGGGCTGGAATCAAACTGATCCAATTGAAAATAAATCAGGGCCAGGTGTTTGCTCTTTCTGCTTATTTCCCAAAAATGCTGCTCAAGGGCTGCGTTATTGGGCAAATCCGTTGTCTCATCAAAATAGGCCAATTTTTCGATTTGTTTTTCTTTTGCATATATTTTATTGTCCAGCAGCATTTTGAGGTGCTGTGTTTTGAGCAAGCGGCTTTGAACTGCGCCCCAGAGTTCTTGAAAGGTAAACGGTTTGGTTAAATAATCATCCGCCCCGAGATCCATGCCCTCCCGCATCTGGCGGCGGGCTGACATACCTGTTAAAAAGACAAATGGTGTGGTCGCCAATTCAGGGCTTTTTCTCAATTCCTGTAAAAACTCGTAGCCGTTCATTTCGGGCATTTCTACATCACAGAGAATCAAATCCGGTTGATAAGAATGCACACATTCCATGGCCACTCTGCCATTGGGGGCGGTGGTGACCTCAAAATCTTGATCACGCAAAAATTCTGTTACCAATTGCAGGATATGATACTCGTCGTCAATCGCCAATACTTTTGGCATTTCTTACTGCTCCTCTCGTCTTAATACTTGCTTCCAATCCAAGTTTAAAAGATTTCTGTGTAGAGAAAATGAATTTATCATTTACAATCTCCATCTAAAATTCATATTTCTCATACAATTGAGTATTAATATAGGATTGGAAAGTTATTTGTTTGATGATGTAGAGAGAGCTTGCTAAGGATGTTTTCTGTGAATGATTCAAATCCTATTTTAAATAAATTAACCAAATTTTCCAGGGGCGAACTGGAAGTTTCTGCTTTGCTCCAGGATCCCGATTTGGGAGCTGTATTAACAGAGTTACACAAAGAGTTAATGTATCCTTCTTCTCTTTCTTCTCAACTTGATTTACCGCCCTTTGGGCTCTTAAAGGCCTTAAATCACAGTCCTTTGGCGATTATGATCACCGATCCCCAAGCCCAAATTCAATATATGAATCCCCAATGTGAAAAGTTAACGGGTTATCCGCAAAAAGAGCTATTGGGTAAAACGCCCCGAATTTTTAAATCTGGAAAAACACCTGAAGCGTCTTATAAAGAGATGTGGAAGACCCTTTCTAAGGGACAGAGCTGGTTTGGGGAATTGTTAAACCGCCGTAAAAATGGCAGTTTTTACTGGGAGTGGATCTCCATTGCTCCTGTCTTAAATGCCCAAGGAGAAGTGGTGCAATATGTGGCGATTAAACAAGATATCACGCAACGAAAATTGGCGGAGTCGGAACTCAAATACCAATCAACTTTATTAGATAGTTTGGCTGATGCTGTACTTTCAACAGATATGGAGATGACCATTCTCAGTTGGAATCGGGCTGCCGAGCATTTTTATGGCTGGAATGAGTCGGAGGCCATTGGTCAGAATTGGTTGAAGATCCAACCGGCCTGCATTTTTGAGGGTTCCTCGCGGGACGAGACTTTGCAACAAGTCCTGCTGACGGGCTCTTGGAGTGGCCGAGTTACCCAGCACCATGCTCTGGGGCATGAATTGCCAGTTTTTGTAATCTGTTCTTTGGTGCGTAACGCTCAAGACGAGCCTGCTGGCCTGGTGATTGTCAATCGTGATCTGAGCCAGCATCAGGCTTTGCAAAAATCATTGCAAGAGAGCGAAGCCCGTTTTAAACAGGTGGCAGATCATTTAGAAGAGGGCATTTGGAGTATTAATCCCAGTACACTCAGCTTAGAATATATGAGTCCGTCTTTGGCTCGTATGGCCGGTTTATCTTATCAGGCTCTATTGGCAGCACCCGGACTTTGGCAAAAATTTATTCATCCAGAGGATTTAAACAACTATTTCCATTTTTTGCAGGTTTTAAATTTAGGCGACTCTCCCACTCAGTCCCGAGTGTCGGAGATTGAGTATCGATTTATTACCCCAGAGGGTCAGGAAAAGTGGTTTTCTTCACGGATCTATGGGGGAGGAGACTCTTCTCAGCGACTTTTTTGGGGGATTACCCAAGATATTACCCTGCGCAAACGGGTGCAAGACGAAATTGTTCGTTCCGAACAATTTGCTTACGGAATTTTGGGAGCTTTGTCTGCCAATATCTGTGTTTTAGACAAAGCGGGAAGTATTATTGCCGCCAATGAGGCTTGGAATTGTTTCTCCGCTGAAAACAAGGGTGAGAATGACTACCTGGGTTGGAATTATTTGGATCTGTGTAAACAGGTCCGAGGGAATGAACGTGAACAATCTCTGATTGTTGCGGCAGGAATTGAGCAGATTTTATCAGGGGAAGAGACCGTGTTCTCAATTGAATACCCCTGCCACAGCCCAGAAGAACAGCGTTGGTATGAGTTAAAGGCCAACCGGATTGAAGGGGATATTGAGGGCCGGGTCGTGATTTTTCATCAGAATATTACTGCCCAGAAAAGATCCCAGGAGGGGCTCCGCCGCCTGAATGAACATCTCGAAGAGGAAGTGCAATTGCGAACCCAGGCATTGAACCAGAGCTTAAAAGAATTGCGCCAAGCCAATCAACAATTGGTGCAGGCCAATCAGATGAAAGATGCTTTTTTGGCCAATATGAGCCATGAGTTGCGGACGCCCCTGACAGGGATTTTGGGCATGGCTGATTTGCTCTACCAGGAGGTTTTGGGTCCCCTGAATCCCAAACAGTCTAAGTCATTGCAGACCCTGCGAGACAGTGGACAGCATCTTTTAACCTTGATCAATGATATTCTCGATCTCTCCAAAGTCGAGGCCGGAAAGCTCGAGTTGCACCCTGAATGGGTAGATATTGCGTTCTCTGCTCAACAGCTTTTGAGCATGGTGAAGTCGATGGCAGAAGAAAAGCAAGTCAGACTTTCTCTGCGTGTCGAACCTTTTGATTTAAAAATTTGGGCAGACCCCCGTAGTTTTAAACAAATGCTCGTGAATTTACTTAGCAATGCAATCAAGTTTACGCCCACAGGTGGGATGGTCAGTCTTGAAACGCGGATTCAAGACAATGCGGTTATTTTGGCTGTAACGGATACAGGCATCGGCATCGCAGAACAGGATTTAATTAAATTGTTTAAACCTTTTGTCCAAATTGATAGTGGTCTGAGTCGCAAATATGCCGGAACGGGTTTGGGACTGAGTTTGGTGAAAAATTTAATTGAGGCCCATGGTGGGCTGATTCAGGTTCAAAGCCGTGTTGGGAAAGGTTCGACTTTTTCGCTTCTCTTTCCGCTGGATCCCCAAGCGAAATTACCCGTGACTGAATTATCGTTGGGATGTCACGACACTGAATTAGAAATTACTCTCAATAAAAAAGCCATGATTTTGCTTGTGGATGATAATCCAATTAATATCGAAGTGATTCAGAGCTTTTTAGAATATGCCAATTATCACGTTGTCCCCCTCTCTTCTGGCAAAGAGGCTTTATTATGGCTTGAAACAGAAACCCCAGATTTGATTCTGATGGATATTCAAATGCCGGGTATGAGCGGTTTTGAGGTGATTGAGCAGCTTCGGAAATTTTCCCGCAATGTGATAACAACATTGCCTGTGATTGCCCTGACTTCGCTCGCGATGACAGGTGATCAAGAGAAAATTTTAAAACAGGGTTTTGACAGCTATCTCAGTAAACCTGTGGATTTTAAGGCCTTGAGACTGATGCTTGACGAATTATTGGCTCAAAGAAAAGGAGTTCTAACAGTATGAAAGTGTCAGTCAGTTGGACCAACCAGCCTTTGCCTGATTTGGGTTTTGACGAGGCCTGGAAACAACTGATTCAATCGTTCTCAGATCTGCCTCAATTGGTTTTTGTTTTTTCAACAGTGGGTTACGATATTAACCAATTAATGCCAGCTCTTTTAGAACTCCCACCTGAAGTGCAGGTCTTGGGCTGTACCTCTTGTCAGGGGGTTATGTCTCATGCTGGATTTTTATCGGCCCCTACGGGTGGTTTGGGGCTTTTGGGTTTTTCTGATCCAGAGGGAGCCATTGGTGTCGGCTTAGCAGATCTCACTCAGTCCGCTTGTGATACCGCTCGTCAGGCGCTCAAACAAGCCATTCTCGCTGCTGATCGTGAAGGAGAAAGTCCTGATCTCGTTTTTGTGTCTGCTTCTCCGGGGATTGAGGAAGAAATAATACAGGGAATTGAGTCCTTGGTTGGCAAAAATATACCCGTGATTGGGGGCAGTGCTGCAGATAATGAGGTCAGTGGCTTATGGCAAATTTTCTCCAAAAGCCAGGTGATTTCTGAAGGGGTGATTATTGCTGTTTTTTATTGCAGTGGTAAATTACTTTTTGCTTTTCACAGTGGTTATGATCCCAGTGGCGAAAAAGCACAAATAACCCAGGCTGCTGATCGCACGCTCTATCAACTTGATGGTAAACCTGCCGCAGAGGTTTATAATCACTGGACCAATGGTATCTTGGATTCTGTTTTAGCTCAACAGACAGGCAATATCCTCTCTCAAACCACACTTTTCCCGCTGGGTAGATGGGTTGGGCAAATTGGTGAGATTCCTTATTTTCAGCTTTCACATCCTGAGCGGGTATTAGCGGGAGGAGCCCTTCGTCTTTTCGCTGATATGGTCGAAGGGGAAGATGTCTGGTTGATGCGAGGAACCCCTGAAAGTTTAATTCAAAGGGCTGGAAATGTTGCCCGAGCAGCATTGGAAACCCAAGAGCAATTGGATGTTCATCGAATTCGGGGGGCGTTGGTGATTTATTGTGCTGGGTGTATGCTCACGATTCAGCCTCGAATGGAAGAAGTTGTACTAAGCTTACGTCAGGCCTTGGGAGAGGTGCCTTTTTTGGGGGCATTTACCTTTGGGGAGCAGGGGTGTTTCCCCGGTGGCGAAAATAGACATGGCAATTTAATGATTTCAGTTCTGGTATTTTATGATGCCCTCTGAAGTACCTTTAATGGAAAACGAGCGGCTGCGTGAATTACTGCTGGAATTGGAACGTGCCCGCAATTGGGAGCGCCTTTTACGACTGGAGTCTGATACGCTTTTGGACGGATTAAAAGTATTAACCCTGAGTGAGTCATTTGAAACGACCTTTCCACGTTTATTACAGGTTTTACAGGCCGCTTTTGAGTTTGAACAAGCCTGTGTTTTGGTTCTGAAACAAGAAGGGCATTTGGAATTGGCCGCTTTTCATACAGGATCTCAAACAGAGCTTGAATTTCCAAAACAATGGCAAGTGGGGCGTTTCTTTGAGCGCGTCTTTAATGGCAAACCCATTGCTGCTTTCGATGTTTTAGAAATTCAAGAATGGAAAGAGCACGACTCCTCTTTCTTGGCTCGGGTGGGCTCTGCGTTACACGTGCCTTTAAAAGGCCTTTCTCAAAAAGCTTTACTGATTGCCACTCATTCTCAAAAAGGTTATTTTGGTGCTCGCCATCTCTCCTTGGCCAAACGTTTGGCTTTACTTGCTTCTCAGGCGCTTCGGCAGCAGGAAATGCGGCAGGCTTTACAAAGAATGAATCAGGAATTAGAAGTACGTGTTTTAGAGCGCACACTTGAACTTCAAGAAGCCAATCAGTCCTTGTTAGAAGCGGCTCAACTCAAAGATGAGTTCCTTGCCAATATGAGCCATGAATTGCGAACCCCTTTATCTGCGGTGTTGGGGATGACTGAGTTGATCTCACGCGAGGTCTTGGGGCCTTTAACTCCCAAACAGGTCAGATCTTTGTCCACGATTCAAGAGAGTGGAAAACATCTTTTGACGCTGATCAACGATATTCTGGATTTGGCTAAAATCCAAGCAGGGAAAGTTGATTTGAATTTGGAGCCCATTTGTTTACAGGAGTTGGGGACTTCTGCTCTTAATCTGGTTCAGCAGTTGGCGGAAAACAAACGTATTCAATTGGGTTTCTCTTGCCTGCCTTTTGATTTGCAAACCCAGCTTGATCAGACAAAAATGAAACAAGCCTTAATCAATCTACTCAGCAATGCAATTAAGTTTACCCCTGAAGAAGGTTTTGTTCATTTGACGATTGAACAAAAATCCCCGCTTGATGAGATAATCTTGGCGGTTAAAGATACAGGAATTGGGATTTGTGAAGCAGATCAAGGTCGTCTGTTTCAGCCCTTTGTGCAAATAGATAAAGGATTAACTCGACGATACGGAGGCACAGGGCTTGGATTGACACTGGTCAAACATATTGTCGAATTACATGGTGGAAAGGTACTTGTTTCCAGTCATCCCGGTCAAGGCAGTGTGTTTAGTTTGGTTTTGCCTATTAATCAGATAAAAAATAACAGTTTCAATCAAGATAATTTAAATTTTTCGAGTAGAGATTCGGGTCTTTCTAATCGCCCTGTGATTTTGATTGTTGATGATCATCCCTCCAATTTAGATTTATTTAGTGAATACCTACATTTTTTAGGATATCAAACTCTATTGGCACAAAGTGGCAAAGAAGCTTTAGAAATAATGGAAAAACAAACACCCGATTTGATTCTGACAGATATTCAAATGCCTGAAATGAATGGCTTTGAATTTATTCGTATTTTGCGACAAAATGATTTTTGGCGTTATCTTCCTATTGTTGCCTTGACCTCTCTAAGTATGCCTTGGGAGAAAGAAAAAATAATTGAAAGTGGAGCAAGCTTTTATTTATGCAAACCTGTCGATTTGACGGTACTGAAACAGATCTTGACCTCTCTTCTCAAAACGAAAACAAAGTTATGAAACAGGTTGAAATTTTGGTCATAGAAGATGAACCCCTTATCCGGCAAACATTAGAAACCTATTTAGATGTTTCAGATTATATCTTTGAAATCGTCGATTGTGGAGAAGCGGCACTTTCTCTTTTAAACACCTGTCGTCCTGAATTGATTCTTTGCGACATTATGATGCCAGGAATGAATGGTTATCAGGTATGTGCGGAAATTAAAGCACAACTTCACTTAAAATCTATCCCGCTTATTTTCTTAACGGCCCTGCACAGCTCTGAACAAATTTTACAAGGATTCCAAGTTGGTGCTGTGGATTTTATTACCAAGCCCTTTAATTTTTCTGAGCTAGAAGCCCGTATCAAAACCCATTTGGAGTTATCGCGTGGTCGGCAAAAATTAGAAGAGTACACACATCGCTTAGAAAAATTAAATGAAGAAAAAGATCATTTTTTAGGTATCGCGGCCCATGACCTGAAAAACCCCCTTTCTACTATTTTATTGCGGGCTCAAATGACACAAATGAAAGCACCCACCATTACACCTGAAAAATTACATAGCTCAATGGATCTGATTTGCTCAGATGCCCAAAGAATGCTTGAAATAGTCTCAAATTTATTAGATATAAATAGATTGGAAACTGGAAAGGTGAATTTAAAGAATGAGATGCTTGATTTAAAATCATTATCTCATTCTTTAGTGGATTTATGGTGTGAAAAAGCTTTTGCAAAAAAAATCAAGATTATTCCTGAATGGAACGAATCACCGTTAAGTCTATTTACTGATAGACACGTTTTATTTCAAATTTTGGAAAATCTGCTTTCCAATGCGATCAAATATTCTCCACCCGATCGTTTTGTTTGGTTTGAAATCAGTGAAAGCGATACGGAGGTGTGTATTCAAATTCGCGATCAGGGACCCGGTCTTACTTTTGAAGACCAACAAAAGTTATTTCAGAAATTTACTCGCCTTTCAGCTCAACCCACGGGTGGAGAAAGCTCAAGTGGATTAGGGCTTTCGATTGTCAAATATTTAGTTGAACAATTACAAGGGAAAATAGAGTGCAAAAGTGAACTGGGACAAGGGGCTTGTTTTATTTTGGTTTTGCCCCGAAAAATCATTTAAAATCAAATTTTTGATTTGGGAAAGGAAAAAATGTCTATTAATAAAAGTGTGTTATATGTAGACGATAATTGGAGTTATTTGAGTGTTGTGAAGGACTTTTTAGAAGATTCAGTTTTGGAGTTATTAACCACATCAGATCCGCATGAGGGTTTGCGAATGGCGATGGTGAATCAAAAAATTGATTTAATCATGCTGGATATTGATATGCCAGGTATGACAGGCATTGAGATTCTTACTCAACTTCGCAAATTACAACGAACATCGAAGATTCCGGTATTAATGCTTTCTGCCCACGATGATTTAGACACCATTCAAAAAATCCATTCTTTGGGGGTTGATGATTATTTATTGAAGCCATTTGAATTAAATGATTTGTTTGAGCGACTCTGTAAGTTTTTTGGAAGAAATATATTCGAATTTAAGCGTGAAAAATAATTCGATAATTTGGATTTTAAAGAGTAAACTGTTTTTTTTAGGGGCTATTCAGGTATTTCTGGAGGAAATGGATTTGGCTGGTCAAATAAAATTACTATTGGAACAAATTATTTTAACAAAATCTTTTGGGGATCCCATTCTCCATAAAATGACAAAAGTTAAACTTTTGATCAAGGGGATCAATGTTGATGATTTTGATGATGAATCAGAAGATGACCCCGATATGATTCGTCGGTTATGCGATATTGCAGCTGAATTTGGTTTGAATTCTTGTTTTTTTGATCAATTTAAGGGAAGTGAAATGAAAAAATGAATGAAAAGGCAAATGTGCAAATCGCTTATAGTCAATCAAATTCCATTTTTTCTGCTGTTCAAGATTTAAAAGCGCAGTTTTGGGAGTGCGAAATTTCTTTATTAATTGTTTTTGCGTCTTCATTTTATGACCAGAGCTTACTTCTTCGCGCACTTCAAAATTCTTTTCCTGAAACGGAGATCCTCGGCTGTAGTACTGCGGGTGAAGTTATTTCAGATCATTTTTTACAGGGTTCTATTGTTGCGATGGCCTTCAATAAGCAAATTTTAGATGATTTTCACATTGAAGTGGTTGAAAACTTATCTGAAGAATTTGACCTCATTCCTGCTTTGAAAGGGTTTGAAAATCATTTTGGTTTTGCTTTGGATCACATAGATCACCATGCGTATGTGGGGCTCGTTTTGATTGATGGCATGGCTATGATGGAAGAAAAATTCATGGAGAGTTTAGGCGATAAAACCAATTTGATTTTTATTGGCGGTTCTGCCGGTGATGATCTTAAATTTCAAGAAACATTTGTCTATGCCAAAGGCAACGTCTATGCCAACGCGTCGATTTTGGCTATTTTAAAGCCCCAAAATGGATTTGATGTGCTCAAAACCCAGAGTTTTTTCTCATCTGGAAAACACCTGACCCCAACCAAAGTAGATCCTACTACCCGGACTGTGTTTGAGTTTGACGGAAAACCTGCAGCACAGGCTTATGCGGAGGCCTTGGGCGTCAAGATCGCTGATTTACCCAGTTTATTTATGCGTCACCCATTGGGACTCATGGCTGATGGCGAACCTTTTGTTCGCAGCCCTCAAAAACTCTCTGGGGAGGCCTTGACTTTTTATTGTCGGATCGTCGAAGGGGTCTCTCTGACGATTCTCAACCCATTGGATATTGTTGAGGACACACAAAAAGCACTTGCCACAAAAATGGCTGAAATTGGGCCTGTACAGGGGATTATAGATTTTCAATGCATTCTTAGAACGCTGCAATTGAGAGAAGAAGGACAAACCGATGCCTATGCTCAGTTATTTAAAGGCTTTCCTATGATTGGTTTTAGCACCTATGGTGAAGCTTATCTCGGGCATATGAACCAGACCTCAACCATGTTGATTTTTAAATAGCCAAACGGTCCCAGGCAAATTGTGTTATTTTACTCAATATGAGTATGCCACTGCCTGATACCTGGAAACGTATTCACCGCCTCGAAATCAAAGCCCGCCACCTGGTTGAACAGGTGCTCAGTGGGCAGTATATGAGTGTCTTTAAAGGCATGGGCCTGGAGTTTGACGAGGTGCGCCCCTATCAGGAAGGCGACGACGAGCGCCAAATTGATTGGAATGTCACGGCCCGCACGGGGCATTTGCATATCAAGCGCTTTGTCGAAGAGCGTGAACTCTCGCTGTTTTTGGTCGTGGATGTGAGCCCTTCGGTTTATTTTGGTTCGCAAAAACAGCTCAAAACCGATCTAATTCTGGAGTTTTGTGCACTGATGGCATTTAGTGCGATGCGCAACAATGATCGGGTGGGGCTTTTGACCTTTGATCAAGAGATCCGCACTTTTTTGCCGCCCAAAAAAAGCCGCAGGCACGCCCTGCATATTCTCCGCGAAGTGATGTTGCAACTGAGTCAGCCGCCGGAGCAGCCCCGCAGTACCGACATGGCTGCAGCCCTGCGCTATGTAAACCACGTTTTGCACCGCCGGGGGGTGATTTTTATTCTCTCGGATTTTTGGCAAACGGGCTCACTTTTTCCGCTCAAGGTGCTCAGCCAGCGCCATGATTGCATTGGTGTCTTGCCCCAAGATCCGTTGGATTTGGCTTTGCCCCAAAGTGGTTTGGTGGCTATCCGTGACCCTGAGAGCGATCAGCAGCGCATTTTTGACTTCTCTTCTCGGCGCTTGCGCGAGCGCTATCAAAGTGAACAAGCAGCCCATTTTCAGACCCTCAAACAAAGCCTACGTCAGATGGGGGTAGACCAGATTGTCCTGCCCACCGAGACCGAATCATTGGTCACGTCTCTTTTAAAATTTTACCGCTTTCACCACCGCTAAATCTGTTCAAGAAATCCGTACAAGAAATTGGTTCATGATCTGGGCAAAAAAAAAGACTGCCGAGGCAGTCATCAGGTTAATCAGATTAAGGTTAAGGGTAATTAATAAATTAATTACAAATGTGTTGAAGGCTTAGGCAGCACTGCCATAAGCGAGGGTCTGCATCAGGCGGCGAAAATCAAAGAAGCTCATCACATACCAGACAAAGAAAAATGCCAGGCTGCTGACAGCGGTTAAAACAGGGGCTTCAAAGATGGCCTGAAAAATCATGCCAAAGAACAGAGTGACAACCAGCGAGGTGTAGACGCGGGTGTCGAGTGAAAAGAGTTTATTGACCATCGCCAAGAGGCGGTCTTCGGTGGTCTGGATTTCGGGTTGGGCGGCAAAACGCTGAAAATGCAGGCTGTCGGTGTGTTGAAAAGACATATAGCTCTCTCCACCGGACTGCCGATCGGAGCTGCTGTTACCAGACTTCAGAGCGGTTTCGGCGATCTGGAAACTGCCTCTGTTTTGAATGGCGTGTGCTGCACTCAGATTCATAATCTTTGTTTAACCTCTTTAATAATTCCCTTAACTTACATAACCAAATCTTAATCTTCTTATTATTATCTTAATATCTTTGGATTTAAATTGCAAGCCCCCCTGCGAAAAAAAAATGCGATAATTAAAAGCACAATGTCACATCTATCTGATCCCCACGTATTGTGGAAACAACTAAAACTTTTTGAACAACGCGGCGACTTGGCCAAACAGGCCGAAATCCTCGAAACGGCATTACAATCTGCCCTGCTTCCCCAGCAGATTCAGTCGGTTTTGCTCCTGACCCATCAAAATGCCTTGGCATATGCCGAACGCCACCCCGAACCGGTTTTGGTTTTAGACCAAGAAAAAATGGCACTCAAGCTCTGTTCTCCGCTTGGCGGTGAAACCCAAAAAGAACAACTTTTGCCCAAAGAGGCCGGATCCAGTGATTGGGTTTCTTGGTCGCCTTATGGCCAGCTTGACTTGCTGCTCTTGTCGGTTGACGGCGGCAAACTCAAAGTCTTAAAAGAATATCCCCAGCTCTCACCATTGCAGCAGGCCCTGGGTGTGAATGGCAGTTATGTCCATCTCAATCTGTTAGATTTTCAGGCCCAGATGCAAAGTGTCTTCTGCCGCTCTTGGACTTTTGGACAAATTCCAATCGAGCCCGTGCATACCCGTCCCCTGGATCTTTTTGTCTCCCCGCGCCACCCTGTTTTGGCGTTGACCGACCGGGGATCGGGCAAATTGCATTTACTCCAGCGCGATACCCTGCGTTTGACCCGCTCTTGGAAAGTGGTGCTGCGCCCGAGTAAAAAAGCCATTTCGGTGGTTTTTCACCCCGATGGCAAGCGGATTTTTTCAACCTCTCACGAATCGGGTGCCTTGGTGCTGACCGATCGGGCCATGGCCCAGAAAAAGATCCCTGTGGTTGGGCCCCATTTGCTTGGCAATCTGGCTTTGCCCCCCAAAGGGGATCGCCTGATTGTGCTGGGAATCAACCCCGATACCCGGCGCCCCGATCTTTTGGTGCTCGACACGGAAAAATTTCAAAAAATTCAGGTGATTCCGCTCGAAGGAGAGGCCTTTAGCAGTGGAGCGGATGCCCGTGACCTGCTTGAACTCAGCCCCGATGGGCGTTGGGCGGTGGTTATGGTCTCAAAAAACCAACCCAGTTTGTTTACCCCTTGTTTGCTCTTGGTCGATCTGGAGCAGGGGACGATTGTCGACCGCCTGATCTTGGGCGCAGACAAAAAACCGATCAACCTGGGTTTTCTGGCCCGAGAATTGGTCAATCCCAAGTTTCGCCTCTTGCCCACGCTGCTGCACACCCAGGGCATCTCCGCTGAGGTCATCCAAACGGCCTTTGGTGTCGATCGCCTCGATTAAAATTCAAGCAATGTTATAATGACTCACAATTCTCTCTGGCGATGTATATGGCGAAAAAACGACTGAAAATCTATTCCTTTCTGCTGCTGACCGCACTTATGATAAGCGGGTTTAGCGCTTTTTCCACTTGGACCGCTTTGGCACAGGTGCCAGAGCAAACCGCTCTGCCCACCTCGCCGGAGTTAAGCCCAACCGCTTTGCCCGAGTCACGGGTGGTAGACCCCGCCCTCTTGCAGAGCCCAAGCCCGGCAGCTGTGCCAGTCCAGGAGAGTGTGGTTCAGGAGACCCCAGTTCAAGCCAATCCCGTTCAATCCGACCCCGTTCCAAGCAGTCCGGTGGAGACCGCTTCTCCCCTCAGTGCCTCTGCTTTGAATTCCGTTCCCCAGACGGTCGCCTCTCCCTTGGGGCAGGCCAGTCCCGAAGCCTATCACGCCCGTTGGGCCCGAGAATCGGTGCATGTGCTCGAAGAAAATGGCATTGCCCTGCCCAGCAATATCAATTACGCTGAGCTGATCAACCGCGGCGATTACCTCAATGTGCTGGCTAAAATTGCCGATGTCTCGCGCAACCAATTGGCTTTGCCCCATGAGCAAAGTTTGATTGGCGAAATTACCCGTTCAGAGGCCGTTCACCGTGTCATTTTGGCTTTTGGCTTGGAACAGGCTTTAAAAACCCCCATCACCCAAGAGAGCCGTTTTCGCGATATTCTCCCGCAACATCCAGCTTATGCCGCCGTGGTGCTGGCCGAAAATCTCAAACTGATCAATGGCTATCCCGACCGCACCATTCGGCCCGATGAGCGCCTGAGTTGGGGGGAAGCCCTGATTTTGATTGAAACCCTTTACAGCTGGCGCAAAGCCTTGCCCACCGATGCCCCGCAATGGGTGCGCAATTACCAAAAGCGCCAGAATATGTGGTACCAGCTTGTGGATGGCTTTCGCCTCTTGCTGACCTTGGCTTATGTCGGCATTGCCCTGTTTTTCTTTGTCAAATCTTATCGCCGCAGCCGCCATCAGCAGGGATCGCCGTTTAAGTCGCTGAGTTTTTTGCTGGGCACTTTAACGCTCTTGCTGGCTTTGATGTGGATCAACGATATTCTCTTTAATTACCGCCTGATTCCACGTGAAGTTTATGCCATAGGCGGGTTGATCAGTATCTTTGTGGCGCTTTTGATGCTCAAAACGGGTTCACATATCGACGAAAAAATGTCCGAACCCAAGCCCCAGGCCGTGATTGACTCCGGTTATGTGGAGTCGGTTAACCACGAAAAAGGGGAAATCTTCATCAAAGATATCCAGACCCAAGGCCATGCTTTGGCGGTGGTCAGCCCCGATACCAAAATTGCCAGCCATCTTGAAGGCAAATCGGTGGCGGCTTTTTTCTCCGAAATTCGGGCTGGGGACATTGTCAGCTTAAAAGGGGCCAGTTCTTTTAATGGCTCGGTGATCGAAGCTGAACGCCTTTCGATTGTGCAGCGTGAGGTGGTCAAAGCCCAACAGCAGGAGATCAATTGGCAGAGCCAAACCAGCCAAAACCAACAGACCCAGCAGATTCATAACCGGATTACGCCCCGCCCGCCCGGCTCTTCGCAGGCCTAAGTGATGTCGGGGCCGGTCCTGGTCACTGGGGCTGCAGGGTTTATTGGGCGGCATCTCTGCCGCGCTTTGTTGGCCCAGGGCCGCCAGGTCTATGGACTCGATTTGCGCATTCCTGGAAAAACACCGGGTTTGCAAGCCTTTGCCTCACCTGAGCCGATTTGGATTCAGGGAGATATTTGCTTTGCTGAAACTTGGCAGGATTTGCCTGCCTTTGAGACGATCTTCCATTTGGCCGCGTTGACAGGGGTGAGGCCCTCTATACATGCGGCACCGGCCTATTTGCGCTGCAATCTAGAAGGGGTGGCTCAGGCCCTCGATGCCTGTTTGCGTCAAAAGAAACAGGCCCCCCATTTTATCTTCGCCTCTTCGTCTTCGGTCTATGGCGGCAGTCAAGGCCGTCCCCTCAAAGAAAGTGATCTACCGGCCCCCTGCTCCCCTTATGCCGTCTCGAAACTTGCAGCTGAAACATTGATTCAGAGTTATACCCGGCTCTATCCGCTCAAAGCGGTGGTTTTGCGTTTCTTTACGGTCTATGGCCCTGGTCAACGTCCAGATATGGCCCTCTACCAATTTGCGCAAGCACTGGAGCAGGGACTTGCTTTGACCCTGTTTGAACCCGAAACCACCCGCAGAGATATTACATATATTTCTGACATCATCAATGGTATGCTAAAGGCAGAGTCCTGGAACTCCTTGCAGTCAGCAAGCAGTTTTGAGGTCTTTAATCTGGGATCGGGACACCCGCTTAGCGTGTCAGACTGGGTCAACCAGCTGGAAGCCATCAGTGGCCTAAAAGCGGTTGAAAAGTGTTTCTTGGCACGTCCGGCAGGCGATGTCTCCGAAACCTGGGCCGATCTGACCCATGCAGCATCTCTACTTGGATATACACCCTCAACCTCACTCAACAGCGGCCTGGAAACATTTTGGAATTGGTTTTCGTGCAAGGGGAAAGTCTATGTATAATCTGAATTTGGATTGGCAAGGGGACCTAATTAGCGAGGTCCGTGATATGAGTGTGCGACTGGCGACTTACCAGAACCAGCAACCGGGTGAATTTGTGAGCGCAGAAGTACAGGGGGATCGGTTTCAATTTAAACAATTGTCGTCAGGATCTTACCTGCTCTGCTTGCGTTATCAGTTAAATGGTCGGCATTTTGACTCTTTTTATTTTCAATTGGATGTGCCTGATACGACCCAACTCAAGCTGCAATTGATGCCCCAGGGTGCGTTGATTGACCAGATGGGTTTTTTCAACGACAGGGGCGAATTGGTGGATATGTTGATCTACCAAGGCAGCAAACCCTTTCTGACTTTTGCGCAAGAAGACCACCCCTATTTGGCGTCTTTGAGTGAGTTTTTGGCTTTTCGCTTGCCCCAATTGGCTGCTGTCGAAGCCCGACAGCGTCTGCATCCACTTTTGGGCGATTTGGCCCAGGCGCTGCCCATGCTTTCGCTGCTTTGGCCCTATCAGCTCAAAATGCTGATTGCCCCGGCCCTGCTGGCCCAAACCACCGCCGAGTGGAAAGCCTGTCTGATGCATTTGCTGCGTAATAATTTGATTTTGATGGATCAAGAGGCGCTCCACGAAATTCTGCACGAAGCGGTGGCCTTGACCCAAGAAGAAAGCCGTTTTCAGGCCTTGTTGGCGCTGATGGAATGGGACTCCGATACCCAAGACTGGAGTGATTACCCAGGCTTTTTAAAGCAACTCGCAGGTCAGGGCATGCTCAAACCGGCGCGGGTAAAATAGGTCAGTTTGTGATAAACTTTCCGATAAGATCGTTTAAATCCCCCTGCTGAGGAAATCCATGCATTTTTCTGTTTCGGCTGTTTTTCGCCCCGTTCCTGTGCGCAAATTTCTTGTGCGCCCGGCTTTGGCTCTGCTCGCTTTGGGTCTTTTGGCCTGTCAATCAGCACCCGCAAGTCTCTTGGGCGTTGCCCAGCATCCGGCAGGCAAGGTGCATTTACTGGCCAGTACCTTGCCCCGTGTCGCGGCCCAAGGCAATAGCACGCTTACTGGCAATTTTAAGACCCACAGCCAAGTGGCTTCGCGCTTTCTCAAACAGAGCCGCGATGTAATGGTCTATTTGCCCCCCCAATACGCGCAAGACCCCAGCCGCCGTTACCCTGTCTTATATATGCACGATGGCAATAATCTCTTTGACCGCCGCACGTCTTTTGGGGGCAGTGAGTGGCAGGTTGATGAAAATCTCGAAAAGCTGATTCGCTCCCAAACGATTGAACCGGTGATTGTGGTGGGGGTTTACAATACCGCCGACCGCTTGGCGGAATACACCTGGGAAGCCGCTGACCTCGATGGCGAAATGCATGGGGGGCAGGGCGCAAATTACGCCCGCTTTTTGGTCGAAGAACTCAAGCCCCTGATCGACAAGACCTACCGCACCCGTCCCCAACGCGAACACACTGCGGTGATGGGCTCTTCGCTGGGCGGACTCGTCTCCTTTTACCTCGGCTTACACTATCCTCAGGTCTTTTCCAAGATTGGTATGATGTCTCCTTCGATTTGGTGGAAAGACCGGGCCTTGCTCAAGGAAGTGCCCAAGCTCTCCAAAGACCTCAAGCTCTGGCTCGACATGGGAACCCAAGAGGGACAGCAACCACAAGTGATGTTGCAAGATGCCAAAGATCTGGCGCAAGCGCTCGAAAAACAGGGTTTTCAGCATTTTCGCAATCTGGCTTTTCATGTCGCTCAAGACGCCGGCCACAATGAACAGGCCTGGGCCATGCGTGTGGAACACCCCTTGCGCTTTTTTTACAGCCCTTCCCGTTAAGGTCAGAACCCCGTCCTGATTTTGGCGTTTGCCAGTGGTTTTTTGCCTTTGTGAAACGGCTCGTGTTTGGTTGCCATGGCCTGCTGATCCCGGTTATACTTGATTCAACTATCACCACGCTCAAAATGAGATTAATCCTAATGACACACCTTCTTCGCGTACCCGAACGGATGCAATATGTTCCTACCGTTGTCGAGCAGACAGGCCATGGCGAGCGCGCCTATGATATTTTTTCTCGTCTGCTCAAATCCCGCATTGTCTTTCTGGGCACTCCCATTAACGATCAAATCGCCAATTTGATTGTGGCTCAGTTGCTCTTTTTGGATGCGGAAGACCCCGATAAAGAAATTTCGCTGTATATCAACAGTCCCGGTGGCTCTGTCACGGCGGGTTTGGCGATTTACGACACCATGCAGCATATCCAGTCTCCAGTTGTGACCATTTGCGTCGGCCAATGTGCCAGCATGGGAGCGGTGCTGTTGGCTGGCGGCGAACCCGGCAAGCGCATGGCTTTGCCCAATTCCCGCATCATGATGCACCAGCCTTTGGGCGGCGCTCAGGGCCAAGCCACCGATATCGAAATCCAGGCCCAAGAAATTCTGCGCATGAAAAAGCGCCTGAATTATCTCTTGGCTCACCACTGCAAACGCGATATCGAAACGATTGAAAAAGACACCGACCGTGATTTTTACATGACCGCTGACGCCGCCAAAGAATATGGCGTGGTGGATCAGGTGCTCGAATCGGCTGCGGTTAAAGCCGCTGAAAAAATCGAAGAAGAGCGTCTGGCCAAAGAAGCTAGTACAGCAGGGGATGACGCCCCTTCTGAAAAAAAGAAATAAAAAGTGATTGATGTGGCGAAGTAATGGCAAAGTATAAAGGCAACCAACCCAAGTGTTCTTTCTGCGGAAAAAGCCAGGATCAGGTTCGCAAGTTAATTGCGGCCCCCGGCGTGTATATTTGCAATGAGTGTGTAGACCTCTGCAATGAAATCCTTGAGGAAGAGCTCTATGATGGTGAGGAGTCTGCGCGGACCGAGGGCGGTGCCCCTTTCCTCGAACTCAAAGACATCCCCAAGCCCAAATCCATGCGCAAAATTATTGATCAGTATGTAGTGGGTCAGGAAAAAGCCAAAAAGATCCTCTCTGTAGCGGTGTATAACCACTACAAACGTCTGGCCAGCAATATGAAGGGCGATGAGGTCGAAATTCAGAAATCCAATATTCTCTTGGTGGGCCCCACGGGTTCAGGCAAGACGATGTTGGCTCAGACTTTGGCCAAAATCCTGAATGTGCCTTTTGCGATAGCCGATGCCACGAGTTTGACCGAAGCCGGTTATGTTGGTGAAGACGTTGAAAACATTTTGCTGCGCCTCTTGCAGGCTTCAGACTTCGACGTCAAAAAAGCCGAACGTGGGATCATTTATATCGACGAAATTGACAAAGTGGCCCGCAAGTCTGAGAACCCCTCAATTACCCGCGATGTCTCAGGTGAAGGCGTTCAGCAGGCCCTCTTGAAAATGATGGAAGGCACCTTGGCCAATGTTCCCCCCCAAGGCGGACGCAAACACCCTTATCAGGAATTTATCCAATTGGATACCTCCCATATCCTGTTTATTTTGGGGGGCGCGTTTGTCGGCCTCGACAAAGTGATTGGGGCCCGTGTCGGCCAGAAGAATATCGGCTTTGGTGCCGAAGTCTCCAACCGCAAAAACAAAGACGACAACCTCTCTGAGCTGTATGAAAAGATGCTGCCTGAGGATCTGCTCAAATACGGCATGATCCCCGAGTTTATTGGCCGTGTTCCCGTGTTGGCTACCTTGGATCCGCTCGATAAAGCGGCCTTGCAAAAAATCCTGGTTGAGCCCAAAAATGCGATCATCAAGCAGTATAAAAAATTGATGGCCATGGATGGCGTCGATTTGACCTTCAGCGATGACGCCCTTGAAGCGATTGTTGAAGAGGCCCACAAACGCCAAACGGGCGCACGCGGGCTGCGGGCTGTGGTTGAAGAGTTGATGCTCGACGTGATGTACGAAGCGCCTTCCCATGCCGATTTGACCAAGTGCACGATCACCAAAGAGTGGCTTGAACACAATGGCCACGGCAATATTTTTAAGCTTATGGCTGAAAACAAGAAGAAGATGCCCGTACAACAGGATGAGATTGCCTGACGCCCCCTTTTATGGCAAAATCTCAACCTTCGCCCTCTTCTGAAAAATCAGCCAAAGCCCCCGCTGCGCCACCGCCAGCGCGCCGGAAAGCATCTGAAAAACCGCTTTTATTGACCTTGCCCGTGGTGCCACTCAAAGAGATGGTGGTTTTTCCGCGCATGATTTTGCCGCTTTTTATTGCCAGACAGCCTTCGATTCAAGCCCTGGACGAAGCCGTGGCCAAAAACAGCCAGATTGCCTTGTTGGCCCAAAAACGCGAGAAACATGCCTATCCAGGGCCCGCTGATCTGCCTGACATTGGTATTTTGGCCCAAATTCTGCAAACCCTGCGTCTGCCCGATGGCAGCACGCGTATTATGGTTGAGTGCCGCTCGCGCTTGCGCCTGCTGCGCTATCAGCGCAAAACCCCCTATTTGCTCGGCCGTTTTGAACTTCTAGAAGAGCCCGAACTCAAGCTGACGGCGGATCAAGAGGTCTTAACCCGCCTGATGATGAAACAGTTTGAGAGTTATATGCAACTTTCGCACCAGATGTTTCCAGAAGCCATGGAACAGGTGCCTGTGATTGAAGATCCCGGTGCCCTGGCCGATGTGATTGCGGCCTATGTCAGCACGCCGATCCCGGACAAACAGGCGATACTTGAAATTGCCGATCCGATTCTGCGCCTGGAGGCCTCGGGCCGTCTCTTGAGCAAGGCCCTGGAACTGGCGAGCCTCGAAAATCAGATTCATGGCCGGGTGCGTGAGTCCATCGACAAACACCAAAAAGAATTTTTTCTGCGCGAAAAAATGACCGCTATTCGCGAGGAATTGGGTGAGGAAAACGATCCCGAGATCAAGGCTTACAAAGAAAAAATCGCCCTGCTGCCTGCCGGAGAAGTGCAAGAAAAAGGCCAAAAAGAACTGGCCCGGCTCGAAAAAATGCACGCCTCTTCCGCTGAAAGTGGGGTGATTCGCACCTGGTTGGATACCCTTTTGGCTCTGCCCTGGCAGCCCGAACCGGCGCCCGATGTGGAACTCAAACAAGCTGTCAAGGTGCTTGACCGTGAGCATTTTGGGCTGACCAAGGTCAAAGATCGGATTATCGAATACCTGGCTGTGCGCAAATTGGCGGGAAAACCGCCCCATACCCTGCTCTGTTTGATTGGCCCGCCGGGTGTCGGCAAAACCTCGCTCTGCCGCTCAATTGCCCATGCCACAGGGCGCAAATTTGAACGGATAGCCCTCGGCGGCGTGGGTGATGACGCTGAAATTCGCGGCCATCGCCGGACCTATGTGGGTGCCTTGCCAGGCCGACTCATTGAAGCTGTCAAACGTGCGGGCACCACCCATTTGGTGATTTTGCTCGATGAGGTCGACAAACTCACCCGCCATTACAGCGGCGACCCCGCTTCGGCCTTGCTCGAAGTGCTTGACCCTGAACAAAACAAGGCCTACCGCGATCATTACCTCGATCTGCCCTTCGACCTCTCCTCGATCCTCTTTCTCTGCGCAGGCAATGTCAGCCACACGATTCCCAAGCCCCTGCTCGATCGCATGCAAGTGGTCTCACTCAGCGGTTATACCGAAGAGGAAAAATTGGCCATTGCCAAAGACTACTTAATTCCGCGCCAGAGCGAAGAAAGTGGCATGCGTGGCAAAGGTGTACAACTCAATCAAGCCGCTCTGCGCACCTTGATTCGCCGCTATACCCGCGAAGCGGGGGTGCGTGAACTTGAACGTAAAATTGGCTCACTCTACCGCAAATTGGCGCGCAAAGTGGTCCAAGAAGAGACCTTTCCCCGCCGGATTCACAGCTTGGCCGCCCTCAGCGATTTGCTGGGACCGCCCAAATTCTCAGAGCCCGAACCCGATAAAAACAGCGAAGTGGGCTTGGTGCGTGGCTTGGCCTGGACCGAAATTGGTGGCTCGGTGCTGCCTGTCGAGGTCGCGCTCAGCCCCGGCAAAGGCAAATTGGTCATGACCGGCAATCTCGGCGATGTGATGAAAGAATCTGTACAAATTGCCTTGGGTTTTGTGCGGCAGCAATCTGAAGCCCTGGGGATCTCGGCCCGCTCGCTGCAAAACCAAGATATTCACGTGCATGTGCCCGAAGGGGCGATTCCCAAAGACGGCCCTTCTGCAGGTCTGGCGATCTGCACTGCACTGGTCTCGGCCTTGACCTTGCGCCCGATCAAAGCCAATCTGGCCATGACGGGTGAGATCACCCTGCGTGGCAAAGCCCTGCCGATTGGCGGGCTCAAAGAGAAGTCTTTGGCTGCTTTCCGTGAAGGCATTACCCTGATCTTAATTCCCCATGACAATCTCTCCGATCTGGAAGAGATTCCAGCTGAGATTCGCAATCAGATCCAGTTTGTGCCTGTCAAAGAGATGGCCCAGGTTTTGGCGCAGGCCCTTTTGCCAGCGCCAGAAAAGAAACCCCATTCCAGCCGCAAACGGGTTTAGCCCGTGTCGCTGCGCTGTGAACTCTGCGGAGAACTCAATCAGACTGCGCAAGCCCAGCGCTGCGAACGCTGCCAAAACAGTGATTTTAAGCCTGCTTTGGCGCTGTGGCGCTCACCCTTTTATTCCCTTGAAGGGCTGATGCGGGTGGTGGCCAACGCGGAATTGCTGCGTCTGGCCCTTTTTCCAATTTTATTGACCGGCTTGATTCTGGGAACTGTCTTAATTTGGGGCCTGAGCTCGGTCTTTGCCGGCCTCAATAGCTGGCTGGCAGAGTCCATGCGAAGTGGCGGTGCTTTGATGGCCTTGCAAGGGGTTTCATTGGCTTTTGCCAGTTTTGCCCTGGCTGTGCTCTTTTTGTTTTTATTTTTGCCGGTTTCCAGCTTGGTCTGTCTGCCTTTTCTCGATCAGATCTCACAAAAGGTTGAGATCTTGATTTTGGGCAAACCCCAGCAACCCTCGGCTTCCCTCGCATTGGGATTTATCGTCAAAGAGATGTTTTTGTTGCTGGGTTTTAAACTGGTGGTTCTGGTGCTGGGGTTGCCACTTTTGTTGATTCCTGTGCTGGGTTTTCCGCTTTTTCTCTTTTTAATGGGGCTGCTCACTGCCGTGGACTTCTTGGATTTGTTGCTCTCGCGCAAGGGCTTTGGTTTTGCCGAAAAACTCAGTTATCTCAAACATTATTTTCTGCCGTTTGCGCTTTTTTCGCTGCCGGTGGTGAGCATGGCCTGGATTCCCCTCTTACAATTGCTAATTCTGCCCGGCGCGGCGGCTGGGGGTGTTTTGTTTTATTTGAACCATCCCAAGCCAATGACTGCCCGGCTTGAACAAGAGGCCACAGGTGTCCCCGACTGAGTTTTCGCTCCAACAGGCCCGGCAGGCACTGCACACGCAAGACTGGCAGGCCGCTCGCTTGGCATTTGAGGCGGTTTTACAGAGCGACTCCCAGCAACTGGAGGCGCTGACGGGCCTTGCTACCGTCTCCCTGGCTCTCTTGCAATTTGAACAAGCTGTGGCTTTTGCCCAGCGGGCGGTGGCCGCTTATCCTGAATCGGCCTCGGCCCATTATACTTTGGGTTTGGCCTTGTACAGTGCCAACCAATTCGAAGCAGCCCTGACCCATTTGCGTCAAACCACAGCTCTGGACCCAGAAAATGCCCTGGCCTGGGTGCGACTTGGGCAAATTTACACCCGCCATGGACTGCCTTTTTATGGCTTTTCTTGTTTGGAGCGGGCCCAAGAGATTTGGTCTGAGCAGGTGGTGGATCCCCTTTGTTTAAGCCAAGCGGCCTGGCGTGCGGGTCTGTGGGCGCCTTTTCAGCGCTGGACCGAGTCATTTTATCAGCAGATTTCCGACCTTTCACTGCGGCTCTGGGTTTATACGCGCTGGCTGGATCTCTTGGGTTATCAGGACCACCTCAATGACGCCGATTGGCTAACGCTTTTGTCTCAGTGGGAAACCCATTTGCCTTCGCGTTTGAGTTTATTGCCGCTGCCCAGGCAACAACTGACGTCTGTCTCAGGTTCTTTGCGGGTGGCTTGTCTCAGTCAAAATTCCATTCTCAGCCACGCTCTACTCACTCCTTTGGTGGCTTTGCGGCCCACTGAGATTGCTGTGTTTTCCCCTGTTTCGGCGGCCGACAATGCGCTCTGGCAAAACGTTTCAGACGCGTCGGAAGTGCCTCCTCAGGCGCTTTTGCCTGCCTTGCAAGCCTGGCAGCCCGATCTGATTCTCGACCAGGTGGGCCTTTCGCGACCCGAGGTTTTGATGCTGCCGCGTCAATTGCCACAGTCACTTTGGCTCTCCGGCAGCGATCCCGACTACCCAGCCCCTCTATTGAGTGGGGGGCAGGGCTGTGAATGGCCTTGGTTCTTTGCCGCAGCTGAAGATATTGGCACGCCGCTGGCCTACCCAACAGGTGCACCTGTGGCTGGTTATATGGGGCCCGTCAAGGCTCTGTCTCCTGAGACCCTCCAGCTTTGGGGCGATTTATTGCTGGCCCAGACCCAATTGCGGCTCTGTCTCTTTTCGCCCGAACTCGATGATCCGCTGCTCAAACAATACCTCGAACAGATTTTTCAAAGTCGGGGTATTTCTGGTTACCGCCTGCGCTTTTTCGGCAATTGTGCCTCACAAGAACCCCTGTCTTTTTTCTATGGGCAGGTGCATTTGGTCTTGGCTCCACTGCCCCGCAGCTCTTGGTTTCAAACCTGTATGGCCCTTTGGCAGGGTCGCCCGGTTGTGAGTCTGGCAGAACCCCGTTGTTCAGCGCGCAATGGGGCCGCCCGTGTGCTCGCCAGCTTGGCTTGGGAGCAGGGCTGGGAATCAGGACTGGCTGAAAGCCGTGAAGATTGGCTCGTTAAGGCCCAATTCCTGCTAAAACAAGGCCCTGAACCCGCTGCTTTGCGGGCCCTACTGGCGGGGGCTCAAACCCACCAAGCGGCCTTGCTCAGTCAGGCTTGGCAGGACTGGCTGAAAGCAGTGGGGCTTCCAGATGCTGCCAGAAACTGAATTGGCCCAACGACTTGAACGCCATGCCCCCAGCTGGAGCTCTTTTCTGCCTGAACCTGGCGCGATGACCCCGGCCGCTGTGCTGTTACCGCTCTTTTACAAAGCGGGAGAGGCACATATCCTGCTGACCATGCGCACAGATCAGGTCAGCCACCACAAGGGGCAGATTTCTTTTCCCGGAGGCAAATCCGAACCTGCGGATCAGAGTTTGGCTGAGACCGCCTTGCGCGAGAGCTGGGAGGAGGTCGGTCTGCGCCGCGAAGATGTGCGCCTAATCGGCCAAATGAAACCCATGCCCACGCTCTCCCGTTTTTGGGTGCATCCCTTTGTGGGTCTGATTCCCTACCCCTATCCCTTTGAGGTCAACCCAAGCGAAATTGCCAGCTTGATTGAAGTGCCTCTGAGCCATTTGCGGCAGCCCCAAAACCGCCGCCAGGGCAAACGCAGTTTTGGTGGTCAAGACTACGAGATCTATTATTTTGACTACCAGGAATTTACGATCTGGGGCATTACCGGGCATTTGTTGCACGACTTTTTGGCCTTGCTGGATTGAGTTTTTGACACAGCAAAAACCCCCCTTTTTCAAGGGGGGGCAAACGGAAGAATATTACTGAAAATTTATTTGGTGATGGATTTGATCCGGGTGTCGTCTTGTTTGCGGGCTTCGCCGTAGATGCCGTAACCGACGGTGCCAACGGCTGCCGTGACGACCACAGCAGCTGCGCCATAGGCAGCCGCTTTGCCAAAACCTTTACCAGCTTGAACAGTCAGGTCTTTGGCAGGACCAAAGGCCCAGGTTCCGACTTTGCTCATAAAGCTCTGACCAGCGGTGCTGGCGACTTTTGCGCCACCCATACGGGCAAACATGCCAAGGGTCATTCCAGCGCCGACGATTTCCAGGCCGTTGTTGGCGGCGAATTTGCCAGCACCCACAGCGACGGTTTTGCCCAGTTTGAGGGCTTCCATGGCGCCTTCGCCAAAATTGTTGACTTCGTTTTCAAAGAGTTTGACTTCGACTGCTTTGCCGTTCAGGGTGGCGTGGGTGCGGTCGCCGGGGCCCCGGTTTTGCAGGCTGGAGAAGTCCATATTGTCACCGTAAGCAATGTAGAACTTGCCGTTTTCGGGATCTTTGTAGACCAGGGAGTCCAGTCCGTCACCGTCGATGGCCTTAGCCAGTTGATTCTGGTTTACACCTTCTTGCAGTTCACGAATATGCATGGCATTGACGTTGACGCCGTTGACCGTTAAATTACCCATTTGCTTGAAGCCTCCGTTTGCGATTCTGTTCTTGCTTACTCTTTGTTTATACCCAGTTCAGCCGAGAAATATTCTTAAACACCCTCTATTTTTCAGTTAAATCTAATCAATGGGGCAAAGCTAAGCTTTGATGCGTGTTTGATCCGATTTTGGCGATCTCAGAGTAATCTTTGGGATAGCTGAGATTAAGGAATGTTTAAGGAGGGTTGGCTGGTGTTCAAAAGCGCTGCTGACAAGGGTTTGAAACAATTGAATGACTTGCTTTTGACTGGACATGCCCTTATTATACTTCCACCCCGCTTAAATTAAAAGCCACCATTTGGCATTCTGGCAGGCTCTTTCAAGCTGGCTTGTCTTTCAGATCTAAATTTGTTATCTTGGGGATGATTTTGCTGTGTTCATAATTCAGTAAAAATGAGCTAAAAAATAGATGGGAGTGTGTATTTATGTCTAAACGTGTGATCTTTTCTGCTCTGCTAACGCTGGGGCTGATGCTTCCTGCGGCTTCAGCTTTGGCTGTGCCGCCAACCCAATTGGCCATGGCCCACCACGATACAACCATGAAAAACAAAGAGCTGGTTTTGGGTTTTTATAAAGATATTTTGAATGGCAAAAAGCTGGAGCAGATGAAAGATTATTTTACGGAAGATGTGGTCGATCATGACCCCATGATGGGAGATATGGTCGGCTTTGCCAAGGTCAGCGAAAGCATGACTGATTTCTTGAAAGGTTTTCCCGATCTCAAGGTCGATGTATTGCGCTCAGCGGCAGAAGGTGATTTGGTCTTTGTGCATATCCGCATGCAAGGGACCAATACTGGGGCCATGATGGGCATGCCTGCGACAGGCAAAAAAATCGACGTCAATGCCATTGATATCATCCGTATCAAAGATGGGAAATGTGCTGAACATTGGATGGAAATGAACAGTGTTGCCATGATGCAGCAATTGGGGCTGATGCAGGGCCATTAAAGGCTGTTTTCTCTCCCTTTGTTTTTGGGGGGCCTGTGGTGGTGTTTTTCAATTGCAGGCCCAAACCCTAAACCCGCAAGCTCTCAACCCGCAAACCCTGAACCAGAATACGCCGCCAGCCCAGGTACAGATTTACGAGTTGGGGGATTATCTGGTCTCTTGGCAGCCCGACAGGGCCCAATTGGAAATTGCCCGTCAAAGGCTTGCGCTTCGACCGCAAGTGTTGTTGCGCTCTGTATCTGGTCAGAACTGGTTGCAGGCAGAGCAACGGCCTTTAGCTGTCTCCGAACAGCGGGGTTCTTTTCGCTTTCAATCCCAGCTAGTGCAGCGCTGTCAGAAGCTCAAGGTGATAGAGGATGTTCATTTCGATGCCACAGCCCAGGTCTGGCAATTGCGCGGAGGTTGGCATGACCCCGGTTGTGAGCAGACCTGGCAACTGAAGCTGAACCTCAGTTCTGAGGGGCATTTGCGTTTGGGCGTGGCACTCAGCCCAGGGCCCTTGCAAACCCTGTCTCTGGCTCTGCAGCGTGACTCCGCTGAAAACTGGTATGGCGGTGGAGAGCAGTTCAGCACGCCTCGGCTCAATGGGCAGAAACTGCCAATCTGGGTGCAAGAAAATGGCATTGCCCGTGGGGCCATGCCCCTGAGCAGTCTGATTGATACCTTCTCTCCCGGTTCAGCAGGCCACGCGCACAGCAGCTATATTTCCGTGCCCTGGCTGATGAGTTCGCAGGGGCGCGGTCTGGCGCTTGAAAACAGTGAATACAGCGAGTGGGATCTGCGCCAAGCCGATCAACTCGAACTGCGGCTTTGGTCCAAACAACTCAATTTGCGCCTCTTGGGAGCCGAAAATCCCTTGGCGCTGCTCAAAAGTTATACTGCTTGGGCTGGGCGCATGCCTGAGCCGCCGGATTGGGCCGATCGTGGTGCTTGGGTCGGCATGCAGGGTGGCACCGCCAAGGTCCGGGCCATTTGGGCAAAATTACAGATGCGAAAAACGCCGCTGGCTGCTTTTTGGCTGCAGGACTGGGTGGGAAAACGCAAGACCAGCATTGGCTCTCAGCTTTGGTGGAATTGGGAGCTGAATCAGGAAGATTATCCTGGTTGGCAAGAGCTCCTCAAAGACTTCAAGGCCTCAGACGTGCGGGTCTTGGGTTACCTTAATCCTTTTTTGGTCGACATCCCCAATCAAAACGGCCTGCGCCGCAATCTCTATGCCGAAGCGCGGGCACAGGGGTTTTTACTCAAAGATGTCCATGGCGCTGTTTTGCAGGTCAAAAACACTGATTTCTCAGCGGGTATGCTCGATCTGAGTCATCCGGGTGCCAGGGCCTGGTTTAAACAGGTGGTCAAAAGCCAGGTTTTGGGAATTGGCTTGAGTGGCTGGATGGCGGATTATGGTGAGGCTTTGCCTTTAGAGGCCCATTTATACAGCCAAGAGCCTGCCTTGAGCGCTCACAATCGCTATGCCGAAGAATGGGCCCGTTTGCAAAATGAAATTCTCAGCGACAATCCCGAGGCCCAGGCTTTGGTTTTTCTCAGGTCGGGTTTTACGCTCAGCCCCCGCTGGGCGCCGCTCTTTTGGCAAGGCGACCAAACAGTCAGTTGGGATGGTCACGATGGCCTGCGCAGCGCTGTGATGGGCCTGATCTCAGGGGGGCTCAGTGGCTTTGCGCTCAATCATAGCGATGCTGGGGGGTATACCTCGGTCTGCCAAGCGGGTCTCGGCCTCTGCCGCAGTCCCGAATTGTTGATGCGCTGGCTCGAAGTGAATGCCTGGACGTCTTTTCTGCGCAGCCACGAAGGCAATCAGCCCGAGGCCCAGGCTCAAATTTACAGCAGCCCCGAACTGCTCGATTTTTTTGATCGTCAGGCGCGCATTTACACGGCTTGGCGTTTTTTGCGCCGCCAGCTTTTTGCCCAGGCCCAGGAGCAAGGCGCGCCGGTTGTGCGGCATTTGTTTTTGCATTATCCCGACGATGCGGTGGCGGCCCAAATTCACGACCAGTTTATGCTTGGGCCAGATCTGATCGTGGCACCGGTTTTGGAGCCCGGTGCGCGCAGCCGCAAGCTCTATTTGCCACCCGGGCCCTGGGTGCATCTCTGGAGTGGTCAGGTCTATGGCCTTTACCAGAAAGGCAGCTGGGTCGAAGTCTCCGCGCCAGTGGGCCAGGCTCCCGTCTTTGTGCGCCGCGAAAGTGCTTTGGGGCCACAACTCGTGCAAAGCCTTCAGGCCCAAGGGGTGATTCCATTCTGATTTGGATCTGATGCCGACTTCACCTCTCTGATTTGGATTTGAACACCGCTCCGCGTTACTCTGTCTGAAGAAGATAACTTGATTTCCTGGAGTTGCAACATGTTTAGATTTGTGGGCCTATTTTTGCTTTTGTTATTGGGGCTGAGTCTGCCCGCAGGGGCTGCGACTTTGCTGCAAGAGGCCGATCAGGCCTTTGGCGATCACAATTACAAAGAGGCCCTCAGCTTCTACGAAAAGGCCCAAAAAGACCCCCGTTTTGCCTCCGACAGTTTGCGTATGCGCCACCGGGTCTTGCAGAGCCTTGATAAATTGCAGGACTACGACCGCTTCATTCCCCAGCTTGAAATCGCCCTCAAACAGGTGCCAGACTTGCTCTGGCGCGCCCGCTATTCAGCGCTGGGGGCCCAGGTTTACCGCCGCATGCCCCACCAAGGTTATTTGCGCAATGGCACACTCTACCGCAACACCGACCGCCGTGAAGGCGTCTATACCTGGGTTTGGGACCAAGACAACAAACAGGCAGAGACTTATTACAATGCTTCCCGCAAGAATTATTTTGAATATCTCTACACCCGCAAAGCCCGCTTGATCGAGATCGAAAAAGAGCTGCTCAATCTGGTTGAAGAACTGGGCTTTTTCTACCGCGATCAAGCCTGGCTGACTTCCGCACGCAAAGACTGGCCCACGCTTGTGGCTCCCAAAGCCCCCGGTGAGAAACTGAATGCCGAATGGACCCCTTTCCAAAAGGCCTATTTCCTCTATTATGAAAGCCTCAAAATGGCGCAAAATCTCAAAGACAATCCGGTGCAGGTGCGCCTGCAATTTTCCTGGAATGTGTTTATTTTGCGCCGCTTGGGTCTGCAGGCCCCCGATTATCCCGATCTCGACCCCCTGCTGGTCTTTCAATCGCTCTTAAAGACCTATCCCCAAGATGCCCTGGCTGACAAAATTCAGCTCTCGCTGGGAGACCTCCTCAACGGGCGCCAACAATACGCCGCTGCGATTGAAAACTGGGAAATGCTGATCAAACACCGGCCCAAGAGTTTGCTTGTGAATGCCGCTCACGACCGTTTGCAGAATATCCGCTGGCCCAGCCTCCATTTGCAGGTGCCGGGTGTGCAGGCTCCCGACCAACCTGCCCGCTTTCAGGTCGGGGGACGCAATCTCAAAGACCTGACCTTTAAACTCTGTGCTGTGGATTTACAGAGAGAGCTCACTGCCTTTTTGTCTTTGAACAACCCGAGTCTGCGCTTTGTGGATTTTAACGGCCATTTTGGCGCTTCTTTGTCTGAAAATCGCAGTCATTGCCAAGCAGAGGTCTTGAGCTGGACCTGGCAAACCCAGGCCCCGGATTATACCCCGTTTCAGCGTGAACTCACGTTCTCCAAAGCCCTGCCGGCGGGGGCCTATTTGCTGCAAGCGGAAGGCCAAGATGTCGAAGCCTCCGCTTTGGTCTTGCTTTCGGATCTCTCTCTGGTGCAAAAACAAGCGGGTGAGCAGACCCTTTTTTATCTCAGCAGCGCTGAGACGGGTAAACCTGTTCCAGAAGCCACTTTATACCTCAAAGAGACCACAGGCAGTGGTTTGGGATCTCAGGTTAAAATTTCCCGCGTCAAAACCGGCGCTGACGGTCTCTATCTGCACAAACGCCAGCTCAAGCTGGCGGGCACTTATCTCGATGCCTACGCGGTCTCCGGTGAGCAGCATGCCGTCAATCAGATGCGCTATTGGTATTATGCCGATGAAAGTCCCTATTACAAGGTCTATGCCTATACCGACCGGCCGATTTACCGCCCGGGTCAAAAAGTGTCCTTTCGGCAGGTCTTGCGCTTGGCCAAAGCGGGCCAATACCAGACGCCAGCCGGGCAAAAAGTAGAACTGCGTCTGCTCTCTCCGCGCGGCGAAGAATTGCTCAAACAGACCCTGACCAGCGATCGCTGGGGGGCCATCCACGGCGCTTATGCCTTGCCCGCTTCGGCCACCCTGGGCATGTACCACTTTCAATTGACTTTGCCTGAGCAGCCCGGCTCCCAATTGCGGCTCTCAGGGGGCCAACAATTCCGTGTCGAAGAGTACCGCAAACCCGAATTTTTGGTCAAAGTCACCCCGCCGACGACGGCGCTGCGCCCCGGTGAAAACGCCAAAGTTAAAATCTCAGCTGATTATTATGCCGGTGGCCGGGTGCAAAAGGGAAGCCTTAAATACACCCTCAAGCGCCAGTATTTTTATCCTTCTTTTCAAACCCGTGCCAATCCCTGGGACTGGTTTTATGGTGCCTGGGACAATCACTACGATTATTATCATGACGATTATACTGCCGTCTTAAAACAGGAGACGGTGAGCCTCAACGCCGAAGGGGAGGCTGAGATTTCCGTGCCCACCGAAGCCAGTCCCAACCAGGACTGGGAATATGTGGTCGAAGCAGAAGTCACCGACAACAGCCGCCGGGTTCAAAATGGCCGAGGTGTCTTCCGTGTCACCCGCCAGAGCTGGTATGCCTCGCTGGACTTTGACCGGGGTCTTTACAGTCCGGGAGAACGAATCGAAACGGAGATCAACTTGGTGGATCCCAATGGGCAGCCCGTGCCCCAACAGGCGGGTTTGCTCACCATTGAGGCCTTTGAAGGCAAAGACACGGTCAAAAAACTCAAAGAAGAATCCCTCAGCAGCGATGCCATGGGCCGGATTTTTTACCGCTGGCAGCCCCCCTCAGAGGGCCGGTTCCGCTTTGTCTTTAGCGGGCGGGACGCCTTTGAGCGCCCTGTCAGCCAGAGCCGCGAAGTCTGGGTGGCGGGCCCCCAATTTGAAGGGCGCCGCTTTCACTTCGAAAAGGTGGATATCCTCAGCGATAAACGGATTTACCAGGCAGGTGAAACAGCCCGGCTGATGGTCACTGTCAAAGACCCCGACAGCTATGTCTTGCTCTTGGAAGAGGCCGAAAATATGTTGATCGGCCATCATCTGCTGGCGATTGCGGGCCATTCCAAGGTTGTGCAGCTCAAACTCTCTCCGGCCCACACCCCCAATTTTAATCTGCGCGCGATCACGGTCCGCCATCAACAGATGTTGCAAGACAGTCTGGAACTCTTTGTGCCCCCCGAAGAACGCTTTTTGAAGGTGGCTCTCAAGAGCAAAAAAAGCGAATTTCGCCCTGGCGAAAAAGCCGAGGTCGAAGTCGAAGTCAAAGACAGCCGCAACCGCCCGGTGCAGACTGGCCTATCGCTGGCTTTGACCGATGCCTCGGTCTATCAATTGCAGGGTGACCTCTCTGGGGATATTCGCAATTGGTTTTTTCAGGAGCGGCGCAGTTTTTCCGACAATCTGCAAGGCTCTTTGCAGGTGGGCTTTTCGCCTTGGGCCAAGGTGCTCAAAGAGCGCAAAAACTACCCGCAGCCGCCCCAAAACAGCGAGGATGGCCTGACCGACGGGAACTATTATGGCCGCCGTGAAGGCTTTGCGGGCGGAGAGATGCTGATGGATGCTGTGGCACGGCCCGCGCCCCAGCCCGCTGCTGAAGCAGCTCCGAGTGAGTCCAAAAGCAAAAAAGACAACGAGCAAGCGCGTGACCAAGATCGTGGTCAAGATCGGCAACAGGCCTCTAACACTGCCACGCCCCGCCTGCGCCAGAATTTTCCCGACACGGCCTTTTGGAACCCCGAACTGGTCACCGACCAACACGGCAAAGCCAAAGTCACGTTGGAATTCCCCGACTCGCTGACCACCTGGAAGCTGATTGCCAAAGGAGTCAGTGCCGGGGCTGAAGCAGGTGAGGCCAGCACTGAGCTGCAAACCACGCAAAAATTGCAGATGCATATGCTTACGCCGCGCTTTTTAACCGAAGGGGACGAGGTCATTCTCAGTGGCCGGATTCGCAATGCCTTTGCCCAGGCGCTCACGGTCAAAGCCCAATTGCTGTTGCCAACGGATTTGCTCCAGGCCTTGCAGCCGACCGAGGTCTCAGTCCAGGTGCCTGCCCAAGGTGAAAAACGTGTCGATTGGCGCGTCAAGGTCAAACAGGCAGGGTTGGCGCAGATCCGCATGACGGCGCTCTCAAAAGAAGAGAGTGATGCGGTTGAAATGCCGTTGCCATTGCAGATTTATGGCGCTCAGAAACAGGTTACTTTGACGGGCAGCTTAAAAACGGAAACACTGGTCAAAACGCTGATGCTGCCCACTGAGCGCAAGCCCGAAGCCACGCGCTTGACCCTGACCCTGAACGCCTCTTTGGCAGGCACACTTTTAGAGGCCCTGCCCTATCTGGCTGAATTTCCCTACGGCTGTATCGAACAGACCACAAGCCGTTTTGTGCCTGCGCTTTTAACCGCGCGCAGCCTGAAAAAACTCGGGATCAAACTCGAAGATCTGGGAGCCCAGAAAAACCTGGACGTCGCAACTTTGAATCTGCGCAAACGCAACCCGGTTTACGACCCCCAGGCCTTGGAGCAGATGGTGGCAGAAGGCATCAAACGCATCAGTTCAATGCAAAACCCCGATGGAGGCTGGGGCTGGTGGTCGGGTTTCAGCAGCGATGTGCAAATGAGCACCTATGTCTACGATGCCCTGAGTTTGGCCCGCGAAGCGGATTATCCTCTCGATGCGGCTCTGTTGAGCCGGGCCGAGGGCTACCTCTTGATGCAGTTCAAAACGGGCCAGGCTCTCAACCAGCAGGCCTATCTGGCCTTTGTGCTCAGCGCAAGCAAAAAAATTCAGGCCACAGACTTAGACACACTGTTTAAGCGCCGCGATCAGCTCAGCCATTCTGGCAAAGCCCTGCTGGCACAGGCCTATCACCGACTGGGCCAGGCCGAGCGGGCCCGCCTGATTCTTCAGAATCTCAAGAGCTTTGTCAAAATAGATGCTGACGAAGACGTGGCAAGTTGGAAAACCCCCGATCAGGGCTGGTGGTATTGGTACCAGGATCGGGTTGAAACCCAGGCGTTGATCCTGCGCGCTTTTGTCGCGATTTCACCGCAAGACCCGGTTGTGCCCCAACTCGTGCGCTGGCTGGTCTACAACCGCCAGAGCAACCGCTGGAACTCGACCCGCGACACGGCCCAGGTCATCTATGCCCTGAGTGGTTGGATGGCCCAAAACAAAGAGCTGGAAAGCCACTACACTCTGGCGGTCAAACTCAATGGCCGCTTGCTTAAAACGATTGATGTCACGCCTGCCAACAGTTTGAGCTTTGACAATCGCATCGAACTGGCCGACAACGCTTTGCAGACGGGCGAAAACACCCTGATCATTGAAAAAAAGGGAGCCGGTACGCTCTATTACAGTGTGGCGCTGGACTATTTCAGCCGTGAGGCCAAAATTACAGCCAGCGGCAACCGCTTGCAGGCCGAGCGCAGCTATTTCCGCGTCAGCAAAACCCTCAATCCAGGCAGCCAGAAAATGGAAGAGAGCTTCACCCCGATTGTATCGGGTGAGGCTCTGAGCAGTGGCGAAGAAATTGAGGCCCGTCTGAGTCTAAAAGCCCCCAATGATTATGAATACATCATGCTTGAGGACTTTAAACCAGCCGGTCTCGAAGCGCTTTCGGCCCAGAGTGGCTATAGCTGGCAAAACGGCGTCGGGGTCTACCGTGAGTTTCGCGACAACCGCGTGGCCTTTTTCCTGAGCCAATTGCCCGAAGGCACCCAGGTGCTGAGCTACCGCCTGCGGGCGGAGACACCGGGTTTTTTCTCGGCTTTGCCCATGGTCGGAGAGGCCATGTACGCCCCTGCGGTGCGTGCGATTTCGGATAGTTTCAAGCTGGAGGTGCAAGACAAACCTGCTGCAGTGCCATAATCCAACAGTGAGAAAATAGCAAAAACCCCCTGGCTTATACCAGGGGGTTTTTAACAGAAAAAAGTGATTTTTATTTCCGGGTGGCGGTCATGGCTCCGGCTAAACCACCCGCTGCGCCAGTGACACCGCCAACCACGGCACCGACAATGCCGACTGTGATGGCCTCTTTGACATTGCCACTGATCAGGTTTTTGCTGGCCAGGGCCACACCGCCGACCAGGGCACCGACACCAGCACCTATCGCAGCGCCTTTGAGTTTGCTGTCTGTGCTATTGGCGGCAACTCCCCCAGCGATCCCGCCAGAAACACCGCCACCGAGGGCGCCAGCAATCGCAAAGAGTTGGGCCCAACCGGCGCCATCACCATGGGAGCCTGCGGCCATAATCATCAGGGGAATACCTGCGGCCACAGCGCCACCGAGGGCACCGGCGCCAGCGCCTTTTAACGTGGGAACGAATCCGCGTTTGATTTCAATAATATCGTTGCTGTCTGTCGCCAGGCCTTTTTTTTCTACAGCGGGGGCAGCGGGTTGTTGGGGAGCTGCTTTGGGGGCCTGGGCAGGGGTCATCAGGGCTTGATTGGATACGGCAGTGATGGTGGACATGGTTCTCTATTTCCTTCGCTGAATTTAATTTTCGCTTATGCAAAAGGTATCGTGAGAGAGAAAAGCCAGATTGCTTGAGAAGATTGTCCTTTAATTAAGATAAGAGAAATTTATATTTAAAATTAAATTATCTCAAAGAAGAAAAATTTTAACCTTGTTGGTATGACGGGCTTTTGAGTCCAGTTTAAAAATGTTGACTTGCATATGACTTTTAGTGTAATACATGAAGATACAAAAATAATACATATTTTTGAGATCATCGGCAGATGCTGAACCAAAGGGGGTGTATAATCTGTTATGATAAATCCAGTTTGAAGATACAATTTAGAACAGGAAAGCCCACAGGAACCGCCCATGTCCCAGAAACCCGCCGTTGCCTACGATGAAAACGCGATTAAGACCCTCAGTTCACTCGATCATATTCGCCTGCGTCCAGGCATGTATATTGGCCGTTTGGGCAATGGCAATCACCGCGACGATGGCATTTATGTCTTGGTCAAAGAGGTGGTGGACAACGCCATTGATGAATTTATCATGGGCAATGGTTCGCGCGTGCAGATTCTGCTCGAAGAGGAGCGCATCACCGTGCGCGACTATGGTCGTGGCATTCCCCTGGGCAAGATCGTGGAGTGTGTTTCGGTTATCAATACCGGCGCCAAATACAATGACGATGTCTTTCAGTTCAGTGTCGGCCTGAATGGGGTTGGGACCAAAGCCGTCAATGCCCTGTCCGCCAGTTTTATTGTGCGCAGTTACCGCGAAGGCAAATTCAGAGAGGCCCATTTTGAACAGGGGGCATTGACCCATGAAACAGAGGGCAAAACCTCAGAACCCAATGGCACTTGGGTACAATTTGTGGCTGATAGCGAACTCTTTGGTGCCTATCACTACAATCTTGAATTTCTCAACCGCCGCTTTGCCTATTACGCCTATCTCAACGCGGGGCTGACCCTGGAATTTAATGGGGAGTCTTTTTATTCAGACAAAGGCCTTTACGATCTGCTTCAGCACGAGGTCGAGAGCGAAAAACTCTACGACCCGATTTATTTTAAAGGCAATCGGATTGAATTTGCCTTGACCCATACCCAGGCCTATGGCGACGATTACCTCTCTTTTGTCAACGGCCAATACACCTCCGACGGCGGGACCCACCTCTCAGCCTTCAAAGAGGGCATTCTCAAAGGGGTGAACGAATTTGCCAAAAAGACCTTTCAGGCCGACGATGTGCGTGAAGGACTCGCTGGTGCGATTGCCATCAAGATCAAAGACCCCGTCTTCGAATCGCAGACCAAAAACAAATTGGGCAATACCGATCTCAAGGCCTGGATTGTGCAAGAGGTCAAACGCGAGGTCGAAGATTACCTCTATAAAAACCCCGAAGTGGCCCAGATCATTCTCGACAAAGTCAGCCTCAATGAGCGCATTCGCAAAGAATTGCAGGGCATTAAAAAATTGGTCAAAGAAAAGGCCAAAAAAGTCTCAATCAAGGTGCCGAAGCTCAAAGACTGCAAATACCACCTCGGAACCAAACAACCACGGGGCGAAGAGTCGATGATATTTATCACCGAGGGCCAATCCGCCAGTGGCTCCATTGTGATGAGCCGGGATGTGATGACCCAGGCTGTCTTTCCACTCAAAGGCAAACCTGTCAACGCCTTTGGCGCCAAGCGCAATTTGCTCTACGAAAACGAAGAACTCTACAATATTGTCCAGGCTTTGGGGATCGAAGACAGTACCGACAATTTGCGCTATAACAAAGTGGTCCTGGCCACCGATGCCGACGTGGACGGCATGCATATCCGCAATTTGCTGCTGACGATCTTCTTGCATTTCTTTGAACCGCTTGTCTTACGCGGCCATTTGTATATCCTCGAAACCCCGCTTTTTCGCGTGCGCAACCCCAAACAGACGATCTATTGTTATTCCGAAACTGAAAAAGAAAAGGCCCTGAGCAAACTTGGCAAAGGCGCTGAAATCACCCGCTTTAAAGGGCTTGGCGAAATTTCTCCCCAGGAATTTGGTCAATTTATTGGTCCCGATATGCGTCTGCTGCCCGTGACGGTGCGCGAAAAACACGAAATTCCCCGTCTTTTGACCTTTTATATGGGCAAAAACACGGTGGAGCGCAAACAATACATCATGGAAAACCTGGTCTGATGAGCACACCTCCCCCCAAAGATGCCAAACCCTTTTCGCTCGCAGAAGAGACACCCCTGGCCTATTTTCAAAAGTTGATCGACTTTATCTACGATCCCTTTTATGCCCGCTTTTTGCGCCGGATCAGTGCCCGTTATGACCGCAGCTTGATTCCCGAAGACCTCGATTTGCAGCCCTTTTTGATTGATGGTTTGATCTTTGAAACCTTTATCGACAAAAAAACACCGCTGGATCGGTTTATTGAACAGTACCAAGCCCAGATGACCCCCAGCCAAATCAAGGTCTACCAGCGCTTTCGCTCTTCCAGTTTGGGCTGTTATGAAATTGTCGAGCGCTTTAAACCGGATAAAATCCTGCTCAAAGACCTGCTCGACGACAGCACGCTCGAAGTTCGCGACAGCGACGCTTGGCGCTTTTTGATGCCGGGTTTTTACACCATCTGCCGGATTTTGCCCTTTGAGGATCACCATGTCTTAACGGGCTCCTGTGCCGTCCTCAATTACAAAGATCCCCAGATGGTGATTTCTCTGACCCGTGAATTTAAATTGCCTCCGCTTTTTGTCGAGGGGTTTTAGGGTGACGGGGTTTTAATCCGACCATGGATCTGCCGATCAGCGATACGCTCTCTATTCCCGAACACGAATTGGTGTACAGCTTTACCCGCAGTGGCGGGCCCGGTGGGCAGAATGTGAACAAGGTCGAAAGCAAGGTGGTTCTGCGCTTTGACGTGCAAAACTCTCCCTCGCTTTCGGATGAACAGCGCTGGATGATTCAACAAAAATTGGCTTCACGCATCACCCACGAAGGGATTTTGCACCTGAGTTGCCAGATCTCGCGCTCGCAATTGGCCAATCGCAAAGCGGTGACTCAGACCTTCGCCACTTTGCTGCAAGAGGCCCTCGAAATTGAGCCTGACCGCATTCCGACCCGGCCCAGCCGTGCTTCCCGCCAGCGCCGGATTACCGGCAAAAAGATTCGGGGTGGGGTCAAACGCCAGCGGGCCGAGCAGGACTGGGAATCGGAATTTGGCTATTAAACTCAGTTCAAGTTGGCGCCTTCGCTGATCCACTGTCCCAATAATTGGCGCTCTGCCGCTGTCATTTGGGTGATATTGTTCCGCTCTGGCATGCCTTGGCCCGTGACTGTCTCACGGCGGATTTTGCTGATATCTGCCTTGATATTGGCGGGCACAGTGTAGTCCCTGCTGCCAGCGGGAGGGCTAAAACCTGTAAAGGTGGGACTGTTTGAATGGCAGCCATTGCAGCGCTGCTCAAAGATACTTTGGATTTGGGCAAAGGCAACAGTGCCAGCGGTTCCTGTGGTGGTATTTGTATTGCTACCTGGGGTGATTGGATTTGCTGCCTGCGGGGTTGAGCAGGCAAACAGAACCGTACAGAGTAAAAGTGAGGCGGGCAAAAGCGAGGCGGGCAAAAGGCTGAATTTGAGGTGCATCTTAAAATCTCCTGTTTCTGATTTTGGTGGTTTGTTTTGCAGGCCTGTTGCACGGTTCTTTGCGAAGAGATATGTTTACCTTAGCACCGATGCCAGCGATACTGGGGTTGTTTTTTGAACTCACCGGGCGGGATGCATGGGGTATAATGGCTGAAAATGCCCTGCAAGGAGTCTATTGATGCAACGCGTTACTCTGCTCGCCACTTTTTTGAGTCTTTTACTCGCCTTTCCGGTCTTGGCCCAGGAGAAGACGGTGGATCCTGAGCGTCCCTCTTCAGAGAACCCTGAAGCCAATTCAGAGGCAAATTCGGAATCAGACTCAGAAGACGAAGAGGACTGTGGTGACGAGGATGACTGCGAGGAAGAGAGTGAAGATGACGAAGAAGAGCACCACAGCGAAACTGACTTCAGTCGGGCTTTTCTCGAAGGCACCCCCAATTTGCTCTCGCCTTCAGCGGTCGCTCCCGACTCACTCTATTTGCTCTATTCCCACAATTTTTACCAGACCAGTTTTCCTCGGGGCAGCAATCCTGCGTTTTGGATGCGCTACAGCCCTTTAGACCGACTTCAGATCGATGCCTTGGCCAGTTTGCGTTCTACGACAGAAAACCCCTTTGAAGGGGAATTGGGCCTGGGATACCAGATTTTAAACGAAGACGAAGGTGAGTGGTTCAACCTGATGCCGCGCATCGCTTATAACAGCCGGGGGAATGTCTTTGGGGCTGAAGTGGCCGCGAGCAAATATATTTTTCCCGAGATCTGGCAATTGGGCCTGAATGCCCGTTTTCTCAGCTCAGGCAAAGCCGATAGTTTTGATCGTCCGGTGGGTGCCATTGGTTTAAATACCATCGTGCGTGTCTGGAAACATTGGCATCTCTTTGGCGATGTGGTGGTGCCCCTGGATGGGGATATTCTGCAAAACCGCAGTGTGCTCTGGTCGGCTGGGATCAAAAAACGCATTCCCCATACCCCCCATGTCTTGACCCTGTTTGCGGGCAATAGTCAGGAGCAGTCCCTGTCTGGACGCACAATCTCACCCAGCAATATTTTGGGAGATGTCTTCCGGTTGGGGTTTGTCTTTAGCATAGATATCGACCACCTGAGCCAATTGCCCGCCCGGTTATTCTAAAGATGGAAAAAGCCATTCTGACCTGTGCCCTAACAGGGGTGTTGACGGATCCTCTCACTCACCGTGTGCCTGTAACCCCAGCAGAAATGGCCGAGGCGGCTTATGAGGCCTGGAATGCGGGTGCCAGTATTGTGCATTGCCATTTTCGCGATCAGCGCCCTGGCAAAGGGGCTCTGCCCACTTGGAACCCCACTGTGGTCGCAGAGATTTGTCAGGCCATTCGCGAGCGGGTGCCTGAGCTGATTCTGAATATGTCCACCGGCATTGCTGGGCCAGATATTTCAGGCCCTTTGGCCTGTTTAGAGGCCGTCAAACCCGAAATGGCAGCCCTCAATTCGGGGTCGCTCAATTACCTCAAAACCCGCTCAGATGGGTCTTGGGCTTGGCCACCGATGCTCTTCGACAATCCGGTTGAAAAGGTCAAAGCCTGTTTGGATGCCATGCGCCAGTGGGGCGTGATGCCCGAATGTGAGTGTTTTGATACCGGCATTATCCGCAGTTTGGGGATGTTCGAGCAGAATGGCATGTTGGACCGCCCTTTCAGCGTCTCGCTGGTGGTGGGGGTGGCCAGTGGCATGCCTGCCGATCCGCGTTGGCTGCCGCTTTTAAAGGAGTTGGTGCCCACAGCTGCGCCTTGGCAGGTGATTGCGATTGGGCGCGAAGAGGTTTGGGCCATGCACCGTGCGGCTGCAGAGTACGGGGGCAATTTGCGTACAGGTTTAGAAGATACTTTTTATCTGCCCGATGGCAGCAAAACCAATTCCAATGGGGCCCTGATTGCGGCTTTGGCAAAGACAGCCCAGGCTGCAGGACGGGAAGTGGCTTCTCCACGCGAAGCGCGGCAGCGCTTGGGTTTAGCGGGCTTGAACTGAGATTTAGCCAATTCTCAGGGCCAACTGATCGTAGATGCGAATGGCCTGAATGAGTTCGGGGTGGCGCTCAAACTCCATGCCATTGAGCAGGACGAGGTAATAACCTTCTTGCCAGCAGAGTACGATCTTGCCGAGGCGTCCTTCTTTGTTTCTTAAACTCATGGGCTGACCCTTCCAGGTTAAAATAGTCTTTGAGGCTGTCCCCGACAGTCGCTCATGTTTACCAAGACGTAAAGATGAAAAGAAAGTTCACTTTTTGTCAACAAAATAACCGGAGCAATACCAACCATGCCAATTCTTTATGAAGACAAAACCCTGGTCTGTGATGATCAGGCCCTGACCATCAAAAATTATTATTTCCCCTGGGGCAGTCGCCGCGTCGGCTATAGCAGTATCAAAGGGCTCAAAGATCAAGATATGACGGCCCTCAACGGCGGCTGGCGGATTTGGGGCATGGGTTTGACTCCCGAGTGGTACCATTTGGATATCGGTCGCCCCAAGAAAAAACGCCAGATGGTGCTGGATTTGGGCGAGTTTATCAAGGTGGTGATTACCCCCGATGAACACGATACCGTGCTGGGCATTTTGGAGCGCAAAACGGGTTTGAATCCAGAATGATGTAATCATGTTCAAACATTTTGATGCTCTAAAAGAGCTCCAATCTCAATCATCTCAATTCAAACACAAACGCTCTGAAGAATCCGATCGTCATTTTCAACAGGGCATTCAATTATTGCAAATGGCTGTAGCACAAAAATTTAGCAATCCCAATACCTTGGGAGATGCTGCTGATGCCATTGCTTTGGCTTTGAAATTCAATACCCAAAACCCTGAACTGTATGCTGTGATGGGCTATCTCTTGATTTTGGTTGAGGATTTTTACCAGGCCTTGCGTTTTTTAAGGGCTGCTTTAAAATTAGCTCCCGATGATCAGCAAGCCCAATCATTGCTCCATTATGCGCAAGCGCAAATGATGCAAATGCCAAAGCCGGGTTCTGTTGTTCAGCCAGAAGCCAATAACCCTGTTCTTTTCTCAAATACCCAAGATCTGGATTACGATGATTTGTATGACCAAGTTGAAAAAGTGATTCAAACTCAAGTGCTTCAGTTGATGCAGGATGCTTTGCCTTATGACAAACCAACCAAAGACAGGGCATTTTATTTAAAACTTGAGCAGACAGTTATGTCACTGGAGAATCAATATCAACAAATAACAGACAATATCCAAATTGTCGATCAAGAAATTGAGACTTCAGATCTCAAAAATCAGCTCAAGCCGATGGAGAGTCGTTTAAAGCAATATAAAACTTGTCTACAGGCCTGTGAGGCATTTCAAGAGCTTGACACCCAAATCAATGTCCTCGAAAAAGAGGTGCTAGAATTAAATCAGCAGTTAAAAACAGAGCTTTCGCAGTTCCAATTATCTGCAATAGACAGCGCTTTAGAAGCAATTATGGATACCTGTGATACCCTTGCTGATCGCTTAGATGGTTTGGAAAAACAGGGCTACTCGATTGCCTCTTTAGAAGAGATCTATGCTCAAGTTGTGAGCCACATTGAGAAGCTAAACGAAAGTTATGACGATGCCTCAGCAAAAAATCAGCATTGAACTGAAGGAGAAATAGAGCTTATGCAGAGTCTTCCCAGCACAGGTGCCGTTACAGGAAGTGGGGGCCCTCCTCCTCCGCAAAAGCCAATCGGAGGACCAACGGGTTCATCCCATGCATCTGCTGCGCCAGCGAAAGCTCCAGAGAAGCCTTCTGCCTCGGCTTTTCAGTCCGCTAAAAAAGCCCAAGCGGGCCCAAGTGGTGATGACAGTGGTACAAGTCCCTCTGAAGTTGCCGCTTCTGCCCCCAAGGCTGCCAGCAGTGTTAGAAAAGGGGGGAGTGCTGCATCTGCTGTTCAACTGGATAGTGCACCCCCTGTGAGTTGGGTGGGTTCATCATCAACTCATTCTCCCGTTGACCATAAATCTGCTGTTGCTGATGGAAAAGCTGTAGACGAAAATCCGGTTTCGGGACATATTACCCCATTGATTCTTCCGGATAATCTCAGCTTTTTATCAGGGGCTCAACAGGACAAGCTTAAAACTGTAGTCAGGGGCTTGGCTGTTCTGGATAATTTTTGTCAGCGTAATATTCCTGGCGCACGGGCAATGGCTGTTCAGGATCTTACAACTTGTATAGGAAAAATAAATGCTAATTTATCAGTTGGAGATTCCAGAATTAGTTGCTTTTTAGGCACTATCGGTGGACATACTCAAGAAGCTGTCATTGCTGCTAATTTTGAGAGAAATGGAGAAACAGTTGCTGAGTTTAGTCATCCTATCCCCAATTCTGAGGTAGATGTAGTTAGCAAAACGCCTGAGGGTCAGACTATCTATAATCAAATCAAGTCCGGTAGAGCTATTCCCGATTTATCTCTGGATCGGGGTCCTGAATTTGTGACCCAAATGGATCGTTCTATAACAGCTGCGATTAAAGATGGTGTCCCATTTGTTCGTTTGGTTGGTCCTAATTTATCGCAACCGATGACTGATCATGTGGATGCTCTACAAGCCACTCTGATCGCAACAGATACAGCCCTGCGAGCGGGTGGTCCTGAACCGGCAAAACCTGCAAATCTTTCCCAAGGACTCTTTGATGCTTTAAAAGCCAATATTGCTGCAGGGAAACCTTTGAACATATCACTTAGCTGCCTAATACTTGGATAAGGTAAAAACAGATGCCCTATTACCCGATGTACGCCTTTTGTGAAAAACCGATTCAATTGCCCAAATTGGCTTTGGCCATTGCACAGCAGATGCAGCCTTATTTTAATCAGGTGCGTTTGGAAATCAAATTGCCTGAAGAGAGCATCAAAACCTTTACTCAGGCATCTGAATTGCAGGCCTTTGTGCAAACACCTGGCCTGGAATTACTGCGTTTTCAATGCCAAAGTGAACTGCACCAAATAGAAATTTGGCCCACGCATCAAGGGTATGATCTCAAGATTGACCTGTGGGATTTCCCCTCAGATCTGTATGATGAGGGTCTGGTAACAGCTTCTCATCGCAAAGAAAAACGCCAATTGGTTGAAGCCTTACATGGCTTATTGCTGAACAATCCCAATGTTTTATTGACCTATCTCAGCAATTTTAACAATAAATTTGAGGGCGATTTTGATACCTATGATCTCGCTGATTTGATCCGCGCTGTTCTCAGCCAGCCTGAAATGCCGGATACAGCTCTTTTATTTGAATATACTGAGCTGATCTGCTTTTTAGGTCTGGGTCAAAAAGTAGCCCAAACGCCCTTTCAGAAGCTAATGCCTGAATTGGCAAAATCGTTTAAAGTGCTACAAAAAAAAACGAATTGGCAATTAATGGCATATCAAGATTCAGAGTTGTGTCCTTCATTTATTTCTGAAGACGCATCGTTTCAGCAGTCTTATTTATAAGCTGTTACTTGAATTCTTTACCTTCTAATAAGCTCAAATGACGTCAGAAAAGCATCACAATTCCAGCCATTTGCCGCCTTCGGCCAGATGGGTTAAGACCAAATCGGGCAAGCCGCTCTGGCGGATTTGGGCATTTTGGAGCGCAAGACGGGTTTGAATCCAGAATAGCCCAGCTTAATTAGAGCCGTGTTTGGTTTGTCCCATCAATAAAATGGCTTTTCTGTGCGGCATCCAGGTTCTCTTTTTCCAGGTTTTTGAGCAAGGTTTTGTTGTTCTCTTGGGCTTGAATGCCGTCCAGCAGTGCAAACATACTGTCCACAGTGTCTTGAAAATAGAGTTTTTCGGTGGTTAAGACCAATTCCAGGTTTTCGGGGGCCAATTGGCTTTGGTTTTCGCCCATGGCCCGCAGCGCAGGCAAATAGTCTTCGCTGCGACAGCCGTTGAGCAGCTAAAGCCGATAATGATCCTGAGTCAGGGCTTGAGGAAGCGGGCTGTCTTGCCCTTGTAGGGATTTATACATCAAGACGGCTCCCAATTCTTGGGGATGCTGGTTTTCGGGGTTGATTAAAATATTGCCCTCACTTTTGCCTTCTATCGAGAGCCTTCCAGCCTGTTCCAGCTCTGCGACTTTTTTGAGGACGGCTTGGTTATTTTTACCGAGTACTTTTTTCAGGGCCTCCAGATCTTCATAAACCACTTTTCCCGGTGCAGGCGCACCGGGCATGCCCTCCCAATTGATCGTGACCTTAAATTTAGCATCAAAATCCAGGCCCGAGCCGTAGCGGGCATGGCCAGCATACATAAAGACATCACTTTGGTCCATGCCTTCTAATGTGGCTGAGCGGTGGCTGGCACCCACTGTTTCTTGATTCTCAAGCCGTGGGCCGAATCAGGCGGACCACGGCATGCACAGGTTGCCCATCTTTAATGCCGATATTCTCTTTGACCAGGTACTCGTAATCCTCTTGGGGATTTTGTCCTGCTGCTTTTAAAAGTTCCAGGGCTCTCACTGCTTTGGCCCTGATAGAGATCTGCGACAGGGGGGGGAAAAACCGTTTCTTCTGGGAGTGTTTCAGGAAGGGCCTTGGTGATGGGGATTGCTGCTGGCGTCGGCTGAGCTTGTAATGCCGGGGACGATGGCCAAATTAGGCGGGCAATGGGTGAAAGTTCGGGCATTTCTTCTCTCTTGTCAGAAATCGGTTGGGTCAAAATCTGTCTATATTATATCAGCGGGTTGTTGTTTCCAAGACCTCTCGGGTTGGACTTCTATACTTGCTAATTTTTCGGTTATATGTTTTGCTGCTTTATCCCAGGTATTTATTTTCTTTTAAATTGAGAGGCCTTATGCACCACGAAGTAGAAACCTTACTCACGCTCCTGCTGATTGCTACTTCTGTTGCGATTTTGGTGCGCTATGTTCAATTGCCTTATACGGTGATGCTGGTTTTGGGGGGCTTGGTCTTGGGCGTTTTGCACTATCTGCCAGAAGTCCAAATGACCCCTGAAATTGTGATGACGATTTTTTTACCCATCCTGCTCTTTGAAGCGGCGATCAATATCGAATACAGCCATCTCAAAGCGGATCTGAAGTCGATTTTAACCATGGCCGTGCTGGGTGTGTTGATCAGTCTCTTTGTGACGGCGGGGGTGATGCATTGGCTGGGCGGCTTGCCTTGGCTGATTGCCTTGCTCTTTGGCTCGCTGATTGTGGCAACAGATCCGGTCTCGGTTTTGGCCATTTTTAAAAAGCTGGGGGTTCCCCATCGGTTGACCGCCATTGTCGAAGGAGAGAGTCTGTTTAATGATGGCACTGCCATTGTCGCTTTCCAGATTATTCTGGCGGTGGTGGTCTCTGGCCGTTTTAGTGCCGTGGATGGGATTCAAAAGTTTTTGGTCGTCTGTTTGGGTGGGCTGGCCGTTGGCTTGGTGATTGCTTATGGTGCAATTGTGCTGCTTGAAAAAATTGATGACCATTTATTGGAATTGATGATCACCACCGTTTTGGCCTATGGCGCGTATATGGTGGCTGAAAGTTTACATGTTTCAGGTGTAATTGCCGTTGTTTCTGCGGGAATTATGGTTGGCAATATGGGCTGGGAACGGGCCATGACCGCGACGACACGGGTCGCGGTTTTGACTTTTTGGGAATATGCGGCCTTTGTGATTAATTCTCTGATTTTCCTGCTGATTGGCTTACAAATTCACCTGGATGAATTGCTGCGTTTTGCGCCTTTGATTGGCATCGGTATTTTGGCTTTATTTGCAGGTAGAATTCTGGCGATTTATCCCCTGGCCTGGGCTTTAAATGCCGGTTTGAAGGCCCGCTTGCCGATGAAATGGATGCATATTCTGGTCTGGGGCAATCTCAAAGGGGCCCTTTCGATGGCTTTGGTGATGAGTTTGCCTGCAGATGTGCCCTACCGCAAGGAATTGTTGGTGACTATCTTTGGTGTGGTTTTGTTTTCGCTCTTGGTGCCTGGTTTTAGCATGACCTTTTTTCTCAAATGGCTCAAGCTGGCTCAAAAAGACACCATTGCAGAAAGGTTTGAATTGCTGCAGGGCGAATTGGTTGCCGTGCGTTCAGCCTTGGCCGAATTAGAGCTGATGCACGCCTCGGGTAAGTTTTCCAAACTGATTTATGAAGCGCAAAAAGCCACATATACGCAGCGCTTTGAATCTGTCGAAAAAGAGATTGCTCAGCTTCAAAGCACAGAACCCGAACTGGTTCAGCTGATGTCGAATATGGCTCAAAAACATCTCTTAATCACCCAAAAGAGTTCCGTTCAATCCGCTTTCCGCAACGGTATTCTCTCAGCGGGTGCCTCTCAAGCTTTGGTGCATGATCTGAATCGTCAGATTGATGATTTGGAGATCTCCGACAGTGCGCATTAAAAAATGAGCTAAATAAGGTCTAACCAGACCCAAACTAGGCCTCTAAAAAGCTCAAATGCCGCCGAAAAAAGCGGTACAACTCCTGTTTCACGCCTTGGTTTTCGCGGGCGCTGAGCTGCGGATCTTGGGCCAATAATTCAATTGCCTTTTCGCGGGCCAGATCCAGCCATTGGCCGTCTTCGGCCAGATTGGTCAAGACCAAATCTGGCAAACCACTCTGGCGGGTGCCCATAAATTCACCGGGGCCGCGCAGGCGCAGATCGGCCTCAGCAATCACAAAGCCATCGGTGGTCGAGACAAAGACCTGCAGCCGTTCGCGGGAAATATCTGAGAGCTTGTCGCTGATCAAGAGGCAATAGGCCTTATCCGAACCCCGGCCCACCCGACCCCGCAATTGATGCAATTGGGCCAGACCAAAGCGCTCGGCGTGTTCAATGACCATCACGCTGGCATTGGGCACATCGACCCCGACTTCGATCACGGTGGTGGCAATTAAAATATGCAAGTCATGGCCCGAAAAGGCCCGCATCACCTGGTCTTTTTCTTGGCCTTTCATCTGCCCGTGTAAAAGCCCCACCTTATAATCGGGAAAAAGTTCTTGATAGGCCTCATATTCTGTTGTGGCCGCTTTGAGATCGGATTTTTCCGACTCTTCCACCAGGGGCAAGACGACATAACACTGGCGGCCCAACTCCAACTCGCGCCGCATGAGTTCCCAGACCTTTTCGCGTTGACTGCCTGTGACCAATTGGGTTTCGACGGGTTTGCGTCCGGGCGGCAATTCGTCCAAAATCGAGACATCCAGATCGCCATAGAGGGTCAAGGCCAAGGTGCGGGGGATGGGCGTGGCGGTCATGGTCAGAATTTCGGGGTTCAGGCCCTTTTCGCGCAAAAGCCCGCGCTGTTTGACGCCAAAGCGGTGCTGTTCGTCGATGACAGCCAAACCGAGGCGCTTAAACACAACCCCTTCTTGAATCAGGGCGTGGGTGCCAATCGCAATTTGGGCCTCGCCGCTGGCCAGCCGTGACAGGGCTTCGCGGCGGCTGCGGGCGCCTTGGCTGCCAGTCAGCAATTCAGCCCGGACTCCCAGGGGCAAAAGCCAATGGAAGATTTTGTGGTAATGCTGCTCAGCCAGAATTTCAGTTGGGGCCATCAAGGCCGCTTGGTAGTCATTTTCTACCACCTGTAACATCGCCAAAATCGCGACCACGGTTTTGCCCGAACCCACATCGCCCTGGACCAGCCGCGACATGGGCTCGGTTTTGCCCAAGTCCCTGAGTATGTCTTGGTGCACACGGGCCTGGGCCCCTGTCAGGGCAAAGGGCAGACTGTCTAAAAAGGACTGGCTCAGATCGCCAGCGGGTTTAAAGACAATTCCCGTCTCATACATTTCGCGCTGCTTGCGCCGAAACTGCAGGCCCAATTGGGTCAAAAACAACTCCTGAAAGACCAAACGCTGACGGGCCTTGGCCAGGTTCTCGGCATTGCTGGGAAAGTGAAATTCAGCCAGGGCCTGGGCATATCTCGGCAAGGGCAATTCCTGAGCGATGCTGAGGGGCAAGGGCTCTGGAATCCGGGGCACAAAGGCGTCGAGGGCGTATTTGATGGCCTTGCGCACCCATTTTAAATTCAGGCCTTCGGTCAATGGATAAACCGGCACAATCCGGCCCAAATGGACAAGATCTTGGCTTTGCAGGCTTTCGACATCCTCCAGATTCTCCATCACCTCGGCTTCGACTTTATCGAGGGTCAGCGATTGGCTGTAGCTGTCCCATTTGACCAAACCGCTGAGGATCACCTGGGCCCCTTCGGGAAAGCGCTGGCTCATCTGGGCCCGGATCCACTGGTTCTTGCCCTGGTGATAAAAGCTCAAAACCAGGCGACCACTGCCATCACGCACGGTCACTTTGACAATCGTCATGTGCTTTTTGCGTGGGGGGTTAAAATAGGTTACGGAGTGGATATAGCCCCAAATCGTGGCCGTCTCGCCGACACGCAATTCGCTGATGCGGGTGCAGCGCGAATAGTCCAAATGTTGGCGGGGATAATAATGCAAAAGTTCACCCACGGTGCCCACCCCCACTTTGGCAAAGAGCGCTCCCAGCTTGGGGCCCACCCCTTTGACAAACTGTACAGGTACATCGCGCCAATCGGAGCCGCTCTCCTCTTTGGCCTCGGCCTGCACCTGGGCTTTGACGACTTGGCGAATCTCACGGGGATCTCTGAGGCCGGCGAGCAGTCGCCGGGTCTCTTCGACAACTTTGCGGCGCTCAGCGACTGAATTGAGGGGGTAGAGGGTGTAGATATTCTGTAAACGCGAAATAATTTTGGCATGTTCGGGCCGTTTCTCAAAATTGTCGAGGTGAAACAACATAAAATCGGCAAAAAAGAACTCTCGACCCCGAATATTGCGGAATTGCTGTTTTTCTTCGGCCCGCAGCGAGCGCTCACAGAGATCAAACCAGGCCGAACCCATTTAAAAGCCCAATAAAACCTGTATATACGGGCCTGTCATGCCCACATTGGGGCCTCCCGGTACAGCCAGGCTGGAATTATTGCTGTCGCTATTGGAAAAGAGATTGCTGACCTGCCAGAAATTGCTTTGAATCGGGCTCCAGAGCCAGCCGCCTCGCAGTCCGAGGCGAAAGCCAAAATCGTCGATAAAGCGGAAATAATAGTCCAGTCCCAGCCCTGCATTGAGCAAGAGTGTAAACGAAGAAATTTGGCCTTGGCGGCCAGGGGTTTTCAGAAAACTGTCAAAATCGATGACCGAATTGCGTTGGGTGAATTGTAAATCGACAAAACCCATGCCCACCCCCAGCAGTGGGTAAATGCGCAAATCACGGGTCGGGCGCAGAATAAAACCGAGGTTAAACAGGCCAAATCCTGTGCTCTGGCTGGTAATATACTCCGAATTAACAGCGGGCAACGAGAGATTGATCGCGCCCTGAAATTCAGTCATCAAGCTGCCAAAGCCCAATTGCATCCCCCCTCCAAGCGAAAACTGATCCCGAGCAAAGGGCTGAAAATTTTGCTCACCCAGCTTTTGATTCAGGGCGCTTAAATCCGGGCGCATCCAGCCCCCGAGGGTATAAATTCCAAAATCCACAGGCATATCCCAGTCTTCATCAAAGAGCGAGGGGGGAGCCGGGGTTGCTGTGGGGAGAGGCTCGGGCAAAGGTTGGGGTGTTTCGCCTTCGAGCAGATCGGGCATTGGCGATGGTTCTGCCGTTGGTTCTGCTGGAGGCGCGGTTGAAAAGGCCAAAGGGGCTGTGTCGGTTGGTTTGTCTGATGTGGCGTGGGCAGGCAAAACAGCCCAAGGAAATTGTGCCAGCAGCAAAGTGGAAACCAAAACCAGGGTTGCCTGACGATCGAACATAAGCGATTCTCCTTGGGGTGTGTTAAATCTCATTGTAACTGCTTCGCTGGACAGGGGGGGGGCCAAAAGCTATACTTTGGTGCATGTTTAATCCATTTTCCCTTTTGCCCAGCTGGAAACAGATTGAAAAAGCAATGCGGGAATCCCGGCTGGATATTGCTGAAGTGCTCTTGGCAGAACATCTTCAGCTCTATACCCAAGATGCCGAGGCCTGGATTCTCAAAGGTTATTTTGATTTTCGGGCCAATCGCTGGGAACAGGCCGAAGCCAGTTATAAACAGGCGCTCATTTTACAACCCCAACATGCAGAGGCCTGGTTTAATTTGGGGTATATTCAGCTTTTGCAGGAGCAGTTCCACGCAGCCATTGAAAGCCTGCGTACCACATTACAGCTGAACCCTGCTCATCGTTTTGCCCATCAAGAGCTCGCTTCAGCTTATTTGTGTTTGGGTTGGTATTTACATGCCTCATCCCATTTGGAAAACGTACTTAAACAGCATCCAGACCACATTAAAGCTTGGAAGGATCTTTGTTTTTCGCTGTATTTGGCGGGTCAGATTTCACGCCAACAGACTTATCTGGGTGAGATCCTCTCCCAGCTTTTGCCGCGCCGAAATAACGATTACCTCAGCCTGCGCGGTTTCCTGCCGATGATCGCCCACTTGCAGGCGACCTTTTTATTGGCTGCTTATGCCGATTATGCCCACAAGGATGATGCTTTGTTGGCTCTGATGCAGCAGGCCGTGAGCGATGGCGCTTATCTCCCAACTGCTGTTGAGATACTCCCGCTGAAAAAGAGCCCCCTGAAAACCACCTCGACTCGCTTGCGTGTGGGGTATCTCTCGCGGGAAATGGGCAAATTTTCTTCGGCCAGTACCCTTTTGCCCCTTTTAGAAAACCATGACCGCTCCCGGTTTGAACTCTTTGCTTATACAGATTTGAGTGCAGAAGATGATTGGACCCAACGTTTTCAGGGCTGTTTTGAGCATTGGTTCAATACTTCTGAACTCTCTGAGGACGCTCTTAAAGAGCGTATTCAGGCCGATCAGATTGAGATATTAATAGATCTCTCAGGCTTGATTCACGGTTCCCGTCTCACTTTGTTTGCGATGCGTTCAGCACCCATTCAACTCACGGGATTGGGGTTTGGCTGGCCCACAGCCCTGCCCCAGATGGACGGCTTTTTTAGTGATGTGCGGCTGTGGCCGCCAGAATTGGCCGAAGACTGTCCAGAACCTTTGCTCTATTTAAGTTCTGCTTTGCACTGGCAGCCTTTGTCAGAAATACCCCTGACCCCTGTTCCTTCGGCCTTGGGGAAGCCTTTGACCTTGGGCTGTGCCAATAATCTCGCCAAAATGAGTTTAGAGGTCATGCAGACCTGGGCTGAGATTTTGCAAGCGCTCCCAGATTCACGTCTCTGCCTAAAAACTGTGGCCTTAAATGACCCTCTGAGCCAAGAGTGGCTGTATTGCAGTTTTGAATATTTGGGAATTCAGCGCGCGCGTATTTTGCTTTATGGAGCCATGCTTGAAGAAGACCATGTCCCTTGGTTTTACGGACAAATTGATCTGGCCCTGGATCCCTTTCCCTTTTGTGGTGGGGTGACCACTCTCGAAGCGCTCTGGATGGGGGTTCCAGTCATTACTTTGCGCAGTCAGGCCCATTTGCACCGAGCGGTGGGGGCCAGCATTTTGAGCCTTTTAGACTTGCCCGAATTGATTGCCGACTCCCGTGAGCATTATCTGGCCCTGACAGTGGCGCTGGCCCGCTCGCCTGAGCGGCTTGAAGCCTATCGCTCACTGTTGCGGCCGCGTTTAGCGGATTCGGTGATCTGCAACGGGCCCCTTTTTGCTGCAGAGGTCGAAGCCCATCTGGTTCAGCTCTGGAACCAATACCAAGCGAGCTAACACGTTTTTAAAGGTTTTTTAAAAAAGCCTTGCTGGCAATTGCCACTTGTTTTTCGTATGATAAAAACAGCAATTCAAAAGGAAATCCAGGTATGTTGGATACCTTGCATAACCCCTCTCCTGTGGCGCTTTCTCACCATGCCAAAACCCGCTTGATCCAAAGAGGTATCAAGTTCGCAGACGTGGAATTTACCCTGCGGCATGGCAAACGCATTTATAAACAGGGTTTGATTTTTTACATTATGATCGACAAAGTGGCGTCGAACCGAGGTGAGTCGGTCAAAAACTTGGTGGTTTTGGCCACCCATGATGGCTGCATTGTGACTGTTTACAAAGAGAAAAATGCACTCAAAAAAATCAAGCGGGCCTTAAAGTACGATTTGCGCTCCCTGCAGGCCTCTTAGGCTTACACATTCTGCTGGTGGATCTTGCCCGATTGTCTGTATACTTGTATACAGTTTGGTTGTGCTTTGAAAAAATTATTGGGCTTCAATCCCCCTTTGTTACAAGAAAAGCCCTGAAATGTGTCTTTGCCACTTGACCAGTTGCTGTACAAAGCTGTATACTCGGCTCCATGATGGTTTATTTATTTGGTTTTTCTAGCTTATTGAACACAATTAGAGGAATGCGCGCAGAATGCAGCAAGTCAAAGAACTCAAATTAGCCGCCCTGGCTCTTCTACTCCTGATGGGGTGTGCCGCTCAAGGTAAACCGCGTGAAATCGATCCCAATGCCTCTCTCTACGAACGCCTCGGCGGCATGGTCGCCATTCAAGCGGTGGTCGAAGATTTTTATGACAATGTGGCCAGCGATGAGCGCATCAATGGCTTTTTTATTGGCGCCGATGCCAACGAAGTCAACCGCCTGCTGGCTGAACAAATCTGCCAAGCGGCAGGTGGGCCTTGCAAATACAGTGGTCGCGACATGATCAGCGTGCATACAGGTATGAATATTACCGAAGCCCAATTTAATGCTTTGATCGAAGATCTGGTGCGTTCATTGAATAAATTTAACGTTCCCGCGCGGGAGCAAAACGAACTTTTAAAAGTATTGGGGAGTATGAAGGGCGATATTATCGACCGTTAGGAGAACATATGCTCAAAACCCTTTTGATTCACAATTTTGTCCTGGTAGAAAAACTCGAAATCAGCTTTGAGACAGGCCTGACAGCCCTGACCGGTGAAACCGGTGCAGGCAAGTCGCTGATCATCGACGCCTTACAAGGGGTGCTCGGAGGCAAAACCTCACCCGATCAGATCCGCCAAGGGGCGGACTTCGCGTATATCGAAGCGGTTTTTGTAGCGCCTGTTGGCGTGGCGGCATTTTTACAGGCTCAGGGTTTTGACGAAGTCTCAGCGAAGAGCTTGCTCACGATCAGCAAAACCCTGCACCGCTCAGGCAGCAAATCCCGCCTCAATGGCCAATTGGTCTCCCAGAACCTGATCCGCGAATTGGGTGAATTGCTGATGGACAGCGTCGGCCAACACGAAAACCAGGTTTTGTTCCGCGAAGAGGACCATTTGGGTTTGGTGGATCAATTGGGGGGCGACCGACAAGCGCAGCGGGTTCAGACCTTTGCCGCTCTGTGGCAAAAACTCTGTCAATTGGAGCGTGAGCGGGATGCTCGGATTCAGGCCGCACGTGAGTTTCAGCTCAAACAGGATTTTTTGAGCTTTCAATTGCAAGAAATTGAAGAGGCAGAGCTTCAGCCCGACGAAGAAGAGGATTTGCAAGCCGAGCGTGAGCGTTTGCGTTTTGGCGAAAAGTTGATGACGACGGTTAGAACGGCTCGCTTTGCCCTGACCGATCAAGAAGATCGCCCCGCCATTTATGAGCAGATCTGCAGCCTGACCCGCCAATTGGAGCAGATGTTGCGTTACGATCAGGCCCTGGCCCCGATGGTGCAACTCTGTGAGACGATCAGCATTCAGGTTGAAGAACTCAGTTCAGAATTGGGCGACTATGCCGAAGCCCTTGAACTCAATCCCCAGCGCCTCGAAGAAGTCGAAGATCGGCTCGATTTATTGCGCAAACTCAAACACAAATACAATGGCTCATTGGCAGATATTTTGGCTCATGCAGAGTCCATTCGTTTGGAATTGGCGGGCATGGAATCGGCTCAGCTTGAACTTGCCGATCTCGAAGCAGAAATTGCCCTGTTGCAAGCTGAGAGTCAGGCCCAGGCCCAAGCCCTCAGCACAGCCCGCCAGGCCTTGGTGGCTCAGCTCACCCCTTTGCTCGAAACAGAACTCAAAGAACTGGGCATGGAAAAAGCGCGTTTTGAAGCTGAATTATTGCCCTCAGAATTGGGCGCAAGCGGCCAGGAAAAAGCCCGTTTTTTGCTCAGCTCCAACCCCGGCGAGCCGCTGCGGCCCCTTTCGCGCATCGCCTCTGGGGGCGAAATCTCGCGTATTTTGCTCGCGCTCAAGCTCATTCTCAATCAAAACGCCCCCGTAGCGACCCTGATCTTTGACGAGATCGACACCGGGATCAGCGGTAAAACAGCCCTGGCCGTCTCACAAAAATTGGCCCGTCTGGCCCAGCACAGCCAAATTCTCTGCATTACCCATTTGCCGGTGATTGCCGCCGCTGCCCACCAGCAGCTCTGGATCGAAAAACACAGCGACGCCGACAGCACCCGCGTGCAAATTGCCTCGCTGCCGACTTCCGACCGCATTGCCAAATTGGCCCAGATGGGCAATGGCCAGATCACCGATACCACCCTCGAAAGTGCGCGCGAAATGGTGGCCCATGCCCAGTGGTATTACCATGTGGTGGCGCGGGCTTCTTAGGGATTGGGCTGTCTTTGAGGCTTTTGGCGTTGGGAAGAGGGTATAAAACGTGGTGCTATTTTAATCAAAAACTTTATCTTTCCAATTATTTCCTTCGATGGAAACACAGTTGGAGTAGAGTGAAGATTTTTTTTTCGGCAAAATGACTTGTGCTTGAATTTGGAAAGCCTCTAAATTTTCTTTAGGAATGAACTGAAACATTTTTTTTTCAAACGCGTAAGATCCTGACGGTATTGAGATTTTAAATTTGTTTGATTCCAGTGGATACAGCGTTATTTCCCAATTAAAAATGAGAATATAATCCATGAAAAAAGGTTTGAAATCTATAATCTCTTTTTTGGATATCTGATTTCCGAATTTACCTTCTATTTGAATCCCTAGAGAGGAAGTAAAACTCGCTTTTTCCAAAGATATTCCAATAGAGCTTGTTTTGGCGAGCATTTCCTGTGGCTTTTTTTCAATAAATTGTCTCAGGGCATTATCATGCCATTTCCAAAGCATTTCTCCCTCCTGTTCAGAACAGTAAATGAGACCATAATATGGAATTTGATCACTCATCTCTTTTAATTTTTTGGATTCTGAAGTATGACTAAACAAGATTTTAATTTGATCAAAAGAATTCTGAATGATCTCTAAAACACGTTTCCATTCACAGAGAAATCCCTTCCGAGAAAGATATAAGGGCGATGTGTTATTGAGCAGTTTTTCTAGGTTTCCCTGAACTTCCCACCATTCAGATTGAATAATTAGTTGGTCTGATTCCCACTCCAACATCCACTTGGCTTTGAAAGAATTACACATGAAATGCGCATTACAATATCCCTTATCAGGATTTGCTAAAAGTGTTTCTAGCATGAGAATAATTTCATCCATTTCATTACTTCCCCACCTTATCGGGACAGGAATGGCATGCCAATATATAAAAAAACATTCTTCGCTAGAAAGATAGCCATAAGCAGATCTCCAATCGGAACATTTTTCATTTATTTTGTTGTTTAAATGCAATAAATTTGGATTATTTGCTTGAATACGAAAAAAAATTTTAAATACCTACCTATCAATAATTTCTGGTAAAAAAGCTGGATAAGCGTGCACTTCTCCTAATTGTGTTCCTGTTTTTACCTGAACATAGACATGGGTAGGGTTATCAACAATCCGGGAAGGATCAAATATTCCTCCAGTTCCAGTGGGAGGCAAAAACACATGTGAATGATTGGGCGTTGGAAATTTGAACCATTGTCGTGCTCCTGGGCAGACTTGAGTAGCCAATCGGATAGTCTGATTAATATCTAACAATCCTCCTGTTACTTCGTTGGGGCCACCAAAGCGTCCTTGTGGCTTTTGTTGTGAAGTGGCAAATTCTAATGCCTTCGTATCAGGCCACCCTATTCCATGTTTATTTTTATCATTATTTATAAATTGTGGATTGGTAAGTTTATTTTCTGCACGTCTTTGCGAAGAATCTTCAGTACAGTTGATGACGTCAAGTAGATCAGCAAAATTTCCTTTTTGCTTGTGAATAAATGTGTCAGTAATTAAAACACCTTCTACAAACCTAATGACATAAGGCTTTCCTTTTGCTGTCGTTTGACTTTGAGATGTCGGAATATACTGTGCATTACTCATTTGACCATTCCAAGGATGTTGGATTTGGATAGACGTCAGCGAGGACAATCTAATCTGTCCTGGAAATAGGTAATTTGTTTGATTAATTTTTAAATCTGGATGAGGTGACCTTTACCCGATTTAGTGGAGGATTCAGTTAAGCACTTCTCCTTTCAAAGC
>JADMKE010000009.1 GCA_018780035.1 Candidatus Sericytochromatia bacterium
CTTTTCATCCCAATCCCCTGAAGTGGATGGGAATTCCCAGAGCGTCCTTTAAAAAATCTCAACGCAATTGAAAGTCATTTGTAAGGCTTGAACGGGTTTTGAACTCCAGCTTGGCTAGCCCTGACGGCGAAAGGCCTGAAGCCGCTTCCAAAAAAGCCAGCCCCCACCCAGCACCAGGGCCAGCGAGGCCAAAGCAAGCAAGAACATCAGCGTGTGCAAGGTTTAGTCCCCGGCGGCTTCGCCAAAAATGGTGGCAAAATCAATCACCAGCGCCTGTTTGAATAAAGAGACGCAGACTTGGCTGTCTGAGGTATAGGTCTGAGGCCGTTGGTATTTTCCCTCTGCATTTAAAACAAAGACCATGATGGTTTCTTCATGGGGATGCACGACCCAATATTCTTTGACCCCAAAGCGCTCATAAAGATTGAGTTTTTTGACATAATCCATGGCTGCACTTCCGGGCGAGACCACTTCAATGATCCAATCTGGACTGCCAAGGCAGCCCCTGTCTGTCAGTTTGAGGGGATCACAGACCACCAGAATATCTGGCTGCACAACCGTGGTTTCTTCTGCTTGCGCAGACAATTTCAGGCAGACATCCAAGGGGGCTGTGTAGACCTGACATATTTGCCCGCGTAAGAAGGCATAAATTTGAAAAAAGAGTGCGCCCTGGACGGCTTGATGACGCCGTGATGGGGCTGGACTCATGGCTTGCATACCGCCTTCTTTGACGTAGGCCGTCCCTTCGATAATTTCCCAGCGTTCACTGTCGGGCCAGCTTAAATAATCTTGATAGGTATAACACGCGTTGCTGCGCGTGGCAGGCAGCCCCATGGCATTCACCTCTTTTGCGTTTGTCTCTTTTTATCATCCTTCAGGGACCGATTGCTGTCAATGTCTCTCTCTCCGTGCCTGGCTCTGCATTTGCTACAATGGGGTTTAAGAAAACGACAAAGCAAGACTTTTTATGCAACAAAAAAACAATCCCTTACACGGCATCACCTTGGAGCGCCTTTTAACCGAATTGGTGGACCAATTTGGTTGGGAAAAACTGGGCCAGTGGATAGATATTCGCTGTTTTCAAAACAACCCGAGTATCAAATCGAGCTTGACCTTTTTGCGCAAAACTCCCTGGGCCCGCAGCAAGGTCGAAGCACTGTATCTCGAAACCCGCCCCGATTCTGAGACTTAATCCAAGGAGCCTGTGATGCGCTTATTTTCCCCATTTTTGACCTTCGGACTGGCTTTGACCCTGGTTGCAAGTCCTGGCTGGGCCGCAGAAAAAGATCCCTTTGCCCTGATGAAGTCAGAGCAATTGGGAACCTTGAAATTGGATCTGCCTCTGTCTCAGATCAAATTGCCAGCCAGTTGTGGCAGCCCCCAAAAAGACGAGGAAACGTTCTGGGGGGCTGATGGCGCTTTGCACCAGGATTGGGTCTACACCGCCTGTGGGCTCGAATTGGGTCTGGTGCGTGAAAAAAAGACGGATCCCCAACACCTTTTCTCGCTCACACTCAGGGCTCCCAGTCGCCTTAAAACCTTGCGTGGAATTGGCATTGGGAGCACCGCCCAGGCCGTGCTCAAAGCTTATGCCTCAGAATACAATCCCGGGGAGAGCCAAAAGGGCCTGACGATTGTGGCTGGAACTGTTTATGGTGGATTGATCTTTACGCTCAAACAGGGCAAGGTCAGTGAGATCTTTTGGGGGGCTGCGGCTGAGTGAGTGGTTTAAGTTTGGTTGATATTGGCCTGAATCTAACCCACCGGCGCTTTGATGCCGACCGCGAAGCTGTGTTGGAGCGGGCCTTGGCTTCAGGGGTGCAACAGATGGTGCTGACAGGTACCTGCGCCCGTAGCAGCCGTGCTGCGGCTGAATATGCGGCTGAATACGCTCTTTTGCATCCGGGGGTGCTCTATAACACGGTGGGCATTCATCCGCATGATGCAGAGCGGGCCACCCCCCAAGACTTACACAGCTTAAGGGAATTGGCGCAGCGGCCCGAAGGGGTGGCCATTGGCGAGTGTGGCCTGGATTTTAACCGCGATTTTTCGCCGCGAGATGTGCAGCAGCGGGTCTTTGCCGAACAGGTCAAGTTGGCCTGTGAGTTGCAATTGCCGCTGTTTTTACACGAGCGCGAAGCGCAAGCGACTTTGCTGACGGTACTCGACAGCTTTGGGGCGCAATTGCCCCACGTCGTGGTGCATTGTTTTACCGGCAGCGAAGCTGAGTTACAAATCTATCTGGAACGCGGCTATTTTATTGGCATCACAGGCTGGATCTGCGATGAGCGTCGGGGGCAGCACCTGCTCGAAATCGTGTCCCAGATTCCACTCGCGCGCCTGATGCTCGAAACCGACGCGCCTTTTCTCACCCCCCGCGATCTGCGCCCCAAACCCAAAAGCGGGCGCAACGAACCGGCTTTTTTGCCGCATATTTTGCAGACCGTGGCGCGGGCCTGTGGGCTGAGTGCCGAAGACGTCGCGACAGCGACCACGGCCACCGCCCGCCACTTTTTTCGGTTATAATTTTCTCTAGAGCAGCTTTGCCTGTTCAGCACCTAAAAAGACAGATCGGTTACGGGTAATCCCGATCCTCTCGCTGAGAGCCTGTTCGGCCTTTGTTCTCCTTTTGTGAGACCCAGGCCAGAACCCCTGGTGACATCACACATCCCATTTTTGCCAATGGGATGCGGAAAGTCATTGGGAATTTGTCGATGCAATTCTGTCTTTGGGCCTGGCGTCCGCCTCCTGTTTTGAACCTTTGCCACAGGTTTAAAAAATTTAAAACAGGAGTGTAAGTATATGTTTCTCAACCATCTCGATTTGCCCACCCAGGCCTTGGACGCCAGCGCAGAGTTTTTCTGCCAGTATTTTGGCTTTCAGTTGTTGGTTCGCCACCCTGAGCGGGCCGTTTTAAAAGATGCGGGCGATTTTATCAGAAAGTGCTGAAAGACTCCGGCTCTTTAGGCCGGAGATGTAAAGCACACAAAGCGCAGCTTTGTCAGAAATTTAACACATACATTTATGTATGAATACAGTCAAAGCGCCTGTTAAATAAGGTTTTGAAAACAAAACTCAGCCATTATATTGAAAAATATGTATTTTGATGTATAATAATTTCTATGGATTCTCAAGCAAACTCCAAAAAAGTTCGTAAAACCTTTAAATACAAGGCTGTGGTCAGTAAAACAACGGCAGCTCATGCAGAACAGTGGTTATGGCGCTGTCAGCAGCTCTATAATCTGGCCCTGGAACAGCGCGTTTTGGCCTATAAACAGTTTGGTGTAAATCTCAATTACAATGCCCAATCTGCCGAATTGCCTACTTTCAAACGAGAATTTCCTGAATTCGCCCAAGTAGGCTCTCAAGTCTTGCAAGATGTTTTAGAACGTCTCGAAAAAGCATTTCAGCATTTCTATGACAATTGCAAAAAAGGCGAAAAAGGGGGATTCCCACGCTTCAAAGCCCGCTCTCGTTACGACAGCTTTACTTTAAAAACTTCAGGCTGGAAACTCAATGAAAACTATCTGACAGTCTCAAAAGTGGGTGTTTTTAAGCTCAATTTGTCCCGCCCGATTGAGGGCAAAATTAAAACGGTTTCGATTCACCGAGACAGCTATGGGGATTGGTGGGTTTGCTTTTCCTGTATTGTGGAGGCAAAAAAATATCCAGAACCGTGTAAGGGAAAAGTAGGCATAGATGTGGGTCTGAAGCATTTCTGTGTGGACTCAGACCCAGACAGTCAGGCCATTGCCAACCCGCGTTATTACCGCAAGTTGAAAGCAAAACTGCGCAGGCAACAGCGGGTCGTTTCTCGAAGGAAAAAGGGCTCGAACCGCAGGAGAAAAGCGGTTAAGCATCTGGCGAAGACCCATCGCCAGATAGCCAATATGCGCTTGGACTTCCTGCACAAAGTCGCAAATCATTACGTTTTGAACTATTCAGAAATCCATGTGGAGGCTTTGAAAATCCGAAATATGGTCAAGAATCGGCATTTGAGCATGTCGATTCAAGATGCAAGCTGGGGTCTCTTTTTTGAGTTGTTGGAGTACAAAGCGGCAGAGGCTGGTCGCCAACTGGTCAAAGTTAACCCAAGAGGAACCAGTCAGAAATGTTCAGGTTGCGGTGAAATCGTGCCCAAAAACTTGGCTGTGAGGATACACAGTTGCAAGGCCTGCGGGCTAGACATTGACCGCGATGAGAACGCCGCAAGAAACATAAAAGCAGGGTAAATCCTGCGTGGGGCCGGGCTGGCCCTTCAGGTGTTAACGTAGGCCATTGGGTCAAGCGTAGCCTGAGAATCTCTGACCTTCAGGTCGGGGAGTGTCAATTTGATTCTCAACGACACAGGCCCACTTCCGCAAGCCCAGGAAATGCATCTTGGCTTTTTGCTCGACACTGTGGAAGCGGTTGAAGCCGTCTATGCCCAATTGCAGGCTGCTGAGCAGGTGATTGCCGTGCCCCTGCAAAAAGCGCAGGGACAATGCCTGTTTTATTGCCTCTCGCCAGGGGGATTAACCGTCGAAGTCGCTTGGCGCAGGCCGCGCCCACGCGCTTAACGTTTGCCTTTGCCCGGCTGCAGGCCGTGCATTTTGCGGATATGCGGCGTGAGCTTGTTTTTGACCACGAGTTCGCCGCAGATCTGGCAGGCCTGGTATTTGTGAATCGTGTGGGTGTCGCGGTGCTGGTTGAGCAGGTGTTTTTCGACATTGACCCTTTGAATCGCGGATTTGCAAAAGGGGCATTTAAAGTCGGGCAAAGGGGCTTGTGTCATGGTGGGCTTTCTAAAAGTGAGATCGAACCCAAGCAGCTTAACAGATTCCGTTCGCGCAAGGGAGCGTGATAGCGGTCAAGATGCCCTTGGGGCATTCCCGCGCAACACGATGACCCAGACCCGGGCATCCTCACAGCTGTCATGCGGTAATTAAACATGCGGTCATTAAATCTGCCTTGAGCGGTTAAATATGAGATCTCTGTCATAGGAATGGGTGCCAAAACGCCGGGCAAAGCCCGGCGCATTGGAACTTAAGGCTTGATTAGACTGGCAATCGGATTGCCGTAGAACATGCCCGTTTTCCAGGCATTGGCATCCCATTTGCCATCTGTCTGCTCCACAATCTTGACTGCCACAGGCCAGCGGCCACGGGTGTTGAGAGCTGCAGCAGCCCCTTGATCGACGGGCTTGCCATCGGAACCAATGGTAAATTTAATGCTGCGGCTAAGCTTGCCCTTGTGGGTCACTTTGATTTCATATTCACCGGGGTTCTTATCGAGCAAATGGGCCGTGGGATAAGAGTCTGTCCCATCTTGGCTGGAATAAAAGACCGGTCGGTTATTTTCGCCCCCCAGAAAGGTAAAGCTGGCTTCGGTCCAGGTAAATTTGGAAGTTTCAGTGGTTGTCCAGGATCGGGTTCCGGGATTACAAGTGGAGATGGGCTGGCCTTGGTAAAAAAGCTGAGCCTCCGTTTTTCCTTCAACTTCACCCGAATCCCCCCGGAACCAAAGTTTGAGGGCCAGTGGCGGTGTCGTTTCTGGATTTCCATCGCTGCCTATCCAGCGGCTGGTCAGAAAAGCAATGGGCAACCGCCAATCCTGGTCGACATAGTAGTCATATTTATTTTTAAAATCAGGAAATTGTTTGGGATCATAGGGTAAATATTTTTTGACATCCAGCGTGCCTTTGTAAATAACCTGATCCAGTTTTTGGGCTGGATTGACAACCCGAATCTGCATACTTACAGGCCCGGTATGAATACTGCCTTTTTCTTCGCTCACATCTGATCCTACGCCTTCAAAGGTGTACCCTCTGTTTTCCGTTACGGTCTCACCCGAGACCTCGGAACGAATCACAGGGCCCTTGCCTGCCGTATAATCCACCACAAATTTGGTGCCCTCTTCAATCGGGCCATTGACCCTAAAATCCACCCGTGGCAACCAAGCCCATGTATTGTAATTGCCAGCTCCCGGTTTGGGGAAATAGACCCCTTGTTTGTTCATCCAGACGACCACCGACGTTTTGTCGACAGTCGGGCCACCAGCTGCCTGCGTGTTCCGGGCCCAAAAGGCGGACATGCTCAGAGCGGCGGCCAAGGCAGCAACCGCAAGTTGTTTCGTTTTCAAAATAAATTCCTCCATCCAACTGATATTTTCAATGGGAAACCCTCACAAACAAGTCCCCCATTATAGACCAGCGAAGAGAATCTTGAAACTCCCCGCCATTTATGGCGAGGAGTTTCAACACATTCATTCAGCCAAATTTCATTGAAAGTGAGTCCAATGTGGGGTTGTGCTCTTTTGTTTAAACAAAGCGGTCTGTAAAGCGGATCAACTTGCCCAGAGCGCTCTGAGGCTTGGTTTGCATCTCATGAATCAGCCCCGGCCAGCCACTTTTTTGCAGTTTGGCGGCCATTTTGCGGTAGCCTTCGCCATAGATCGGATTGGGGTCTTGGGCCAGGCGCTGATGCAAGACCCCTGCCAGTGGGGTGCCATCGTTTTGGTAGACCAAGGCCGTGGCCAGATTGCAAAAGCCCTCGATCTCTCTTTCACCCCAGACGTCGTTGAGCTGTTTTTCGTTGAGCCAGACATGTAACAATTCATGGGCCAAGACGCCCATAAACTGCAGGCGGGGCAGGCCATAGAGAATAAAAATGCTGTGTTCTTGCAATTTGCCTTGGCCGAGCACTTCGCGTATCAAAGTTTTGGTAAAGCCGTGGCTATTGGCGTTGCGCCCGACACCCAGGCGCTTTTGCAGGGTGCGCTGATCGGCCAAACTGACGGCGATGTATTGGGGGATATAGTCAAAACCCACGGCCTGAAGCTGTTGCAGCACCCTTTGGCGGGCGTGTTCAATCTGGTCTGGGGTGGTGATTTCGGTCATTTGGCAGATACCGCAGACAATCCGGCCATCTCCGTATTGCACACCCCCTTGGGAGGTCTTTTCTGAGATCAGCCGGGCGCAGACATGGCATTGAAGGGTGGGCAGCCCGCCATGGTGGGGATGACCCCCGCCTCATGGGGATGCGCTCGGTGTGGGGGCGCGGTAGAGGGTACTCACTGTGCCATCGGGGGTGATTTTGCGGATGGCTCGGTTGCCGCTGTCGGCCAAGTAAATATTGCCTGCGGCGTCGAGGTCGAGGGCCATAGGCTGGTTAAAACGGGCTTCATTTTTGCCATCCTGAAAACCAATTTCACTTTCATGCCCTGCAATAGGGGTTGTTTTTTTTGTTTCAATATCCATTCTGATCAGGCGATGTTGGTCAATAATAATTAAATTTCCCGATATCTTCTCAATACGTGCATCTATTACATGTGTTTTTTTCAATGTTTCAGAAAAAAGAATTGATTCGGCATAAGTAATCTGAGCAGAAATCGTCCCGGGGCTGCCAATGATCAACGGTTTTTTCAAATTATCATGATAAACGATAGGTACTTGTGTACTCACAAATTTTACTGGACCTGTATCTGCTTTTCCATCGATATATCTTAAGACATATGGCTCCAAGGGACTTCCTGTCGAAGAAAAAGGAAAAAATTGGTAGTCATTGAAGAGCCCATTGCCCTGTTCATTTTTCCAACTAATACAGATTTGGTTCTCAGAAGAAATATAGAGATCATTCACAGCACTGGATTTGTTGCCAGGAGGTGTCGCTTCTGGTGTTGGAACAAGGTGGGAATTGTATTCTCCCCAGACATTAATTAGATTTAAATCCGGCTTGGTTTTATAGATCCTGACTCCCTGATATTTATTTTCATATTCCCAGGAAGTGGCTAAAAAGAGTGTTCCGTTGCTGTCCATTTCCAAATGACTGGTTGTAAATCCCAAGCACTGGCCCTGGTTATTTTTCAGAAGCGATGCTTTACCCGTTTCAATGCGGTAGAGCTGTTGGTTTGCCAAAGCATAAAGCTGTGTACCATCCTGTGAAACAACCACATCGTGCGGTGCTTCTGCCATACCTTCTTTTGGGCAAGTTCCCCACAAAGGGGGCTCAACCCAAGAGGGGGGCAATGCTGTGGGGGTTGGTGACGGGCTGGGTGGAAAGGAGAGTGTTGCAGACTGCTGAGGGGTTGGTAGCGCCGATGGCCTTACTCCTGGTGATAGGGTCTGACAACCAGAGACTAAACTCAAGCAGAACAGAGCATGTGTTTGAGTGAACAAACGCATTGGCAGGAATGACCTCCGCTTCATGGGGATGCACTCGGTGTGGGGGCACGGTAGAGGGTACTCACTGTGCCATCGGGTGTGATTTTGCGGATGGCACGGTTGCCCGTGTCGGCCACGTAGATATTGCCTGCGGCGTCGAGGTCGAGGGCTGTGATTCTGGAGAAGCGGGCTTCACTCCCTTTCCCATCTTTGAAACCTGAATGTATTTGTATGCCTGCAAATGAAGTGATCTCTTGTGTGATTGGGTTCATTCGTACTATGCGTGAAGATTCACTTATCAGTAAATCGCCTGTTTTTGAATCAACGCGAAAATCGCCTGGATAAAATGAAAAGAGGGGGTTTTTGTTTTCTTTTATTTCTTCAAAATAGATTGGCTTTAAACTGAATTTGGTATTTGAGGGGGGGGGTATTTTATTTTTAAAAGAAAAAAAGTACAAAGTGTTTTTGTTGTTGTCATAGGCAATATTTGTATTTTTCCCTAATTCTTCAACTAAAATAATCGAAGCAGAAGTCCCTCCATTGTCTGAAAAAGGGACCACACTATATGTATTATTTATGCCCCCCCATTTGTTCTTGTTCCAGAGTAAAAAACCTTGGTTACCTTTAGGAATATGAATTTCTTCAAGATACTCTGAGTTCATTTCTGGGTTTGACGTCTCTTCTGGATTGGGTGATTCTTTAATAAAATTTGTATGGTAATCGCCCATTTCTTTCACTTCAGTGAAATTGGATTTGGTAAAGAAAATGCGTGCCCCCTGGTATTTTTGCTCAAATAACCAGTCAGAAACAAGAATAAAATCACCATTTGAATTTATTTCCAAATACCGTGGCTCAAAACCAAGGCATTTTCCCTCTTTGTTCTTTAATAAGCTCGCCTTTCCACTTTCAATCCGGTAAATTTGGAACTCGGACAGTGCATAGACTTGAGAGCCATCCTGTGATACCGCCACATCATGAGGGGCTTTCGTCATTATTTCTGTTGAACATTCCTGAAATAAAGGCGGAGTAACCCACGGGGTTGGTAATGCTGTGGGTGTTGGCATGGGTGAAGGACTGGGTAGAAAGGAGAGCGTTGCGGACTGCTGAGGGGTTGGTAGTGCCGATGGCCTTACTCCTGGTGATAGAGTCTGACAACCAGAGACTAAACTCAGACAAAATAAAGCATGTGTTTTAGTGAACAAACGCATTGGCAGGAATGACCTCCGCTTGGGTTTGACCGGGGCGAATCCATTTGAGGGACAACTCGGCTTCTCCACCATACTCTTGGTAAAAGACCATAATTTGGTGTGATTTGTCGGGCTTATCAACGAGGATGCCACCTACAAATTCTTTTCCCAGCATATATTCATCTGTCGTATGTGTGAGTGCGTCGTTGGGGCCCGGACTATAAATGAGTTCATCGCCTTCCACATATAAACTCACGCCATCGTCATGGACAACTTGAAATCTGTATAAACCAGGCGCATAACCCGGTGGTAGTTTGAGCATGGCAGAAAAGACCCCTGAAATATTGTCTTTTTCGCCAATACCAAAGACATCTCCAACTCTTAATGGGCCAACGCTGGCTTCAGTCAAATCCATTTTGGCAAAGAGTTTGCTGCCCACATAGCGGGTGAGATTTGAAGCTCCGTCATAAGGCGTACTGGGGGGATTGCCGATACTGTGATAAAAACGGCCAACCAAGCCTGGTTTATTGAGGGGAACCGGCGTTATTTCCTGCGCTTGGGTGTGACTCAATGCGGATGTGGGAATGACAGTGTGGTTTGTGGAACCCGGCTGTTTCCAGGTTAGGAAAAGGTCTGTGGGGCCATTAATTTGATACATCATTACCCGGATTTGATGCTCTCCAGCAGTAAGATCAATGTTTCCTGTAGATGTGGTAAATCCTGGTAGATTGGCGTTCACCACACGTTTCCCGTCAATTTCCAGAATGGCTCCATCTAAATCACCGAGATGATGTCCAAGTGTAAATTCATGATCTCCTTGTGTGCCTGCAGGAACGGTAATAATGCCCTGAAAATCTGCCACATAATAACTTTTAAGGCCAATGTTAAAGGGGTCTCCTGAAGGATATTGAAAGTCTATATTGGGCACGACTTTTGTTTGAAAGGGCTCATGGGGCTCTAATTGAGTAAAATCTGGAAGTGGGGCGGCGTTTGGATAGTCTGTCGCGAGATTATTCAAATGAACTTCAGGAGCCAAATGGTAGGTGTTGGCATAAAATTTGCCAAAAAGACCCGGTTTATTGGTTCCTGGTGGACCAGATGTATAACGGGTTAACGCTTTATAAGCATTGACCATGCCTGCTATCTGAGTTCCATCAGTAGCTGTTAATATTTCACCTTCTGAATTAACCCCTCGGGTTTCTCTGAGGGTTTTACGAATTTCAAGTGGTGAGAGATCAGGTTTGACAGCCAACATTAAACCAACAATACCTGCAACAGTGGGCGTTGCTCCAGAGGTTCCTCCAAAACTTTCATATTTTGCAGTAAAGCTGGGGTTTGATTTGTCAAAATTTGCTGTCCAAATTGAATCTGCTGCGGCAGAAACATCGGTTCCATGTCCTTTGGATGGATCTGTATATAAGTTTTGAGTTCCAGAAGGTATAGAAACGCCATAATTGTAATCTTTGTCTGTTCCGTTACAGTGTGCTTTAGCCCGTTCTTGCCCATTAAGATTTAATCCACCTACAAAGATAGAGCCTGTATCAGGCATCTTATACAATTTTCCATTACGTTCTATTTCAATAATATTTTGGTTTGCATGATTACCTCCTGGAATTAACACAGACATTCCATCTGCAATTGCAGGAGGAATTGAAGCCCTAAACACGGGCCATTGATGCTCTGCCGTTTTTCCAGTACCAAGGCAATTTCCAAACCATACTTCTGGAACAATGACTCGAACCCCTTGACCTCTGGCTTGGTAAATACTATCAGCACCAGGATCACAATCTGGCCCTGTAGCTGAACATTTGCTTTTTGCACCATGAGCATACGCGTGATAATATTGGGTTGTGCCTTGATGAGCTATGCCAGCCAAACTTTTGCCATTATTGCCTGTCGCTCCCATAATGCCTATCGCGGCTGTGTCATGACTTAAATCTAGATAAGGCAAAGTGCTGACGGTTGTTGCATCAATATTCGAAAAAACCTGAATATTGCCCAGATCTTCATGGGTTTGTGTAATGCCCAGCCCCATACCTGTATGTTGAATGCCAAAGCCCAGAGTCGCGATTTTGATCTCTGGTTTGCCTTGGGTAATGCTCCAGGCACCAGGGTCATCCGAACCGGGTGTGGAGGCATCGTTGGGCATGACATGGGCAACCTTGAGCCATTCTGTGTGGCCTGCATTGCTCACTTCGGGATCTGTGGGCAAGGGCAAAGCTGCGGGTTGTTGTGGCACAAATTCAGGAAACGCCTCTTCGACAAAAGGCAATTTATACTGCTCCCCAGAAACAAGACAGAATCAGCGTGATTTTAAGTTCCTGATC
>JADMKE010000005.1:0-164853 GCA_018780035.1 Candidatus Sericytochromatia bacterium
TTTGAAAGATGCAATTGCATGATTCATGCGACAACTATGTTGACAAACACCGAAATCGTGCGGACTACGCCACACATTTGCATTGGATAACTGCTCTCCACCCGTCAGTTAGCAACGACTGAAATGAAGGTATATACGGATAACGATATGACACACCCTTTTCTGCCGACTCTCCCACTGCGGCAACAACGATACTACACCCTCAACCATGAATTCAGCCTGCTCAGCGATGAGGAGCTACAGCGCCAACTGGAAGGCGCTGAAAGCAGCAGCGGCTGGGGAGTCAATCAGACACTCACTGTCGCGGGTCAGACTGTCTTTGTTAAACGCATTCCCCTGACGGCCCGAGAACAGACCCACAGCTTCGATACTGGCAATCTTTACCAATTGCCCATGTATTACCATTATGGCGTCGGCTCTGCCGGTTTTGGGGCCTACCGTGAACTCATCACCCATCTTCGCACCAGCAACTGGGTCCTGCAAAACCAGACAGCAGCCTTTCCTTTGCTTTTTCATTACAGAATTCGACCTGCAAGCGCGACCTGGCGGAAGGTCGCACCTGAGAGCCGGGAACGGCATCTCAAATACTGGAATCAGAATGTCGCAATCGAAAAATACCTATCCGAGCGCGATCAGGCCCCTTTTGAAATTCAGCTCTTTCTTGAACATATTCCCTACTCCTGGCTGGACTGGTTCAGTCGCTATCCCGCCCGTAATCTCAATCAGCTGCTGCACAAAGCCGACGCCGCCCTGCGCTTTCTGAATCAACAGGGCATTCTGCATCTCGATGCCCATCTGGCCAATCTGCTCACAGACGGCGAAAATGTCTTTATCAGCGATTTTGGCCTTGCTCTGGATCAGCGATTCAAGCTGGCTCCTGACGAGCAGGCCTTTTGGCAGACACATGCCAGCTATGATCGCGCCCAGCTGGTGAGCAATCTGAATCATCTGTTGCTTAGCCACTGCGATGCCCTGCCTGAAGACGAACAAACGGCCTTGTATCAGGCCCTCGCTATTCTGCCAGAGACCGAACGACCCACCCGGCTCAAACGCCTCTTAAAAACCGTGTCTTCTCCAACAGACACCCAGATTCCCGAATTGCCTGGGGAACTGAAGCAGCTCTTACTCAAGTACCACACGTCTCTGCTCGCGTTCTCAGACTTTTTTGCCGCCCTGTGTAAGTCGGATGCCAAAGACATTCCCTGGCCGGCATGCGCTTTTTCAGCGTTTAATTGAATGGCAAAGCTCTAGACCCAGAATGAAGGAATATGTCTATTTTGGAATCGAGGGCAATGTCGCCAAGTGTGAATGAAACCGAATCGGACAAATAGGGTGGAGAGTCAGATGACAGATGAGAAAACGGAAAAAAATTCAAACGCTGAGAAGAATAAGAACAAAGGGTATTGCACGATATGTGACTGTCATTTCTGGTTTGATGAAAATAACGATGGCAAATGCGAAAATAACAAATGGGGGTTTGAAAATCGAGGCGCTCACCCTTGCGGTCATTCGAATTCTGAACATACTCCCTAAACGAACCTTGAGCCAGAATCACTGACATGCTCTCCCTCCGTCCGTTATCCACGCAAAGGCAGATGCCGCTGCCAAGTGTTCCAGGTATTGACCTTTTGAAACGCTCGAGAAAAATACCCGTCTCTAATATTTGAGAATTGGGGTGTATGCTGTGGTATAATAAATAGCATGAAAGCGCGTTACTTCAACCCCTTCACAGACTTTGGCTTCAAGAAGCTTTTCGGCGAAGAAGCCAGTAAGCCCCTGCTGAAAGACTTCCTCAATTCCTTGCTGCCGCTTGAATACCCAATAGCTGATCTGAACTTTCGCAATGCTGAGCAATTGGGTGCAGAGCAAGAAGACCGCAGAGCGGTTTATGATATTTACTGCCAAGATACCCAAGGCAATTATTTCATCGTTGAAATGCAGAAAGCCTACCAGAAATTTTTCAAAGATAGAGCCCTGTATTACACGACCTTTCCAATTCAGGAACAAGCCCAAAGAGGCCATTGGAGTTTTGAGCTGAAATCCGTTTTTTGTGTAGGGATTCTAGATTTTGTGTTTGATGAAGACAAGAACAATCCCGACTTTCTTCATGAGGTCAAGCTGAAGAATCGCCATAACAGCGTTTTTTATGACAAGTATGCGCTTTATTTCATAGAGATGCCTAAATTTCACAAAGCAGAGAGTGAACTGGCCAACCAGTTAGAAAACTGGGTTTATTTTCTCAAGCATCTGGAAGAATTTCCTGACATTCCTTCTCGATTTCAGCACACAGTTCTGGAACAGGCTTTTGAAATTGCAGAGCTGGCACATCTGTCTGAAAATGAACGAGCAGCTTATGAACACAGCTTGAAAATTTATCGCGACAATATTAATACCCTCAATTCTACTGCTGAAAAAGCAAAGGCCGAGGGAAAAGCTGAAGGCAAGGCTGAAGGATTAATTGAAGGGGAGCTGAACAGAGCAAAGAAAACAGCAATCCAAATGCTGGCTGATGGTGAGCCTATATCAAAGATCTCCAAATATACAGGGTTTTCCGAAGAAGAGATCGAAAATCTTTAAAATAGCTGTGCCAGCCAGACTTTTTCCCGTTTCTCCTTCCAACAATGCCCTTCAACCTGTATTCTAGGGCATCTAATCTTGCTTCGCAGCGCAGGTTAAGGGTGGTGCTAAACGCCCACACACTTGACGTCTAGCCCGCTTAGCAGACTGTCGCTGATAAGGTGAGTTTGCTTCATTTAAAACATCTAAGTATCACATGTTAAATTCTCAAAATTTCAGAGTAGAGCTAGTGATATAATTCAGCTGATGAGAGCTTTTTTGAAGCTCTCTATAAACAATAACGGTTCTTTTCTTTAATAGGTTCTATTTCCCATGCCCACAAGATTTGCTCGACTTAGTCAAAACATTATTGCTTTATCTGTTTTATTTGCTGAAGAAAATGAGCATTTAGTGCTTGATTTTTTAAATTGTTTTCAAGTTAATGGTTCTCGATTTGTTGCTGTCAAATCTTATAAACCTCATGCCGGTCATTGTTTCATCGATTTCTCATGTACAGATAGTGAGTTCATCACATTAAACGTAGAAGACGAATACAGAAAAGAACATTTGGTTGAAATTCATCTTTTACATATACTCGCTAACATTCCCTATAATGAAGTTAGATTGGCTCAAAGCCATTACCAAAACCAAAAAACAAACTCCCTTAAAAGGGTTAAAGAATACGCTTCTATTAGTGTCATTGGGATTTTTAATCATTCAGTTCAAAATGAGCACAGGGTGTTAACACAAACACGCTACCTTTTAGGAAAACCTTTTGAAGAATTACGTTTGAATTTTATTCACTTAACAAATATTTCTGATCTGCATTCACAAAGTACACATTTAGAAAAATGGGCTTACTTATTTCACTCGGCTCATAAATTATCTACAATTCCAAATGTGTTTAGAAAAACGGTATTTTCAGAGGTTTTAAAAAAAATAGAAATAAAAAAATGGAGCAACCGCAATAGAAATGATTATCTTGATCATTATGAAGTGAGAGAACTCTCAAATATTGGATTCTACCATCGTCTAAATTTATTGAGATATGGAAGTTATTTTGATGATTGGTCAATCTTCGAAAAAGAATACACTAGCGCCAGATTAAACTTGAAGCTTTTAGAGCATGATTTGGGCATCTATCCTAAAGTTCATATTGAGCATGAGCAGATTGATTTAACTCCTTTAGGTACTAACATTGAAGAGATTGCAAATTCCTTATTTCAAAAATGGAAATCAAAAGCCTCCAAGAAATTCCCTTATTTTAATTTTGAAATCAAAGATCCCCAAATAATTGTTTCTGATGTGGAAACTGATTTCAAAAAAGCAATTCTATCTTTAATCACTGAAAATGAAAATTTTTTAAGAGGAACCTATGCTTATGAGCTTTATATAGGATTTGTTTGGGGATTTATCCAAGGGTGTTTGAATTTTCATTGGACTCATGAATATATCGCTAAAAAATCAGATGACTATAAAAAATATGCCGCTCTGAAGGCCATTCATGAATATCTTAAAATAGATAAAATTAAAAGTCAACAACTCGATAAGCTCTATGTATCTTTTCTGCTTAAAGATTCAAATAATAAATATTATGACACTTTGATCGACGAAACGGATTTAAGAGAAGGTGCTTTAGAGCTTGAAAAAACAGGTGAGCAAGGCCAATTGATGACAATACTCAATAACCTGATTGGCGATTTTGTTGTCAAAGTGACCCAGGAAGAATATGACGATTTTTTAGACGAGAATGTGATGTATGGAGATTTGATCGAAGAAACAATTAAATTTAATGCGTCATTGATTGATTTATGAGAGCCAAAATTTAGGACCAAAAGCATGTTTTTGGTGAGGTGTATACTGTGGTATTATATAGATTATGAAAGCACTTTATCTTCACCCTTTTACGAATTATGGCTTTTATAGACTATTTTCGGAAGAAAACAGCCAATCTATTTTTTTGGATTTTCTCAATTCACTTCCTATATTTTCTTCACTTGCTTTAAAGAAAATAAATATTATTCCAAAAGAAGAATTGCCATTAAGCGCTGCTGTGAAAAGTACAATTACCCATTTTCATGCAATTAATCAGGCTAATGAACACGTTATTATTGCCATACAGAAAGCGCAACTCAATTTTTTTAAGAATTTGAATGGCTTTTTCAATGATTTTCCGATCTGGGAAAATCCCGATTCAGCGATTCAGTTCTCTTCAGAAAACATATCTCATATTTATTGTATTGGCGTTTTGGATTTTGTTTTTTCAGAAAACCGCGTAAATCCTGAGTACATTTATTCACAAAATTGCTTTCCAGAGATTGAGGTTTGTTCCTCTTCTGCACACAAAATCCCTTATACTTTCTGCTATTTAGAGTTCCCTAAATTTCACTTGTCTGCTGATGTCTTAAATTCAAAATTAGATATCTGGTTGTATTTATTAAAACACCTTGAATCAATGAAAGAGATTCCTCTTTCTATGCAAACACCTGTGTTTCAGCGTGTTTTTGAGATTATGGATCTTGGTGCATTAACCAAAGATGAAATGTGGGCTTATGAAATGAGTCTCAAGGTATTCAGAGATTGGAATAATATTTACCAATCTACTTATGAAAACGCTTTAAATCAGGCACGCGCAAGCCATGGTAAATAATCATTTTCAGCATCTGTCCTTGACTCTCGATATCGAATCGCGACCGATTCTGAAAAAATTGGCCAAAGCCCATCAAGCCCTGGCCGAACTCAAAGGTGTGGCTTCAAGCATTCCCAATCAGAGCATTTTGAGCAATACATTGGCCTTGCAAGAAGCCAAAGACAGTTCTGCGATTGAAAATATCATCACCACCCATGATGATGTCTATCAAAGTGACAGCTTATCCCAGCAATTTGTCACATTGGCAGCCAAAGAGGTCCATGCTTATGCTTCAGCTCTGCAAAACGGTTTTGAGCGCGTGTTAAGAACAGGATTATTGACCAACAATGACATCTTAGAGATTCAAGCCAGTATTGAGAATAATCGAGCAGGTTTTCGCAAATTGCCAGGCACAGCCTTAAAAAATGACCTCACTGGTGAAACCGTGTACACACCTCCCTCGCCTGATGAAATAGAATCGCTGATGCGCCAATTTGAGCGCTTTGTCAATGAAGATAACCTTGTCGATTGGGATCCTTTAACGAAAATGGCGGTGATGCACCATCAATTTGAAAGCATTCATCCATTCTATGATGGAAATGGGCGTACAGGACGTATTCTGAATATTTTGTATCTTGTAAAACAGGGACTGCTCGGTAGCCCTATTTTGTATTTGTCTCGATTTATCAACCAGAACAAATCCGAATATTATCGTTTATTGCAAGCTGTGCGTGATACGGGAGAATGGGAGTCTTGGGTTTTGTTTATGCTTGAAGGTGTGGAACAAACCTCTTTGCAAACGACTCAACTGACGCTTGGCATTAAAGAATTGATGTTGAAATACAAGCACAAAATGCGAAATGACGTCCCCAAAATATACAGCCAAGACCTCATCAATAACCTGTTTCGGCATCCATATACCAAGATTGATTTTGTGGTAAATGAACTGGGGGTACACAGAAATACGGCAACGAAGTATCTGGATGAACTGGTTCGCATTGAACTGCTTTCCAAGCACAAAATAGGCAAAGACAATTTTTTCTTAAATGATGCGCTTTTCCAGCTACTACTGAATGTCGGCCAGAAATAAAATGGGAGCAATGGCGTATAACGTGCACACAAAATACCATTTTCTTGTGCATGAGACCCATGATGTGCACACAAAATACCATTTTCTTGTGCATGATGAGAACTGATTCCTACCCCAAAGCCAACCACCAGACGCCGCTGCCAAGCGTGCCAAGGGACGCTGCCATCACCCAACACATCTGGGAGTATGTGGGTACCAGAGGAATCAGCCGGTTCTAGCTATCGATGCCCCAAACCTTTTCACCCATGGCCTTGAGCTGGCCCTTTCACCTCAGCGTTTCTGAGCGGGTTTCAGCTGTTTCAGGGTGTCTTTGCTGGTGTATTGGCAAAAATCGTTCCCAAGGAAGCTTCTGATGGCGTGGGTATCAATCAGACATGAATATTTTAAGTAGTCCAGCAGATAATTGGGGATGTCTGGATTAAAGCGCTTGTAAACTTCTGCCAGATGACTGAGGATAAACAGGGGCGTCTGGACCCCTGGTACACCGAGGGTCTTGCGGGCTTCTTTTAAGGAGATAATCTCATAGGGTGCGATGTTGTAGATGCCTGTTGGGACCACTGCTGCGCATTTTTGCAGGGCATGGGCCATATCCGATTCATGGATAAACTGAAACATCGGGTTGTAATCCATGGGGGTTGGGGTCCAGGGGTTTAAAAGATAGCGGCTGAAGGTGTTCTTAATCTGGGGGCCCAGGATATTACAGGGGCGCAAGACAATGGTCTGGATGTGATTTTGATGCTTCCACATCCAGGAGCTTGCCAGCTGATCCATTTCGACCACATCCCTGAGCTCAGGGTAAGCAATACTGGCCCGCAGAAAGGTCTCCTCATTGAGAAAGGCCGGGTTATCCGGCAGGGCGCCATAGACATGAAAGGTGGATAAAATGATGATTTTTTTGATCTCATGTTTCAGACACAAATCCAGAATCCGACTGGTGCCGATGATATTGAGATCCAAGCGTTCAGCCACGCTCAGCTGATTGATGAGGTTGGTGTGGCTGACCCTTCCCAGGTGATAGACCAGATCAAACGCAGATTCCCGGAAGAGATTTTCAAAATTCCCCCGTGAGTAGCGAATCGTCTGATAGGTCACATTGGGGAGCGTGGAGGGCTCCAGGGGCCGAGAATCCACCCCAATGATCTGGGCCTGGGGGTACGCTGCGTGCAGGCGCTTGCACAGGCTTTGGGCCAAGCCACCTGCGATGCCAATGATCAGGATGGTTTTGATGTCTTCTGCTTTGAGGTTGTTCATCAGATCTCCCTTTGATCGGGCAGGCCGATCCGTTCTTTAAAAGGCCTTCTGTTTTTGAGACCTGTGTTCACCATCTCTGCGATATGTGCCTGAATTTCGGCCACATGGGGCTCAATTTCTTTATCGGGAGAGTCCACCTCTAATTCCTTAGGCAGCTCAATCGGATCCCCGATGATGATATCCACGGGGCTGGGAAGTGGCAGCAGCCCCAGTGGCCCGAGCAGCATCGATGCGCTCAACGGCAAAGCCGGCATCCCCAAATTTTTGGCCAGCCAGCGGGGGTGGTAGACATAGGGATACATTTCTTCACAGCCAATGATCGCACAGGGAAGAATGGGGGTATGGTGAATCAAAGCCATGCGGTAAAAGCCCTTTGAAAATGTCTGAACCTGGTAAAATTGGCGGGTATTCTTGGCAACCCCACGCACCCCTTCGGGGAAGACCAAAAGCGACTCGCCGTTTTCGATCAGCTGTTTGCAATTTTGGCGATCGCCAAGCACAGCCCCACATTCGGCAACCCTATTGCCAAAAAAAGGCAAGGTGGGGATAAAGCGCTCCACCATGGCCCGCAACACCCTGGGGGGATGGATCTGGGTCAGAAAGGCAGCGTAAAGCAGTGCACCATCCATCGCAATCTGGCCCGTGTGATTGGCCACCACCATATATGGGTGGTTTTTGACTTTTTCGGCGCCAAAGAGTCGCACGCGAAAGTAATGTTTGTAGAGCGGCCAGACCATTTTGACACCAGCCTTGATCACCTTATGATCAAGGCCCCACGGGTCTCTGTTTTTTGCGTAGTGCTCGTCGAGGAAGTCAAAAATTTCCTCATAGTTCTCCGGGAGATCCAAAAAGGAATCAAAAGCCTGATTCATAACGCCCATGTGGCACCCACATTCATTTCTGGTGTTTCATATCTTAACACCACCTATCCACGGATAAGGGGTCAAAGCATTGTATAGCAAAGATTTGAGTGTGTCATGGTAATTTGAAGAAGTGGGGTGAAAATAAGAGATGGATCATTTGCCTAAATATTCAATGCCAGAAGTCGAACGACGTTGGCTTGTCGATGCTGCCAAAATCGCAAGCTTGTCGCAAGAAACGTATCGCCTGATAGAAGACGTGTATATCAAGAATTCACATCTCCGACTGCGCAAGATGACAGCTCCCGATGGCAAGACGCTGTTCAAATTGGGCAAAAAGTACGGGAAGCGCTCTCTGCTCTCGGAGCCGATGACAACGCTTTACCTTGATGCCGAAGAATACAAATGTCTGTCTGCCCTGGAAGGTCAATTTGCCGTCAAAAAAAGATATTCTTTGGCTGGCGGATCCCTCGACGTTTATGAAAAACCAAATTCTGGGTTGATGATCTTCGAGCTTGAATTCGCAGACGAAGAGACAGCGCGTGGTTATCATCCTCCGGAGTTTGTCTTAGCAGAAATTACAGGAAATGAACAATATACAGGTTTTAAATTGGCGCAGAATCTGACAGATTAACCACGCGTTCAAGGCACTTTCAAGCGCCCCTGAACGCAGTACTGGCCCATGATGAGGCATGGAAGTAGCCAAGCATGGGGTGCAGGTCAATGCCATTGCCCCAAATTTTGTTGAAAATCCCACCTATTTTCCACCAGAAATTCACAGGCCAATTGTTTTGTCGGCCAGATCTTTCCCGTTTCAGCTCAGCACATTTACAAAGGTGAAGGGGGAGAGGACTGACTGCCAAAGGCTTCATGCAAAACCTTTCCCGCTTGGCGCAGTCCCAAAGCATTGGCAGCAGCGGGCCACAAGGCATTTATTTTGCTGATAATCATCGTTTGAATGCCCATCACGGCCACTTGTTTTTGAGAGAGCAGAGACCTCAAAACAAAATTGGCAACTTGCGCAGGGGCCACAGGCGGGGTGCCCATGCGTTTCCAGATTTCAGCATAGGGCCTTTCTGTTTCTGTCTCTGCGGGTTCAGGACAGAGATAGGCCAAGCGAAGGTCTTGTCCTTCAAGCAAAAACTCCCGATTGAGCGATTCACAAAACGCAGCCAAACCAGCCCGAGTGGCAACACCAACGGAATAATAAGGCAAAGCCAGATGGCCGTTTCCAAATCCACCCACAAAGGCAATGATGCCCCCCGGACGCATTTGTGGGGCAAATGCCTGAACCAATCTAAATGCACCCAAGAGATTGAGGGTGATTTGTTGGGTCATGTCTGGGTCTGTCTGTGAAAGAAAGGGTTTTCGAATATCCACGCCTGCGGCTACCACCAAGGCATCCAATTTCTGTATGGCCTGGGCTGCTGCGGTGATACTTTCTGGTTTTTCCAAATCCAAATCATGGATATCCAGAGGAAGATTAAATACCGCCAAAGGCTCGGAATTTCTGACAAAAGCACTGATCTCGGCCCTTTCTCTGACCAAGGCTTCTACAATGGCCAATCCCAGGCCACCACTGGCTCCCACTATGCCTATATGTTTTCCTTCAAAACTCTTGCCCGTTGTGACTTTGGGCGCTTTTAAACGGGCTGCAGCAGCGGGCCCCAATAAAAGCAATCCCACCCAAAATAGGATTTCACCCAGGAGAATCGCTCCAGCCCCAAACGACGTGCGCATGGGTAGCGAAAGAGGCAAAAAGGGCGCCAAGAAAACCAAACACCACACGGGCACAGAGATCAAGGCCAACCCCCAGCCCAAGCGAGACTTCCAATCTGTTTTTGAAAAAGTCTGGTTCTGCATCTGAGACCTACAGCAAGGCCAGCAAGCGTGTTTCAAGCTGGGCCAAACATTCAGCAGAGGGTGGAGACAAACCGATCAGGTTACAGAGCCAAATGCCATCTATGGCCAAGCGGATCAATTGGGCATCGACGGGCGGAATACCGTCATTTTCTAATTGATTTATCCATTGGGTATAGCGCTCTTGCAAAGGCTGAAGCAAAGTGGGGTCTGTGGCCACAGCGGCGATCAGGCCAGAGGAAATCTCTGCTTGCTCGGCATCTTCACCCTGCAAAGAGGCTTGAATATATGCCCGTGTCCATCTTCCTGGCCCTTGCGGTTGTTGTTTCAGGGCCTGTTGATGGGCCAATTCAAACAGCTCGATATGCCGTTGAATCAAGGCCGAAATCAGGCTGTTTTTGTGAGGGAAATGGTAGAGAAGCCCGCCTTTGCTCACACCCGCCTCTTTGGCCACTGCTTCTAAAGTTAAGGCGCTGAACCCATCCCGAGTCAGTACACGGGCTGTGGCTTGTAACAGTTTTTCTTGGGTTGACATCAGATTTCCTCACATCCATCAGATGCAATAACTATACCGTCTGGACGGTATAGATGTCAATCAAGCAAGCCCTCGGGTGTTAGCGCTATGGGGTGTCCGTAAGGAAAGCAGAGCCTGAACCCTCTGCAATATGAGAGAACAAAGTCAACTCCGGCTCATTTATACTTAATATGAGGCGACAAAAACCTGAACAGAGGTCAAGATGAAAAAACAAAAAAAGATGGCCGAACTGCCTGACCTCAGGCTGCTCGACTTTGAAACAGCCAGCCGGGCCGTGCTGGACTTTTTATACAAGCGATTGGGCTTTGGCCTCTGGATGGTGACGCGAAACGTCGGCAACGAATGGATTGTGCTCCAGGCTGAAAATCACGGTTATAACATCAAACGCGGCGACGTATTTAACTGGACGGATTCTTTGTGCTCGGTCATGGTTCGCGGCGAGGGTCCCCGGATGGCACCGGCCTCGGATCGGGTGCCGGTTTATGCTCAGGCACCTCTGCAAGGGCAATTGCCGATCAAGTCGTATATCGGTGTCCCCCTGCTGGATAGCGAAGGCAGTGTCTTTGGCACGCTCTGCGCCCTGGATCCAGAGCCCCAATCTGAAACCATCGTGATGGAACAACCCCTGATTGAACTCCTCGCCGCTCTGCTCAGCTCGATTCTGAAGCTCGAACTGAGCGCCTTGGAGGCCCAGCGCCGCAATGAACGGCTCGAATTTGAAGCCCAGATCGATTCCCTCACCCTTTTGGCCAATCGCCGCGCCTGGGATCAGTTGCTCACCAAAGAAGAAGAGCGCAGCCTGCGTTATGGGCATTCAGCAGCCATTGTGGTCGTTGGCGTTGATGACCTCAAAGAGATCTACGACCGTGAGGGACAGGCAGCCGGAGATCAACTGCTCCAGCGGGTGGCCGACGCCCTTCGCTCAGCCACCCGCGCCGTCGACCTGGTGGCCCGCCTCGGCAGCGACGAGTTCGGCATCTTTGCTGTCGAATGCAACGATCTCGGCACCCATGTTCTGCTCAGACGCGTGCGGCAAACCCTGAGCAAAGCGAAGATCAAAGCGGCGGTCGGCATCGCCGTGCGGCATGAGACAGGCGGATTGAACACCGCCTGGCAAATGGCTGAACGCCGCATGTATGAAGAGAGACTCACCCGCTGAATGCGTTTTGGAAAGTGATTATTCGAAATTGTGATGAAACCAGAAGAGATACTTGAGGCCTTTTGGGTTTTGGCAGAAGGCCGTTGTGCTTTTAATTTAAAAAACAGCACACATCTGGAGGGCTATATTCTCGAAGTTGCGGATCAGCACATCATTTTTGGCAGTGGCGGGCCGCTGGGGTCTGACAAAGAGCAACACATCCCGATTGAAGAGATAGATTTTGCCACACTTTTTTTCTGGAGTGAAAAAGCAGGATGTTATCTGCATGCAAAATGGCAAGAAACGCTCAATGCGTGGGAGCTTACACCGACCTAAAATTTCACATTCCAATAAATAAAATAATATATATTTCAAATAATTTAATAAAAATAAATAAATTTTTTAAAAATATCTTGTTTATTTGCTAATTTACATTCGATTCTGACATCATCTTAATAAGCCTCTGGGTAAAATGACACGCAGAGCGAAGGAGCCATGGATGAGCACAAATATAGGTCTCTGGATTGACCACAAACAAGCCGTGATCGTGACCCTGACAAACGAGCCAAACGAGACGAACGAGACAAACAAGCAAAGCAGCAGTCAGCAAATCGATTCACATGTCGAAAGCCAGCCCCGACGTGAAGGGGATTCTCCCCTCAAAGGAGCATTTGAAACGCAGACCGTACACGCAGACGATTCCCATCAGCGCGAAATGACGGGGCATCTCAACCACTACTACGATGACGTGATTAAACAGGTGCAAAATGCCGGTTCCATTCTGCTTTTTGGTCCTGGCGAAGCCAAAGAAGAACTGAAAAAACGCTTTGAGGGGCATCACCACGCGGGCCATATCGTAGGCATGCAGACCGCCGACAAAATGACAGAAAAACAAATTGTCGCAAAAGTTCGGGACTATTTTATTAAACACTGAAGTCTGAACTTAAATTGAAAAATCCGATAAGTTTACAGAGGTTCTCTTTTTCCATGAAACATACAACTGCCCAGTTCCTGGGCCTAATGGGTCTGTTTGGCCTGCTGGGGCTCTCAGCCTGTTCCGCTTCCCTGCCGATTCAGCCCAGCGCCACCCCCAGCCCCCAGGTGAGTGCCGCGAATAACGTTAATTTTGCCAATGCCACTTCCAAGCGCAGTCTGAATCTGAACAATCTGGGCAGTCTAAATGGCACCAGCGCGAGCAATGTCTCGGGCTCGGCGACAGGTTCGAATACGGCTGCACCAGCCGCAAATCCAGAATCACCTGCGGTTCCCAGCGCCGGGGGTATGGCTCAACCGGGGATCAGCATGCCCTATTACCCCAATTATGGCGGGGGGGAGTTTAACCAATTTCTGGCTGTGATGGCCGAAGAAAGCCTGTTTCCTGGCAATGCGTCTCGGGATCTGAGCAGCATTTACGAACAGAGTATTTTGCCCGTGCTCAGGCAATGGGACCTGAATGCCCGTTTGCTTGAAAGCCGTGGCAATACCCAGCCAGATCTGAAAGACCCCAACCGCTATGAGTATGTTTATGTGCCGGGACTGACAGCGGAAAAACAGCTGCAATTGCGGCCTGACTGGATCTTCCGTTTTGCTTCAACCCCGCGCAAAGAAACCCTCACATTTTATGTCACCCCCCAGGAAACCCGTGTCTACCGCGTGGTCTGGAGTGAGCCCAATATTCTGATCGGCAAGGTCAAGATCTCTGTCAACCAGGCCGTGACCCTTGCCCGCCAGGCTTTGAGCGAGAGAAACAGCCAGGTGGATTATCCTGTCTATCCAATGGCCGGTGCCGAACTGGGCGCAAACAATACCATCATCTACGATTTGCCCGAGAACCTGAACTGGAGCGTGACGCTGGGGCAACAGGGCGAGCAGATCCTCTATTACCTTGTGGCCAATTATGCCGAAGCCTATGCTCAACCCGGCGTGATGGTGGTGCCGCCCCTGAATTCGGGTTCAGGCCAGACCGGTGGAGGTGTCACAGGCAGTGGGACGGTGGTGGCCGCAGGAACCGCGACCGCGCCCGTCAGTGCTCAGGCCCCCAGCCAACCGGATCAGTCGCCGACCACAGTGAGACCACCTGAGTGTCAAACGTATTACCAGCCCTATCTCTATCTCTCTGCTTCGGCCAGCATCGACGCAGTCACAGGCAAAGTGCTTTCGCTCAACAGGCCTGTCCGCTATAACTATAACAATGCCGTGCAGCCCTGCAAGTGAGCATTGGGGGGTCTGTTGTGGTTTAATAGCTATTCTGCGCATCACCTGCGCATCACCTGCGCATCATCAAGCTTGTGCTAAGGAGCGCAAATGAGACAAGAAGACACCAAATCTGAATTTCAGGCCCGCCTACTTCACCCAGCAGCGTTTGAAAATGGCCAGTTATGGGCCTTTGTGATTCTGCCCCAAGCAGCCAGTGCCAAGCTGCCGAGGCGTGGTCGTATCACGGTCGAAGGCAGCATCAACGGGCAAAAATTCACGGCCTTACTCGAACCCGATGGCCAGAAAAGCCACTGGCTGACCATCGATGAAACCCTGTTCAAAGCGGCAGGGACCGGTTTTGGTGAACTGGCTCAATTTGAGATCATGGCTGCCGAGCCAGAACCCGAACCGACGGTCCCCGCTGACCTGGCCCAGGCCTTGGCAGCTTCGCCTGAGGCCTCCGCCACTTGGGAAGCCACAACCACGATTGCCCGCCTCGACTGGATTCACTGGATCACCACGGCCAAACAGGCCAAGACACGCACAAAACGGATTGACGATGCCTGTGACATGCTGGCCGCTGGAAAAAAGCGTGTCTGTTGTTTTGACCCTTCGGGCTATTTCAGCAAGGCCTTTTGCGCCCCCAAGGCACTCGATTCAAGCGAGATCTGAGCCAGGCATCAATCGCGAAGCACGTCGGGTGGGGGCCCGCCATTGTCCGCGTCTTTCCAACGTTTGGGAATGGGCTCGCGGCTGATATTGATTTGGTCTTTGCCTTGGGCTTTCATTTGCAATTGTGGGCATTCAATCTTCCAGTCCAATTCCCACTGGGTATGGTCATCCAAGATGCGGTGGACCTGTTCACCTTTGTGTTGCACCACTTTGAATTCAAATTCAGCGGCAGGTTCGGTGTAATAGGTGGAATCGTTTCCGTTCTCTTTGCGAAAGCGGGAACAGGTGGCGCGAACCTGCGATTTGTTGAGGATTTGACCTGCTTTGAGATAATCAGAGTGAAAAACAATCGTAAACAGGGGAATAAACAAGGTGGTCTTTTCACCTTCACTGGGGTCGAGAATCAGCTTGACCACTTTGTCTTGCTCATAGAGAAAGCCAAAACTGTCTTTGTCTCCACCACAGAGTTCTCGGCTCTTGAAGGTGTAAAATTCGTATTCACCACAGCTGAGATCAAACAAGACAGTCTGAAAATTGGGCAAATCCAGCAAGGCGATATCTTCTTGGAATGCCTGACAGGCACTCAAAAGCAGACCTGAAACCAGCATCCAGAGAGCGTGTCGCCAAGCATGTTTCACAGCTTTGGCTTTCCCTATTGGCTTGGCAAAGCGGTGTCAAGTGAGGGCTCTAACAGCGCTTGGCAGCGTTCGACAAGATCTGGAGAGGTATAAAAAGAAAAACGCAATAGATTTTTTGTGTCTGAATGCACCAGTGTTTACTCGCTTGGACTGGGTGGTTTGCCCTCTCGCAAGGGAACGTGTGAGCCCGAAATAAGAGGTGGGCTCGCTTGAATGACATAGGTCTATGTCATATTTTAACAATTATCGGGGATTTCACAAAAACCATGCAGCCTTAAAACAAAATAGCAATCAGCATTTAATACTTTTTAATGCATTGTTTAATTTTAACCCTGTTTACAAAAATTAATACTTGGGTATATTACACCTATCCAATTTAAAAGCTAAGCAGGAATTTTCAATGGTAGACATCTCCAAACTCGGTATTCAACAGAGTATTATCGACACCAAGCAGCGTGCCCAGCCCCAGGTCGTCAAATCCCTCTCTGAAGCGATGGATATCGCCAACAAAGACGCGGGTGACGAGGCGATCGTTGAGATCAAAAGCGAAACCGGTGAGACCCAATATGCAGTGGTCGATCTCAAAGCGGGCACCAAAACCGCAGCGGTCTTTGACCCCAACAGCACAGAGCTGCATTTTGGCGTGCTCACCCGCCAAAAGCATCACACAGAAGGCACAGTGCAATCCAGCAGCAATCGCCTTGAGGTGGTGGACTCTCTGCGCAGCAAACCCGGCGCCAATTTGGCCGCTCAGACCCAATCCACCCTGGCTTTGGCTCAGGCCGCTCTGGATAAAGTCAGCGGATTTAATTCCAAAGAGGCGCCGTTTGGGCAGCGGGTCGTGAGTTACGACCACAACCTCGAAACGGTCAATACCCTGCTCGATCAGAGCTCTGAGCAAATCAATGCCCGGCTCAAAACCCTCGAAGCCGATCTCTCGCTCTACAGCGATCCCGCCAAACAAAAAGAATACACCGAACTCAAAAGCCAACACGCCGAACTCAAAACCTATCAGGGCATTCTCAAGACCCGGCTTTTGCTGGCAGCGCCTTCTGATCATGAGATCGTAATTCCCGGTACCCAGGGCATGAAAGTCGGCCAGGGGCGCAGCAACGCGGCCAGCCGAGAAGGCGTGCTCACAGCCCTGCGCTCACGCGAGAGCCAATTGCAAATGGCCCTGGCAGCCGAAAAAGGCGGTACCAATCTGCCCGAACGGGTCAAATCGCTCGAAGGCCAATTGGCACGGGTACAAACGGAGCTCAAAGGTGCCAGCCAACAAATTCTGGGCATTGCCCAAGCAGCCTTTAAACAGAGCACACGGGTCGGGGCCCTGATTGAAATGCGGGCCGGCCTCGACAGCAGCCGCACAGATTTATTGGTCAAGTCGGCCCAACTCAGCCGTTTGAATGCCGAATTGCAGGCCAATCCTTCGCGCAAAGCCGAGATCGAGCCCCAGATGAATGCCATCGCTGAGCAGATGGAGTCGGTGCGCGTGCATCTGATTGCAGATATGAAAAGCCAAATTGCCACCTTTAAAGCCAATGCCGGTCTGGGTCAGGGCACAAAAGACGCGCTGGCTCTGCTTGAGACCGAAGTTAAAAAACTCGAAACGCTTTCGCCGCTCAAACCCGAAGGTGGGATTGCCATGGAAAAAGCTGAGCAATTGCAAAAAGAAGTCGAAAACATTCAGCTCAAACTCTACAAATCCAACAGCGACAGTTTGTTGAGCCAGCTTAAAAAAGAGCCTTGGCAGGGCATTTCACCCGAAGAGACACGGATTTTGGAAAATATCGACACCCATGTTGAAAATTACACCCGTGAATACCAAATGGTGCGTGGTCAACAGGTCCAATTACAAAAAGACGTCGATGCAGCCAAAACCATTCCCGATTTTCAATATGCACCCATCGCCCAGAAAAACCTCTTGGGCGCGCAGAGCTGGACTCCCGGCGGAACCGGCCTGAGCGGCGTGGAGGCAAATCAGGAGATCAACCGCACCTATCACAGCCTGGACCACGCCTTTCAGAGCTATTTGGGCCAGCCCACGGTGCCCAATTGGATGACCTTTGGCAAATATGCCTCGCGCGAAGCAGGTCAACAGATCATGAATCTGGAAGCCTCTTTGGAGGCTTTACACACCCTGGCCACACCTGATGGCACTTTGGTTAACGACGAGCGTTCAATGAAAGCCTTGGCCCGTGTCATGGTGCAAGACAAAATGGTCGATCAATCGATTCGCATGGCAGCCAAAAGCATGGGCATCAACCCCGCGTTGCCGGCTGAGGATTTGGTCAAAGAGATGGTCAAAGATTTTGCCAGTTCCCCCACGGCAGCCCCCGGCAAAATTGCCCTGATTACGGGCAATCTCGAAAAATTACATGCCGCCCTGGTCAAAGGCAATACCCGCATTTACCACAATATTGTGCCCGCTTACGATATTTTCATGAAAGCGGAAATGGCAGGCGGAGATGGCATCGACGCTTTGCAAAAAGCGGGTTATGGGGGCAAAGGGGGGCTCTTTGTCGATCGCAGCACGACCACGGGCAAAGATCCCCAGGGATTTGTGCTGGACGCCTTTAAAAAATACAAAGCCGCCAAAAATATCCACGACCAGATTCAGGTACTCGAAACCCGCAAGCAGTCCTCAGGAGATGCCAGTGGCGCTTTGCAAAAAGAGATCGATGGCTTGCAAAAACAGCGCGGAGAAATCATCCACGCGGCCAATTTATTGATTGGCTGCCAAGAGCAAATGGGCATTTTGCAAGATTCAGATATTTTTACCGACCCCTTGGTCAACGATATGTTGGGTGCCATGTCGGGCACCATGACCCTGACCGATCAATTGGGAACCTCAGAGTTGCTGCCGGGTGCGACCCCCGCAACAGCCAATTGGGCCGACTTTCCCACCCGCATGGGCCTGACCGAAGTGCCTGTGGCCGATCTGGGCAAGTACAGAATTGCCAATCCCCAAGCCGGCGATCCGCCCGCAGGTACAGATCCCAGTTTGCCTGCGGTGGTGCGGGTTGAGGGCCCCGCCGCTGGCAATGTGCGCTATTTTAAAACCAATGGCAACCCTGGCACGATCAGCACCTATTTCGCGGATCGCACCTTTGATTCAGCCAAAGCCGCCAGTGTCAGTGCCGCCCCGCCCAGGGATATTGCCCCGCTTTATCGCCACAATGTCGAAGGCAAGGTTGAATTTTATGACCGGGCGCTGGAAGCACAAGCCACAGCAAATGGCCCCTTGGGGCTTTTGGGCAATGGGGCTGGTCACATACTCTTTGACTAAATTTGACTCAATCTAACGAAAGCGGCAGGGTAAACCAAAAGGTCGAACCCACGCCAGGTTGGCTTTCAACGCCGACCTGGCCTCCGTGTAATTCGACAAATTTTTGCACCAGTGAAAGCCCGATGCCTGTGCCGTCTACAGCCTGGGTTTCGGGGGCACGCATAAAGCGCTGAAAGATCAGGGCTTGGGATTCTGCTTCGAGCCCGACCCCATTGTCTTTGAGACTGAGTTTAACCCACTTAGGTGACTCTGAATCACTCTCAGGCTCAAGACTCACCGCCAATTGGATAAGACCCCCGGAGGGCGTAAATTTGATCGCATTGGCGAGCAAATTCAAGAGCACCTGGGTGATGCGCAGGGGATCCATCTTGACCACCAAATACGTTTCGGGAAGATCCAATTCCAGATTGAGGCCTTTTTCGCGGGCTTTTTCTCGCACCATCTCACAGGCCGTACTCACGACTTCGTTGAGATTTTCCGGCCGGATATCCAGACGCAATTGACCGGCCTCGACCTTGGAGAGATCCATCAGGTCTTCCATCAGACCCAGCAGCAATTTGCCCTCTCGTTCAATCGAGCTGGCAGCCTGGTGAACCCGCTCGGGCAAGTCCAGATCCAAAAGAATTTCGGGCCAGCCCAAAATAGCTGTTAGGGGTGTTTTGAGTTCGTGGGACAAATTGGCAATCAGTTCACTTTTGCGCAGGCTGATGGTTTGTAAGCGCTCGTTTTCAGCTTCGATCTCAGCCTGACTGGGCAAAACCACCCAGGCCAGAGCGAGATAGTCTTGCAATTGAGAGGGATAGAGAATCACATTGCGGGTCTCGTGCCCTGTTTTTAAACGGCTGTGAAACGGCGTTTGAAAATTTTGTTTGCCTGCTTGCAATTCGGGAAAAAATTCTGCAGGGCTGTGGTTATACAGTTCTGCTGAGGGCAGCCCCAACAAACGGGCGGCAGTTTCGTTCAAATCCAAAAAATGCGCAAAGGCCCTGTCGGTTAAGATCAGGGGCATCTGCATCTGAGTGAACAGTGCGCGATAAACCAGATCGGGTACAGGGCCTTCTAACATGTTCGTTTACGCGGGCTCCCATTGTAGGAGCCCGCCAAGAAAAACAACGAAAGTGGAATCAACAAAAGTGGAACTAACGACGGCGATCGCCACGGTCGCGATCTCCACCACCAGGAGCACCAGCACCACCACCAGGGCGGTAGCCACCACCGCCACCATTGCGGGGACGACGATCACGGTCGCCCCCACGGTCACCACCGCGGTCGCGGTCGCCACGGGGCGGGCCACTGCGGGCAGGCATACTTTCGCGGTCGCCGTGTTCATAGGGAGCGGGTGCGCTTTCGCGGACTTCGACTTCCTGTTCGAGGCCGAGGTTAATCCGGCCCTGGGCATCAATTTCAGCCACGCGCACTTTGACAGACTCACCGACAGAGAAGACATCTTCGATGTGGCGGGGACGGCCAGGCACCTTGGAGATGTGCAGCAGACCGTCTTGGCCAGCCAACACTTCGATAAAGGCACCAAAGGTCGTCAGTCTGACGACTTTGCCTTCGTAGATCTTGCCGATTTCGACTTCTTCGGTCAAGCGCAGAATCCAAGCACGGGCAGCGTCTGCAGACTCCTGATCGGGTGTCACGATAAAGACCATGCCGCTGTCTTCGATGTCGATCTTAACGCCAGTCTCTTCGACGATCATTTTGATCATCTTGCCACCTGGCCCAATTACAGCGCCGATCTTCTCGGGGTTGATCTGCATGGTCAGGATGCGTGGGGCAAAAGGAGAGAGCTCGGGACGGGGTTTGTCGAGGGCTTCACGCATTTTGCTGAGGATATGCAAACGGGCTTCGCGGGCCTGTTCGAGTGCGGTTTTGAGGATATTCATATCCAAACCATCAATTTTAATATCCATCTGCAGGGCAGTGATGCCTTTTTCGGTGCCGGTCACTTTGAAGTCCATATCGCCGAGGTGATCCTCAACGCCTTGGATATCTGTCAGAACCGCATAACGGGGGCCTTCTTTGATCAGGCCCATGGCCACGCCGCCCACCATGTCTTTGATCGGCACGCCGGCGTCCATCAGGGTCAGGGTGCTGGCGCAGGTGCTGGCCATCGAGGTCGAGCCGTTGGAGCTCAGAATCTCGGAGACCACACGAATGGCGTAGGGAAATTCACTTTCGGGGGGCAGAATCGGCAGAATCGCACGTTCAGCCAAGTTCCCGTGGCCAATTTCGCGCCGACCGGGGCCACGCAAGAATTTGGGCTCACCAACTGAATAACCGGGGAAATTGTAGTGGTGCAGATAGCGCTTGCTGGTGTCGGGATCGGTTCCGTCGAGAATCTGGGCATCGCTCAAGGAGCCCAGGGTGGTCAACGACAGGGCCTGGGTGGTGCCGCGCATAAAGACAGCGGAACCATGGGTGCGGGCGGCAATACCGACTTGGCAATTGATCTCGCGGATATCCGCAGGCTTACGGCCATCAATGCGAACACCTTTGTCCAAAATAGCGGCGCGCATCATGCGCTTTTCCAGTTTGTAGAAAGCATTGCCTGTGTCTTTGGGACGTGAGGCAATCAACGCTTTGATTTCGCTGTCGTCGGGCAAAGTTGCCACTTCGGCTTCAAAGGCCTTGCGAATGCCTTTAATTTGCTCACTGCGGGCTTTATTGTCCACGGTTTGCATGGCTTCGGCCATTTTGCCTTCGACCTGTTCCTGGATATATGCCAGGATGCGCTCATCGACACTGTAAAGTGCGGGTTGCATTTTGGGCTTGCCCAAACGCTCAGCAAAGGCTTTGATCTGAGCAACAATGTGGCGGATTTCTTTGTGGGCAATCGTGATCGCTTCAAGCATCAGCTCTTCGTTCAGCATCTTGGCACCGGCTTCCACCATATTGATGGAATCGTCGGTACCCGCCACGATCAGGTCCAATTCACTCTCTTCGATTTGTGGGAAAGTGGGGTTGATCACCCATTCGCCATCAATTCGTGCAATGCGCACGGCAGCGGTGGGGCCATCGAAAGGAATATTCGAGAGACTCAGTGCTGCAGAAGCACCCAGACAGGAGAGAATATCCGGTTGGACAATCTGATCGCTGGAGATCAATTGAGAGACGACTTGCACTTCGTTGCGGAAGCCATCGGGGAAAAGCGGGCGAATCTGGCGGTCAATCAGACGGGCGCTTAAGGTCGCGCTATCGGGGGGACGACCTTCGCGGCGAATGAATCCACCGGGGAAACGGCCCACAGAATACATTTTGCTTTCATAATCCACGGTCAGGGGCATGAAGTCGATGTCTTTGGCTTCAGATGTGGCAACGGCAGCCACGAAGACCATCGTATCACCGGAGCGGACGACCACCGCCGCATTGGCAAGAGGAGACAGAACGCCGGTTTCAATGCGAATGACTTCTCCCCCCACCTCAAATTCGACGAATTCGGGGGTTGTATTCATTTCAACTTACCTGTATCTTTCGCGGAGTCACCCGATTTATTTTTTGAGACCAAGACGATCAACCAGCTGAATATGACGTTCGGGGCTGTTGTTGGCCAAATAACGCAGCAATTTGCGGCGACGGCCTACCATTTTGATCAGACCACGACGGGTGGCGTAGTCTTTTTTGTGTTTGTTGAGATGCTCTGTCAGATACTGAATACGGGCAGTCAGCAGAGAAACCTGCACTTCGGGCGAACCCGTATCTGTTTCATGCACATGGCTGGCGGTGATCAAATCTGTTTTTTCAGTTTTTGTGAAAGACATAAACTATCCTAATACCTCATTCTTAGTTTAAAGCCGGTGACTTTGGTGTGAGTGCTTTCCGGCTGTTTTAGGCTTGCGTGTCTGATTCTGCAGACAGAATCCACTTTGAATTCAGAGCGAATCAAGATTCACGCGGGTGGGGTTTTTCAGGGGAACTTCCCCTGGACACACAATATTCCACTTTATCGTTAAGCATTGTAGCAATTCGGAGCCCAGCTAACAAGCAATCCCAAGCGGTCAAGCTGAAAAATGCGTGTCTGTTTTAGACCCTGCGGCGGTAGATCATGCGGATGCCCAGCCAAGCGCTGATCGGCAAAGAGAGAGCCAATCCCATCAGCATAAAAAACAGACCCACCATTTCAGCCAGAATGGGTTCCATTTGCATCAGACCTGGGGCCTCGTTTTGGCCATAAGTGGCGGTAAGCACCTGGGCTAAGAAAATCAGCAAATAGAGACTGGCAATCACTTCAATCGAGCCACGGCCCGAAAAAACAGATTTTTGCAGCAGGGCCTGAGGGGTCAGGGTGGGATCTGTCCGGTAATGCTGATAGACCCCAGAGACAGTGGTGTTGACAATATAGGCCAGCCCTGCCGACAATTGCAGAATCAAACTGCCCCCGAGCAAGGTGTTAAAATCTGCCAAGGAAAACAAACTGCCCAACCAGATCAAGACCAAGGTCGCGACCAAACTGGCCCCTGCAGCAGCCAGGCTGACACTCATGCGCCGGGTCAGGCCAAAATTGAGCAATGCCGAAGTGGCCACGGTGGCAGCCAAGGTCAATAAACTGATCAAAAACCAGGGCAAATGTAAAAAATGGCCCAAGAAAAAGGTAACACCCATGGCTGAGCTGATCAGCAGCGGCTTTAAACCATACCAGCGGGCAATGCCGACCAGTATCAGCGCCATCAGCAGCGCAGTCCAACCCAAATGACCTGAACGCTGGACGTCGACCAAGGTGTAATTGCGGGTGCCATCGATCCCCTGATCTTGAAAGAAGATGTACTTTTTGCCCTTGGCAGGCAGCAACTCTTTGGCGGTTTGGGGGGTATAGGCCTGTTCAACCGTGACGGTTTCTTCGGGTTGCCCGGATTTGCCGGGAAAGCGCACTTTAAATTTGTACTTTTTTTCCTGATGCCCAAAGGCCTCATCCACAATCGTTTTTTCGGAGAGGATTTCAATCACTTGGCCGGTGACATAATCGGGACCGGCTTCGGGATTGACGGCGCTGGTCTGGGCCCACGTCGGCAGGGCTAAAAACAGCCAAGACAAAAGCAGAATGAGCGGCCAAAGTTGAATGAAAGTGCGACGAGCGGCGTTCAAGGGAATTCCTTTCCGGGTACATGAGCTGAGGGTGAAGAGGGGCATAAGCAGGGGTCAATGTATTGTACTCCAAACTTCGCTGAAATGCCTTGCTTGGGCAGTGTCACAGCTCGGGTGGTTTAGACAAAGGTTAACCACAGCATAAGAAAGGATGAGGCAGGAGAGCCAGATAAGTAGAGTAAGGTATAAGCAAGCAGAATCAACCTGGTTCGCTTCGCTCGCAGGCTATTCTGCTGAGTGAGATCGTGAATGTGTGAATGGCAGCTTGCTTTTTTTTGTAACAGGGTAAATCGGTGAGAGCGGTTAATAAGCTGAACAGAGGTAAAGATGGCACAGCCTATTCGACCCGCTCCAGTATTAATGGATCCCCGGCTTTTAATCCAAAGAGCCCGGCAAAATGTGTCGGTGACGGCACCGGTAGCGGCACCCGTTTTGTCACCCCTGTCAAACAAGGTGCGTTTGAGTCAGGTCTCTCAGATTTTGGCTCGGAGCGGCGATCAGCTTCAGCTCTCTCTGCCCAAACCGACCAAACCCTCTGCAATGAGTGTTTTAAGGCCCTTGTTTGCAGTGGCACCCACGGGCACTTCTCAGGCGCTTTTAAGCCGTTTGGCCCAGGCCGTTCAGGTCGGCTTGAGCGAGTGGCGCAAGGGAGTCAAAGAGACCAGCACCAATAGCAGCTCACGCATCGACACTTACGCCCGCAATGCGTATTTTGGCAAAGGCTATGAATGGTGTGGCTTTTTTACCGCTTTTGCCCATACCCAAGCCGGGTTTAAATACCCCGAACACTATGCCTCCTATCAAAAAGCCCGCGAATTTTTTATCTACCGCAGCTATACCGATCACAGTGCGAGTAAAAACCAGCAATTGGATGGACTGCGCCTGCAACACCAGGCCCAGGGCAGCACCCGCCAGTATTATATGCTGCAAGAATCAGATAACCACGCTTATTTAAAAAGCAATCCAAAGCTGTTTAGCCATTATTCAGCGGCGGCCAATACCTTTCAATGGCAAAACCTCCCGATTCAAGCCGGAGATGTGGCCCTGTTTAACCATGGCCATGTGGGCATGGTGGTCTCTTACAATGCCCAAACCGGCCATTTGGTCACGGTCGAAGGCAATACCGCAGGCAAAGGGCCCGATGGCAAACACTGGACCCAAGCAGTGGTCATGAAAGAATACAATCTCTCACAAAGCAATGATCGCAAGCGTTTTGACGGTTTTGGCCGTCCTGCACTGGGCGATTTTGCTTAAGGCACTGTTTGATAGACATGCTGCCTCGGGTTCCTTCAGCGGCCCCCGAAACCAAAAGTCTATCCGGGGAGATCAGTGCGGATTTACGTGAGAACAAGCCTCTCACCCTGGACTTAACTTGGCCAGAATAGACCCACAAAGCAAATAGACCTAAAGCAGCCCTGAAAAGGAGTGTTATTTTTGCTTTTCTTCGCTCTTTGGCTGCGCTGTGTTGCGGGCCTGGTTGACCAGTTTTTCCAAATCAAGCGCCTCTTCGAGCCAAATGCTGAGTTTTTCTCCACTTTGGGTCATGAGCTGCCAACTGGGGGTCCATCTGACCTGATGCAACCAAAAACTGAAGGGCTCCCCCCCGGCTTGAATGGTTTGAATTTCATTCAGGGGCAAGACCCGATCGCGCAGACGGTGGTTGGGAAAACGCGAAAAGAGCCAATCCAAATTGCGTTTATAGGTCAGTCAGCCCGCTGGCTTCCAATTTGATTTTGAGTGGAAAATGGCTGTGCAAACGGTGCAGGGCATAGACCCCCAAGCCATAAAAAGCCAAACCAGCTCCCACACCCGCAGAGACAATCACCTGCTGTTGAGAGGCATCGTTGGCAAAAAACACATATTGCACCAAAAGCATGATCGCCAAACCGATAAACATGCGGTTAATGGCCCCGTGTAATTCACGGGCCATTGACTCATACGCAATTTCTATTTCAAGCGGGAGTTTGTGCTGTTTTTTGTTCATGCCAGAGACCTCCAGCAGCCTAATACCGGCATTATACCTCATTTGAGCGGGGCAGGAAGCCTTTAAGGTTTGGACGAGAAGCGGTCGGAAGAAGAATCTTTTAACATGGATTTGAGTTGTTCTTGGTTCAGGATTTGATCCTGAGCGATCCGCAACCAAGCCTGGCGGTTTTCAGCTCTTTCGCGGTTGCGGCGGCGGCTGTGATCCACTTGCTCCAAGAGATGGGTTTCGATTTTTTGCTGAACAGCAGTGGCCTTGGCATTGTCGGCTTCCAATTCATTGAAGGCCGCTTCTGCCTCAGAACCGGGAGAGCGTGCTGCTACAGCAATTACGGGGGAAGTGGGGTTCACACTTTCTGTGGGGGTGGCTTCGCTTTGAACCACTGAGCTTTCTGGCGCTTGATCGGTTTCGCTGTCCAGACGGCCCAAATCATCGAGCAGCCTTTGCAAAAGCTGAGGGTCGATATTGCCTTTGAGCAGGGCTTGAATGGCCTGTGCCAAAGCCTGACGGGCTTGCCTGCGCGCACTTTCATAAACTGGGGCAAAAATCGCGCGTTCTTCGGGGCTCAGGCTTTGATAGTGATTGCCCAATTCTCGCTGGCTAATGACCAGCTCTGTTGCCGCTTGTACAATCGCCTGATCTGTTTTGCCAATCTCCTGGTTGAGGGTGCCCAACTCCTGGCGTTTTCTGGCAATTGCTTGGGTCAGTTCAGCCTGTTTGGCGCGCAAAAACGATTCGATATCTTTGCGTTTGATCAAATTGCCATGGGCATCAAAAAACTTATTTTTGACCACGCGTCCATCGCGGATCTCGATCCCGAGTTTGGCCAAGGTCCGGATATCCCGATCGGTTAAACCATCTTTATTAAAGCGTTTAAGCAAACCTTCTAAATCTGCCAAGGTGGCTTCGATATCGCTTAAATCACTTTCATCGCGGTTCAACTGTTCCAGCAATTGATCCGCTTTGCTCTGAAGGTCATTGCGTTTTTGGGTCAGGGTTTCCAATAATTGGGTGTTTTTGATCACGGTTTGAAAGGCCGCCAAAAAAGCCTGAACCTCTTTTGAACGGCTGGCAACAGGGGTTGCCAAAGCTGTGGCTATCTGCTTGATTTGGGCCAGGTCCTCTGTCGAAAGGGGAGTGGCTGAAGCTGTTTTACCATCGGTGACAGAGAGCTTTCCCGCTTTTTCTTCCAGGCCGAAGGCGATTAATTTGGCTTTGTCTTGGGCGCTGAGCGTCCCTTGCTCAAAACGTTGCAGCAGCTGAGCCAATGTTTGCGCTTTGTCAGAATCATTGGGGTCGAGCAAGAGATTGCCCAACACCGTGTCCAAGGGACTGAGCGTCAAGCGGGCGGTTGTTTCAGACAGCGCTGCGGCATCAAAGGTTCCCCGGGCCTGGGTTTCAACAATTTCTTTTGACAATCGGCTCAAGCCGCTGCTGGCACTGTTTTTGGCAGACAGGCCTGTCAGGCTGTTTGAAAAATCCATCACAGCCAGTGTATCTTCGTCCATTTTTTTGCTGGCCTGCAGTGCAGGCAAAACCTGCAGCAAGTCGTTGCTCACCTTTAATTGAAAGAGAGCCCCATTGCGTTCACTTGGGTCTGGGCTCGACATCAGGGTATGAATGGGTTTGAGCGAATAATACAGGGCGCCAATCGTCTCAAAGGAGAGCTGTGTATTGCCACTTTCTAATTGGGCCAAGAGATCCGCACAACCTGCTTTTTCAAAACAGGTTTTGAGTTTGTCCTGTTGTTCGGGCGAGAGGGCACAAAAATCCACCATCATCACAGGCGCTTGAACCGAGCTTAAAGCCGCTTGTAAGGCAACAATGACAGCCTCCAATTCTGCGGGTTGGTGAATCAGGCCTTGGGCATAGCCTTGCAAGGCTTGCATATCTGCGCCCGCAAGACCTGCCATTTCCATACTTTCAACCCGATCACCGAGGGCACTGCCATACTGATGATCGACAAAAGCAATGCTGGGAGAGACCTGTCCTTGGGCTGGGATGGACACATGAGAACTGAGTGACTGCGTGGGCGCTTCTGGCAAAGCTGGGCCTGTTGCTGTGACAGCAGAAAGAGGTACGCCGCTTGCCCGTGTCGGCAAGGGTTCTGGCGCATGGATCTGCATTGGAATGACTTTGATCGGGCCCATTTTTGAATGACCTTTGTCTCAAAACCTATAAAGCTCATTGTGGCTGTCTTTTTTAAGCTACCCTTTCTTTATCCTTTGGAGCAGCACTTTTCTTGCTTCTTTGCAGCAAATCTATTGCTGAGTAATGTACATGTCTGCTCTTTGCAAGCCTTGGCCCGGTCCCCTTTGCAGGAGCGAATCGGCCAGAATCAGCAATAGACTTGAAAAAACACCAATCATAATCCCCCAATGGGGTTCTTCTCTTTGCAGCTCCGGGCGTATTTCAAGCGTATTTTCACTCTGAATCTGCAGGCTGCTTTGCCAGGTTTGATAACCCACTTGTTTGACTTCCAATTGGTACTCTCCTGGCGAGAGAGACAGGCTCAGAGGCACTTTGCCCACCTGTTTTTGATTGAGCCAAACCTCTGCGCCCCTAAATTCACCGGCAATATGTACACCGCCTTTGGCCGGTTGAGACGGAAGCAAAGAGGTTTGCACGTCAACCAGACGCAGATGAATCGAATACAGACTTCCAACCCGGTTGACAGTGCCAATCACAAGCCGATTGACGCCCAAGATGCGGCCCGCTTCTTTGAGGCAGGTATACGAGTCGCCACAGTGGGGACTGAGTTGAAAATTTTGTTCTTTTAAGACATCGGTCATACGCACCCTTTCGATCATGCGAATACCGGGCATGGCGTAGAGCTAAAGTCTCAGTAAATCTCCCAGGGCCGCAGTCAGAGCGGGATCGGCCTGATTGGCTTCGAAATCAAGCACAGCCAACCCCAGGGACTGTCCCAGTCCCACAGGGGCTTCTTCGGCAAGGCTGGGTGTGTGCGGCAAGTTGGCCAGCATGGGCAGAGCATGTAGCCAAACCAGGCTAAAAATGAGGTATGAGACGATTTTTTTCATGCTGTAAACCCTGTTTAAAAGATTGAAAGCCAATCGGGAATAGATGCATATTTCTTAATTATAGCATCAATCAATCTTTCAAGTTTAAAGCGCTTGCTTTTTGCGCTTTTTTTCCCCATAGTGGAATACAGCCCAGCAGCAATTTTCTCTGTGCCAAACGAAACTATTTTCGGAGGCCTCTTCTCATGGACAAAAATTATCTCTTTATTGAAAACCAAAACGGAAAACCCGTCAAAGCCTGGGTTCATGGGGTGCCCTTTGACCCCAGTACCGAACAGCAATTGCGCGAAGCGGCAAGTATGCCCTTTATTCACAAACATGTCGCGGCCATGCCCGATTGCCATGTGGGCAAAGGCAGCACCGTGGGCTGTGTCTTGCCCACCCTTGGTGCGATTATTCCCGCTGCAGTGGGCGTGGATATTGGCTGTGGCATGGTGGCTGTACGCACCAGCCTGAAAGCCAGCGACTTGCCCGACGATCTGGGCCCCTTGCGGGCCGCGATTGAATCGGTGGTGCCTGTTGGCAATTGCGACTGGACAGCCCAAGCGTTTAAAAAAAATAACCTCTTGCGCTTCGCGCGCCGGGGAGAGCGCACCTGGAAAGAACTGGACACGAAATACCAAACGATTTTAGCAAAGTACCCCCAGATTGAGGCCCGCCAGAAAAACCCGATGATGCAAGTGGGCAGTTTGGGCGGTGGCAATCACTTTATTGAAATTTGTCTCGACGAATCGCAGCAGGTTTGGATCATGTTGCACAGCGGCTCGCGCGGGATTGGCAACCGCATCGGCAGCTATTTTATCGAAGCGGCCCGCAAAGAGATGGAGCGGATGTTTATTCATTTGCCCAACCGCGACTTGGCCTATTTGGCCGAAGGGGTACCGCTCTTTGATGACTATATCCAGGCCGTGGAATGGGCCCAGGGCTATGCTTTCGCCAATCGCGAAGTGATGCTGGCCAATATTCTCGCGGTGTTGGCAGAGTCCCACCTTTTGCCTGCCTTTCAGCTCGAAACCGAGGCCGTCAATTGTCACCACAATTATATTGCACGTGAACACCACTTTGGCGCCAATATCTGGGTCACACGCAAAGGCGCAATTCGGGCCCGAGAAGGGGATCTGGGGATTATTCCCGGCAGCATGGGCGCCCGTTCCTTTATTGTGCGCGGCAAAGGCCAGGCTGAGAGCTTTCACAGTTGCAGCCATGGGGCCGGACGCACAATGTCACGGACCCAGGCCCGGCAGCGCTTTAGTCTGGACGATCACCTGCAGGCCACAGCGGGCATCGAATGCCGCAAAGACGTGGGAGTGATCGACGAAACCCCCGCTGCATACAAAGACATTGATGCAGTGATGTTGGCCCAAAGCGATCTGGTTGAGATCGTACACACGCTCAAACAGGTCGTTTGCGTCAAAGGCTAGTTATTTTTGCTTGGTGAACCAGCGGGTTTTGCCGTCTTCGTGAATGATGGCAACCCGTCTGTCCCGTTTGAGATGGTTTAAAAACGAGACAATCGTCGAAGACATCATGTAAAAATTGGGAATGGTCTGCTCGATCCCAAAGGTGGCAAAGATCAGCGCCACCAATTCTTCACGGGTGCGGGGCATTTGCAAGTGCAATAAAATGGCCTCTTCGATCATTTCGATCTGGCGTTTGTGAAAGAGTACCTCGGAATTGATGCTGAACTCCAGCGGCTTGCCATGGGTTGGCACAAAATTGGAATACTGCGTGGCCAAAAGCACATCGAGGCTTTTTTTGAATTGCTCAACACTTTCGAGGTAGGGAATGGGTTTGTCGGAGAGTTCGTCAAAGGTATACAGCGAGTCGCCGATAAAAAAGACATCGTCGGGGGTGACCACGCCACACATGCCCATGACATGGCCCGAGAGATCGACAATCTGCAGCTGTTTGCCAGAAGACATCAGGAAGGGCTTTTTCGGGTCGAGATTGCCATCGACCTGACAGGGTTTGGGTTTGATCACCGAGCGCTTGTGATCATTTTCAATAAACTCCAAAATGGGCTCTGCTTTGAGATCCTCAGTGCCCCCTTCTGGATGGTCTGCTTCAGTGGGGCTGGCTTCGACATTGTCGGGGGCTGCTTCTTCGCCTTCGGCAGGAGCAGCCTCTTTTTTCATGTTTTCGGCTTTGAGCAGGGCCCGCTTGCGCTGACCTTCACTCTCTTCTTTTTCTTTGTCAACCACAGCCTGAACCATGGCCAAATAATTGGAGCGAGAGGGATTTTCGATAAAAGGGCGTTGAATCGAAGTGGCGTAAAGCTTGCAGCCCATGCGTTTTTTCAGATAAGAAGAGCCACCGCTATTGTCGGGGTGGGCATGGGTATTGATAATCGCTTCGAGCCGGATCGCTTCGCCTTCGAGCAATTCAGCAATCCAGAGGGCATCTTCTTCGGTATAACCCGAGTCGATCAAGACGCCGCGTTTTTTATAGACGTAGAGACCCAGATTGGAATGCTCCAGAGCCAGGTAAGAGGTGCTGCCTTTGATACGTCGAAATGTGGGACGATTTTCTGTATTCATAATTTTCTTCTTATCCTTTATACCCTGTTTGGGGAGGGAATAACAACCTCTCTGAGTTTGAATCTCAAGCGCATAGATTCAGACTGGCTTGATGTTTCGTGTTTGCCCGAATCGGGTATATACTTTTTTATCATCCCTTTTTACGCAAACCCGTTTACGCAAACCAGACAAAAATCAAGACAAGATAGGGTTCTTCATGCAAGTCAATCCCAGCGCACGTCAGGATTATTTAGGTAAGCTCAACACCGTTACCTCCGATCGCAAAATTACCCCTCAAGAAATGAATGAATTGCGCTCAGCACTTGAAAGCAGCCCGCTCTCAGCCCAAGACAAAGCAGCTGTGGGAAAGGTTTTGGACAAGCTGGAAGAATTTAAGTCCACAGGAGACACCGAGAAACTGCTCAGCGATGAGGAGCTGAAATCGATTCAAGATTTGGCGGCCAGCCTCAACTCAGCGCCAGCCACCGAACTCACTGAACATATTGCCCAAAACAACACCGTCAAATCCGATCGCTCTTTTTTCCAGGTGCTCAAAGATGGCTTTAAAAGTTTTTTTAAAGCGATCGCCAACCTCTTTGGCGGCGGCGATAAAAACAATGTCCAAAGCCGGGCTCAAGCCGACTTTAACCCCAATGGCGTGAATATGCCCACCCCCGGAGCACAAACCCCACCCCCGCCTTTGGCCGACAATTATATGAACGACTATGCCCGCCCCGAAGTAAGCAGCGACACAGGTTCGTTTGACCGCTATTTCAGCCCCCCCGCTGCGGCTCCCGCCGGAGCCGACGGGCTGCCTCCCGCCACGGCCGGTGCGCCAGGAGAAATGTACCAGCGCTCGCCATACCACGATGAGAGCAAATTTGTGCCCCGTTTTGCGATGGCAGCCTATCACGAGTCGGGCGTCTATCGCAAACCCAACGATCCCTATGCCGTGGGCGCCATTTCGCGTCCCCAAAAGAGCGACGATCTCGGCGGAAAGACCTACGGCACCTACCAATTTGAATCTTCGGTCTATCCCGATGGTTCCTCCCGTGAGAACAAAGGCGGGGCGGGCAGCACCCTGTCGCGTTTTATCAACGATCCGGGCAATCCCTTTGGGGCCCAACTCAAAGCGGTGGCCGAGCAACACGGCTTGGCCAGCAAAGAGTTTGATGCCCTCTGGGCCCACCTCTCTAACCAAAACAACAAAGAGTTTGGCATGGCCCAAGAGGCCTTTGCACTCAAAGACAAAGGCCAGAATATTCAGCGCTTTATGGACAAAGCTGAGTTGAGCGCCGAGGTGCGCGAAGATCCCCGCATTCAAGATCTGATCATGGGCACCACCAACCATGTGGGGGGGCTCGCAGACGGCGCCGCTGAACATATTGCCGCTCTGCAGCGCCAAGCTGGGCGCCCATTGACCGCCAATGAGGTCGGCAAAGCCATTGCAGAGTTTAAAGAATCCAAGATCTCCTCTTGGTTTCGCTCTTCTCCGGGGGCACACGCAGGTTTGGAAAATCGCTTTGAGGCAGAAGCCCGCGCTTTTGCTTAATCTTAAGTAAGATACAATCAGACTGAAAGCAGCCAAGCACGGCTGCTTTTTTATTATATAAAAAAATATTATTAACTCTATAAACAATGGATACTTTTGTTTATTGTGTTCAGGGCTTAGGATGGAATTAACAACGCCGCAAAGGCACACAAAAAGGAAAACCCCATGAAAATTCTCGCCCTGGCTGGCAGCAACAGCCCCCAATCGATCAACAAAGACCTGGTCGCTTATGCAGCCCAATTAAGCGGCTTGCCATTTACCCTGCTCGATCTCACCGCTTACGACGAAGTTCCCCTTTACAGCACGCTGCGCCAGCAACGGGATGGCTTCCCGCCCGAGATTGAGGCGCTTTATGCCTTGATTCAGGCCCATGACGGCCTGTTGATTGCCTCCCCAGAACACAATGGCTCAATGCCCGCCGTGTTCAAAAACGTGATTGACTGGCTCTCACGCATTCAGATGAAATTTTTGGGCCAAAAACCTGTGCTTTTGCTCAGTGCAGCCCCCGGTCCCAATGGCGGACGCACCAATTTGCAGACCCTGGCCAGCTTGGTACCCTGGTGGGGGGCCAATTTGGTTGGCAGCTACAGCCTGGGTCGCTATGCAGAAATGATGCAAAAGGGCGTTTTGGCGGAGACTGAACAGGCCCAGTTGCAGACCCAGTTGAATGCCTTTGTCAAGGCTCTGGAACAGGCCGCTTTGTCCCTTGCTGCCTGATTTTTAGGGCCTTGGAAGTGACCCGCTGCGCTTTGCAAGCATGAATCGGGGCAATTGGGGCTATACTTAAGATTAATAAGCTTTAAGTAAGCCCCAACTCCCTCTGAGAGAAAGAGCGTTTATATGCAGGTCAACTCCCCCCGTCAAGATATGCTCGGCCAAGTACGTGGCGTCATTTCAGATCGCAAAGTCACTCCCCAAGAAATGCAGACCCTGCAAACGGCGTTGTCTTCAAGCAGTTTACCCCCCCAAGACAAACAGGCCATGGGGCAGCTCTTGGCCAAATTGGGGGAGTTTACCCAAACGCAGGGTGAGCGCCAAGGAGATCAATACCTCTCCGAGCCCGAATTGCGTTCAATTCAGTCCATGGCCGCCCAACTCGACTCTCCTGCAGCCACCCGGTTCAGTGAAGAACTTCAGGCCCAAAACCAACCCGTTGCCGCCAGCTCTGAAGCTGGACCGCGCATTCGGATGCAAAAAGCCCCCCCCGAAGTGGGCGCAGAAGGGGCTTCTGAAGCAGCAGGCCCCAAAAAGAGCCGGTCTTTTTTTCAGGTGATTGCGGATATTTTTAAAGCGATTTTTAATTGGTTTGCCGGCCTCTTTGGGGGCGGCGATAAAAACAATGTCAAAGGCCCTGGTCCGAGTGGTTCTGCGGCCAGTGCTGTGTCTTTTGATGGCCCCGGTTCTGCTCAGCAGGCCCCGCCAGATCTCTCAGCCTTTGATGCCTCTCAAGACTATTCCGAAAGTGAATTTAAGCAGGGCGATTATCTCAATGAATACGCCCGCCCAGAAGTGCCCGTCAACCCCGAGGCCTTTAACCAATACATGGCTGTGCCCACCACCTTGCGGCCCTTGCCCGACTCAGCCAAGCCCGAGGCAGAAGAACCCGGTGAGGCCACAGCGGTTGACCCGGCAGCGCCTAAGCCACCCGCAGAAGTACCAGATAAACCAGCCCCAGCAGCCAAACCCCGTTCGGGGGCGATGTATCAGCGTTCGCGTTACCACGATGACAGCAAATTTGTGCCCCAGTTTCCCATGGCGGCCTTTCACGAATCCGGTGTTTATCGCCGTGATTGGGATCCTTATGCTGTGGGGGCGATTTCGCGCCCCAAAAAGGGGGACGATCTCGGTGGCAAGACCTACGGGACTTATCAATTTGAGTCTTCGGTGTATATCGATGGCACCTCGCGCGGAGGCAAAGGCGGTGCAGGTAGCACCCTTTCGCGCTTTATCAACGATCCTGCCAATCCCTTTGGCTCCCACCTCAAAGCCGCTGCCCAAAAATACGGTCTGGCCAGCAAGGCCTTTGATGCGCTGTGGACCAAATTTGCCCGCGAACACAATCAGGCCTTTGGCTTGGCCCAAGAGGCCTTTGTCCACAAAGACAAAGGGGACAACGTTCAGCGCTTTATGGATTTGGCCAAACTCAGTCCCGAAGTGCGCCAAGATCCCCGCATTCAGGATCTGATCATGGGCACCACCAACCATGTGGGCGAACTCGCAGACGGAGCTGCCCGGCATTTGGCAGGCTTGCAAGAGCGGGCTGGGCGTAAGTTTTCTGCCAACGAAATTGGCAAGGCCCTGGCCGACTACAAAGAAACCAAGATCTCCTCCTGGTTCCGCTCCTCACCGGGGGCCCATGCGGGGATTGAAAACCGCTTTGAAGCGGAAGGGCGTCAATTCGCTCGGGCCTAAAACCAGACAAAATTGTCTATGTTACTAGACATAATTTATGCTAGTATCAGGTAATGAAAGCAAAAGATCTGATTAAAATTTTACAGCAACATGGTTGCGAAAAAATCCGTCAGAAAGGCTCTCATGCTCGTTTTCAGTGTGGCCATTGTTTGACCACTGTACCCATCCATGTGGGTGAAGAATTGGGGCCTGGATTGCTCAGGGCAATCGAAAAAGATTTAGAACCCTGTTTGGGAAAAAGGTGGTTATCTCAATGAGAAAGCTGACGATCCGCTATAAACCCGATAACAAGGGATGGTGGTTTACTTCGGTGAAAGAACTAAAAGGTTGCCATACTCAGGGAAAAACACTTGAACAAGCACGCAGCCGAATCGAAGAAGCACTGGCTCTTTTTCTTGAGGATCTCAGCCAGGTGGAATTGATAGATGAAGTTGTTTTGCCAAAACATGAACGCGAACTGGTAAGCAGCTACCTGAGTATTCAAACCGAACTTGAAAAAAAACGCCAAGAATTGCAAGTGCTGAGTCGTCAAGCTGCACATTCACTTAATCAAGGTTTGAAAATTTCCCTGCGTGACACAGGCCAATTGATGCATCTTTCACATCAGCGGGTGAACCAACTTCTGAAAGAAACACCCCCAAAATAAATTCTGCCAACGAAATTGGCAAGGCCCTGGCCGATTACAAAGAAACCAAGATCTCGTCGTGGTTGCTCTTCACCGGGGCCCATGCGGGGATTGAAAACCGCTTTGAAGCGGAAAGGCGTCAATTCGCTCGGGCCTAAGTTTTAGCCCTGATTTTGCCCACGTTGTGAGCTGAGCGGGTCTGGGTTCTTACCCATGATTGGGCAAAAATCAGGGATAATGAAGCAGATTCAATTTCAAGGAGCTGCTTATGTCATCCCCCGATTTACACACACCCACCTGGGAAATGGAAAGTGAATATGCAGGCCTTGATGCCCTGCAATTGGCTGAAGAACAGGAAGAAATTCGCTTGGCGATCACAATGCTTGAGCAACACGCACAGGCCTTTCGCAGTGCTTTGGGCCAAGAACTGAGCGCAGATGCTGCACGAACCCTGGTCGAAACAGCTTGGGAAGTGTATCGGGTTGAGAAAAAAGCCGATTTATTGCTCGATAACCAAATGAGTTATGCCTACATGGTCTGGAGCACCCAGGCCCGCAACCAAGATGCCAAAACCCTGCTGGAGAAACTCAAACGCCTGCGGGCCCAACTCACCCAGGCCACCCAGCCTGTGGATCTCTTTCTTCTACACGCCTCAGATGCCGTCTATCAAGACTATCTCAGCGGCGAGGCGGTGCAAAACAGCCTCTTTCAACTCCGCTATGGCCGCCGCTTGAACAAACGTTTACTGGGCCTGCCCGAAGAAAATCTGATCACCTCGCTCAGCCTCGATGGCCCCAATGCCTGGAGCAATCTCTATAACAATATCACAGGCTCTGTTTCGTATGAATTTGAAAACGAGCGCGGTGAACGCGAAACGGTGGGAATTGCCCGTTTGCAATCGCTGCTGGGCGAAAACAGTGAAGTGCTGCGCAAAAAAGCCTATGCGGGTTTGAATCAGGTCTTTGGTCAACACGAAGAGAGCTGCGCTGCCATTCTCAACGCCCTGGCGGGTTGGCGGCTGGAGCTGGGGAAACGCCGGTCCCATACCGAATCGGTGCATTTCCTCGATGAGCCGCTGCACCTCAACCGCATCAGCAAACCCACTCTCGAAACCATGATGCAGGTGGTCAAAGAGCAAAAACACTTGGGCCAACAGGCCTTTCACCTGATGGCCCGTCTGCTCGACAAACCCCGTTTGGATCCGTGGGATGTAAATGCCTCCTCGCCCGCTTTTGGCCATGCCCGCCGCCACATCACATTCCCCCAGGCGATGGAAATGATTGAAGAGGCCTTTAACGAGGTCAATCCCGAAATGGGGGCCTTTGCGCGGATGATGGCAGACAAACGCTGGATTGACGCTGCGGCGGCTCCCAACAAAACCCCTGGGGCCTATTGCTCGGGTTTCCCCCGCTCACGCAACCCCCGTGTGTTTATGACCTATCTCGGCAGCAGTGTCGACATGATTGTTTTGGCCCACGAACTCGGCCATGCCTTTCACTCTTGGGCCATGCGCGAAATGCCCCAGGAACAAACCCATTACCCGATGACTTTGGCAGAAACCGCCAGTACCTTTGCAGAAACCGTGGTGCGCAATTTTCTGCTCCAGCGCTGCAAAACGCCGGCCGAAAAACTCGAGATTCTTTGGCAGGAGATCAGTTCGATTCCGCGTTTTACCCTCAATATTCCGACCCGCTACGAATTTGAAAAACGCTTTTACGAAGGCCGCAGCGAGCGCAGCTATTCCCCCCAAGACTTCCGCGATCTGATGCGCACGGTTTGGAACGAGTGGCATGGCGACAGCACCTCTGCCGCTGATGAAATGTTCTGGGCCAGCAAGTTGCATTTTTATATCGTCGAACCCAGCTTTTATAATTTTCCCTATACCTTTGGCTATTTGTTCTCCCAGGGCATTTATGCCGAAAAAGAACAGCGGGGAGCCGACTTTTACAATTTCTACGTCAACCTGCTCCAAGACACGGGCCGCATGACAGCCGAAGATCTGGTCCAGAAGCACATGGGCCTGAATCTGGGTGAGCCCACTTTCTGGCTGCATTGCCTCAAACCCCTGGCGAAAAATCTCAAGGCCTTTGAACAGGCTGTGGGCGAGTGGCTGGAGTAGGCGCTGGAGTAGGCGCTGCGCCAGGATATTTCTGCCAGCAGTGGGGCCTGACTCTGTTAGAGCCTGTTTATCCGCGCTCTTATCATTGGGTTTGCCCAGTGACAGGGCCTGCCGGAGAGGCCTGGGTGCTCAAACTGCGGCCCCCCGATCGGGACTGCCAGCTGGAGATTCAGACTTTGCGCGATTATGGGGGCCGGGGCGCCGCCCGTTTGATGGCATCGGACCCTGAGCGAGGGGCGCTCTTATTGGAACAGCTGGAACCGGGGTCACTTTTGGCAGCGGTTTTGCGGTCTGGAGAAGAGGCTCTGGCTGTCGAACATGCAGCCCTGACCATGTTACAGCTTTGGCAGAACCCACCATCGGGTCAACCGAGCCTGCAGGCCTGGGCCGGGGGGTTTGCCCGCATCGGGCCCGGCTGCCCACTTGCACCTGAACGCTGGCAAGAGGCCCAGGAGCTGTATCTGCAATGGTCGGCTGAGCCTGTCAGAGAGGTGCTTTTACATGGAGATTTGCACCCAGATAACCTGCTTTTGGGGCCAAAGGGTGATTATCTCGCGATTGATCCCCATGGCCGGGTTGGAGATCCGGCCTTTGAACCTGCCGCTTATCTGCGCAATTATCTCACCCATCAGCCAGATCCCGTGTCCTCGTTGCGCCTGCGCATTCAGGGCTTTGCCGAGGCCCTGGCACTTTCCCCCACACGCATAGCGGGCTGGGGCTATGTACAAACAGTTTTAAGTGCCCTCTGGCTCTGGGAAGATCATGCCCATGATCCTGCCCTGGATGTGATGGCCGCCATGGAGCGCGAATTGCAGATTGCGGGCTGGCTGAGAGAGCTTTGGCAGGAATATCTGGCCAGTGCTGGGTGAAAGAGCGGCAACTTGCTCTTCCTGCTCAGGATTCACCGCTGCTCCGAACGCTCCCTTCGACTCCGCTCAGGGAGCGTCTGTCTAAGCTAAAACCTGTCCCCGACGCTCACACCCTCGGGACTGACCTCCGCCCGGTAAACCAGCACTTCCAGACCCTGTTCCTGAGCAGCAGCAAGAGCTTGGGCATAAGCGGGATCAATTTCGTGGGCGGCGCGAAAGTGCAAACCATCGCCTCGGCTGAGCACAAAAAGCAGCACGGCCCGTGAACCTTGGGCTTGGACTGCCAGCAAATCCCCCAGATGTTTGCGTGCCCGCTCGCTGACCGCGTCAGGAAAAGCCAAATCGTCGTCGACGCGCAAACTGACCTGTTTGACCTCCAAATAACAATCGGGATGGCCCGCTTGGCTGAGCACAAAGTCGACCCGGCTCTTTTCGCCGTATTTAACCTCGGGTCTGATCTGGGTATAATCCGCCAATTCGGGGATCTTTTTCGCTTCCAGGGCCTCTTTGACCAGGGAATTGGTGCGGCTGGTATTGACGCTGATCCAGACTTCGCCATTGTGGACCATTTCCAGAGTATAGGCCAATTTGCGCTTGGGGCTGGGGCTGTAACTCAGGCGCACTGCCCAACCGGGGGCTTGGCAGCTCTTCATGCTGCCCGGATTCGGACAATGGGCGGTGACCACTTCGCCAGTTTCGAGTTGAACATCTGCCAAAAAGCGCTTGTAGCGCTGGATCAGTTTTCCTGCGATCAGGGGGGGATCAAATTGCACGAATCTGGGGTTTCACTGCCATTGGTTGTTAGGGCAATTTGCGGTGGTTGCCATCGCAAAAAGGCTTGTTTTCGCTCTGTTTACAGCCACACCAGGCGACTTTTTTGCTCTCAGTGATTTCTGCGCGCACAGGCCGCAAGCCACTGCCGGCATGGGAACCATCACAATAGGGCTGGTTCTGAGACTTGCCGCAAGCACACCAAAAATAGCTGCCGGGCTCCATGTCCAAGACATAAGGGGCTTTCTGGGGGATTTCGGGGGTGGTCATGGGGCCTCCGGGTGATATTTGTAGGCAACGCCCACGAGGGGCTCTTCTTCTTTGCGAGATAAGCTGCACAGTCAGCTTGATCTCGCTTAAGGACAAAACTGTTTTTCTCGCCCAAACAAGATCCTAATTATAGCAGCTGTCTTGGGCTTTTCAGCAACGCTTCTCTGTCTTTTGGAATTTTTGCAGCGGTGATACCAGACAAAAATCGGGGCTTTCATCGGTTCTTTCATCTGGCCTTTCGGCTTTTTTAAGGGGTACACTGCCCTCAGTTCGTCGCTGGGAGAAACCGCCATGTCCTTTGCCATTGCCACTTTTTATCGCTTTGTATCACTGCCCGATTATTCCGCTTTGCAAGCCCCCTTGCGTGAGCAATGTCTGGCATTGGGAATCAAAGGCTCAATTCTGTTGGCGGCAGAGGGCATCAACGCCACAGTGACAGGTTCCCGTCAGGCCCTGGAAGCATTGTTGGCCTATCTGGGCCAAGACCCCCGTTTGGCAAGCCTGGAGGCCAAATGGTCAGAGGCTGAGACATTGCCCTTTAAGCGTTTAAAGGTTCGGCTCAAGCGCGAAATTGTCACCTTGGGCGTGCCCGTGGATCCCACCCAGCGGGTGGGGCAATATGTCAAACCCGAAGCCTGGAATGCCCTGATCAGCGATCCCGAGGTGCTCTTGTTGGACACCCGCAATGGCTACGAGGTCAAAATTGGCAGTTTTAAAGGGGCGATAGATCCCCAGACTGCCAGTTTTAGCGAGTTTCCGAATTATGTTCAGCGTCAACTCGATCCACAGACGCACCGCAAAGTGGCGATGTTTTGCACCGGCGGCATTCGCTGCGAAAAAGCCTCAGCCTACCTGCTCGATCAGGGCTTTGAAAATGTCTACCACCTCGAAGGGGGGATTCTCAAATACCTCGAGCAGGTACCTGCCGAAGAGAGCCTCTGGGAGGGCGAGTGTTTTGTCTTTGATCAGCGTGTGGCAGTGGAAGACGGTGTACAAACCGGTCATTACGCCATGTGTATGGGCTGTGGCGAGCCGGTGGGCGATGCCGAGCGTTTAAGCCCTGAGTATGAAGCCGGGGTCAGTTGTCCCGCCTGTTTTGCCGAGCGCAGCGAAAGCCAAAGAGCGCGGGCGCGGGAACGGCAGCGCCAATGGGAGCGGGCCCAGGCCAAACTTCAAAAAGAGCGGCAAACACAGGCTCAAAAACAAGCTCAAACACAGGCTCAAGAATAAGCCCAAGAATAAGCCGCAACCAGCGCATCAGCGCTTTCAAACTCCAAATTGAGCTCCACAGCAAAAGCCTGACTTAAATGTGAGATCAAGACTTCAGCAGAGATCTCTGGCAGCCAATCAGCCAGACAGGTCTGGGAGCGGGTTTGGCTGTTTGAGCTATCTGGGCTGTCTGGAAAAACGCGCGGAAGCAGGGCCGGGATAGACAGGCTCAAACTGCTCTGCTGCAAAAACACACGCCGGTTGCGCATTTGGGCTGAACCAATCAGCTTCTGGCCCGCAATCTCAAGATCTGCGGGGGTCAAGCTGGCAAAACAGGAGGCCTGCTTGCGATAATCTTGGTGTTTTTCGGGCATTTGCAAACTTAAGCCCAATTGTGCCAAGGCTTTGATCGCCACGCGGGAGAGCTGCTGATACGTGGCCTGTAGATCTTTGCCCAATGGGCCCTGGGCATGGCTGATCACACTCCAGCAGAGATCGCTGCCATGTAAAATCGCCTGCCCACCTGTGGGACGGCGCACCACCGGCAGCGCCAACTCAGCACAGCGCTTTTCCAAGTCGGGATCTGTTTGAAAGCGTCCCAGCGAAAGGGTGGGGCGCTCCCAGGTAAAAAAGCGCAAAAGGCCGTCACAGTTAAATTCAGAAAAATGGGTATAGAGGGTACGGTCGCGGGCCATATTCACCGCTCCTGCCAGGGGCGGATCCTGCAGCAACAGCCAGCGTGGCATCAAAGCTACATGTCTTTGCTGTGGTCTGGGCGAAACTCGTAAATTTCGATCACGGTGGGCAGGTTGCAGAGGGTTTTGCTATTGACCTCAAAAGCGCGAACGCTCATACGCAGACCGTCTTTGAGAATATCTACGCTGGGGGTAATCACTTCATAATAATTGTGGTTATCGTCTTGAAACACCCAACAGGTCTTACCCAGATATTGAATGGTGGTCATTTTTCCGTGTAGCTCCATGTCCCCTTCTGAGCAGGCAGTGAGAGCCAAAGCGGCCATTAACAATCCCAAAGTATAGCGTTTCATGATGATCTCTGCGTTTTTCCCGGTGGCGTGTGGAATAGGTAAATAAGACTAGAGGCTATTATACAAGGCCTGGGCACAGAGCGCAAAATATTTTCTGGGTTGGTCGGCATTTTTGCCTCAGGCCTGCAATTGAGGCTGAGCAGCGCAGAAATCGGTGTGAGGGAGCACTGTTGAAAGCCACCTTTTCGTGCGATAATAAAGCCCATGAGTAGCACCTCCGAGGCGCACTCCCGTTGGTGGGAGGGCGGAAATCTTCACGATAAAACAATTGAAGAATGGTTGGCCGCCAGTGAGCAAAATCGCTTGGCGACCGCTGTCGATGTGCTCTTTGCGCTAAAAGACGAGCTTGGAGCTCAGATTGATTACCAAAATGGCGAAGAGCTGATGAGCCATGTTCTGGCTTTCACCGCCTGTATTACGGGGGCCACCGCGGAACACCCGGATACCTACCCCCTCAAACTGGCTGATGTGGCTCTGGCCAGTGCCAAGGCCCTGGGTTATTTGGCCAACGAGACCTCACCCTCAGTGCCGCTATAAACTGCGTTAGGTCTGTTTAGGCCCGAGATGTGAGCGTCCAAGATGAGCTTCCAGCGCGTCCTTTTCAAGCAAAGCCTGAAACTGAGCGTATTCCAAGCGCGGAGACGTAAGCCAATGTCCGTTGTTGAAATCGAGGTGACTCACAAGCCAAAGCGCCATGGGCATTTTATACGGAAAATGCCTGTGGAGTTGGCGCAGAGCCAGCTTCCAATCTTCGGCTTTGAGCAAATGACTCTCTCGGCCTTCCCGAAGCAAGATTTGCTCGTGTCTTTCCCAGTCCAAATCACAGGTATAGGGCGTATTGCCATAAAAATGGCCGACCCCAAACAGGCGACAGGTCAGAGGGCGTCCCGCATAGGCCCGGCAAGTCTGGGTCTCTGGATCCAATAAAAAACAGGCCTGATCCTGTTGTGAGGCAATCAACTCCAGGTGTTTGATTGAAAATTCAGAGGTCTGAACTTCGTCCATCCCTGCATCAAAAAAATGCAAGAGTGTGTGGAGGAGTTCTGTTTCCTTTTGGGCCCAGCCAGCAAATTGCTTGGCAAATTCTGCTTGTTGCGCCTGGGGCCATTCGTTTAAAACCTGCCAGAGCACAAGCCATTCACCGGGTGTGAGCATGAGCAAGCTGCCCACCCCTTTGTGACAGCACTGGGCACAGCCAGAGCCACAACTCAGGGGATAAGCGGCATAAGCAGTTTCAGTGGCCGGGAGCAATTCCTGGTAGAGGCGATTGACGCGATCGGCCAAACCCTCAGTGAGCTGGGCCCGACTCAGATCTGTCTGCCAAACCCGAAAAGCCTGGCGAAAAAAAACATCCGCCATGCGTTCAGCCAATTCGGTTGCAGGTTGGCTTTCTCGCCATTCCAAGCCCTGCAGATCGCGAAATTGAAAGAGTTTGTCTTGAAAGTCCAAAAGCAATTTTTCGGGTGAATTGATCTGCAATTCCAAGGCGGGATGGGCCAGAAGTTCGGCATAGTCAAAGGCCATCATCTGCGCCCAAACCCGCTCTGGCTGAGAGTCCACGATCAACAGACGTTGGGGCTCTGAATCCAGCAATGCTTTTAATTGTTTGGCTTCGGGCAGACCAAAGAGCACGCTCCGACTGGCGCTGGGCAAGGGCTGTGGCGGCTCAAAAGACCAATGTCTGCCCAAAAAAGCCAGTCCCTCTGCATCGGCTTCAAAGGGACTGTCGAGCAGGGGGGCTAAAACCCCATAACTATCGCTGTGAAAGGCCTGTAAAGCCTTTCGGTTCTGTATCCGCATCGCACAACAGACTAGCTGGTCTGATTGAGCAGGCCCATAAACAACACCGAGCGCGTGGTTTGATCGTAGATCAGATAGACAAAGGGGTGATCGGCTTGAAACGAAAAAGGCTCTTGTGGCAATTGAACGCTGGTGGCACCAACCGTGACGGTGGTGACAGCGGCGGCTTCTGTGCCCTCTTCGTTGACTTCGACAAAACTGTTCTGTTTGACCTGGGAGATAAAGGCCTGGGTACTTTTGATCAGCTCAGTAAAATTGGCACGGTTTTCGTCAAAGGCCTGAGCCATGCCCATTTGTTTGAGCGCCTCGTTGAGATTGACCTCATACTCCATCTTAAAACGGGGAAGCATCACTTCGCCGTCTTGGCTGCGGAATTTGCCCAGCCAATCGCTGAGGGTATCGCCTGAAAGTTTGCCCAGCAGGGCATTGGCACTGCTTTCGCTGTCAGGCAAAAAGACGTACATATTAACAGCTTTGTCCTGGCCATAAGGCAGGGCAACGGCCTGGAACTGGTTTTCGCTGTCGCGCAGATAGCGGTATTTGCCATAGCGGCGCATCATCTGGACCTGTTTGCTCTGGCCATTGGCCTGTTTAAAGTCTTTGGGGGTGGTTTCGCCTTTTTCAAAAGGGGTGGTCCAAGTGCCTTTAAAATAAATGGCGTTCATCAGAATCATCAGGGTCTGGGCCTCAATTTGGCTGAGTACCTTGGGAATTTTGCCCTGGGTATTTTCACTGGCCCAGGCATTGATGGTCTGGACTGAAAGTGGGTCGGCAAAGTCCAAGGCTGTCACACGGGCGCCAAAGAAATCCTGGTTGGTTTTGACAAAACTGGGATTAAACTCAGTGCCTTTTTTGGCCCAGAGGGCATTGGCCAGATCGACCCGAACGCCAGTGCCTTGATTCATCAGGCGCTTGCGCAGGGTGAGTTGGGCCTGATTAAATTGGGAAGAATCCAGGCCTGCGACCTGCAAGGTTTTGCCCATTTCGGCCCGGGTTTCGCCAGCGGCACCGTTATAGACCATACCCAAGGCGATGGAAACGCTTAAAGGGGAGATAAAATGATTGGCCTGGGGTTGAGCCGCCACCACTTTCTGAAAGAGATCCACGCCAAAGCGGGTATTGGCACTGGCCAGACCGCTGTCTTGAACCTGTTGGAGTTCTGCTGTGGTGGGAGCTTGCAAGGTGCGCAGGCCCGGCGTGGCAGGATTGCTGGGGTTATTGCCATTCTGGGTGGGATTATTGCAGGCGCTGAGAACCAAAGTCAATGTCAAAAGGGTTTTGAGAACAGGGTGCATGGGCTGAACCTTTCAGTATCTGGATTCTAGACTTAGTCTAACATATTTGTTATGATCGCCCTCAAATACCCCGCAAACTGATCGGAGAACGTGTATGCCACAGTCAGTCAGTCCCAAACTTCAGACTTTTTCTGCCGGAGAGGTGCTTTTTCGCGAAGGTGAACCGGGGGACCGGGTCTTTTTTATTATGCAGGGCCGGGTCAAGGTTCATCAAACCCACAGCGATGGGCATGAACAGGAATTGGCCCAACTCGGCGACAGCGATATCGTCGGGGAAATGGCCGTCCTCGACGAGCGCCCACGTTCGGCCACGGTCACAGCCCTCGAAGACACCGATGTGATGGTGGTTGAAAAAGCCAATTTTTTGGCCAGCATGGAGCAACAGCCCCAATTGGCAATTCGCTTTCTCAAGTTGCTCTCAGAGCGCATTCACAGGCTCAATGACAAATTCAGAGATGCCTTGGATCTGCCTGGTTAATAAAGCACCCATTTAATAAAGCACCCCATGCCGATTGGGCGCCATGGGAGCGGGCAAATCCGTTTCTCCCAGCATATCGCGCAAATTGATCTCAATTGTGCGACTGATGGCTTCTAGGGGCAAATCGTTGGGCTCGACTTCAAAGGGATTTTCAATTGAGTCGCCAATGGCATCCAGGCCCAAAAAAGCGTAAGAAACCACGGCCACCAGCACAAGTGTGTACCAATGGGTCGCAAAGGCAAAAGGCAGGGCAAAACAATAGATCGCCGCCAATTGATGCATCAAACTGGCATAAGCAAAAGGCAAAGGGGTATTCATAATCCTTTCACAGCCGCCCTGTAAATTGCTCAATTCATGCACCCGTTCCTCAAACAGTGGCAGGTGCAAGGGATTGAGCCAACCTCTTTGGCCTGCTTGGGCCAAACGGGCACTGAGTTGATTCATCAGGTACATGGGCGGGTTGGAACTGCCCATCAGGGCTTTTAAATCGGCTTCAGACAGCCAAACATTGAGGCTTTCAAAAGAATGCCCGCGCAAATGCTGACGCAGGGCGTGCACATAGGCAATTTGCAAATAGATGATTTCGCGCTGAAAGTCTTTTAAGGCTTGGTCTTCGGAAAGATCTTGAACCTGTAAATAAGACAAGACTTGGCGACTGAGGCTGCGGCAGGTATTGACCAATTGGCCCCAGAGCTTGCGCCCTTCCCAGAAGCGATCATAACTGCTGCTATTGCGAAAACCCAAAAAGATACTCAAGGCCAAGCCCAACACGGTAAAAGGCAAGGGAGTCAGTGTGAGTTGGAACCAGCCTTGGATATGCAAACCTGTCAAAAAGGCGGCAAACAACGTGGTTGCCAGCACCCGTCGCCAGATCATGGGAAAAACACTGCCCCGGATCTGAAAGAGAATCCGCAGCCAGCTCCATTTTTTTGCGTGAACAATCATAAAGTAGATGTATCTTGAATTTTTTTTAGTATACCACTGCGCCAAGCAATGTCGGCGAATGGACAAACATTCAATCGCGACATGTTCTACAATGAAGATATTGGCAAACACGTCTTTTCTTACAAATTGTGAGTTATAATTAGTGTGTCTTACAAATTGTAATGAAAAGATTTTCGCCTTTTCCGTGATTAAATTTCTGCAATGAATTACAGGAGCCTTTGACCATGATCGACCAGCTTCAGTCCCTGCTCAGCAGCCTGGAAAAAAACTATACCATCGAAAAAGAAGTTGGCCGGGGTGGCATGGGGGTGGTCTACAAAGGTTTGGACAAGCGCCTGGAGCGCCCTGTGGCAATCAAGGTCCTCAATTTGGGCGGGGGCGGTGAAAGTGGCCAAGCTCAAAAATTACACAGCGAAGCCGTCGAACGCTTTCGCCGCGAGGCCAAGGTTGTGGCTCGGCTCACCCATCCCAATATTGTCAGTATTTATGACGTCGGTGAAGAAAACAACCAATATTACATGATCATGGAATTTGCCGAAGGCAAGCCCCTCTCCAGCTTGGTGGCCCAAGGCGCTGGAATACCCGCCCCCGTGGCCGCCAGTGTGGCAATGCAGGTCTGTGCCGCATTGGCGTACGCCCACGAGAACAAAATTGTACACAGGGATATCAAACCCGCCAATATCATTCTCTCCCCCAAAGGCAATGCCAAATTGATGGATTTTGGCATTGCCCAATTGCATACCGAGGGGGCCAAACTGACCCAGGCAGGTTCGGTGATGGGCAGCATTATGTACACCTCCCCCGAACAACTCAACGATGCCTCACTGGTCGATGCCCGCACCGACCTCTATGCCTTGGGTGTGACCCTGTATGAATTGCTCACGGGCCAAAGCCCGTATAAAGCCGACAATATCTCCCAACTCATTCTCGAGATCTTAACCGCCAAAGAAGAACCGAATCCATTGCGCAAGATCAATCCCGAGATCCCCGAAATTTTAGAGCTGATTGTGGCCCGTGCCATGAAAAAAGTGCCCGATGAACGCTATGGCAGTGCCCAAGAAATGGGGGCGGATCTTTCGCGTTTGCTCAATACCAATCAATTTAATGCCGCGACCCATTTTAATTTGAGTTTTAATGAGGGAGAAGCCACAGCCGCCAGTCGTACCTCTTCGCGCCTAAAAGACTCCACAATGATGCGCAAAACCAGTGTGGACAATGAGCTAATCAAAGCTCTTAAGGCCCGCCGCGAGTGGATTCGCACCCTGATTCGCGACTGGAAAACCGAAAATGTGACCGCTCTGGGCCTGAACAAAGTCATGGAAAAATTGATCGAGCCTTCGCTGGTCGGGCCTGCTTTTAGTGGTATTTTGACCCTGGATGGGGAGATTTTTCTCCTGCTCTCTCAGGGCCTGTTTGTCGGAGCCCTGAACCTGGCGACAGGTGCCTTGGACGATGCTGTTTTTGCCGATTTACCCACCGCCCCTGGCCGCCTGGAGCTCTGTCTGCCCCCCGAAGGGCTTCAGAATGTGCCCGCGTTGCTGGCCCAGATTTTGTCAGAGAGTGGCGAAGCCCTTCAACAAAATCTCGATTCGTCGCTGATGGATCTCTTGCCCCTGATTGAAAATCTCTCCAGTGCCGAAGAGAACTTCACAGGTTATGTGGCCTGCCATGCCCGCCAGAATATCTTTTATTATGGCTTTGAAAACGGCCAACAGATCTTTGCGGTGCAGGCCAATCCCGAAATTGTCGCCAGTGAAACCTGGCAGGATTTAAAAAAATTGGCCGACGAAGAAGGGGTTTTGGTGGATATTTATAAACCCCAGCCCCGTTTGGTGGGGCCCAGCCTCAACCGTGCCTTGGCCCAAACCCGCCTCGAATTGAGTTATGCCGAGCCCAGCAAAACCACTTTACAAACGATTGTGGATATGGGCAGCGAAGAAGTGCCGATTCACCTGGTGCAAGAGGCCAAACGCAATGTGCAATTGAAGCTCAAATACGCACAATCCACCTCACTCTCGATTTTGGGGAAGCTTCTCGATGCCAAGAGTATGGCCGAGTCGTCTCTGCACTTGCGTTTCAGTGAATGGATGTTGCGCGAGTATTTTTACCTGCTCAACTCTACCGGTAGCATTACCACGCTCAAATACATCTACAGCTGGATTCCGGCAATTGAATACCTGGCCTTTGAAGAGGCGCTGCAAGGCGAAGATGGCCAGATGCACAGCTTTAATCTGGTGGCCCACGGCGAAGTCAAAGGCGAAAAATACAAAAAAGTGCTCTCGCTGATCTGTTTTGGCCCAGGCACTGAAAAAGATGTCAATGCCTTTATCGACAAAGTGATCACGGTTAAAAAACAGCTGATCAAAAGTGGGGATATTGGTGGGGCGCTGTATATTTCCTCCAGCCCTTATGATACCGAGGCCCTCAAGCTCTTCTACGCCCGCACAGTCGAGCCGCGCAAAGGCCTCTTGGGATCGCTGGATACCCTGACCAAATACAAAGGGTTTGTGCGGATTGGCATGAATCGCGGTTTTCACCTCAACCTGATTGAATTCCACAAACAGAATCAAGGTTTTGAAGTGATCGCCCCCCTGCTCAAATAGGGCTGCAAGCCTGTAAATACACCAGCAAAGGACATCCCATGGCACTCCATCTCCTCAATCAACAGCCCCCCTCTGGCCAGGACAAACCTGAGCAGGTGGCTTTGCATCTAAAACAGGCGATCAACAATCTCAAAGGCGACTTCTACGATCTCGAAACCGGGGGCGTGAATTATGCTGCCATGAAAGGCTCGGAGGGATTTGAAAACTACAAAGCCTCAGCTGCGCTGCTGCAGCGCTTTAATCTCAACCTGCTGCAGAGCCAGGCCGCCAAATTGGCCTTCTGGATCAATATCTACAATGCCTTGACCGTCCATGGCATTGTCGAATTGGGGGTGAACAATTCGGTGCGCGAGATCTCCCATTTCTTTGAAAATGTGGCTTACCAGATTGGTGATCAGACCTTCAGTCTCGATCAGATCGAACACGGGATTTTGAGGGGCAATCAAAAAAAACACCTCTTTGCCCGCAGGCCCTTTGGCAGCAGGGATCCACGCGCGGCCCATGTCTTGCCTGTGCTTGAACCCCGGATTCACTTTACTTTGGTCTGTGGCTCTAAGTCTTGCCCGCCGATTGGCACCTACCAAGAAGAAAAAATCGAAGACCAGCTCAAATTGGCCGCTTCGAGTTTTGTCAACAGTGACAATGTCGTGCTCGATCGGGAAAAACACAAACTCAGCCTCTCCAAAATTCTGGATTGGTATGGCAAAGACTTTGGCGACAAAGCGGCTTTGATTCGCTTTTTGGCAGAATACCGCAAAGCGCCCGACGACAAAGCCTTCCTGCTGGAACAGGGCACCCGGCTTGCGGTATCATATCAGGAGTACGACTGGAGTCTCAACCACTGAGCTTGGAAAGCGCTCAAGCTGAGTCCAGCGCCTCAATCTAAACCGGGGAGTTTTGATCATTCCATGCGCAACGCTTGGTATATTGCCGCAGAAAGCCACGAATTAAAGCCGGGCAAACCCCTGGCCCGCCGCTTGCATGGCGATGGTCTGGTGCTCTTTCGGGCCCCATCAGGTGAAGCAGTGGCCTTGCCCGATCGCTGCCCCCACCGCAATGTGCAGCTTTCGCGTGGCAAGCTCAAAAAAGGGGGCTTGCAATGCCCGTATCACGGCTGGGAATTTGACACCCAGGGTCGCTGCGTGTATATTCCCTCGCTGAACAGCGGTGAAAAAATTCCGCCGGGGGCACATATTCAGCCTTTGCAGATCTGTGAGCAGCAGGGGTATATCTGGGTCTGGACTGGCGATCGCATTCCCGAAGCCAGCGAAACCCCTTTTGTCTTTCCCCATTACAGCGAAGCGGGCTGGGACTGGGGGCGGCTGCAGGCCGATGTGCCCAACTCCGTGGCCAATGTGGTCGAAAATTTTATCGACTGCGCCCACACGGGGTATATTCATGGCGGGCTCTTTCGCACGCCGGCCAGCCACGAGGCCCGCACCCGCGTAAAGGCCCTTGAGAATGGCGTGGCGATTGAGATCGACGAAGACCAAGACAAGAGCAGCCTCTTGAGCCGCTTGCTGGTCAAAGACAAAATTGTGCACCAAGACAGTTTTATTCTGCCCTCAATCGTGCAGGTGGCTTATGGCTTTGGCCCCCAACGCCAGATGATCGGCTGGCAGGTCTGCTCGCCGATTGATACGCTTGAGACCCGTGTCTATGTGCACGTGACTTGGCAAATGGGGTTGTTAAACCCACTGGTCAAACTCTTTTACCCGCCGATTGGCAAACTGATTCTCAAACAGGATCTCTGGGTGCTGGCCAATCAGGGTGAGGTGATTCGCCGCCACGGCGAACAATTTACCTCGGTGCCGTCAGACACGGCCAATCTCTGGATTCGCGCCTGCCGCAGCCGGGCCGAAAAAGGCGAGGCCCCGCCCACGGAGCGCGAAAAAGACGTCAGGTTTCGCTTGTGAAATGGGTTGCATTCCAAATCAGGATTTGCACAGGCCTGTTGCTACTACTGACGGCTTGTCAGGCACTTTCTTTTTCTGAACCATCGAAACCAAACGCATCACCATTGCCTTTGGATTTGCAAAAGCTCTCTCCTCAACTCAATTTTGTGGCTTTTCAACCCCCGTTTTTAATGTTCACTGATGCCAATGACAAACTCTGGTTTTATTCCTCAGATCTGCAATTGCAAGAACAGGCTCTGAGTTTTTCTTCTGCCCATGAACTCAAACTACCTGGGAAACCGCTTAAAATAATTCAACGGGAGAATAAATTCCATATTCAAACGGAGGCCCGCTCGGGTCAGCAGCACCTGGTCTCTGTCAGTTTGAAAAATCCCGTTCGACCTGAGATAGAGCAAACATTACCCCTGCCTGCCTCTGTGATTTCTTGGGATCTCAAAGGGGATGAACTTTATCTCATTCACAGTGTAAGTGCAGAGCTCAGCGCCTTTTCCATTTTTCAGGGAAAAGAATTGAAAGTCCTAGACTTTTCTTTGAATCGCGCTCTTGATAACCCACGAAAGCTGATGTTAAGTTCACGTTTTGTTTATTTTATAACAAATTCAGGAATTGAGGTATGGCCACGCTCTGTACACCCCGTTGGGAATGAACTCAAAAATTACAGGGGTGAAAAACAACTCAACTTCTGGAAACCCATCTTGGATGGGGCTCGTGATTACCTGATTTATGGAGATAATTTACTTGTTTTAGGCAGCAATGGAGTGGGTCTATTTGAACCGGACACACCCTCAAAAAATAAAGGTTTTTATGAAATTGCAGCTCCGCAACAAATGTGGGTTTGTTTAAATCTGTTGTTGGTCTCTCATCGTCAGAAAGACGGCCCCGAATATATTTCCGCCATTGAGCCGCTGAGTGGCAAAAAAATTTGGACCCATGAAATGCCAGAAACAAAAAGCTATTTGAAAGATCTTGTTTTAACAGAAAAGGCCTTAATCACCCTTCTTTCAAATGGGCAGGTTTGGATTTTTCCATCGGAAAATGGCAAACCACGTTCAATACCAAATCGTCTCTATGAACCGTCAAACAAAGTGATAGTATCGAGTGAAGAGAAATGAAGTATTCTCATTTTTTCGGCTTGTTTATCTGTTTTTTTATCACAGGTTGTTCGGTCTTTGCCCCTACTCAAGAAAGTTTAGAGCATCTGATTAGACTCGAAGATGAAAAGTTAGAGCAAAATTCAGTTTCTTTACCCACTGACGAGCAAATAAAGATTTATGATTTGCTGGATTTATTGGTACGAGAGTCTCCAGAGAGTTTTGAAACTTATTATCAAAGTAAGAAAAACTTATTACACGAAGATGCTCATTTTTATTTGTATACACAAGCTTTTACTCATGGTTCTTTGCCTGCGATCGCCTTTTTTCAAAGAGAGGGGGTGCCTTTTACCCCAAAAATGAAGCGGCAATTTCTGACTGAAAAATCTTTGCGTCGACTCTATCATCAAATGGACCTGAAAGTAAGTATTCCTTTGAGCTTTGATATTTGGAGGGTTCGGATTGCGATTGGCACTTCCGCTACTCAAAAATTTACATTTAACAAAATCAATCATTATCTCAGTGTTTTTGATTCAGATATTCAGGCTTTGTTAAGACCAGATCTAGAAGAAATCATTCTAAATAAGCAATGACCGCACCGCTCTCAATCTGGTTTGTCGATGATTTGTCTGAAAATCGCAAAACCTGGCTCAACAGCTTTCCTGAAGTCTTAAGACTCAGCCATGATTTTCAAACCTATGCCAGTCTGGATCTGCTTTTTTCAGCTTTTAAGCAAACAATTCCGGATATCTTGTTTTTGGATTTTTTCATCGCTGAAAAGCATGGGCATGAAGTTTTGGACTATTTTGCTCATCAGCCCGAGCGTCCTTTGCTGATCGCTCATTCCAGCTCGCGAAGGGCCAATCAAGCTCTTGTCCAAGCAGGCGCAGACCTCTGTTTTGAAAAACTAAAAGGGGTGGAAAAAACCCCAGCTATTGTGGCCCAGATCCGCTCAGAGGAAGATTTAGAGGCTTTGCTTGCACTGAAAGGACACAAGCAACCGCCATCTTTGCGACACAGCAAAGCCCCTCAAAACCCTCTTGGTTGAGCGGGTGGGCTGTTTTTTATGGGTCTATTCAGCGATCAGTTTTGCCGCATCACCAATTTTGTGATACCCAATCAATTGAAAGCCACTTTCAAAATAATCATAATAGCCAAAACGCAATCTGGCTTTGTATTTTCCATCAATCGTGGCCAAATTGGGCAACAAGGTAATACTGCCATTGCCTGATTGATAGGGAACGCCATTGATCGTTCCGTTGCCTATCTCTAATTGTTCTTTTATTTCTCTGTTTAAGACTGAGTTGTCCATGCTTCTGACAACAACGGTTGTTTTACCCGTAAAATAACCAATGGTTGTGGCATAGCCTAAAATTTTACCACTTTGCAATTGCGGGTCTTTCATTACAGCAGCAATAAAATTGGCAATAATTCTGTCTTTGTTTTTTTCTGAGGTTTTACTGGTCATGATCGAAAGACCCGCCCCTTTACTCATCATGTCCATAATGGTGGAGATGGGCAGTTCTCTGCCAGCAACAGGTAAATAGCCGGAAATTGCAGAGCCATCACTGTTATAGACATAATTGGTATTTCTACCGCCCACCAGGATGGGGGCTTCTATGGCATCAATCTTGCCATCTTTGTTGAGATCCAGTGATGAAACAACGTGTTGTAAATAGCCCATATCCATCGCGTTGTTGGCTTTGAATGAAGAGGCATTCAGACTGGCGGGATTTTGAAGCGCAGATAAATGAGCCACTCCAGAACTTGAACACCCCGTTAAAGCGAGCAGAGCAAGAAGTAAAACAGACCCTTTGTTTGTCATGGAAACGTTTACCTGTTTAATTAAAAATTGTATTTTATCTGTTCATTATACGGGAAAAGATTCAATTGCGCTGAAATGGCACCACTAGCCCCCAATTTGCGACATGCTGCGCAGGGGCCGCTCAAACCCCACTTGGTTGATCTGGTGCCCTGCCTCTTTTTGTGCCACCCAATTCAGAATCAACGCGCTCAGTTCAGCGGTCGAAGCGCCCTCCCGCAGCGGGGCTTTGAGGTTGAGTTCTTGGGTCGAGAAGAGGCAATTGCGCAACATGCCATCAGCGGTTAAACGAATGCGGTTGCAACTCTGGCAAAAGGGCTCACTCACGGAGTTGATCAGGCCGATTTCACCGGGCGCGCCATCGGCAAAACACCAACGTGAAGCGGGATTGGCCCCCGCCGCTTCAATTGGCAGCAGGGGATAGATCGCAGCAATTTCTTGGCGCAGGGTCTCGCCAGGCACCACCTCAGTAGGCAGCCAGCCGTCGCTTTTGCCCAGGGGCATAAATTCAATAAAGCGCACACTCCAAGCTTTTTCTCGCGCCAACTCAGCAAAAGGCAGGGCTTCGTCGGCGTTAAAGCCGCGCAGCACCACCACATTGAGTTTGATTGCCAGATCTGGGTAGTTCTCTAAATGCGCCAAACCCGCCAGAACCCGGTCATAATCGTCGCGCCGGGTGAGCTGGGCAAAGCGCGCAGGCAGGAGTGAGTCGAGGGAGATATTTAAGCTGCGCAGCCCGGCCCGATACAGCGCGGGCATGAGCTCAGGCAGCAAAATGCCATTGCTCGTGAGGGCGATTTTTTTCAGCGGCAATTGGCCCAGGGCGGCGACCAATTGGGGCAGATCCTGGCGCAAGAGGGGCTCACCGCCCGTCAGGCGAATCTGCTCAATGCCCAATTGGCTAAAAATCCCCACCAACGTGAGGATTTCTTCAAAGCTCAGGATCTCTGTTTTGGGCTGCCAAGCCAGCCCCTCAGCGGGCATGCAGTATAAGCAGCGCAGATTGCAGCGGTCGGTGACAGACAGCCGCAATTTGCTGGCTACACGGCCAAAACGGTCTTGCAGACGCGGTTTGGGGTCTGTGAGCAGGGGCTCAGGGGACACGGTGGCCTGGGTGACCTGTGGGGCTGTTTTGCAAATGGTGCTCCAGCAGAGCCATTACACGCAAGAACACAGGCGCAAAGCCCGCTTTGGGGCCCTGCAGCGGCTGCCAGAAGAAGCGAAATTCCAGACCTGCTTCATCCAAGCTGCCCTCGGCGATATGGCTCCAATTTTGGGCTTCGTCGCCCTGGGCCGGCATGGCAAAGAGATGCCAGATTTGGTGTTCAAAGGCACCGCCCGAGGCAATGCCCCCTGCGCCACCGTGGTGCAGCAGGCCAATATATTCCCCAGCTTTTTCGTGTTTGAGACCAGACTCTTCTTCCAGCTCGCGCAAGACAGCCAAAGCCAGATCTTCACCGGGCTCCAATGTGCCTTTGACAATCTGCTTGCCTGCACTGGGGTGGTCAAAAGCCAGCAATTCGGGGCCATTTTCACCTGTGCGCCAAACACAGGCACAGACCTTGCTGACGGTTTTAAGGCCGTGTTTGTGTACCCAGCGGGTCAAAAACTGCTCCTGAACCGCTGCACCCGCCGTATCGCCCTGGATCCAAGCTTGATCGCGGGCCTGGCCCAATTCCAAAAGCTTTGCGTCTAAGGGAATATGCATAAAGCTTAATTCACCGAGTGTCCGGCCAAAGCCACGGCTCGGGCTTCACCCAATTGGCGCAGGCGCTCAAAGGCGTAGAGGCCCGTTGAGTGACCGTCGCTCCAGGTGATTTTAAGGGCATACGAACCCACCGATTCGATCGCGGCCGCTTTGACATCCAGCGGCACCATGCTTGGGACCAATTTGCGCTCGCCGGTGTCTTCGTCGACGCAGACTGCGCAGGGGCAGACCAATCGCAGACCGCGGTAATCGAGTTGGTGGTCGCTGCCATCGGCCCATTGAATGATCAGACCACTTTCACCGGCTTTTTTCAGCCCAACCGGCGTGACTTCTTCTTGAGCGTAACGGCGGGGGCCCGCCTTTTCCAAAACCGGCGTTTCACCGGGTTCGCGGTGCGCAGGCGCGCCGCTGTCAGAGATCAAATTCCAGTGGAATTGGCCCAAGGGGGTGGGGCCACCGGCGATCAAACTGACCTGATCGACCAGGGCCGAAGCCAGATCGCGGAAAGACTGCACAGCGTCTGCGGCAGGATAGCCAATTAAAAGTGGGGAGCTTTCGTCACCGCTGATGGCCACAGTTTGATCCATGGGAATCCGGCCCAAAAAGCTCACGCCAGCAATTTCAGACAGGGCCTGACCACCGCGAAAGGGCGAAGGCTCGCCGCTGGGAGTGGCCCAGCCGCTCATATTTTCGACCACACCCAGAATCGGGATTTTGACCTTTTCAAACATGCGCAAACCGCGCAGGGCCACTTTGACGCTTAAAGCCTGGGGGGTGGTCACCACCAAGGCGCCGGTCAGGGGCACAGTTTGGGCCAGTGAAAGCTGGGCATCACCCGTGCCGGGGGGCAGATCGAGCAATAAATAGTCCAACTCGCCCCAGAGCACGCCTGTGACAAATTGTTGAATAAATTTGGTGATCATCGGCCCGCGTAAAATGGCGGGGGTGTCTTGGCCGACCAAAAAGCCCATCGACATCACTTTGATATCGTGACAGGTGATCGGCACCAATTGCTGGTTCAACATGCGCGGCTGTTCTTTTTCGAGGCCGAGCAGGGTCGGAATGCTGGGGCCATAAATATCCACATCGGCCAGACCGACACGAAAGCCCTTCTGGGCCAGGGCCAGGGCCAGATTGACGCTGACGGTGGATTTGCCCACGCCACCTTTGCCACTGGAAATGGCAATCACGTGTTGAATGCCGGGTAATGCTTGACTCATGGTTTATCTCCTGAAAGAACCGGAGGGGGTGAAACCACCCCCCTGATTAAAGAATGTTTTCAACTAATTTCAAAAAATCGGCGTGGGTTTAAAAAATACCCAATTCGAATTTTACATCTTCTGAGGCCATTGTGGCGGGATCCCAGGGCGGGGCAAAGGTCAAATGCACTTCGACTTCGCCAATACTCTCCCCAAAGGTCTTTTTCAAGACCAAAGGCACCTGGCTCATGATCATTGGGCCATAGGGACAGCCGGGGGAGGTCAGGGTCATTTCCACATCAATCGACGGTGGTGGCGTGGATGGGTCGAGGGTCACGCTGTAGATCAGGCCCAATTCAACAATATTCATGTGCAATTCGGGGTCAATCACTTGGCAGAGGGCGTTGCGCACGCTCTCTTCATCCGGTGGGGTTAAAGGCGTGGCCGGGGTTTCTGGGGTCGCTTCAGAAAGGGGAGCGGGATCCACTTCTGTGGCAATGGCAGCCTCTGCCACAGGTGCCAGGGTTTCAAGGGGTTCGGTTTGTGTATCTGCCATTTTTAAAAATACCTCAGTCGTGGGGGTTAAAGATTTCATCGGAATCACTCACAGGATGCTATTTTTTTGAGGCCCGCGCAAAAATGCGTTGGGCGCGTTGAATGCCGCTGATCAAAGCGTCAACTTCGGAGCGGGTATTGTAAAGATAGAGACTGGCGCGGGCCATGCCTGTCACGCCAAAGCGGCGCATCAGTGGCTGGCAGCAGTGGTGGCCTGTGCGAATGGCTATGCCCTGTTGATCGAGCAAAGCCCCCAAATCTGTGGGGTGAATGCCTGCCAAATTAAAGGCCAAAATGCCGCCGCGTTGCTCGGCCTTGGGCAGGCCATAGAGCTGCAGCCCTTCGATTTTTTGCAATTGTTCCAGGGCGTACTCCGTCAATTCTGTTTCGTAGCTGTGCAGTTTGTCCATACCCAGGTTCTGCAAATAGTCCAGGGCTGCGCCCAGGCCCAACACGCCTTCGATATGTGGCGTGCCTGCTTCAAAGCGATAGGGCAAGTCGCCAAAGGTTGAATAGGTCTCAAAAACCTCTTTGATCATTGCGCCGCCACCGTGAAAGGGCTGCATGGCTGCGAGGATTTCTTCGCGCCCCCACAAGACACCGATCCCAGTGGGGCCCGCCATTTTATGGGCCGAAAAGGCCAAAAAGTCACAGTCCAGGGCCTGAACGTCGACAGGCAGATGGGGCACGCTCTGGGCCCCATCGACGAAGAGTTTGGCGCCCACGGCATGGGCCATCTTGGCCAGAGCAGGGATATCGTTGAGGGTGCCGAGCACATTCGACATCTGGGTGATGGCCACCAATTTGGTGCGGCTGTCGATCAGGCTGGCTGCGGCTTCGAGATCGAGTTGGCCCTCGTCGCTGAGCGGAATCAAGCGCAATTCAGCGCCTTGTTTTTGGGCCAGACGCTGCCAGGGCACCAAATTGGAGTGGTGCTCCATCAGCGAACTCACGATCACGTCCCCCGCCTGGATCTCTGCTTCGCCCCAGGCATACGCCACAAGATTAACCGCTTCGGTTGTGCCACGGGTGAAGATCACACTGCGCGAAGTCGGGGCGTTGATAAAGCCAGCAACCTGTTCGCGCACAGCCTCAAAGGCATCGGTGGCCTGTTGGCTGAGGGTGTGAACACCCCGGTGGACATTGGCGTTTTGTTCGCTGTAATAGCGCACCAGAGAATCAATCACCCCTTGGGGCTTGTGGGTGGTGGCGGCGTTGTCGAGATAGATCAGCGGCTCGCCATTCACACGCCGTTTTAAAATCGGGAAATCTGCCCGGATTGCATCCAGATCCAGTTGCACCGGGGCTTCGGCCTTGACGATCATGCTTCGCTCCGCTCGTCGCTTTCACTCAGCAAATGCAGAGAGAGATGGGCGGCCACTTGGCGCTGCAGGTCTGCATGGGGAAAGCGCAGCAGCACCTCTTCCATAAAACCTTCCACCAGCAGGGTATCTGCCGTCTGGCGATCAAAGCCCCGGCTCATCAGGTAAAAACGCTGCTCCGGATCGAGCGAGCCAATCGCGGCACCGTGCCCAGATTGCACATCGTCAGCCAAAATTTCGAGGTTGGGAATGGCGTCAGCACGGGCTTTGTCGCTGAGCAAGAGGCTTTTGCTGACCTGGCCACTTTCACTTTTTTGGGCCAGGGGATCGACGTAGATCAGGCCATTAAAAAAGGCATAGGCTTCGTCTTTTAAGACACTGTGATAGACCAGATCGCTCTTTGTGTGCGGGCTGCGGTGGTCTTGCAGGGTCTGTTGGCGAAAATGCTGTTGCCCACCGCCAATATTCAGGCCCAAGAACAGCGACTCACTGCCTTTGTCTTGCAGCAGCGTCTGGCTTTGGGCGTAGTGGTAAGACCCACCCAAAGAGAGGTTGAACTGGGTCAAGCGCGCATCTCGGCCCAATTGGGTTTGGGTATAGCTGTGAGCATGGACTTCTTGGCCCCAGTTTTGCAGGTGCACCAATTTCAGCTCTGAGGCATCTGCCAGGGCAATTTCCAAGACATCATGGCTCAGGCTGGCTGCGGATTGGCTCTCAGCGGCAAAATCACAGACCACTGCGGCCATGGCACCCTGTTCGAGCACAATCAAAGAGCGGGTAAACAGGGCCTGTTGGCCTTGGTTCAGGCTTTGCAATAAATACAGCGGCTCGGCGATCTGCAAATTGCGCGGAACATAGACAAAGAAGCCATTTTGCCAATAGGCCAGATTTAAGGCCGCTTCACGGTTTTTCGCTGCAGGCAAAATGTGATCGAGGTGGGGCAGGATCTTGTCGCTGTGTTGAGCCAGGGCCTCGGCCAAAGAGCAAAAGATCAGACCTTTGTCTGCCAGTTCAGCGGGCAAGACCACGGTCATTTCTTGGGCATTGCTGAGTTCGCCCCAGGCGGCCAGTGTGCCCCAGCTTTCGCGGCGATTGCTATAAAAAGCCGAGTCAACGGGCTGGCCTATCGCCGCGTTTAAACGGGCCTCATCCAGCAGGGGAATGCGGCGCAGGGTGCGCTGTACAGGCAGAGGCTCAGGCAGGTTCTGGTAGTGTTCCCAGGCCTGGCTGCGCAGCGCACTGGCCCATTCAGGCTCTGCTGCCTGATGCAAAAAGTCTGAGCGGTAATGGCTGCGAAAATCTGGAGCCAAAAGGGTTTTGGGGGAGGTGCTTTCTGACATGGCGTTTATCCAATCGACCCTTCCATTTCAAGCTGGATCAGTTTGTTCAGCTCAACGGAATATTCCATCGGCAGTTCCTTGGTGAACTCCTCGATAAAGCCATTCACGATCATCAGACGGGCGTCGTCTTCGGTCAGACCCCGGCTCATCAGATAAAAGAGCTGTTCGTCGCTGATTTTACTGACGGTGGCCTCGTGGTTGATCTGGGCCTGATCTTCGTCGATCTGCATGGTCGGATAGGTATCCGAACGCGAGAGTTCATCCAACATCAGAGCGTCACAGCGCACATTGGACTTGACCCCGTGACAGCCGGGCAGAACTTTGATCAGACCGCGGTAAGTGGTGCGGCCACCGTTTTTGCTGATCGACTTTGAGGTGATCACCGAAGAGGTATTGGGGGCCAAATGCAGAATCTTGGCGCCCGCGTCTTGGTGTTGGCCTTTGCCGGCCCAAGCAATCGAGAGAATCTCCCCTTTGGCGCCTTCGCCTTTGAGCCAGACAGCCGGGTATTTCATCGTCAGTTTCGAACCGAGGTTGCCATCGACCCATTCAACGGTGGCGTTTTCGTGGGCAATGGCACGTTTGGTCACGAGGTTAAAGACATTGTTGGACCAATTCTGAATCGTGGTATAGCGGATTTTGGCGCCTTTCATGGCGATCAGCTCGACCACGGCTGAGTGCAGCGAGTCGGTGCTGTAAATCGGGGCCGTGCAGCCTTCGATATAGTGCACAGAGCTGTCTTCGTCGGCAATGATCAGGGTGCGCTCAAATTGGCCCATATTTTCGGTATTGATGCGGAAATAGGCCTGCAGCGGGATCGCCACTTTGACGCCTTTGGGCACATAAATAAAGCTGCCACCGCTCCAGACAGCAGAGTTGAGGGCCGAAAATTTATTGTCACCGGTGGGGATAATTGTGCCCAGGTATTTTTTGATAATCTCCGGATGTTCACGCAGGCCGGTGTCCATGTCCATAAACAACACGCCCTGTTTTTCCAGGTCTTCGCGCACGCTGTGGTAGACCACTTCGGACTCATACTGGGCGCTCACGCCTGCCAAAAACTTCTGTTCAGCTTCGGGAATGCCGAGGCGGTCAAAGGTCTCGCGAATATACTCGGGCACATCATCCCAATTGTTTTCGGAGCGTTCTGAAGAGCGCACATAATAGTGGATATTGCCAAAGTCGATTTCATTCAGCAATTCGCTATTGCCCCAGGTGGGCATGGGTTTTTCGTTGAACAGGCGCAGGCCGCGCAGGCGGAAGTCGAGCATCCATTCGGGCTCGTTTTTCATCGCCGAAATCCGGCGCACGATGTCTTCGGTCAGGCCTTTTTCGGATTTAAAGACATATTTGTCTTCGGGATCGTGAAAGCCATATTTATAATCTTTGTTGAGATCCTCCAACTCGGCGCGGGTTTTGTCTTTGCCGCTGAGAATTTCGGGGTTTTCGAGGGTCTGATTGGTAAGTGTTGCCATTTTTCTGCTCCTTAAACGGCCAAAGCCGCGCGGAATTCGTTTTCAATCTGTTCGTAGCCGTGGGCTTCCAGCTCCAGGGCCAACTCTTTGCCGCCCGATTTGACGATCTGGCCTTCAAACAGGATATGGATAAACTGGGGTTCGATATAGTTCAACATGCGCTGATAATGGGTGATGATCAAAATCCCCATGGCGCTGTGACTGGCTGCAACGGCATTGATGCCTTCGCAGACCGTTTTCAGGGCGTCGATATCGAGCCCGGAGTCGGTTTCGTCGAGAATCGCCAAATCGGGCTGCAGGAGCGCCATCTGGAGAATTTCGTGGCGTTTTTTTTCACCGCCGGAAAAACCTTCGTTGAGGTAGCGTTTGACAAATTCTTCACGCATATTCAGGAGCTTCATTTTTTCTTGCAGCACCTGGCGAAACTCTTTGACGGAGACATCACCGCCTTTGCGGGCCTTGAGCATATTGCGCAGAAACTGAAAGACCTTGACGCCCGGAATCACCATTGGGTATTGAAAAGCCAAAAACATGCCGGCACGGGCCCGCTCATCAGGGGACATCTCCAGCAGATTTTGGCCCTTAAAAAAGACCTCACCCCGGGTGATGGTGTAATTGGGATGACCCATCAACACATGGGAGAGGGTGCTTTTGCCGGAGCCATTGGGGCCCATCAGGGCATGAATTTCACCGGGGTAGACGGTCAGATTGACACCTTTGAGAATGGGTTTATCGCCCACATTGGCGTGTAAATTGCGGATTTCGATGGTTGGGGTCATTTGGGTTTGCATATTATCCTCGTTGGGTCCTCATTGGGTCTTCATTGGGTTTGAACATAATCTTATTTAGCGGGCCATTTGTAAGGGCAGGGGGAAATCTGAAAAAAGCTGTTTTTCCAGATTGCCTTCTTCGTTGAGCAGATCGGCCAGGGTCAGGTGATCCAAAATGCGATAGAGATGGCGGGCAACCATGAGCCAGACGGGGCGCACACTGCAGCCACCGCTGTGGATACAGGCGTTTTGATTGCCGGAAAAATGCTGGCAAATATCCGTAAAAAAATCGCCATCCACAGCGCGCACAAGCTCACCCACGGTTATCAATTCGGGTGAGCGCACCAATTGATAACCGCCGTACATGCCGCGCACACTGCGCACCAGACCAACTTTGCGCAATTGGGCCAGAATTTTTTCGATATAAGCCACCGAAAGGCCTTCTTTTGCGGCGATATCTTCAGCAGAGAGCAGTTCATCAGCTTGACTGCGCGCCAACTGGAGCAGACAGCGCAAACCGTATTCTTCAACGGCAGAAATTTTCATGGGATACCCGCTTGGTCACTTTGTACGTATACCTTCATGCTACCATTTGAAGCAAAAGCAGACAAGATACTCGGAATTAAAAACGGATGTTTTTATCTGCTTTTGTAAAAGAATCTCAAAGGCTGATCTCAGCTCAAATTTTTTTTGCTCTTGCTGGAAAATTAAGTTTGTTTTTTATTGTAAAGATAAACAAAAATAAGCACTCTCTTAATCTTTTAAGTCTCAATGAAACCAGCCTGCCACGGTAAAACGCTCTCCACTCAGCACTTTGCGCACCTCGTGAACTGTCTGGGGCGGAAAGCTGATTAACAGACCTATTTCGGGCTGAATCACCATGCCAATCGACATTCCCAGGGCCTTGTGGGGCAGATAAAAAACCAGTTCGCCCCCAGCATACGCAGGTGGGGCATTCAAAAACAAAACAAAAGAAATTTGGCGGGGAGCGATTTCGGGTTTATCATCGGCATACCAGTCCTGGTGGGGCAAAAAATAATCCCCAGGCAGGTAGCGCAAAAACTGCAAAAGCTGGATTTTCTCCGTTTGACAACCAAAGTGCAGATTGAGTTCGGGCAATTTTGCCTGCAATTGACTTGTCATGTGAGATTGGGTAACGGCAGGTACAAGCACATCGCGGGTGCTGCGCATTTTGTGGCCGTCAAGCGGCTCGCGCAAGACCTTTGCCGCCTCACTGGGAGAGGTTTGCATCAGCCGAATTAAATCTGTGCATGTCTGGGGACTGAGAAAGCCGGGGTAGGCTTTGAGCAGGCCCGTTTGTTCAAAATAGGTATAGGGAATCATGGGGGATGGGCCTTATTTGGAAAGAGAGGGTGGTTTTATCATAAAAAAGAGGGCCATTTTAGATAAATGACCCTCTCTGTTCGGTTCCGGGCTTAACTATTCAGCGTCAAACCGGATTTCAGTTGCTGGCTTGATCGCAATCGCGTTTGCACTGGCCAAATCTGCATTGTTGGGCATGGTTTTAATCGCGCGCACCAAAATGCGGTTATTGGCTGCAATCCCTTTATAAGCGACTTCGTTGCGCGAAGCGTTGGGGGTGCGGCTTGAGATCGGGAAAATTTTGGTCAGTCCTTGGGGGGCGACCAATTTGGGATTGACAATCGTGCTTTGGGGGCCACTGGTACCTGATTGGGTGCCATAGGTAATTTTGGTTTGGGTGGTAAAGCCAGCCCAGAGGACTGTGCCTGTCCGGTCGGAAACCTGGACATGGTAGAGACCTGTGCCAGCGTCAGCCCACTCGAAGCTCAAGCCCAGACCCGTGGGGTCTTTCATTTTTTCATCGTTGGCAGCGGGTTTCAAAACATTAAAGGTTTGAATGTCTCCCAGATCGAGCACATCAATTGCAGCGCTGACAGCAGAGCTGACGGTTTCGTTGTTCTTGTCTACGCCTTTGATGGTGTAGGTATATTTGTTGCCGGGTTTGACACTGGGATCGGCGTCTGTCAGTTCAATCGCATTGCGATCAGGGGTGGAGATGACAACGGGGGAGCCATCATTTTCAGCGCGGAACAGAGAGACTTTTTCAACATTGGAGGAAAATGGTGACCAAGCGAGTTGGACGGTGACTTTGGATGAACCGCCTTCAGCAGCAGCAACCAATTCATTGACGGAAATACCGCGAATGCTGCCTTTGCCGGGTGTGGCTGGGCCGGTGGGGGTGGGGCCGCAAGCAGCCAGGGCAAGCAGAGCGACAGCGGAAGAGAGCAAGGTGACTTTGGACAGGGTGTTTTTCAGAACCATGGAGGGATCCTTCTTTCGTTCATTCGTTGTTCTTGATTCAGGGTAACAAATTTTTTCAAAGGTTCAAAAGGGACATCTGTTTTTGCTTAAATCCAGATGCATGAACCTTAAGACGCACATCTTAAAAAAAGGTTTCATGGGGCCTTGATGATGGACGAGACAAACCCCGTCAGGGCCTGACGAAAACGCGAATAAAAAGCCCCTTCCAGAAAAGGCGTTTGGCCTTCGGATTGCCACAATTGCAATTGGCGCTCAAATTCAGCGGGAATTTCGTTGGCAACCAACATGGCCCCTTCGGAGGAAAGGATTTCGAGCAAATGGTGCAGGGATTGTTGGGGATGGTAATACTTCAGTGGCAGCCCCCAGAAGAGATGGGCCGCTTCCAGCACCAAGGGCAAAAATTGCAAAATGGCGTGGTAGGGCAATTCGGGCGCATAATCGCCAATGTCTTGAATCAGATAGCGACATTGGGAAGCCACGGGATCGATATATGAGAGAGCATAATCCACACGGCTATAGCCCTCATCATCAATCCGATAGGGGTCGAGTTCCACGCCGGTTAAATAGACTTTGCGTGGCACTTCGCTGTGGGCATAGCGAAAAAATTGGTAAATCGCAGGGGCATAACACCAGTCTCCGGCTCCCACATCAAGGATCCGCAAAACCCGCTGCTCCCAGAGCGGCAAATGGACAGGCAGACTCTCTTCGAGGATTTCGAGCATATACAAATTGCGGCGATAAGCGCTATCGGGCAGGTATTGTTTCCAGTCGTGTAAGCTGTATTTTTGCGAAAACTCAGCTTCCAGGGCATACGCTTGGGGTTGCAAAGCGGCGGGCAGCACCGCAAAGAGTTCATCGTCTTCCCAGGTCCGGCGCAGGCGCACTTTGCCCGCCATCGGTTTGGTGCGGTGGCGCAGGCTAAAAGCATTGAGATTGGCTTTGTCGAGCAATTCTTGAGGTGTCATTTGCGTGGGACTAAAAAAGACCAAAGCGCGGGGAAACATCTGTTTGATCAGACGCTCCATCACCAGCCCATGGGTGGTTTGGCGGTCGTTGATGCCGATGACCACCGGTTGAAAACTCTGAAGCTCTTGGATCAGTTTTTTGCCGTCGGTGGGCGCATCAGATTCTAAATCCCAGACCCGCAATTCATTTTGTTTGTCATTGAGGTAATCACAAATCGGAAAAGGTGTTTCGGGAAAATAAACATCTTCCCAGCGAAAGGCGTTGAGAGACTGGCTGGTGGGAGCTTCAATCAGGGCGATTTTCAAAGCGTTTTAACACGTTTTTCTAGCACTCACGCTTCTAGCGCAGTACGGGTTTAAAGACGGAGCGGGTGGGAACAAAGGCCACAGGGCGGACAGCTTTCATCGAGGTATAACCCAGCGGGCCCGAAACTATTTCAAGCGAATCCTCGCGTGAGCCAGGATTGTCGATCACTGCTGAGCGTAAAACCTGCATCAATTGGCTCAGTGCCGAGCGCACAGGGTCTTTAACGGTAAACAAAAAGACTTCAAATTCCTCTTGGGGGCTGCGTTTGCCCAGCCCCTGATCAGTACTTGAGCCCTGTCGGTCTTCGTGTTGCTCAACGCTGCGTTTGCGTTTGGAAATATACTCAGGGCCAAAGCCACTGCCACCAAACCCAATCCGACTTGTTGCCGTTGTTGTCATACTCTTCTCATTACTCTTTGTGCACCTGTCCGTGCGCCTGTCCGAATGATCACTCTGAATTCCAGTATACTACAGGTCATATTAGGCCTGCGAGTGCGAACGCAACTGAATCCAGTCAGCGATCTGGGGAATGGTCATTTGCAAAAGTGAAATCGACTGAACCTGCTCCAAGTCCTCTTCCAAGGTTTGGAATCTCATCCCGTTTAAACGCAGCATGAGATCTGCCGCCAAAAGAGCGGTGAGCACATTGCCCGATAAAAAAGGGCGGTTTTTCATCAAGCTGTCCATCAAAACCGCCGCTTTTTCAGACAAGGTGGCAAAAGGCTCATAATCATCGATCCGGGTTTGGGGACGGGCCAAAGCCTCTTCCAAACCAGAGCGCGAGAGCAAACCAAAGGGGCCTTTTCGCTGTGAAGCCACATGCCAATTGACAGACAAGAGTTCAGGCAAAGTCAAATAGCGCAAAGGTCTCAATCCCCCAATGTTTCATGCTTTAAGAAGAAAGCCTGGGCTGCAAGCGTTTCATTCAAAGTCAGGATAAAGGCATTTTCGGTAAAGGGCTCAACCGCAGGTGTGTTTTCAGGCTGAAACAGCTCCAAAGTGGTCTGGAGCATATTCAAATAATCGATCAGTTCCAGGCCCAGGCCCTCTGCTTTGGTTTGCAGAGCCTGGAGCAAAGGTTCAGGCAGGTGAACCCCACTCATAGACAAATCTCCTGCACGGATTGGAATTGTTATGCTACATCCTAGCACAACTGATTCTCTTTTTTGAGTCTGGCGGTTAAGATAGTGCAGGAGAGCGCTTTATCTTGAAACTCTGTTTTAATTTTTGGTTGCGGCAAATTTTGCTTTATAGGGGAATTTTGCTGCTTTTGCTGTGTTTTGTTTTGGTGGGCTGTGCCGACGGCCTGATTCTGGAGCCCGTTCCCAGCTTTGATCAACCCACCTTAACCTTGCCCACCCATGCACCGACCCCCGCTCCCTCTCCTGTCACACCCTTCGAAATTGCCCAGGCCAAGATCAAAGAGGGAGAGCAATACCTCGTTTATTTGGCTCCGGTCTCAGCAGCCCTGTTTATCTTTGGCCTGTTTTTCAGGTTTTTGGGTCTGATTTATGAATTGAGTACCACCGCGCCCGATTGACACGGGTTTACTCTGGCGCTGCAGGTGGGGGTTCCATTTGTTCCAGCTCTTTGATCAATTGATCGAGTTCATTGATCACCTGGCTGTTTTTTTTGCTGGTCGGGGCCCGCGATGGAGGGGGCTCAATCAGGGGTTTGTTTTGACCGGGTTGCCCTCCTGGATCGAGCTGACTCAGGTCCATATTGGCCGTACTGCCTGCCGGTCCCCCGCTCTGTGGATTGCGAGCAGGCGCGCCAGAAACTGGCACCATCTCATCAAGCGAAACAGGCAAGTCATCCATATCCAGGGTATTTTCAGGCTTTTTATCATACTTACTGGCATTCAGGCGTTCATAACGCCCCACATTTTCGCTGCCATCTTCCAAAACCTTCTTTTCGACCACCCGCGCCACCAGGGCAGGATAGCCTTTGGCAGCTCCTTCAAAGTCTTTGATCGGCAGCCCTTTGTGGGCCGAGCGCATAAAACGCGCCCAAAGTGTGGCCGCCATGGTGCCGCCGGTTGCACCGCCATACATGCGGGTAGGGGTATCGTTACCAATCCAAACGGCGGTACATAATTGCGGGGTAAAACCCACAAACCAAGCATCGCGGTGGTCGCTGGTGGTGCCGGTTTTGCCCGCCACAGGTCGGCCAATATTGGCGGCGGGAGCAGTCCCACGCAAAATCACGCCTTTCATCACCTTGATCAATTGGTAGCTGGCCTCGGGGCTAAATACGGGCTCAGCTTGGCGTTGGGCATTGTCTTCGAGCACATTGCCATAGCGGTCTTCGATGCGCAGGATCGGCGTGGGTTCGAGATAGCGTCCGCCGCGGGCAATGGTGCTATAGGCATTGGCCATTTCCAGCGGATTGACCTCACTGGCCCCCAACGGCAGCGAGAGTACGTTGCGCATCGAGGAGCGAATGCCCAGGCGGTGGGCGGTTTCGATCACATTGCCATTGCCGACTTTGTCGCCAAGTTTGACCGCAATAATATTCACAGAGGTCTCCAGGGCCCGCTGCAAAGTCATGGCGCCACTGAAGCCACCGCCGTAATTTTTGGGTTTCCAGATATAGTTGCCAAAGCGGTATTGTATTGGCTCGTCGATTTCGACATGGCCGGGGGAATAGCCGCGCGCAAACGCTGTGAGATAGACAAAGGGCTTAAACGAAGAACCCGGTTGGCGCTGGGCCTGCCAGGCGCGGTTGAACTGGCTTTCGGTATAATTGCGGCCACCGACCATGGCTTTGACAAAGCCGGTCTGGGGATCAATCCCCACCAAAGCGGCCTGTTCAACATTGAGGCTCTTGAGCTGGGAAATATGCTCTTTAAGCGCTTTTTCGGCCTGTTCCTGCCATTGGGAGTTGATGGTGGTGTAAATGCGCAGGCCTTGGCGGTAGGATTTGCTGTCGGCGTAGTTTTGTTTGAGCAGAGCCAGCACATAACTGGTGAAATAGGGGTATTTCATGCTGCCCGCTTTGAGACCTGCCAATTTGGGCTTGTTTTTGAGTGCCTGTTCGTACTCTACCGGGGAAATATGGCCCAATTCCCGCATCCGGTCGAGGGTCAAGCGCATGCGGTGTTCTGCCCCTTTGCGGTTGCGGTAGGGCGAGTAGATTTCGGGGCCCGTTAAAATCCCGGCCAACATGGCCCCTTCTGAGATATTTAATTTGGCCGCAGGTTTGCCAAAATAGGTCATGGCGGCGGCTTCGATCCCATAGGCATTGTGACCCCAGTAGATCTGGTTGAGATAGAGTTCGAGAATCTGGTATTTGGAAAAGGTCTTTTCGACCTCAACAGCCAGCCAGGCCTCTGCCAATTTGCGCTGGGGCGTGCGTTCGGGGGTCAAAAAGGTATTTTTGACGATCTGCTGGGTGATTGAACTGCCCCCTTGAATGGCGGCCTTGCGCTCAAAATTCTGCTTGAAGGCGCGGGCCATGCCCCACCAATCAATGCCTTTGTGTTCAAAGAAACGGCTGTCTTCGGCTGAAATAATCGCGCGCTGGACTTTGTCAGGCACCTGATTCAAGGCAATGACACGCCGGTTTTCTTCGCCAAAGAGCTTCATCATCAGGCGTTTTTTGTCGTCGTAGATTTCGGTGGTTTCGATTGGAGCGTAATATTGCAGGGCATTGACCTTGGGCAATTGGGCAAAGCGCAGGGCCATGCCCGTATACGCCCCACCCAGGCTGGTTGCTCCCAAAAGCAACGGAAGCATGATCAGGCGAAAGGTCCAACGCAAAATGCCCCAAAAAACAGCCGCCCCGTCCAAAGGTTCTTTGCGGGGGGCTTTCTGGGGCAAAAGGGGAGAGGGCTTCTTGCGTTGCGAACTCTGTTTTTGCATGCCAGGAGGCAGGGGGGCTGGGTATTTTTTCTCGGAATCCATGTCTATTGGAAGGTGCTCTCAGGCAAGATACCGATCATCTTAACACAGGCCCTTTGAAGTCAGGGGCAACGCGCCTTTAAGATCGTTTTCCACCTGTTTTAATTGCGGGAATTAAAATGGCGCAGTTGATCACCCATGGTATCTTTGATGCGTTCGGCTTTTTTCTGGAATTTGCGGCGGGTGCGTTCGCCACTGTCGGGGGCTTGTAAGAGTCCCAGACCCAGTCCCAGTCCCAGCCCGACTCCCAGACCCGTGAAAAACATTGACCAGAGTTTGCGATTGAGATCCATATTCTGCACTTCCTTGAAATTCTTATGTATCGCTGATCACCAGTATAACCTGGATGAACCCTGTGGGGGTATCAGAAACTGGACAGTCTGCTCGGTCTCACCTAAAATTTAAAGACATGTTAAAACACCTTCAATTCTCTCTACTCACGCTCTCTGTGCTGGGATTGAGCGGGTCTGCCGCAATCTTCTCTTTTCCAGCAGTGGCGGGGTCTTTTCCGGTTTTGGCAACGCCCGCCCCGGCTTGGCAAGTGGCACAGGCCAAACCAGATCCTCGCAAATTGCCGCTGCAGGCACTGCTTGAATACGCTGAGTCTCTGAAGAGCCAAGCAAGCCTGATGTCTGCCAATAGTGTGTTAATTCTGGCGCTGTCGGAGCCCAGCAGCCCCTTAAGTGAATCCGATCGCAGTGTGGTCAAGAACCAAATTGCCCTCTATTACCGCAAATTGGCTGAACTTGAGACCCAAACTGAAGTTGCAAAACTGGCAAAGCCGTCGCTGAATGCGATTGAAAAGGCCCTACAAACGGGAGATTATACCCTTGCAATGACTCAGCTCAAGACGCTTAAAGTACAGCTTGAACAGCGCAGAGCTGAGAAAAAATCCGTGGGCAATGTGCTGAGTTTGGTCATTTTGAAAATCGCTGAGATTTTGATCATGCAAGGGGATTTTAAGGCGGGCTTTCAATGGGCCGCTCAGGCCAGTGGCGCTGCCGAACACAATAATAACCAGGCTTTTTTGGCCCGAACGTTTTTAACGATGGGGCGACTGTATATGTTAGGTGGGGATGCCTCCCAGCAGATCTATGCCGATCTGGCCCTCAATACAGCAAAGATGGCGATGGCCAGTGAAGAAATCATGGGGGCCCTACAACTCAAAGGGGAGGGTTATCTGCGGCTGGGCAAAGCAGATCAGGCCCTGGTCTTTTTTTTGGAAGCCCTCAAACTGGCTGAAGAGCTCAAAAGCCCAGCATTGTCTGAATTATTGCTTTTGAGCGCCCAATGCCATGCGGCCCTGAACCAAACCAAAGCCACTCAAGCGCTTTTAACCAAAGCGGAGCAAGCCATGGCATTGCAACAGGATGCTTTTCTCAAAGCCAAAAGCCAATTGAGCTTGGCCCAGATTTTTTTACAGCTCGGAGATGAAACCTCGGCACTGAGTCAGTTTAGCGCTGCTCGCGCAGGCTTTCAGGCTTTGCCCACGGCCTATTACGAAGCCCAAGCTCTGTTTGGCCTGGCCCAAATTTGGCACAGACAAGGGCGATTGGCTGACGCACTTGTGGGCTATCAAACAGTGTTTAACTTGGCCCAAACGGTTCCCCACAATAAGTTCTTGGGTGAGTATTCTGCAGGGCTGGGCCAGGCCTTGCTGGCCGATGGCCAAACGGCCCAGGCCATTCCGGTGCTGGAAGCGGCTTTGGCAGGTCTAAAAAACACCAATAAAGCCGATCCAGACGTGCAACGCGAAGCCAGCGAAAAAACCATCCCCACTTACCATGCCTTGATAGAGGCCTATTTGAGACTGCGAGAAACCGAGCCGGATGACTTCTTCAAACGCAAACACCTTCAAAGTGCGTTTAATTATTTAGAAGCCAGCAAAGCGGCGATCTTTTTGGAAGATCTCAAAGGCTGGAGCAACACCATGACAGTGGACGACAGCCTGGAAAACAGCCTCTCAAACTGGGATCTGCGCAATTATTTACCGCCTCAAACCGCTGCATTGAGTTTTGTGCAAACCGCGGATCAGCATTTGATTCAATTTGGGTTTCAACGCGCGGGGGTTCGCACCGAGTTCAGCGATTTAAATGCCTTGTTGGCAAAGCAGCCGATTTACCAAAAATATGCCACCTCACTGCGTTTAAACACAGGCAATCTGCCCGATTTTTCCCGGCTTTGTCAGGTCTATCGCCAATTGCTCAGCAATCCCCAGTCAGATTTAAACACGGTTCACGACCTCGGCCATTTGCTCTACCTGCTTTTGATTCAGCCCCAAGCGGAATTTATCAAAGACGCCAAACGCCTTTTGGTGATTCCCGATGGCGTCTTGGGCCTGGTGCCTTTTGAAACCCTGCGGGATGCCCTGGGACACTATTTGGTTGAGCAAATGGATATTCAGTATATTCAGTCTTTTGATGTGCTCTATCATCTGCTTCAGCGCGAATACAGCCCCGAGCGCAAGCCTCTTTTGGCCATGGGAGCGGCAGAGTATCAGCCCGTGAGTTATGCCAGCGAGCCCATAGAGAGCCCCGCTGAATGGCTCAATCTCAAACGTCAATTCTGGAGCGCACCCGAGGCCCCGATGCGTGAAATCTATGGGGCCCTTTACGCCCCAGCTTGGCAGCCCTTGCCAGGCAGTTTGACTGAGGTCGAGGCGATTCAGGCCTTGGTCCCAGGCACGGAATTGCTGCAGGGCACAGACGTCGCGGAAGCAGAGATCAAAGCGCGTTCTGAAGCCGATAATTTAAGTGAATACAAAATTTTGCATTGGGCCGTCCACGGTCTGACCGTGCCAGAAATCCCCGAACTCTCTGCGCTGGTGCTTTCGCAGACGAGCGAACCCCAAAGCGAAGACAATTATCTGCGCCGACCTGAAATTGCCAAACTCAAGCTCAAAGCAGATTTTGTCAATCTCTCAGCCTGTGAAACAGGGCTGGGTAAAATTTTCAGAGGGGAAGGTGTGGTGGGTTTGACCCAGGCCTTTTTACAAGCCGGCGCCAACCGCGTTTCGGTCTCACTTTGGCAGATCAGCGACACAGGCACCGCCCAATTTATGCCGGCTTTTTATGCCAAACTCGGCTCGGGTTATTCTCAGGCCTTAAACGCCACCAAACGGGAATTTCTGGCTGGGAAATACGGTAAAAACCACCAACACCCCTATTTCTGGAGCCCATTTGTGCTGTATGGTCTGTTTTAGCTCTCTGTTTTAGCTGGATCCCGTTTTAACTCTCGGGCCCAATTAAATCAGGATAATCGGGACTGCTTCTGACATCTTCGCCCACCAATTTGCCAATCCAGGGATTGAGATTGAGCAGGCCGTAGCTGCCACCGCGCAAGGGAAGCTCTGCAGGCATCAGGGCTGTGGCCCCAATCCGGATCGTGGGATCGCTGTCGAGCTGAAAGATCACCCGTGAGATCGGATTGAGTTCATCCAGGCGGTATTGCAGGGTGCCCCCATAATACAGCGCGCCAATGCCCATTTCGAGCGAACGCAGATTTTCGGGGGTTTTGCCATTGCGATCTTTGGGGCTGGGGCTGTTATAAGCCGAGCTGGTACCATCCACCGTTTCGCGCAGAGAATAAAAAAATCGCTGCTCACTTAAGCGCTCAAATTGACCATCGAGGCCAAAAATTTGGTTGTAATCATGACCCATAAAGGTCTTGTCGCGCACCAGCAATTGGTTTTTGCGCAGCAGGCTCTGGAGATCTTTGCTGGCCAAGTCCAAAAAGGTATCAGACTCGGGTCTGTAATTGCCCAGGGTACGCCGCGCAGCACTGGAGGTGCTGTCGATCGCCATTTGGCGGGCCGCTGAGCGTGCCGCGGTATTGAGGTTTTGCTGAGAGCTGACCGCATGGCCAAAATAGCCCACGGCCAACATCAAGACCAGCAGCAGGGGAAAGACAATTGCCAATTCGACCAGGGCCTGCCCCTTTTCGTGCTGTCGGTTGAACGTGTGCATCAGTGGCCCACCTCGCTGGGGTTGTCTTCAATCGCCATCAGGCGTGGGGAATACCAGTTCATGGCCAAAAACGAGAGCGGGCTGATCGGGGTGCTGCCGGGCTGACGCATCAATTGGGCAGCGGCCAGGGTGCGTAACTCGTATTGTTTGAGGTATTTAAGCAAGGCTGTACCCGCCTGGCTGGAGACAGTGCGGGTTTTGAGTTCGAGAAAGCTCTTGCCAAAGGTGCCATTGGTGCTGGCGGCATCTTCGGCATAAATAAAGCCTTCAATCGCAGGCAGACTTTGATTCTCGGGCAAATCCCCAATTTTGTCCAGCTCGTTTTCGAGGTTTTCACGCAGGGCATCGTCACTGAGATTATCGTAGCCCTGTAAATTGACCGCATAGCCAATCCGCGCAGCTTCGGCAGTGGCTTTGCGCCCGTTGCGCTCCAGCCATTTATACCAGGCCTGCAGGGCCAAGCGCTCGCGGTGCAGTTTGACTGCGTGTTTGTAGGCCAAATTGGTGTGGGCCCGGTAGCGATCACCCAGCTCTTTGAACTGGCCCAGCAAGGGATTGGGGGGTGGGTTTTCGGGGTCGACAATTGGGGGTTGAATTCCCACCGCATTGCCTTTGATAAAGGCACGCAGGGCCACAGCTTGCGCTGCGCGGATCTCAGCCTGGGAAATCATGGCCTCCTGGGACATCGCCGCCCGCATCAGGGTATCGACATGGTGTTTCGAGACCTTGACCGAGACAGCGGCCAAGGCGGCGGCATCAGCGGCATTTTGGGCCTGAATCCGGGCATTGACCATGCGACCAATATCAAAAATCACCAGTGAGGCAGCACTTAAAATCAAGATCAAAAAAGCCACATAGGGAATGGCTTGGCCGCGTTGGGATTTGAGCTTTCTCATTGAGCCCGTTCTCCAGGCAGGGTCTGCATACTGGCACGGGTTTGGGTGTCTAAGGTGCTGGAGACCTTGCCCATGGTGGTTTCGACGGTCACGCTCAGGGGTTCCGTGACAGCCCCCATCACCTCTTGCAAGGCAGCCCCAAAACCAGAGAACTTTAAGAGATAGCCCACCAGGCTGGCACCGTTTTCAATCTCTTTAAAATAGGTGGCTATCAGGCGCATATTTTCAAATTGGCCGTTTTCTTTTTCGCTGTTTTCGAGATAGTCCATGCGCGTCCAACCACGGGCATTGTAAAAATTGATCAAATTGGTATTGGGGGGAGCCAAGCCCAGTGCCTCATTGTTGCTATTACCGGGCGCGTCGGCCATCTGCTTGGCGTCAAAAATGGCGTCGGGCAGGGCATCGAGCAAATCGAGCCAGGGCAAGGGACCGATACTGCCATAGCGGTAATCGACAATCGTGCGGGTGCGCGGGCGGGATTCACCGTTATAGGTCCAATATTCACGCGGCAGGGTGGAACGGGCCGTGAGTTGTGCCGGATCTGAATTGCTGCCGCCACTGAGAATATCGATGGCATTGGCAAGCAAATCCAGGCGTTCGGTCTGTTTTTGCATGACCACCGTGACCTGGCCACTGGCAGGCAGGGCAGCGGGGCTGGTGATTTGATCGACCCAGTTTTGGCCACTGCTGCGTTTGTAGCGCTCTTTGACAAAAGCGGCGGCATCATAGCCCTCGCTGCGCACGGCGGCCACCCGAGCCGACATAAACGCCAGCCCATTCATGCGCAATTTGTGCAGGTAAGAGAGGGTCAAATAAATCCCACCAAGGGTCAGAACAATCAAAATCGGCAGCACAATTGCAAACTCGACCATGGCTTGGCCGCGCTGGTGCCGTTTGTTTTTGTTTAGACGTTTCATCGCTAATAGACCGGAGGTAGGCCAAAGAGGGTGACAATCGCGCCCCAAGAAATCGCCACGCCATACGGCATGGGCTCGGTTTCGCTCTGGGCCAGCTCGACTTCGGGTTTCATACCGGGAGCAGCAGCAGCGTAGAGTGCCCGGCCTACCCGTTTGAGGGTCGGCCAGAGGGTGCCATGTAACGCTGCCCAGATCAGGCCAAAGGCCCCACCAATCAGGGCTGAATAATAGAGGGCGGTGATCATCAGTTTCCAGCCAATCAAAGCCCCCATTGCCCCCGCCAATTTGATATCCCCACCGCGCATCATGCCCAGCAGGCCCAAAATCAAAAAGACCCCGCCGCCGAGCAAAAGTCCCAGCAAGCCATCTCCCAAACCCGGCAAGCCTTTGGCCCAGGCATTCAGACCCAGTCCCACGGCAATCGCGGGCAGGGTCAGCCAATTGTAGATTTTGCGCTTCCAGAAGTCGGTCACGGTGGCGATAATGCCGATCAGCAGCACGGCATAATAAGTGAGGGGGATTTCGTTTAACATCTTGCGTTTAACATTTTGGGTTTAACATCTTGTCTGTCCTGAAATGTATTGTAACAGTCAGCTCAAAAAGCAGCAGCCCGGCAGGTGTGCCGGGCTGTGGAAAATAATTTTAAAGGGCTGCTTAGTTGGTGGCGCCGCCGCTGGAACCACCGGAAACACGTCCGAGTTCAGCGTTGACTTTGTCCAATGCGCCGCTGCCGTCGCTGCTGTGCAGCTTTTGGCCGATGGCCTGTACAGTACCGATAGCAACCACGGCGATCAGCGCGAGGATAATACCGTACTCAACCATGCTCTGGCCTTCTTCTTCTTTTAACAGTGCAATAATTTTGTTCATCATGATTTCGGACTCCCTACAATTAACTTTTCTTGATTAGTTTATAGACCTCCAGAAAATGGATCTGACGTCCCTAAACTTAAATTGAGGTTAACATGCTGTTAAATCTAAACCAAATTAACACTCAAGGAACATCTCTTTGTTTTAACCCCCGGATTTTATTGACCCTGTAACCCTTTGAGGCTGATCCTTTGCCCAATAGTTTATTTTTAAAAATTGTATTTACAAATATGTAAAAATAAACTATTATAAAAAAGTAATCAATCTCAAAGGACTTCAACCCATGTCAAAAAAATCTGGATCTCTATTGCTCTTAAGTCTGCTCAGTGCCTCGCTGTTTACGTCTTGCACAGGTTCCGAGAGCCTGTTTGCCTCTCCCTCTTCTGCTTTGGTCAACGCGCAAAGCACCCATAGCAGGGGAGATGTTTTGCCAGATAGCCCCCGCCCTTCTGGTACGCCAATGCCGATGCCAACGGCCGAAGCCACCTCTGCTCCTTCTGCCGCTCCTTCTGCTGCGTCTGATTCAGAACCCTTGCCTGCAGCCACTTCTTTGCCCGCAGAGGCCAGCTCCCTCAGCAGCCCGATTCCGAGTCCAATTCCGAGCCCAATTCCGAGCCCGATCGCGACCCCTTCGGCTGTGGCTTCGGCTGAACCTTCGCCCCCCCCCGATGCGCTGCAGGCCCGCGCAGGTTTGCTCACCGCGGGCACATGGAGCGATCTTGAACACTGGGACTTTTGGCTGAATCTCACCCGCAAAGCGGAGTGGCAAGCAAAATTGGCCCATTGGCAGCTCTTTCCCACCCAGCGGGTCCCCGTGCTCTTGCGCCAGGGGGGCCAGCCCTGGGTCGATCAGCCTGTGCAACTCAAAGATGCCCAGGGCAATTTGCTCGCAGAGGCCCGTACCAATCAGGCCGGGGCTGCGGATTTTTTCGTCAATCTCGATGGGCAAAGTCGCAGTGAGGGCCGCAGTGGGGATTATCAAGTCGAGGTGCCTGAGATGGAACTGAAATTAGATGCGGTACAAAGCCAGCAGGGCCAATTCAGAGCTTATACCCTCAACCGTGAAGCGGAGCCACAAATCGCTCCCAATCAAGTCGATATTATGCTCAGTATCGACACCACAGGCTCGATGGGGGATGAACTGGAATACCTCAAAATCGAACTCAAAAATGTCTTGGAGCGGGTTCAACGCAACCAAGAACAACTCAATTTGCGCGTAAGCACCAATTTTTACCGCGATCAAGGTGATGAATACCTGGTCAAACCCTTCCCCTTCAGCACAGACTTTAACCGTGTTCAGAGCCAATTACAGGCCCAGCGTGCCGGGGGAGGTGGGGATTCTCCCGAAGCCGTCAATTCGGCTTTGGACGATGCGATCCACCAACACCCGTGGAGCAGTTCAGCCCGCGCCCGCCTGCTTTTTCTGGTGCTCGACGCTCCCCCCCATCACACAGAAAGCAATCTGCGCCAGCTCAAAGAATTGCTCAAAAGTGCGACCCGTCAGGGTATTCGGATTATTCCGATTGCCTCCAGTGGCGTGGACAAAGAGACCGAATTTCTGATGCGCATGCTGGCCATTTCGACCGGCGGCGAATATGTCTTCTTGACCGACGACAGCGGGGTGGGCACGGCCCAAGGCCATATTGAACCCACGATTGGGGCCCACAAGGTCGAAAAGCTCAACGATTTAATGGTCAATTTGGTCGAGAAATACACCCGGATTGCGCCCTTGAATCCTTAAAATCTCAGGCTTAAGGCTTGATTCCCTGCTCGTTGTTTGTGATTGCCCGGCCCCAGAGATATTTCTGGGGCTTTTTTTTGTGCTGCTAACGCTTGCCCGCAGACCAACTGGCCTCAGTCAGCAGTTGTGTTTGATTGTCTAGCAACTCTGCTGAGCAAGATAACCTGCGCCAGTCAGGTTGATCTTAGTTCACTTGTCTAAGCGAATCAGCTTTTCTTTGATGCCCTTGGGGCCCACCTGCAGCAAGACAAAATGCGGATAGGCCCCACCCTCGGGCGAAAAATAGAGCGGCATGCGGTAGAGCGGTGCCCCTGCGCCGCCGCTGATCAGCCATTTCACGCCTTCGCTCTCCATTTTGTCGTAGATATGGATATGGCCCATAAAGACATAATTCACTTTGTGTTTTTCGACGATCTTGATCAGGGCCTCAGAACCCTCGTTGAAGGCATAAAACCAGAAGATATTCTGGGGCGGATGATGCATCACCACAAATTTATAACGCTTTTTAACGGATAGCACCTGATTCACCCAGTTGAGCTGGGTCTGGGTCAGCCGCTTCTCGGCATTGTCGAGCCAGACAAAGCGATCGGGACCATAGTCCATCACAAAGTCGCTGGGGCCAAAAAAAGCCGTGTACCAGCGCCGACCTTGGTGGTAGATCTCGTGATTGCCTATCGCAGGCAAAACCGGAAAAGGGGCCTGTTTGAGCAGTTTTAAAAAGTTCAGGTACTCCTGTTTGCGGCCCTCGGGCACAAAATCGCCACTGTGTAACATAAAACGGGGCTGAAAGGGCTGGGCCCGTTTAAAAATATTCAGCAAAATGGCATCCCCATCGCGGTTATCGCCAGCAACAACAAAGCTGTAACTCTGGGTTTGGGTCTGTTTTTGTAACTTGGCCCGGTTCTGCAGATTTAAACCTGGAGGGGATTGGGCAAAGCTTGGCGCTGAAAACACAGACATTGCCAGCGCCAGAAAACAGCCCGAGATCCCTGTCTTCATGGTTTTTTCATTGGGCCAAGCCCAAATTGAGGGACAAAGCGATTTTCATCAGGCCCAAACAGTCTTCGCTGTTCAATTCGGTAATTCCCTGCTGCTCCACCCAATCACGCCGCTGAGAATAACGACCTTCGACCAGATTGACAGCCTGGCTGAGATGTTTGAGATTTAAAGGCTGCTGTGTACGTGAACGGTAATAATGGGCCATCATTTGAATCATCAAGAGATGTAAACTGAGCAGAAAATATTTCTGGGAAAAAGAAATGGATTCGTAAAAGGGGTTTTTATACGGCATCGCCATCAATTTGCGAATTAAAAACTGTTCCAAAAAGGCATTTAAACTTTCCCGTTCAGCCGCATCCAAACTGGGCCAGGGACTCTGGCCGTGATAAATCTTGCGGGCATGGTCAAGCAGGGGCAAAAACGAAGGTTCCAATAATTGAAAAAACCATTCAAGAGCCTGTTTTTGTTCAGCGATGGGGGCTGCAGCCAAACTCAATTCACTTGAACGCCGCATTTGCTCGCGGTAGAGCCATTGCAAGTGTTGGGGGCTGAGGGCTGAGAGTTCGTCTTGTAAACAGAAGTATTCCAAGCTGTAGCAGAGAGAAGCATAGCGCTGCAAAGGGGTATTAACCTGCAATTGCAAGACATCCAACATCAAAGCCACCCAAAGATAATTTTGGGCTTTGCCCAATTCACCCGCATAATATTTTTCGGGCAAGTGCAAAGGCAGCGAGCGCTCATGGCGGGGCTGGGGCTCAAAATAATAATAGACTTGGCAATCGCCCGTTAGAAGGCTGGGAGCCGTCTGACAACTGCCAAGCAAATAATCGCTGCCATAGCGGTTATCATGACGCAATGCCACACGCGGATAGCGCCTACAGACATCGGGTAGGGCCTCTTCACCGTAATTGGCATGGATATAACAGCGGTTATCCGGCTCCAAAAAAATACAGCGATTGCTGTTGTCCTGCCGCCGCATATCTGCGAAATTATTGGCTGTGGTCTCTTCCAACTTGGTAAATGGACGTTGAAAGCGACCTGAAGGGTCGTTGTGAAAATGCGTATACCAGCGCTCATAATAACGTTGGCTGAGGTGAATACGCCAAGGCAAGGCACAACACACACCACATTGAGAACAGCTAAACCGCTCCAGATCCGCAGTGGTTAAAACCAGGGTCTCGAAGGGGTGTTCGGGAAAGGTCTCAATCAAGGCGGCCATCTGCTCAAAACAGGGACTTTTGAGGGGTATTAATTTGGCTGTTTGTGCGTTTGACTCAACAGACATGCAGGCAAAAAGCCTCTTTCCGAACTTTGTAAAAACAGAACATTAATTTACAAGTATACTGTATTGCGGATCAATTATAGATTTCAACCAAGGAGCCCCGTTTTTGGAAGTCACTGAGCGTCTCTTGCTGCAACTTCGTCATCCCAGCGCCCATATGCGTGAATCCGCTGCGCTTGAGCTTGTCTTGGTGGCCGATCAACAGGCCTTCCAGCCGCTCACAGAAGCCCTCAGCGATCGCGACAGCGATGTTCGCAGAACCGTGATTCAGGCCTTGGCTGGATTGAATTTAACCGAAGCCTTGCCCCATTTTTTGCCACTTTTGCAAGACCCCGAACCCAGCGTCGTGCAAGCGGCCTGCGATGCCCTGATTAAATTTGGCGAACCGGCCGCCCAGATCTTGCTCAAAGAACTGCAACACCCCGATTGGATGGCCCGCAAGGCCGCTTTGGAAGTATTGCAATCGCTGCGCAGCTTTTGCCCGCTCGACCAGATTCTGAGTCTCTTGGAGGCTCCTGAGTGGGAAATTCGCGAAAGTGTGGCCCGCTTTTTGGTCGGTAGCCAAGATGAAAAAGTGACCCAGGCCCTGCTCAACGTCTTGCGTCTGGATTCCGATCGGGAAGTCAAAATGGCGGCCTGTAAGGCCTTGGGCAATTCGGGAGACAAACGCGTGATCGAGCCGCTTTTACTGGTCATGCGCCAGACCGATGACGAAAGTCTGAGGTTGGCAGCCGGAGAAGGACTGGCCCGCATGGGTGGCGTAATTTCAGAGGCCGTGGTCAGGCAGGTCTTGCAAGACCACCGCGCACCCGTCAGAAGCCTGGGGGCCCAAATTTTGGGACATGTCAGGGCAGAACAGGCCCTGCCTCCCCTGATGGAGATGTTACATGATGATACGCGCGAAGTGCGAATGGCTGCAGCTTTGGCCCTGAGCCAGATTCAGCCCGAAGAAGCACTCTGGGTCTTGCTTTACCATGTTTTTCTCCAAGAACCAGAAATGAGCCCCGAAGCCGTATTGGAATTGGGTCAGCGCGAAGACCGCCGTGCGATACCCTACCTCTTGGGTGAAGTGGCGCGTTTGGAAGGCCAAAGCTGGCAAGATGTGATCCTGACTGCACTGGGCAATTTGGGAGAAAGTGATACGATCTTACCGCTGTCAGTGTATTTAAAATCACCCCAGGCCCCGATTCGCATGGCAGCGGCACAATCGCTGGGCCGCATTGGCCATTCCCTGGCAATTGACTATTTGATTGCGGCCTTGTCCGACCGCGATGAAGCGGTTTTGTATCAGGTGGTGGAGTCTCTGCACCGGATTGAACCGGCTTCTGAACAGTGGCAAATCCTTTTAAACCTGCTCTCGCCCGATCCCGAAGAGCGTTTGAGCGTCTTGGACTATTTTTCTGAAAATCTCGATGAGCGTTTGCACGATTTCTTTTTAAATTTGCTCGAACAGGAACAGGATCTGGCTGTGCGCGAGCGTCTCTGCCAAATCCTCCGCAAACACCCTGACTGGTTGAGTCTGGATGCCTGGTTGGCGCTTTTACAAAAAGAGACGGACCACGCCGTACGCATTGCCATTCTCACAACGTTGGCCGCCTTTCCGCAATTGGATTCCCCGGCCGGACAGCGGGTTTTATTGGCCTTGCTGGAAGATCGCGATGAGACCATTCGCTTGGCAGCAACACAGGTTTTACCCAAATTGGGTGCTTCGCTGATCCCCCTTCTGCATCAGCGTCTCCAGCATGAAATTTGGTTTGTGCGGGTGGCGGCCATTCAGACACTGGCGAAAATGGGCGACGAAGCCTCTTTGCGGATTCTGTTGCAGGCCTTGGAAGACAAAGACCGCGATGTGCGCCGAGCCGCGGTCGCCGCTCTGGGGCAAATGGGCAATCTGCAAGCGGTTGACCCCTTGCTCGATGCGCTCGAAAATGGGATGCGTGATGTACGTGAAGCCGCAGCCACGGCTTTGGGTGAATTAAAAGATCTTCAGGCTGTAGAAGCCCTGCAGACAGCTTTAATTGAAGACGAAGCTGCAGAAGTGCGGACTGCCTCAGCCCGTTCTTTGGCGTATTTGGGAGATGTGCGCGCGGTTTCAGATCTCTTGGACACCCTGGCTGAAGATGAAGAAGAGGCCGTCCGCGAAGCCTGTGCCTTGGCTCTGGGCAGCTTGGGCGAACCGGCTGCTTTAGACGGCCTGTTTCAGGCCCTCGAAGATGAGTCGGTCAAGGTGGGTATGGCAGCAATTGAAGCCCTGGGCCGGATTGCCGATCCTGCAGCGCTGGCCCCTCTGCTTGAGACCTTGGAATTTGGCACCCGCGATTTAAGAGCCGTGACAGCGCAGGCCCTGGGCCGCTTAAACGAACCCGCTGCGGTTCCCGCCCTGATCGAAGCCCTGCAAGATGAAGGGCTGGCCGTCCGCGTGGCGGCAGCCAGTGCGCTGGGCCATTTGGCAGCCTCGGAAGCGGCCGAGCCACTGGCTGAATTGCTGGGCCAAGATGAACTGCAATTGGGGCAAGCAGCAGCCCTGGCCTTGGTGCAATTGGGAGAATCGGCCCAGCCCATGCTCTATGAAAAACTCAAACTTTTGCCTGCGCCTGTTTTCCCCCCCTTGTTGGCAGCTTTGGCCGAGACGCCAGAGACTTATCCCTTGCCAGAATTGCTCAAGAAAATCCAAAGCCTCTCAGAAGAGCTACAAATGCAGGCCTTGCCTTACCTCAGTGCCTGGCCCAGTGCAGAGATTTCACCCTTTTTGGTCGATTTTTTGCGCCGCAGCGAGCAGTCGGAATTGCGCCAAGTACTTTTTGACGTCTTGATTGCAAATCGGGCCTTGGAGGGAACCAGTGAATTGCTCCAAGATTGGGATCAAGATATCAAGGTCATGGCGGTGCGGGCCTTGGGTAAAATGGGGCAGGCCGGACTGGAAATTTTGCGCAATGCCTTTGATTCTCCTGATGAAGCTCTGCGCTATGCCATTCTTCAGGTCTTTTCCCAGGTGCAAGATGTCGAGACCCTGGGCTTTTTACACAAGGCCCTGACCCTCTCGCATCTGGGTTTGGCTCAGGCCGCTGTTCAAGCTCTTTATGCCATGGGCGAAGCGGCTTTCCCGGTTTTAAAAGAGGCCCTGGATCATCCCGAGCGCAGTATTCGCCAGATGTCGGCCCGGACCTTGATGAAATTGCAACCCCAGGAATCGCTTTGGTCTTATTTGGTTGAGATCAACAGCCAATCCCCGGTCCAACGCGAGCGCTCGGCTGAGTCTTTGCAAAAGTTTGGCTATTCAGAATCGGTTTCTTCACTTTTGCGGGCACTCGAAGACGAAAACAACCGCGTGCGCAGCCAAGCCACCCGCTCTTTGGGACTGCTAAAGGTGGTTCAATCCCGCCCCTTGCTCTTTGATGTACTCAAAGACTGGCACCGTGATGTCCGTGAAGCGGCAGTGGAAGCCCTGGGACTAATTGGCGTCGCCGAAGATCAGTACCTCTTGCTGGAAATGTTGGGTGACCCAGATATCCACGTGCGCAACGCCACTCTGGCTGCCCTGGCCCGGATGGGCAATTTAATTCCACTCAAAGCCGCTTTGACAGATGTTTTCCCCGAGGTACGCAGCAAAGCGGTTCACACCTTGGGTCTTTTGGGGGCTGAAGATGCCAAAACAGACCTGCTCGAACTCTTGCAATCAGACCCCGATGCCCAGGTGAGAGCCGAAGCAGCCTGGAGTCTGGGTGAAATCGTTTTTGCGGAGCGGGTTGAGCCGTTGATTCAAGCGCTGGAAGACCCGGCTCTGGAAGTGCGTTGGGCAGCTGCTCAGGCCTTGGGAAAAACCCAAGACCCCCAGGCTCTGGAACCCCTCTGTCAGATTCTCTCAGCCTCAGGGGCCGACTATCTTGTGGATATTCGCCTGCAGCAGATGGCTGTGGCCGCATTGGGCCGAATCGGCGATGTGCGCGCTTTGCCCATTTTGATTGAAATGGTCTACAAACCCTATTGGGAAGATGCCGAGTTGCGCAAACAGGCCCTGCGGGCCCTGGCCGAACTCGATGCCCCCGAAAGTATTGCGGTCTTGCGGGAAATGCAGGACTTTCATGAACCTGCGATTGCCAGCTTGGCCCAGCAATTGCTGGCTCAGTTGGACGTTTAGCTCTAACAAGAGGCTTTGAGCCAACTTTGTGCTTGTGTGAATCGCGAGATTTGGTATATTACAATTCATGAAAAAATCCACCCAAATCCTCTTCTCTGCGCTACTCGGTTTGAGCCTGATTCCTGTTGCTGGCCTGTTCTACCTCAATCTGCAGGCCGATAAAATGCTCTATTACAAATACGGCAAAGCCTATTGGCTCAAAGCCAATCCCGCCCAATGCGACGATTACCGCAAAGGCTATTTTAAAGATTTGCGCCCTGGCGCTTCCGCTGATAGCAATCTCGATCTGAGCTGTGAAGCGGCCTTAAAGCTCACGGCAGAATCACGTTTTGCCAGCAATTCTGAGGGAATGAACATCCACTACCGGGTCTTTCCCGATCAGACACCCAAATCCACAAGCAAATCCACAACAACCAAAGCCTCTGCGGATGCCCCCCTGCTTTTACACGTCTCAGGCATCACTTCGACCTGGCTGAATGGGGCGCGTTATGCCAAAGCCGCTGAACGCATGGGTTTTCAGCTGATCTCCATGGAAATGCGCAACCATGGGATCTCCGACCACAATCAAGCGGGAGTGAGCTACGGCTGCAAAGAAAAAGAAGATGTCAAAGCGGTCTTAAGCGCGCTGCAGAAAGACTTTCCTCAACGCCCCATCTTACTCTGGGGCAGCTCCGGGGGCAGCATGGCCATTCTCAACGCCGCTCCCAGCCTGCCCAGCCAATTTCCCCAGGTCAAAGCCCTGCTGGTCGAAAGCCCCAGCAGTTCGCTGCGCGATGTGGCCGAGTCCAAAAGTCCCGGCCTGCCCCCCTGGCTTTACGAAACAGCCATTGGCATTGCCGGCATGCGCGCTGGTGTGAAGTTTCAAGACTGTGCAGCCACCACTCTGGCTCCCGAGGTCAAATTGCCGACCTGGGTCGTGGTCAATCAGGAAGATCCCCTGACTCCCCCCTGGATGGCAAAAAAAATTCATGCAGCTCTGCCTGCCGCATTGCGCAGCCTGACCATTTACCCCCACGGTGGCCACGAGGCAGTCTGGAATGGCCAACCCGAGCCATACGAGGCAGATTTGCGTAAATTCTGGGAGCAGGGTAGGTTGTAGGTGTTAAACTGATGCAGGCAAAAGAAAAGCCGAAACCAAAGCTGGACAAAATAAGGGAGAACCCAAGATGAAAAGCCATGAAGTGGATTACGAGATCTTTGGCGACGATATGCAATTGGTGGAGATTGAACTGGATCCCGGCGAAACCGTGATCGCTGAAGCCGGTGCCATGAACTGGATGGAAGATGGCATCACCTTTGAAGCCAAAATGGGCGACGGTTCTAAACCGGACAAGGGCCTGTTTGGCAAATTGATGGATGCAGGCAAACGTGCCTTGACAGGCGAGTCGATTTTTATGACCCATTTCACCCACCAGGGCCAAGGCAAAAAGCGCGTGGCGTTTGGCGCTCCTTATCCGGGAAAGATTCTGCCAATTAATCTGTCTGAATTTGGTGGCACATTGTTGTGCCAAAAAGACGCCTTTCTCTGCGCCGCTTTGGGCACCGAGGTCTCCATCGCCTTTCAGAAAAAACTGGGTGCCGGCTTTTTTGGCGGCGAAGGCTTTATTCTGCAAAAGCTGACAGGGGATGGCATGGCTTTTATCCATGCCGGTGGCACCTTGATCAAACGCGAACTCAAGGGCGAGACCTTGCGGGTCGATACCGGTTGTGTGGTGGCCTTTTCGCCCAGCATTGACTACGATATCGAACGCGCAGGCAATTTAAAATCGATGTTCTTTGGCGGCGAAGGCCTGTTTTTGGCCACCCTCAAAGGTCACGGTACAGTCTATCTGCAGAGTTTGCCCTTCTCACGTTTGGCAGATCGGATTATCCAGTCTGCACCTTCAATTGGCGGCAGTTCCAAAGGAGAGGGCTCTGTGCTTGGCAATATCGGCGGGCTGATTGGCGGCAGATAAGCTGAACGAAAGCCATTAAAAGTCATTTTTCAATCGCAGAGATTTGGTTATGACCCGGGGCAATCGGTTCAGTTAAGCAGCATAAAAAATTTGTGTTGCTTATTTTTTTTTGTTACAATCTTGTTATAAAAGTGCTGACAACTTATGAATTTCAAAACAATACAAGACTTACAAGCAAAAAAAGAGACCTTAAATCAAGAAAGAAAAGCCAACTCCCACAAATATGTGGAAGGGGGTCTCTCGCTTTTATCTAAAGCTTCAGAGAGCAAATTTTCTCATCAACAAGAGCTGAGCGAGTGCCATGCACTATTTTTGAAAGCCCTGCAATATAACCGCAAAGATCCCATGCCCTATATTGGTTTGGCCCATTTGCGGGTGATCGTAGGAGACAGATCTCTTGCACTTAAATATGTCAAAAAAGCCCTTCGCCTTGATCCCAATCATACCGAAGCCCAAAATCTGTTCCATTTTTTAGCGAGAAAAAGCCCAGCAATTCCACCAGAAAAAAAACAAATCCCAGAAATAAAAATACTTGATGCTGAAGAAGAATGTCTTGGTCTTCAAATTGCCGAACACATCCTGGCATTGAAACAGGTCCTAAAAGAAGTTGAATCAAAAGTGCTTCAAAATAAGTTTGATTTATTGGCGTTGGATCATTATCTCAGCAGGCAAGAAATAGCGTATCAGACAAATTTAAAACAAATTTCAATTTGGTCCCATCGACAGGGCTCTGACGCTCTTTATTTCCAAATCAAAGATTGGGAAAGGGATCTCGTTCAACTCAAAAAAAATCGCGATCTGGCTCAAACTTACACACAATTAGAGCAAGAGATCCAGAACCTCACGGGCGAAGTGAGAGAAAATATTTTAGCGCTTCATCGAAAGCAAGTCTTCCCCTTGCAGGCAGAAACACTGTTGGAAAAATATTTGGACCGCTGCGATTATTTTGCAGACAGACTAGACAATTTAGAAGCCCAAAACAGGAGTATTGCCATCTTAGAGCCCATTTATCAAGAGCTGGTTGAAAATATTGAAATTTTTAGAAATATTTTAGATGAGATTCTGGCAGAAGCCGAGTTAGGAGCCCCTTCATGCCCTATGGTTCCCTGAATTTATCTGATCCCCGCAACCGTTTCTCAGGACTCAATCCCTATTTACAACAGCCCCAACGCACAGCATCAACACAGCAACCACCAGCCAATCAAGTCGAAATGCAAGAGCTGAGAACAAGAACTCAGCCTCCTCGATCCATGATCATGGTAGACAGCGATAACGACGAGGACTTAGAACTGGGGGGGGCCCATCAACAAGAGGATTTTGACAACAGAGCCCCACAACAGGAACAATTGGAAGAAGAAGGGTACTTTAGTTGCCTGGGCTCCTTTGTCAGTTCTGCATATCAAGCAATCAAATCGGCAACCAGCCATTTGGTATGTGGCCAAGGTAGCCTCACGGGAGAAATCTATGGCACCATCGGTATGTCAGGGACTTATCCAGCTTTTACTCTGGGCAGTCTACCCGATGCAATCAAAACCGTAGGAGACAGCAGTTTTAACCCCACAACAGCGGGGATAAACGCCCATCAAAATTTTGGATTGGGCACCGAATGGGCTTCAACGGGGAGCCCCAGTTACAATCCCTTCCCGTATAAAGATGGCTCTGTCGGAGGCCTTTATGGCACGATTACAGGTGGTTTAAGTTCTGCGGTAGGCACATTGGGAAGTCTGAGCAAACTCTGGGACGCTAGCAGCGCCGCCATATTTAGCCACGATATGCATAAAGCCGTGAACATCATTCATCAAGAAAGAGTGGAATTGGAGGGATTGAGAATACATCAGCCCGATGAAGACGAGGGCGGTATTCTTCAAATCCAGGTGATTGAAGACAATCCTAAGTCCTTGGAAGAGAAAATAACGGCATTACAAACCAATATCCATAAGCTTTTGGGCTGTGGACTCACTCTCTCACCAGAAACAAGAATTGTATTGAACAGAGATCACCATACCCTAGGACAAATGATTCAAAAGGATATCTGGAGAGAAGATTTCAACGAGAATGATGTCGCTATTTTTAGTCTGATTTTGGAAAGACAAATTACTTTTCAGACCCATTTAGAAGATTCCGTGCGCAATTTTGCCCAAATGAAGGGGGTCGAAGGTTTAACAGACTTCAAAGAGGGGGGGGTGGGCTTCTTGGCCAGTCTCAATGGCATGGCCAACGCAATTATGACCGGCATCTCATTGACCCATCCTACGAATACCCCTGTGGGCAATCAATTGGCTGCAGGGTTGATTTCCACCCAAGCCTTGGGTTCTTGTTTTTCTTGTTTTACCGGCTGTATGGGTGCCTATTCCGATCACGCCGATTACTCAGAAGCGGTTGATCTCGTCGCTCAATCCAGACAATTTCGCAATGCCAACCCCGACTCACGCATGGCTCCCGTGTCTGAGCTGGTCAGCCGTGAAAATGAAATGCGCAGTGGCTATAAAGCACTGACGGGCACAAAAAATTTTATTATGGGCAGTTCAGGAACCGTCCTGTTGTCGGCCTCTTTAATGGGCGGGGTTTCAGCTGCGGCAGTGGTCACCCCCATTGGCTGGGCTCTCGCGGGTGGGGCCTCGGTCTTGGGCCTGTATTCAGCAGGTGTGGAAAAATGGTTGACGAAACGAGAGCAAGAAAAAGACCTAAAACAAGAACCCCACATTCAACAAAGGCTGGAGCAAGAGAGCAGAGAATTACAAACAGCAATGGTGGAATTGGAACATTTTGAGGAAAGAGAAGCCCCTCTTTTGGCGTCTTTAAATAATCGACGGCCAGCCATCGATGAGTCAATGGGAGCTTTCCATATAGCAATACAAGCGGAAGAGGAACTCAGCCGTGAACTAGAAAAACAAGATAGCCTTGTGCAAAGGGCTCAAACGGGGCTGCACACAGCCCAAGTCGCTCAAAATACTGCCGTGCTTCAATGCCAAACGACCGAACAAACATTGGAGAGGCTACAAAACACCCACAAAGGGTTAAAAGAGAACGAATCAGATCTTTTATTAGAAGTCAGAAAAAGTGAAAAGAAACAAATATCGCGTCACACTCAAACCCTCTCTTTAGAACAAGATTTGAACCAATTAAAACAATCATTCAGCCAGATTGAACAACAAATAAAATCAATACCAGTCACAGAAGAAAACAAGCATACTTTAAACCAGTTAAATTCAGATAAAAATGACAAAATCACCGAAATAAAACATTTAAAACAACTTTTATCCAAACAGAAAATCATTCAACAAACTGCTCAGGAAAAGCATACCCAATTAACCTTGAGCTTGGAGCAAACTCTTTTGGCTCTGGAGCAAGTAGGCGCTGAGATAAAGACAACAGAACAAACGTTAATCGAGAACCAAAGTGAGCTGCGTAGCTGCGTTCAAAAAGTAGACGGTCAACAATTAAGATTAAATGGAGCCAGGGAAACACAGCAAGCATTAAGCGAGCAAAGAGAAAAGCAAACAGAAATCATCCAAGATTTAGAGCGTGAATTAGGCGCTCAATTCCAAGCGTTTGATAGTAGCATTGGAGGATTAAGAGAGGCATTTGAAGCAAACGGTTTTAAAGGGGCCTACGAATGTCTCTTAGACCAACAGACTGGAATGAAGGAACAAAGAGATATACTGACAGAAACCGTTCAAATAGCTCAAAGAACCGTTACAGATACAGAAAACGAGCTTAAACGCGCGTTTCCCACCTCGGCAGTACGTGCCATTATCGAAGATTTGCGCAGTGAAGATCCAGAGATCCAAACCGGAGCAAAGATCTTTGTAAGAGATGTTTTAGGCGTTGCTGAAGACAGTACAGAGATGCGCGTGATTGAGTTGGGAGAAAGGGCCTATGCTGCTGAATTGATTTTGAGCAAGCTGGGCCTCGCTTATTTATCTTAAAACCCAAAGGCAAAAGGTCATGACACAGCCCCCGAAACCCTCCCCTTTGCTTCCAGCTTGGCTGGAAATCGAGGCTCTGTTCCAATATCTGGGCTTTACCACGCTATTGATTCAGGCCCAGGAAAATCGCAAACACCCCTTTGAAGAGCTTTTATTAACACGTGAAACCAAACACAAAGAAAAAGAGGTTTTGCGTATAAAACTACTCAATGAACAACTAAAACAGATTCATATCGAAGAAAAAGCGCTTATTTTTCAATTTTTACTTAACTTACCCATTCAGACGCCTACTTTACCAAGCAAACGCAAAGAACTTCCTGCTCTGCTTTTGTTGTTGAATCAATTATTGCCTTTGGGCACTCTGGCTTGGGCACAAAAAGAAGGGCTGTACCTACGCTATTGTCTGCTTTGGGAACCGGGCTCCTGGAGTGGCCCCGTGATGGTTGAAATTGCTCAAAATCTGTTTTGGGGAGCCAAAACTATCAAGCCTTGGCTGGAACGTTTTTCCGATCCCAAAACATCTTTACAATATCTTGAGAAACAGATCCACCCCGTTTTAACAGGTGGTAGTTGAATGAAATCAAAGACCACTCCCAATCAGGAGAATCCTTTTCTGAGATTTCAGATGGCCCTGGCGTTTGTGGGTTTGAACAGCAAACATATTCCTATCAATGCTCAAGAGCCTGTAGAGGCCTTGGTGATTGAAATACCAAGTCTGGCATTGCGCCCGGCATTCCAGATGCATTTGGTTTATTTCAACGATATCCAAACACTTGTGTTTCCAGAACAGAAAAAAGACCAAGACACCCTGGCTTGGAAACTCCAATTTAGCCTGGAATTGCCGATAAAGCTATCTGAGCAATACAGCCAAGAAGTAAGCGAGCTACTGATGTTTTTAAACCATATCTCAACGCTGGGGCATTTTCACAGCGTTCAAAAACAGCTGTTTTTTTCTTACCGTTTACTCTCAGAACAGCGTCAGCTCTTTCCTCCTTTGGTGGTAAGATGTGTGCGTTTAATCGTACAGTTTATCGATCTGACCTATCCGATGTTGGTTCAAGTAGAATCGGGAAAACAAACAGCAAAGGCAACCATAGAGAAATTTCAAAAAAGAGTTCAAGCCTCCACCTAATCGACAGAATCACTGACTTCCATTTTCACTCAAGCTCCGCCTGTGGTAGGGTGGATCCCTAAGGAAGAACGCCATGAAACTCGCTTTGGACGCTCGCCTGCTGACGCAGCCCCTGCACGGCATCGCCCGCTACACCTACAATTTGATCCGGCACTTGCCCCTGCAGCCCGAAGATCGGCTGTTGGTGCTCTATCATCCCCAGCAATGGCGACCGGAACCCCTGTCTCAGGTGCAGTGGGTACCTTGGACTGGTCGGCCCTTTTCACCCTTGGCCCAATTGGAGCTGTTTCATCTGCTCAAAAGTGAACGAATCGATCTCTTTCACAGTCCCTCTTTTTTGTGCCCCTGGCAATTGCCCTGCAAATGGGTGCTGACCTTACATGACCTGATTCATGTGCAGCGGCCCCAAGATTACGGTGCAGGCCAGGCCCGCTATTTTGCCTGGCTGCGTCAGCATTTGCGCCAAGCCGCTGGCATTTTAACCGTCTCAGAAAGCTCTGCAGCGGCAATTCGCCAATGGCAATCGGCCTTTAAAACGCCTTTGCAAGTGACCTACCCTGGGGTAGAACCAACCTTTAAGCCCCACAGACCCGACCCCGCTCTATTGGCCCGCTACCAACTCCAGCCCCACAAACCCTATGTGCTCTTTGTCGGCAATCCCAAACCCCACAAACAATTCGACTTTTTGCAAACATTCTGGCAGCAACAAAGCCCCTCACAGAGACAGACCCAGGGCCCTTTGGTGGCAGTGGGTCTACCGGCCTCGCGCTCGAGCGAAAACGTGATCTGTCTGGAGAACGTGCCCGACAGCCATTTACCCAGCCTCTACAGTGGAGCACAAATCCTGATCAGCCCCTCTTTGGCGGAGGGATTTGGTCTGCCCCCGCTTGAAGCCCTGGCCTGTGGCACGCCTGTTGTGGTTTCGGATCTGCCCGTCTACCGCGAAGTCTTGGGCAGCAAAGCGGATTATTTTGTGCCCCAAGACCCAACCCGTTTGGCCCAGGCTCTACAGGCCAGCCATCTCCGTGCCCGCCCGACGCTCCCACCCGATCTCCAAAAATTCAATTGGCAGCAGATGGCCCAAACCACCTATGACTTTTACCAGCGTTGCCATGTGGCCTGAAAAAACAGCGCTGGTCCAAGACTGGCTGGTGAGTATGGGTGGCGCAGAACAGGTCTTGCTTGAAATGGCGGAACTCTTTCCAGAGGCCCCGGTGTATACGGCTCTGCACCAGCCCCAAGATCTGCCCGCTGCAATCAACGCCCTGGATATTCGCACTTCGTTTTTACAAGATTTTCCCGGCGCGCGCAGTCGCCACCGCCTGTTTTTACCGCTGATGCCCCTGGCCTTTGAAAGCTTTGATCTGACGCCTTTTGACTTGGTCTTAAGCAGCAGCCACGCCTGCGCCAAAGGGATCATTCCAGGCCCGCGCACCTGTCACCTGACGTATATCCACACCCCGATTCGCTACGCCTGGGACATGTTGCACACCTATTTCGCCCAAGAGCAGCCCTCGCGCCTCAAACGCGCCATTATGCACCCGCTCCTGCACTATCTGCGCAATTGGGACCTGCTCAGCAATACCCGCATTGATGCCATGGCCTGCAATTCACGCTTTGTCATGCAGCGCATCCGGCGCTATTATGGCCGCGAAGCCACTGTGATTCACCCCCCGGTGCAGGTGCCTAGGGCCGTCCCTGTGCGACAAGCTGAAGATTTTTACCTGCTGGTTTCACGGGCAGTGCCTTATAAACGCCTGGATCTGGCGATCGAGGCCTTTTCTGCCTCGGGCCGCAAATTGGTGGTGGTGGGCGAAGGCCCTGATTCAGCAGGACTCAAGGCCCAGGCTGCAAGCAATATCTCGTTTCGGGGCTGGATCGATCGTTCCCAGCTCGAAGCACTTTATAACTCAGCCCGAGCGTTGATCTTTCCCGGCTTGGAAGATTTTGGCATTGTGCCCGTCGAAGCCCAGGCCTATGGCTGTCCCGTGGTGGCCTTTGGCCAAGGTGGCGTGCTCGACAGCGTCTTGCCCGACGAAACAGGGGTGTTTTTTCAAGCCCAAACCGTGGCCAGCCTCAACCAGGCGATAGAACGGCTCGAAGCGTGCGACTGGCAAGCCAATCAGCTGCACCAACACGCCTTGGGTTTTGCCCCCGAACATTTTCAGCGCAAGCTCAAGGCTTTTGTGGATGAACATTATGCAGCCTTTCAGTCGCGGCTGTAAGCCATCTCTCGTTTAAATTCCGTCTCAGTTGTTCAGCACCTGCATCATCTGCTAGGATTGCAATCATGCAAAAACAAGACAAAGAAGCCTGGCTCGCTTTACCCATCATTGTACTGATTGGCTTTTTATTGGCCCTGGCTGGCAGCCAAAATGGAAAAACAAGTGCAGGTCTGCCCATTTATGGCTGGAGCGTCTTGCTGGCCTATGTGATTCAGTGGCTGGCGTTTGTCTTTGCCTACCTCAAACAGACCGAAAAGTTTTACGATCTGATCGGCAGTTTGACCTATCTTTCCGTCTTGGCCCTCTCCCTGACTCTGAGTGGCCAGTTTCGCCCCGTCTCGCTGCTGCTGGGCGGGCTGATCGGCGTTTGGGCCCTGCGGCTGGGGTCGTTTTTGTTTCTGCGCATTCAAGCAACGGGCTCAGACAGCCGCTTTGATCAGATCAAGCCCCATTTCCCACGCTTTTTGATGGCCTGGACCCTGCAAGGCCTGTGGGTCTGCTTTTCGTTGGCCGCCGCTTTGGCAGCCATCACCACACACGCCAACACGGCCCCCAATCTGCTGACCATCTTGGGAACAGCCATCTGGATTGTTGGTTTTGGGATTGAAGCCCTGGCTGATCGCCAAAAAAACAGCTTTCGCAAAGACCCCAACAATGCGGGCAAATTTATCCAGAGTGGGCTCTGGTCTTGGTCGCGCCACCCCAATTATTTGGGTGAGATCCTGCTTTGGCTCGGCATTGCCGTGATTGCCCTGCCCCACTTACAAGGTTGGCAATACCTGACCCTGATCTCTCCGATCTTTGTCTTTGTGCTGCTCACCCGCATCAGCGGCGTTCCCATGTTGGAAGAAAAATCCGACCAAAAGTGGGGCGGGCAACCCGAATACGAGGCCTACAAAGCCCGCACACCGGTGCTTTTTTTACGCCCACCCACCCAGATTTAAACCCCACCTGCCGAGCGAATCAAACTCAAGAACTCATTGCGCGAGTTCATGTCCTCTTTAAAACAGCCCCCCATTTTGCTGGTGATGGTCTCGCAGTTGATATCCTCCACACCCCGCGCTTTGACACAGTAGTGTTTGGCACTGATTAAAACGGCAATATCTGGGGTTTCGAGGACATGCTCCAGGGTGTAGTAGATCTGCTCGGTTAACCGCTCCTGAATCTGCGGGCGGCGCGAAAAATACTCCACCACGCGGTTCATTTTGCTCAAACCCAGGACCTTGTCTTTGGGAATATATGCCACATGGGCATAGCCATCGATCATCACAAAATGGTGTTCACAGGTGCTGTGGACGACGATGTTTTTTTCAATCACCATCGACTCATAACCCATTTTGTTTTCAACAGCTGTGATTTTGGGAAAGTTCTGAGGATCCAGGCCCCAGTACATTTCGTTGATAAACATCGTCGCTACGCGGCGCGGCGTGTCTTTGAGGCTGTCATCGGTCAGATCCAGTCCCATCACGGTCAGGATCTCTTTAAAATTCTTTTCAATCACATCGACTTTGGCTGCTGGGCTGATCTGATCTTTGATGCGCGGGGTTTCAACCCCTTTGTTTTCAAGATAGGCCAAAACCCGTTTGCCGAGTTCATAATCTGTTTTTCCACAATCGAGACTCACGGAAGGGCTCCTTTGTTGCTGTATTGCATTTACAAGTATGTCCTGAGTGTAGCCCAGGTTTCAGCTTTAACTCAACACAAAGCAGAACACAAAAACAGGCAAGAAAGCAGAGAAGAAAGCAAACAAAAAATGGCCAAAAAAAAGAGGGGGAATCAAATTCCCCCGACAGGGTTCAAGGAAAAGGGTCATTTGCCTTTAGAGGCAAATTTTAAATCTACGACTGACAAACGGCATTTGCTGTTTGCCTGTGTTTAATTTCCCAGTTCTCAAAATTCTTAATCGCAAATGTTCAAATTATTACATTTTTTTTACATTTGGGCAGATTGAGGAATTGTCGGGATATTTCCCCAATCTCAGCCCAAATAGCCTGTAAGCTGGACGCACACATGGGTTAAGATAGAGTACATTTGAGAAAAATGTCCGAGATCTATCAGAAAAAAATCCAGGACCAGCTAAAGGATCAGGTAGCCCCATGAGTTATAATCACCACGAAATCGACGCCAAATGGCAAAGCTATTGGGAAACACACAAAACATTTAAGACCCCCGCCCTCGGCGATCGCCCCAAATATTATATCTTGGACATGTTTCCCTATCCTTCTGGTCAGGGCCTGCATGTGGGCCATCCCAAGGGCTATGTTGGCACAGATATGATTGCCCGCTACAAACGCATGCGCGGCTTTGACGTGCTGCATCCGATGGGTTGGGACGCCTTTGGACTGCCCACCGAGCGCCAGGCCAACAAAGAGGGCATTCACCCCAAAGTGGTGACCGACCGCAATACCGACACCTTCCGCAAGCAGCTGAAAAAAATTGGTCTGGGCTATGATTGGGACCGTGAAATCGCCACCAGCCACAAAGACTATTACCGCTGGACCCAGCTGATCTTTCTCAAACTTTACGAAAAAGGCCTGGCTTACCAAGCCGAATTGCCTGTCAATTGGTGCCCGGCCCTGGGCACAGTGCTGGCCAACGAAGAGGTCAAAGACGGCGTCTATGTTGAAACCGGCGACCCGGTTGAAAAACGCCTGATGACCCAGTGGATGCTCAAGATCACCGCTTATGCCGACGCCCTGCTGGCAGATCTCGATACCCTCGACTGGCCCGAAAGCCTGAAAGAAATGCAGCGCCACTGGATTGGCAAAGCCGAAGGCGCGCGGGTGACCTTCCAGATCGCGGATCAGGATTCGTCATTTGACATCTTTACCACCCGCCCCGACACGCTCTTTGGCTGCAGCTATTGTGTGCTGGCCCCCGAACATGCACTCGTACCACAGCTGACTCAAACGGGCCAGAAGGCCGCAGTGGAGGCCTATGTCGAAGCGGCGGCCAAACAGTCTGAGCGCGAACGCATGACCGAAGTCAAAAAAACCGGCGTGTTTACAGGTTCTTATGCCATCAATCCCGTCAATGGCCAGCGCGTACCGATCTGGATTGCCGACTATGTACTCGCCAATTATGGCACAGGCGCGGTTTTTGCCTGTCCCGCTCATGACGAGCGCGACTGGGATTTTGCCGAGGCCTTTGATCTGCCTGTGATCGAAGTGGTGCAGGGGGGCGACGTGCACGAAGGCGCTTATACCGGAGATGGCCCCCACATCGACTCCGAATTTTTGAACGGTCTGAATATTGCCGAGGCCAAAAAGACCATCATCGCCTGGCTCGAAGAGCACAAACACGGCGAAGGCCAGATCAATTACCGCCTGCGCGACTGGCTCTTCAGCCGCCAGCGCTATTGGGGTGAGCCGATCCCGATTGTGCATCTCGAAGATGGCAGCGTCGTGGCCCTGTCTGAACAGGATCTGCCGATTGAATTGCCCCATCTCGATGACTTTAACCCCACCGCTGATGGTCAGCCGCCCTTGGCGCGCACCGGGCCCGAGTGGCGCGAAGTGACCCTGCCCGATGGCCGCAAAGGCCTGCGTGAAACCAATACCATGCCCCAATGGGCAGGTTCTTGCTGGTACTATCTGCGTTTTATCGACCCCCAGAACAGCGAAGCGCCCTGGGATCCCACCCTCGAAAAACGCTGGATGCCCGTTGATCTCTATGTCGGCGGCACCGAACACGCCACTTTGCACTTGCTCTATGCCCGTTTCTGGCACAAAGTGCTCTATGATCTGGGCATGGTCTCAACCAAAGAGCCTTTCCAGCGCCTGTTTAACCAGGGCAAGATCCAGGCCCGCAGCTTCCGCGATGGCCGGGGCAAATACTATTACCCCCAGGAAGTCGAAAGCCGGACCTATACCAGCGCCAAAGGTGAAACCCAAGACCAGTGGTTTGTCAAAGGCACAGAGACCCTGCTCGAAACCCGTGTGGAAAAAATGAGCAAGAGCAAACACAATGTCGTCACCCCCGACGAAACGATCGAGGAATACGGGGCCGACGCCCTGCGCCTCTATGAGGTCTTTATGGGCCCGCTCGAAGACAATGCCGTCTGGCAGACCGAAAACATGGCAGGGGTGCGCCGCTTCTTGGAGCGCGTCTGGCGCTTGTATTTTCCCGAAAAAGCAGTCGCAGCCCAAGACGAGATCCCCGAAGATCTCGACCGCCTGCTGCACAAAACGATCCAAAAGGTCAGCCAGGATTTGGATGAAATTCACCCCAATACCGCTGTCAGCGCCATGATGATCTTTGTCAACGAGGCCACCAAATTGGGCTATCTGCCCACGCCGATGAAAGGCGTCTTTGCCCGTGTGCTCGCGCCGTTTGCCCCGCATTTGGCCGAAGAATTCTGGGCCAGTTTGGGCCACAGCGAAAGCATCGCCCTGGCCGATTGGCCCGCCTTTGACCCCGAAAAAACGATCGACCGCGATATCGAACTGCCTGTACAGCTCAATGGCAAATTGCGCGGTGTGATTGTCGCGCCCGTGGGGGCCGACGAGGCCACCGTGCGCGCCATTGCCGAAGGCAACGAAGCGATTCAGGGGCATTTAGAGGGCATGCAAATCGTGAAAGTGATTCACAAGACCGACCGCATGTTAAATCTGGTGGTGAAACCCGCTTAAAGGCGCAGCTTAAAACCGCAGGCCCGGCTTGGGATTCCCGCCGGGCCTGTTTGCATATCCTGTTGCACCAATTGCATCCGATTATGCGTTATGCGGTCAATATATTCCTGTATAGATATAGTCTTCAGGCCGAATCAGACAATGAGCTGAATTAGAGGGCGTCACGTCCCACAAATAAATCAGGCTCTTCAAAGTAGTGCCGTTTTTAAGCTTGGTTTCGCTGTAAATTTGAATTTGAGTTTGATTCCGCTTATGCCAAACACAAAAAGCAGGAAAATTCTCAACAACCGCAGAAGGGGCATCTTTCCAGCCCTTAGAGATTGTCTTCAGAGGGATAGGGCCATTTACTGTACTCAAAAAATAATCTGTAGATTCAATCTCTGCTGGTTGAAAATCACAATGCTCAAAATGCGTTTTTAAAAGCACATCAAAATCCGAATAATCAGGTGTCCGTTCATTTTCATAACTTCTGATTAAACTGGCTCCAACAGAGGCACTGCAAGTGTCCCCTGATGCACGCGGAAATGTCTGTTCTTGGGGCAGATAACGTTGGGCCACTTCTGGGAGTTCAGAAGCAGAATTGGCCTTTAATGGGGTTGTGCGGGACTGTAAGAACAGATTTCCGCAGCCAAAGAGACAAAGCAAGGGCAGTCCCCAGAGATATTTTTGATAGGCATTGAACAAACCCATAGCTCCTTAAACACAATCTGTAAATATATTGTATTACAATGCAAAAATAAGATTCCCACTTCGGTTGCTGTTTTCGTTTTTAAAATCCTCATCAGCTCTGTATTCTTTGTTTTTTACCTTTACCTTTTTCTGGCAGTGATTTATTTTTTTTGCTCCTGGAGATAGAATTGAATATGTTAAAAAACAGTCTTTTTTTACTCTTCGTTTTGTTTACCCATTTTGGGTGTAAAAAGAATATTGATCCGGCAACTGCGTCACTTTCTCAAAAAACACTGACATCATCGCCATCCTCACAACAGGCCAATGCCACTCCGACTCCTGAACTTATCGATGAAAATACCTGCCATCAGACCATTGAAGTCGATAAAGATAATATCCATTTCAAAACATTTGAGCAGTTTAAAGTGGGATATATTATGCCTTTCAAGACCATTTTTAAAAATTGTAGTTTTAAAGGGGAGGATGTAAAACAGCACACATTTTCATTAATAAATAATGGAAAAAATATTATATTCTCAGCCACCACTGAAGAGCAAACAAAACCTGTGAGAACAACAGCATTACCGTCATACTGCTCATTTTATTTTGCGACGGGTCAAACAGATATATCATTGGTGGCTGAAACTGAACTCAAAAATGGGGAAGTCATCAAGAGTTTGCCTTTTACCCTACATTTAAACCCTGACCATATAAAATATTGCGAAACTCCCGGCACACCCATGACCGCATATTAAGTACTGCAGTCGTTGCTGTTTTGGACTTTTCTGGGAATAGACTTTATGTGCCCCGGAAAGGAGACAGCATGTTTGAGCGTTTAAATTCAGCCACCTTCAGGGGCTTTGCACTTTTTAATGATCTCCTCTTATTTGGCCTCTTGGTTATGTTTCTTCCACTTCCTTTAGAGACTCCAAGCCGCATGGGATTGGGATTGGGTCTGCTTTTGTTGCTTGAAGTGTCTTGGGGCAAAACCCCTGGCTCTCTCTTGGCTGGATACGGCACAGAACTTGACGATCTTTCATGGTTTGAAAGAGGGTTGTGGTTGGGCATTTGCTGTTTGAAGCTCGTCTGTTTTGGGCTTTCATGTGTGGTGGGGTGGGGGGTTCTGCAAGTGACAGCTCTCTTTAACAAAGAGGCTATCTCGGTTTGGAATCAACCGGTTATTTTAGGACTGGCACTTGCTCTTTTTCTCATTTTAAGTGTATTGGGCTCAAATCTGCTGGGTTATCTTCTGATAGAACATCTAGAAGATGGATTGAGCATTGAAAGAGATCACTTTGCCTATGCCAAAGATTGGGGGCTTTTTCTGAGCTTCTTGCCCTTGTTGGGCATTTTGCTCTATTCTTCTTTACAACCCCCATATTTAAACCATCATGGAGATAAAATCGGTTCGGTCATGGCCAATATGCACAATTTAGCAACCATGTTGGAAACATATGCATCAGATTGGCAGGGTGTTTATCCAGAATCGCTTAAGACCCTGGAGCAAGAAGCCAAACAAACTGAGAATCCCTATTGGAAAGAAATTGTAAATCCCTATACAAGTCTATCGGGCAGTCCTAATACCTTGGCCAATGAAAAAGAACTGCCACAAGCGGGTATCAAATACCGGGGCTTCGTCAGTTTTGAAGTGCCTGCAGCCGACCTGTACCGCAAATACACGATCTATGGCTACGACAAACACGGAAAAAAAATCACATACAAAGACAAACTCTATATCTTGAGCAATGCGTGGGACTAAGACCCTTGCCAGAATTCACATTTTGTCGAAGGATAAACGGGCTAAGGAACAGGAATCCCCAAATCTCGACAGATTTTTTTAGCCAAAAGATCCACGGTTGGTTTCCAAAATCAGTTGAGCCGCTTCAATCAGATTCGTTCGGGCTTCTTCGATAGTTTTGCCTTGGGCATTGGCACCGGGCAGCTCTTCAATCCAAGCCATAAAATAGCCATCGATTTCTTCAAAGATGCCACTAAAGGTATGTTCCATATGTGCTCCTCAGCTTTAGATCTGTAAATTTATTGTATTACAAAGCGCAAACGAGATTCTAGCATCCGTTGCTGTTTTTGGCATTTCTGGGAATAGACTTAAATATAACCCGGAAAAGAGAAAGCATGATTGAACGCTTAAATTCAGCCACCCTCAGAGCATTTTCACTTTTTAATGATCTTTTCTTATTTAGCCTCTTGTTCTCGTTGCTGCCACTGCCTATGGAAAGGCTGCATCGCATTGCTCTAGGTTTGGGCTTGCTTTTATTGCTGGAGGTTTTTGTGGGAAAAACCCCTGGCTCACTCTTGGCTGGGTATCGTATGCAACTTGACTCACGCTCTTGGTTATTAAAAGGGCTGTGGCTGGGCATCTGTTTCTTGAGATACTTGTTGTGTATTGAACTTTTATATGGGGTAGTTTTGGGAGTTTGCTATTCCATGCAAACTTTTTTAGCAAATCTTTTGAATTTAGTCGTGTTTCTAGCTTTACTCATTTTCTGTATAATTTGTGCTTTTTTATTGAGTTGTATGCTGTTTGAATCTTTAGAAAATATGTTAAACATTCAAAGAAAGCAATTTGATTATGCAGAACACGAAGGCCTTTTTCGGAGCTGTTTGCCACTCATCGGCTATATCAGCCTATTTTTTCTCACCCCTCGCTCTTTGGAAGAGCCGCTGCCCCTACTCGGCCCAGATCCCTACACCCACGTCCCCATGAAAGTCAGCGTTGTTAAATCGCATATGGCTACCTTAGAAGCAATGTTGCAAATCTATGCTTCAGATTGGAATGGTGTCTATCCAGAATCGCTCAAGACCCTGGAGCAAGAAGCCAAACAGAATAAAAACCCCTATTGGAAAGACATGGTTAATCCCTGGACAGGTAAATCCGGTAGCCAAAACACCTTGGCCAATCACAAAGACCTGTTGCAATCAGGTATTGAACAGCAGGGTTATGTCAGCTTTGAAGTGCCTGCAACCAGCAAGTACCGTAGATATTTTATCTATGGCTACGACAAACACGGCAAAAAGATCAAAGACAAAGGCCAGGTCTTTGTCTTAAGCAATGCGCGAGACTAAGGCTTCAAAACCGAAGGGTGTTTTTGAGAGGCTTCATTGATGGCTGCCGCTTGGGCCCCTTTTTCGGAAAACAGGGATTCAAATGCGGTTTTGGCCGCCTGGGGAGAAGGCAAGCCCTGGGTCATGGCTTGATACCCGAGTGCAAAGCCATAGACACTTAAAGCAATATCCTGATGGCTATTGCCATCGCGGGGCTGATGAGGCGATGCAAACCGCGGTTTGTCTTTGGCCAGGTTTTGGGCCACTTCAGCGGGGCTGCTGGGTGCTTCAATGGCCTGAGAAATGGCGACAATATGTTCAAAGGCTTTGTCGTGTTGACCGGCTTGGGCCGCATGAACGGCCTGATCCCAATGGCTGCGAATCTGGTCGGGATCACCGTTGGCCACCAATTGGTCGTAGGCTTTCATCTGGCCCAGAAAACCGCCATCCCCCAACATTTCATGGCCAATAATGCCGGCCCGCGAAAAGTCCATGGCATTGTCTTGAATATGTTCAAACCCCGCCAGTTGATTGGCGGCTTTAATCCCCAAGTCAAAGGCCTTGCGCTGCAGATCACTTTGGGCCAATTTGCCCATGCGCACCCCGGTCTCTAAGGCACAGAGCATATGCCCGACCTGATTGGTTTTGGGCCCCCAGAGTGGGCTGTCTTGAAAGGCCTGGGTCATGGTCACATCGCCAGGAAAGAGCGATCCGCCTTCCACTTCGCGAAAATGGGTCAACCTCGGCGTCAAAACTTTGCTGGAGAGATAGTGCATGGGCCCCTGTTTGAGGGCCTGCCACTTGCTCTCATTGGAGGGAACCCCACGGGTATAATCCAATAACAGCAATAAACGCCCCCCACCGGGAGAGCCCGCTTCTTTGGTATAGGCTTTTTCAACTGCCAAAGGCACGTCTGAGCGGGACAAAAAATCCAACATGGCTCCAACAGCATCACTTTGGGCCTTGGCCCTGAAGGCCGGATCTTTGTCGAGGTGAGCAAAATACGCTTCTTTGGACCCTTGAAAACGGGCCTGAGAGGCAGCGACCTGTGTGGGAAGTGAGGCTGCCAGACTGAGCATCTTCTGAGGACCTTGTGCGGGAGGCAGATTCAAACTGAGTTTATCTGCTGCTGGTTTTAATGGGGAGGCTTGAACCTTGGCTGGAGCACTCGGTATTCCTTGAAGGGGACGCGCCAGAGGCAAGGGGCCCTGTCCCGATTGAATGTTGAGATTTGCCATGGGTGCCACTTTCACTTGAATTCTGAAAACAGGTCTGAACTTTGTTAATTACTCTGTTAATTATAGTACAAAACGTTCAAAAACCTGTTTGATCGAAGTTTATGGCGTGACCACGTTCCCCATCTGCACAACCTCAAACGCACTGCCTTTGACCCGTTTAAGGGTATTGAGAGCCGTGTCGTTCCAGCGGCTATCGGGCGCGCCGCTGATAAACCAATTGCTGCCATTGTCGGCCACAATCATACCGTATTTTTTCAGGGCGCGCAGAATCACCTGGGCCTCACTCGGATAGGTGGAAATGTCAAAACTGGCTTTGAGGCGCACGCGCATGCCCATCGGCGGCAAATTGACATCGGTGCGGCTACTGGCAAAGTGGCGAGCAGGAGCCACATAAGCCCGGCGGCTGCGGGAGACTGTAAAGCGCAGCGCATGTTTGATCTCACCCTGTTCCACCACTTCGTCGTAGCGCACGAGGCCCGGAAAAATGGGCAGACCGGCGGCATCTGCCGAGGTCCAACCGGCAGGACGTTGGGAATTGGAATTGAGGTCAAAAACCGCGCCAGAACTGGCGTTATAGCCCCCGTCCGCACGGGGAAAGGCATTGAACAATTCGTAGAGCTTCCAATTGGCTGCATCCACCACCAAAATATGCCGGTCGCCACTGGCATTGGGGCCGCCTTCGATCGGCGCATTGGCAGGCACAGGGTAAGGCCCCGGATCACTTTCATCGCCATAATCCGTAAAGACAATCGGCACGGGTGGGGTCTCAGCGCCCACCACAACATAGGGAATGCCAAAGGGCCCGCCATTCCAATTGGCCCCAAAATCCGGGTGCAGGCCCGTTGTCAGGCCGATGCTGGCGATCAAATTGGCCGAATTGGGGTCCACCGGCTCTGTATCCACAGCCTGATTCCAGGCATTGTCAGCGGGAAAAGGCAGACGGCCATTGAGCGAAGCCCCCACCCCTGCGGGGCTGCCTGAGGGGTTAACTGCCGATGTGGCTGTGGGCAAGGGTGTGGGCGTTGCGGTCGGTAGGGCACTGGGGACAGGACTGGGAGAGGGGCTGGGGGTCGCGACAGATGTGGGCACCGGTGTCGGCAAGGGTGTCGGCAAGGGTGTCGGCAGCGGTGTGGCCGCAGGCTCGCCCGTTGGAGCGATTGTCGGCATCTCCGTAGGCGTTGCAACAGACGTGGGAAGTGGGGTTGGCGTGGGCAAAAGGGAAGGCAAAGGCGTAGGAAATCCACTGGAGCTGGGCAAAACACTGGGCAGTGCTGAAGGCAAACCGCTGGGGAAACCAGAAGGCAATCCAGAAGGCAAAGGCAGAGGTTTGAGCTTGGAGATCAAGGCCAATTGTTCGGGTGTGCAGGCCGTCAGACCAGCAAAACTCAAGCAAAGCGCAGACAAAAGCGACAAACGAACCAGTGAACGAGAGGACATAGCAGAATTCTCCTTGGGGTAATAGAGGACCGTTTTCAGGTCTGAAGAAGTATTCCCATTCGTTTACAATTCGTAACATTAATACACAAAAATTTATTTTTAGCACAAGATGAGCCGCAAGCCAAAAGGCCTCTCCGAATTCAGAGAGGCCCTTCAAGAAAATAATTTCAGACAGTTCAGGTTGTCAGGCTGTTCCCTAAACCCTATTTCCCCATTTGCTGCAATTGCTGAATCACCGCTTTTTCCAAGCTGCTGTCCCACCAGCCTTTTTCAATGGCATCAGAAAGGGCCTTGATCGCAGGGGCCGAGAGATGGCTGAGTTTGTCGGGGTGATAACTCACCGCCCCTTTGGCATCGGTTTGCATAAAACCCGTCTGTTGGACAAATTCCATCGCGATATCGTCATCCATCGCTTTGATCATTTTGTCGAGCATGGCTTTTTTCTCGCCTTTGTCGGCTTCGGCGGTTTCGGGGCTGCGCATTTCGTCGGAGACCTTGGCCGCCAGACGGGCACTTTCGAGATCGGCATTGGAGAAAAAGCTGGTCTGCATGCCCGAGAGATAGAGGTCTTCTGTCAGTTTTTTGCGGGCATCGTCGGGAATCAGGAACGATTCTTGTTTGAGGTTGTTGATCATAATTTCACGGGTTTCACGCGGAATCTGAGACATCACACTGGCATTGGTCTGGGGCGTCTCGCGGGTATTGTCGACCGCGCCTGTGGTGGCCAGATACTGAAAGGTGGCATTGGCATCAGCCTGTTTCAGCAATTCGTTGAATTCAGCCGTGGGCAATTGTGATTTGGCCGCAACCAAAAATTTGCCGCTTTCTTGGGGTTCATTGAGCATGGCCCCGGCTTTGTAGAGGGCATGGATCATCTCGCGCTCAGAACCAGAGACAAAGCCCCGATTGAGATTGTTGATCAGGCTCAAAACTGCATCACTTTTGGCTCCGCGCAGGGCGTGTAAGCTAAAGTCGGCTTTGCCACTGCCCGGAGCGACAAAACCAATTTCTTTCAAAAAGGAACGGGTCGCATCGTCATCGGCCATTTTGACCATGCGGTTGAAGGTGCCCGCATTGTAGGTGTCCATTTCACCGGCTTTGGGGCTGTCCATGTTTTTATAGGCATTGCGCAGTAATTTGCCCGCCAGCAAGTCATTGCCTTGCTGCATGGTGGCTTTAAATGTGTCAATTTCGTCGTCATCAATCCCCAAAATCATGGTCTTGGCTTCTGCTGTGCCAAACTTTTTGGTGTATTCCCCCAGGGCCAGTTTGGAGAGATTGCGGTCAAAATCTTCGAGTTTGCCCAGATGAGAAGAGACCTCTCGGACCTCTTTGGCATCAAGTTTATTGTCATTTTTGACCTTAGAGGCCAATAACTGCATAAAATCCTGGTGATTATTAATAGAGAGATTGCCCATAGCACGAAAGCTCCTTGGTGGAAATAAATCAGAGAGTTCTGACCCTTTTCATCATAGCTCAGTTTTTTGCAAACATTCTTAAATTTTTATTATATTCCACCCCTGTCCAAGAAAGGCCCCAAAGTGAGTGCGCTATAATCATAGAAGCACAGCCCTGAGGAGTCTCCATGACCCATTTTCCCACTCAACCCAGCCCTCCCCCCCTGAGCACTTGGCTGAGAGCGGCAGGCCTCAAAGCCCCGGATCAGCTCTTTTCTGCGCCCCTCAGCGGCCCTGTCAAAAACGACCAGACGCCAGCTCCGCCCATGCGTCTGGTCTCGCCACTGCAACCGGCTGCGCAAGATCAGGTGCAACAGTCCACACCCGCCCAACAGCCGGCCTCAACCTCATTGAATCTCTTTCAAAATGGCAAACCCCTGATCGGCCCCGGTACACGGGTCTTGCATATTGGCGACTCACACACGGTGGGCATTTATGGCCGGGAAATGGACAAACTGATGCGTTCGACCGGCGCGCAGGTCGCGACCTACGGCTCAGCAGGCTCTTCGCCATCTTGGTGGCTGCAAGGCACCACCACCCGCTCGGGCTTTTATGGCCGGGGCGAAGACGGCAAAGTCGACAGCCCTGCGGATTGGAAAACCCCCCGCCAAACACCCAAACTGCCCGATTTGCTCAAAAAACACCAGCCCGGGGTGATCGTGATTTCGCTGGGTGCCAATTTGATCAATGTCAAAGATGGCGCCAGTATCGAAAAACAGGTCAAAGATTTGGCCGAAGTGGCCAAAGCCAGCGGGGCCAAAATTCTCTGGGTGGGCCCGCCCGATGGGCGCGAGAGCAATAAACCCACTTCAAAACAGGCGGCGCTCTACGCACATCTGCAAAAAGTAGCGGGTCAATATGGCACCTTTATCGACTCCCGTCCCTTAACCGAATACCCGGCCAAAGGCGGAGACGGCGTGCATTATTGGGGCAAAGAGGGCAGCAGAACGGCCACAAACTGGGCCAACCACGTCTTCGAGCAAATCCAAGCCAGCCAGCCTTAAAAACTCATTTTATAGCGAAAGCCCATTTTGTAATCCAGGCTGCGGGCCGTATCCAAAGGCCCGGCAAAGCTTGTATCTTTGCGGGTGGAAGCTTCGCCATCCAAACTCAGACCCTGGGTCACGTTATAACGGAAACCCGCCCCGTATTGATTGGGTTTTTGGGTTTCACCCGGTTTAAATTTGGTGGTCAGGCTCAAACCTTCGTAGACAGTGTGTTGGGTGCCCACCTCTACAGAACTCCAATTGACGCCCTGACCTTTGGGGCCAGCGACGGGTCGGGTATCTGCTTTGAGAGAATGGCCGGGGAGCAACTCCATTTCAACGCCTGTGCTGAGATTGTCAACCAGAGAAGATTCGGTATTGAGGCGGCCTTTGGCATTGACTTTGACTTTACCCAAATCCACCTGGCCATTGAGATTGAGTTGGGCTGGCAAAGCAGAAGAGGAGGAAGAGGCCGGTGTGGTTGGGGCAGTGGGAGTCTTGGTTTTGCCTGAACCCGGTTTCGGAGTGGCTTTTTTGGGGTCCGCCGCCTTGGCTTCGACCGTATCCACGCCCACAGTCAGGCCCAGAGACGGGGCCATTTGGTAAGAAGCACGAATCTTACTGGTGCTGTGCTGGCCCTGGGCATTAAAACTATTGGTGCCTTGCAGTTTTAAATCACCCAATTGGGCTGTGGACTGCACATCCAGGCCCGTGACTTCTTGCTCTTCACGGGGGGCTCCGGGCAAGAGTTGGCTGGGGACACCGGGAGTGGCGGCCGGATCTTTGGGCTGGGTTTTGGGGGTGGCTTTGAGGCTAAAGGGCTGGGGTTCAGCAGGGCCCGGCTTGCCTTTTTTCTTTTCAGCTTCTTTTGCACCGCTGGGGGCGGGGGCAGAATCGGCAGCAGAGGCGGATGGCGCTTTGCGGGCAGTGCCTGAGCCTTGTCGAAGGGCGGGCGCTTCCGAAAAAATTGGGGCGGGCGGCTTATAACCCGGAGGCAGACTGGCTTCATCCACCAAAGAGACAATGATGGTTTCGGGGCCTTTGGCTTTTTTTAATTCAGCTTGAATGGTGAGCAAATCTTTGGGATCGATGCCCGGCGCAGAGGGAATTTTGGCTAAAATCCCCAGTTCTCGGGCGCTGAGTTTATCGTCTTGGTTATAGTCCATGCGGGCCAAAAAGCGCTGGGTTTGCGGCGTAAACGATTTAATCTCCATCGTGTCCTGTCAAGCGCTCCTTGGCGGTTAAAAATCAGACTCACTTTTTATTTTATCGCAGATTTGTAATCGCAACTTGCCTGAATATCTTCTTTTGACCTGCGTTTGCCTGTCAGATATGTTAACCTGTAAAACAATCTTAAGGCCGAATCACAGCCCAATCAATGCAGGGGAGTTCTGTTATGCGACGCAGTTTTGCCAGTGACAACAATGCAGGTCTGCATCCACAGGCCCTGGCAGCGCTGGCCAACGCCAATCAGGAACACGAACTGGGTTATGGCGACGACCCCTATACCCAAGCCGCAGAAGCGGCTTTTGTGGCCGAATTGGGAGAAGTGGCCGTCTTTCCTGTGCTGACAGGCACCGCCGCCAATGTTTTGGCCATCGCCGCCCTGCTGCGGCCCTTCGAAGCAGTGATCTGCAGCCGTTTGGCTCATCTTTGGGTCGATGAATGCGGCGCCCCCGAACGTTTTACGGGCTGTAAGTTGATTCCCCTCGACACACCCGACGGCAAATTGCAAGTTGCACAAGTGGCCACAGCCCTCGGCGGACGGGGCGATGAACACCGGGTACAACCCCGCATGATTTCGATTACCCAACCAACGGAAGTGGGCACCTTGTATAGCTTGGCCGAGATTCAGGCCTTGGCAGAATTTGCCCATGCCCAGGGCCTGTATTTGCATGTCGATGGGGCCCGTATCTCCAATGCCGCGGCTGCGCTGAATTGCAATTTTTCCACTCTCTTGCGCGAGACCGGTGTGGATGTGGTCAGCTTTGGCGGCACCAAAAATGGCCTGCTCAATGCCGAAGCGCTGGTCTTTTTAAACCCTGCTCTGGCCAAAGAAATGCCTTACCTGCGCAAACAGGCCATGCAGCTCAATTCCAAAATGCGTTTTGTCAGCGCCCAGTGGCTGCCCTTTTTAAACGATCAGCTCTGGCTCAGAAATGCCCAACACGCCAATACCATGGCCCAGCAATTGGCTGAAGCGGTTTTTGCATTGCCGGGGATTGAACCCGCTTGGCCGGTGGAGAGCAATGCGGTCTTTGCCAAAGTCCCAGCGGGCCTGATTGCCCCGCTCAAAGCAGAATTTTATTTTTATGTCTGGGACGAAACCGACTCAATCGTGCGCTGGATGTGTGCCTTTGATACCCAGCCAGAAGATATTCAGGCCTTTAAGGCTGCCATTGTGAAGATTCTCAAATCCCTTGAAAGTGAGCCCCAAGCATGAAAACCCTGTATATTTCCCGTCACGGTGAAGCTGTCAATGTCGGCGCACCGGGGGTCTTCAGCGATTTTGACCGCCACCTGAGTGAAGAGGGCAAAGCCAAGATCGCCAAACAGGCCCTCGGCCTCAAACAGCTGGGCGCACGCTGGGACAAAATCCTCTCCAGCCCTTTGGTAAGGGCCAGGCAAACGGCGGAATTGCTCAACGCACCTGTCGGTGCCCCCTTGGAATTTTGCGATGCCCTGGGCGACAGCCCCTCTTTGGCCAATGTTCAAAAGATTCTGGCAAATATGCCCGAAAAAAGAATCCTCTTGGTCAGCCATCAGCCTTTTATTGTTCATTTAACCGCTTATCTTTTAACTGGGCGCCGAGATGTGTCTTTTCACTACAGTACGGGCACCATGGCCTGTTTGCAGTCTTACCAGTTGCAGGATGAACCCAAAGGCGAATTGGCTTGGTTCATGTCTTCAGAGATTTTGCAGAACCTGGCTGAGCAAACGAGCGAACGGCTCAACCACGCCCAACTCTAAAGCGCGATATCGTCAAAGGAATCGCTGTGATTGACGCGGTAATAGAGTTCGCGGTCAATGATCGGTGCGTGGTGATTTTCAAAGAGCTTAAAATGGGTTTGGTACGAACCCGTATAAAAAATATTTTCGAGAATGGTTTTGATCGTATTGGCCTGCCAGCGCCCCCCGCGTTTGGTTTGCACACCGGCATGGGTCAAACCCAGCGCAATTTGGCGCAATGAACGGCCTGCAGCGCGCTCGCGAAAGATCTTGACCACCACCTTGGCCTCTTCGGGCAGACATTCGTATTCATTGCTCACGGCATTGATCTGGTAGCCATAGGGGCAGGCCCCGCCATTGTTGCGCGAGAGTTCAGAGCGGGTGCGTTCCGTGGGCATAACCCGCACACGGTGGTGGGGCTTGAGCTGTGGGATGCGTGGTAGGATGTCTAAAAACAAAGGCGGACAATTTTTGCTCTCGAGAAAAATCTCCTCGCGAATGCTGATAAATCCCCCTTTGACAAGGCCGTCACGAAAGAGTTTGAGAATACTGTAGACATCATTAAAGCGCCGACCAAGATCCAACATGCTCTCGACCAGCAAAAACTCGCCTGGCTGCAATTGCATCAACAGCTGTTTGAGTTCGGGGCGTTCCAATGGGTTTTTGACCAGGGCCAAATCCACAGATAGATCTAAAAAAACAAGATCTTTCTGTTTACAATGTGCTTCGAGCAGTTTTCGCTTTTGAACAATAATTTTTGTATCTTGATCGTAGAGTTCTGGCGAAATCCAATAATAACCAGCAGCTTTTTGAGTCATGTCGCCCACCTGTTTGATTGTGTATAGGGGCATTTATCCGCTGACAAAGTGCAAAACTTGCAGAAAAAAGAGTAAAACCCAGATTAAGTTTTAAACAAAGTATTTTTAATGCAGCCAGCATACTCAAACACAGTCAAAATACAATTCTTGTCTAAAAAAAGCAATTAAAACTAAGAGAAAATTAATTAAACATAAAGAAAAAGTAATTCTATTTTTTTGAGACAATGAGTATAAATTTTAAGCATGAGAGGGGATTTAACTGGCGATGTTATAATAGGCAGCGTTACCCCAAAGGAGTTGTGTATGATGGATCGTCAAATGGCCTTAAATCTGGCCAAACAATATATTCCCGATGCCGCGCAGCCCCTGCGCTTGAATGACCAAAAACTGCAGCCCCTGCAACTCAGCCCCACGCAATTGGCCAAAATTGACGCCAATGGGGATGCCCAAATTACACAAGACGAGTTGGTTGAGGCGATTGTGGCCAACCAGGTTAAACTCGATCCCCTCAGCAGCGCCACCCCTTCTTCTCAGACCAGTCTGGCTTTTGTGGAGCCTGAGATTGCAGCTCCAGCACGCAAAAAAGGCCCCACCCCACAGACTCCTTTCTTGGGAGGGCCCCAAGCTCTCGGCATCAGCAAACCCGATCAGGTCTTAACTGTGAATCCCTCCAACGCGTCAGTGGATACCGGCGAACGCAATCTCGACAGCCTGGTGGGCAAGGTCAAAACCCCCGATCAGGTAGCCGCCCTGCTCGATGCGGTAAATTATGACAAAGAACGCGGCAAAGCCCTGGGCGGCGATGGGCCCTTGGGCGCGATGGCCCCTGAAGACACCTTAAACAAATTCAGCGGGGTCTGCCGCGATATCCACCAATTGGGTGCCTATGTGCTCAGCCAAAACGGCTACAGTGCCCAGCAGGTGGGGTATGTCGCAGGCCGCACCAGCCATTCAATTCTGGCCTATGCCGAGCCTGGCAAGGGCTATGGGATTATCGAATACGGCCGCAATTATTCCCCCGAAGACATCGCCAAATTGCTGGGACGCCCGGCTCTTTCACCGCGCGAGGCCCTGCTGGCCCTGCGCCCAGAAGCCAAAGTGGTCTTTGGCTGGACCCCGCCCGAAAAGGGCCAAGACGGCTCTGTCAAAGATATTTATTATACCCTCGGCCACCAACTCTACCACGAAAGCCTGCGCCTCAAGCACCAAGACAGCGTCAGCGTTGACCAGATTCGCGGCGTGGAGATCGAAAAGACCCTGGGTGAACATTGGAGTATCAAAGCCGGTGTCCGGGGTGAAATGCCAGGCGATCCCACAGGCAAAAACGCCAAATATATCGCAGCCGGTTACCAATGGGGCGATTTTGACAATTGGGGCCGCGTCTCGCTCGGTGCGCAGCACCGCCCCAACGAAGGTTCCCATGTGGTCGGTCCCAATACCTGGGAGGCCAATCCCACCACTTTGCTGGGCGTCAATATCGAAGGCAAAGTCACGCCATTTAAAGCCAATCTGGGCCAGCATCACCGCACCAGCACCACCGTTCAGGGCCAACTTTCGGGGGCCTTTGCGGCCTTCAACGACAAAAAAGAAAGTGACGCGGGCCAGCGCGTGAGCGCCGGTTATGGCTATGATTCAGATCTGCTCACGGGGCTGCCCAAAGCCAATTTGCGCCTCTCGCAAAACTTCGAAGGCCGCATTGCTGAGGGCCTGACGTATAAGTCTGAACTCTTTGTGGACAATGATGTCTTCTTGTCTGCCGCCGCTTATGGCATGGGTGGCAAGGGCTTTTACGCCAATATTGGCGCAAATACCACCTTAACGTATACCCGGGGCGGCTTTTCGACCTATCTCGGTGGCCAATACCTCTTTCAGCAGGTCAATAACCTCGAAACAAGTGGCATCAAAACAGGGGGCAGTTATCAGACCGGGCGTTTCTCTTTTGGCACGGGTGCCGACATCTTTCCAAGTGCCGAAGGGGTGCATTTGCGTACCAACCAACGTGTTGGCGTGGACGTAACCGAAAACATCAATCTGTATATGGGTGCCCAGCAGGAGAAGATCTTCAGCGACAAAGCTGGCACCTATAGCAACCCTGGCACAATCGGTGTGGGTGGTGGCTTGCAGGTCAAGTTTTAAAACTGAGCCAGGGCAATGAGCACGGAAGACAGTGGCAATTGGTTTGTGCTCTGTGTCCGGACGCCTGCGTCCGATGGGGTGATTCTGAGCACAGCCAGCCTGAAACAGGCCGAGCAAAGCTTCACGGGGAACGAGCTGGAAGTTTTGGAACAAGCGGGTTGCACACCCATCTGCGATGCCCAAGGCAATTGGATTGCCTTTAAGCTCCTGGCGCAGGTCGTTCCCCTCAGCGCTCCTCTCACGTTGCAAGCACTGGCCCCATTTGTCCCTGAAGGCACAGTTATTGTTTTTGATAACGGTTGCCTGCCAAGTATCACGTGGTATTTTAGCGCAAAAGGTATTCAGATCATCGCCGACTAAAACCCAACACCTGTTAAGCTGTTGTCAGAAAGGATTTTACCTATGTTTCACTCCCTGCCCAAAACCCTCTCCACACTGCTCTGTACCAGCCTGCTGTTGGCTGCTTTGACTCCCCAGCCCAGCCAGGCCCTCACGCCCCCTGAACCCTTTCCCCGCTCTTTTTTTGTGATGGTCGGCCCGGCAGAAATGACCCAGGCCACGATCTGGGTGCAAACCGCCACGCCCGCGCAGGTGCGGGTCTATGTCCAGGCCCAAAACTCGCCCGAAAAAGGCCAATGGAGCCAGAGTTACACCACCACCCCTGAGCATTATTTGAGTGTACAGGTGCCACTGACTGGCCTCATGCCTCAAACCGATTATAAATACCAAGTGGAGATCAACGGCCGCATCGAAACGATGGGCTTTGGCACGACCTTTCGCACCCAGCCGCTCTGGCGCAACCGCACAGCGCCGCCGGAAATTGAATTTGCCTTGGGCTCCTGTGTCTATCTCAACGATCCCAGCTCTGACTTGCCCAATTACAATGCCCTGGGTGGGAATTATGAGGTCTTTGAATCGATTCGCAGGGCCCAACCCGACTTTATGCTCTGGATGGGGGACAATATCTATCTGCGCGATCCGGATTTTTATTCCAAAGAGCGGCTCGAAAGGCGTTATCACCAATTGCGGGCCTTTCCGGAAGCCCGCCCCCTGCTGGCGGCGTTGCCCCATTACGCGATCTGGGACGATCACGATTTTGGCAGCAATGACGCCGACCGCAGCTACCGCATGCGCAGCGAGGTGATGGATCTGTTTAAACACTATTGGCCGAATCCTGGCCATGGACAAACAGAAAGAGAGGGCATTTATACCCGCTTTGAATGGGGCGATGCGGAGTTTTTCTTGACCGATAACCGCTCATTCAGGGCTGCCAACCAGCTCCAGGATCCCAACAAATCTTTCTTTGGGGCCGCTCAGTGGCAATGGCTCAAAGAGAGCCTGTCGAGCAGCCCCGCCACGTTTAAATTTATTGTGATTGGCAATCAGGTGCTCAATACCCAAACCCCCAGCGAAAATTTTTACAATTATAGCCAGGAGTACAGCACCTTTTTAAACTGGCTGGAAAGCAGCAAAATTCCGGGTATTGTCTTGCTTAGCGGCGACCGCCACCACAGCGAATTGCTCAAAAAAGAGCGGCCCGGCAGCTACCCCCTTTACGAATACACGGTCTCACCGCTCACCAGCAAAGCCTTTCCGCCTTTTCCGGCTGAGCAGGTCTTGCCCGAACGGATACCCGGCTCTTTGGTGGTGGAACGCAATTTTGGCACGATTCAGATTTCCGGCCCCGCCGGGGAGCGCGTGTTGGAACTCAAAACCCACAATACCCTGGGAAAAACCCTCTGGCAGACCCGCATTTTACACAAAGAACTGCTGCCGCCCAGTGGGGGAGCAAAATAGCTGGAACTGCCTATAATCGCCTGCTAAAATAGAAGCAGAAGAAGAAAATAGAAAAAACTGTCTATAAAACATCTGAGTAAATTTAATTTGCGCAAGGAGCCCAGCCATGAGTCTCGACATCCCCAAATCCACCCCGGCCATCCCCCAAGCGGTGGTGAAACCGCTCCCAACCACCGCTCCCGGAGGAACCCCCACCCCAGCGGCCGCAGCACCTGCCGAGGCAACGCCAGTAGCACCCAGCGAAAGTCTCAGTGTGACGCCTTTGGCCGGCTCTGCCCAGGCTCCCCAGGTCAATTTAACAGAACCCGCAGCTCCGATTGCCCCCAATGCCACTGAAGCGCGCAAAAACTTCAACAATGCCTTTGGCGTCGGCGACAAAGGTTATGTCAAAGAGAGTGATCCCAAGCTGAGCGCTGCCCTCAAAGGGTTTGCTGGCAAACTCAACGAAGAAATGAAAAAAGCCATTGGCCGCAATCCACGTGGATTGGACTTTATGCACGCCCTCGACAAAGCCGCCCAAGGCAAGCCCCTGAGCAAAGATGATATCGGCAGTATTCAGCTCTTTTTGGCCAAAGACACCCGCTATGGCAGTGAGCTGGCCACCTCAAAGACCCCCAATGGCCTGGACCGCAAATACGGATTCCGCACCCACGCAACATTAGAGCGTCTGCTCAACAATTTTCAGCCTTCAGACCTGGTCCACGACGAATATTATGCCCGCCTGGATCGCGAAGGTATCCCCTACGCCAAATACAAATAGCAGCGCTATTTTTTTTGCTGTAATTGCTCCAACAGGGCCTGCAAGCCAAAATTGTATTTTTTGCGTTCGGGATTGGCCACTTTGGAAAATTCGCGAAAGTTAATTTGCTCCCAATTGCTCTTGCTAAAATATTGCAGATAGGTGTCGATATTTTGTTTGTCCAAGATCTGCATGCGCAAGCGCATTTCCACCGATTCTTTGGCAAAGTCCTGGCCCCGAAAATAGTCGTAGAGCATCACAGCAGCCCAGGCCCCCTGCATAAAATGCCCGCCGACAGTGGCATCGAGCACCCCGGCCTGAACCGCTTGCAGTCCCTCAGCAGTCCAGTCGACGCCCCCAGCAACCACGTCTTTGCCAGGCGTGAGCCCCAACTCTTTGAGGGCATCGGTGGCACCCAGAGCCATCGGATCATTGGCGGCCCAGATCACCTGAATGCTGCCAGGGGGAGCCTGTTGCAACAATTGGCGGGTGCGCAGTCGGGCCTGATCGCGGCTCCAATAGGCGGGAATCATGTCTTGTAAAAGGGTGTCTTTGCGGCCCCGCGCAGCAATGCCCAGGCCTTTGATGCGGTCGCTGGAGGCATTGGAGAGATTTTCTCCTGCCAGGCCAATGATCTGGATTTTGGCAAAGGGATTGGCCTCGAAATCGACCTGTTTCAACTCTAAGGCGCGGTCGAGCAGGCGATTGGCAAGGTCAAAACCCGCCTCTTCGTTTTCGGGCAAAAACTCCCCGAGCCAATACTGAAAGGTTTCACGGGGTTTGCCGACCCGCTTGCGCTCACTTTCGTCGAGCCCCGTGTCGATAATAAACGAAGGCACCCGCGCTTTTTCGGCAATTTCCAAAAATTGCCGCCCGGTCTGTTTAAAGTTCTGGAAAACAAGCCCCTGCACAGGATTGGGTCCAGAGGTGGCCGCTTTGATCTGTTTGAGCGCCGTGGCCGGGTCATCGTGGGCATAATAGACCCGCAAATCCATGCCCAAATCGTTGCAGGCAGCCTGGGTAAAGTCACGAAACATCGACCAAAAGGTATCGTCGGCCTCCCGAGGCATAAACAGGGCAATTTCTGCCCGGGAGATGGGATCCGCAGGCATTGCCCAAGCCAAGCCACTCAAGAGACTTAAACCCGCCAAAAGCAGGGCACCACGGTGGCGCAAAGATTTTAAACGGGCTGAGAACAGAGAGTGAAAAGGGGGTTCCGCTTGCATGACAGGTATTATATAGTTAATCCGTGAGCCATCCAATACTGCAGGGAGCCTTCATGCCCAAATCGTTTCAGCCCCTTATGCTCTCAGGTATGCCCTGTCAAACAGGTCAACGCTCAGTCAGGCCAAGCACCAGGGACCGCTTGCGAAGTCTAAGCTTGGGCCCTTGTCTCGCGGGTCTCTGTCTTGCGGGCCTGTTGGCCTGCAATCCCCAGCAGAAACCGGCGGGTCAGGCTTTGGTCTTTGCCTCCAACCGCGAGGGAAATTGGGAGATCTGCCGCATTAATCTCAATACCCGCGAATTTCAAAATCTCAGCCGCTATCCAGATATCGACAAAAGTCCGGCTGTGGCCCCCGATGGACAGCGGGTGGCCTTTGTCTCCAGCCGCGAAGGCCAAGACGACCTCTACACCCTGGAATTGGATGGCAGCAATCTCAGCCGCCTGACCCAAGATTTGGCCTGGGAGCGCGACCCCGTTTGGTCACCGGACGGGCGACAATTGATCTTTGTCAGCGACCGCGAGGGCCAAGATGACCTCTATCTGATGAATGTCAACAGCCGCGCCAGCCAGCGTATCAGCAAAGACCCAGCCTCTGAGAGGGAGCCTACTTGGTCACCCGATGGCAAAAAACTGGCGCTGATCAAACAAAAAGCCGATCAAACCAGCTTGGAAATGTTCACACTTGCAGACGGCAAACGTCAGACACTCATCAGTGCGCCAGAATTGCGGGCCCCAGCATGGTCTCCCGACGGTTTACAATTGGCGTTTGTCATGCAGGCCGAAAAAAAAGCTGAAATTTTTATTCTGGATCTGGAGAGCGGTGAAAAAAAACAACTCACCCGCCATGCTGCCTGGACAGCAGATCCCACCTGGTCTCCCGATGGGAAAAGCCTGGTTTTTGTCTCCACCCGCGACGGCAATCCCGAAATTTACCGCATCGAAGCCAATGGCAAAAACGAAAAACGCCTAACCGAAAACCCAGCAGCAGAAGCCCATCCAGCCTGGGTGCCTTGAAAGCCGCGAGTTTGAAGCAAAGCTATTCCAGCCTTTGACTGAGCCCAGTACAATGAGAGGGGGATCTTGCACCCGCCCGCCTAAAGCGGAAATGCCCCGGCCTCCGATCGCATCTCTCTCTCATTTCCGCAGCGAGGCCAACACCGAATAAAGGAACCGCCATGTATTTCGAAAACGTCTCCATCATTGGGATGGGCTGTGTGGATGCCCCCCATCGTATCAGCTCCGCCAGCATCGAAGAACAATTAAAAGACAATATTCTGCGCTTTGGCATGCGCCCCAACCTGATTGAAGCACTGACAGGCATTAGCGCCCGCCGCTTCTGGGATCCGGGTGTACAGCCCAGCGATGCCGCCACCATGGCTGCCAGCCAAGCGCTCGAAAACGCGGGTCTTGCCAAAGAGAAACTGGGCGTGGTGATCAGCACCTCCGTCAGCAAAGACTATATCGAGCCCTCTGTGGCCGCCCTGGTACACGGAAATTTGGGCCTGCGCCCAGAATGCCTGAATTTTGACATTGGCAATGCCTGTCTGGCATTTCTCAATGCCATGACCATTGCGGGCAATATGATCGAACGCAATCAAATTGACTATGCCCTCGTGGTCTGCGGAGAAAGCAGCCGGGACATTGTCGAAAACACCTTGCCCCGCTTGCAGGGCCCCGACGTTGAAGAAGACTATTTCCGCGCCCGTTTTGCGACGTTAACCCTCGGTTCGGGCGGCGTCGCCATGGTACTGAGCCATTCCCGACTGGCTCCAGATGGCCACCGCTTTTTGGGTGGGGTGAGTTTGGCAGACACAAAACACAGTCGGCTCTGCCTGGGTCAAAACCACGATATGACCACTGAAGCAAGCACCCTGCTGATGTCGGGCCTGACATTGGCCGCCAAGACGTATGAGCGTGCCAAAGCCGACCAGGACTGGGACAAAAAAGACTTCCGCCAGTACATCATGCACCAAGTGGGTGAAGTACACCTGCGCAAATGCGCTGAGATTCTGGGCGTACCCCACGAAAAAGTGCCCCGGATCTTCCCCGAATTTGGCAATGTCGGCCCCGCTTCGATCCCTGTGACCTTGGCCAAGGTGGCCGAACAGGGTGAGATTCAAGCCGGTGACCGCGTGGCCCTGATGGGCATTGGCAGTGGCATCAACTGCGCCATGATGGAAGTGATCTGGTAGCCTGTGTCGCGACACAGGCGGGCAGCCTTCAATGGCCTCTTTCAGCGCAAAGCACTTGCCTCAAGCGCCTTGTTGACCTGTTTATGCAGCCTCTGGCTGGTTTTATACGCCTGCACACCCCAGCCCAGCGAACAAGAGACAAAGGCCGCTTCCCAGGCCCACTCAGGAAACCTGGAAACAGACAAAGCGGATAAACAGGTCATCCAGAAACTCACGCTGAGTCTGCCAAGCAAACCCAATGGCCAAGGCGATTTTTCTCCGCTCTCCCAACGGGCCCAAAACGTTTGGCAAAGTCACCTCAAGCAAACAGGCCAACAGCCGCTGCAGACTGCCTGCCAGCCTTTTGCGGTCCCCGCCCAGGGCAGATACCAAGGCAGTGTGGTGCTGTTTCACGGATTTACGGCTTGCCCCCAGCAATTCTGGGAAGTCTCGCGCCTCATTGCCGCCAAAGGCTTTCATGTCTTTGTGCCTTTGCTGCCCGGACACGGCTGGCAATACCAGCAATCAGCGGGCAAAGTCAGCGACAATGTCAGCGCCATGCCTGCGGATCAAGACTATACTCGCTACAGCCAACAGGCCACAGAGATGGCGGGCATGTTGCGCGGAGAAAAGGGCATCAAAGTGGTGGGTGGTCTGTCTTTGGGAGGGGTGGTGGCCGCCTCTGCCGCAATTCAAGCCCCCGATGTCTTTGATCGGGCCCTTTTGATGACCCCACTCTTTGACGTCGTGGCCGCTAAAAAGCCCTATTTGCCCCCGGCCAATGTGGTGGTCCCCAAACACCCCATCGATTGGGGACCCGACTGTGAATTGGAACGCAAAGGGGGCCGGGGCGGCGTTTGCCAATTTCAAATCAAACATATTCGCGCAGCACAACGCCTTGGAGAAGAAACCCTGGCCCAGATTGGACAGGTTCAGACTCAAATTCAAGTGGTGGGGGTCGAAGGGGATCATGCTGCCAATAACGAATCATTGGCAAAAGCGGTGGGCTTCTTAAAAAATGGCAAAGGCTGTCTCTACCAAAAAGGGGTCAGCCATTCGATGCTCTCGCGCTTTGACTCCCCTGACGATCAAAAATTCTGGCTCAAGTCCATGCAAATGCAATTGGTGCGTTTTGTTGAATCCGGCCAGTATTTTGACATCACCGAATTGAGCCACGAACGGGGTCTGCCCAGGTGCCATATTTCTAGCTAAACAGCGATTACATTTCCATCTTGCCCGCAATGGCTTTAAACTCGGTCTCGGTTAAAACATTGTCTTTGTTGGTATCGATCCGTTTAAAGCGCAGCGTTGCATGTTTGAGCACCTCTTCGAGGGAGACCTTGCCGTCTTTGTTATTGTCCTGTTTTTTCAGGTAATCGGCCACGGGCTGCCGGGCCTGGCCGCGCACAAAGAAAGGCATGAGTTCCAGCACTTCATCGGTGGTAATAAATCCGTCGCGGTTGGTATCGGCTTTTTTAAAGCGCTCACGGCTGATAGCCTGCATCTCCAGCAGGGTGACTTTGCCATCGCGGTTGAGGTCGATTTTGCCAAAGTTTTCACCCCGGGGTTGAGACCAAGCGGGGCCCGTCAGACTGAGGCCAAGCATGAGGGCAAGCGGGAAGATTTTATTAAACATACGGATTCCTTTTTGTGGGGTGTTGTTCTCATTCTAAACGAAAGTCAGGCCTGAAAACGAATCTGGCTTGATCATGCGCTAAAATAGCGAAACAGTGACCTTACCGAGAAAGTCAAGAAATGCCCCAATATTTTCAAATCCGCATTCAAGCCTTTTGCTCACGGCTATTCCCACTGCTCTGCCTGCTCTATTTACAGGCCTGCAGCGCCGCAGCCATTCTGCCTTTGCCGCCCCTGCCCAGCGGGGTGACGCAAAAAGACACGGGCAGTAACTGGGAAATCAGCCCCAGTGGCACGCCCCAAGTCGGCCTGGTATTTTATCCGGGTGGGCTCGTCAGCCCCGAGGCCTATCTGCCCCTTTTGGCACCACTGGCCGAAAAAGGGGTCAAGGTGCTGATCACCAAACCCTTTCTCAATCTGGCGGTTTTTGACGCAGAGGCTGCACTGGCCATCGCAAAAAAAGAACCCCAGCTCAAATGGTTTTTGGCAGGGCACTCCCTCGGCGGGGCCATGGCCGTCAAAGCCGCGAAAAAAGAGCCAGCGCTCTTTGCGGGCTTGGCCCTGCTCGGGGCCTATGCCGACAAAAATGACGCAATCGCAGAGGCCAAGCTGCCCGTGCTCTCCATTTCAGCCAGCTTAGACGGGCTCAGCACCCCCACAAAAATTGAAGCCGCCAAAGGCTATTTGCCCGCCAGTACACAGTACCGGGTGATTGAAGGCGGCAACCACGCCCAATTTGGCAATTATGGCCCCCAACAGGGCGATGGAAAAGCCAGCGGCGCAAAAGCCTTGAGCTATTTGCGTTCACCCGACTGCAATTGCCCCACCAGCCCCGAACTGCGCTGAATCTTGCGCAGAATCCCCGCTCGCAAGACAGCCACATCGCCCCAGATCTCAACCCGTTCGCGGGCGCGGGTCAGCCCCGTGTAGATCAATTCGCGGCTGAGCAGGGGATGCGGCTCGGGCGGCAGCACCAACAAAACACGGTTGAATTCTGAGCCCTGGCTCTTGTGAACGGTTAAAGCCCAGGCCGTTTGGTGGGCCTTGAGCTGGGCCGGACTGAAGCTGCGCAAATGGCCCTCAGCATGGCGAAACCAGACGCGGGGGTTCTGGCCATCGGGGTTCCAGGTCAGGCCCAGATCGCCATTGTAGAGTTCGTGAAGATAGTCGTTTTCGCTGATAAGCACCGGCCGCAGATGGTACCAGAGCTGGTAGGTGGGCAGAGCCCCACTTTGCAAAAGCGCCTGCTCCATGGCCCGATTCACGTTCTCGACCCCCTGGCGCAGGGCCGCCAGGATGATCTGCGACTCCAGCGCAGCAAAAGCGACTTCGGGGCTGGGGGCCTGCAAATAGGGAGCGTAATCGGGCAAACGGGCCAAACAGCCCTGTTCCAAGGCCAAAGGCAAAGGTGCAAGGGAAATATCTGGATAAGTTGAATCTTTCAGCAAGGCCACAGCCTGTTCTGCCTGCCCGGCATTCACGGCACGGGCCAAATGGCCAATCCCACTTTGGGGGCCAAAGCGGCGGCTGAGCTGCAATTCAATCACACAATTGTGGAAGGGCTCAAGGCTGCTGTGGAAGGGCTCAAGGCTGCTGTGAAAAGGGCCAGAGCTGGGCGAGAGCTGCAAAGCCCCCAAAAGGGGAGCCAGGGCCGTGATCCGTTCCGGGGTAAAGCTGGTAGCGGGCGCGGCGCGGCAAATATCCCCCAAGACACAGCCCGCTTCGACCGAGGCCAATTGATCGCGATCCCCCAGCAAGACCAGCCGCGCATCGGGGCGAATGGCGTCCAATAATTTGCTCATCATCGCCAGATCGATCATCGAGGCTTCATCCACGATCACCACATCCCAGGGCAGGGGATGCCCCGCATGGTGCACAAAGCGGTGGGAATGGGGAATCGTCCCCAATAGCCGGTGCAGGGTCAGGGCTGACTGCGGCCATTGGGCCTGCAATTCAGGGGGCAGATTGAGACCCGGCAAATTCAGATCAAGCGACTGCTTCATGCGGGCAGCCGCTTTGCCTGTGGGGGCCGCTAAAGCGATCTTGAGATCGGGGGTTTGCTCCAGGAGCAAGGCCAGAATTCGGCTGACGGTGGTGGTTTTGCCTGTGCCCGGCCCCCCGGCGATCACTGTCAAAGGGTTCAAAAGCACATTGGCGGCGGCCACCGCCTGCCAATCCAAGGCTTGTCCCGCGCCCCCCCCCTCACCCACATTCGCGGGCGACGTGGCGCCAAGGGGAGAAGCTGGAAAAAGCTGGGCAAAGCGCGGGACGAGCCGCTGCAAATCGGCTGAAATAGCAGCATTGCCCCGCTGCATCAAGGTCTGCGCCAAACGCGCTTCATACTGCCAATAGCGCTGTAAATACAGGCGCGGCCCCACCAGAATCAGCGGGAGATAGTCTCCGGCCTGGCCCACAACCAAGGGATGGGCCCGCAAAGCCGCTTGCCATTCAGCCAAAGGGGGATACAAGAGCTCGGTCTCGGGGCTAACCGGGTGTTCGGCCCAAGCAGCCAAATCGACACAGGCGTTTTGGTTCAAGGTGGCCTCACTGGCCGCTGCGGCCCCCAGCAAAAGCCCCGGATCGTCACTGCCAGCCAAATCGGAGATCAATTTGACAAAGTGATAGGTGGTGGCAAAGAGGCCCTCGGGCAATACAAGGTTCATGTCTCCGCTCCAAACAGCTCTGAAAGTGTGAGAATCAGCGCCGGATCAGGGGCTTCAAAGCAGACCCCATTGCCCGGCAAGTCAGGGGTCATGCCCCGCAAAAACAAAACCAGGGCCCCGCCCAAATGGCGCTCTGGCACATAGTCGGGCAGGCGGTAACGCAAATAGCGGTGAAGTGCCACCAAATAGAGATGGTATTGTAAAGGGTACAAATGCTGAACCAGGGCCACTTCGAGCGCTTCGGCCCGGTAGTCTGAATAGCGATTGCCCAGCCAATTGGACTTATAATCGACCACATAATAGCGCCCCTGGTGTTCACAGACCAGGTCAATCACCCCTTTAAATTGCCCCCGCAGAGGCCGATCGAGCAAATCGGGGAGATGGGCCCAGCGCGGCACGCTTTGCAAGACCTGCATCAGGGCCTGGGAACGCAAAGGCTGCGCAATCGGAAACTGAAAGGCCCATTCATGCAAGCGCTTGGCAGGTGAGAGATCTTGCAAAGCAAATCCTGCGGCATCCTGCGCCGCAAACAAAGGGGTCTGCCAAATCTGGGTCAAGGCATCTGCGACTGGGGTCTGCCATTCGGGGCCATAGCCATGCCGGGCCAAAGCGGTCTTGACGGCCTCAGACAGACTCTGCGCTTGGGCCAAAGCAGACTGGGGCAACAGAGTCTCCAGCAGCAGGTGTAAAAAGGTACCGTGACGCCCGCCACGGGGAAAGTCCATCAGGGGGCCTTCTGAACTGGGAGCGGTGCTCGGTAAACCCGACCCCGTGAGCAGATCGGGGGCCCCCTCTGGTTCGGCCTCATCCTGCTGCTCCAGGTTTAAAACGGGCAGCAAGAGCCCGGCTTCCACTCCAGCTTCAAATTGGGCCTGCAGAGAACTGAAACTTCGGGCCAGATGGGCGGGAGGAATCCGGGGGGGCGCTTGCAAATACAGGGGTTCGGGCTGCTCGGGCCCAGGCCGGGCTGGCTGGGCCCCCCGCTGGAATTCCAAAGTCTGGATCCGCCACTGTCCCCGACTTTGGTCCGCTTTTGCCTGCAAATGCTGAAAGAGCGCTTCGCCACTGCCTGCCGGGATCAAATGCCCCAAAGCCGCACAGTCGATTTGATTGATCCAGCCCCAAGCCAACCAGACCTTGTAGCGGGCGCGGGTCAGAGCCACATACGCCAGACGCAGATCTTCTTGCAGGGCCTCTTGCTGGCGCTGTAAGGCCCGCTGCTCCAATTGCTCGCTGCCCAAATCCAAGAGGGACTGACGGGTCTGGGGATCGCGGGCAGACAAAGGGGCTTTGGCGGCAATTTTTTTGCCATCCCACAGATACGGACAAAAAACCACCGGAAACTCCAGCCCTTTGCTGCGATGAATGGTGAGAATCTGCACGGCCTGGCGGTCGGTTTCAAGCTGCAGGAGCAGGTTTTCTTGGTCGAGCCGACCGGCCTGTTGTTCGCGCAGCAGCCAGGTCAGCAGGGCCTGCAAACTGGGATGGTGGTGCTGGGCATAATTCTGAAGCAATTCACTCAAATGGCGCAAATGGGTCACCTGCCGCTCCCCCTCGGGCTGCCGCAATAGCCGGCGGTACAGTCCCTGGCTGGAGACCCACTCCTGCCACATGCGGGTAAAACCATGTTCCAGCCAATTTTGGCGCGCCAGATGGAAATGGGTCAGCCAATACTCCCAGCGCTGGCGCTGTGTACGGGGGTCATTTCCGTCGCTGTGGTCGCTGTGGGACGATTCAGTTTGAAGCAGGTAGATCTCGTGGGCCGAGAGCCCCACCAAGGGACTGGCCAAGGCCTGTAAAACCGCGGAGCGGGATGAAGGCTGCAAAACAGCGGCCAGAAAAACCACCAGAGCTGAAGCCTCGGGGGTTTGAAAAACACTCTCCTGGGCATAGAGCACACAGGGGATGCCCTCCTTTTGCAGGGCTTCGCGAATGTCCTGCCCCTGGGCATGGGTGCGCACCAAAACCGCGACATCTTGGGCTTGCAAAGGGCGCAGTTGCAAGGGTTTGCCCTGTCCATCCCTGAGGCGGTAACCGGCCTGCAGGGTCTCGCGAACGGCCCTGGCCACCGCCCCTGGCAGCAGGGCCGAGAGCTTCTCTTTGGACCAGGGCTTCTGATCTGGCAAGGTGGGTATCCAAGCAATTTCCAAAGGCGCGTCTTCGCTGGCTTTGGCAGGGGGTACCTGCCACTCTTCTGGCGAGGAACCCGCCGCCACTGAGACAAAGTCAATCGCGGGGTCGGCAAAGGGCTGTTCACAGTCAAAAAGGGTTTCCAGGGCAGACAAAAGCCCCGCTTGGGAGCGAAAATTGGTGTTTAAGCTGTGCACAGATGCAGAGGGCAAGTCTTCGCGCATCTTTAAATAGGTTTGGATATCCGCCCCCCGAAAGCCGTAGATCGCCTGTTTGGGATCGCCAATCAAAAAGAGCGGGCCGTCGGCATTGCTGTCTGGATAAATCAGGTTAAAAATCGCAGCCTGCAAACCATCTGTGTCCTGAAATTCATCGATCAGGGCCACAGGGATCTCTTCCCGCAGGGCTTGTGCCAAGGCCTTTCCCTGAATCGGGTCCACAAGGGCCTGATGCAAATGGCTGAGTAAATCGTCAAAAGAGAGCTGTTGCCGGGCTTTTTTGCCCCGTTGCAATTGGGCCCGCACAGCCTGGGCAAATTGAAACAACCAGCGCTGACGACAGGCTTGAGCCACTTCATCCCAGACCAGGGCGCTGGCACGCAGGGCTTCTACCATTTCAAAGAAGACATGGCTGGGTTGAAACGTGGTCTGTTGGGCGGCAATCACATCCCGGGCAAAATAGTTTAATTTATCTGAATCGCTCGGCAAATGGGGCTCGGGCTCCGCAAAATAGCCATCCAGGGCACTGGCCCGCCCTTCGAGGTGGCGCAGCTGAAAAGATTTGCCCTTGAACTGAGCGGCCTCGGCCAGAATTTCGCTCCGTTCACGGTGCCACAGGGCCTGGGCCTGGGCATAATATTCAGAGAAGTCCGCATGGACCTCACGCCAGGTCTGGGCCAATTGCTCAGTTGTCTGCTCCGGCTCTGGCAGCAAACGCAGATCTGTTTGCCCCAGCAATGGCAGGGCCTGATTCAAGAGGCATTCGGGGCTCCAATTGGCCATCAAGATGGGCATTACCCGCTCAGGTTCAGCCAAGTACATCTGTTTTCGCCAAAAATCTTCAATCGCCTGACTGAGCAAAAGGCGCTGATCGGAAATCACGGCCATTTGTAAAGGCTGTGCACTGCGCAGGGGAAAACGGCTCAAGGCCCATTGGCAAAAGGCATGAATCGTGGAAATGCGGGCCAGGTCCAGGTCTCTGAGGGCAACACGCAAGACCTGTTCAACCGCAGGCTCTGTGCGCAGGGGCAAAAGCCAAGCGCGCAAAAACGGGTCGGCACTTTCGCCACTGACCAGACAGGCCAGGGCCTCTTTCAGGCGCAAACGCAAACGGGTGAGCAATTCTTGGGTGGCCGCTTCGGTAAAGGTCACAATTAAAATGGCTTCAATCTTCAATTGGCGCTCAACCAAGAGGCGCAGACAGAGATTGACCAGGGTATATGTTTTGCCCGTGCCCGCACTGGCTTCGATCATCTGCCGCCCCGTTAGGGCAGCCGAGAGCAAGTCAAAAGCAGTCTGACTCATGGCAGGGCCCCTTTTGCTGTGAGTTCAGCCAAATCTGCCAAAGCCCCCAGCGGTCTTTCTTGCAAATAGGCTTCCAGGGGCAGGTAGAGTTTGAGCGCGGTCTCTGCACAGGCGGGGGCCTGAATCCAATCGGGGGGCAAGCAGAGGGCATATTCGGCATTTTCAGACTCCCCGCCAAAGGCATGCCCCCCCCACCAACGGCCCTCTGCCGCTGCCTGGGCTTTTTCTGGGCCTTTGTCTCGGGCGGCAAACCAGGCCCAGGCACTCTCCAAGGCCACCGGCAGGGGCAATTGCAGACCCTGTTCGTAGAGCTGTAGGTACTGCGTTAATAAATAGGCCGACTCAGGCACAGGGGCATAAGACAGATGCTGGGCTTGGCCTTTGCTCAGACCAATCTGGGCCACCGAGCAGCGCTGCCCCAGGGCCCCCAGCAGCAAATGATAAAGCCAGATTTGCAGCCGGTCAGCGGCTTTGATCCCCGAAAGCCGGGTGATCATCACGCCCCTTTCAAACAGGGGAGCCAATTCCCCTTGCAGGATCCAACGTCCCAAGGGCAATTCAAAGCCCAAAGCAGGCTGGGGAGCCCCCGTCAAACGCTGAAGCTGTCTCGCCAGGGGATCGACTTCGGTTTGAATTTGGGTACAAATGCGCGCTCCAGCCAGTCCCAAGGGCAGGTGATGACTGGCCCGCAGGCGTTCAAAAAAGGCTGCCGAGGGCAGCCCTTGCAAACACCAATCAAGATAGTCTTCGCGCAATTGCCAGATCTCCAGGGCATTGAGTTGAAAACGCTCATTTTGCACTGGGGGGGTATTCTGCCAGTGTGAGGGCCCCAGAGATAACCCAAGGCGCTGCTTTAAAAAAGCCCGTGCAGGCTGTTTAAAAAAGGCCAGCAGGGCTTGCCAATTCAGGGGTATGGGCGCATCTGGCGCAGAAAGAGCGGGCAAGGGCCCAGAGATAAAGAGCTGAGACTGACGGGGCCCGATCAGGGCCTGGGCTTCTTCAAAGGCTCTCTGCGACCACGAACGCACGGGGCAAGGAGAGGTCTGAAAATAGCCCGCCGCAAAGGGGTGCCGCGGATGAACAAAGACCGGCAGGGGAGCCGTCCGTAAAGCCTGTACGGCATCTTGCAATTCAGGAATCAGCACCGAAGGGGGCAATTCCAGATTGTCGCGCACGCGCCGCCCGGTATAACTTAAATAGAGGCGTTCACGGGCCGAGAGCAAAGTCTGCAAAAACAGATGCCGATCCCCTTGGCGCAACGAAGGGTCTCCCAAGCGGGGAGCTTCCGCAAGCAGATCCAATTCGTGGGGCCGCTCTGCGCGGGGCAAAACCCCACTGTTGAGTCCCAAAAAACAGATCACGCGATACGGCACCCCTTGCAATTGGGCGGGGGTGGCAAAGGTGAGCAAACCTGGGGAAATTTCGCGAAAGCGGGGCGCGTTCCAGACCTTTTCGAGGGCGCCGCGCACCTGTCCCAAAGAAAGGGTCTCCGGGGTCTTGCCCGCTAAATGCTGCAAATCCGCCATTTGGGCCAAAAGCAGGTGCCAATCGTCGAGGTCTGCACTTTGGGGCTTCAAGAGACTTTCGGCCAAATGGGGCAAGAGCTGGGCCCAGCGTTCAGGGGGATGAGCGGTATTTAAGCGCCTGTAGGCCTGTTCCAAACTTTGAAAAAAGTCCAATAATTGGCCCAAAAGTTGCACCGAGTGGCCTTCCATGGCCGAATAGGGCAAAAGCCCCGCAAAGGGAGCCTGCCCTTCGTCATGCAGGGCAAAGCCCAACAAAAGCCGTTTGAGCCCCTGATGCCAGCTGTTTTCTTCAAAGCGCGGCAATGTAAGCTGCTGTCGGTGCTCTGCGTCCAAACCCCAGCGAATCTCAACCGCTTCCAGCCACAGACTGATCTGGGCCAGGGCATCGGCATCAAAACCAAAACGCCGGGCCACCGGGCCCTGTTCCAAAAAAGCCATGACTTCATCACGGCTCAAACGGCTGCCACTCAGTTCAAACAGGCTGCGCAGGGCCAGCAATTCAGGGCTGCGCAATGAATCAGGCGGCACAATCCGAAAAGGCAAGCGTTCGGCACTGCCCAAAGGGCGATAAAAGACCCCTTCTATCAAAGGGGCATAGGTATCCAAATCGGGCACCAAAACCGCAATCTCTCCAGGCAGCAGATCGGGCAGGGCTTCAAAACAGCCCAATAAATAATTGTGTAAGACTTCCAGCTCCCGCAAGGGGCCATGGGTGATATGGATTTGCACAGAGTCTTGATCGTCTAAAACAGAGAGGGCCACAGGCAAAGAGGCACTTTCTGGCTGCCCCAAAGCCAGCTGCAAGGCCTGCAAGAGGTTCTGAGCAGCTGGTTCTGGGGCTAAAGCTGTTGTTTTTAGACCTTGCACAGTCCAACCCCGATCCTGAATTAGGCGCCTTTGGCTGCGATAGATCTCAGCACAGCCCAGCCAAAGGGGATTGGCAGCCAGATCCAAGTCTAAGCGGGGCAACTGCAGCGGCTGAGTCAAATACAAGCGGGTGGGGATATGCCGGGCCAAGGCTCCCAGCAGGTCGAGATAAAACGGCGGCAAATCGTCCACCGCAAAGAGCGTGAGGCGTTTAGGCCAGTGCCCAGCCAAACATTCAAACACATCGCTCCCGAGCCGAGCGCTGAGAGGAGGAGCTTGATTCAGGCGTTTTAATATCTCGGCCTGCAGGGCGGCCCTGTGAAAATCCCCCGCCCCGGTCAGCTGACAGAGAAAATGCCAAACCACAGCGGGCCAATGCGGTTCCGGGGCCTGGCTCCAGGCCCGCAAGCGTTCAGGGCGATACAGGCTGAGCAATTCCAATTGCTCGGCCAAGACCTGCACCAATTGCATGCGGGCCGAAGACCCCCCATAACGTTCCAGCCAGCCCTGCATCAGGGCCAGTTCAGGTTCTGCCAAGAGGGTGTCTATATGGGCCAAAAGCAGCCACAGGCATTCGGAATAGTCCAAACGCGGGGCTGAGACATCGGGCAAAACCTGCAGGGCCAATTCCCAGAGCAGGTCTGCAGGCAAGCCCACCTGAGCGTGGCTCCAGATCCCCATTTTCTCTGAGAGAAAGCCTGTCAACCAGGTTTTCATGCCCCCATGAGGCAGAATCAGCCACTCAGGCGCAAAAGGATCAGCCAATGGTGCATTTAAAAGCGTCTGGGCCAAATCGTCGGCCAGTGCTTCCAAGCGCGGATGAGAAATGATCTGCAGCTGCAAAGGCTTAGAGATCAAAGAGCGGGGTATTTTCGCCACGGCTCAATTCTGAGTAGCTCTCCCGCTCGCGAATCACCGCAAACGCGGCCCCTTTCACCAGCACTTCTGCGGGACGGGGATAGGAGTTGTACTGAGAGGCCATGCTATAACCGTAGGCCCCACTGCTCATCACGGCCAGCAAATCGCCCGGTTCCACCGGGGACAATTCGCGGTCGAGGGCAAAGAAATCGCCGCTTTCACAAATCGGGCCGACCACATCCACCACCCAGGGCTGCCCTGCGCGCTTTTTGACGGGCTGAATTGCCTGCCAGGCCTGATAAAGCGCTGGGCGAATCAAATGGTTCATGCCTGAATCGACAATTACAAAGGTCTTTTCTTCGTGGCGCTTGAGGTATTGCACCTCGGTCAGAAGCAAACCTGCGTTGCCCACCAGCACACGGCCCGGTTCAAAGATCAGGGTACAGTCCAGGCCCTCGGTCTCCTCGCGAATGCGCGCTGCATATTCATCGGGGTGCGGGGGTGTTTCATCCTGATAGGGAATGCCCAAGCCACCCCCCAAATCGAGATAGCGAATCGGCAATTGGTACTGGCTGCGCAAATCGTGAATCAGCTCCTTGAGTTTGTGCAGGGCATCGACAAAGGGGTCGAGTTCGGTGATCTGCGAGCCAATGTGGCAGTCCACACCATGTACGGCGATATGGGAGAGGGTTTTGGCCTTTTCAAACAGGCGCAGGGCATCGTTGATGGCGATCCCAAATTTGCTCTTTTTGAGGCCCGTGGCAATATACGGATGGGTCTTGGGATCAATATCTGGGTTCACCCGCAGGGCCACACGGGCCTTGATACCCTGTTGGGAGGCCACGTGCTGAATCCGCTCCAACTCGCCTTCGGACTCCACATTAAACATCAGAATATCTGCCTGCAGGGCCATGGCAATTTCGGCCTCGGTTTTGCCAACGCCGGAAAAGACGATTTTTTGGGGAGCCGCTCCCGCTTGCATGGCCCGGTACAATTCTCCGCCAGAGACAATGTCGAGGCCCCCACCGCGCTGCAAGAAAATCTGTAAGATGGAGCGGTTGGAATTGGCCTTCATCGAATAACAGATCAAATGGGGAATGCCGTCAAGGGCCTGGGCAAAGACATTAAAATGGCGCTCCAGGGTGCGATGACTGTAGACATAACAAGGTGTGCCGACCTTTTGAGCGATTTCGCTTAAGGCCACTTCTTCACAATACAATTCCCCGTGCTGAGTTTCAAAATAATGAATCGTCCGAACTCCTTCAAAAAAGATCAGTTTTTTTTAAATTTTTTTTGTCTGGCTAGATTGTAACACGCAAGATACAATGTTATGATTTCTATAAGAAAGTTAAGTAAAGATTAACAAAGATTAAATCCAGTTAAATGAGGTTAAGAAAATATGTACGTTGGTTTAACTCCTTATCACGCCCGCATGGTTGCCAATAATGTGGATTATAACTGGAATGGCCGCATCGACAACCGCGAACTGGACTTTAAAAATGGCGCCAAACGCCTTGTAGATACCGATCGCAATGGCAATGTCAGCACCGAAGAGCTGGCCCAGTCGCTGATGCGTGGCGATATTTATATCTCCAACGACCGCAAAGCTTATCCCGCTTATTATAGCCGCCCTGGTTTTGGCCAACCTGGCTACACCAATCCCGGTTATGGTTATGGCCGCCCTGGCTATGGTGGTTTCCCTCCCCATCCCCGTTATCCCGGTAGCTACGCCCCTTATCCCCAGGCGCCCGGCTATCCCTACCAGAACCGCAATATCTCTTCGGGTGAAAATGCCGCGATCAGCACCGTTGTTGGCGCTGGTGTGGGTGCCGGTGTCGGTTATGCCGTCAGTGGTCCTGTCGGCGTCGCTCCCGGAGCTGCCATCGGCGGCATCATTGGCCTGATAGGCAGCCTTTTCGATTAATTTAAACCGTTTTTTTTAACCTCCCCGGCCTCTTTAATATAAAGAGGCCTTTTTTCATGGCTTAAAAAGTTGAATTAAGCCCCATGAGAAAAAGCCCCGGTTCTAGCCAACCGGGGCCTTAGAGCGAATCAGGACTAAAAACAATTTTTCAGGCAACCGCTGTGCGGTCCTCAATCCGTTGCGAGAGATCGCGATTGAGGGGGTCGAGCCCCTTGGCCACTTCAAACATCTCTGAAGCGGAGGACTCATCACCCATTTTTTGATAGGCGCAGGCCAAGTTATAGGCCAAAACCGGCGATTTTTTATCGTAATCACAGGCCGCTTCATAAAAGAGTGCTGCGGCCGCATAGTCGCCATCCTGATAGGCCGCTTGGCCTTCTTCAGACAGCATCTTGGCTGCACCCAAATGGGCAGGGTTATCGGTTTCAAGGGCCACAGCTTGAGCGGCTTGTGTTCCTTGCGCGGCTTTGGTTTTGCCTGTTTCAGTCAAACGCGAACCAAAGCTGATGTCTTTTTCCGCAAAGGCATAGACCCGAGAACCCGCATCGCTGACATCAGTGGTGTCGGCAAGAGGCGCCTCGGGAGCAGCAGGAGCCTGAACCGCAGGGGTCTCTGGGGCTGTTTCTGGGGCAGAGGCAGGCGTGGCAGAGGCAGGAGTAGCCGGGGCTGCAGGCTGCAGACCGCTCTTTTGATAGTGATTATCAAATGGGGTATTTGTGTTTACATTCAAACTCATAACAGCATTCCTTTGATGCGAATAAATCGCTTTACCTCTGTTTGTCTCTGAGGATGATATACCCAGGCCATTTTATTTTTATGCAATGCTCGGGGTCTTTCAGAGAAAAATTTGTTTAATTGCGCTCCGGAGATTGTCCACGAACATCGCTTACTGCATTTGCGGGGCTGAGCAGGGTATCCAAACAACGCGAGAGCGGCAACGCGGGATTTTTTTTGCGAAAGGAACGAAATTCCTGAATAAAACTTTTATAGTCTGCGGACTGAACTTTGTTTTTGGTTTGCAACATAGTGTAAAGCTCCTTCTGGTGTTAAAAACCGCTAGTCATCGTACCACGATTCTTGTGTAAATTGACGTGAGAAATGACCAATTAGATTATCCTAGCAAGAACAATCAGAGACTTGTTTTAAGCCTGAGCAAGCATTTCAAGATTTAAACAAATATAATAAAAAATTTATTTTATGTTAACTCAGGCTTAATTTTAGAGGCGTCAGTTTCAGGGGGGCAGCGGGGATAGATAAAACAAGTAAGATTTAATTTTTTGAGGTATCTGCCATGAGCTTCTCGATCTCGAACAATCCCATCGCCAAATTTTTTGGCTCTGCAGGCGCGTCAGTCACCCCTTCGGCCACCACAGCACCCGCCCCCAGCACCCCGACCATGCCCAGTGACAGTGTCCAGCTCTCAAATGCCTCCACCCAACCGATGGAAGCCGGTTTTTTCAAAAAGGTCGGCGATGTCTTTGGGGAAACCTTCAGCGATCTGGCTTATAACATGAATATGGGTGAAACCTATCGCCTCGTCGATCGCGAGTTCCGCCAAGTGGATATCAACCAAGACGGGCAATTGAACCACGGCGAATTTACGGTAGCAACCCTCAATCCCTTTGAATTTCAAAATGCCGATCGCAATTACGATGGCCGTGTGACCATGAATGAATACGCCAAATACCGCAAAGAGCGTCTTGAAGTGACCTTCAAACAAAAAGACGCCAACGCTGATCGCTTTTTAAACGTAACCGAAATCGGCGCTGTGGGCCGCTATTACCTCGCCAACCGCGATCCCCGTGTGGATTCCAACGGCGATGGCCTGATGAACAAACGTGAATATGTGCGTGCTCAGCTCACCCTCGGTATCAGCATCCGCGATATTCTCGGCTTCTAAATCTTACTTAACGTATTCTGGCAGATACAAACAAAGCCCCTGGTGAAATCACCAGGGGCTTTTTGCTGGGAGAGAAAGCCGTTAAAAGCCTTCTCTCCTGGCCTTTAAAATTTAGAAGCGGAAACGCAGATTCAGTTCGCCACCGATATCACCAAAGATGGTGGTGCTGCCAGCATTCATGTAACGGGTATCTTTATAACCCAGTTCCACAGAGAAGGTGCTGTAAGCAGGGATGGTGACACCCAGGAAAGCGTCGTTCTTCCACTGAATATTGTCGTTGATATTGCCAGTCTGACCAATAAAGTAGGTGAAGGCATCACGGGCAACAATACTGAACCAAGAGCCGATGGGAATTTCGAGGTCAATCCGACCACGGGGGCCGTGGTTGGCGTAGCTGTAGTTCACACCGAAGAGCTGCAGATAGTCATAACCCACACCCACCAAGAGACCCACTTCTTGAGCAGAACCCTGGAGTTTCCAGAGCAAACCGCCACCGGCGGTCAGACGGGAGTTGAGATCGGTGGTCTGTTTTGTGCCATCGGGCAGCAATTGGTTGGCTTTAAATTTGCCACCGCCTTCATACATCATCCAATCACCGTGCAGGTCAATCCCGAAGTGATTGTATTCATTGGCACTCAGGGGGGTCCAATCCAAGCTGGCATTGGGGCCATAGATAAAGCCAATATCATTGGGATTGGTCGCAGTTGCCACGTTAGAGACTTTGAAGTCGCCGCCGAGACGGATATCCAACTTCTTGACAGGAACCTTGGTGGCCACAGGCACAGGGGTGGGTGTAGGAGCTGGGGTCGGTTTTGCCGTGGGCACAGCTGTGGGCACGGGGGTCGGAGCGGGGGTCAGGGGGATCAGGTAGGTATCCACATAGCGGATAAATTCGCGGATTGTGGCCGCAGCTTCGTAGCGGGTTAAGCGCTTGCCGCCGCGGAAGGAAGCGTCCGGGTAGCCATCCATGATCTGGTATTTGTCGATAATTTCGTTGACGGCTTTGGTCGCCCAATGATCTGCTGGCAAATCCTGGATTTGGCTGACGCGGTCGCGGCGGGCCAAAGAGGGGGAGGTGCCTTTGCTTTCGAGCAAGGTGAAATAATTGTACATTTCGAAGGCAATTTCATAGCGACTGATGGGCTCATCGCCCATGAAGCGCTTGCCGGGCATGGGTTGCATGATGCCGTATTCATTCACAATCGAATTGACCGTTGTGGCATGGGCTGCATCGACGTCTGTCATTTCAGCATCATTTGCATCACCGAGCTTGCGCAGGTCTTTGCCACTGATAGATTCCAGTTTTTTCACAGCGTTGTGGAAAATTTGAGCCAATTCATAGCGGGTCAGCAAATCGTTGCCTTTGAACTGATTGGCGGATTTGGGGGACATAATGTCGAGTTCTTCAACCAGCACTTTAACGGCGTTATAAGCCCAGTGATTGGTGGGGACATCGGTCAGGTCTTCAACATTCATCGCGAGTTGATAAGGAGCAGGTGCTGCATTGTTTTGGGCAGAAGCCAGGCCGACTGGCAAAGTGACCAGAATTGAACTGGCCATCAGGATTCCGAGCATACGTTTATTCATTAAGTTGTGCCTCCATGGCATTGATGAAATATTACAAGTCTTAGAACAATCATGGAATATGTGGGGGTAGATACAACTCTTGTTTACAAAGAACAACTATGGCATCTACCTAATAAATACCATTTTAACGGAATTAGCGTTGAGTTGGTGACAAGCAGAGAAAAAGCTATGTAGCCGGGGGCTCTATCTTGATCAGATACGTATTCACATAGAGGATAAAGGCGCGAAGAATGGCCGCTCCTTCATAACGGGTAAGGCGCTTGCCTCCCCGAAAAGAACCATCTGGATAGCCATCCATCACTTGGTATTTGTCGACCATCTCAGTCACGGACTTGACGGCCCAATGATCCGCTGGCAGGTCTTTTATTTGACTCGCACGGTTGCGCCGAGTGGGGGCAGTACCTGTGCCCAGACCTTCGAGCAACGTAAAATAATTGTGGAGTTCGTAGGCTATTTCATAACGGTTGAGGGGATCTTCGCCCCAGAATTTCTTCGCGGGCATCGGCAACATGATTTGGTAATCGTTGACAATGGCATCCACAGCCTCTTTGTGGGCCGGTGCCACATCGACAAATTGGGTCGGGGGAGGACCTCCCACTTTACGCAAATCTTTTCCGCTGGCGGCTTCGAGTTTTTTGACTGCCCGATAAAAGATTTCTGCCAGTTCATAGCGGGTCAATAAATCATTGCCTTTAAATTGATTGGCGGTTTTCAGCGGCATAATTTTTAAATCCGCCACCAAGACTTTCACGGCTGGATAAGACCAGTGATCCTTGGGTAAGTCCAGGATATCGTCGGGATTAATGACAGACGCCAATCGATAACTTTGCGGCTTTGCCAGGGCGGCATCCCCGCTTACAGGCAAAAACGACACCAGCACGGAAACACTTAGACAGATCTTCAACATATGTTTATTCATTTAATTTAGCCTCTTGTCATGGGTATCGTACCGCTAACTGAATACTTAAGTGTATTTTTCAAGCTATTTTGCTAAAAAAATCTTTTCATACCAAAGAGTGGAGACCTATTTTTACAGCCCTTGGCGCTCACTCGGCCAAGGGCTGTGTTGAGCCTATAAAATCTGCGTTCGCTGAAAATGCAATTAGAAGCGGAAACGCAGGTTCAATTCGCCGCCAATATCCCCAAAGATGGTGCTATTTCCGCCCAGCATATAACGGGTGTCTTTATAACCCACTTCCACTGAGAAGAGGCTATAAGCGGGAATCGTTACACCCAAGAAGGCCTCGTTTTTCCACTGCAAATTGTCACTGACATTGGGGCTTGCACCAATAAAGTAGGTGAAGGCATCGCGGGCAACAAAACTGAACCAAGATCCAATGGGAATTTCGAGGTCGATGCGCCCACGGGGGCCGTGGTTGGCGTAGCTGTAATTGACACCGAAGAGTTTCAGGTAGTCATATCCCACACCGACGGTTAAACCCACATCTTGAGCTGAGCCCTGAAGTCTCCAGATCAGACCCCCACCCACAGTCAGACGGGAACTGAGATCGGTTGTCAAAGGCTGACCATTGGTATCGATTTGCGGCGCCTTAAACTTGCCCCCCTCATACATCATCCAATCACCATGCAGGTCAAGCCCAAAGTGGTTATAATCCCCGAGACTGAGGGGAAGCCAATCCAGACTGGCATTGGGGCCATAGAGCAAGCCGGTTTCGCCGGGATTGCCATTGGCCAACAAGGCCCGTGAGGTTTTCACATCCCCACCGATGCGGATATCCAGTTTTTTCACGGGTACCTTGGTCGGGGCTGGCACGGGAGTGGGTGTGGGCAAAGGTGTTGCCATCGGGGTCGGTGTGGGCGTCGGTTCGGGAGTCGGAGCAGGTACCAGCGGGATCAGGTAGGTATCCACATAGCGAATAAATTCACGCAAGGTGGCTGCCGCTTCGTAGCGCGTCAGGCTCTTGCCCCCTCGGAAAGAATTGTCGGGATAGCCATCCATGATTTGGTATTTATCCAGAATATCTTTCACGGCTTTGGTGGCCCAGTGATCTGCAGGCAGATCCTGAACCTGGCTGGCGCGATCACGGCGGGCCAAGACCGGCGTTGTGCCATGATTTTCAAGCAATGTGAAATAATTATAGAGTTCAAAAGCGATTTCATAGCGACTGATAGGCTCATTGCCCATAAAGCGCCGCCCAGGCATGGGCTGCATAATCGCATACTCATTGACAATCGCGTTGACTGTACTGGCCTGATCGGGATCGAGATCCACCATCTCTATGTCTGGATCATTTGTATCGCTTAAGCGGCGAAGATCTTTGCCGCTGAACGCTTCCAACTTCTTGACTGCGCTGTGAAAAACCTGAGCGAGTTCATAGCGCGTGAGAATATCATTGCCTTTAAATTCGTTGGCACTTTTGGTCGGCATGATATCCAACTCTTCCACCAAAATTTTGACCGCATTATAGGCCCAATGATCGGAGGGAACATCACTCAGATCGTCCATTTTCACAGCAACCTGAAAAGCAGCGGGTGCGGCTTGCGTCTGTGGAGCAAACACGCCCATAGGCAAAATGGCCAGCGTTGAGCTGGCCATGAACATTCGCAAGAGAGATACTTTCATTTTGGGTGCCTCCTGTGACATCGATGTAATTAGCATAGAATAGATGCGAAACAACGAGAAAAAGAGCCATTAATTTAACTTAAAAAATCCTAAACCTCCCTGTCTTGATTAAGATTTTAGTAGAATAATTAAGAATTGTAAAGGACTTAAGCAAATTTAACCAGAGAGGTCAAATCGGGAAACAGGGGCAAAGACCAGTGATAGCCTTATGACTGCAAGCGCGAGGCCAAGAGATTGGCCATATACTGAAACTGGGTTTCGACAAATTGCTGAATTAAATCAGAGAAGGGGTGAACCTGGGTAAATTCAGTGCGGCCAAAGAAGCGCCCCAAATGGATTTGGTATTGCATTTCCAGCTCTTTGACCTCGCCACTGGCGGGATCGGTTTCGGTGATCGAAAAGGCCTGTAAATGCTCCAACATCAAAGCATAGGCAAAGTCAAAGATATAGGTGTGCTGCAAGGGTTTGAGTTCGCGCACCAAGGACTCCAATTCCTGTCCCCAGAGTGGCCCAATATGTTCACGCACCTCTCCAGAGGCCGACCACAGCCAAGCCAAACGCGTATCAAAGGTCAAAAGCCAGTTTTTATAGACCTGAACCCGCTCAGCCTGTTCCATTTTGCGTTGAATCGCAGGCACAGAACGCACCTGAATTTCATTTTCACCTGCAAAAAAGCCCAAATCGGTATTGGGCGCACATTCCAGCAATTCAATCAATTCCCGCTCATCCCCTTCATCGACCGCTTCAGAGCCGCTTAAGAAGACACTGAGAATTTTTTGACCTGCGCTGACTTTGCCCTGCAGAGGGGATTCGGGATAAACATAGATCACCATCGGAAACCAGCCATCGTAAGTCGCATCATAGCTCATGGCAACGATCAACCCCAGAGTAGGAATGAGCTTGATCAGACGCACCACGTCTTCGCGGGGCACCACCGCTCGGGCTTGGGTAATCCGCATCAGACTCTCTTTGGCATAGCTGTTCTCCGCATCAAATTTGAGCACCTGCTCAAAAACCTCTGTGGCCTCTTGGGGGCGAAAACTGGTTTCATACAACATACCCAAAGTCAGTAAACTGGTGGTGTCTTTGCGGTTTTCCTTGATCGCCTGGCGGTACTCACGAATGGCAAAGCCATAAAAATTGAGCTGGGTATAAATATAACCGAGATTGGCATAAATAAAGGCTTTAATCTCAGGGGGTTGATTGAGTTTGAGTGCCCGGCGAAATTCGGCGAGCGCGGTATTGGTCTCACCCAATTGTAAATAGGCCTGGCCCAAATTTGGACGGACCTGGCGCTCCATATCTGCAGAGTTGTCAATCTCCAGCACCTGCATAAATTTTTTAATCGCTGTGTCGGGATGGTTATTTTTGAGGGCCGACAGGGCGATATTAAAACTGCTACTGGCATCTTGGGTCTGCTCCACCAACTCAGAAATATTTTTCTTGAGGTGGGCCTTTTTTTCGACAGCTGCCGCCAGGGGATTGTTTTCGTATTTACTCATCTTCTTATTTTAAGCCCAGAGGGCCTTCACTGTCTGCCCCCGTACAGACAAAAGCGACAGACAAAAGTCTTAGACGTCAGCTTTGCCACTGCGGCATCTATAACTTTGGTTCAAAGGTCTTTTGAAATTGAAAGGAATCCCATGGCAATTAACAATAATCCCATCAAGTCAACCGTTGAGACGTTTAAACAAATGAACCAAGTTGTGAAAACAACTGTGGAGGCAACTGCCGATTTATTTCACGATGCCGATGGCGACAAAACCGATTTGGATGATATCAAACGAGAAGCCGGAAAACTTTCAGGTGGAGAACAAGTGGCTTTAACCGTTGGCACAATTGCCACAGGGGGGGCCTTGCCCGTGCTCTCACTCCTCACAGAAGGCGCTGTCACACTCACCAAAAAAGCGGCAAAAGAAGTGGGTTCGGGCTTGGATAAAGCTGGTGAAGCCGTCAGCAAAGCTGTTAAAGACAAATACAGCAATCCCCCAGAGAAGCCCCTCGCGGATAAACTCGGCAAAGAGCTGAAAAAAGCCGGCGACAAAATTGAAGAAGCGGTCGATGATCTCAAAGATGGCCGCACCTATCGCGATGTTAAAAAAGAGGTGAAACGCGGCATCCGCGACAATTTCACCGAACAGACCCCGCTTCAAAAAGTGGGCAGCCAGCTCAGAGATGGATTTGAAGATGCGATCGACAACCTCTCAGATATCGCCGATGATATCCAAGATGGTCGCATGGGGAAAAAAATTCGCAAGGCCTTTGAGTGATTATCGTTAACTGCATCTGGTAAGATATTTTAATACATGCCCTCGTAGCTCAGTGGATAGAGCACCGGTTTCCTAAATCGTAGGTCGCAAGTTCGAGTCTTGCCGGGGGCGTGTTCCCGTTTTTTGTTGGCTCTTTTGCAAATAGAGCCCAAACAGCCCCAGGGCCAAAAGCAATGTGGGGACAAGCCGCAAACAGCCGTGCTGCCAGACCATACGCAAAGCCCCTGCATGTAAAAAGCCACTGGCTGCCCGCTGCCACAGTATCACCCCCAAACAAGCAGACAAACCGACCAAAAGCCCCACAGTCCGCAGGGACAACGGGGCCTGCGCTGGCAAAAATTGGGCCGAAGTTGCGCTCATGCGGCGGGTCAGCCACGGGCCTGATTGCAGGATCAGGCCCACCAGGCCACCGGGTTTGAGCCATTCGATCGCAAGCAACAACCCCACCGGCCAAGCGGGCTCCAGACTTTGGGTATAGCGTTCAAACAACTGGCTCTGAAGCATTTCCAGCGCAGTTTGGGGCAAAACGCGGCCCTCTTGAAAGAGAAAAAAGGGCAGCCACAGCCCCCCCGCTGGGGCTTGAAGCAAAAGTGGCAAAGCATGTAGCAGCGAGACAGCTTCATGGGCCAGCCAAAAACAGGCAAGCAGCACAAAGGTTTGTCTCCAAGCATCGGCCTGATCCGCTTGCAAATGGGTGCGCAGACTGAGCAAAAATAAGCTTCCCAAACAGAGCAAAGCAGCCTGAAAAGGCGGCAGCCAATGCAATTGTCCCGCCAATAAAAATCCACCGAGGCTTCCAGAGAGCAAGATCAGTTCGCTCCAACTGTGACGCTGTTGCCAGAACAGGCAGAGGGCCAGCCCAAACCACGCCCAGGCATAGATTTCTGTGGCCAGGCTCAAGGCAAATTCGTGCCAGACCGCATCAGGGGTATGCAGATCTTGCCATTGTGCTGCCAACCACTCACTGGCAGCGTTCAAAAGCAGTGGGTCGCGCATCTCTGTCTGGTGGCTGGAAAGGGGGGAGACAAAGAGTTTGCGTTCACAGCCAGGCTGGAGAGAAGGCAATTTGGCTCTCAATTGCGCCGCTGGATGAAAGGCCTCATATTGCCCCAGCCCAAACCAGACATTGCAGGGCAGCGTCTGCGCCGCTTCGGGCTCCATCCCCAAAACAACCCCGCCCTGAAGGCGGGAATCCACAGCCAAGGCCTGCAGAACCGCTGTCCCCCCCATTGAATGCCCAGCCAGAGCAATGCGGTTATTGTCCACCCCCGGCAATTGGCGCAATTGACCGATGGCCGCCAGCGTCTCGTCTAAATTATCACTTTCAGACTCAGGGCGGGGATCCGACTCGCCATAGCCACCGAGATCGAAGATCAACACCACCCGGCCCTGCCGCGCCAAAACACGGGCAAAAAAAGCCATATATTCACGCTGAACCAAAACCCCATGAACCAGCACCACTCCCGGCAAAGCGCGTGGGCCCGTTTGGACTGGCCGAAAGACCGAAGCCTGAATCTGGCGTTGCCCGCCTGCGACAGAAATCGTCAACTCTTGCCGGGAATAGGCTTTGCCTGGCTGAAAAAGGGCGATGCCCAAAGCCCCCAATAAGAGCCCCAAAAGACAGAGCACCCAGACCCCCCAAAGGGGCCTAAAGGAGAGTTTTAACAGGGGATTTTGCAAGCGAACACTCCGGAATTTATGCTTTGCCCTTCGGCCTGTTATAATGAGGGGCAACTGGTGTGCCTTCATTGAAGCACATATCCTATCCCTTCAGAGACGGAGTAATTAGCCCCCATGCAATACCAGTTGGCACAAGCCCCCCCCCATACCCCCGAATCACCGGCTCATCCCACCCCTGGTCAAACCAGCGACCACAACACCACTGGCCAAAACAACGGTCACGCGACCCAGGCCCATACCGCCCCCAGCGGCGGGCACCACACCGATCTCAGCTATTGGAAAAACATGGGCACAGGGGCCGTGATCTTAAATGTCGCTCCCTTTGTCGTGCTTTTGCTGATGATCGCCATTTTGCCACTGACATCTAAGCTCAGCCATTGGTGGGAGCACAACAGCAATAAATTACTCGTGGCTGGCATCTGCGGACTGATTGGCATTGCGCTCTACGTCGCCCCGACCCACGATCTGGTCAAAATTTTTCACACCTATGTTGAATATGTGGCCTTTATCGCCCTTTTGGCCTCGCTGTTTATTGTCAGCGGGGGGATCCATATCTCAGGCGCCTTTGCAGGATCGCCCAAGGTCAATACAGCCTTTATGGCGATTGGCGCGGTGCTGGCAAATATCACCGGCACGACAGGTGCCAGCATGCTGTTGATCCGTCCCCTGATTCGCGCCAACCAGCACCGCGAACACAAAACCCATATTTTCATCTTCTTTATCTTTATTGTCGCCAATTGCGGCGGCCTGCTCACCCCCCTCGGCGATCCCCCGCTTTATCTCGGTTTTTTGCGTGGCGTGCCTTTTGCCTGGACCCTCGGTTTAATCAAAGAATGGGCCTTTGTGATTGGCGTCTTGTTGGTGGTCTTTTACCTGCTCGACAGCGCCATGTACAAAAAAGAAACCGCAGAAACCAAAGAAGCCGTGGCCCAACAGGCCACTGAAACCGTCGCAGGCAAAAAATTGCATATCGAAGGCAAGTTTAACCTCGGCCTGCTCCTGGGTGTGGTCGGTGTGATTCTCGCTTCCGGTTATCTGGTTTTCCCGCTCTTGAGCCAAGCCCTCGGCCACGAAATGGGGGATCTGGGCTCCAAAGCCTTTCAGATTGTCGCTATGGGCCTGATTGCCCTGGCCTCGTTTAAACTGACGCCCCAAAAGATTCACGAAGTCAATTCATTTTCGTTTGTGCCAATTCTCGAAGTGGCCTGTCTGTTTGTCGGGATCTTTGGTGCCATGATTCCCGCCCTGACCCTGCTCGAAGCAAAAGGGGCTTCGATGGCCATCTCTGCTCCCTGGCAGTATTATTGGGTTTCGGGAGGCTTGAGTGGTTTTCTCGACAATGCCCCCACCTATGTGACCTTCGTGACGCTGGCGGCCAGCAAAACCGGTTTATCCGCCGACAATTTGCTGCAATTATCACTGCAACAGCCGCATTTATTGGCAGCAATCTCCTGCGGCTCGGTCATGATGGGCGCGCTCTCATATATTGGCAATGGCCCCAATTTTATGGTCAAAGCCATTGCTGAACATGCCCGCATCAAAATGCCCTCGTTTGGCGGTTATATGATCTGGTCAGGCATGGTCCTTGTACCGATTTTTATTCTGACCACCTTTTTGTTTTTCCTGAAGTAGCCATGGATGAGGCTCAAACAGACGGAGCCTTTCCTTATGATCAGGTAGCTCCCGGCCAGGTTTGGTCGCAGGCCTGCTCTCCCACAAGCGGAGACAACCTGCCTGCCTGGCCGGGTTTGGGTTTGGAAAAACAAGCTTTTATCACCCCCTTCACCCGGATTGTCTCGGTGGGTAGCTGTTTTGCCCATGCCATTGCCCACTACCTGCAGCGCGAAGGCTATCACTACCTGGTCACAGAGTCAGGCCCTCCTTGGCTCTCGGCCGAACAATCAAAGGCCTTTCAATACGGGCTTTATTCAGCCCGCTATGGGCATGTTTATACCGCATTGCAGCTCCAGCAGCTGCTCTTCAGGGCCTGGGGGCAATTCAGCCCCAAAGACGATTGCTGGCAAGGGGGCGACGAAGCACAGCCCCATTGGCTCGACCCCTTTCGTCCCCGCATTCAGCCGGGGGGGTTTGTCTCCCCTGAGGCCATGCGGGCCGATCGGCAGGGCCATTTGCTGGCTGTCAAAAGCGCTTTCAGCAGCACAGATCTGGTGATTGTGACCTTGGGGCTCACCGAATGTTGGCGCTCCCGTTTGGATGGCGCCGTTTACCCGGTTTGTCCGGGCCGGGGCCTGGGACAATTTGACCCAGAGGCCTATTTTTTTGAGAATTTGGCTCTTCCCCAGATCGAAGAGGCACTCAGGGCATGCATCGCTTTTTTGGCCCAGCTCAATCCCTCAATGCGCTGGATCTTGACGCTTTCGCCCGTGCCCTTGGCGGTAACTGCCGAAAAAAAACACGTGATCGAAGCCACAGGCTATTCCAAAGCGGTTCTGCGGGTCGCAATCGAAAATATCTGCCGGGAATTTCCCCAAGTGGATTATTTTCCCGCTTATGAATGGGTGATGTTTGATCGCCAAAATGCCTTCGAAACCAATGGCCGCCAGGTTCGAGCAGAAACGGTTCAAGCAATCATGCGCAGATTTGAAGCTGGGTTTGTGTTGGAACGTCCACAACAGCCTCATTTGCCAAAGTCAGAACTGGATTTTAAAATTCAGCCCTGTGATGAAGAAGCCTTGCTCAGCTTACTGGATGGTGATTTTTTGGAATGAGCGCCTGGGTGTCAACGCAAAAAACAGATTCAGCCCGCTCCAGAAATTGAAGCGGGCTGTTGCCAGAGCGGGTGTTTAGACGCCGCCACCTTGGGAGTTGCTGTCGAAAAAGCGCTCAATCACGCTGGTAACTTTGTCGGACACGGTGGCACGCAGACCAGAGTAATGGTACAGCGTATCTGCCAAGGCAAAGCCAATGGTGCCCGCAATCAAGCCCATGGTGCCCATGGTAAAGCCTGAGGATTTGGCCATCATGCCGACAGCCAGACCGGCACCGGCACCGGCAGCCAAACCACCGACGGCCCCGCCGAGAATATCGGCAGAGACATTGCCACCTGCACGGGCCACGTTGATTTCGCCTTGAGCGAGGTGAAAGACGTTGCGTGCGGCAGAGACCACACCACCGACCAGGGCGCCTTTGCCCAGGGTGCGCATCATGGTGCTGCCCATCACGCCAGCGGCGGAAGCTTCGTTGTTTTGAATCGTGCGGAATTCGAGTTGTTGAATCGCGGTTTTGGAAGCCATGCGGCCCACAATCAAGGATTTGAGTCCGATCTCAACCCCATCCATGACCATATTGGGGGAGAGCTGGGGCGAAGAGGCAATACTGACACCGCCACCGGGAGTGGTGGTCGGAACGGTGCCGGGGAAGCCCATATTATAGGGATTGTAGAGGGGGGTTGTTCCTGCCTGCATTCGGCGATCCTTTTCTTTAATTTCAGATTATCTTAATCTTCTTATCGTTTATTTAATCATGAAAGTGACGAATTTAATCTTATGCTTTGGTTAAGACGAGTTGAATGTTAATATAAGATTTGGTGATCAATGATTCTGTTCCCCAAGAGAGAGGGACAGCAAAGGAAACACATGAAAAAACCGCTTGAAACCTGGATCTGCAATGCCCTGATCGTGACGCAGGATGAAAAACGCAAAGTCTTATACGGCCATTTACAAATCCTCGGCGACCGAATTGGCAAAATCACGACCTCCAGCCGTGCAATTCCAGCCGGGGCCAAAATAGTGGATGCCCAAGGTTTGGCTCTTTTGCCTGGTTTCGTTCAGCCCCATATTCATCTCTGCCAGACCCTCTTTCGCAATATGGCCGACGAATTGGAATTGCTGGATTGGCTTTCAGAGCGAATTTGGCCCTTTGAAGCCGCCCATACCCCGGAGACCCTGACTCTCAGTGCCCAATTGGGCATTCAAGAACTGCTCGCCTCTGGCACGACCTGTATTCTGGATATGGGCACCGTCAAACACACCGAAGCGATTTGCAAAGCTGTTGAGGCCTCAGGCCTGCGCGCCAGTCTGGGCAAATGCCTGATGGATCACCCCGAGACCAACCCCGTTTACCTGCGTGAATCCACCCAAGCGGCCTTAAAAGAGGCCAAAGCCCTCTACAAAAACTGGAATGGGGCCGCAAACGACCGCATTCGCATTTCTTACGCCCCGCGTTTTGTGATCTCCTGCAGCGAGCCCCTGCTCAAAGAAGTGGCCAAATTGTCCAAACAACAAGGCGCACTGATCCACACCCATTCGAGCGAAAACCGCAAAGAAGTCGAATGGGTTCACGCATTGGTCGGCATGGACAATGCCGCCTATTTACACCACATTGGTCTGATGTCGGAGCGTTTGGTCTTGGCCCATTGCATCTGGTTGTCTGACGAAGAGATCGGGCTGTTTGAAAAAACCGGCACCCATATCACCCACTGCCCCAGTTCCAATCTCAAATTGGCCTCGGGTCTGGCCCAGGTGCCTCAATTATTGGAAAAAGGCATCAATGTAGGCCTGGCCGCTGATGGTGCGCCCTGTAGCAATACCCTGAATATGTTTCAAGAAATGCGCCTGGCCGCCCTTTTGCACAAGCCCGGCAACGGCCCGCGCAGTATGCCTGCCTCGTTGGTACTGGATATGGCCACCCGCAATGGCGCCAAGGCCCTCAATTGGTTTGATCAAATTGGCTCGCTCGAAAGTGGCAAAAAAGCCGACCTCTTTGCAGTGGATCTCTGGGGCCCTTCAAATCTGATCCCGGCAGCCAAAGGCCCATTGCCCAGTCTGGAACAGATTGCCTCAGCCCTGGTCTATGCCACCCAACCCTCCCAGGTCGCTTGGACGCGGGTCGATGGCCAAGTCGTGGCCCGCAAAGGCAAAGCCCTCAAAATTCCGGCCCAGGCCCTGACCCCAGAAAAGGTCCATGCCGCCCAGCGCGAAATTCTGAAACGTGCAAAAGAGTTTGAATCGCCTTGACCAGATCCAGAGCATCGGGGATAATAGTCTTGCACGTCTACGATGTGCGGGAGTAGCTCAGTTGGTAGAGCATCTGCCTTCCAAGCAGAATGTCGCGAGTTCGAGTCTCGTCTCCCGCTCTGGCAGTTCCCTGACGGGATATCTGACTGGCGCCTGTAGCTCAGCGGATAGAGCAGCGGTCTTCTAAACCGCTGGTCGCAGGTTCGATTCCTGCCAGGCGCGTGCCCCAACACCGTGGTGGGTGTAGCCAAGTGGTTAAGGCGCCGGATTGTGATTCCGGTATTCGTGGGTTCAATTCCCATCATCCACCCCTCAACGAAGTGGCGGAGTGTTATGCTGCAACTAGAAGTCAAGCCGGGTTATCTGGTTTACTTCTATCGCTGCATTCACTCCGTCGATTTCTTTTTGCGCAGGTTATTGCCCACTCTGCCCAATCGTTTTTGTGTCGATCTCGGGGCCGGTGATGGCCAACATGGCTCAAATACCTTTTTGCTGCTGCTCAATGGCTGGCAGGGCTTGGCCATCGAAAAAGATCCCCCTTCCTTTGGCTGCATGAAGCAGATCTATCAAGAATTGGGTCTGATGGCCCAATTGCTCAATGAAAGCATCAGCCCCGAGAATATCTGCCTCTTGCTGGCGACCCAGGCGGTTCCCGCTGATTTTGCCTTTCTCAGTTTGGATATCGACTCCTGGGATTATTATGTGCTCAAAAATCTGCTTCAGCACTACCGCCCGGTTTTGATCTGCACCGAGATCAACGAAACCATTCCACCCCCGCTGCGTTTTAGCCAAGCCGCTGATACCGTTCCCGATGCCCAAGCCCATTTTTTTGGCTACTCTTTGGCGCTTTTAAGCGATCTGGCCCAAGCAAATAACTACGATCTGGTTCACCTGGATTTTAACAATGCCTTTTTGCTGGCCCGAGAATACAATCACTTCTGGCCCAATCTCAGCGCCGAAGCAGCTTATGTGAATTATCGCCAAAACCCACGCCCGGAATACAATGCAGATATGGAAGAACTGCTTGCGCTGCCCCCTGACCTTGCCCAGACATTTATTCATAGGCATTTTGCCCGATTTCAAGGCAGGTATCTGCTTTCTTGCCCTTAAAAGCAAAAATCAGATTTTTTTGACAGCGATTGCCAAAATGGATTAAGATAGATAATAAGTTAATGCAGCAATATAAATGTTAATTGCTAAAATACATTTATAATTCTGTTTATAACGTAGGCTTATACAACATAGACTGAATAACAAGTGGCTCAAGGATGAGTCAATTCTTTGCACTTCTGCTTGATGTTTCACGGAGGAAACAGGCATGGCGATCCGTATCAATACCAATCTGGCCTCGCTCAGCGCACAGCGCAATCTCGGGACCAGCAACCAACAGCTCAACAAGACCCTCGAACGGCTCTCTTCGGGCCTGCGCATCAACCGCGCAGCGGATGACGCTGCCGGGCTGGCGGTCTCCGAAAAGCTGCGCACCCAGATCAAAGGCTTTAACCAAGCCACTGCCAATGCCCAAGATGCGATCAATCTGATCTCCACCGCCGAATCGGGCCTCGACCAAACCTCGCAGATTTTGCAGCGCATGCGCGAATTGTCGATTCAATCCGCCAACGATACCCTCGTCAATACCGACCGCTCCAAGATCCAAGAGGAAATCAACCAGCTCCGCCTCGAACTGACCCGCATTGCTGAAACCACCGAGTTTAACACTCGCACTTTGCTTGATGGCAGTATTGCTCAATCCACAAAAAACGAAGGCCCCAATGCCGAGATCAAACAAAGTTTCCGGGGCGGCACTGGCGTTCACCAATTGGCCGAGTTTTTCGCAACAGCAGAAGCCTTGGTAACCCCAGTAAATACAGTCTTCACCAAAGACCAAATGTTTGGCCTGTTTGCCTATAATGTGGGAGCCGCCCTGGCAGCAACAGTGGATGTGGCATTTCAAATCAAGGTGGTCAGCTATCAAACAGGTGCAACAGCCCCCGTCAGTGTGGCAATTGAAATATCTAACTCTGTTTCAGGCTTTTTATACTCTGTGGATCCCAATAATGCAGCCAGTTTCGGTGATCAGGGGGGCAGCGAAGGGCAGATCATCTCTGCAACGAAACAAATGTACTTCTTAACCATGGAGCGCCCAAGTGCCACCAATCCATTTGGAAGTGCGATCGGATATTTTAACTCAGGCATACCAACCCAACTCACCCTCTCAGACATTGGCAAAACGGCGGTGATCCAAGTAACACCAAAGCAAAATGCCGTGACAACCGATCAGGCGCTGACTTTCCATGTGGGAGCCAATGAGGGCCAATTCCTCAAAATGGGCGTGCAAGACATGCGCGCCAAGGCCCTGCGCCTAGAAACACTCAATATCCTGGGCACCACCGACGAGGACAGCCGTCTCAAGGCCCAAAACGCGATTGGCACGATTGATGCCGCTCTGGACTATGTCAACACCAACCGCTCCCGCCTCGGGGCCTTTCAAAACCGCCTCGAATACACGATTCAAAACCTGCAGGTCTCCAAAGAAAACCTCACCGCCTCCGAGTCGCGCATTCGCGATGCAGACATCGCCGCCGAGACCGCCAATCTCACACGGGCCCAGATTTTGGTGCAGGCCGGCACCTCAATTCTCAGCCAGGCCAATGTGGCCCCCCAATCGGCCCTCAACCTACTCAGAGGTTAATCTATGGCTATCCGTATCAATACCAATTTGGCCTCACTCAGCGCACAGCGCAATCTCGGGACCAGCAACCAACAACTCAACAAAACCCTCGAACGGCTCTCTTCGGGCCTGCGCATCAACCGCGCAGCGGATGACGCTGCCGGGCTGGCGGTCTCCGAAAAGCTGCGCACCCAGATCAAAGGCTTTAACCAAGCCACTGCCAATGCCCAAGATGCGATCAATCTGATCTCCACCGCCGAATCGGGCCTCGACCAAACCTCGCAGATTTTGCAGCGCATGCGCGAATTGTCGATTCAATCTGCCAACGATACCCTCGTCAATACAGACCGCGCCAAGATCCAAGAAGAGATCAACCAGCTCCGCCTCGAACTGACCCGCATTGCTGAAACCACTGAATATAACACCCGCAGCCTGCTCGATGGCAGCATTGCCAATACCACTAAAATAGAAGCCTCAACAGTCGAAATCAAACAGTCTTTCCGTGTTGGCAATGTCAATGCCACCATCCCCGCTTTGCAAGATGTATTTCAGCCACACGATCAATCGTTTATCGGCGGGGCCGTTCAATTTTCAGACGATTCCAAAGTCGCAATTATTGATGTTCCCGGTTTTCAATTTGTCCCCACCCTGGATGTGGCCTTCGAACTCAAAGTGGTGTCTTATCAAAACGGTGCATCTGCGCCTGTGAGTGTGGCGATTGAGCTTTACAATTCCCTCAGTGGCTTTATGTACAGTCTGGATCCAGCCATTGCCTCCACCTATACCACAGGCACAGGGGGGTTTAAAGGCAATGTCTTTGCTCCGGGGCGCGGCCACCTCTATTTGGCCACGACTCCGCCGAATGCCAGCAGTGTAGTGGGTAACTCCTATGGTCTGGTTGAAATTCCCGCTTCCATGTTCACATTGACAGATATTGGTAAAAGTGCCGTGATTCAGTTTACGGGTCGCCGCAATGCAGTCACCACAGACAGCGCACTCACTTTCCATGTCGGGGCCAACGAAGGCCAGTTCCTCAAAATGGGCGTGCAAGACATGCGCGCTTCAGCCCTGCGTATGGAGACCCTCAATGTCTTGGGCACCACCGACCAGGACAGCCGACTCAAGGCCCAAAACGCGATTGGCGCGATTGACGCCGCCCTGGACTATGTCAACACCAACCGCTCCCGTTTGGGCGCTTTTCAGAACCGCCTCGAATACACGATTCAAAACCTACAGATTTCCAAAGAAAATCTCACTGCCTCCGAGTCGCGCATCCGCGATGCAGATATTGCAGCAGAAACTGCGAATTTGACCCGTGCCCAGATTTTGGTGCAGGCCGGCACTTCGATTCTGAGCCAAGCAAATATCGCACCACAGTCAGCACTCAACCTACTCAGAGGTTAATTCATGGCGATCCGTATCAATACCAATTTGGCCTCACTCAGCGCACAGCGCAATCTCGGGACCAGCAACCAACAACTCAACAAAACCCTCGAACGGCTCTCTTCGGGCCTGCGCATCAACCGCGCAGCGGATGACGCTGCCGGGCTGGCGGTCTCCGAAAAGCTGCGCACCCAGATCAAAGGCTTTAACCAAGCCACTGCCAATGCCCAAGATGCGATCAATCTGATCTCCACCGCCGAATCGGGCCTCGACCAAACCTCGCAGATTTTGCAGCGCATGCGCGAATTGTCGATTCAATCTGCCAACGATACCCTCGTCAATACAGACCGCGCCAAGATCCAAGAGGAGATCAACCAGCTCCGACTCGAACTGACCCGCATTGCTGAGACCACAGAGTATAATACCCGTACTTTGCTCGATGGCAGTATTGCCAATGCCACGGCCAAAGTGGATCCCGTTGGCGAGATCAAACAAAACCTGAGAGTCGGCAATACGGGCAGCAACGCTGGGCTTTCAGACTTTTTTGAGCAAATTAACAGCGCCTTTATTGCTGCCCAGCCCCAAGGCATTGCCTTTGAAAACAACCGTCTGGTTTTGTACACCATTGGCAACGTGGTTGTGGATGTAGAGCCCACAGTTGATGTGGCCTTTGAATTTAAAATTGTAAGTTATCAAGCAAATAGCAGTGCGCCTGTCAGTGTCGCCATCAATGTCTATAACTCGATCTCAGGCTTTTTATACAGTGTTGATCCCCTGGTCAGCGCCTCATTTTCGGATCAAGGGGGTTTGGAAGGTTTTGCCGTGGGCCATTTGGGCCAAACACAGGCTTTGCTGGACTTACCTGTTTTACCGCCCCCACAGGGCAATAATGTGGGTTTTAATATGGGCTATGTAGCGATATCCAACGCTTTAACTCTTTCAGATATTGGTAAAAGTGCGGTCATTCAAATTACCCCCCGCCGCGACCCTGTCACCACCGATAGTGCTTTGACTTTTCATGTCGGGGCCAACGAAGGCCAATTCCTGAAAATGGGCGTACAAGACATGCGCGCCAAAGCTCTGCGCATGGAGACCCTCACTATTCTCGGCAGCACCGACCAAGACAGCCGCCTCAAGTCCCAGAATGCGATTGGGGCCATTGACGCTGCCCTGGACTATGTCAACACCAACCGCTCTCGCTTGGGCGCCTTCCAGAACCGCCTCGAATACACGATTCAAAACCTGCAGGTTTCCAAAGAAAACCTCACCGCCTCCGAGTCACGCATTCGCGATGCAGACATTGCCGCGGAGACCGCCAATTTGACCCGCGCTCAAATTCTGGTGCAAGCCGGCACCTCGATTCTCAGCCAAGCCAATGTGGCCCCCCAATCGGCCCTCAACCTACTCAGAGGTTAAAACAGGCCCATTCGCAGTTATAATAGATAAATAGCGCTTCGTTCAGGCCAATTTAAGGGAGACAAAAGTTTATCGCCCTGCATATCAACGTCAATCTGAGTTCTTTAAATGCCCAGCGCAATCTGGGCAAGAGCAATAACCAACTGGCCAAAACCTTGGAACGCCTGTCTTCGGGTTTGCGTATCAACCGCGCAGCTGACGATGCCGCCGGTTTGGCCATCTCCGAAAAATTGCGCACGCAGATCAAAGGCTTGGCTCAGGCCAATAACAATGCCCAAGATGGCGTGCAATTGGTGCAAACCGCTGAAGGGGGCTTGGAACAGATCTCAGGCATTTTGCAGCGCATGCGCGAATTGAGTATTCAATCGGCCAGCGATACCTTGGTTAATAGCGACAGGGCCAAAATTCAAACCGAAATTGAGCAATTGCGCACAGAAATTACCCGCATTGCCCACACCACCGAATTTAATACCCGCAAATTGCTCAATGGCAGTATTCAGTCTTCACAGTTTGATTTTCAAGACGCACGGGCCATTTTGACCAATAATATTCGGGTGGGAGACACCCTGGCTTTGCCCTTTGACATTCGCGATTTTGTTGCGGGTATTCAAACTTTGGCCCTCAATGCCACCGTTGATCAGGCCATTTCTCTGAAAGTGGTCAATATCTCTCCGACCCTCAACCAAGTCGGCTTGGAAGTGCGTTCATCGGTCTTTGGGGTCTTGACCCAACTCCAGAATCTACCGGGCCTCGCAAGCACCAGTTTTGGCATCTCACTCTTGGGCCCGAGCTCCAATGCCAGCCTATTGACCCTGGATATTAACAAAGGGGGGTTTATCAGCGGAGCGATTGACCGAGCCACTCCCTTCAGCAGTTTGATCCTAACCGATCGCTTGAATAGCGTCAACGCGGGAAACCTAAGCCTGACGGTGGGCGGCACAGCCTATTCTATTGCGGTCAACCCCAACAGCGACACAATCAATACGATTCAGGCCCAAATCAACGCCCTCTCCAATGCCACTCACACCTTTACCGCGGGGTTTGATGATCTCAACAGCCGCTTTCAGATCACGGTCACCCGCACAGCCAACCCCCAAACCAATACCTATTCCAGCAACAGCAATTATTCAAGCACGCCACCCGTTGCTTACAGTGGCGCAGCCCCCGCACCCGCTCCCTACCCTGCTCTCAGTCTGCCTGCTATTGGCACCGAATTTGCAGCGGTGGTCGATTTTGCCAATTTAAATGCCCTGGGCCACAATTCCAGCCTGGCGATCAACGCCGCGGGAGGCTTAAATGGGGTGCTCGGTGGCGTCAACACCCTGGCAGGCAATGATCGCCGCATCTCGGGCTACAGCACCGCTACCTACACTGGCACCCCCACTTATACAGGCCCCAACTCCAACTATAATTTGACCACCACCGTTGATTTCAGCCAAATCAGCACTGTTTCGATCAATCAATCGGCCAATGGAGGGCTGATCGCTGCAGCCACCTGGCAGGCACAGGGCCATGTCTTTGGTGCCGATAACTTAAATATCGCGGTCACCGACGCCAATGGGGCGGCTCAAGCCGTCTCTGTGGGGGTATTGGACAGCGAAACGGTGGCCACCACCCTTAACAATATCCAAGTGGCCTTGAATGGAATTGCCGCAGCCGGAGACAGTTATGTCGTGAGTTTGGGGGCAGGCAATACCCTGCAGATCAGCCACAATGTCACCCAAAATTATGTTGCAGGGGTGGCCACGGCCACGCAAACCCAGGCCTTTACCCCCGCCAATGCGCCCATCCCTTTTGGAGGCACCACAGGCCCCAACAATTTTGGCCCCGGCAGCCCAGGCATTGGTGCCTTTTTCCCCAATCCAGGCGGGGTGGCCCCAGAGTTTGATCTCTCGTTGAGTTTTGGTGGCAATAGCAATTTGGAGAATGCCCTCTTTTTAAACACCGTGGCAGATAACGCAGATACCCGCAGCAATACCTATCGGGGCACCATTACTTCTATCGGCGCCGATTTATACCAATTGACCACCACGCAAACCGAAGTTCACAATGCAGGCAATAACAATGTCCAAAGCAGTGTCGCGATCGGAGGGCCTTTCAATTTAACCGAAGCAGATATCGGCAAAGAGGTGGTGGTCCAAATTTTTGCCGAACGCAAAGAGGTGCGCGAAGATCGGGCCATGACTCTGCATATTGGGGCCAATGAAGGTCAGTTTCTCAAAATGGGCATCGAAGAGATGAGCGCCAGGGCCTTGCGAATTGAAAGCCTCAACCTGTTGGGCTCCAGCGATGCCGACTCACACCTCAAAGCCCAAAATGCAATCGGCGTTTTGGGTGAAGCCCTGGATCAGGTCAATTTACAGCGCAGCCGCCTGGGGGCTTACCAAAACCGCTTGGAATACACGATTCAAAACCTGCAAATTTCCCGTGAAAACCTCACCGCCTCCGAGTCGCGCATCCGCGATGCAGATATCGCCGCAGAAACCGCCAACCTGACCCGCGCTCAGATTTTGGTGCAAGCCGGGACGTCCGTACTGTCCCAGGCCAATTTGGTGCCACAATCGGCCTTGAATCTCCTGGGTTAAGCGGCCAAAAGGCACTTTGGGTTCGATTCAATTGATAAGCCCCAACATTTAGATTATAATTTTTGATAGACAAAGATGATTATAATCAAAACAAATGAGCCCCTTTTATGAACCTGAGAGATCTGGAATATTTAATTGCACTGGATGAGTTGCGCCATTTTCGCAAAGCAGCCGAAAAGTGTTATGTCAGCCAGCCCACCCTCAGCGGCCAACTCAAAAAACTAGAGCAAGAGCTGGGTGTACAATTGGTCGAACGCACCCGCCACAAGGTCTTTCTCACCCCCGTCGGGACAGAAGTGGTCAAAAAAGCCCGCCAGATCATGCAGGATGTGGAGTATATTCAAGAGTTGGCGCAATTGGCAGGAGATCCCCTGCGGGGGCCGCTGCGGATTGGCCTGATCCCCACCCTCGGCCCCTATTTATTGCCGCTGATCATTCCCGCCATTCGTCAGGGATTGCCCGGTCTGGAATTGTATTTACACGAAATTCAAACGGGCACGCTGATGGAAAAATTGGCAAGTGGCGAATTGGATGTTGGGCTGCTGGCTCTGCCGATCGAAGCCGAACATATGCAGAGCCGTGTTTTATTTGAAGAGCATTTCTGGCTCGCGGTTCCCGAAGCCCACAAGCTGGCAAGCCAAACCCAAATTCAACTCCAACAATTGGCCCAGGAGAGCATCTTGCTTTTGGACGACGGCCACTGTCTGCGTGATCAGGCCCTGGATGTTTGCACCATGGCCGGCGCCCGTGAAAAAGCCAATTTTCGTGGCACCAGCCTGGAAACGCTCAAACACATGGTCAGCTCTGGCAATGGCGTGACCTTGATCCCCCGTTTGGCCATCCTCAAAACAGATCCAGACAATGCCCAGGTGCGCTATTTGCCTTTTGAGAAACCGGCTCCTTCGCGTCAAATTGGGCTGATCTACCGCAAAAGTTCGCCGCGCAAAAACTGTTTTGAAAGCCTCGGTAAAATTATCCAAAACGCTGTCAAAGGAAGACTCTTCTAGCCATGTGGAATCCAGAACATTACCAAAAAGCCATGCTCTTTGCAGGCATCGCCCACGCCGACCAACACTTTCCTGGCACAGAGGCTGCCTATGTTGTCCATCTGGCCCAGGTGGCCATGGAAATCCAATATGCTTGGACCCTCGCCCCCGGAGACTGGAACGTCGATTTGGCCCTGCAATGTGCCCTTTTGCACGACAGTCTCGAAGACACGCCCACCCCTTATGCCACCCTCGAAGCCACGTTTGGCAAAGAGGTGGCCCAAGGCGTATTGGCCCTGAGCAAAAATGCCGACCTGCCCAAAGCCGAACAGATGAGCGACTCACTCAAACGGATTAAGAGCCAAGCCCCAGAAATTGCCATGGTCAAATTGGCCGATCGCATCACCAATTTACAGTCGCCCCCACCCCATTGGGACAGCGCAAAAATTGCCAAATACCAAGCAGAAGCCCGTTTGATTCATGATGAATTGAGCTTTGCCAATGCCTTTTTGGCCCAACGCCTGATGGCCAAAATTGAGGCTTATGCTGATTTTTTAAGCCGTTGAAAGGCTGAACTTGACCTGTATCAAAGCCCCAAAGCGAAAAGCGTGTTATACCTCTTGCAGAGTTTGATCATGCAGGAGCTTTTATGCCAGAATTGCCCTCTCCCAAAGCCTGGTTTTTGGGCCCCAAAGCCGAAAATCAGGAGTTTTTTGAACGCACACTTTTAGAGAGTTTTCGCGATTATTGTTATTGGCGGCGCAATTTTCACCCCGAAGACCAGGCCTATATCCGCTCTGAAGACCGCTTAAAACCTGAATTTTTAGACTATCAAGAGGTGCTCAGCGATCGCCTGTTTGAAATGCTCTCTCAGCTAAAAAAGAGCATGCCTTTCTTCAGCCCGCGTTATCTCGGCCATATGGTCAAAGATCTGCTCATGCCAGGCACTTTGGGTTATATCGCAGCCATGTTTTACAACCAAAACAATATCACCCAGGAATCGGCCACCATTACCACCCGCTTTGAAGCAGAAGCACTCAAGACAATCGTCACAATGCTCGGCTACAGCGAAGATCAAGCTTGGGGACATCTCTGTTCTGGGGGCACAGTCGCCAATATGGAAGCCCTCTGGGTGGCCCGCAACGTGCGGCTTTTTCCCTGGCAGGTGGCCTTGGCCTGTCACCGGGCCGAGCCCGAAGCGCAGATTCGGATAAAACAGTGGGTCAACACCCATCAACCTGATTTTCCCTGGCAAAATCCCGCACATTTAAATGTGCAAGCGACCCTCGATCTGCAAGCCAAACTCTATCAGTCGCTGGCATTAGAACCCGAACTGGCCAGCCTGCTCCACCAAAATTCGGTGGTCCACCTGGGTCTGCTGTCTTTTGCCAGGGCCTGCCAAACAGAATTGGGGGCCCCAGCCTGGAATTTACGTGTGGCTTATAGCCAAAACGCCCATTATTCGATGCGCAAAAGCCTGGGGCTTTTGGGTCTGGGAGAAGAAGCGGCTTTAAAAATTGCCTTGGACGCAGATTTGCGCATGGATTTAAACGATTTGGAACGGGTCTTGAACCAATTGGATCACAACGATCTGCTCTTGGCGGTGGTGGGGGTCTATGGCTCCACCGAAGAAGGGGCCATCGACGATTTTGAGGCCCTGGACCAATTGCGCAAAAAACGAGAAAAGGCCGGACTCGGTTCTTTTTGGCTCCATGCCGACGCCTGTTATGGAGGCTATGCCCTGTCTCTCTTGGCCCAAAACGATTCTGCCTGCGAAAATGAGCCCAAAAGTGAAGCTGAGATGGAGCCCGCCGCCGCTTTACAGACCTTTTTGCAATCAGTGGCAAAAACAGCCCAGGCCCGCAGCAACGAAAAGGGATTTTGGGCCTGGAACCTCTCTCGTTGTCAGCGCTGGCTGAACGTCTCACGGGCTTTGTCTCTGGCCGACTCCATCTCACTCGATCCGCACAAACTGGGCTATTTGCCCTATCCTGCCGGTTCTGTCGCTTATCGGGATTACCGTTCACGTGAATTCATCCGCTGTGAGGCCCCGTATCTCAACAGCGAAACGGTGTCAGAAACCCAGGCTTGGAACACCCCTTACCCAGGCAAATACACACTCGAAGGCTCCCGCCCAGGTGCAACTTCAGCAGCCATCTGGCTGGCCCACCAGACCGTGCCTCTCAATCGACAGGGCCACGGACGACTGGTAGCGGGCACCGTGGTAAGCACCGTCTATTTACAAGAAGTGCTCAAAGCCGTGATCGCCCAAGAATTAACGGGTATTCACTGTGTCTTTCTCAGCCCTGAGCCGGATTTAAACATCCTCTGCTACGGTTTTACAGGCAGTTGGCAAGGCCAGCCGCTCAGTCTCAAAGAGAGCAATGTGTTGGTCGAGGAACTCTATCAGCGTTTACTCGCGCGCGAGGTGCAACCCCAACAGACCCAAGACTTTATTGTCTCAATGACCCGACTTGAAAGCAGCACCTATAGCAAAAGCCAATTAGAAGGCTATTGGCACCGTCTTTCCGGCGATCCCTTGGCCAGCTTGGGAGCGGAAAACGGGCTGGCTTTCATCCGCACAGTGGTGATGGACCCCTTCTTGATCGAAGCCGTCACCCGCGCAGATTTCCAATCCCACACGGTGTCCCTGTGTCGGCTCTTTGCCCTGACCTTGAGCCAACAGCTCAAACAAATCTTGGCCCTTTTGAGACCTTAAGATCGGAGAAAAGGCCTGATTCTGCTTGGATTGAAGGCCTTCCCGTGCTAAAGTATGGCTAAAGTTCAAAAAAACCGGAGCAATGGCATGGCCTATTTACTCGATGACTTCAGCCGTGAGGACGGTGTCTCCTTGTTTGGCACAGAGTGGCTCCTCTTTTCCGACACGGTGATGGGAGGAGAATCTCAGGCCTATAGCCAAAGACGTCAAAGTGACAAAGGCAACTGTCTGGAGCTGGGGGGAAATGTGAGCCTGGCCCATCAGGGAGGATTTATCCAATTGGCTTTGCCCTTGGTTCACTCCCGCTACCTCTTTGATGCCCGTCATTTTCAGGGTGTTCACCTGATGGCCCGCGCAGATCAGCCCGAGGGTTGGTTTGTTCACCTGCGCACACGCGAATTGAGTATGCCCTGGCAACATTACCGGGCCGTTTTTTTTCCCACCCCCGAGTGGGCTGTTCACCAAATTCCCTTTAAATTGTTTTATCCCGTCAGCACCAGTCATCCGCTCAATTTAGAACGGCTGACCCGAATTGGCATTGTCGCAGGTCAGCGCGAATTTAAAGCGGCGATTCAAATCCAAGAATTGGGTTTTTATCCGGGTTAAAACGGTGACTCTAGCTAAATCTTTAAAATGCTGACCAGCCAGGCGGGTGCCGTTTGATCGCACAGACTATAAAGGCTGGCTTCGATTTTTTCGATTTGCCAGCCCGATTGAAAGTATTTTTCCAGCTCTTTGCGTGAGAGTGGATGGAGGTCCGGCGAGCTGATTTCGTCGTTTTCACTCAGACACAAGATATACAGCCGGCTGCCCGGAAACATGACGTGGGACAAACCGGAGAGGTATTTTTTGCGCTCTTTGTCGTTTAACGAGTGAAAGAGACCACTGTCGATCACGGTGTGAAAACCCTCACCCAAGACATCCAATTCCAGGGCGTTTCCAACCACAAACGTGGCTTCCAAGGTTTGCTTTTGGGCCTGTTCACGGGCGATTCTGATCAGGGCCTGGTCGTGGTCAATGCCCCAAACCATATGGCCACGCGAGGCCAGGAGCAAGGTGTTTTCACCACAGCCACAGCCGACATCCAAAACATCACCGACAATCATTTCTTGATTGGCGAGGGATTCAATCACGGGTTGGGGTTTGCCAATGGCCCAGGTACAGGCTGAGAGGGGGTCTTCAGTGAGAAGATGGATGGGTGAGAGTGTTGGGCGGACTTTTGTCGCTCTTGGCATAGTCGAAAGAAGGTCTCCGGTTTTATAGCTGTGAACCCTATTGTACCGGGACTTGGGCACATTCATGTGACAAAATAACAACAATTAGATAGAGGGAACATTTGTATCTCTTTATCCCGTCAATCATAAAGATCCCCCCGCTTTCAGCCCGCAAGCATATCTGAGCATTCCTGAGGACAATAAAAAGATGAAAAAGAGTCATTTACCCACTTTAGGCGCACTTTGTTTGAGTTTTCAGCTTTTATTTGCCTGTGGAACCTTTAAAGTTTCTCCTTTGACAGACAAAGAGCCTGTTCGGGTCAGTGGTCAAATCCAAACTGCGGAAGGCAGCCCTTATCAGGGCCGTGTGAAAGTCGTCACCGCGCGCGAAACGTATACCCCCCAGACAGATGCCCAGGGCCGCTTTCTCTTGGATTTATTGGGCTTTGAAACCAAAGGGGGTTTGGACCAGGCAATAGAGATTCAATTTTCGGCCAGCCACCCCGATGGCAGCGAGGTCAGCCAATCCAAAGCCCTGCTCAAAACTGAACAGGAACTGCCCCCCATGCGTTTTTGGAATGGCCTCAGCAGTCCCGAGGCCAATCAAACCCTCACAGGTGCACCAAGTTTTAGCTGGATAAGTGCATCCCCCCCCGCCCCAAAATACCAAGTAGCGGTGATCCATGCCCGTGTCGGCACAATTTGGAGCAAAGAGAGCACAGGCAGTGTTGCTGGCCCTCTGCCACTGGAATTTTTGGAAAACCAGAGCAGCTATACCTGGCGTGTGACAGCCGTTTATCCAGACTACCAGGCCAAAAGCAGCATTCGCTCCTTTCGCACAGGCGATTTACATACCGTTTTGCCGATTCAGTCTGTACAAATTGCAGGCCAAAACAAACCCCCGTTTTTTGACGGTTTTTACCAATCCGAGCTCAAAGACAGCCTGGATCTCAATCCCGATCAACCTGTAGACCTGGTTGTGGATTTGGGCAAATCACAAGCGCTTGGCACATTGGTACTCGCCAGCAGTGGTTTTTCTGCCAATCTGAAGGTCTATGCGGGAGAAAGTCCCGAAAAAACAAGCACGCCTCTGATTCAAGAAGCTATAAATGATTATCAGATCATGACCTTTCCGGAAGGAGCCAAAGCTCGTTATATTGTAGTGGCCCTTTCTGGTCGCAGCGGTTTTCGCAGCATTCAGGAAATTCGGGTTTTGGCCCCCAAACCTTAAAAACGAAATAATACATTGCACAAAAAAGGAAATACTATGCAGTTTGTCTGTCTTTCTCCCCACTTCCCTGAAAATTTTCAACTCTTCTGGCAACGTTTAAATGAAGCCGGAGTGAAGGTTTTGGGGATCGCCGATTGCCCTTGGGAGGAACTCAGCCCACAAATCAAAAACGCGCTGACAGAGTATTACAAGGTAGAAGACATGCACAACCGCTCCCAATTGGAAGCGGCTTGCCAGCACTTTATTGATCGCCACGGCCCGATTGATCGGCTCGAATCGCACAATGAATACTGGCTCGAAACGGAGGCCCATCTGCGCACCAAATTTAACATTCCTGGCCCCAGAGAAGAAAGCATTCGCGATATTAAAAGCAAGGAGCGCATGAAAGAGATCTACCGCCAGGGCGGCATTCCTGTTGCCGCAGGTCAAGTGGTTCAGGGAGAAGCCGATTGCCGCCGATTTATCGCCGAGGTGGGCTTTCCGGTGGTGGTCAAACCAGATATTGGGGTGGGTGCCGCCAAAACCTGGAAATTAGAGTCGGAGACCGATCTGACGCATTTTCTCAAGCAGGCCGGGGATACCGCTTATCTGATGGAAGAATTTATCCAAGGCGATCTCTATTCTTACGACGGTTTAACCAATGCCCAGGGCGAAGTTGTGACTGCCTTCTCTCAGTACTTCAGCAATGGCATCATGACCGTGGTCAACCAGGATCTGGATCTCTACCACATGGTTTTGCGTGAGATTCCCCCAGAACTAGAAGCTCTCGGCCAAAAAGTCGTGAAAATCTTTGGCATTCGCGGGCGCTTTTTTCACTTTGAATTTTTCAAAAAGCCCAACGGCCAATGGGTTGCGCTTGAAGTGAATATCCGCCCACCGGGCGGCTTATCCATGGATTTGTTTAATTTTGCCAAAGACTGGGATCTCTACAAAGGCTATGCCGAAATGCTCTTAACGAACCAAATGACCCAACCCGCCTGCCGCAACGAATATGTGGCCTATGTCGGCAGAAAACACGGCAAAAATTACCAATTGGATCACGCGGCTATTTTGGCAGAGTTTTCCGGAGAGCTGATTCATCAACAGCCCATGGCCGAAATTTTTTATCCGGTCATGGGCCATACGGGTTATGTCGTGCGTTCGGCAGAACGGGAACACTTACAAAAGGTGATCAACGCCATTCACGCCACCTGCTGAGCGAGTTAAAAATACGCACGTATTTTTTCTTTGTCACCCAGCAAGCAATTCCAGCAAGATAACCTGCGCCAGTCAGGTTGATCTTGCTCGGTTAAAATCTCAGTTACTCGCCAGTGGCCTGTTTGATGGCCTGGTTGGTTTGGCTGGTGATTCCATTCATCCATTCACCCAATTTTAAGGCGGCATGGGCAGCACCGGCGGTCACCAAAGCCCCCACGGTCACTGCGCCAGTGGGAATGGCCGCAGGCAAAGCCACAATACTGGCAGCTTCTGCAGCCATGGCAGTACCACCGACAGCAGCGGTACCCAAAGCCACATTGCGCAAAGTACGCAAACTGTCTAAGGTCTTAGAAGCGCTGCTCTCTTCTGTTTTTTGAACTTGGCCGGGGCCAGTCACTTTATTTACATTTTGCATAAAACACGTCCCTTCGGAAATAAAAGCTTAATCAAACAAGGAGACAACGGCTTCAGCAGAACCCTGCTGAACCAAAGCTGTTTCAAGTGCATCCACCTGCATATGATCTAGTGCGACTGAAGCCACGGTACGGGTTTCAGCAGAGACCAAACCCAGGCGCTCTTGTAAAAGCACAGTGGCCTGATCAATCTGGGCAAAGAGCATTACCACATTTTGCAATAATTGCTCGTCGGGTCGATAGGCATATTCGCGGGCCTCAAGAGCAGCCCCAATCATCACATCCAAACAAGCCAACAAGCCAGGTAAAATGACTCTTTCCCATTCCACACGATCTGCGGCTTTGACGGAAGTTGTTTTTAATTGATTTTTTTTGTGTTCACAGACCTCAACCGAACGGCCCAAACCGTGCAGATAGTCGTCTACAGAGATCTGATTCTCTTTATAGGCTTTGATTAAAGGAATAATTCCCTGTGGTAATGACATATTCCCGACGAATAAATTCAGATTTGAGTCTGGTTTTCTGTGTTAAAAAATGAAAAATCGATTAAATCAAAAAAAAACCAAGATGCGTCTGTCTCTATCGTACAATAAAATCAGCCAATTTTGTGATCTTTATTTCAGGAAAGTAAAACCCAAAGAGCGAAATCAGTCCGCTTGGGCCACAGGTTCACCTTCGGGCGTTAAAACCTGATGGCTCTGATAGTGAATGCCGCCATTTTTGAGTTCACCCACCATCTGGATAAAAGCCCCATTTTCGCCGGGATATTTGCCCAAAATCGTAACCATGTACTTTTTCTTTTGGCTGGCACTAAAAACACTCATCACAAACAGCGCCTCTTCAATCATCAGTACCTGTCCAATGATTTCAACTGCATTTTCTTTGATCAGGGTTCGGCGCAAATTGGCAATTTTAATCGTGGGGGATTCATCAATCTGGCGATATTGCGCTGCTTTTTGTGAATACGTAGGCCAAAAAGCGAACATGATCTCACGCTCCAGAAACTTCTGGATCGGGTATTTGTTTTGCAAATCCCGGCGACGCTCGTCTTCAAATTTGTACTTAAAGCCTTCGATCTCAATCACACCACGCTTCTTGCGGGGATCCACTTCAACAATGGTGCCTTTGGCCATGCCAATTGCCCGCTGAAAATCCTGGGTAAGTGGGTGTTCGGGCAAGAGAAAAAGCGACTCTTGAATGGCAATGGTCGGGCTTTGACGGCGAGGAGGCCGAGAACGGTCAAAGTCTCTGCGGGGATAGCGATTATCGCGGTTATAGCCGCCGCCACCACTTTCGCGGTTTTGATAACGGTTATGGCCGCCACCACCGCCTTCACGGTTTTGATAACGGTTATGGCCGCCACCACCGCCTTCACGGTTTTGATAGCGGTTATAGCCGCCGCCGCCTTCGCGATTGTAATTGCCACCCTCGCGGGGCTGAAAGCGGTTGCCACCGGGATTATAGCCACCACCACCGCCTTCGCGGTTGTAATTGCCACCCTCGCGGGGTTGGTAACGGTTGTCGCGGTTATAGCCGCCACC
>JADMKE010000005.1:164953-257618 GCA_018780035.1 Candidatus Sericytochromatia bacterium
TGTAATTGCCACCCTCGCGGGGTTGGTAACGGTTGTCGCGGTTATAGCCGCCACCACTGCTTTCGCGGTTATAATTGCCACTTTCGCGGGGCTGGTAGCGGTTATCGCGGTTATAGCCACCGCTGCTTTCGCGGTTGTAATTGCCGCCTTCGCGATTGGAATAGCGGTTGTCGCGGTTATAGCCACCACCGCTGCCTTCGCGATTGTAATTGCCACCCTCGCGGGGTTGGTAACGGTTGTCGCGGTTGTAGCCGCCACCACTGCCTTCGCGGTTGTAATTGCCACCGTCACGGGGTTGGTAACGGTTATCGGGATGCTGATCTGACTCATTCCCGCGCTGTTGGGAATCTTCAAAACTGGACTCGTTTTCGGAATGACGCTCTTGGGAATACTGATCTTGGGAATGACGGTCTTGGTATGTCATAGCTTTCTCTCCCGGATTGGTTCTCTTATTATACCCTAATCACCTGATATTATTCAGGCTTTGAAAGCGCGGTTTTATGATTCACACTTTGCTTTGCAAGCCTGTTTATCACCACGTTTACAGGCCTGTTGAAAGTCCGCTTGTGCCTTGGGACAGTTTTTGAGCATCATCCAGGCCGTACCCCGGTTAAACCAAACAGAGGTCAAACCTGGGTCAAGGGTCAGAGCTTGGGTATATTCTTTAATTGCAGCAGAATACTTCTGTTGAGAAAAATAGATCCGGCCCCGCCGCGCAAAGATTTGGGGGTCTTTGGGGGCGAGTTTATAGGCCTGCTCCAAGTCAGCCAGGGCCAATTCGGGTTTTCCATTGGCCAGATAACTCAGTGCCCGATTGGTATACGCCTTGACATATTTGGGATCGATCTTTAATGCGGCCTCAAAATCTTGAATCGCCTCAGTTTGTTTTTTGAGATGCTGATAAACCACCCCCCGATTGTGGAGTTGAATCGCATCCTGGGGCATCAACTGCACAGCCAGAGTCAAATCTTCCAAGGCCAATTCAAACTTGCCCAAATGGGTATAAATCAAGCCCCGATTGCCGTAGGCTTCACCATCGGTGGGAACCTGTTCAATCGCACTTGCATAGTCTTTTAAGGCTTCTTGGTACTTTTTCAGACGGCTATAAGCGCCCGCCCGGTTAAAATAGGCATCAGCATGTTTGGGATCCTGTTTGATCACCTGCGAATAGGCCTCAATCGCTTTGGCAAATTCGCCTTTGCTCAAAAAGGTATTGGCCTGGTTATAATAGGTCTCGATGTCAGCTGCCAGTACCCCCCAGGTCGAAGTTAAAAGCAATCCCAACAGAGCTACATGTTTAAGGCGCATCTTTAGCTGCATCTTTGGCCGCATCCCATCTTCTCTCAGACATCGTATTTTGTCTGTTATTCTAACATGAACCCAGCCCTGCCATACGTGAACTCCGCACTTTCGATCTCTGCCTGCAAAAACAGCGCCAAGAAAACCGTTTTAGCGTAAACTGAAGAGCAAGCTGTGCCTTAAAAGGAGCCCGTCTATGTCTGAAGATTCCACCCCTTCTCCCGCAGAAAATCTCTATCCCTTTGACCCAATTTTTGCTGAAGCCCTTTTGACCTGGGTCGGCTCTTTTCAAGAAAGCTTTTTCTGGTGCGCCAAGAAACAATTTCCACTTGAACCTCAGATTTTTGAACAATGGCACATCGATCACGACATACATCCCTATCTGCTGGTAGAAGACGAAGAGGCCATTGCCTATGGTGAAATTTCTTTGACCAGTGGCAGCGAAGAAGCCGAACTCATGCGTCTCTTGGTTCACCCCGAGTGGCGCGGGAAAGGCGTTGGCGGACGTCTGATTCAGGCCTTACTCGAGACCCTTGATCCCCAGTCTGTCAAAGAGGTCATGGCCCGCATTAACCCCCAAAGCGATGCTTCTCGCCGCATTCTCGAAAAACAGGGATTTGTCAGAATGTCGCCCGAACGGGAAACAGAACTCAATCAATGGGAAGCCCAAGCTTTTGAATGGTGGAGTTATGCCCTCCCCGCCGCCCTCTGATGAGGTCTATCGTCGGGCCCTGGTAGACACGGCCTCGGTTCCCCGCGCCATTCTCTTGCTCTATGATCGCCTGATTCTCTTGCTGGAACAGGCCTTGGCCCTGAGCTGTGTCAATTGCCACCAAGCCCGAGAGATGCTGGCCAAGGCCAGTCAGATCTTAACCCATTTACTCGCGATCTTTTCCCTTTCAGACGATCAGGCCTATCAAGATCTGTATCTCAGTCATGAATATCTGGCTCAGGCCATTCACCAGGAGTTTCGGCAGGGCGCAACCTATTCACAGGGCATTGCCGAAATTTTAAGCACGTTTAAAGCCTATCGGCATTCTTGGCGCAAAGGACTCAAAATCCGTGCTCGCAAAAGCAAGCGGCCCGGCCCCCTTAACGTCAGACAAAAAGCGGAAGGCCAGCCCAATTAGCGAGAACAGGCATGTGTGGATGCTCAAATCTTGTACGTCCTTCCCCCCCGTCTAATTCAGCATTCATGCTAGAATGCAACATCAAAGACCATGAGAAAGGAAGCTCTCAAACGCCGTTCATGCCAGCCATGACGCGTTGAGTTATTTTTAAGCTATGAAAATTATTTACACCAAAACTGATGAAGCCCCCATGCTTGCGACTGCCTCATTTTTGCCGATTGTGAAGGCCATTGCCTCAACCGCAAATATTGAGATTGAAACCCGCGACATTTCCTTGGCAGGCCGTATTCTGGCCAATTTTTCTGAGCATTTGCGACCCGAACAGCGGGTCTCTGACGCCCTGGGTGAATTGGGCGAACTGGCCAAAACCCCAGAAGCCAATATCATCAAATTGCCGAATGTCTCAGCTTCTATTCCCCAGTTAAAAACGGCCATTGCAGAACTTCAGTCTCAGGGCTACGATCTGCCTGATTATCCCGAAGAACCCCAAAACGAAGCCGAAGCCGCGATTAAAAAACGCTATGCCAAAGTCTTGGGCTCGGCCGTCAATCCCGTTTTGCGTGAAGGAAACTCGGACCGCCGCGTGGCTGCGGCTGTGAAAGCCTATGCCAAAGCACACCCCCATTCGATGGGCGCCTGGAGTTCGGACTCAAAAACCCGTGTTGTGCATATGGCTGATGGGGATTTTTATGGCAGCGAAGTCTCTGCCAGCATGGACAGCGATTGCCAAGTTCGGATTGAATTTGTCTCTACAGCCGGTGAAGTCAAAGTCTTAAAAGACAATTTGCAACTCTTAAAGGGTGAAGTGATTGATGCTTCCCGCATGGAGGTCGCCAAATTGCGCGCATTTTTCGCAGACGCGATTCAACAGACCCAGTCTGAAGAAGAGGTCTTGCTCTCCTTGCACCTCAAAGCCACGATGATGAAGGTCTCTGACCCGGTTATTTTTGGGCATTGTGTGCAAGTCTATTACCAAGAGGTCTTTGAAAAATACGCTGAAACCTTTGAGAAACTGGGAATAGACCCCAGCAATGGACTCGGTGATGTCTACGGCAAAATCGCAAGCCTGCCCGAAGCCGAAAAAAGTGAGATTGAAAATGCCCTGCAGGCCGTTTATCAGCACCGTCCGGCCTTGGCAATGGTCGACTCAGATAAAGGCATTACCAACTTGCATGTGCCCAGTGACATCATTGTAGACGCCTCCATGCCCGCGATGATCCGGGGCGGTGGCAAAATGTGGGGGACCGACGGCAAAGAAAAAGACACGGTGGCCATGCTGCCCGACCGCTGCTACGCAGGCATTTACCAGGCCGTGATTGAAGACTGCAAAACCCATGGCAAATTTGACGTCTCAACCATGGGCAATGTGGCCAATGTTGGCCTGATGGCCCAAAAAGCCGAAGAATACGGCTCCCATGACAAAACCTTTATTGTCGCTGGCGATGGCGTGGTTCGTGTGCTGAAAGGCGATGAAAAGGTCTTTGAACACGCGGTTGCCAAAGGTGATATCTGGAGAATGTGCCAGACCAAAGACGTGGCGATCAAAGACTGGGTCAAATTGGCCGTCAACCGTTCACGGGCCACAGGCAGTCCTGCCATTTTCTGGCTGGATCAGCAGCGGGCCCACGACGCAGAGCTGATCAAAAAGGTCGAAGCCTATTTGCCCGAGTACAATACCCAGGGCCTGGAGATCAAAATTCTGGCACCGGTCGCCGCAATTACCTACAGCTTGGAACGTATCCGCAAGGGCCAAGACACGATTTCTGTCACAGGCAACGTCTTGCGTGACTACCTCACCGACCTCTTCCCGATTTTGGAATTGGGTACCTCTGCCAAAATGCTCTCGATTGTGCCTTTGCTGGCGGGAGGTGGCATGTATGAGACCGGTGCCGGTGGCTCGGCCCCCAAACATGTGCAACAATTTCAGAAAGAAAACCACCTGCGCTGGGATTCACTGGGTGAGTTCTTGGCTCTGGCGGTTTCGATCGAAGACTACGCAACGCACACAGGCAATGCCAAAGCCAAGGTCATGGCCAAGGCCCTTGATGCAGCCAATAGCCAGTATTTAACCAGCAATAAATCGCCTTCGCGCAAAGTCCATCAACTCGACAACCGAGGCAGCCATTTTTATCTGGGCCTGTACTGGGCCCAGGCCCTGGCCCTGCAAGCGGAAGATGCTGAGTTAAAGGCCAAATTTGGCCCCATTGCAGAACAACTCAGCAGCCAAGAGGACAAAATCGTGGCTGAACTGCTCGAGGTTCAGGGAGCCCCCGTCGATATGGGCGGGTATTACCATCCCGATGATGAAAAACTGGCTCAGGCCATGCGCCCCAGCCAAACCCTCAATCAGATTTTGGCCAGCATCTAATTTTTCAGTTATAAATTTCAATCACAAATTAATTGAAATTTGAACAGACCCCTTTTCAGGGGTCTGTTTTCGTTTAAACTAAAAGGTATCACTTGAAACTAAGCGCTGAGAGTCATTTTGGAACAAACAATACATTGGCAAGATCTATTACGTGCCTTACCAGATGTGGCCTGGGTCAAAGATCTTTTGGGCCAATACCAGGCCTGCAATTTGCGCTTTGAAACTTTATTGGGTCTCTCTGAATCCGAAATTTTGGGCAAAACCGATCTCGACTTAAAGACGCCTGCCTTAGCTCCCTTTTTTGAAGCCTTGAGTAAAAATGACACGACCCCCACACAACTCGAAGTGACCTTTGCCCAAGATCAACACCAAGAATACCTCGAAGTCCAACAAATCCCCATTCACAATACACACAAACAGGCCATCGGCAGCTTGGGCATCGGGCGCAATATCACCTATTTGCATGAATTATTGGAATCCATGCAAGACGGGTTTGTGGCCTTGGATGCGGATTGGCGCTACCGCTATGTCAACCAACAGGCAGCCCAATTTTTAAATCACAGCCCCGCCTCTCTCTTGGGCAAAAATATCTGGCAGGTTTTTCCCGAAGGGGTGGGAGAGAGTTTTGAAGCGGCTTATCACACGGCCATGAGCACCCGCCAAACGCTGCGCATAGAAAGTTATTTTGCCCCTTGGCGTTGCTGGTTTGAAAATCGCATCTACCCCACACAAACAGGAATTTCGATTTTTTTTACAGATATTACTGAGCAAAAAGAGCGCGAATTGCAAGAACAAATGCGCCTGAATATTTTCGAAAAACTGCTGCAAGGAGAACCTTTGCAAACGATCTTAGCAGCCCTGATCACCGCTTACGAGCAACTCTTTCCCGAGACGGTCTGTTCGATATTATTGGTGAATACCCGCAATCAAACCCTGAACTGGGGCGTGGCCCCCCATTTGCCCGAATATGTCTCGAAGGCCTTAGACAAGCTTCCGCTCACCTCGGGCAAAGGTCCTTGTTGCACCGCCGCCTTGACAGGCAAAACGGTGATCACTGAAAATATTCAAGACTCCCCTTGGTCGGAGAATTATAAAGCCCTTTTGCACAAAGCGGGCCTGGTGGCCTGTTGGTCCGAACCCATTCTCGGCACAGACAAACAAGTCTTGGGCACCTTTGCGATTTATCGCGCGCAAGTGGGCCTGCCCAGCGAAGCAGAAAAAAAATTCATTGCCTCGGTTGTACAATTGGCCAGTTTGGCTCTGGAAAGAAACAAAACAACCCACTTGCTCAGCGAAAGTGAAAACAGTTACCGCACCTTGATCAATACCATCCCCGATTTGGTCTGGCTAAAAGATCCGCAGGGACGTTATTTGATGTGCAATTCACGCTTTGAAGCCTTGTTTGGGGCCTCAGAAGCCGATATCAAAAACAAAACAGACTTTGACTTTGTCAACACAGAATTGGCCGAGTTTTTCAGAGCCCATGACCAAGCGGTCTTGAATGCCGGAAAATCGCACAGCAATGAAGAAGAGTTAACCTTTCAATCCGATGGTTATACAGGCATCTTTGAGACCATCAAAACCCCGATGGTTTCACAAGAAGGAGAAGTATTGGGCGTTTTGGGAGTGGCACGGGATATCAGCAAAACCAAATCCGCATTGCAATCGCTGCAAGAGCGCGAAGCCCTGATCGCCACAATGTTTAACCAAACCACCGACTCGATACTTTTGGTCAACCCTGAGACCCAGAAATTTGTCGATTTTAATGATACCGCCTGCCAAAATTTGGGCTATTCACGCGAAGAATTCAGCCAGCTCCACGTCGGGGATATCCAAGCAGCTTTAGGCCCAGACAAACGCGGTCAGCTCGTTCACGCAGTACAGTCAGGGCAATCGTTTAATTTTGAAACCCATCACAGACGCAAAGACGGTAATATCAGAGAGATTGAATTGACTCTGCGGCCCATTGCCCTGGCTGGCGAAAAACTCATCTCAGCTGTGTGGCGAGACATTACCGAGGCCAAAGAAGCCAAAGCGGAACTGGATCGCTATCACCACCATCTCGAAGAACTGGTCAATTCGCGCACACAGGCCCTGCAAGCCAGCGAATACCGCTTTCGAAAATTGGTCGAAGACATCAAACAAGACTATATCTTCTTTTCAGTTGGCGAGGGCCAGTGTATTACCTATCTCAGTCCCTCGGCAGAAGAATTTTTTGGGCAAGAAATGGAAGCCATGCTCGGCAAACCCTGGTATGAAGTCTTTCAGCTGGGCGCTTCAGCCCAAAAACTGGGAGAGCAAATTATGCTCCAAATGCAGAAGGGCGAAAATCCTCCGCCCTTTGAAATCGAGGTTGAACTCGGGGGGCAAAAACAGACCTTGGAAATCACCGAACATATTCGCTATTCTCCCACGGGAAACCTACTCGGCGGCGAAGGCGTGATCAAAAATATCACCCGCCAAAAGCGAATTGAAGCCGAACTGCGCGAAGCCAAAGACAAAGCAGAAAAGGCCTCACAGGCCAAATCGCTGTTTTTGGCCAATATGAGCCACGAAATTCGCACCCCCCTCAATGTGATTCTCGGATTCAGTGAAATGATGCAAGAAAAAATGCAAGACTCACGTTACCAGAATTTCCTGCAGGCCATCAACAGCAGTGGCAAAAACCTCTTAAATATCATCAACGACATTCTCGATCTGAGCAAAATTGAAGCGGGAAAACTGCAATTAACCCTCCAAAATGTGAGTTTAAAAGCGCTCTTTCAAGATTTGGACATTCTTTTGCGCTTCTCCTTTGAAAAAAAAAAGCCTCAACTTTCGTTTAATCCTCGCTGAAGATCTCCCCCCGCTGCTCTTACTCGACGCTCTGCGCCTGCGCCAGATTTTATTAAATCTGCTCTACAATGCCCTCAAGTTTACCCACACAGGGGAGGTCTGTTTAAGTGCCAGCTATCAGGCGCTGAATCCAGAGAGTGGAGAGCTTTGTTTGCGCGTCAGAGACACAGGCATTGGAATTGCACCTGAGTTTCAGGAGCGGATTTTTGAAGCCTTTGAACAAGCCGACAGTGAAAACCAGTTTTCGGGAGGAACAGGGCTGGGCTTGGCCATTTCACTGCAATTAATTAAATTGATGCAGGGCAAGCTGACACTCGAAAGTGAGTTGGGGAAAGGTTCAACCTTTCAGATTGTCTTACCACTGGTCAAAAAAGCCCTTGAAACAGCCGAGTTGGAGCCAGAAAAGGTCGAAACAGCTGACCTCAGCTTCGAATTTGCCCCCGCCAGCCTCTTGATTGCAGACGATGTGCCGCAAAATCTCGATTTGCTTCAGGCCTATCTGGAAGCCAGCCCACTGCAAATAAAGACCGCCCAAAATGGTCAAGAAGCCTATGAACACGCCCTGTCTGATTTACCGGATCTGATTTTGATGGATATCAAAATGCCCGTCCTCAACGGCATCGAGACTTTGGAGCTGCTCAAAGCCAATCCCCAAACCCGAGCCATCCCTGTGGTGGCGCTAACAGCTTACTCTCTGCAACAGGAGCGGGAAAATCTCTTAAGCAAAGGCTTTGATGGCTATCTACAAAAGCCGATCAGCAAAAACAAACTGATGGGCTGTCTCAAAACCTTTTTAAAAGGCCAGACACACACTCCCCATTCCGAGGCAAGTCTCACGCCAACCTCCACACTTGAGAAATGCAGCGCAGAGCAGTTAGAGCAATTTCAGACGCTCTTGCAACAAGATTGGCTGCCCCGCTGGAAAAGGATTCAAGATTCGCTCATTTTAGACGAACTTGAGTCTTTTGCCCAAGATCTCATCACCCTGGCTGAGCACTACCAGCAGCCCAAACTCAAGGTTTATGCAAAACACCTGCTCGGCGATGTTGAGAGCTTTGTTTTGGAATCAGCCCAAGAGCGGTTAAAGGCCTTCCCCAGCTTGGTGCAAAGCCTAAATCGCGCTGGACAGTTTTAGTTGAAAACAGGTTCCCCGCCCTGGTTCGGTGGTAAAACTCAGCTCGGCATTTAACATATCTGCCAAACGCCTCACAATCGCCAAACCCAGGCCCGTTGAATTCTCTCCAGCCGTGGGCTGAGCCGAAAGCCGAGCGAATTTTTGAAACATCAGATCCTGATCTTTGGCATTAAAACCCGGCCCTTGATCTTCGATATCAAGCAAAAGGCCATCTTCGAGCACCGTATAACGCACCCAGATCTGTTTGTCACTTTGTGAGAATTTAAGTGCATTCGAGAGCAAATTATCGAGCAACTGAAACAAAAGCAGGGGGTCTGTTTTGAGTTTTAATTCGGGCTCAGGCTCAGAAATGAACAATTGAATCTGTTTTTTTTCGGCCTGGGGCAAATAGCCCTTGCGCAAGCGGCTAAAAATTTCTTGCAGAGACCACTCCTGCCATTGGGGCTGAATGCGGCCACTTTCGATTTTATTGACATCGAGAAAATTGGTAATAATCAGGAGCATGCGATTGGCATCTTGATAAATATGATCGGCATAATTCAAGACTTTTTCGGGGGGGAGTTCCCCTTTGCGAATTTGAACCATCTCCGCCATCAACAAAATAGACGCCAGCGGATTTTTGAGATCGTGAGCCGCCAAATTGAGAATTTGGTCTTTTTCTTGATTCAAGGCACTCAGGCGCTCGGTATGTTCAATAATGGTATCTCGGGCCAATTTGAGTTCAAGGTGGGTTTTGACCCGGGCAATCAGCTCACTGGTATTAAACGGTTTGGTGACATAGTCCACCCCCCCGGCCTCAAACCCCTTGAGAATATCTTCACTTTCGGTCCGGGCCGTGAGAAAAATCAGGGGAATCGCCTGGGTTTCTGGCTGGGCTTTGAGCCGCCGGGCCACTTCATAGCCATCCATTTCAGGCATCATGATATCGCACAGAATCAAGTCAGGTTGCACCTGTTGCAATATACGCAAGGCAGCAGCCCCACTGCCTGCGCCAGAAATGCGAAAGCCCTCTTGGCGCAGGGCTTCTGAGAGAACTTGCAAATTCTGAACAACATCATCGATCAAAAAAATCAAAGGGGCAGGTTTTTTATCTACAGCTAAAGAAGTGTTCATCGGCCCATTTTCTCTCTAAACAAAATCTTACCAGACGCTATTGAATACCCTGTAAGTATACTGTTTGGAAACCAAATAGGCAAAGCCCTGAGCGTCTTTTGTACCGAACATGTTAAAATGGGGTTTGATATGTCTTTTGCTCAAGAGTTAGCCACACTTTTGGCTGGAAATGCAACCCCAATGAGTGGACAGAAATGAGGGAGGAGAGTGGATGGATAATGGCTATCCCCCACCACAATATTTCTGATGGAAATAAGAACTGAACGTAATATTCTCATGATTGATGACGAGCCCTATTTTTCTGAACTCGTCAAAGATATTCTGACGGGTGCTCACTGCACCATCACCACGTTTTCAGACCCCCATGCGGGTTTGCGTGAAGCTTTGATGCGCAACGATTTGGATCTGATTTTGCTCGATATCGAAATGCCCGAACTCAATGGGCTCGATATCCTCAAGCAAATAAAAAAATCGCACAATCACAATGTTCCCGTGATGATGTTAACCGCCCACGCTGAAATGGCGGTGGTGACTCAAGCGCTCAACCAAGGGGCCCAGGATTATCTACTCAAACCCTTTTCTGTCAAAATGTTTGTCAAGCGCCTGAATAAATTGTTGCAGACGGATATTTTTAAACATCTCTCCAGCGGCGAGGCTAGTGAGAGTGCTGAACTTCCCAAAGGCCCTCAGGCTCAGCCTTTGATTCTCTATTTTGAAACCGACCCCGAGGCCATTTTGGCCATTGAAGAGATACTCAAAGATTCTGTCTGCCAATTGCTCATTTGCCAAGAGTCAGCGTTGGCAAAACAAGCCCTGGAGGAGCAAGACCCCGATCTCATTCTGATGGCCTTGGACACAGACAAAGAGGGCCTCCGCGATTTAGAAACCCTGCATCAGCTCAAACCCCAAATACCCCTGATTGTGTTGACCAACGATCTGACCGATCATACGCGCACAGAGGCAAACAAACTCCAGCTCAGTGCCTATTTGCAAAAACCCTATCCCATTCATGTCTTGATCGGCCAACTTGAAAAAGCCCTGCAGATTCCGCTCTTTGCAGGCAAGCTTTAATACATGCAAGACAGCCACCATGATTCCCTGATACCGATGCCCCCCCCTTTTTTGCAAAAAAAATTACTGGTGGTCGATGATGATCCCACCATGTTGCGATTGATAAAACTGGTTTTTCGTGGCCATTTTGCCGAGGTATTGAGCAGCGAAGACCCCCACGAAGGGCTGCGTCTGGCGATGGTCTACAAACCCGTCTTGATCCTGCTCGACAATGATATGCCGGGTTTAAAAGGGCTGGATTTGCTTAAACAGCTCAAAGAAATGCCCAGCACCCAGCATATTCCTGTGATCATGTTAACGGGCAACAATGGCGAAAACACAGTCAAAACAGCCCTAAAATACCAGGTAGCGGGTTATTTGCTCAAACCCTGTGACCCAGAGAACCTGTTTCAGTCGGTATTCAAAACACTGGAAAATAGCAGGTAAAACAATGGTTGAAATCGAACTCCAAGAACCCGTTCAACTCGAAGGGGTGCAAACCCGCTTGCTGGATCTGCATTCAGCCCTGAATGTTTTAACGGTGATTAGCAACGAATTAAACATTCTGCAAATCCTGGCAGGGGCCCCTCCCGAACTGGAGCACAGCAAACAACAGATTCAGACCTTAAAACAATTTTTGCTCGAAGATCAAGCGGCACACGAGAGCCAAGCTGAGATCAGCTTAGCCCTGGAAGAAATCAGCTCAGATACTTCAGCCCTGCTCGCCAAACAACCTGACCTGAGCCAAGAAATCGATCTGCCGCTTTTTCAGCGCAATTTGAAGTCTCTGTTTGAAATTTTAAAAATTCGTCACCAAGAGCTGACACGGCGCAATAAACTGCCTTTGCAATGGGGAGAGATCGCGGTCAGCACCCTCAAAGAGAACCTGATTCACGTCTTTGAGGCCATGGAACTCAACAGCCATGGGCGTTATCATATTGTCTACAGCCCAGAACAAAAAGGCCCTGGCGATTATCTGCTGCAAATAGAGATAGACAGCCGCGATCCCGAAAAAATTCAGATTCCACTTGTGTTGCAAGATATCATGCGCGATCTCTGTGCCAATGCCCGAAAATATTCTGAACCCGGCGGCAAAATCCTGACAAAACTGCAAGAAACACCTCAAGAATTAACCCTCACGATCGAAGATCAGGGTATGGGCATTCCCGCCGAGGAATTAGAAAAAATCGTTGAATTTGGACAACGGGGCAGCAATGCCATGGTAAAACGCACCATGGGAGGTGGATTTGGCTTAACCAAGGCCTGGTATTTTACCCATCTATTGGGAGGGAGAATGTGGATCGCCTCAGAACTCAATCGGGGAACACGTATCCAACTTAAAATTCCGCGCAACCCACATTCAGAGGCAAATTAAACGATGGCCCCCCTTGTTCTAATCATCGACGACGACGCTTCAATTCGGCGAATCTCTGGTGAGATTTTGGCTGAAGAGGGTTATCAGATTGCCTATGCCACCAATGTCAGCGAAGGCATTGCCCAATTGCACAAACTCAAGCCAGATCTGATTCTCTGCGATGTAATGATGCCTGATGGCAATGGCTATGACGTACTCGATGCCTTACAACATCTGGATCAACCCATGACGCCGTTTATTTTAATGTCAGCTGAGGCCATTTTTCCTGAAGATATTCGCAAAGGTATGCGCAGCGGCGCTGATGACTATCTGGTTAAACCATTTCGGCTGCAAGACTTGCTCGAATCGGTGCGGGTGCGTTTGAATCGACAGCAACAATTTCAGAATCTTCTCAGTGTGTTTAAAGCCACCCCCGGATTGCCCCCTTTTTTACATGGTTCAGAACAAGATTTAATGGAGCTGTTGACCGTGGCTCCCCCCCCCTTTTTGGTCGCTCTGCGGCTCGACAATCACGAACGCTTTCAGCGCATCTTTGGCCGAGATGGGGCTCAATTGCTCTATCATTCGGTCTTTCAACGGCTGCGAACCCTGCCGACCCTCAAAGCTGTGGATTTTTATGCCAGTGACCAAGCCTCTCAAATTTATCTCTGTCCCCACACCCTCAGCGCGTTACCCGAAGCCGAACTCAATCATGCAATCCAAGTTGCTTTTGAAGAGCCCTTTCCCTATCAGCGCTATCAATTGCACCTGCACAGCAGTCTGGGCTGGGTTTATCAAGAGACCCCTTTGTTGCCCGAACTTTGGCTCGAACGCGCCAATTTGGCTCTCTACCAGTCCCGCTTACAGGGAGGCAGTACCAGCACAGTCTTTCAGCCTCAGATGGAGAGCAAATTGCACGAAAGTCTGCACTGGGAAGCAGAACTCCAACTGGCCCTCAACGAAAAACGTTTTGAACTGCATTACCAACCCCAGTTTGAACTCAAGACAGGGCGGATTGTCGCCGTAGAAGCCCTTTTGCGGATGCGCCACCCTGAATTTGGCATGATTCCGCCCAGTGATTTTATCCCCGTGGCAGAAGAGAGTGGCTTGATTGTGCCCATTGGCACCTGGGTCTTAAACGAAGCCTGCCACATGCTATCTCGGTTGCACGAACTTGGACACCACGATTTGCGTATGGCGGTCAATGTCTCTCTGCTGCAGTTTCTAACCCCCGACTTTGCGCAAATCGTGGCCCAGACCATCATCCAAAGTGGTATTCCCGCTGAACAATTGGAGTTGGAATTGACCGAAAGCCTCTTAATTGACAATTTCCGTCAGATGCAGACCTTATTAACCCAACTCAAAGATACAGGCCTGACTTTGGCTGTTGATGATTTTGGGACCGGCTATTCTTCACTCTATTATCTGCATCAATTGCCCTTTGATACCCTCAAGATCGACCAGGCCTTTATCAGGCCGCTGCAAAAGATCAAACCCAATACATGCGCTATTCCCCGCGCAATTGTAGAAATGGCCCACGCCATGGGCATGACCGCCCTGGCCGAAGGTATTGAAAACGAAGAGCAAATGCAAATCTTGGATGCTTTGGGCTGTGATTTTGGTCAGGGTTATTACATTTCTCGCCCCTTGCCCGAACCCCTGCTGTTTGAATTGCTGCGCGTTCAATTGACATGAACCAAGACTTTTGGGATTTGTCGGCCTTAATACAAGTCTCCAAAGCGGCAGCCCTGGCCTACCGAGAAAAATTGCCTGTTTTGACTGAATCTGTGGATCAGGCAATGACAGAATGTCCGAATATAACCCAATTGCTGGGCAACAATCCGCTTCAAGTGATGTATACAAATCACAGCAACCATGCCCTGTTTATAGCCGGTCTCTTGCACTTAAATGATTTCCTGCTGCTCAGCAAACTGCCAAAAATGTCAGAGCTTTGAACTGGAGAAGCTGAGTGAACAATTGAAAAAACTCCCTAATTTAATCTCAAATTTAACCGTATCTCAACCATTTGACAGAATAGAAATTCAGCCAGAGTGATAAAATACCAACAGGAAACAAAGATCATGTCAGAACCAAAACGCATTTTACTCGTAGATGACCAAGCCACTTTTGCCAAAGCAATCGAAATTGCACTGGCAGATACAGGCTGTGAGATTCAAAGTGTCACAGATCCAGAGCTGGGTTTGCAAAAAGCCCTCTCCGAAACCTGGGATTTGTTGCTACTGGATATGCATATGCCCGTCATGAATGGAGTTGAATTTTTACACCACCTGCGCGAAGCGGGCTGTCAAATACGCACTGTGGTGATGAGCTCAGACAGCAGTTTGACACCGGTTCAAGATATCGAACCCTATCATGTCGAAGCCTTTGTACTCAAACCGATTCAATTACATGATTTTTCGGATTTACTTGAAAAGCTGATTGGCCTTTCGCTTTTCCCCAAAGGCAATGAAAGAACGGCGAATGACACCCCCTAAAAACAGGACTTTCAGTTCGCCTCATTTACGAGACAGGCAATGCAACAAGCCAAACCAGACGATCTAGCACTCCAAGGCCTGCTGCAAAGTATCGACGATTTGGTGTTTTTGCTCGATCAAGAGGGTCGGTTTGTCCACTATTGGGTGCGTCCCGAACAGTTGCCTCTTTTGTTTGTTCCGCCCGAAGAATTTTTGGGAAAATTACTCCAAGAGGTCTTACCCGAAAAACTCTCTCAAGCATTTTTACCCCTGTTTCAAGCAACCTTGGCAGGAGAAAATACCCAGGCCTATGAATACCTCTCTCCTGATCACCAACACTGGTATAGTTTGCTCTTTCGTTTAATTCCAAATTCCCCCGGTTACCTGATTGCCCGGGTTCAAGACATCACCGAAAAACGGCGCTACCAGCAAGCCTTGGAAGATGAAGTCAAATTGCGCACAGAGGCTCTGACCACTGTGGTTCAAGAAGCCCAACAAACCCTCGCCATTCTCAATACCAGCCAAAGGCTCGGCCAAATGGGTGGCTGGGAATACAACCCCCAAACAAAAAAAATGTGGTGGAGTGATGAACTCTACCGCATTCATGGCCTTCCTATTCCCAGCGACAGAGATGCCCAAGAAGCAGAAAAGCTGATCGAAAAGAGTTTTGCTTGTTTCCCTGCAGGTGTGCCTGAAGAAATCAGCGCCCTGTGTCAATCGGCCCTGCAAGGCCAAAAGAGTGAAAAGAGTTACCCGTTTACCAGTTTTGATGGCCAGCAAAAATGGGTCCACATGATCATTACTCCGCTGTTTGAAAAGGGGGGTGTAACGCGGATAATCGGCGTGCTCGCAGATATGACTGACCGCAAACAAAGCGAATTGGAATTACAAAAAGCCAAAGAAATTGCCGAGCAGGCCTCACGCTCCAAGAGCCTGTTTTTGGCCAATATGTCTCACGAGATTCGCACCCCCATGAATGCCATTCTGGGATTTAGCCAATTGCTGCGAGAAGAGATCAAAGAACCCCATTTGCAGCGCTATATCAAAATTGTTCATAAGAGCGGCGAATCCCTCTTGACCCTGATCAACGAAATTTTGGATATTTCCAAGATTGAAGCGGGAAAATTGGAATTACATCCCGAGCCGATCAGGCTTAGATCCCTGGTTAAAGAACTTGAAAACTTACTCAAACCAGCATTTAAACACAAACAACTTTTGCTAAATACAGAAATCACGCCAGAAGTACCCCAGTTGGTGGAACTCGATGGTTCACGGTTGCACCAAATTTTGCTCAATTTGCTCAGCAATGCACTCAAATTTACCCAACAGGGCTCTGTCAGAGTCAGGTTGGACTATACCCCCCAAAACGCCACATCAGGGCAACTCCAAATCGCCGTGAGTGATACGGGGATTGGCATTGCTCCTGAGCTTCAAAGTCATATTTTTGAAGCTTTTGAGCAGGCCAATCCCTCTTATCGCAAAGATGTCAAGGGGGCTGGCCTGGGTCTGGCAATTTCACGCAGACTGGCCCACTTAATGAACGGAGAGCTCGAAGTCACAAGCGCTCTCCACCAAGGCGCTGTTTTCAGATTAAACTTGCCGGTTTTAAGTGTCGCAGAGTATGCCGAGAGCCCAGAGCCTGCGAGCCCAGAGGCATTACTGCCTGCCAATTTTGCCCCCGCAGAGATCTTAATTGTCGATGACAATAGCGATAATTTGCTTCTGATTGAAGCGCTTTTAAGCGCATACCCCTTGCGCATTTTGACAGCCCAAAATGGCCACGAAGCCTGCGTCTTGGCAGAGAAATACCTGCCTGATTTGATACTGATGGATATCAAAATGCCGATCATGGATGGCACCGAAGCCCTGAAAATTTTGCGGCAAACACTGAGCACAGCCGCGATCCCTGTTGTGGCCCTGACCGCCTTCTCCCTTCAAAACGAGCAAGAAAACTTGCTCGAAATGGGCTTTGACGCCTATCTCAGCAAACCTGTGAGCCGCACAGATTTATTGTTCACTTTGGCCGATTTTCTCAAAGTAGATCAACAGCAAACCCAGACCGAAAAGGCAGAAATGGCCGAGAAAGATCTGAGCAAACCCCTGACCGATGCAGAAAAAACCGAACTGCTCCAGCAAATCAACCAAACTTGGCTGCCCCAAGCAGAAGCCCTGGGACAATCCCTGATTATCAACGAATTGGATCTTTTTGCCCAAGACTTGGAAAAAGAATCTCTGTGCTGGCGTCTGAGCCAAGTCCATGCCTTAAGTACCCAATTGCGGGATCAAATTGCAGCTTTTGAATTGGAAGCCTCGCAGCAGAGTCTGCATTTGCTTGCCGAACAGTTAAGAGCAGAGCGCGAACATCTCTCATGAGCAGAAAACGGAAATGCGCTAAAATAAACACAGGCTTTAAAATTGAGACGCTAAAAGGTCCGCTAAGATGAAATTACTGATTGTGGATGACGAAGAAGATGCCCGGGTTCTGTTGGAGCATTTTTTTTCAGACGAGGGGCACCTTTGTCAATCCGCTAAAAATGGGCAAGAAGCCTTAGAAAAAGCCCAGGCTCAACCGCCAGATCTGATTATTTCAGATATTTTCATGCCTGTCATGGATGGATTTGAACTCTGTCACCAGATCAAGCAAGACCCACAATTGAAGCAGATTCCAGTGGTCTTTTATACAGCTACTTTTTTAGAGTCCCATGACCGGCAATTGGCAAAAGATCTTGGTGCCGCCCAGTTTTTGGAAAAGCCCATGGATTTGGAGCAATTGGAGCAAATTTTGCTCGCGCTGGTGCAAGAAATGGGCAAGCTGTCTTCCGGCATACCACAGGTCAAATCTGAACCGGAACTCTTGGAAGGTCATGTCCACAGCCTGACCTATAAACTCGAAAAAAAGCAAACAGAGCTCCATCAGCGCGAACAGGAACTCCTCAAAAGTGAACGCCTCTTTCAGGAAATTATGGATTTTGCGCCCGTGGCCATGGCCCTGTCCACCCCCGAAGGAAAAATTATCAAGCTCAACCGCCAGCACCAGGCCCTGTTTGGTTATACGCCAGAAGAATTGCCCGATATCGAGGCCTGGTACTTGAAAGCCTATCCAGATCCAAGTTACCGCCAGCAAGTCAGCCAAGAATGGAATAACCTGATCAAAAGTGAGAATTGTGAACATGAAGCCCGGGTCTGCTGCAAAAATGGCCAGATGCGGGAAATTCGCTTCTATTTTCAAAACCTGGGGGAAGTCCAGGTGGTGGCCTTTGTCGATCAAAGTTCACATAAACAGCGCGAATCGGATCTGTTACAAAGCCTGCGCACCAGCGAGCGGATTCTCAACGCCACCCAAGCACTCAGCAAAGTAGGCGGTTGGGAATACGATCTCTCAACCAAGAGCATTTGGTGGACGGATGAACTCTATTCTCTGCACGGCCTGCCCGTTGAGCGCCAATCACGCCAGAGCCAAGCGTTTATCGAAACCTGTTTAAGCTGTTATCAGCCCGAGACCGCCCAGGTCGAATTGGCCCAATTGTACCAACGCTGCTTGGAAAATGGCGAAAATTATGATCGCGAATACCGCTTTCAACCCTATCAAGGCCCTGAAATCTGGGTAAGAACCGTGACCCAAGCGGTCAGAGAACAGGGGAAGACAGTCAGAATTATCGGTGCGGTCATGGACATTACCTCCCGCAAACAGGCCGAGGCAGAATTGCAAAAAGCAAAAGAGCGGGCCGAACAGGCTGCACAGGCCAAATCGGCCTTTCTGGCCAATATGTCGCACGAGATTCGCACACCCATGAATGCCATTTTGGGCTTCAGCCAATTGCTAACGGAACAAAACACCGACCCCCAATGGCGGCGCTATCTTAGCGCAATCAACAACAGCGGCCAAAGTCTATTGAGAATCATCAATGATATCCTCGATTTAAGCAAAATTGAAGCAGGAAAAATCGAAATCAAAACCCATCCCCTGCAGCTGAGGCAATTGTGCCAGGAATTAAGCACACTGATGTCGCTCTCCTTTGAGCAAAAAGGACTGCACTTTGAGATCATTCAACACAATTGCCCCGAATGGCTGGAATTAGACGGCCTGCGCCTGCGCCAGATTTTGCTCAATCTGCTCAGCAATGCCCTCAAATTTACCCCCCAGGGCCGGGTCAGCTTGGAAATCATCTACCTGTCCGAAAACGACAACTCTGGCGAATTGCAGATCAAAGTCTCAGACACAGGGATTGGCATTAGCCCCGAGCAAAAAGCGCATATTTTTGAACCCTTTGAACAATTTACCCAAATCAGCGGAACGGGTTTAGGCCTGACCATTTCAAACTCACTTGTGCAGCTTATGGGGGGCACCTTGTTGCTGGAGAGCCAACTTGGCAGCGGTTCGCTCTTTACGGTGAGATTGCCCCAGATCAGGCGCATTTCAGAGCTGGAAACCGAAAAGGTCGAAAGTCAATTGCAGCCCCAGGATTTTAAACATGCAACACTCTTGATCGCCGATGATATCGAGGTCAATTTACTCCTGCTCGAAGAAATACTCAAACCCTTTCCCTTTACAGTTTATAGCGCACACAACGGTTTAGAAGCCAGCCAACAGGCTGTAAAAATCCGGCCGGATCTGATTCTGATGGATATCAAAATGCCAGTCATGAATGGCATAGAAGCTTTAAAGGTCTTGCGTAATAACCCTTTGACAGCCAAAATCCCGGTGATTGCGCTAACCGCATTTTCACTCACCACAGAGCGAAAAAATCTGATGGAAGAAGGGTTTGATGACTATTTGAGCAAACCGATTGCCTTGCCCGAACTGCTCAAGCACCTTCAGCTCTATCTTGAAGTCTCACCCGAGCCTGCCTCAGTGCACACTGAAAGCACAAGCGCTCAACAGACGCCCCCTCCACTCATCCAAGCGCAGGTGGAACAAGCCCTGAAAGAAATCTGGCTACCACGCTGGGAAAACGTCCACAACTCGATGATTTTGGATGAGTTTGAAATCTTTGCAATAGAGCTAAGTAAATGGGCCCAAAGCAACAATATACCTCAAATCGTCAACTGGGCGGAAAAAATTCTCAAACAAACCCGCGGCTTTGCGCTGGAAGAAGCCCAAACCAACTTGACCGAATTTCCTCAATTGCTCGAGACATTAAATGAAGCCCGTTAGACCCGATTTAAAACTTATGCCCCAAACTGAAGTGGATTTGACCCGCCTCCAATAAATTGGACCAACCCAGGGTTTGAAAGTCGCGTACGCCATAGTCCAAACGCAACAGGCCCATGGGCGTTTCAAAACGCAAACCGGCTCCCACTCCGTATTTCCAGGGACCTGTACTGACCTGGGAGCCAAAGAAATTGCCCAGATCGGCAAAGAGCACCCCCGAAATCGGGGCAAAGATCGGGAAACGGGCCTCGGCACTGCCAATCAGGTATTGTTTGCCCACCAAAGCGCCGTTTTCTTGCCAGCCACGAATGGCACTGAAACCGGTGCCCAAAAACTGCTCGTAGATCGGGTGATTGCCCAAGAGTGCCCCGCCTTGCACACCGAGCGCCACGGTCATCCATTCCGCCAGGGGCAAATAGGTGCTGAGATTGCCTGCCACCCGCAGCCAAGAGCTATCGCCCCAAACAGGCTGGGCATTCAACGAGCCATAGACCCCCTGTTTGGGGTTGAGCAAAGAGTCGCGGGTATCAAAACTCAAGGTGCCTCCGGCACTAAAAAGCACGTCGGTGGCGCTGTAGCGCCCACTCAGGGAAAGATCCTTTTGCGGCGTGCCCGAAAAATTGGTCAGGCCCACTTGCTCGGCGGTGAGAGAGAGCTGTCCACGCCAGGGCGAATAGATATCTCCCAGCGGCCGGCCCAGATTGAGGCTGACCCCGGTGCGGGTCTGCAAGAGCCCATTGCTGAGATCCACCCCCAGCGCGGGACTTTCAATGCCAAAAAAGAGGGGTGTGCGTTCGCTGAACAAGCTGGCCCCGAGCCCCGTGCGGCTCTCCAATAACCAGGGCTCAAAGAAGTCAATCCGGCCCGAGAGGCTGCGCTGAGACTGAGCGGGATTGCCCGAAAAGAGCCGAGCCACATCAAGCCCCGCCTGCAATTGCACATTCAAATTGCGGCCCTCTCCGAAAAGATTGGTATCGGTATAATGCACGCCACCGATCACGCCATCGCGGTTATTCAGGCCAAAATTGAAGCCGACATCGCCGGTTTTCTTTTCTTTGACCTGCAGCACCAGACGGGTTTGGTGGGGGTCGAGATAGCCCTCTTCGGGCATTAAATTGACCTCTTCAAAATAATTGAGGCGGCGCAGGCGCATCAGATCCATTTCAAAGTCTTGGCGTTTAAAGATTTGGCCCGCTTTGAGCGAGACCTCACGCAGAATGACCTTCTCTTGGGTGCGCTCATTGCCACTCACCCGCAGGTTTTCAATCCGGCCGGGATGTAATTTGAGATGCAATTTACCCTCACTATCGAGCAAGTCTTGCTCCTGCAGCACCAACTCCAGATGCGCCAAACTGTAGCCTGCCGAGCGCAGCGGGCTGTCGATTTGCTCCTTGGCCTTTTGCAATTCAGCCAAATTTAAGACCTGGCCGCTCAAGGCCAGAAAGGGTTTGAGCAAAACATCTTCAGGCAGCAATTCTGACTCGGCATCCAAGACCACGCCCTGCAAAGTGGGATTGTCTTTGACATAGATCAGCAACTCGTATTTGCCCCCGCCTTGGGCCACTAAACGCGGGGTGACATCGGCAAACCAGCCCAAGGCGATCACACGCTGCCGGTCTTTTTCGAGGGCCTCGGGCGTGGTCTCGTCGCCAGCCTGGGTAAAAAGGGAAAGCCGAATGGCGTCTTCGAAGCGGCTGCCAATCACGGTGATCTTGGAAATTTTGATCAGCGCGGGCACCAGCGGGTTGCGGTTTTCGAGTTGGTAGGTCTCTGTTTGTGCGCTTGCAGGTGCAGGCAAAAGCAAAGCAGGCACAGACAAAACACAGAGAGAAAAAAGCCAAGCAGGAGACAAAGTAAGGGAAAGAGGGGAGTGCAATCGAGACATGGGATTCCTTTCTAAAATGAAGCGTGGGGGTGTGTGGCGCGAACGTCTCTCAGAAAAGACACAGGGCTTGGAGGAAGTGTTCAGACAAAAGAAATATTTTCAAAACAGGCCGGAACCTTTTTGTTACATAAACGTCATTTAAATATTCCCTTTTTGTTTTTTCAATTGAATCCCTTTTTTATTTTCTAAATTGAGCAGGAGACTCCTTCTATGCTGGCAAAACCCCTTTTTTTGACTTTTTTTGGCTCTAAAAAACGCCTTTTGGCACTCTCGCTTTGTGCCCTAAGTGTGAGTGGCGTCAGTTGCCAAGGCACAGGTCTGACCAATACAGGCCCTTCAAGCAGTCTGCTGCAGCCCGGCATTCCCTATATGGGTGCCACCCGCAGTGGAAGCGGTGGCCATTTGCGCGTCGCAGCCTTGGTCGCCCCTGAATTGGTGCCCGCCCTCTGCGCCCCGCAAGAGGTGCGCCCGGCCAGCAGCAATGCCGAGATCGACAGAGAGTACAGGGGCTACCTCGAAAAGGCCCTGGCCCTGCGCCAGCAACAGCTCGACTTGACCCGGCGCTACCAGCCAGACACCAGCCGCGAATTGAGTGATCAGCGCAAAGACCAGCCCAATTTACCGTTTTCGTCAGCACCTACTGCTGCGCCGAGCGCTGAGCCGACGTATGCTCCGACTTCAATGCCTTTTGCAGAACCCTCCTCAGCGCCCACTTCTGCACCATCAGCCCAGCCCTATGCCCCAGCAGCAACGGCCACTTCTGCACCATCAGCCCAGCCCTATGCCCCAGCAGCAACGGCCACTCCTGCGCCTTATGCGGCCACAACCCCTTTGCCCGCAGCAACCTCAGATATTTCAATCATTGAAAAAAGCACAATGAATGGCAAGGTCTACGACCAAAACCAACAGACCGTTGATGGGGCAATTGTCAAAGCGCGTTCTCTGAATCCCTCTGTGCCATATGAGGGAAGCACCATCACAGCCGGAGGCACCTATGCCTTTAATAATTTGCCCTCAGGGGTCCAAATCGAAATTGTGGTTGAAGCCCCCAGTATTGGTACACTGAAACAAATCGCTGTTCTCAAAAGCAATAAACAGGGCGACCCCAACGCCAATCGCTTTGACTTTGGCACAGCCCCCAGTCCAAGCCCCCTGCCCACAGCCACGCCGATGCCAACAGCCACACCCACACCCGAACAGACAGCAACACCGACACCCCTTCCTACGCCGACTCCCACCCCTTTGCCTGAACCCAGCCAATTGCGCGACTTTTTCTATTTTTCTTACGACGACTCCGCCAGCACAGCCGCGGTAGAATTGGTCAAAGAAAAACTCAACCGGGGCCAAATGCCCCATGCCAGTTTGGCCCGCCCCTGGGAGTTTTTGAACCGGATTCACTTTCCTTACGAGAACCAAGAAGAAACTGGCCTGTTTAAGGTCAGCATGGGGATGGACCGGATTGAAGATTCCGAAAACCCCTTTCTCGACAACTATGATCTGGGCGTACATGTCACCGCACCAGCTCTCTGCCGCCAGGCCCGCCCGCCGATGGTGTTGACGCTGGTGATTGATGTCTCGGGTTCGATGAACGAAATTGAAATGGGCAGCTATGATGAAATTCGAAACCGGCTCAATAAGCTCGAACTGGCACGCAAAGGTTTATACCGCCTAAAACAAGAATTGGTACCGGGTGATGTGGTCAATCTGGTGACCTTTTCAGACACTGCAGCAACCAAAGCCGAAAACCTGCAAATGCCCGAAGCCAATGCCACACTGAGCACTCAGATCGAAGGTTTGCGCCCCGCAGGCGGCACCAACCTCAATGCCGGTCTGCAAGAGGGTTATCGCATTGCCCGCAAATATTACCAACCCGACAAGACCAACCGCGTCTTGCTGTTGACCGATGCCTACGCCAACCAGGGTGAGGTTGATCCCCTGATAATCTCACGGCAGACCCAGATCAACGACAAAGCAGGTATTTATTTCTCGGGCCTGGGCTTTGGGGCCGGTTTTAATGAGGCCTTTCTCAACCAATTGACCGAGGTGGGCAAAGGTTCGTATTATGCGATTGTCAATGAAGAAGATGCTACACGGGCCTTTGGCGAGCGCTTTCTGGCTCTGACCCACGCCGCAGCCCGCAATCTGCGCTTTAAACTCGACTACCCGGCTTGGCTCAAACACGGCGAAAGCGCCGCAGAAGAAATCTCGCTGGTGGCGGAAGGCGTCCAGCCCACACATTTTTCTTTTAATACCTCGCAGTTCTTTTTGGAGCGCTTTCGGGCCAATAAAAACCCCAACAAAGCCAGCGATACATTGCGCCTGGAGATCAGCTATACCCTGCCCAGCACAGGCGAAAAGCGCACCGAAGTCTACGAAAAGCCGCTTTCAGAACTGCTCGGCAAAGAGCAAGCCAGCATTCAAAATGCGCGTTTGATCACGGCTTTAACAGGTCTGATTCAAGGCAATCTGAGCCCCGAGCGGGTGCGCAAAGAAATCAGGGATCTAAAAAATTAAGCTGGGGTCTCAGGAGCGGCCTCAGAAACAGTGGTCTCTTGTTCAAAAGCCAAAGCGTGTTTGCGCCTGGAGACCCGCACTTGGCGCGGCAGGTTCAGGGATTTGCCTGTATCTGCGTCTGCCAATTGGCAAACGGCCTCCAGATGACGGCTGGTAAAGACCTTCCACTCCCCCAAAAGCTGGGTCAGGGCCGTTTTGACCAATCTGCGTTGCAGGGCCTGAGCATAGCCCTGAAAGAGTCTTAAATCCAGCAGCAGCACATGGCCGCTCTCTTGTTTGAGGCTGGCGCTTGCCGCTTCAGCCGTGAGCTGCTCCAGCCACGTTTGCTCGTCTTGCCAGAGCAGGGCATGTTCAGACCAATGTTGATCCAAGCGGGCATTTTCTTGGCGCAGCAATGGTAAAATCTGGTGGCGCAGGCGGTTGCGGAAAAAATCCAATTCAGCATTGCTGGGGTCTTCGCGCCAAATGAGTTGCTGAAAAGCCGCATAAGCTTCTAAACTCGGACGGGTTTGGCTGAGCAGCGGGCGAATCAAGCAAATTCCCGCACGGCTCTGCAAAGGGGCCATGCCCCCCAATCCTGCCAAAGATCCGCGTACCAGCCGCATCAGCATTCCTTCGGCTTGATCACTGGCGGTATGGGCTGTCGCCAAGCAATTAAAGCCCTGTTCAATCGCCAGAGACAAAAGCCAATCGTAGCGCAAGTCGCGGGCCACGGCTTCCAAAGAGCTTTGCGGGCTCTTGGCATGGTGTTTAGCCACCTCAAGCCGGGCCTGCCAAAAGGGAATTTCCGCTGCCCGACAAAATTCAGCCAGCCAAGCTGCATCAGCACCTGAACCAGGTCTCAGCCCATGGTCGAGATGGGCCACCCCCCAGTCCAAGCCATATTTTTGCTTGCCAAAGCGCCGAAAAAAATCCAACAAAAGCATCGAGTCGAGCCCACCCGAAACCGCCAAAAGTACGCGGCTCCCGGCGGGTAAAAGTTTCTGCCTCTGAATAAACAAAAACAGATCAGAACAAAAGCGCCGATCCGAAAAAGGCGTTTTCAGATCGGCGCTGGTCATTGCTTCAAAGCCGTTTAATAACCGTATTTGCTGCGGCGCACACCCAAAATTTCGTCCAGTTCAGCCATGACAGAACGCAACATGCGGGTCTTTTTGTTGTGGGGCATAAAAGCGCTCTTAAAACCGTTGATCAGGATATTGGCGATATCGTGCACATCAAAATCAAAGAGCTGGGTCGCCAGATAGAGTTCATCCGTCACGGTGGTATTGGAGATCAGGCGGTTGTCCGTGTTGATCGTGACGCGCAAACCGAGGTCGTAGTATTTTTTCAGCGGGTGATTTTCGAGTTTATCGATCGCTTTGGTCTGCAAATTGGAGGTCAGGCAGATCTCCAAGGGAATGCGGTGGTCGTTGACATAATTGAGCAGATCGCGGTCTTCGATCAAGCGGGTGCCGTGGCCAATGCGGTGGGCCCCACAGTAGTGAATGGCCTGGGCAATGCTCTTGGGACCAAAGGCCTCACCCGCATGGATCGTACAATTGATATTCTCGTTCAAGGTGCGTTCAAAAGCCTCTTGATGAGACTTGGCGGGATTGTCGTATTCGGCCCCAGCCAAATCAAAAGCAACCACGCCCCGGTTTTTAAAGCTGATTGTGAGCCCTGCCAAGTCGAGTGAACTTTCGGGGCTGATATGGCGAATGCCGCAGATAATGACGCCGGTGATAATATCGTATTGGCGTTCGGCATCCGCCAAACCCTGCAGCACCGCTTTGACAATCTGGTGCATTGAGAGACCATTTTTGGTGTGCAAGAGCGGACAAAAACGCACTTCCAGATATTTGACGTTTTCACGGGCTGAGTCTTCGGCCAGTTCAAAGGCCGTACGCCGCAGAGAATCAAAATCTTGCAGCACCGAGAGCGTGATGTCAAAGGCGCGCAAATATTCTTCGAGACTTTCACAGTCTTCGCCAACCTGCACAAATTTGCGCAGCCCTTCGGCGTCAGAGGCAGGCAGGGTAATGCCCTTTTCGCTGGCAATCTCCAGCATGGTCTCGACCCGCATTGAGCCATCGAGGTGCACGTGTAAGTCTGTCTTGGGGAGTTGGAACAAAATGTCCCGTGTGGGTAATTGTTTAGGCATCTATTCGCCCTTCTTTCTTCGCGATTCTTTTTTTTAATTCTTTTCATTTTAGCAGACAGGGAGGGCAGAGCAGGTTTTACGGATATCCCCTTACACATTTTCCACACTTGATCTATAATTTTTATTCTGACAGCATTGGTATGCGATCAGGCTGAATCATGCTGATAAACATGCTGATAAACATGCTGATAAAGCAACTAAAAACAAGTAACTGTAAAAAGATGGATTTTGCGCCTAAGAAAAGAATTGTAAGTCTGTAAAGATATCGTGGAAACCTGAAGAAGCGAAACAGGGTCCGCCCCTGGTCGGGACAAAATCCCCCCGGTAGCCATTTAATTTTCGGCTCCGGCGTTTCAACATCTGCTTCGACCCCCGGCATGTCTCCTTCAGGGAAATCGTTACAGTCCTTCGTTTGGTCCTTGGCACACTCTCCAGAGCGTCTTGGTGAGACTAAATTTTCATTAACGTTCTACTTTTGTTTAGTAAAAGATCGTGTATAATGTGGTATCTGAATTGTGTGATATTTGATTTTGATGTTTACACGTAGATATTTACATGATTGTGTACCCGCGTCGTTTTTTAAGCCCTGTTCAAACAGACTTTGGTCAAAATGGGTTTTGTTTAGACAAAACCTATGAAGCTCTTGTCGCCGTTTAGAAATAGGGCAAAGGGAATTCGCAGTACCTAAAAATTGTATGTCCATGACTGTGGAGCGTTCAACTCAAGTATCAGATTGTTGAAAATTAGAAGGATAAAGGAGGTCGGCGACTTCCCCTCGGAGAGTACGTCGCCCGAATTATATGGCACCACCACCAGCTAAAAAAGGAAAAGGCAAGGGCAAAGAAGTCACTGCCCTGATCAAGCTGCAAATTAATGCAGGCAAAGCAAACCCCGCTCCGCCCATCGGTCCGGCTCTCGGCCAACATGGCGTGAACATCATGGAGTTCTGCAAAGCCTACAATGATCGCACCAAAGATCAGGTAGGCATGATTATTCCTGTTGAGATCAGTGTCTATGATGACCGCTCTTTTACCTTTGTTACCAAGACTCCACCCGCCTCTGCGTTGATCAAGAAAGCTCTCAAGATCGAAAGTGGCTCCGCTAATCCCCAAAAAACCATTGTTGGCACATTGACCTCTGACCAAGTCAGAGAAATTGCCCAGGCAAAAATGCCTGACCTCAATGCGCGGGATATGGCTGCAGCCATCAAGATGATTGAGGGCTCTGCTCACAGCATGGGCGTGGCTGTTAAATAACAGGATAAAGGACTGAGCCATGGCACGTTTGAGTAAAAGACAAAAACAGATGAATGAACTGGTGGGAGACCAGGCCCAATTTTCTCCCTCTGAGGCTGTAGAACTGGTTAAAAAAACCAGCTTGGCCAAATTTGATGAAACCGTGGAAGTGGCCTTTTGTTTGGGCATTAACCCCAAACACGCTGACCAGCAGGTACGCTCCACCGTCTCACTGCCCGAAGGTACGGGTCAAACCGTCCGCGTGGTCGTAGCAGCCAAAGGTCCCGCAATCAAAGCCGCTGTTGAAGCAGGGGCCGTTGATGCTGGTGCTGATGAGCTGATTGAAAAAATTCAAGGCGGCTGGTTCGATTTCGACGTTCTGATTGCGACCGCCGATATGATGGCCCCGCTGTCCAAGCTGGGTAAAATTCTCGGCCCAAAAAAACTGATGCCCAACCCCAAGGCTGGTACCGTTGTTGCTCCTTCACCTGATGCGGTGAGCAAAGCTGTGACCGAGTTCAAGGGTGGGAAAGTGGAATTCCGCAATGATCGCCAAGGCAATGTGCACGTGGCAATTGGCAAATCCTCTTTCGAATCAGTTCGCTTGATGCGCAATCTGGCAGCCGTTTACGGTGCCATCATGAAAGTCAAGCCTTCTGCCGCAAAAGGTCAATACATCAAAACCTTCGCCCTGTCTTCAACGATGGGCCCTGGTCTGCATGTCGATCTTGGCCGGTTGAATGAACTATCTGCGGTTGAATAAGGAGAAAAACGATGGTTACTCTGGCCCAGAAACAAGAACGGATTGTTGAACTTAAAGATCAATTTTCCCGGACAAAATTGGCAATGGTCTCTGATTACAGAGGTCTGAATGTCAAAGAGATGAGCGAGTTGCGTCGTCGTCTGCAAGATGCAGGTGGAGACTACACAGTGGCCAAGAACACCCTTGTCCGCCGTGCGCTTCAGGAAACTGAAGGCATGCCCGCAATCGACAGTTACCTGGATGGTCCCACGGCCTTGGTTTTTGGATTTAACGATCCGGTAACCCCAGTCAAGACCCTCTTGGACTTTTTCAAGGAAAAGAAAAAAGAACTTGAAATTCGCGGTGGTATTGTAGAAGGCAAGGCAGTTTCTGCCAAAGATCTGCACCAAATCGCAACCCTGCCCAGTCGTGAAGAGATGGTGGCCAAATTGTTGGGCTCCATGCAATCTCCCGCTCAGGGCGTCGTCATCACCCTTTCTGGGGTGGCCCGGAATCTGGTCTATGCACTGGAAGCCGTTCGCAAACAAAAAGAAGAAAACAGTTAATCGAGAAGGAGCATTACAATGGCTACTCTGACCAAAGAAGATATCGTTGAAGCCGTCGGCAGCATGAGCTTGCTGGAAGTCGCTGATCTGGTGAAAATGTTTGAAGATAAATTCGGTGTTTCTGCTGCTGCCCCCGTGGCCGTAGCCGCTGCCGGCCCTGCTGCCGCTGCTGCTGAAGAAGAAAAAACCGATTTCGACGTCATCCTGGCTGACGCTGGCGCCAATAAAATCAAGGTACTGAAAGTCGTTCGCGAACTGACTGGCCTTGGTTTGAAAGAAGCCAAAGAGCTGGTTGACACCCTGCCCAAGCCCGTTAAAGAAGGCGCAAGCAAAGAAGAAGCTGAAGCCATCAAAGCCCAGCTCGAAGCTGAAGGCGGCAAAGTCGAAATCAAATAAGCCTGTCCTCGGACATGCATTTGATCGACACCCATACCCACCTCAATCTCGACGACTACAAAGACGATCGACCTGAGGTCATACAAAGGGCTCTCGATGAGGGACTGATCCGGATGTTACTTCCGGGCGTCACTCTCGAGAGCTGTCTTTCTGCTTTGGAATTAGCGCAGCGCTATCCGGGTTTGCTCTATTGTGGTTTGGGAATTCATCCCCAAGACGCGCATACCTGGAATTCCGACACGGAAGCGCAGTTATTGGAATGGTCAGCCTCCGCAAATGTGGTTGCCATTGGTGAAACGGGCCTGGATTATTATTGGGACAGCTCACCGCCTGAGGTACAACACCACAGTCTGCGCAAACAGATCCAACTGGCCCACCAATTGGATCTGCCTCTGATCTTACATGTCCGCGACAAACCAGACAGCCGCAAAGCCTATGAAGATCTGCTCACCATTCTCAAAGAGGAAGACGCCCAAGAAGTGGGGGGTGTGATGCATTGTTTTTCAGGGGATTTGGCTTTTGCCCAGGCAGCCATTGCTATGAATTTTTTTCTGGCCTTTGGGGGCGTTTTGACCTTCCGCAGCGCGCAAAACCTGCAGGCCATTGCCAAAGAAATCGACACGGCCCATCTTTTGCTCGAAACAGACAGTCCCTGGCTGGCGCCGGTTCCGCACCGTGGCAAACGCAACGAACCGGCTTATTTGCCCCAGGTACTGCAGCAATTGGCCCAACTCAAAGCGGCGGAGCCCGAAGATATCGCCCAAATCACCACCGAAAATGCCCGCCTGCTCTTTCGCTTTTAAAAACAGATCCGCGTTGTCCAAGTCTGCCTGATCTGTTCATCTACTCGATTTCATGCTAGTTTGTTACAGTACAACACGGTAAAAAAATGACACACTCATCGTATTCACACTCCTCCTTGCGAGCCCGTCTAAAAGCTGATACAGAAAGGCTGGAACAGGCTCTATGAAATATTTTAGGGCCTCATTTTTCGTCACCCTGATCGGTCTGATCTGTGCCTTTCTCTGGGGCGGTGGCGTCGGTGTTCTGATTTCCGCTATTTTAAGTGTGATGGAAGTCAGCCTCTCGTTTGACAATGCCGTCGTCAATGCATCGGTCCTCAAAACCATGGACGATAAATGGCGAAGGCGCTTTTTAATTTGGGGCATGTTGATCGCCGTTTTTGGCATGCGTTTGATTTTTCCGGTGCTGATTGTGGCGATCGCAACCGGCCACGGTCTGGTGGATGTCACAATGATGGCGCTGAACAGCCCCCAAGAATACGCCCATCAACTTGAAAAGTCCCATATTTCAATCGCAGCCTTCGGCGGTATGTTTCTCTTATTGGTTTTTCTTTCGTTCGTCTTGGACGACAATAAAGAAGTTCACTGGATTCATGCCTTAGAATCGGGGTTGTCCAAAGTGGGTAAACTCGAGTCGATTGAAGTGGTGGTGGCCATTATCGTTTTGATGGTGGCCCAAGGTTTTGTTCCCGGACACGAGCGCGTAACCGTGATGCTCTCGGGCCTGTTTGGGGTGGTGCTCTTCGTTTTGGTTGGCAGTTTTGCCACCCTGTTTGAATCCCAAGGCCTGGAAAATATGATTGGCAATACCGCCAAAAATGCAGGCGCCATGAGTTTTATTTATCTGGAAATTCTGGATGCGTCCTTTTCACTGGACGGGGTGGTCGGCGCTTTTGCAATTACCTCTGATGTGGTAATCATTATGATCGGTTTGGCCATCGGCGCTATGTTTGTGCGATCTTTGACGATTTTTCTGGTTGAAAAAGAAACCCTCGATCAGTATATCTACCTCGAACATGGGGCCCATTATGCGATTGGCGCTTTGGCGGTGATTATGCTCGCCAGCATCGTCATCCATATTTCTGAATTGATTACTGGCTTTGTTGGTTTGGCGTTTATTGTGCTCTCGCTGATCTCTTCAGTGCTCAGCAAGCGCAAGGAACAGGTAAGCGTTTAAGGATGCAGGCCCATCTCAAATAGAGACGGGCCTTTTTGATTTAAACCTAAATTAGTCTCTGTTGGATTGAGTCTGAATGTTTAAAGTCTGAATGTAAGGGATGACGGTATGGAAAAATTAATCAGTTTTGTTGGGCTGTTTGTGATGCTTGGGATTGCATTTTTATTTTGTAAACCCGAGCACCGCAAACATATCAACCTGCGGGTGGTCATTGCAGGCACCCTGATGCAGATCATTTTTGCCCTTTTGATTCTCAAAACCCCTGTCAAAATGGTCTTTTCTTGGGCCAATGACGCCATCGGTACTTTGCTCAATTTCACCCTTGAAGGCTCCAAATTTATCTTTGGCACTCTCGTGGACATGGAAAAATTTGGCATGATTTTTGCATTTGGCGTTTTGCCAACGATCATCTTCTTTTCCTCTTTGATGACTGTTTTGTATTACCTCGGTGTGATGCAGGCCGTGATCAACGTAATCGCCAAACTCATGTCCAAGACCATGAAAACCAGCGGCGCAGAAACCCTCTCGGCAGCCGCCAATATTTTTGTCGGCCAAACCGAGGCGCCGTTGGTGATCAAACCCTTTGTCGAAAAAATGACCCAATCCGAACTGATGGCCGTCATGGTTGGCGGCATGGCCACGGTCGCTGGTGGCGTAATGGCCGCGTATGTCGGCATGTTGCGGGGTAATTTTCCTGAAATTGCCGGCCATTTGATGGCCGCCAGCGTGATGTCGGCCCCCGCCGCCTTGGTCATGGCCAAAATCATGGTGCCCGAAACCGAAGTGCCCGAAACCGCCGGTGCCGAGGCCAAACTTGAAGTGGAAAGCATCGACGCCAACGTGATCGATGCCGCTGCCCGTGGGGCGGGTGAAGGCCTGCAATTGGCCCTGAACGTGGCCGCCATGCTGTTGGCTTTTATAGCCCTGATCGCCATGGTCAATTTTGGCGTCAAAACCCTGGGTGGCTGGGTCGGCTTACCGTTTCTCTCGCTCGAAGTGATCTTTGGCTGGCTGTTTGCGCCCCTGGCATTTATCATGGGGGTGCCCTGGCAAGATGCGGGAACCATTGGCACCCTGCTGGGCCAAAAGACGATCGTCAACGAATTTGTGGCTTATGCCAATCTCTCTGAAATTATCAAACCCGGTGGGGTAGATATCAGCGAGCGCTCAAAAGTGATCATTACCTACGCTCTCTGTGGCTTCTCCAATCTGAGTTCAATCGCCATTCAGGTCGGTGGCATTGGCGGGATTGCCCCCAGCCGCCGAGGAGATCTGGCTCGCCTGGGCATTCGGGCTGTGATTGCAGGCTCATTGGCCTGTTTTATGACCGCCACAATTGCTGGCATGTTGGTTTAAAGCGCTTAAATGCATGCAGAATTAAAGGGTCTCGGGGATATCTCCGAGACCCTTTTCTTGCCTTTTTATGCCCGTGTGATCGAAAGCCGCAGCCAGAGACCCATTCTCAAAGACCCGGCAGCAGAGGCACTGGCTGATGCATTTTTGCCCCTGTTTTACCATTCTGAGCGGCCACTTTACAGGCATTTTTCACGCGGAAAAATGAACCCCCTGATGGTCAAAGCTCTGGTTTTGCGCACCCGTTATTTTGACCAACTGACCCGGCACTACCTGCAACGCTTTCCCCAGGGCCAGGTGGTGAGCCTGGGCGTAGGGCTAGATACCCGCTTTTCGCGCTGCGACAATGGCCAAGCCACTTGGGTCGAATTGGATTTGCCGCCAGTGATGGCCTTGCGGGCCCAATTATTTGAATCGGCGCCCCGCACGACCCGTCTGACCCAGTCTGTGCTGGAGCACCTCTGGTTTGAAGCTCTGCCACCTTGCTCTGTGCCCCGGTTGTTTTTGGCCGAAGGGCTGTTTATGTATTTGCCCGAAACAGAGCTGTTTGAACTCTTAAACGCCATGCAAACCGCTTTTACAGAGAGTGAATTGGTCTGTGAAATGGCTTCGCACTATTTTGTCAAAAACTGGGGTTGGGTGATTCGCAATATATTACAAAACCATTTTCACATGCGCGATCAGGCTGCTTTCCACTCAGGCCTGGGCTCAGCCCAGGAATTGGAAAAGCGCGTGGCAGGCTTAAAGGTTTTGGATGAATGGAGTTATTTGGACGAAAAACAGGAGCTCAAAATGCTGAGTTGGTTGCGGCTGATCCCTTTGATACGGCGTTTTATGTGGAGTTTACACAGCCGCTTTTAAGCCCAGATAGCCAGGGCAAACAGAGTGGATAAAGGAGATTCCCGAGCGCGAGAATGGATTTAGAAGCAGCGCTTCAGGGAGCTTCGACACCCATCTCAGACAATTTGTCGAGGGCCTCTTGGGCCAGGGCACGCACATCCACAGGCTGATCTGCCTGTTTGGAAATTTTTTCCAAAACAGGAATTGAGTTGGGATCTTTGTAATCTGCAATCGTGCTGCAGAGGGTCATTTTGACCATGGTATCGTCTTCGGTTTTGAGCAATTTAACCAGGTATTTGGAGACTTTTTTGTCACCGATTTTCCAGAGGGCTTCCACGGCGGCTTCGCGAATGAAGGGGCTGGGACTGCGCAACAATTGCAAAATGGCAGGAATCAGGTCGCGGGAATTGGCCCGCATATCTCCAAGAGCACGAATAATGGCGATCTGGGCATCGGTGCGGCCTCTATTAACCAAAAGCGCCTGCAAGAGCCGCTTAGCACTGGATTTTTGGTTGATTCTGGCGATTGCGCTGGCCGAGGTCATACGCACCTGGGTGCTGAGATCTTTGACCAAAGAGGTGTGTAATTGTTCAAGCGCACTGGGATCTGCAATCATCCCCAGTTCAGTTGCCGCACGGGCACGCACATACTGGTTGCGCTCCGTAGTCAAGACCAGCAAGAGCCTTTTCACTTCAGCTTTCTCAGCAGCCGAAATCTGGGGTGCTGCCTGCACTGGGGCCTGAAGCATAACTCCAGGCATTCCCAGAAAAGCCAGACAGACACCCCCAGAAATCAAATGCTTGCCAAGTGATGTATAGGTCATGCACCCATTGTACTGGATTCCCGCCAGAGGTGCAATCAGAGCTGCAATTGTTCTTGGGGAGCGGGGCCTGTATATCGGGCCCGAGGCCGAATCAAACGCTTGAGCGCATATTCCTCTTGCAAATGGGCCAGCCAGCCCCCTGCCCGTCCCAAAGCAAAAATCGCCGGGGCACAGGGCAAAGGCAAACCCAACAAACGGCAGAGCGCCACCAAGGCAAAGTCGAGGCTGGGATGTTCGCCACTCAATGCCAGCGCAGATTCAGCCACAGAACTGAGCAAATCGCCCTGGGCAGAGGGGGTTAAATCCGCTTGGAGAGAGGTTTGCAGTGCAAACCAGCGGGGATCCCCCTCGGGGTAGAGGGGGTGCCCAAAGCCATAAATCGGCTCCCCCCGTTGCAAGCGGTTTTTGAGGGCCAAAGCCGGTGAATCTGCCCGCTCACATTCCTGCAAAAGGGCTTCGACCCGCGCCCAAGCCCCGCCGTGGCGCGCCCCACTAAAACAGGCCAACCCCGCCACCAAAGCCTGTACCGGATGGCTGCCCGCCGAAGCCGCACAGCGCACACCAAAACTCGAGATATTTAATTCGTGTTCAGCACAGAGAATCAGGGCTTGGTTGATGAGTGGGGCTGCGGCAGTTGAGTCGGGCAACCAGCTTTCAGCCAAAGTCTGCGCCAGCCCAGCAGGGCCAGGATAAGCACCACAGAGGATCTGGGTCATCAGGGCCAGAATCTGTGTGCCCGTTCTCACGGTCCCCTCTGGGCGCAGATCCCAACAGCGGGGCTCTGCCCCTGCCAGAACCAAAAGCCCAGCTTGCATCGCCAAAAGGGGATCCGCCAAGGGCTCAAACAGAGGAGCTGCGCCACGCTTAAGCGCCGACAAACCCGCCAAGCTCTCAAGTGCCCCGGCCCAATCGGGAGGCGGACTTTGCCAGAGCAAGGCCAAAACAGATTCAAAGGTCTGGCTTTGGCTCAATTCACAGGCATTTTGACCGCGATAATAAAATTGCCCCGCTTGAATCAAACAGATCTCCGAATCCAAGAGCGGGGCCCCCCAATCCAATGAGCGCGACACCACCTGTTCGGGGGATTTTCTCAGTTCTCTGCGCCCGATCAGGGTTTCGACATCTTCAGCGTTATAACGTTTGCTGCGGGAATGTGGCAGGTCTTCAGAGGGTACAGAACGTATCAGGCCCCGGCTGACATAGGCATAAAGCGTGGCAGGGGCAATCCCCAAACGGGCACAGACCTCTTGCGAGGAGAGATAGCTTTGCGAAACGCCCATTTAAACACCCACTTATTATATTGATTTAATAATCAAGATTGACTATATACAATCAATATATCAATAATAAGCTCAGCACTCAAGTGGCGCTTTCGTCACTTTCAGGCAGTGTCCAAATCATCTCCTCAGAAAAGGAAGACAAACAAATGAAGACCGCAATTGCCCCCTCTCCCACCGGCCTTGAGCAAGTGGTGGCCTGTGAAACCCGATTGAGCCATGTCGATGGTGAAAAAGGCCAGCTCTGGCTGCGCGGCTTGTCCCTGGAACAGGCTGTAAACCGTTTGGATTGGCAGGGCCTGATTGGCCTGCTCTGGCAAGATCTCTGCCCCATACCAACCCAGGCCGAATTCGGCCTGGGCCGCGCTCAGGCCTTTGAGCAACTCGCCCCCTTTTGGCCCCATCTGCAAAATTTAAAGGCCTTCGAAGCCCTGCGCGCGGGGCTGGATCTCTTACCGGGTGAGCCCCAAGCCTGCGACTTACTCTCGGCCTCCCAGGTGCTACTGGCCGGCTGGCTGCGGCTGCAGAGTGGCCAAAGCCCACTTCGCCCGACACCTGAAAATGAAGCCGTGACAGATTTTGGCCGGATGATCACCGGAAAAACACCCGATTCAAGTTGGGTTCAAGCATTAACCTGCTATTGGATCAGCGTCAGTGACCACGGCTTGAATGCCTCCACCTTTGCTGCCCGCGTGATTGCCTCGACCCGCTCGGATCTGCGTTCGGCAGTCTTGGGAGCCCTGGGCGCCTTAAAAGGCCCTTTGCATGGCGGGGCTCCCGGCCCCGTGTTGGACATGCTCGACGCGATTGGCAGCCCAGAACGGGCCCGCCCTTGGCTGGAAGCCGAATTGGCAGCTGGGCAAAGGCTGATGGGCTTTGGCCACCGCATTTACCGGGTGCGCGATCCCCGCGCTGATGTGCTGCGCCAGGCCTTGCAAGCTTGGCAAAACAACCCTACCAACCACAACAACACACGCTTGGCCCTGGCCCGCAGTGTCGAAAGCGTGGCGCTGGAAATTCTGGCTGCACACAAACCCGAACGCAAACTTGAGACCAATGTCGAGTTTTATACCGCCCTTTTACTCGAATCGCTCGGCTTTGAGCGGGAGGTCTTTACCCCCCTCTTTGCCCTGGGACGCTTGGTTGGCTGGGCTGCCCATGTAAGTGAACAGAATTTGTATGGGCGTTTGATCCGCCCCCAATCACGTTATATTGGCCCGCCTGCTGAGGACGCTGGGCAAGGAGTTTGATCCCGCAGTAAACTGGTTGAACCCAATGCGATTTTAGCTTTTTAAATTTTAGGAGAACCATGAATCATGCAAAAAACCAAGCAAAAAACAAATTTAAACCGTTTTTCGATCCCTCTCTTGGCAGCTGTCTTGCTCGTGGTCGGCCACGCCTCACCTGCCCAATCAAATGGGCAAACCCACTTGCAGACCAAATCCGCAGCCAAATCTGCCGCAAAATCCGCAGCCAAATTCCAACTCAAAACCCTGGCCATTGACTACAAAGACGGAAATCAGGTGCTGCAAGGCTACCTGGCCTACAATGCCGCCCAAACGGGCAAACGCCCAGCGGTCATGCTCGTACATGATTGGATTGGCGTCAACCCCAATGTCAAAAAGCGGGCCGAGCAACTCGCAGAGATGGGTTATGTCGCCTTTGCTGCAGATATCTATGGCAAAGGGGTCCATCCCAAGCCCCCCCAAGAAGCAGGGCAAATGGCTGGCAAATACAAAGCCGATCGTACACTCTTTCGCTCGCGCCTCAAAGCAGGCTACCAAATCCTGCTCAACCAACCCCAATCAGATCCAGCCAAAACAGCAGCCATTGGCTATTGTTTTGGCGGTACAGGCGTATTGGAACTGGCCCGCACCGGCGCCGATCTCAAAGGGATTGTCAGCTTTCATGGCGGATTGGATAGCCCCACCCCCGCTGATGGCAAAAATATCAAAGGCAAGGTCCTGATTTTACACGGAGCCGCAGATCCCTTTGTGCCAGCCAAAGAAATTGAGGCCTTTAGCGCTGAAATGAACAGCGCCAAAGTCGATTGGCAGATGATCTCATATAGTGGTGCTGTGCACGCCTTTACAATCAAAGAGGCTGGCAACGATCCCAGCACGGGCGCGGCTTACAACGCGAGCGCAGATCGCCGCTCCTGGGAAGCCATGAAACTGTTTTTTGGCGAGATTTTTAAATAGGCCTGCACAAAGGGGTCTTGAATCTGGTCAGATTTGCCTGAGACAGGGGTATAATCTGATCAGCTCTTTCTCTTTAAGGACACCCCCATGAACCCGCTTCGCCCCGCAAGTCCACAGCCCGCCTCAAACAAATCATCACAAGTGCCGGCCCTCAAGACAATAGGCAAACCAGCTTCTGTAAGCCCAAAGGTGACGGCCCGCGCGTTAAACACTGATAGGCAGTCCCAAGAGAATAGCGCAGACAGGGGGCCACTGTCTGCGCTCTCGGCCCAGGGCAGCTCACGCCCCAGCCAGTCACTGGGCCTGGATGGCCCCTCAAATCCAGCCCCAAAATTCCCGCGCTGGAACTTTCAAGCCAAACAATTCCCCGGTTTTTATCCAGCCGGCAAAGACCGCAGCCCGGCCTATCACTTCGACAAAATTCTCAAGGATTTGCCCCAGATTTGGGCGCGCCCCTGGAGCGGAGATCTGTCAGCGAGTAAAGGAAAACCCACGTCGTCAGAAACCTATGGTGAGCTGTTCAAACGCATTGGCACAGAAACAGGCACCGACCCCTTTGCCTTGGCCGCTTATTGCATCTTTGAGAGCTACCACTCGGGCCGCCAGACCTTTAATCCACGTATGCAGGAGATCGGCGGAGGCATGCACGCAGCGGGCATTGCCGCCACCCAGGCCCAAGACTGGAAAGGCAAAAAAATCCCCGGTTTAAATCAGCGTTTTCCAGCCACCATCAAAGCCACAGCCAGTGTTTTGCGCAATCATCCCGAATACAGCCTGCGCTGCCTGGCCGCTGAATTTAAACACACCTATGCAAACAAGGGCCAAGACCTGGCCAAGACCTTTCCGGGCGTGGCGTATCCGGCCTGGAAAAACCCAGCTGAGAGCAAGGGCAATTATGGCACCCAGGCCCAATATGTCAGCCGCGCTTTTGCACTCTATCAGGGCTTTCAGGCCGCCGATCAGCGCCCTTAAGCAATAAGCGAATCATCCAGCAAGAGATCCTTGACTGCATTCCAGATGCTGCCATCAGCCAACATGCGACTCGCCAACTCCAATTCTGGGGACAAATAGCGATCTTCTTGCAAAAACGGAATCTGCTCCCGCACAGCGGCCAGCGCCGCAGCAGCCGCGGGTGAAGGCCTGAGTGGCTGGCGCAAGTCCAAGGCCTGACAGGCACAGAGCAATTCAATCGCCAATACTTGCCGGGTGTGATTTAAGATGCTTAAGGCTTTATTGGCTGCGATCGTGCCCATGCTGACATGATCTTCTTGGCTGGCCGAGGTCGGAATCGAGTCCACCGAAGCGGGGTGGGCCAAGACCTTGTTTTCGGAAACCAATGCTGCTGCCGTGTACTGGGCAATCATCAACCCCGAATTGAGGCCCTCATGCGGGGTGAGAAAAGCGGGAAGTCCCTGGTTTAAAAGTGGGTTGACCAAACGTTCTATGCGGCGTTCCGAAATATTCGCCAACTCAGCCAGGGCAATGCCCGCAAAATCCATCGCCAGCGCAATTGGCTGGCCATGAAAATGGCCACAACTAATAATCTCACCGCTTTCAGGCAGAATCAGAGGATTGTCGGTGACAGCATTGATCTCACGCTCCAGCACCTGTTTGATATGCCCCCAGGTATCGCGACTGGCCCCATGCACCTGGGGCGAACAGCGAAAAGAATACGCATCTTGGACCCGGTCGCAGCCCGCATGGGAATCGACAATTTGACTGGCTTGCATGGCTTGCCAGAGACGTTTGGCACTCAAGACCTGACCGGGATGGGGACGCAGGGCATGCAGGTCAGCGCGAAAGGCCTGGGAAGAGCCCAAAGCAGCCTGAATGCTCATGGCTGCAATGATATCAGCCAAATCGAGCAATTGACCCATGCCAAAGACCACGGCAGAAGCCAAAGCTGACATGGGCTGGGTGCCATTGATCAAGGCCAAACCCTCTTTGGCTTCCAGCACCAAAGGGGCAATGCCCGCCTCGGCCAAAGCATGGGCAGCCGGCCAGCGACTGCCTTTATAATCCACAAACCCCTCCCCCAAGAGGGCCAAAACCAAATGGGAAAGGGGAGCCAGATCACCACTGGCCCCGACCGATCCCCGGCTGGGCACAACCGGATGAATCCCTGCATTGAGACAGGCCAAAAGGGTTTCCACCACCACTGGGCGCACACCTGAATGGCCCTGAATCAGGGTATTGGCACGCAAAAGAATCATGGCCCGCACCCGCTCCTGGGGAAAAGGCTCGCCGACACCACAGGCATGGCTGAGGATCAGATTGCGCTGCAAGGCCCGAATATCTGCGAGGGGAATTGTGCGGTTTTTTAAATAGCCAAAGCCTGTATTCACCCCATAGACGACCTCTCCAGAGGCCATCGCCTGCTCCACCACGGCACGGGCCCGCAACAAAGCGGGCAGACAGGCCGGGTCGAGGGCGACAGCTTGTCGCTCAACGGCAACCGCCTCCACCTGTTCCAGGGTCAGGGAATGTCCATTGATGGTCAACATATCTATTCTTCCTCCAAAAGGGGAATCACTTGTGATGATTCGATGATGTATTAAGGAACGAGGGTTTGGCGATCCATGATCCGCAAACAGGCGACAAAATCCAGGGCCTCTTGCAAACTTATCGTTTGATCGCCGGGACTGGGCAAACCAGGGGTATCGGGAGCCGGACTCTGAAAAAAATAACCCGGATAGCGGCCCCAAGCCGAAGAGCGCAAACCGCCTGTCGGCGAGCGATAAAGTGTGAGGCGCTCACCCGAAGACAAAGTCACCCGTGCCAAAACGGGATCATCGGGGCGCAGATCAGAGCTGGGGTGAGAGCCGAGTAGGATTGAACGCCCCCCCGCCAAGCGATAAATGGCGCGGTACTGCCACCAGCCCTCTCTGCTCTGACCGCGCTCCGGCACGGGCAACCAAATGCGCTGCACGTCAAATAACTTAAATTGTTCGGGCTGGCCCCAGGCAATCCAAACCGGATAAGCCGTGTTTAAAAGCAGCAAATAATCGGGTTGAGGCAATTGACGGGAGATAATTTCGGCCTGCGTAGGTGGTGTTTGGGCCCTGAGAGCAAAAGTAGCACTCAAAAAAAAGCCCAATCCCAGCAAAGCTGCCCCGCGCATATGAGCCAAGGGGTCTAGCCAACCCAGATCTGGGTCTGGTACTTGGGTTCGTTGGATTTTTGCTCGTCTACAGCCAACCAGCTATAACGGGCAGGGAACATACAGACTTCGAGAATCAAACTGACAATATTGGCGTATTCTTGAATTTGCACCAATTTAATCGCCTGGGTGCGGCGTTTTTGCAATTGGGCCAATTCGTTTAAAACCTCTTGCAGGCGCTGCTTGAGTTGGGCCGTGCGCTGCTGGCGTTTGGCCCCGCCAAAGAGACCTTCAAACAGGCCTTTTTTGGTTTCGGTCTGAGAAATTTCATTGCGCACGCGCTGCTCTTCGAGTTCCAATTCCTGGATCTGTTTTTCAACTTTCTGGCGCCAGCTGTTGATATTCGGGTATTTGGATTTTTGCAAATCCCCGCCAGCCTCATGAAAAAGTTTGTTTAAGCCAAAGAGCATGGTACGGGCCAAGTGCAATGCAGGTAAATGTTTGGGCTCAGATTCAAAGACATTGATCAAATTAAAAATCGCGGCTTCGGTATCGCGAATGCTCAAATCCCGCAGGGCCGCATTATACGACTGCTGGGGGGAGACCATCTGATTGCGGCGATCCCTGACGTAGCGTTTGTATTGCTGGGGCGTTAAATAATGCTCCAAGACTTTAACCAGCGAAATTCCGACGACACTCATCTCAATCTGCATCCTCTCCGGCCAGCTCACCCGTTACATAGGGGCGCAGGTCCAATTTTCCAGTGACATAGTTCTGATCGATCGGAATATCACTGTTACGCGAAAAAAACTGCACCAAAACCGGATGGGTGGAGTTTTGGATTTCCTCACAGGTCCCCGCTGCGATCACCTGACTCTTATAAAGCATAATAATATGATCGGCAATTTGAAAGGTACCAGGAATATCATGGCTGATCACAATAAAAGTCGATTTGGTATGTTCTTTGGTGCGGATAATCAGCTTGTCAATCGCGTCAGACATGACCGGATCCAAGCCCGAATTGGGCTCGTCGAAGAGAATAATTTCTGGGTCGAGGGCCAAAGCACGAGCGAGACCGACGCGCTTACGCATACCACCACTGAGTTCAGACGGCAGTTTATGCTGAATGCCGGGCAAACCCACTTGGTCCAGCTTATCCTCGACGATTTTCATAATTTCCTTGTTTTTCAGTCGCGTATGGCGCCGCAGTGGAAAGGCAATATTTTCAGCCACATCCAGCGAATCAAATAACGCCCCATCCTGAAACAGCATACCGAACTTTTTCCGAACTTCAAAGAGTTCAGATTTTTTCAATTGGGTAATATCTCTGCCATCGACCAAAATAGAACCGCTGTCGGGTTTGAGCAGACCCACCAAGAGTTTCAAAAAGACACTTTTTCCGGTACCGCTCGGGCCAACAATCACAGTGGTTTTGCCCTTTTCAATCCGACAGGAGACATCGTTGAGCACCACTTGTTTGCCAAACGCCTTGTGGACGTTTTTAAAATCAACTGCGTATTCAACCATAAATTGCCGCCGTCAGAAAAAAGTTAAAGATCACGATAAAACTGGCAATGGTGACCACAGAGAGGTTGATCGCCCGGCTCACGCCTTTGGGACCCGGTTGAGAGTAAAAGCCAAAAAAGCAGGACAAAACACAGCCCACAATGGCAAAAAGCCCCCCTTTGAGCATGCCATTAAAGACATCTTGCAAAAGCACATAATTGCGCACATCATTCAAAAACTGCCCTGAGTTCAGATGCAATTGATAAACCGCAACAAAATAGCCCGCCGCAACTGAGAAAAAAGCCCCAAAGAGCACCAAGAGCGGAGCCGCAAAGATAAAGGCAATCAGCCGCGGCACAATCAAGAATTGAAAGGGGTCCACCGACATCACTTCGAGGGCATCAATTTGCTCTTTGACACGCATCGTGGCAATCGTGGCAGAGATATCTGTGCCTGGTTTGGCGGCCATCATGGCGCCCGTTAGAATCGGGGCCAATTCACGAACACAGCTCAGACCGACATAGGCCCCCAAAAATTGTTGGCCGCCAAAGCTTTTAAAAATATGGTAGCCGACCAAGGCAATATTGGTGCCCACAAACACACAGACGGCAATTAATACAGGCAGGGTTTCGACCCCAATTTTATACATATGCAACAGCACCAATTGGGGATCGGGCCAAGCCGAAAAGAGGGATCTGAACATGCGGCCCGCAAAAAAGCCCAGCTCACCCAGCCCCACCAGTACTTTCTCAACTTGTTTCATTGGGAGTAATAAACCTGCACCGAAATTAACCCGAAGTATAGCAGAAATGTCGAGATTACGTCTATCTCAGATGTCTGGCCGTTTTAAGCCTGAGAAACAGGTTTGTGCAAGGCCAATCGGGCTTCGAGATCACGGGCCACCAAAACGCGCAAATGGCTGGGTTCAGACGCTTCAAAAGATTGAATATAGTCAGAAATATCCAGCCATTCAAAATTCATACGCAGGGTTTGAAAGAGCCGAAATCCCTTTTGGCCGGGCTGATTGACATGGTGCAGTCCGCCACTGTAAGCCAAAAGCATTTTGCCACTGCCCATGCGCAGTAAAATATCGGCAATCCCACCGCGCACACTCATGGCTTTGCCTTCAGAATCAAGACCATTGGGGCGCATCATTCGGCCTTCGGGTGCCAAAGCCACAAAAACATCGGGGCCCACCCCATCCAAAAACAGCTGCCAGGATTCATCCCGTTTGCGTGAAATCGCGATCGTATTGGGCGAAAAAAACTGAAAGAACTTACCGACAATCGGCCGCTTCATGGTTTTGTCTGCACCTGGAATGCGGGCCTTGGCTGCCGCAGCCCAAAGAAAAGCCAGTGGAAAAGCGCCAAAGAACAGCGGTTCCATCAAACTGGTGTGATTCAAAAAAGCGAAAACCCGGATCTCTTGCCAAAGCTCGGGATCAGGTGGCGTAATCCAGCGGGTTTCAAAGCGATAAAACACCCGGCTAAAACCCCATAAAAACACCGCCAACAATCGGCTGATCAAGACCCGCAAAGCCATAGACAGCCCTTTCTTTTTTGTTGCCCGCTCATGAAAACACAAACCACCTCTTTTTTCTGTGGTCGCAGAAGCAAGGAATCATTAAATTCATGTTACAATATGATTAATATTTTTAACAAACTTCCCAGATTCCGTGGGGGCAAGGAGAAGCATAAATGTTGTCGTTTAAACAGCTCTTGCCTACAGCGCTGGGGTCTACCCTGCTCCTGTCTTCTTCGCTTTTGTTTTTGCTGGCCTGTCAAAATCTGCCCCAACAAAAACTCAGATCTGCGCTACCGGCCCAAGCGCTGCAGGGTTTCGCTCAGCGTTCAAATGCAAAAAACTTCCCCAATGTGCCGGTTCCCCCTCAAAATCCCCTGACTCAAGCCAAAGTCGAATTGGGTTTTCGGCTCTTCTTTGAGCCCCGCCTCTCCGCCAATAACCAAATGAGCTGCGCCACCTGCCACGATCCCCAGCGCGGGTTCTCCAACGGCGAAGCCAATGCCGCTGGCGTCACGGGCCAACGGGGTCACCGCAACGTGCCCACAATCTACACCACCGCCTGGTACAAAACCCAATTTTGGGATGGCCGGGCAGGCAGCCTCGAAGAACAAGCTCTGGGCCCAATTGAAAATCCGATCGAAATGAACGAAAAACTGGAGAACGTGGTGCGTAAATTGGGTGAAGTGCCTTATTACCGCAGCAAGTTTCAACAGACCTTTGGAACAACGATTACGCCCCAAGGGATCGCCCAGGCCTTGGCCAGCTTTGAAAGGGCCTTGAGCCAAAAGCCCACGCCGTATGATCGCTATATCGACGGCGACATGAGCGCCTTGACCCCCTCTCAAGAACGGGGGATGATCATCTTTGGCCGCCAAGCCCACTGTGCGACCTGCCACAAAGGCCTGCAGAGCACTGACAATAAATTTCACAATTTGGGTGTCGGCATGAACCAACCCAAACCCGATCTGGGCCGCTTTGAAGTCACCCGTCTGGCAGAGGACACGGGCGCATTCCGCACGCCCTCTCTGCGCAATATCGCATTGACCGGGCCCTATATGCACGATGGCTCTCTGCGCAGCCTCGAAGCTGTGATTGAGTTTTATGCCCAAGGAGGGATTCCCAATCCCTATCTTTCCAATGAAATGAACCCCCTCAACCTGAGTGGCGAAGACAAAGCGGATCTGCTGGCCTTCCTCACAGCACTGACGGCTGGCGATAATTTAAAAGAAATCGCCAGTTTACCCGGTGTGCAATTGCCGGGAGAAAGACTTTCACCAGCGCTTTTATCTCTGCGCTGATCTTTTTATAAGCAATCGTGATCTGCCAGCCGTACCGGCTTTTTTGGTCCTTTTTTTGCTGCGCTTTTTTGCTATTTTGCAGATTTATGCATTGATCCTGAGACGAAACAGGTATAATAAAAAAACGTCGCACCTTCTCCTATTTCGCAATTTTAAAAGCAAAGCGTTCTTTTGACACATCCAACTGCCAGAAATTCTGGCAGAATAGTTAAAACTAAATCATGAGTAATAGAGGTGTACTTTGAAAGTCAGGTTTTGGGGTGTTAGGGGCTCCATCCCCACCCCTTGGAAAGAAGCCATGGATGTAGGTGGAAATACCTCCTGCGTACAGGTAATTCCCTCCACTGATACACTGATTATTCTCGATGCGGGCACAGGAATCCGGCTCTTGGGCAATGAAATGGTGCGCAATAAACGGGCTCAAAATCTGACCGGGCACGTCTTTCTTTCACATACCCATTGGGACCATATCCAGGGTTTTCCCTTTTTCTCACCCGCTTTTATTGCCAACAATCACTTCAAGGTCTATGGGGCCAGCAAAGCCGAAGAGCGTCTTGAAGACGTGCTCAAAGGCCAAATGAACTACCAATACTTTCCGGTTCAACTGGATCAAATGGGTGCTCGGATTGACTTTATCGAGCTCCAAGAAGAGACCATTGAACTCGAACCAGGCCTGAGGATCAGTTCCTGTGCCTTTAACCATCCAGGGGGTGTTTACGGCTTTCGCATCGAACATGAGGGCCACAGCGTCGTCTATGCCACCGATATGGAGTACACCCTCGAAAGCCTCGACCCCCGTTTGGTCGAATTTGCCAAAGGTTGTGATCTCTTTATTTACGATTCACAGTACACCCCCGACGAATTGCAGAGTAAAACGGGCTGGGGGCACAGCACCCACACAGCGGCAGCCCAGATTGCCGCTATGGCAGGTGTCAAACGCCTGATGCTTTATCACCATGACCCGTTGCACTCAGATCAGATGCTGATCCAGATGGAAAGTGAAGCCCAAGCCATTTTCCCTGAGTCTCATCTGGCCCGCGAATCGCTTGAAATTGATCTCAGTACCCTGTAATTTGCGCCCAAATCGTTTGGATAAAAGCATGATACGGCTTGATTCATGTACCAGATTTGGGTATGATGATCCTGATTGTGAAGGAGTTTGAAATTAACATGAAAAAATCACAGCACCTCTTCTCGCTCTCCCTGACCCTGGCACTGGCCTTATCTTGGAGTGTCGCACCAGCCTCCTTTGCTCAACGCACAGTGAAAGGTGCGCTTTCGGGATCTTATATCAACGAAACAGTGAATGAATCTTCTTCAGAAGAAGAATCTGCGCCCAAAGAATCGCCCGAACAAGAGGCCGAGCGCAAAAAAATCGAGGCCAAATATCCACTCTCGATCACGGGTCAAACAAAAAACAACCAAGTCGCCCACAATGCATTTCTGACCGGCGTCCAGAATTATCATTTGGCAACGCATATTTTTGAGGCCGCCAATAAAATCAGAAGCACTTACGCCAAAGACACCTTTATCCTCAAAGTAGAACAACAGGGCCTGATCAAATCACGGATCCTGCCCCGTGATATCTTGCAATATGGTCCAGAGCACGCCCACGTGGCTTTGCGCATTCGCGCCCTGGAAGAAGCCCAAAAAGCGATCTCCGTTTCAATTGCCAATTTTAGCAAAGCGTCTTCGATGGCCCCCAAAAGCAAACCCATTCGGGAATGGCTGCGCATTTCCAAAGATACCCTCAAGGTCTTTAAATACCACATTCGCTTTTACCAAATCTCCCTGCAAAACATCAAGCGAGGCTTGAGCGCCAATGATGTCAAAATTTTGGCCAGCCGTTGGAACAGTGGCATCCCCCCAAAATTGGAACCCACAGACACCCTCTCCACACAGGTGCTATTGGGCCGTCTGGGAGAATTGCTCGAAAAACAACAAGAACTTGAAGCCAAACGCAAAGGCAGCGAGGGAAACCAAGAAAAAATCAGCCTGGACAGCCTCGAAAGCTCACTGCCCTCGATTGATTTTAAGGTCAAACAGTTTTAAGCGCTAAGCCCCATAGAGCCAGGCATAAGCCCAGGCATGGCTAAAGACCTGTTTCACATAGCGGCGGGTTTCCTCATAGGGAATCCGTTCAATGAACAATTCTTCGTCCAAGCTGCTTGAAATTTTACCAAATTGCTGCCGCCAACGCTCCACAGCCCCAGGCCCGGCATTATAAGAGGCAATCGTGGGAATTAACTCACCTTGCCAACGGTTGAGCTGTTCGCGCAAATAAAAGGCCCCCAACTGAATATTGATCTCAGGCCGGGTCAGTTGGCTCTGCTGAAAATTCTTCAACCCCGCTTTGGCCGCCACTTCTCGTGCGGTATAAGGCATGAGTTGCATCAGACCTGTCGCTCCTGCTGAAGAGCGGATATCCGCTTTATACATACTCTCTTGCCAGGTCAAACCCGTGACCAATGTCAGAGGCAATTGATACTGAGCTGCATACCTTTTCATGGGAGTTTGATAATGCAGTGGGTACATCAGACGCAACATCTCAGGATCGCGACTGGGAATCCGCCAAAGGGTACGAATCGAGCGAAAATAATCGCCCCGTTTGAGAAACCCATAAGAATGCAAGAGTGCCTGCTGCTCTGAACTCAGCTCAAGCCAAGGCGCGATCGTCTCCAAAATTCGGGGATCGGAACGTTCAGCCACCATGCGCAAAAGTGGCTCTTTGGCAAAAATAGCCAAATCAGGGACCTGATAATTTAAATCTGAAGCCAAACGTTGAAAGCAAGCATCCCCCTTCAAACGACAGGCGGCCAAGTGGGTATAATACAGATTGATCGGCCCTTGGGTCAGGCTCTGGTAAAGTGTTTGGACCTCAGCAGCATGGTTACCCTGAGCGGTAAGGGCCCGAGCCAGCCAATAGCGCGCCATAGGCGCTTCCTCTGAAGTCGGGTGGTATTGGAGCAAACGCCGGGTCAAGGCAATCACGGGGGCAGGCTGAAAAGTGGGAAAAGCGTAGCGCAATAGCGTGCCAAGGGCTTCAGGGCTGCGCGCATGCTCAGGGTACTGAGCACTCAGACGATTGAAATAGCCCGCAGCCTCTGCGCCATTATCTCTGCGCCGAGCGGCTTGGCCTTCCTGCCAGAGCACCTCAGGATAATAGACCCGATCAGTATTGGGAATCTGGCTCCACCACTGGCGGGCAGAGCTCAATTGCCCCAAACTGGCTTGAGCAATCCCGGCCTGCAGCAATAAGTCTTGGCGCTGGTGACGATTTCCAGATTGCTTGAGCAGGGCCTGCCAAAGCGGATAGGCCTGGGCAAATTTGTCTTCGGCCATCAGAGCCATGGCCTTTTCAAATTGGGCCTCGGGGGTCTTATTGGCTTTTAATACAGACGGGATCAGCCAAGGGTATTTTTGCTCTTTGAGCCATCGGGCCAAAACCAATTGCTCCCCAGCACTTAAAGACTGTGTGCAGTGCAAACGCTTCTGCAAAAGTGCCGAATCTGAGATCACAGGCACTACAGGCGATTGGGGCAGAAGCCGAACCAGCACTTCCCAGTCGCGGCTGCAAAATTGAATCGGGGTTTGCACAACCCGCCAAGCATAATAAGCAGTACTCAGCGCTTTTTGGCCGCGCAAATAATTACGGGGGTCATCCTGACTGGTGCGAATGCCCGCGAGCAAATGCAGCCAATAGGGCTTGAGTACACTGTCGGGGTTTTCTCGCAATAAATTAAAAAGCGCAGTTTCAGCTTTGGCTGATTTCGGCCCTTTAAGCTCTTTTTCAAGCCTCAGGGTCTGTTCTAATTGCGAGCTGGCGTTGCTGTGATTTTGTTGCACGTTCTGGGACCTGCTCTGCGATGCACTTTGTGACGCGCTTTGGGCCACCCCTGCGGCCAAAAACAGGCTCAGGATCTGTGCCAGCACCCCAGTTAAAACCCGCTTTTTCATGGTTTGGGCTGGGTGTGGGGCCGAGCAAAACTCATACCAATCAAGCGCTTGCTTTTTTTCAAAGAGGCGATTAAATCCTCAAAAGGGGTATCTACCACCTGGAGAGGCGAAAGCGAGGTCGCATTGCGCAGAACAAGTTTATCCCCTTTTTTGATCACCAAGCCGGTATGGGCAGCAAAGATGCCGGGCAAATCCTGAATCAAGACGCCGACATCACCACTGTGTAATTGCGGCAAAGCCTGGGCCAATTTGTCTTCGGGGATATAACTGATCGTCAGGGTGCGGTCGGGCTGACGAACCTGAATACCTTGAAAGCCCTGGTTGGCAAAGAAGGTCTTATGGCTAATTGTGCGCGTGAGGGGGGTGGCCCCGGGCAAACGAGCGGAAATATCTGTCAGCAACCAGGCATTGTGGGGAATCCAATCCGCCATAAAATAGTGATTGCGGCACTCCATCTTGATTTCGCCTTTGTCATAGCGAATTTTTTGCAGGGTTTGCACAGCTTGTTTGTACGTCGGGCTGAGCGCCAAAGCCAAAGTCTGCTCACAAAAGGTCACACAATCGACCTGTTTTAAATTGATCAGGGGCTTTTTATCATAAGGAGCAGAGGGGCCTTCTCCCAAAGGTCCTCCCACATAAGGGGTGCCCAAAGCCCGCTCAGAAACAGCTTCGATCCGCTGCACAAAAGATTTGCCTTTGAGGCTTTTTAACCAAACATCTATTTCCACTTCACTCATCTGGGCCAACGATTTAAGACTGGGCTTGGCAACAGATTTGGCCTGGGCCTCAAACGGAACGGGCCCCCTTGCCACTAAACCAACAGGAGCAGCCAAAAACAAGAATCCCAAACAGGCTTGATAAAAGGGTTTCACTTGATAAAAGGGCTTCATATCACCAGAATCACTTTCAGACCTTCGAGAAAATGCCCCTGTTGATTGGCTTCAAGCACTTTTTTGGCTGCGCTGTCATCGAGCAAAATATCGGTATTGGTGGGTTTGCCCTGGGCCGCTTTGGCTTCGATCACAAGCGGATTGGCACCGAGGCGCTGATTGTCGGACTTGGCTTCATCGAGATCTTCGACATAGTGTACTGGCCCCTGCTGCACGATTAAATTGGGATCCATGCCAATCGCATTGCTGGGATGAATACGCTTGGCTGCTCCAATAATAAAAGGCCCCATCGCAGGTTCTGCCCCCAGGCCCGTGGCATCGATAATCAGCCCCGTATACGTCTTGCCCTGAGCCTGTTGCCAGCGCTGTCCGCGCTGCAGTGGCGGTTTTTCGACTTGGCCTTCTGCTCTTAAAATCGGGCCAATAAAAGCCAAGCGACCATCGATCATGCTGTAAGGTTTGTTGAGTTCTTGCTGCAAGGTCTTGCCAAAATCCAAACCTTGGGCCAAGCCATCAGTCCCAAAGACAGGCATTTCCACATCCATTTCAACCGAGCCATCGGAAAGATAGCGCACTGGCCCCACGGGACGGGCCCCTTTGATCACGGCCTGAACCTGAATCCGGATCACATCACTTTCGGTGACAAAATTCTTCACTGTGGTCTCAGCAAAAACCTGAACACCATTGACCGCCTCTGCCAATTGACGGTAGGCGTCCGTCTGTGCCGCCCGTTTGGCCATCAGGCGTTTTTGGGCCGCACTGCCTTTGCTCGGTGGCGCCCCAGAACCTGTCACGCGGATCATCGACGAACTCCAATTAATGGTGCCCGATCCCAAGGGCCGGGTCAGGCCTTGCTGGGCACTGCGGGCTGAATGGGTCCAAGAGAAACAGACCACCGGCATCATTGCGGCAAGTGCAAACAGTTTGAAAGAGAGCTTTTTATACATCGTGGCGCACTCCTGAGCAAAAGAAATAAATATTTATACCTACAGAGGTGGTGATTTTCACGATTTTGTTCCTTCAGCGAAAACCTTTGCGGGAATTGGTGGTAATCCGAATCGATTGAATGTCTTCCCAGAGATAATATTCTTCTTCCTGGGCAGACGAGCGGTAAATAATAAAATCGTCGGTAATTTGAAATTCATGCTCCAGGCAAATTGACTGAATCGAGTTAATATCCGTGGTCGCCGGAGGAAAGTAAAGATAGACCCGGATATCTGGCGGGGTATGAATTTGTTTGCCCTGCAACCAACCTTTTTGTGTAAACAGCCGTTGCCAGGCCTGGGCACGGCTTTGAGCCTCAGCCATGTGAAAGGTCCTTATGAAAGTGATGATTAAGTATACCGTGATATCTGCCCTTGATACAGTTTTGAATATGGTGAATAATACACTTAGAATCTTAGCCAAAATCTTAGCCAAATTTGAGGGAACTCAGCCATGAATAAAACAGTCGGCAGTATCCTATTTTGGGTGGTTGTGCTGGGGGCGCTGGCCTATGGCGCTTACGCCTTTTATTTCAGCACGCCGAATCCTGAAGACAAAACCCCTTTGCCCCAAAAAGTGCAAAGTGAGCGTAAAAAACATGACGAACCGCCTCTCAAAGGGTTCGAAAAAGACATGGAAAAACGGGTTGAAAATGCCAAATCCGGGGGCGTAGATTTAACCAAACCCAAATCGGACAAACCCTGATCATTGACTGAATTTTCAGGTCTAGACACAGCCAATCGTCCCTTTTTCTTTCAGGCAAACAGGCCTTTTCACGAGGCCTGGTATTACCTGATTGATTTACCCGAACACGATGCCGCTCTCTGGTGCCGCCACACCCTTGTGCGTCCCCCCAAAGAACAAGCTTACGCAGAATTGTGGGGTCTGTGGTTTGAGTCCTCTCAGCCGACACAGACATTTCGTGAGGTCTTTCCCCTCGATTCGGTGCGCAATTCGGACAAATTTTTCTTTGTGCAAACGGGCAAATCCTGGTTGCGTTCCCAAGGGGCCTTGGGTTATTTAAGCCAAGCAGGTCAAAGTCTGCACTGGGATCTCGATTTTGAAAGCGGTCCGCCGCCTCATTTTCCCAATTTGCCCAAATATCTGCCCAAACATCTGCAAGGGGGAAGATTTTGCACGCCGATGCCTCACATGCTCTGCTCTGGAAAAATTGTCATCAATGGCAAACACCACGCCCTGGATCAGGAGCCCGGTATGTTGGGCCATATCTGGGGAAGTTCTCAGCCCCACAGCTGGGTCTGGGTCCATTGTAATACCTTTCTCGAAGATGCTGAGACCCGTCTGGAAGGGGTCTCGGCCATTCTGGCCCTCGGTCCGCTCAAATGGCCAGCACAGACCTTTTCGCTCTGTTACCGTGGCCAAAACTTTGAATGGGCCCCCTTGAAAGCCAAACCCAAATGGCAATTTATAAAAGGGGTGCAATTGGGAGAATGCCAATTCAAGGGCGAGAGCGGTGAGTGGCGTTTTGAAGCAAAATTTGCAGTGGCAAGTCAGCAATTGGCTCAAAACAACTGGGCCAGTTTGGATGGGCAGGCCAAAACCTGGCTCTGCAGCAAACGGGGAAATGCCCAACTTTCGGTCTATCACAAACAGGGGGGGGGCTGGAATTTGGTAGAGGTCTTACATGCACATGAAACCTGTTCACTGGAATGGGTACTCCCTTACAAAGAAAAGCAGTCGAGCAGACAAGATGGAAATTGAAACGGTTTTGCGTCTGGGCAGTTTTGGCTTGGTCTTTGCCCTGATCAGCCTGATAGAGGCACTCAAACCCCTCAAAAAAGGTTTTTTGGCGGCCCCCCGCTGGTGGAACAATCTCGGGTTAACCCTGCTAAACAGTCTTGTACTGCGCTTTAGCTTGGGCGCTCTGGCCTACCAAAGCGCCGTCTGGACTCAAAGCCAAGGCTGGGGGCTCTTGAATCAGGTCAATTGGCCTGTAACTTTCGAACTGCTGCTGGCTCTGCTGGCTTTTGATCTCTTGATTTACTTTCAGCATGTGCTCTTTCACGCCTTGCCGCTGTTTTGGCGTCTACATCGGGTGCATCATGCCGACCCGGGCTTTGATGCCAGCACAGGTCTGCGCTTTCACCCACTTGAAATTCTGCTTTCACTTGTCTACAAAGCCTTTTGCGTGCTGGCACTGGGCCCTTCACCGGGTGCGGTACTGGCTTTTGAAATTTTGCTCAACGCCAGTTCAATTTTTAATCATGGCAATTTTCGCCTGCCTCGCATGCTGGAAAAAACGCTGCGATTGGCTATTATTACCCCCGATTTACACCGGATTCACCATTCGCAAATCCCCGCTGAGACCAACAGCAATTATGGCTTTTGTCTCTCACTCTGGGATCATCTGGGCGGGACTTACACAGCCCAAGCCCAAAAGCCCCAAAATGAAATCACGTTTGGCTTGTCTCAGCACTCAGGCCCAGAACAAGATCAGCTCCCGGCGATGCTGCTTTTGCCATTTAAAAAGGGCAATTAAAGCACAAAAATCACATGCGACTGGCTGAGAATCTTATTTTTGGCTTCGAGCCCGAGTACCAACATGGTCTCTTTTTCGGCCAAAACCGCATCGGCTTTAAAATTGCCACTGACCCCAATGGCTTTGACGATCAGGGGCAAATTTCCAGCACGTTCATGGCGACGGGCCTCGTTGAGGGAGGTGCTATAAGCAATAATCCCTTTGTCAATCACAAAATCAGGCTCCACAGGCAGATGGCCCAAATAGAGTTCCCCACCGCTTTGATTGAGCAGGGCCGGGCTCATCGCCGCCTGCAAACCGAGACCGCGACAATCGACAATCACACTGGTATAGTCACCCGGATTGCTGTCAGGCTTGATTTTTTCGGGCACAGGCGGGGGCGGAGCCGCATTTTTCTGGGGCTGTAAAATGCCACTCAGGCCCTGTTGACCATAGAGTTTGAGTACCATATCAATTTCAATCGAACCATCGCTGAGAAAGCGTCTGTCAATTTTTTGGGCACCACGAATCATGGCGCTGACTTTGAGACGCACGGTATCACTTTCGGTGATATAGTCTTTGACAATCGTTTCCGCATCCACACGCACGCCATTGAGTGCTTCACCCAATTGGCGATAGGCATCGGCAATAGCTGCCCGCTCGGCCATCAGGCGGCGCTGGGAAGCGGTGCCGCGATCCGGGGGCGCCCCAGTGCCAGTCACGCGGACCACCCCTTCACTCCAGTCAATGGTCACTGCGCCTACACTTTCGCGTACGCTCTGAACAGATTGGGTATCGGTCTGAGCCAGACTGGGGAAACTTCCCACAGCCCCCAAGAGCAAGGCAGAAGCCAAAAATACACGAGACAGGGAGGACTTGGACATGGTAGTTGAATATTCCTTTCAGGCTGGACTGACACATCTGGCACATCAAGTATCAAGCGATGCTATACATTTGTAACATATTCTCGCTCACAGACGAAATCCAATCATCGGTAATTGTGGCATAATGAGTCCATGTCAAAAAGCCCTCCTTTTCAACGTGTTTTAATCGCCAATCGCGGTGAAATCGCCGTGCGCGTGATTCGTGCCTGCCGAGAAATGGGCATTTCCCCTGTGGCCATTTACTCTGAGGCTGACGCCTTGGCTCTACACGTGCAAATGGCTGACTTGGCCTATTGTGTAGGCCCGGCCGCCGTGCGAGAAAGTTATCTCAATACCGAAAAAATCCTGGAGGTGGCAAAATCTTGTCAGGCCGATGCGATTCACCCAGGTTATGGTTTTTTAAGTGAAAACGCCGCCTTTACCCAAGCCTGCAAAGAAGCGGGGATTGTTTTTATTGGCCCCTCTCCCGAAGCCATGGAGCTGATGGGCAGCAAAATTGCCTCCAAACGCTGCATGGACCAAGCCGGAGTGCCCACCGTCCCAGGCTATTATGGCGATGATCAATCAGAGCAACGGCTGCAGACCGAAGCGCAACAAATTGGTTTTCCGCTCTTGGTCAAAGCCTCTGCCGGTGGCGGGGGCAAAGGCATGCGTGTGGTCAACAAAGCAGAAGAACTTCCCGCCGCTCTGGCCAGCGCCAAACGCGAAGCACTGAATGCCTTCGGCGATGACGCTGTCTTTCTTGAACGCTATTTTGAAAGCGTCAGGCATATTGAGTTTCAGATCATGGCCGACAGCCACGGCCAGACCTTTCACCTATTCGAACGGGAATGTTCGATTCAGCGTCGCCACCAAAAAATTGTCGAAGAAGCACCCTCTCTGGCCCTGAGCCCCGCTTTGCGGGCCGAAATGGCACAAGCAGCAGTCAAAGCTGCTCAGGCAGTCCATTATCTCAATGCCGGCACGATTGAAATGTTGCTTGATCCACAAAACCAGTTTTATTTTTTGGAAATGAACACCCGTCTGCAGGTCGAACACCCCGTAACCGAAGCGATTCTGGGCCTGGATCTCGTGAGGGCCCAATTTTTGGTTGCTGCGGGAGAAAAATTGGCTTGGTCACAGTCAGAGCTACAGGCCCAAGGTCATGCCTTAGAGGTGCGCATTTATGCTGAAGATCCCAATCGTCAGTTTATGCCCACCACGGGCAAAATTCACAAACTCAAATGGCCAATGGGGCCGGGTATTCGCATTGATTCCGGCCTGTTTCCGGGCCAGGAAATCACCCCCTATTACGATCCGATGTTGGCCAAACTCATCGCCTGGGGCCCCGACCGCGAAGCGGCCAGAATGCGATTGATTCAGGCCCTCAAAGAGACCGTGATCTTGGGTTTGACCACCAATATCCCCTATCTGATCGCCATTCTGGAACACCCTGAGTTCCAGGCTGGACATTTAAACACCCATTTTGTCAGCCGCTATGCAACAGACTTGGCTGGTTCAGAACAAGTGCCACTGCCTGTACAAGCGGTCGCCGCCTATTTTGGCAACAAGGTCCAATCCGCCCGCTCGGGCACCCACTTGTTGGGTGCCGATCTCTATAACCCCTGGTTTAAAACAGCACTCAAAGGTATATCAAAACAATGATCAGCAAAGAAGAAGCTCTGGCCTATCACGCCCAAGGCAAGCCCGGCAAAATCGCCATTCGTCCCACCAAACCCTGTTATACCCAACGGGATCTGGCACTGGCTTATACCCCTGGTGTGGCCGAACCCTGTCTGGAAATCGCCCAAAACCAAGATGATTCTTATACCTATACCTCCCGTGGCAATCTCGTGGCCGTGGTTACCAATGGCACTGCGGTACTCGGTTTGGGAAATATCGGGCCCTATGCCGCCAAACCCGTGATGGAGGGCAAAGGTGTTTTGTTTAAACGCTTCGCCGATATCGACGTCTTTGATATCGAACTCAACGCCAACGATCCCGATGTCTTAATTGCCGCTGTTCAGGCCCTGGAGCCGACCTTTGGCGGGATTAATCTCGAAGATATCAAAGCCCCCGAGTGTTTTTATATCGAAGAGAAACTGCGGGAGACAATGGAAATCCCTGTCTTTCACGACGATCAACATGGTACGGCTGTCATTGTCGCGGCGGGCCTGATCAATGCTTTGGAGCTGGCAGGAAAAAAAATCGAGGATTGCCGCTTTGTCTTCAGTGGTGCGGGGGCTGCTGCGGTGGCCTGCGCCAAATTGGCCATCAGCCTGGGGGCTGATCTCAATAAAATTATGATGACCGACTCCAAAGGCGTGGTTTATATCGGCCGCACAGAAGGCATGAATGAATACAAGGCCTTTTTTGCCAAAGACACGCCTCTGCGCACCTTGGCTGAAGCCCTCAAAGACGCTGACGTCTTTATTGGCGTTTCGGGCAAAGGTCTGATGAGCCAAGACATGGTCGCCAGCATGGCTCCCCATCCGATTGTCTTTGCCTTGGCCAACCCCGACCCCGAAATTACCTATCCCGATGCGGTGGCTGTGCGCAAAGATCTACTCATGGCCACAGGCCGCTCAGACTTTCCAAATCAGGTCAACAATGTCCTGGGCTTTCCCTATATTTTCAGAGGGGCCCTGGATGTCCGCGCCCGCACTGTTAACCAAGAAATGTTATTGGCGGCAGCCCATGCCCTGGCCGCTCTAACCAAAGAAGAGGTGCCCGCCAGTGTCTGCCAGGCCTATAATCTCGACAAACTTGAATTTGGCCCTGAATACCTGATACCCAAACCCTTTGATCCCCGTATTCTGGTCTGGGTCGCCTCCGCGGTGGCCGAAGCGGCGATTTCAAGTGGCGTGGCCCGCCTGCAATTGGATATCAAAGAATACCGCCAAGAATTGGAAAACCGCTACGGGGTTTCTCGCGAATTGATGCGCTTGATTCACAACAAAGCCCGCACCTCACCCAAGCGGATTGTCTTTGTCGAAGGCGAAAACGAAAAAATCATTCAGGCCGCTCGCATCTTGGCTGATGATGGCGTTGCTCACCCTGTTTTATTGGGTTATAACGAAACCATCGAAAAAATGGCGGCCAGCCTGGGTCTTTCTACCGAGGGACTTGAAATTATCGCTCCCCGTCTTTCACCCCGCCTGGAACATTATGGTGAAAAATACTACCTCAAACGCCAGCGCAAAGGCATGATTCGGGCCGATGCCCAGCAATTGGTCCACAATTATAATTATTTTGCCGCAATGATGGTCGATGAAGGGGATGCCGACGGATTTATCGCCGGTTTGACCCAGCATTACCCAGATACGCTCCGCCCAGCGCTGCAATGTCTGCCGCTCAAAGACGACTTTTACAAGGTCGCTGGCCTGTATATCCTGATGTTTGAAAACAGCCTCTATTTCCTCTGCGACGCGACGGTCAATATCGACCCTTCCGCCGAGGACCTCTGCGGCATTGCCCTGTCGGCCGCTGATGTGGCCCGCCGCTTTGACATCGAACCCAAAGTGGCCATGCTCTCTTTTTCCAATTTTGGCAGCGTGCGCAACAATCCCCAGGTCGAAAAAGTGCGCAAAGCCACCGAATTGATCAAGGCCAAAGCCCCCGATTTGGTGGTAGATGGAGAAATGCAAGCCGATACAGCAGTTTCTCCGGTACGTTCACGTCTCTTTCCCTTTAGCAAGGTCAAAGGCGACGCCAATATTTTGGTCTTCCCTGATTTGCAATCTTGCAATATTGCCTATAAATTATTGATTGAATTGGGTGGCGCTGAAGCCCTGGGCCCAATTTTAATGGGCATGGCAAAGCCCGTTCATGTCTTGCAACAGGGAGCCAGTGTGAGTGATATCATCAATATGGCGGCCTTGGCCGTGGTCGACGCACAAGAATTATTGACCTAAACACCGCTGACTGAGCCAGGAATAACCAGAATAATTCAGGTTTGGCGGCTTTTTGTGAGCCCCGACCCTGGCTCAGTGAAGAAATTTTTGCTTTAATGAATGCACTGTGTGTATCAACTTTGAGAATGAAAAACGAGGAGAGCCCTCATGGCCCCAACCCCTATCAAAACCATAGCCACGCTGGCACTGAGCCTATTGGCTGCTGCTTGCACCCCCTTTAAACCCTCAGGTGAATTCAGCGATATCCGCGGAAGGGTTGTCTCTCTGCACTACAATGCTCCACTGGCCAATGCCACCCTCTCCATTCCCAGCCTTTCAACCTCGGTCAAGACCGACGAAAAAGGGGAATTTTATCTCAACGGCCTGCCCACGGAGTGGCTTGACGCAGACATCACCCACCAGAGCCATATGGCACTCAAACGCCAGATCAAGGTCGAGCCTTACGGCACCAAATACCTCGAAATCTGGATGGATACCACAGCACCAGCCAAAACGGATATTCTGTTTGAACGTGAATACGATATCTGGAAAACAGATAAATACGGCATGAAACAGGTCAATCTGACCGGCTCTCAAACCCGCCGACTCTATCGCACCTATCCTGTTTGGACCCCCAAAAAAGACAAAATCGGCTATATCGCCTTTGACTCTTCCACCAAAATGACGGTCCAAGATGGGGTCTGGACGATGTCTGCCGATGGTACCATGCCTCGCCAAATCACCTCTGTCAATGAATCCGGCCGTCTCTATTACCTGGATTGGAGTGCCGATGGCAACCAGTTTGCCTTTATGTTGCAGGATCGCATTTTTGTCTACAACCAGCAATTGGGCACACTCAAAGGGTTAAATAACCTGATGGCCAGAGCCGCCACCCTGGGCACCTTTAATATGAACCCCTCCTGGACCCCCGATGGCCGCCAATTGGTTTTCACCAACCACACTTCCAGTATTTCTGCCAATTTCAGAGCAGATCCCAACCAACGCCAGGTCTTTATTATGGACCGCGAAGGCGGAGACCACCGCGTATTGACCCGCGATGGGGACAATTACGGCGCAATTGTCTCTCACAATGGCAAAAAAATCGCGTATATCTCCACGATTACAGGCCAACCCGAAATCTACATCATGGATATCAACGGCACAAACCCCCGTCAGGTGACGTATTTGCGCAGTCAACGCCTGGAAAATCTGCGTTGGACTCAAGACGATCAAACGCTCTTGTTTAATTCCGACTATATGCAGAAATACAAATCATACCAGTCCCAAGAGACCTGGATGGTGGAGCAAGACGGCCGCAATTTGCATATGCTCACCAACGATGGAATACATCCTGACGGTTAAGCTTCGGCAAAGGCCTTTTGAAAGCGTTCCAACATATCGCGCGGATTTTCGACCACAATATGGGTATGGGCCAAGGTGGTCATAAAGCCGTGTTCATTGCGAAAACGGGGCACCAGATGTAAATGCAAATGGGCAATACTGCCACCGCCCATTTCACCGAGATTATAGCCCAAATTAAAGCCCCGCACTGGGTACAATTGGCGAATCACAGTTAAGGCCTTTTTTTGCAAATGATGGAGCGCCAAAGCCTCTTCATCACTCAATTCTTCGGGGGACTCAATATGTCTCAAAGGCACAATCATCAGATGCCCTGGATTATAGGGATATAAATTGAGGGAAACCAAAAACAAGTCACTGCGGTAGACCTCCAAATTGGCCACATCCGGGTGATTCTCACGCACAGCACAGAGAATGCAGGGCACATCCGGGCGTTGGCCGCGAATATACTCCAGTTTATTGGGTGCAAATAAATGAAAGCGTTCAGTCATGCTGCCCATTTTAGCACAGTAGACGAATCTGCATAAATTGATGATCCCATTGCATAAAACTCTCGGGTTTTTGGGTATATAGTCCAAACAGGCCTGTTTTGGCTTTGTACTAAATAACTGTTAAGTGTTTGTTTAGTCTGGCATTTAACAAGCAAAACAGCGCTATATACGACGTGAGAAAATCTGCTCACAGTGGTTAAGAACAAACGGAGGATTGCCTTGATATGAGTTTTATGTCCTTTGATTATGCGATTCGCTCTTCAGATGCGGCCTTACAGATGCAGCAGGGGATGGCCCAGAATCTCCGCGATACCAATCAGCGGGTCGCCGATGTGGGCAAACGCAACGCCACCAGCAAAGACCAATTGGTGCGCCAGAAAATCACAGCTGAATACGACATGACAAGCGCTAATATCAGGGCTTGGAAACAAGGTAAGTTAGCCGCAATGGCCGAAAAGCGCGCCCAAAGTGCCAAAGCTGCGGCGGCCATTGTTGGTCTTGGCACCCTTGTAGGTGGAATGGCAAATGGCGTCAGCGATCTGATCAAACACTTCAAAAATGATCAGGCCAAAGTCCCCCAAGCGCCAGAGTCAGAACAGATGACAGTCGATGGCAACTCAGGGTTAATGAGCGCATTCCCCATTGCAGCCAGCCAACCACAGCGCGGCGGACAAACGGGTGCGGTTGCTCCCGGTCCAACCGAGCAAGGTGCGGTTGTCACCTTTGACACTAAAAAAGGTTCGTTTAGTGCCTTTGGGGTCAATACCACCACGGGTGGAGTTACCAAATTCAGCAATATGAGCATGACCGAAATGGCCACCTTGGTCAGAGACAATACACGCGGAAAAAGCTCTTCAGAAGGGGGAGCACAGGGATTGGGAGCCATGATTGTAGATGGCCCCCCCATTGCCTTCAGCCCTGAACACCTCAAGAAAAAAGAAGATGGCACCTTCGAAATGAGTGATGCCCTTAAAGGTGCCCTTTTTGGCAGTGGCCAGGTTCAACCCGGTCAACGTCAAGATGGCTTTTTTGCGAGTGAAAATGGCTCGGCAGTCATTGCGGGTGTGGTTGACCGGGGTGCCGCAATTTCTCCTGGCTATCAAGCGACCTCCCGTTCCGTGATGGGAATTTTGGAGAACCCCAAAGTCCAAGCGGGCCTCGGACTCAGCCCGGCCACAGTTGACAAAACCAAAGAAGGGTTTGAGAAATCAGGTTTGTTAACCGGCGGCGTCATGAGTGGGGCCGGAGAAATTTTCAAGAAGGCCATCTTTAAGCCCTTGAGTACCGCTCTCCCCCAGTTTATGAAAATGGCCCAAGTGGCCAAAGAATATGATGAAGAGGCGAAAAAAATGAAGGTTGAATATAACGCGGCCAAACAACAAGCTGCTGCAGCCATGAAACGCCTCAAACAAATCGAAGCCCAGCTTGCAGCTGGTGTTTAATAAAGTTTTTCTTTGATGTGTAGAACCAATCGGATCTAGGGAAGGATTAAAACCCCATGAATATCAGGATGTATTCGGCAGCCCGGGAAGCGACCACCAAAGCCCGGAATGTCGCCTCCGCTATCCAACAGGCACAACGCCAGGTCAATGATGACAATAAAGATATTTCTGAAAAAGTAGATAAAAACCAACAAAGTCGCGATAAAAAGAAAGCTGAACAGGAACTCTTTTCAGCCAAAACCCAAAAAGATTTGGCGCAAAAACAGCTGAGTTTGACACAACAACAACAGGTGGTTGCCACCATTCAGGCTGTTGTGGGCATCATTGGTGCGGCTGTCAATATTGCTCAAAAGATCAACGGAGCTCAAAAACCCCCCAAACCCGAGGGAGATGGCGAAAACGGCGGTTCTGCTCCCTTGCCAAAACCACCTGCTGGCGGCGGCGCTGGTGGCGGAGGCGGTGGTAATCCCGTTGCTGCGGCCACAGGCGGCGGAGGCGGTGGTAATCCCGTTGCTGCGGCCACAGGCGGCGGCGGTGGTGGCGGCAATCCCGTTGCTGCTGTCAAAGGTGGCGGCGGCGGCGGCGGCGGTCCTCTTGCTGCGGTCACAGGTGCTGCAACGGGCATTGTAGACAAAGTCAAAGGTGCAGTCACAGGCGCTGTTGACACAGCCAAAGGTATTACTGGCGGCGGCGGCGGTGGCCCCGATCTGGGGGATCTAAAAGGCCTCCAAAAAGGAGCTGGTTTTGCCAGCCAAGGAGCTCAGAAGGGTTTATCTGGAGGAGGTTTACCTGGTTCAGAAGCCTTGAGCGGAGCTGGTGGTTTGGTTGGAAAATTGCAGGGAGCCTTAAATGGTGCCTTGGACAAACTGGGTATTAGTATTCCTGGAGCCGAAAGTGGTGGAAAAGGGAGCCCTCTGGCTCTGGATGGCAAGTTTGGAGACAAGACAGAAGGCGCATTAAAGGCCTTTCAATCCTCTCAAGGCTTGGATCCCTCTGGAAAAGTAGATGATGCCACTATCGGAAAACTTCAAAGCGTCTTGGGAGATAGCCCCCTTGGTGCCGTTACAGACCCAGTCAAAGGCGCTGTCGGTGCCGTTACAGACCCAGTCAAGGGTGCTGTCGGTGCCGTTACAGACCCAGTCAAAGGCGCTGTCGGTGCTGTTACAGACCCAGTCAAGGACGCTGTCGGTGCTGTTACAGACCCAGTCAAAAGCGCTGCTGCGGCAACAGGCGGCGGAAATGGAGCCCCTGAACAGGTCATCAACCCCAATGGAGAAGGGGGTGGCTTTGGCGACAAACTCAAAGGTCTGGGCTCTGGCCTCTTAGACAAAGTAAAATTTGCCACTGGCATTGGCCTCAGTGATGACAAAAAGGCCGAACGACAAGCCGCTCAAGCCGATATGAAAGAATTGGCCCAGTTAATTGAAAAACTGTTGGAGGCCCTTGGTTTGCAAAAAGCCACAGGGGGTGCCTTGGGCGATATTTCTAAAAAACTCGGCCAAATCAAAGATGTTGTCACCAAAGGCGAATATATTGATGACAACGGTAAACGCGTTGAAGCCAATGCTTTGGCCAAAGGCATTAACAGTGCGGTTATAGATCCCCTTTCAAAGGTTGGCAAAGCCGCAACTCAGGCCATTGCTGGAGCCGTTGGTACAGTTGCAGCAGCAGGCGCCTTGGCTGTCGCCACGCCTTTTGCAGCTGCGGGAAGCGCCCTATCTGGCAATACCGACGGTTTTAAACAAATTGGCGATGGATACAAACGCCTCGTTGGCGCCGGTGGCGACAAAGGTGGACAAGGCGGCTCTCCCGGTGGTGGCGAGGCCGGTTTGCAAACAGCCTTGAACGGCCTGTCTCAAGGAGGAGGCATCAGCGATGCCAATATTGCCCAATTTAAAGAAGCCGCAGGTAAAATTTTTGGTGGAGCAACCACCGATGACGGCCAAGGCGGCCAACGCTTGCTCAGTGGCGATGAAATCACAGGAAAAATCAATGCTCTGCTCCAAGGAGCCCAACAAGGTGGGGCTGAAAGCCTGCTCAAAGGAGCGGGAATCCCTGGCTTGGGTGCCATCACCAAAGGCGCTGATGGTGGCTTAAGTCTGGATATTGGTGGCAAGGCTTTAAACCTGAGCAAAGAACTTGTTGGCCAATTGGCGGCTGGCGGCGGCATTGCCCAACAGGCACTGGGCCAAGTTCAAAATGCAGTGGGCCAAGGTTTTGCTGCCGGAGCCAAGCTCGACGTCGGTGGCGTTTTAAGTGCAGCAGTGGGAGCCGGCCAACAGGCCGGTGCACTCGCTCTGAGCGGCCCACCCACCCCTGGCGCTCAAACCCCACAACCAGGTGGCTCAACAGCCGTTGAAAGCGGAGACCCGTTGGCGGGCATTGTCGCAACGGGCACTCAAGTCACACAACTGGCAAATGGCGGCCTCAATATTGGCGGAACAGCTCCTGCACCAGGTCGTGGAGGCCAAACAGGCGGAGATGCGACCCCCGTTGGCGGTCTCAGTCTCACAGGAGATCAAGCCAAATTACTCGGTACGCTCAAACAAGCGGGCCTGGATATTGGTATCAGCCAAGACGGCAAAATTTCGCTGGGCGGAAAAGAAATCAGCACGGCTCAATTGGATGGCTTACAGCAATTGGCAGGCAAAGGCCTCGACCTGGGCAAAATCGGCCTGAGTGTTGGTGAGAATGGTGGCATTTCAGCCAAACTCGGCCCTGTCCAATTGGGCATCGGCAAAGATGGCGGCGTTTCCGCTTCGATTGGCACCAAAGACATCTCTCTGGAACAAGTTGGGGCCCTTGCAGGTCTGGCCAGCAAAGGCCTGAATTTGGATCAACTGGGCCTCGGGGTCAATCCCGCTGGCGAAGTCACCGGCGCTCTGGGCGCTCTGGGTTTGAGTATTGGCAAAGATGGCGCTGTTGCAGCCAAAGTTGGCGACAATGCGATCAACGCCGAGCAACTCGGTGCCTTGCAAGGCCTTGCCGCTCAAGGCATTGACTTGAGCAAAGCCAGTTTGAGCAGTGGCGACGGAGGTAAAATCACGGCAAATCTGGGTGGCATCAGCCTGGGTCTGGGCCAAGACGGTGGACTGAGTGTCACTGCCGGAGGACAAACCCAATCTTTTGGCAAAGAACAACTTGGACAATTGACCAGTCAAATTGGTCAACTGGCCCAATTACAAGGTGCTGGTGTAAGTCTGGGTGGCCTGTCTGTCGGAGACAAGGGTCTGTCCCTTAGTATTGGCGGAGACAAAGGTGCCACAGTTGGTTTTGGTGCTGATGGAAAACTGTCAATCAGTGCAGGCGGAAAAACCCAAGAGGGGATTTCTCTGGGCGATGCCAAAGGTGCATTGGCCAACCTCAGCACCTTGGCTTCACAGGGCGCATTGAGTGGAAACTCAGGGCTCAGTGTCTCATTGGGGGGCTCGGGAGGCTTACAAGTTGGCAACGCAAAAGGCAATGTTGGCTTGGGCGATTTGAGCCAGCAGGCAGTTCAAGGTTTGGCAGCAGTGGCCGGACAAGGGGTCAATTTGGCAAATGCCACATTGGCAGCAACGGGCACAGATGCAGCCAAAGGTCTGAGTATCAATGGAACAGATGCAGGTGCTTTGGCTCAAAGTACCACAGCCTTAAGCAAAGGCGGCCAGAATGTCGTCGGTCAAACCGTCAGTGACACCGGTGGCCAGGTTGGGAATCTCAGCGGAGCCGCACAATCTGTAATTGCTGCTCTGGTGGCAAATGGCCAAAGTGCCAAATTTGAAAACGGTTCGATTGTTTTGGGCAATGGCGCCAAAATTGGCGAAGATGCTATCAACAAATTGGCAGGTGGCATCACCGATGGCAAAGCCAATGGCACAGCGCAAGCTGTTTTGGGACTGGCTGCCAAAGGGGTCAGCATCGAAACCCTGTCTTTGGGCGCGGGTCTGCAAAATGCCGGTCAAACCGGTGATGCCATCACGATCAATGGCAATGTCAACCTCGATTCAAAATCTGTAGGCGCCTTGCTGGCAGGTGGTGATCGCGGCGGCGCCGTAACAGATGCTGTCAAAGCAGCAACCAACCTCACCTCGGCGCTTACCACTGCTGGCCAAGGGGCCACTGGGGGAGCCATCACAGGGGTCGCCAATATCAGTTTTGATGAATCCAATGCCTCGGGTTCCACTCAGGGTATTGGGCTGTCCATTGCCGCTCAGCAAAATGGCCAAACAGGCCCGGCTCTGGCCTTGGACGGCGCTGCTGTCAAAGGTCTGGCCAATGGCGGTACCGACGCAGCAAGAGGTCTGGCCGCTCTGGCCAATAACCTCAAAGGTGCCGATGGCAAAGACATCTTAAGTGGGGCACAAAGAGCAGCTTTCTCAGCAGTGTCTTTGTTACAAGCAGCAGGCCTCACAGATGTTGCTTCCGATGGCCTTGGCGGTTTCGCGGGCAAATTGGGGGGCAAAGATGTCTCTGTCGATTTTGAAGCAGCAGGCCAACTGTCCTTGGGAACCACCAATGGTTTGGTGCGTGGGCTGACCATCGGCGCTCAGAATTCCGCAGCCAACCAAGTATTGGCAGGTATTGGTAACCTCAAAAGCCAACAGGCGGGCGGCACGGATATTTCAGGTGCAAGTGTCGACCTCGGTGGTCGCATCAGCGGCATCACAGCACCTTCAACCGGAGGTCAGAGCACCGCTACCAATGGTGCGTTAACAGACGTATTAAAGGGTGTGAACCTCCAAGGCGGCTCTGGTAGTGGCTCTGGCCAAAGCGTGGTGGGAGGACTCTTTGCTCCACTCTTACAGACAGGCCGTGAATTGAGCGACAGTGTAAGCGGTGCAAGCAATCCGATTGTGGGCCTGTTTACAGGTGATAACGCCAATGCCAGCGGCGCCAAAAATTTGCCTGGACAATTGGTGGGCAAAGCCGCAGAGTCGATCGCTGCGGGTATCACTGGCAACGATGCTTTTAAAAAAGCAGTGGAAAGTGGCGATTTGGCAGGAGCCTCCAAAATCTTAGAAGACAATGGGATCTCTAAAGCAGATATCAGCGGTATCCTGTCTGCAGGCAGAGTAACCCAATCTTTGAACGTGAGCAGTGGCTCACTGGTAAGTGCGATCAAAGGCCAACTGTCTTTGAGTTCAACCGCAGGTCAAGACGGTGGCACCAACTACAGTGTCACCCGCACCAATAGCCAAAATCCATCGGGCGTACAGGTGGGCAGCTTAAGTGTCGATAAAACCGGCGGTATCAGTGGTGCGGGCAACTTACAAGATACCGGTACCAATCTGAATTCTGGTCAACTCAACAACCGCAAAGGTTTGGTTGCCGACACCATTAATGGTTTTTTGCGCAACTCCGAAGAAAATGCGGGCAGCAGCCGGATTGGTCTGCGCGTCAAGGCGTCAGACATTCAATTGGATGCCCAAGGCAATCTGGCGAGTATCAAAGTGGACGGCAAAAGCCTGAGCTTGGATCAATTCTCGCAATTGTACGGTCAGAGCCGCGGATTTAGTGCCTCTCAGACCAGTGGCTTTGGCAATGGGTTGGGCTCTGCCGTCACAGGCGCGATCGGCAACGCCACTGCCGAATTGCAAAGAGGGGGCAGCGACAATAAAATTGGAGCTGCTGTAAACCAAGCTTTGTCAGGCTTTAAGGCAGCTGGCGTAGATACCACTGGCGCAAAAATAGATTATGGCAAAGATGGCAATGCCACGATTACCCTGGCCAATGGCAATAGCATCGGTGTAGATAAAAAAGGACAGCTCTTTGCGGTCAACCCCACGGGTACCGGAAGCTCAGGTCAACCCGCTCAACCCGGCGGTTTTGGTGCCCAATTGACCAATACAGGTGCGGGTCAATCAGGGGTGATTCCCGGGCAAGATGCGGCCTTAAAAGCCTTCCTCGGAGGAGACGCCGCGTTTAATAAGTTCACGGCAAATCAAGATGAGGCGAATAAACTCAAAGCCCAAATTGAAAAAGGCTTTGACCAAAGTCTTTTCAGTGGCCGTACGGGTGGTGACGCCTTTGGAGCCGGACTGTTTGGTGTCTTGACACTTGGCTTGGGCGAAGTGGGACTAAGAGCAAGCAATGCCGGACAAAATGTCTCGAAAATTGATTTCACCTACGATCAACAAGGCAAAATCAATGGCGCCAATGTTGACTTTGCCAACGGTGGAAAGCTCAGCTTGGGCCGCAACGGCGATGGCCAATACAATGTCCGGGGCTACCAATCGGGCACTGTGGACAATAGTCGGGGCTTGCTCAACTTCCTCAATACCCAACGCGAAGGTCAAGTGAATAATGCTTTGGGTAGCTTGGGCGCAACGGGTATCAGCGTAAACACCAGAGATAACCCCAACCTGCCCTTGTCTGATCCGAGCAAAGGCCAAGCACGGCCCGATGGCAATCGCTTTAATGATGGTTTTGCGCAAGAATCAGTGGTTTCGCTGAACTTGGGTGGTCAAAAACTGGATATTGGCATCGATTATGACCGCAATGGCGGTACCTTTGTCAATTTAGATGGTTTAAAGGACCCACAAAAAAATGCTCTACAAGCAGCAGTGCAAGGCAAACTGGCCGAAGCCCTGCTGGGCGACCAAGATTTAGGCATCTTGCTGAGCAAAGGCAATTCACAGGCCGCTCAAGCGCGGGTCAATGAAATTTTGCAACAGCAGGGCCTTGGCGACGTCAAGCTTGATGTCAACCAATTGGTTTCAGGCAGCGGCGTACAACAAGGCAGTACATTAAAATCACTCGACGAATTAAAAGCTGGCACGGGCCCGCTTGCACAATCGGTGAGTGTTCAAGCGGCCTTGGGTTCTGTTCGCTCAGCCTTGGGAGGCAAAGAGGCTCAACTCACCCGCGATCAATTCCTGCAAGCCGAAGGGGATGTGATCAAGTCGTTTAAAGACAGTGGTCTCGAAAATGTTCGCTTTGCCACGACCGCGATTCAGGAATTGGTTGTCGATCCTAAATTTCAGGCCCTTGTGGCTGCCGGCGACACCAAAGGGGCAGAAGCCCTTTTGCGCCAAGCCGAAAAAGAAAGCGGCCTGAATCAAGGCGTCTTCAAACTGAGTGATCTCACCAAAGCGGGCCCCGAGGGCAAACCGCAAGCCAAATCAGTCGACGAGCTGAAACGGGAGTTTGGTTCTGTTGATCTCAACAAGGGATATGATGGACGTGTCTCCAAAGTCACGGCCAATAATATCACCGATATTGGCAATCAAAAAACCCGCGATGCTGTTGAGGCGCTGACCCAAAACCAAGACTTCCAAGCCTTGGCCACAGGCACAGCCAGCAGTGATGTCGTAGACAAATACAAAAAAGAGCTGGGTGCAGGGTTTGAGAATGCCTCTCAAGGCCAAATCGCCCAAGCCCTTTTGGATCGTTCAGTGCGTTCGACGGGGGTCAGCCCGATCAATTCAGAAGGCAAAGCCCTGATCAATGTGACGGATCTCTTATCCAAAACTGAAACCGGCAAAGTCAGTCTCAAAGGTGCCGCTGGCATCAAAGACGTGATGGACAAAGCAGGTCTCAAGGGAGCGACAACGGTCGGGAACTTCTCTATCCGTCAAGACACCGCTGGTCGCCGGACAGTTGAAGCCACAGGGGCACCAGAGAAACTGCAGGAAAATCTCAAAAAGAATTTCCCAGAGAACGAAGGCCCCTCCCCATTCAAGAAAGGCCTGGATGGCGTCGTCAAAGGTCTGGGAGAATCCCTGCCCGAGCTGATGAAAGCCTTACAGGCCTTGAAAAAAGCCATGGAAGATTTGCAAGAAGCCCAGGTCAAATTGGCTGCCGCTAAAAAGCAGTACAATGCGGCACTCAAATATGCAGCAGAAATGGGTATTACCGCAGATCTCGGTGGCGCTGGCGGTGGCGCTGGCGGCGGAGCCGGTGGTGTTGGCGCGGCAGGCATGGCCGGCCCCATACAGGCAGCAGGACCCGCTGAAGCAGGCAAGGGGGGCGGCAAAGGTGGCGGCCCTGAACAAGCAGGCAAAGGCGGCCCTGAGCAAGCAGGCAAAGGTGGCCCTGAAGAAACCGGCAAAGGCGGTGCGACACCCACAGTGGATGAAAACGGCAACCCCACCACACCGGGTGAAGTTGCCTCTGAACTGTTGAGCCAGGTTGCCAGCGATGCAGGTTTCGCAAATATGTCGGTCTTGCTGGGTCTGCAGCCCGGTCTGCTGATTGCACAAGCCCAACAGGCGGATATGCTTGAAAACCTGACCCACGTTATCAAACAATTGCAAAGCCCGAATGGTGACCCCATTCAGGAAATGCAAAAGTTTCTGGATCAGCTCAAGCAGCGTACAGGTATTGAAGCAACTCCTCCTTCGGATATGATTCCGATGGGTGGTTAAAAACCTGACGCAGGTGGGTATATAGAGTCTGTAGAGAATTTTTGAGAAAAGGATCGAATACCAATGGGTAATATTTCATCAACGCCCTCTTATTTCAACACGCCACAAACAGGTGCACAGTATCGGGTTACACCTCAGAATTACCGTCAAATTCTGGGTGAACAGGCCGATATTGTGATGAAGCCTGAACAGATGAAGGACATGTTTGAAAAAGGCTATCTCGACGTCCAGCGCCAATTTACGGAGCAGGAGTCGAATGAGGGAATTTTTACCATTGCAGCCAAAGCCTTAGCAACCTTTGTTGGGCCATCTAGAAGCATTGGCGCAATTACCATCGATCCTAAATTTCTCGAAATGATCAAAGACCCCAATGCCGAAATCGGCTTTGGGTATACCCGCCTGCGTCAGGAGACGCTCAATTCTCTGCCTTATCCCACCGAGCCAGAAAGACCGGCAACACCGCCACCGGCTCAAACAACACCAAGCCTGCAGCAGACCGATGTGGGAGTAGCGACCCCCCAAGAGCAGACTGAAGAACACCGAGAGCAAACAGCAAAATTCCGCAAGGAACAAGAAGCCCGCACCGAAACCCCAGGTACACCCGGTTCTTATATGGTGGAACGTAATTCCCACCAGAATAATGCGGGTGTAACTTGGGGCAAGGACGGTGGTGCCAAAAGGAGCGATGAATTCGGTACTTTGGTCAAAAAGTATGAAGCAGATGGTGCTCCTCAATATTGGAATACAGAATACGTTCAAGATGCCACATGGGAAGGGGCTTATACCGAAGCAGCAACCCAAGACCGGGATACCGCCGTACGTTTTCAGTACGCCACCCGCGGTGGGCTCGATATGGAAACGGCCATCAGTGAGCGAAAAAGTAATCCCAATGCGGATACAGTTGCAACCCGCCAAACACAAGTGTTGCTTAACTACGTCAATAAAAAAACAGGCTCTCACCTGACAATGAACGATGTCATGAGAAATCCACAAGGCGTCAAGGAACAAATAGCAAAGGCTTACGGTTTTCCGAATAACGCGGAGGTTTCACGCCTCGCTCAACACAGCCGGGATTTTCGGGCGATAGGTTATATCAGTGGTGAAAACCCCAAAGTAGCCACTCACCAAGTCGGCCAAATGTCGACAGGTCAAGCCAACAGCATCTTGCGCCAACAAATCACGGGCCACAGTAAAAAATCCGATAATACGGATAATTTTTACGACACGATTGGTATGTTGTCGTCTCGGAAAGTCAGTGAACCTGGCTTTGATGCGTTTAAACCTGCTGATGCCACGGCAAGCACCACTTTGCTGGATGTTTACCGCACCCAAACACAAACCACACCCATTCCAGACAATGCGATGGGAGACTATCAGAAGCTTTACAATGATAGGTTCAAAACGAATCTCTCTTTAGACGATATTAAAGCAGCAAAACCAACACTCCAAGACATGTATGCCTTACGGGCCAGCAATTTTTATGCAACAAACAGTCCAGGGAAAAACAAAGACGGAGATCCCCTGCCGCTCAAACCCTTGCCTATCACACCCAATAATGGCCGCGTCACTTTAAATAATCCTGGCCAAGATACCAATCGAATGTTAAACGTTCGTATGGTTTTGGAAGCCAACAATGGTGGCGATCAGGTGCATACTTTTGGGCCAACAGAAATTGCAGCAGTAAATGCACGTGTAACACAAAATTTTACAGGCAGTACCCTCACCCTAAGAAATAACTTGGGTCAAACCGTTCCTGCAGATCAGCTGATTCAGCGCCTGCAAATTAATAACCAAGACAGTGAAGCTGTTGACACCGCCATGGTCGAATTAAACCGGACAGGCGTTTTAAAAGCCACTGGTAGCAATGAGATCATCGCCAAATTTGAAGGAGAGCCCAGAGTTCTTAAAAAACCCGATGGCAAAGGGGGCTTTGAACCCGTCAAACCAGAAGATCAAGCAGCCTTTTTAAGTCAAGCGGCTCAACAATTCACCAATCCAGATGGCTCGTACAACAGCAAACTTGATGGGGGCGTCGGACATGGTTTTGTCGGCGGAACGGCTGGGACCACCCAAGTCACACGCACAAACACCCCTCCAGTTACAATCAAAGCCTCTGAGATGTTGCAATTGGCTTCAGGAAATGCAGATTCAAACACAACAGTTAAGAATCTCAAAGAATCTTTGGGTATCACAGGTGAGATCTCCCAGCAAGATCTCTTCAAACGCGTTTTAACAGACGCCTTTGGCCAAACGCCTGACCAAGCGGCAACTGCATTAACAGCTGCAACAGGAACCACTGCTAGCCGCCCTCAGTTTGAATTCCCACAACCCAATCCAGCAGCCAACAGCGGGGTTCAGTTTGGAGATCCCAGTCAGACGACTTTTACGCCTGTCTCGCCCACCTCTTCTGGTGTAATCAAAACCGAAAGCAGTACTTCGGTGAGTGGCCCCAGCGTCGAATCTCGCACAGCTTCGCTGAATGCCAATCTTAAGACCATGGGTGAATTGGCGCAGATTCAAAACCTGATTCCCAAAAACCCAGAGAGCATTGGTCAGTTGAAAACGCAAATTGTGGCTGATTTAGATGCCCTTGAGAAAGCTGGGGTAACATCGATCAAAATTGGAACTCCCCCCACAGATACACCGATCAGCACCATTCGTGCCAGTGTGACTGAAAGTTTTGGCAAAATTGAAGCCAGTGCGCAAAAGGGCCAAGAAGCAATGCGCATGGAAGCTGTACGCAGAGGATTGGGTGAAGATGCGGATCCCAGTCAAGTGATCGGCCAAGCGCCCGGAGGTTTGCCCTCCATTCCGCCAGTGCCGGCAGACGGCAAGGCGGGGGGAGCAGCCTATGCAACCGCCATCCAAGATTCTGTCAAAGCTTTTTCTGGTCAATTGCGGGAAATGGTCAGAGATGGCGATATCTCGGAAACAGAAAAAGCAAGTATTCAAGGTTGGCTCGACACCAGTACACAAAATCTGGCCACGTCTTTGGGATTGGCTCCCAATACCTTGCAAGGCAGTAATTTGGCAGAGACCTTGCGTGGCAAAGGATATTCAGACGCGGATATCAATACCATCTCAAACGCAGTAGGGATGATCAAAGATGCCCAGGCCAGTACCAACCTGACATCTGAAGCCCGTAGCTTTCACAAGGTCTTGGACAATGTGCGCGGCTTGCAACAAAAACTCGATGAGTTTGAAAAAGTCGGCGTGCTGCGCAATGCCTTTGTCGGCGAAATGAAAGATTTGGCGACGAGAAAGCCCGAGCAATTTGACGCAGTGATGCGTGGTGCCTATAATCTCCCTCCCAAAGGTCAAGATCCCAAAGCGGATGCAGTCATTGCAGATTTGACAACCCAGGCCAAAGAGGGAAGGATGCCCATTCCTGCCAATATTAGCTTTGTGGATGGAAATACCTTACACGGAGCCAATGCGGCTTATATACCGCCACAAACAGGGGCTGATGGAAAAAAAGTAGAAGGCACGATTTTACTCAATCGTGCACTCTTAACCAAACCCGCAGAGTTGAGCAACGCCTTGGCAGAGGAGATGTTTCATCACATGGAGGGCCAGACCCAGGCTTTCCGCGCCGGAGAGGCCTTGGCCAAGTTGCCTGCTGACGCTCAGACAGCATTAAAAGCAAAACCCGATGCGGTTCTCTCAGAGCAACAAGTCAGTGCCCTGACATCCGATCAGAAACAGGCCTATGACGACTATTTAAAAGCCCGCAGTGGAACTTATGACACCGTTGGTGATGAGGGACAGGCCGGTCTCAGGGCTTTTCGTGAAGCCCAACAGGGCGGTAGTGTCGCCACTGTTTCTGCAGTTGCCGCTCAGGGGCATGATGCCCTGGCCAGCGAAGGGGTGTTGAAATCGGGTACAGGGGATCGCCCAACCAACATAAAAGGCTATGATCATGGGACAGTGACCCTTCCCGGTGTGGGAAGTGTGAGAGCTGAGTTCCAATCTGGGGGGGTACGCCGAGGCGGCTCAACCGGTACAGAGACAGAGGCCCCACCGATTACCCCTGGCGAAACGGGTGGCTTGGCCACCCCCGGCATCAACCCCCACAATACGGGGCAAACCTACGTCATGCCAACCCAATCTGATCCCATGCCTCCCACCAGTGATCCTGCTGAGATCGCTCGGCGAGATCATATCAAAGCATTGGATCGGCAGTTGAGCACCTTTCAAACAACCGAACACAAAAATGCAGATGGCAGCCCCATGACAGAACCTCAAAAAGAGCAAAAACGGTTGGGATTGCAAAGAGATCGTGATGAACTGGTGCAAATGAACTCCGTTCAATATGCACAGAAATACAATGTGCAACAGCCCGAAGGAAGCACCCATCAGATGGAACAACCCCCCGAAGATTTCTTGGGCAAGGCCAAAGAAATGGGAGGCCAAGCCATGAACGCAATACTGCAAATGCTTTCAACCGGTGAACTGGGTAATTATTGTGAGAAAATAGCACAGGGGATTGAAAGAGAATGGGGCAAATTTTATGGCGAACGGTCTCAAAAATCGATTGCTTCTGATAGTACAAAAGCAACTGAGCTTGCAGGTGTTACCATGGGGGCTGGTGCAGTAAGTAGCGATAGTTTGTCACGCAGTATCGCGCAAAGCCCGACCACCCAAGGTGATCAAGCTCATTTCGATCAGCAAGAGCAAGCCGCGCGTCAGTCTCGCAAGAGCTTAAAACGGCAAGATGAGTTGGACGAAGAACACCGCCAATACTTTAACAGCAAATTTGCCTAACCATGTTTAATTCGACGCGGTTAAAATACGCAATTGAAACCCTGCGCGATTTGAACCAGGAACGCGGGCAGCTGAGCAAACAACTCGCTGCCCTGCGGGCCCGCTGTCAGATCAGGGAAAATATTGTCGATAATCTCTACGATTATTATGATATTGTCTCGGGTGATTATTATGCGGTTTTGGACGGCATGGTGCGCTATCACGAGTCTCTGGAAGTACTCAGGGATTATATGAAAGAGCATTATGACGTGCTCGAAGAACAGCTCCAGAAAACCCGTGAATATCTGGATCAACCCGTCAAACCGATTCAAGCCCTCGAAAAAATCGAGAAGATCACCAGTTATGTCTTTTATATGAAAGATCCGCCCAAAGCCCCTGCAGATCCTGTTAACAAAGGTTAATCAGGCAAGCAAAAAGTGGGTGGATTGGGCTTGAATAAAGTATCCCTGCCGATTAAACTGAAAAAAGATCACTTTAAAGAGGCGGGTTCATGAGTTTTGAAAACAGTCCCAATTCCACTCCGCGCAGAGCCCCCGGCCCCCTGCCTGCAGCGGGAGCCTCTCCTTCGCAGCCACAAGAATCGAAAGAAGTGACTGTCACAGATCAAGAGTTGCTCGATTACAAGACCCAAACCCTGCTCAATGACGATGATCAGGCCACGGAATTGCGCATGCAAATTGCCTTTTATGGCGAACAATTGCTCAACCGGGTCAGATATGAAGTAGATGTAATGGAGCGGGAATTGGTGGCTTTGGCCACTGTCTTTAATGAATTCCTGACCGAAGTCAAAAACCTCGATGGCCAGATCAACCAACTCACCAGCACCATCAATGCAGGCAAACTTCAGGCAGCCAAAGAACTCGATGCCACCATCAAACAAGAGGTGCAGGTGGTGGTCGACCAATTGCGCATGGTGCAAAGCTCCGATCTGGAAAGTGTCGAGGTCCTCTACCAAAATCTCGATGCCTTACAAGACAATTACCAAATTCTGCAAAAACAAATTGAGACCCTTGATGAGATTGGCATCAAAACCGACCAGCTCAAGAAAAATTTGCCTGCCTTGGAAAAAGGCATTTCTCAATTTGGCAAATCGATTGAAGAGCGCCAACTCTCGCTCTTGGTGGGTGAAGACGGGCAGCAAGAAGAAAAAGTCGATTACGAGAGCATTCGCTTAGAATTAAAAGGCATGTTGCAAAACCAGAGCAGAGCCATGATCGGCCATTTGCGCCAAGCCCAGGTCATGGCCAATCCCCGCGAAGTGGAAATGCTCAGGCGCAATCATATGGGGTTTGAGGCCTCTCTCGAAGAAATTAACAACCAGATCAACAGTCTGGCTGAAGCGGGACTGGATATCTCAGAACTCCAAGAGATGGTCAAACCGATTGCCGCTGGACTCAAACAATTTGATCGGGCCCTCTCCTCCAACCAATTTCTCAAAATCACCGAGCGGATTTATGCGGAAGTAGAGGTTGTCACCCAACAAATTCGTGAGGCCCAATATATTAATAACCGCGAAGATCTCGAAGTCCTCCAAGAAAATGTCGATATCCTCTACGAAAATTGTGATGCCTTTGCCGATGAGCTGGACGAGGTTGCGGGACAGGGATTAGATATTGCCCCTGTGCTTGAGCATTACAATGTACTCAGGGTCAATTTAGAACAATTTGAGCGGGTCCTCCAAGATGCAGGCAACCGCATCGGGCTGACCAGCGGCAACTTTTGACCCCTTCAACCCCAGAGCTCAATTGGCAAATTCACAGGGAACGCAGTCTCGATTCGACCCAGATTCGCTTAAAAGAAGTGGCCTTGTCAGCGCCAGAGGGCACAGTGATAGTGGCCCAAATCCAAACGCAAGGTTTGGGCCGAGAGGGCCGAATTTGGTATTCCGATCCCGGAGGCCTTTACCTCTCCGCATTGCTCAAACCCCCTCAAATCTTAAATGACCTGCCACTGAGTCTCTTATATGCTGTCTGTAAAACCTTGGAAGACCTCTCGGGACAGGATTTAACGATCAAATGGCCCAATGATCTGCTCGTCAAGGGCGCAAAATTAGCGGGTATGCTGATTGACGCCCAACTCAAAGGCAGCCACCCCCTGTATTACCTCTGTGGGATTGGCATCAATCTCAACCAGCGCCAATTTTCCCAAGCAATGGCACAATCAGCGACCTCATTGGCGCTGCTCAGCCATAAGAACTGGGAACCCGAGCAGATTTTGCCCTCTTTGCTTGAAAATATCGCCCTGGCCTACCAAGCCTTACAAACAGATCCCCATCTCTGGCGCAGACCCGAACAACCGCTTGGATTGAGACCCATTCAAATCGGGTATAATACACAAGAAACGAAAACACTGGGAGAGCTGCTTGTTTATGAGTGAACTGGATCCAAGCAAATGGGTGGAAATTTTGACCCATCCAAATCTGTCCGAAGCAGAAATGGAAAAATACCGCGCCCTGTTTGATAATGACACCATCTTCCAGGCTTATGTCAAAAGCATGCAGATGCAAGCGGTTTTAGAGGCCTTTCGCAAAGTTCTGCTCTCGTTTTTTCAGCATGGCTTTGAAGCTGAAACAGTGATCATTGCCAACGCCTATCTCTGGCTAAAAACAACACAACGGCTCGATCCTGGCTTTGATGATGAAATGATTCAGAGCTGGATGCAACAATCACTGCTCTTGACCCAGTTGCTTTTTCAATTTGCAGTAGAAGCCTACCAAACAGCGCTCAAAGAAGATGCCAGCATCTCAGAGCGCATGTATACCACCGAAATGGAAGAGATGTATGCCGCTTGGTCGGAACATATTTATTCTCTGGCCCAAGAAGAGAACATTTCTGAAGAGCTATTGATTCAGCGTTCCGATTTGGTGATTCAAACCCTGTCCCAATTATTGGCCCAGTATGAAAATGAAGCGGGCCTTAAACTGGAGTTACGGGATTACCATAAAATTATCACCCACCTCATGCTTCAGACCTTTGTCTTTACCTATCTGAATAACCCCAGTGTCTATTACGAGTTGGCTGTGGCCTACGAAGAAATTTATATCACCCTGGGTTTTGATGTACCTTCGGTGCTGATCAACCTCAAAGGCAAAGAACACCTGATGCACCCCGATAATCAGACCCAATTAATCGCCCTGCTGGCACAAGAAACCATGAATATACAGAATCAGGCCAGTTCTGGCAGCAATTGAGGCTGTTCCAAAACGCAAAGTGAGCGCAGACTCAGTGTTTCAGGCGCTAACTCCCCCATGCCCAGAAACTGCCCCTCAGCATAGATTCTGAGGGGTTCAGAGAAAGGCCCCGCAACAGTGGGCACAAACAATTGTCCCATTTGAAAACGCCGGCCCTCAGCGGCTGTCAGCACCAAATCCGACAAATGGCTCAAAGGCGCATCCATTTGCAAGAGCGGCAAACAGGCGGGATCAGGTAAGACCTCTAAAAGCGGAATGGTTTGCTTCAAGGCCACCCCATTGGCCTCAATTCGGCAGAGGTGCAATAAATGCGCCCCACAGCCCAGCTTTTGGCCCACATCATGGGCCAGGGTACGGATATATGTGCCCGCGGAACAGCGCACTTCGATCTCCAGATCGGGCGAAGTCCAATTGAGCAGGTCCAATTGTTGAATGGTGATTTCACGGGCAGGCCGTTCGGGCACGTCAATGCCCTGACGGGCCAATTCGTACAGGCGTTTGCCCTGAAAAGAAACAGCCGAAACCATCGGGGGCAACTGAGACTGCCGACCCAAAAAGCCTGCCAGAACAGCCCTTAACTCCGACTCCGTAAGCACAGGAACCGGGCGCTCTTCCAGCACCTGGCCGGAGGCATCCTGGCTGTCGGTACTGCTGCCGAGGCGAATCACACCCCGGTAGACCTTTTCACCTGGCAAATATTGAATCAAACGGGTGGCTTTGCCCACGGCCAGGAGCAAAACCCCGGTTACATCGGGATCGAGGGTGCCACTGTGGCCAATTTTGCGAATGCCCAAAAGGCGGCGGGCTTTGGCCACCACATCGTGAGAGGTAAAAGCCATAGGCTTTTCAATTGGTAACCAAAAGCCCGCAGGCCAGCTGGGTGCTTGGTTCTCCAGCAATTCTGTCAAAGCTGGCCCTCTGCACGCAATTTTTCGATCAGCGAAATCACCTTGGCACCTTTTTCCAAGGCCAGATCCAGCCTAAAATGCAGCTCGGGCGTAAAGCGCAAACGCACACGTCGACCGAGTTCACTGCGGATAAAACCCTTGGCAGAGGTCAGCCCCTGCATAAAATCTTGCTGATCTTCAGGTTCACCAAAAACGCTAACATAAATCGTGGCGTGGCTCAGATCGCGGGTTAAATCGACCCGCGTAATCGAGCCAAAATGTTCTGTGACGCGGATATCATGTACTTCGGAGCGAAGAATATCACTCAGGGCCCTGTGAACTTCGGCGGTTACTTTTTCAACGCGAATGCTATTGGCCATATAAATAGACCTGACTTTCTAAGAAAATAGCGGAAGTGCTTCTGAATGAGTGAAATAAGTGACAGGGGCACTACGCTGCAGCCTTAATCTTAACACAGGTCCCAGAGCGGTTTCAGCCCTTTGCCCAGTTCTTTGACCGCTTCATGAGCCCTGTTCTTTGCCATTTAACATCACTTTAAAGGGCCCATATTTGTGTTGCTGGGCGGAAAAAGTGTCTGACCAGGGGGGGAAAGCCGCATCCACCGGTTTTTTACTGCGGTCGGGAAAGTCTTGTTCCAAGTGGGATTTGACCGGGCGCGTTTGGCTGTTGATATACGCCGCCACGTCAAAAGCCTCTTCGGCACTGAGATTGGGGCTGCCAAAGGGCATATTGGCTTTGATATATTTGGCCGCCGTTATCACCCGGTGCATGCCCGCACCGGTATTGTAGCTGTCTTTGCCCCAGAGTGCCGGATAGACATACCCCATGGCTGGTTTTTTGGCATCCATCAGCATGCCCGCCCCTGTGGGCTGATGGCAGACCGCACATTTGGCAGTGTAAACCGTTTTGCCTTTATTGGGATCGGCCGCTCTGTCAAGCAAATCAATATTAGGTAATCCCTGACCTTGCATTTTTGCACCTTGAGGAATATCCTGGCTCAGCCACTTCATATAAGCCAAAATATCCTGCATTTGCTGACTTTTTTCGGGAAGGGCTTTGCCATTTAAGCTGCGCTCAAAACAGCCATTGACCCGTTCGGCCAAACCGACCTCGCGATTCTCCCGGCCCCGGTAACGGGGATAACGGGCGGTGATTCCGACAAAGCCAAGCGCATTGGCCTGTTTTCCGGCGTTGAGATGGCAACTCTTGCAGGCCAAATGGCTGCCGGAAAATCGCTGGGCAGGATCGGCCACATCGGGTCCGAGATACAAAGCCGTTTGACTGATCAGGCTTTCGCCCCGCTTGACCGATTCCGCGTCAGCTCCCACAGGCTGCTCAGTGGGAACTTTCCAAGGCAAGGGCTTATTCTCTCCAGAGGCAAGCACAGAGGCCTGAGGAGAGGGAGAAGTCTTGTTTTCTGTTGATTCTTTTTGAGGCGCACAGCCCAACAAAGCCAGCACCAAAAACACCCCTGCTTGTTTCCAGACATTGCTCATTTGCTTATTCTCCCCCAAGTAGATTGTGCGCCTGATCCGGCGGCGCAAAGAACAAAAACAGCATCAGAATATGATCGTGCTCCCAATTGCCTGTGGCAGTCTTGCGCGAGCGCCACATATAGCCAATATCCAATTGATTGGCCCGGTCCATGACATGGCGTACCCCCAGAAAACTGCGGTTCTGATTAAAACCCTGGGGGTATTCCAAAAAGACCTCATTGGCCAAATAGGGAATCCATTCCTGAGACCATCCACTCCAGTTCAGACGCAATAAATTGCGCAAGCGCCAATTTGAATGGTCGGGAAAATAACGGTACTCCAAACGGGTACGATCAATCCAGCTCAACTCTGGCAAAAACCTGCCCCGAAAGACCGGCTCAATATTCAAGCGGTATTCTTGGGTATTTTTGCCACCGGGCACTCCCACATAAATAATATCCCCCAAAAGCCCCAAAGAGAAGTGGGGGTTAAACTCCCATTGGGGACCCACACTGTAGCGCAAAATGCCCAGTCCACTCTCAAAACGCGGGGCCAATTGGGCAATGGTAAAGACGTTTAAACGCCTGGGGATCCAAAGTTGATCATTATTTTGAATTGGAATACGCACATCAACAGCCTGCCAGGATTCGACATCTGCCAGGGCGGGCAGACTCAGCCAAAACAGGTTTAACAAGAGCAGAAAGGCATATAAGCGTTTCATATTTCAAGATCCTTATTACTATACCCAGTATAGTATACTAGAGAAGTAAAAATAGCAAGTCTTTGTTGTGAATAGACAGCTAACCAAGATAACTAAAAAAACACCTTTTTTTAACTTAACGTTACATAAATGATAAGAAACATTTGTGCCCTCCCTCCCGATAGAGTATGTATAAATCATTAATTCGTAGAGAGTGAGACTTTTAAAAATGGGAAATATTTCTTCAACCAACAACCAACCTCTGGTCAATACCCAGAATCTGCAGCAACCCGCTGCAACCAAGCCTGAATTGGGCAAATCCACCTTAGAAAAATTTGGCGAAACCAAACTCGGTACCTTTTACAAAGACAGCCCCGTACTCTCGGGTGTGGCCACAGGCATCACCGCCCTGGGTGTGGTCGGCTTAGGTCTGCAAAATCGCGGCCTGGGCGAATTGCTCTTCAGCCGGGGGACCGGCGGAATCTTGGCTGGCGGCACTGGAGCTGTGCTCTTGGAAGATGGCATTAAAGACATCCGCGAAGGCAGTGAACTCAAAGGCAGTATCAAAGCCGGTGTCGGTGGTATTGGTGTGCTCGGCGGTGCCGAACTCTTGACCAAAATACCTGTTTTGAGCAAACCCGTCGAAGTCGTGTTTAAAAATGGTTTTGCCACCGGTGGAACAGCCCTGGCTGCCGGTTCTGCTTATATGATCAAAGAAGGTGTCGAAGACCTCGCCAATGGAGACAAACTGGCGGGCGGCCTGAAAACAGCAGCAGGTGCTGTGGGTGGACTGGGTGCCACAGAATTGGTGGGCCGTCAATTTGGCAAAAGCCTGATTATCGAGCCCTTGGTTAAACTCTCTTCCACCAAAGCCGCTCAAACCACAGGAGCAGCCCTGGGTGGGGTGGGTGCCGCTGGCCTGATAGCCGATGGAGCCCAGCGTCTGGCTGAAAATGGTTCTTTCTTAAACGATGCTGCGGGTCTGGCTGAAGTCGCTGGTGGGGCTCTCTTGGCCACAGGCAGTACCAGTTTGGCCGGTCATGCCCTGGGGTCAGAAGCCATGCAGGCTGTGTTGCCCAAAACAGCCAAACACCTCGGTGGTGCGGCACTGGTCGGCACCAGCTATGTACTCGGCAAAGAAGCCGTCAGAAATCTGAGTGAAAATGGCGTGACCTATTTGGGCACCGCCGCCGCCACGGGTGCAGCCCTCTCCGCCCTGGGTGCCGCTGAAACATTTGGTGTCAGCCGGGCCTTTAGCAAAGGCGGTCAATTCGCCGCTGCAGCAGGTGTGGGTATCGCTTCTGGCCTGCTCGCCAAAGGTGCGATTGATGACCTGAGTGCCGGTAAATTGCACGAAGGCGCCCTGAAAGGCTTTGGTGCCGTCGTCGGGGGCGGTGCAGCTCTGGCCCTGGCTGATGTCCCCGGTGTACGCCAAGTCGGTGAGAAAGTACTCAAAGGCGCTTGGGAAGGTGTCATTGCCCCTGTCGGTGAGTTTGCTGTCAAAAACCCCCTGGTCGCCATCCCCCTGGCTGTGGGCGGTGCCTACGCTGTCTACAAACTGACCAACACAGGTGACAAAGCAGAACAGGCTGAAGCCCCCCAAGCCAAACCCGCCACTGAAAAATAAGCCTTAATTTTGAAGACCCCGTTTGACTGACGTCAAACGGGGTCTTTTGCATCAAAGCGGGTTTTTGCCTGGATTTCGGTCTGAATCCTGTGCTATTCTGGACTTGAGACAGTCTTTGTCAATGATTGAGAGCCAAACTTGGGGGCCCTGAAGTGAAACTGGTCTTTTATTACCCCTGTGAATTTGCCCACGCCCACGCCACGATTCATGGCCCGATGGGTCTGACCTATATCGCCGCCCATTTACAAAAAGAGCTGGGCGTCGAAGACGTCAAAATTGAGGTGGATATCGATCAGGTCTTGGCCCACAAACCGGATTTGGTTGGGGTTTCTTCGTATACCCAGACCTATCCCAAAGCCCTGGCTGGGGCTTGGCGGGTCAAAAAAGAACTGGGTGTGCCGGTCATGCTCGGCGGACCGCATATGAACGCCATGCCCGAAAGCCTGCCTCTGGGGGGGCCGTTTGATGTCGGCGCTTATGGCGAAGGTGAGCACACCGCTGTTGAACTTGTGCGTCGCTTGCTGCAAGACCAGTGGAACCCCACAGCCTTTGCAGAGATTCCTGGCCTGGTTTTTTATGACGAAAACAGGCAGCAGGTCAAAACCGCCCGCGAAGAAGAGACCGACCACCTCGACACCCTCTGTTATCCCCGGCGCGAATTGTTACAGGCTTGGTTTCCGCCCCAGGGCAAAGTCGGGCAGTGGCGACAGGGATTGTATACCTCCCGCGATTGCCCCTTTCGCTGCCGCTTTTGCATTCACAGCACAATTCAAGGCATGCCACGCTACCACAGCGTTGAACGGGTGATCAGCGAATTGGAAGAGATTATCAATCACTACCCCGACCAAAAAATTGTCACGATCTACGACGATATTTTTGTTGTCTCGAAAAAACGCCTGATTGAACTGACCGATGCCATCCGAGACGCAGGCATTCACAAACGCCTGGGGTTTGTCGCCATGATCAAACCCAGCACATTCAATCACGAGATCGCCCTCTTGCTCAAAGACATGAATGTCAAACTGATCTCCTTTGGCTTTGAAACCGGCAGCGCAGAGGTGCTCAAATACCTCAAAGGCCGGGGGGCCCGGCTCAGTCAGCACCAAGAGTCTTTGGATATCTGCAAAGATCTGAATATCCGCACCACCGGCTATTTTATTATGGGCAGCCCGATCGAAACCCAGCAAGACCTCGCCAAAACCTATTGGTTTATCCGCCACAACATCCATGAATTGCACACAGCAGGCATGTTTTGCCTGATCCCCTTCCCCGGCACCCGCTTCTGGAGTGATTATCAAGAATACACAGGCAAAACCCCCGATTATTTGGGTTGGGAGGTCTTTGACCACAAGTTTATGGACTGGGACGAGGGCTATCCCTTTTTTATTAATCAGCACTACACCCCTGCATTTTTGCAAAATGCCTACCGCGAATTTACCAAATTGCGCCCGCGTCTGGCTTCGGACTTACATTGGGAGCGCGAAGAAGAGCGCGTGATGGGGTATAAACGAGCGCTATATAACTATCTCCGCCCGATTATCGGCGAAAAAACCCAATTGCTTGAAGTCGCGGCTTATGCCAATAGCTATTACGAATGGAGCATCTATTATGAGATGCCCGTGCAACTCTACCCGCTCAACAATCCCGAGCGAAGCCTGCCCAATACCCCCGTAGAAGCACTTTATTTAAACCACTGCCTCGAAGACCAACCCGATCCGCTGGCATTTCTCACCCATCTCTTGAGCCAAGTTGAGGTCAAGGGGCCGATTTATCTCAGTTTTTACAACGCCCTGTTTTTGCCCGTGATCGAACGCCTGCTCTCGGGCCAGACCCCGGATATTTTTGAGCCGCCTTATTGGCAGAGCCAGCGCAAATTGTTTAGCTTTCCCCAAATGCTCAAACTGCTCAAACAGGTGGGGCTCGAAATGACGGATGTCTACCGCAATCCCCAGCCCTTGGACAAGAGCAGTGAGTTTTCGCGTTTGGTTCCGCCGCTTTTGCAGCAATTGGCCCACCCAGAATTGGCACGCGAAATGAATATCTACAGCTATTTTCTCGTCTTGCAAAAAACCTAAATGCGGATTAAGCAGATTAACCCAGAACTAAGCCGGTTAAAGCAAGGCAAAGATACGAACAAGCCTTGACTAAATGCCGCAAGAGAAGAGAAAAGCCCAGCTACAACCTATTTATCAAAAGCGTAAATTGAGAGAGGAATCCCAAAATGTCAGATCTTCGCATCGGCAACGCCAGTTTAAGTGTAGAAGGCATCCGCCCCCTGAAAAAAGACGTTCAAATCGACGACAAACTCAAAAGCCAGTTGTCCAAAGATGGCTTTGACTCCATCATCTTCAAAAAAGGCGACGAAATGTTTATCGCCTACCAGAAAAACATGAAGCTCGACAATCTCAAGCTCAACCCCGATATCAACACCTTCGACGTCAACTCCGCTTACGATATGGGCCAGATGTCCGTGGATGGCGACGCCGTGCAAGTTTTGCATGTCGATGACGAAAACAAAGATTCTTTCTGGGTCGCTCCGTATAAAAGTATGGCCAGTGGCGTCAAAAGCATGATCAACAATCCCTTTGGCAAAGCCGCCATCTTGGGTTTTGTGGGTGGAGCCACCACCACCTTGGTGGGTAAAAATATGGCCGCAACGGCAACCAGCGAGCGCGTTTTTAATGGCGTTCTTTTGGGTACTGCTGGTGGCGGTGTGATTGGCGGTCTCAAAGCTGGCGCAGAAAGCGACATACCTGAATTTTGGGATACCGGTGCGGGTGTGGGTGCCGCAGCATTGGGCTACGGAGCAGGTGCACTGGTTGCAGCCGGTGGCGATGAATTGGTCAAAGTAGCTGCTCAAAACCCCAAAGTGACAGCGATTACATTGGGTGTGGCCGCCGTCGTGGTCGGAACAGGTGTGGCATTAGACGCCCTGTCTGACAATGGCAAACCCGCCACCTACCGCGTGATCAATCAGATCTCTGCCAAATAAACAATTTCAATTTTTCTTTCCTTTTGCTCTCTCATCTCATGCCCGTGGCCTCTGCCACGGGCTTTTTGTTGGCAAAGGTTTAATGAATCAAATGGTGAATATGTCCCAAGAACGAGCGGGGTTGACCCGATTTAAGTCCTTTTTGGGCACCCCGCAAAACCTGTCGCAGGGCTTGGCGCACGTCTGAACGGGAAAAGTCACGCAAGCTCAGCTCCAGGCGCAGTGCGGCCTGAATCGTGCCCGCCAAACCCGGCTGGGGGGGCTCCGGCTTCATTGAAAGCGCCTCCAGGGCTGTGACGGCGTCTTGATCGCGCAGGGCGTGTTCGCTCATATGATCTTGCAGGGCCAGAATAAATTCAACCGTTGTGCCCAGCCCCTCGACAGCAGCAGCAGCTGCAGATTTCTCTGAATACAATTGCTCCAAGGGCAAAAGCCCCAGGTGCAACCCCTCTGAAATGACGACCTGATCGCTGGTCAGGCCTGTGCCTTCACGGCTGAGCAGAGCCATACTCCAAGAGACATTGGCTTTTTCGGGAAGGGCAAACCCCGTTTTTTCAATGAGGGTGTTAAGCAAGGCACTGTCAGACATAGCGGAACTCCTGAATATTTTTGCTTTCAGTGTACCCCAATTGGAAGAGAGGGATCAGGACTCGGCGAGGTATTGCTCCAACATCGCCAGACTTTCGCGCATTTTGTCGCGGGTGCGCTTGAGGGTATCAAGTTCAAATTGGTCAATATTCTCTTCCAACATGCGCAATTGGTGCATCAAGGAACCCGGCACCCCTTTGATCAGGTTCTCCCGGAAGCCTGGATTTTTGTGCTTTTGCACCATGCGACCCAGTTCACGGGTGGTCATGTCGATCACGTTTTTGTATTCGTTTTCGTGGATCGGAAAGCGCTTGGCGAGAATGTCTTTGCGCTCTTCTTGGTCGAGTTGGGCAATCATCATCATTTTGGTGGTGCCCAACGGCTCCAGGGTTTTGATCTCATCGGGAGACATATAGGCAATGCGTTTCAGCCGGGTGAGATACGAGTATTCCAACTCATTAAAATAATTCAGAGAATAGTCTTTAAAACTGCGATAACCCAGCGCCAAATAGAGTTTTTTCTCTTCGAGATAACGCAAATAAAAAGCCACCAGGGTATTCTTTTTGACCAGGTCTTGCGCCATCGAGCGAATTTCAAACGACAGCCCCAGCGCGTCGCGCTGTTTTTTCTCAAGAAAATGGCCAAAGAGTGTGCGCGCCTGTTCGGGAATATCCACCCGCGACAAGGTCGGCAAAGCCTGGGCAATCATCGCCCGGTGGCGGTCGAGAATTTCGGGAATCCGCTTCTTGACTTCGCGGTACGAATAGAGTGAAATTGGCTTTTCGGGCATAGCCAAAGAACCCGCTTCAATAAAACTGAGCTGGGAAGGTTCTTCTAAGGGCAATGGTTCGGCACTCATGCTGCTATTGTAGCAAATGCCAAGATCTGCGCAAAGGGGCACCCTATCAGGATTTGCCCAGATCACGGAAATTATCCCGTGAATTCCTGCTCAAAAGGGCAAAGCCCAATAGACCCACCCCACCGACACTCAAAAAGGGGATCACCGAGGCCAAAATGGGGGCCAGTCGACCCTCTGATCCCAGAATATGAACCCAAGCATAGACCAAATACCAACCCAAAACCGGCAAAATTGTGCCAATCGAGAGCAGTTTTAACCAAAAAAAGCGCCAATTGCGCTGCAACAGGCGGGCGCTCAAAAGCCCCCAAAAGGCAAAGGCCAAAGCAGCAAAAGGCAAGCTGAATTTATTGTAAAAATCGAGCCAATCCCTTGGGCTGGGAGCCCCCGTTTCAGGGGCCACGGGCCGGTGCAAATGCCCCCAGGCCTCAGCGGCAGACATCTGGCGAATATCCTGTTGGGGCTTAAATATCATATCGTCTGTGCGGCCTTCCATCATCAGCGCTTGCAGCTGTTTAACAGTGGCTTGGTTGGCCGCTGGCACAATGTTTTCTTGCACAAACAAGAGCAACGCGCTCAAAAACAGCCCCAAAGTCAGGCTCAGGACCAAGAGGCGGCGGGCCGAGAAGCGATGGATCTGCTCCCATTTTTTGAGCAAAAACACCAAGGGCCAGAGCAAAAGCAGGGGGCCAGAGACGACAAAAATGGCAGGTAAATTCGATCCGAGCAATTGCAGTCCCTGCTTGAGAGGTTGCCGAGAAGAGCCCAGCAATTCCCAGAAAATAAACAGGGCATTGCCCAACATCAAAAGCAAAAAACAACCAAACAAAGACAGCGCAGGCAACCAAGCCGCTCGCAGCAAAAGCTGAAGATCAGAAATGGGCGCGGACAATTGATCTGGGGATGAATCTGACATAGAGCTGGCGTTTAACGGCGGTACGTGCCAAGGTATTCAGCCTGGCCCAAAAGCACCGATTGCATGGCCTGCTCCAATTGGGCCGCCGGAATACCCGCTGCCAGCTTGAGGGCCCGAGAAAGCGCATAGAGCCTAAAAAAATAGCGGTGCTCACGGCCTTTGGGCGGCGCGGGGCCATCGTAGCCCAGGGTACGGTAGCTATTGCTGCCTTGCACGCTGCCGCTGAATTCGCGCAAACGGGGAAAGCGCTCGGGCAACTCGGTCCAAGTCGCTGACACATTAAACAAGACCCAGTGAATCCAGGTGCCACCAGGGGCATCGGGATCGGAACAGATCAGCGCCAAAGACTGGGTGTCGGAGGGCAGATTCTTCCAAGCCAAAGGTGGTGAAACATTGGCCCCATCGCGGGTAAAGTCTTTGGGCATCGCTGCACCTGATGCAAAAGCGGGTGAATAAATTTGAAAATCTGGCATGAACTTAGTTTAACACACCGCTGAGAGCAGCATTTTTAGACTGGCCTGTCTGGAAAAATTAAAACTCTAAATTTCAAAAGCTTGCAATGTTTCCGATGAACTAACTATCTTAATGTTACAAAGATCGCTATTCAAAATTAAAATTTGAAACGAGGAAATTAAGCTGAGCAAGGAGTTACTTAAACAGGTCATTCATTTATGAATACCCTGTAGAACAGAATTGTTTTTATTTGATTCAGAGAGGAAAATAGGCTATAATTTTGAGGGTTTTCCAATTTAAAATCAGGTGATGTATGCTCAAAAAAAGCTTCGTCCTCGTGTCTTTATTTGCAGTTCTCCTTTTCTATACTCAATCTCCTGTATTTGCCAATTTTAATCAGGCGCAAACACCTGTATTTCGGCTAGAAACAAACCCTCAACTGGAATCTTTTTCTCAGGAAAATGAATTGTCTCTGATAGGATTTCAAATGAAAGAGGATGTCTTAGGGCAATCTCTTTCAACAGGCAAATCAGCTACTCAAGCGGCTTTTTTGTCCATATTTCCCGGAGGAGGACAATTCTATAACGGAGATATCCTTTGGGGTATAGTTTTTTTAGTAAGCAGTATTGGTTTAATAATTATAGATAATTTTGTACCCTATGTCGGTTTAGCTGGTTTTCCTGGAATGGCTATTGTAAGTGCTATTCATGCAGGACTGACAACACAAGAACAAATCATTATTCAGTAGGAATAAAAACATGGCTAAATGGGCTCGTTATACAAGTGCATTCATCTTATTTCTACAACTGAGTACAGGCTGTGCCTCATTGTTACAACAAGGCGTAAATAAACATCAATCAGGGGATTTGGAAGGGGCTCAACAACTTTACCAAGAAGCACTCAAAACGACACCGAATGATGCTGCTATTTTCAATAATTTGGCCATTCTCCATATGCAAAAACAACAATATCGTAAAGCTATTGAGGCTTACCAAAAGGCTCTCTCTTTGGCTCCTAACGAAAAACAATACCAGTTAAATATAAAAGAAGCCTATAAACGGATAACAAAAGCCTCTTCAGATTCCGATCTGGTAATGCAAGCCCAAATCTATCTTAAACAAATAGAAAATCCTTCTCAAGTAGTGGTACTTCCAACCAGTACTCCTCTCCCCCAGCAATCACAACAGCCCCCCTCTATTAGCCCAAGTATTCCTCTGCCGTCTCCTGAAGCCCTCCCCCCCCCTATTCAAACACCTACAAAGTCCAACACACAAGATTCTCAGCAAGAGATCTTACAAGAAATGGCAAAATTACGGAAAGAAGTCCAAGAACTCAAGCAAACCCAAAGCCCCCCCCCTCCTTCTCAAGAAAATGAATTAGATTACTCTCAACTTAAAGAGCCCGAAAACATCAAATGGGCCCTGGTGATAGGAATCAGTGACTACAACAAAGAAAAAACGGGTTATGGCTCTTTGCCCTATGCTGCACAAGATGCACGTAAAGTGTATGACTTTTTAATTAGCCCTGGTGGCGGATTTAAGCGGGATAATGTCCTACTTTTAACAGATCAACAGGCCACTGCGGGGGAAATTCGTAAGGGAGTTCACAGTTTTTTGCGTCTGAACGCCACTCGGGAAAACGATATTGTGTTTGTTTATTTCAGTGGCCATGGAGAACTCTATAACCGACAAGATGCATATATTGTTCCGTATGGGGCAGAACGCTCCGAGATTGTGGCCCAAGGAATTCCGTTGAATGAAATCAATCAGGGAATTAGCCGTTTAGGTTCTCAAAAAGTGGCCTTTTTTATTGATTCCTGCCACAGTGGTTCGATTGTCCAGGGCGTAAACTCCAGAGGCATTCTTCAAAATATGGCAGGGATCTCCAATAGCTTCCTCAATTTGGCCTCTAAAGGCCGACTTTTTATGACCGCCAGTGCAGCTGAAGAAGAAGCCTTGGAGGTACAAGACAAAGGAGGGCTTTTTACCCACTATCTACTTAAGGGATTGAGTGGTGAAGCAGACAGTTCTCAAGATCAAATTATTTCTGTGAATGAACTGTTTGATTATATTTATCGCAATGTCTATCGGGATGCCTTAAAACTGAAGAACCAGACCCAGACACCACAAAGAAGCGGCGATCTGTCTGGCGATCTGTTCAGACTGAAATAAAGAAACATGCGTAGCCTGTTTGGTCTTTTGGTTTTGGGCTGGTTTCTTTTAAGTCTGGCTCCTACTCAAGCAGCAGTCAATCAAAGAACCTCCATTGCGGTTTTACCCTTTAAACAAATTGGAATCCAACCTCAATACGCTTATCTTGCAGAAGCATTGCCTGAAGCCTTGGCTGCCCAATTGCACAAAATCCCCGAATTAAATGTATTGACACGTACCCATGTTCAAACACTTTTGAAAGAACAGGGTTTTGCTGAGTCTGGCCTTGCGGATACGGTCAATGCCCCCAAAATAGGCAATCTAACAGCTGCAGAATACATTTTAACGGGTTCTTATCAGGTACAAAATGAACAAATATTGGTCACACCACAATTGATCAAAACCGAAAGTGGCGGTATAGACTTTGCCGAGCAGATTCAAAGCTCAGTTGAAGAACCTCTTCGTGTTCAATTAAAGCTGGCTGAAGGAATCACTCAAAAATTAGCCTTGCATCTCAATCCAGAAGTAAAAAAGGCTTTGCAAACACAAGCAATTCAAAATACAAACGCCCTCAAGCTTTATCTGGACGGACTTAAAGCACTCGATAAAAGGCAGCTTCAAGAAGCACAATCTTGCTTTTTTAAAGCCATTGAAATTGAACCTCATTTTGTTGAGGCCCATCAGGGTTACCAAGAAACCCACGAAAAATTGGGTAGCTATGCTCAGACATTGCCTTACTATCAAAACTGGATTAAGCAACACCCAGATACTGTAATTCTTTGGAATTATCTTGGCAACGTGTATCAAGCCCGTAAGGAATGGGAACTCGCAGGTCAAGCATATCTGAAAGTACTTCAAGCCCAGCCAAAGTTTGCATTGGTTTATAATAATTTGGGGGTTTTGGCTCTGCTCAGCAAAAATGACCAATCAGAGGCTGCACATCGTTTTAACCAAGCAATTGAGAGCAATCCCTTGGAGCCTTTGAGTTATTTCAATTTGGGCAAATTGCTCTTTCAGCAAAAAAAACATTTTGAAGGTCAAAGTTATTTTCGCAAGGCATTGCAATTATCTAGTGGGCAATATCTTAAAGATATTCAAGAGGCCCTTTTTGGTGGGGAATTTGCTATTTTTGGGCAGGGGTTGACACTGCCCGGTGGTCAAGAAATTGGTGAAGTGCTGATTCAGCGCCAGTCAGAACAGCCCGTTACAGTCTTTCGCATCTACGATGCTTTGGGGGGACTTTCTCCAATTGAGCGCGCCCATACTGTTGCTGCTCGTCTCAAAACACAGTTATTTGAACTCACCCCTGAAACCATTCAAGTAGGGGAAATGAATCGCGAAGTAGTTTTGCAAACCTATTCTCATGATCTGATTATTACAATTGGAGCCCAGGCAGCTGAACGGGATAATCTGAGTCGTTCAGAATTGGCCAAACAATGGGGCAAAACCTTGGCTTATATGGTTGCTTACCAAGGAATGAACTATCGAACCCGTGGAGCAAATGCCGAACCACCCGAAATAAAACTCTTGCACGAAGGAGATACTCTTTATAGCAAAGGCCTATTTCAGCAGGCGCTAGCAGCCTATCGTAAGGCTACACAGATTCGTTTCAACCTATATGCCGCCCATTATTGCCAAGGCATGGTTTTAATGGAATTGGGTAAATATTCTGAAGCTGAAGCTAGCTTTGAAAATATTCTTAAGCAAAAACCTGATTATATTGAAGGCCATGTGGCTCTAGCTGATCTATATATTAAGACTGCGCAATACGAGTGGGCACATAGATTTCTCAATCGGGCACTAGAATTAAACCCTAACCACTTGAAAGCAAACCAATTATTGAAGGTACTCAAGTAGTGAAATACATTAAAAAAATCATAATGGGTATTGGGATTTTTGCACTTGGTAGTTGTAGAGGGACTTTTGGGCTTTTAGGTCCGAATCCAAGCCTATCCCCATCAGCATCCCCATCAGCATCCCCATCAGCATCCCCATCGGCATCCCCATCGGCATCCCCATCGGCATCCCTATCGGCATCCCCATCGGC
>JADMKE010000035.1 GCA_018780035.1 Candidatus Sericytochromatia bacterium
GAAGCCCATCCACTTCAGTGGACATTGTGCCCGTATGGGTATTGGGAGTGTCACCGAACCAGCAATTGCCCACAGGCAGCGGCAATATCTTGGCCAAAGGTGTGGCGAATGAGCACATGCAGACCGTGGGCGCGCAGACGCTGGGCAAAGTCGAAAATCTGTTCGCGCTCGGTGGGGTCCAGATCTTGCAGGGCCGGGCCTGGATTGTAGGGAATCAGGTTGAGGCGGGCCGGACGCGCTTTGAGCCAATCGGCCAATTGCTGAATATGCTCTGGCTGATCGTTGATGCCGCGCAGCATGACGTATTGGTAAAAGACGGCTTTGCCTGTCTGCTCGGTCCAGCGGTCCAGGGATGCAAAGAGCGTGGCCAGAGGATAGCTGCCATTGATCGGAATCAGACGCGAACGCAATTCATCATTGGGTGCATGCAGAGAGACCGCCAGATTGGTCGGCAGCTGATCCGCAAGCAATTGCTCAATGCCTGGCACAATGCCCACCGTTGAGACGCTGATCTGACGGGGCCCCAAATTAAATTTGCGCTGATCCAAGAGCAGATTCAGGGCCTGTTTGACTTCAACATAATTCAGCAGGGGCTCACCCATGCCCATAAAGACAATATTATTGACGCGTGCGCCACTTGCACCTTGGGTTTTGAGCCTGCGGTTAAAATAGACGACCTGGGCGACAATTTCTTCGGCCCGCAAATTGCGCGACCATTTCATCGTGCCGGTCGAACAAAAAGCACAGCGCGCGGGACAGCCAATCTGAGACGAGACACAGACGGTAAACCGATCGGCTTTGCCCTCAGCGCTGTAGCGCATTAAAACAGTCTCAAATTTAAGCCCATCCTGGGTTTCAAAGAGTATTTTGAGCGTGCCGTCGGCGGCCAGAAATTCCTGAGACACTTCCAGCGGAAAAAAGGCCACGTCTTTGCGCAGGGCCTCCACAATCTGACTGGGGACGGCCTCCAGCTCTTCATAACTGCATGCGAGTTTTTCAAAATAGGCCTTCTCAAAGGCCTGCCAACTGGGCTGGCCCCAACGCCGCTCTTTCCAGAGCGCTTTGAGAGCGGGGAGATCTAACAATGAAAGCACAGACGATTTTCCTTGTGGTTTGAGAGAATGATTGCAGTCTGATCCCATTGTGCCTGCTGCTGAGCTGGATTGCAAATAACTTAGCTGAGAGCGTTCTTTAATCTTTGAGTGCGTGGCCACTCTTTCCCGCCTGATAGGCCTTTAAAAAAAGAGCAAAGTTCTCAGCCACCACATTTGCGGACTCAGTTTCACCCAGCATCTGCAGTAAGGCAATGATCGCTTCAATTGTACAGGCCGTGCCTGCGAGATTGCCCGCTCTCAAGGTATACGCAGAGGGGATCTTTTGCTCAATTGAAATCAGTGGCAGTGTGTTGAGATAGGCACTTTTATGTAGGATTTTTTGCGCTTCATTCCAGGTGCCGTCAAGCACAATAAATTGAGAATCTGGAGCCGGGGGGCTCTTGCTCACCCGTTGCTGCAGATCTGCGGAGATTGCCGGAAATAAGAGATAGGTCTGGCGATTGATTTGTTTGAGCAGTTCCAGAGGCGGTTTTTTTCTTGCCCATATAAAGATCTCTGTTGCAGTGGGATTGCTCAATTGAAACAGACGACCGGTGCTGGAGGCCCGTGAAAATTCTCGCTCTGAGGTGAGAATCAGGAATTTTGAATCGGTAGAAATTGTTTGAATGCGCCCACAAATGCAGGCAATCGTGGGCAAGGCACAGCGCTCACAGGGCGGATACAAACGCGTAAGCGGCTTGATTTTTGTTTCAAACATGATTCATTAAAATCGGATCAGCCGACCTGAATATCTGGTTCAACCAAACGCTTTAAAGCATCCAAAGACTCTTGCCAACCCAGGTAACACATTTCCAGAGGAATCATTTCTGGGATCCCCGCCTGGACGATCGTGATTTCTGTCCCACATGAGACCTGCTTGAGGCTGATCTTCACCTGCATGGTGCCAGGCAGGTTTGGATCTTCAAATGTGTTTGTGTAAACGATCCGCTCATGGGGCACCAACTCCAGGTATTCACCGCCAAAGAAGTTGCTCTGCTGGGTTGTGAAATTGGTAAAAGAAGCCCGAAAGGTTCCACCCACTTTGGGCTCCAAATGGTGGAAACGTCCAGTAAAGCCATTGGGCGGTAGCCAGCGCTCCAAGGCCTCGGGGGTTAAAAAGGCCCTGTAGATTTTCTCTGGGCTGGCTGTGATGACCCTGTGCAAATGAACGCTGTTTTCTGGCATGTGAGGCTCCCATTTTTTCTGAATATGTTTTCTGAATAGATTTATCGCATACAGTGTATTTTAACATGGCATACACCTCTCGTATACCCCTCGCATAACTCTGGCCACCCCAAACGACCCCTTTTCAGCTTTGGCGAAGGGATAGACAAGACCTGTATAATTAGAGCAGTTCATCACAGGGAATCAACCCACTATGTTAACGGCTCTCTACTCGATTGTTATGGCCCCTGTCTTGCGGGCCTTTTTTATCCTGCTGGGCAGCACCACCGGCGTTTGGATTCGCTTTGAAAAAGTGCGGGGGGATTTTTTCAGTTATAAAGCCTGTCTCGATGGGGTCAAGCTGGAGATTCCCGATCATTTAAGCTGTGAAGTCAAGACCTGCAGTTTGGAGTTCTCGGTTTTGGATTTTTCGCTGAAGACCCTGATCGTCTCCAATGTGTATTTGGAGGGCGCCCGCTTGGAATACAACCATGCCTCAGACAAAGATCTGCTCCCGCCCACCTTGCCGCCTTTTTTAATTCGCAATCTGCAGATCAAAGAGAGCATTGTGATCTTTAGCGATCGGTCTCCCAAAACTCTGACCCTGAAGGCCCCCACTGCTTTGACCTTCCATTTGGACGATTATCGCTGTGAAGCCCTGCACAGTCAGTATTTATTGTTCAATGCGATTTTCACCTCGCAGATGGTGGGAAGGCTTGAAGAAGCACCTTTTTCAATGGCTTATCGCGAAGAGGGCGAAAAAGGACTTTCCCAATGGCACGTCCAGGGCTTGCCGACCCAACGTCTCGCGCCGTTTGTGCAGGGCAAACTGGACTTGATTGAAAAGAGTTCGATGAATATCAGCGTGAGCAATGAATGGCTGGTCAATTATGACGACATTACCATGACCGTTCAAATTCTGATCTTCGACCTGTTGAACTTTCGCTCTCCGGCTCTTTTGCCTGTGCCAACCAAACTCTTGGCCGACGCACTCAGCGTTTTTATCAACCACCAGATCAACCAGCAGGTGCAAGAGATTCCTGTCACCTTCCAATTTAAACTGCGCAAAGATAATTTTCTCGATCTGAAAGATATCAATATTTCAGATATCTTAACGGCCTTTGCCGATGCCCTGACCAAAGCCATTCTGGAGAAAAGCCTCAAAAACCAGATGCTGATGAAGGACATGGGCCTGCTGGGCTTGGATACGCTCTTGGACATTAAAAAATTATTCGATAAATATTAGGGCTTAATCTGCACGTCTGTCCCCATTAAGGGGCGCTGGGGGCTAAAAGATGAATTGGCTTGAAAACAGGGGAAATGTATCCTGACCCGGCTGAGAAGACTTTGTTCCAGGCGGGGTTGTGGCAAGGCCCAAGGCATTTTGAATCTGTACTGTCTGCTCATCATAGAGAAAGCCCACCCTTAAAAAAGCCGCAAATTTGCTGCCCAGAAACAGAGTGGCAGCTGTAATTTGTAATCCTTGACGCAGATCGCCGTTGTCACTCTTTCCGACAATACTCATCAGAATCAAGGCCGTGGCATCCAAGCCAAAGGCCATCAGTCCTCCCAAAATGTCTCCTTGTACCAGAGACCCAGAACCAAAACCAATCACCGTATTGCTCAAGAGGGTCAAATAATAGCGGTTACGCCGCTCATCCTGAATCAGATTAAAAACCTCAAAACGTTCGTCTTGACTGAGTAAAGTGGCTTTTTCCTGTACCTCATTCAAATCCCAAAGCTGTTTGTCTTGGGCCTGCTTGAGCAGGTAAATGACCTCGTGTTTGGGGGCTGTTTCTGCCAAGCTGATACCAGGATTTGCTCCCAGCCAGAGCAGGCCAGCCATGATCACACTCAGAGAACGTTTCATTTTTGTGTTTCCTTTGCAAAGACATGTTTGGTATTACAGTTAAAAAGGCCGTTGACCAAGTAGCGTTGAGAGTTGTTCTCTGTTCCTATCACCGCCTGAATGTTGCCCCAGAGTTGATTTCCCAATGAAACCACCACTTCTATTTGCGTTTCACCGCTTTTGGCACTGGTCAATTGTTGGTTCACACGGTGGTCGGAATCCAGATTGTTCACATACGAAAAACGGGCATTGTCAGGGCTGGAATCCTTTGTTTCAGCATAAACACCTTTGGCAAAGCTGGGCAAAGACAGGCGAATATATTCCCGCTTCGGGATATCTGGGTTTTGAAATTCCGCTTGCAAATTTATTTGGTATTTCGCCTGGGGGGAAGCTCCTTCACTCCAGGAAGAGTAGGCTACAAACGTCTTATCCACAGCGATTTCAGTATTGGGCCGGGAGGTTAAATCCAAAAAGGACACTTTGACAATACAGTCGCCTCTTGGAGGAATTGGGGGGTATTTTTCCGGTGCAACAGGTTGCGGAAACAAATAGTCCATGACTGTCAGACTGGTACATCCCGAAAGGCTGAGTATGAGTGCTGAACAAAGGAGTTGAACTTTCAGAACGTTGTATTTGGGCAAGAATTTGAACCACATATGCTTATCCACAAAATGTAGGACCCGGAGCGATTAATACTTGACTGATTGCTTCAGGATCACCTTCAAAACTGTTAAATCCTTGAGCATCAACCATTTTCCACGCAGAAAAATAGGATTTTTTAGAGCTAATATGATAAGTTACAGGGCCAATTTTAGCTACTTGTCCAGGTTCAGTTCTAGGAATTTCAAGTATTTCTAAATTTGGTGTTAAGAGTTCTTGTTTTGTTATATTGTCTTTGACAAGTTTTAGCTTTCTTTGCTCCCAAGTGACATTACCTGTGTTTTTTAGTTGATAATAAACATCTATATAACTACCTTGAAGCACAATATAATTAATAGACATGTATTTTTCTTTGTCATTTTTACCAATAATTAAACTGTCTTCAATATTATAAGCATCGCCATCAACACGTGGTATGAATTCGGGGGTGCCTTCTACTTTGATATCCATGCCAGTAATAAATTCAGAAAAATGAAAAATATCTTTTGAGGGGTCTTTAAACATCCAATTGGACTGATATCTTCCTGGACGCTTAGGGGCAAGTAACGAAATGACAACTTTACCAGTATTGCCAATTGAAATATTGGGAACTGGATAATTGGGCTTGAGGGGGTGTAGTGAGGCTTTGTACTTGGGAAATGGATCAATATTGATAAATTGCCATTCAGACCAGTTTAATGTACTTGTGTTTTTAAATGTTAAGCTTTTATAGAATACTTTTCCTCCCTCAACAATATCGCCATCTACCGGTGCTGAGCTGATAGGGATTGTAAAAGCAGGATATGTTCCAATAGTTTTTGTATATTTATTGGATTCTGGCCATATGCGTGCAGGAATATTTATATGAACAGTTGTCCCTCTCTGAGATGCTATCGCTATTGTGTTAATACGATTGATGAGACGCATTTCTCTCAAGTATATAGGCCCCACCCCAATATCCACTTTCTGCCCTTCAGGTAAGCCTTTATAAATAAAGGAAAGTGGTTTGTCCTTCAATTGTGCTAACTGAAAATCATCAATTTCTTGTTTGGTTAAACCTCCACGTGTTTCTACATAAAAACTTTGGTATTCAGGAGGGCACTTAGAGCTGGGGTTGGGAAGATTAAAATCTGTAATCTTGAGTAAAAAAGTAACAGAGGCTTCTCCCAAACCAAAATCCTGGGAACTTCCCTCATCAATATCAATAGATGGTATGCGAGAAGGAGATTGTGATAAAGATGGCTGAATAGAGGGTAAGGCACTCTGGAAAACAGCATTGATTTGCTGTTGAGATGGTTCATTAAGAGAGTTCTTTAAAAGATGATTTTGAGTATTACACGAACAAAAGCAAAATAACACTAACAAAAATGATTTTGAATTAAAATTCTTTTTGCAAGAAGACATCTTTGCCACCTCTTACTCTATAATGTGCAAAAAATACATAATAAAACATCTTTTGTCTTTAACTGCCGTTTTTTAAAATCAAATCTTTTCAAAGAGTAATAAATTATTATTTATTGTCTTATTTCTCTTTTGATTAGAAGATTTAATGCCAGCCAGTTTTCAGCTTAAAAATATGTCGCAGGAACAGCTTTGCAAGAGTATGAATAAGCTCTTTGGCAGCAAATGTTGAGCAATCATAGCATCTGCCATCCCAAAATCCAAATGGGTATTCTCAATTTATTTGCTTGTTTGTGGGAAGAGAGATCTAAAACAACTCTAAACAATTGATCCAACCCGCAAAAAACAGTATAGTAGTGAAATGCTGAAACAAGCCATTTTTTTACCTGGGTTGAAGCCCCGCCGGTTGCTTCAGCTCGGTTTGGCGCTGGTCTGTCTGCTGAGCTGTTTCTCGGGCTCGACCGAAGCAGAGGCCCGTGCCCGCCTGCCCGTCAGTGTTGGGCTGGCCTCGTATTACAACAGCCGCTTTCATGGCAAATGTTGCACTGCCAACGGCGAAAAGGTCAATATCTACTCCATGACTGCCGCCCACCGCAGCCTGCCTTTTGGCAGTGTTGTGCGGGTCACCAATTTGAGCAATTCCCGCAGTGTGGTGGTGCGCATCAATGACCGGGGGCCTTATGGCGGCAGCCGGATTATCGACCTCTCGCAGGCCGCCTTTCAACGCATTGCCAAAGCCAAAAAAGGCATGGTCAGGGTGCGCCTGGACTTGCTCTAAGTTGACTTGTTTGTCTGCTCTTCCCTTTCGAGCCACGCCAAGGCCTCTCCCAACATCTTTTCCAAGACCGGCACGACTGTGGCTGCTTTGTCTGCCCGCCAGCTTTTTTCTGCTTCGTTGAGATAACTGGCCTGGGACAGCTCTAATTGCAGCGTCAACAGGCCCGCTGTGCGCCCGTGATAAGCGCGGGTAATATATCCCCCTTTAAAGCGCCCATTTAGCACCCAGGGCTCGCCGCTGGCCTCGGCATGGTCAGCAAAGATCTGCGCCAGTTCGGGTTCACAGCTTTGGCCATTGTCGCTGCCCAAATTAAACACGGGCAAAACCCCTTCAAAAAAACGCGGCACTTCTGAGGCGATGGAGTGAGCTTCAAAGATCAGCACCCGTGGGTGCTTTTGACGCAGGCGGGTTTGTTCTGCTTGCAGGGCCTGGTGGTAAGGCTGCCACCAGCTTTGTATGCGGGCCTGAATCTCGGCCTGGCTGGGGGCCTCGCCTGGTAGGTAAATTTCACGCAGGTCAAAACAGCTGGTGGGGCAGAGTTCGGTGGTGTTTTGCCCCGGATAAAGCGAGGCATTGTCGGGCGGACGGTTGAGGTCGATCACATAGCGCGAGCAGGCAGGTTTGAGCAGACTTGCGCCGAGGTCTTTGGCAAAGCTGTAGAGCCGATCGAGAAACCAGTCTGTGTCGGGGCTGGTCCGGGCATACGGATGCATGCGGTTTGCCAGTTCAGGCGGAATAAAGGCGCTGTTGTGGGGCATGCTGATCAGCAGCGGGCGCTTGCCTTGAATCAGCTCAAAAGGGGGGATCGACATGGCTTTTCTCCAGATGGGCGAGATGAGAGATCGCTGACTCTTGCCAGTTTAACCGGATCTGGGCTTGCAAGCCAGAAGGGCTGGGGTATACTGGAACAAAAAAGGTCTGCCATGCTCGAATACCGCGACCACCGCCACAACCCCGAGGCCTGGGCCCAGCATTTGGGCATCGATCCCGATGCTGTCAGGCTTTACCTCGACAGCGAGGTGATAGATTTACACACCGATTCGTATATCTGGAAGCGTGTGGCGGGCTACCGCTTGGAGCAGCACCACCGCTTAAAGCCCTGGCTAAAGCGCTGGGGCGCACCTTTTGCGGGACAGGTCGATTTCCCCCGCTGTTTGGAGGCCCAGATGGCGGGGCTGGTTTGGGATATCCCCACCCATCCCCTGCGCCGAACCGCAGAAAAACATGGCCGCCTGCGTGAAAATATTGCCATGATTCTGGCCGATCTCAAGCGGCATTCAGCTCAGTTTGAACATGTGGTCTCGTACGCCGATTACCGCCGGGCCAGAGCCGCAGGCAAAGTGGCTTCGTGGATCTCGATTCAGGGGGGGCAGGCGCTGGACCACAATTTACACGATCTGGCCCGCATTCCCGAGGTTCACCGCATTACCCTGGTGCACTTTACCCGCAGCAGAATTGGTGCCAGCAATTTTGACAAACTTCACGCCCACGAAGGTCTCTCCAGCTTTGGCAAGGCTTTTGTGGAACGCATGGTGGAATTCAAAATGCTCGTCGATTTGGCACATATTAACCGCAGGGGGTTCTTTGATGCCCTCGATGTGATGCCCCCAGACGTGCCGCCGATTGTCACCCACACGGGGGTCAAAGGAGTGTATGACATCTGGCGGAATATTGACGACGCACAAATTCGCGCGGTGGCCGAGCGTGGGGGCACGATTGGGGCGATTTATGAGGCTAATTTTCTCTCGCAGCGGCGCGCAGGGCAGTCGGTGGTGGGCATTGTCGATCATTTGGCGCATATTATTCAGATCGGGGGCGAAGACGCAGCTTCGCTGGGGTCGGATTATGATGGCCTGATTCGCCTGCCAAAAGATCTACCGGATATCACCTACCAGCCCCGGCTGGTGGCGGAGATGTCCAAGCGGGGCTGGTCAGAGACACGCATTCGCAAAATTTTGGGCCTGAATTTCTTGCGCGTGGTGCAGGCCGTGAGGCCCGATTAGGATTTCTGTTTGACCTGGGCTTGAGATTTGTTACTATGAACGCCACACCCTGCCTGCAGGAATACCCTTTAAAACATGACAGAACCGGCCTACCCCCTGACTGAACAAGAAGCCGAAACCTTACGCAGTGCCTCGCGTCTAGAGAGCTTGCGAAGAGAGGCCCAGGTGCTGAGTCAAAGTGTGCTTGTACCCGGCAGCCCTGCTCAGCTCTGGCCGGTTTTGGCCTATACGGATTTTTTGAATCAAAAAGTGGGCATGCAAGCGACCCAAAATACCTATCTTACCCGCAATTATGGCAGCACCTGGATGCATGCCCAAACCAAGAACAGCGGCTTGGCTGTGGCTTATGAAGAATTGCCGTATGAGTGGTCTGCCCCCGATTATTACCATGTTGAGCGCATTCACAGCAAAGGCCCTTTAAAATACCTGCGTTTTGGCGTGCAAATGCAGGCCCACACGGCTGAGCAAACCCAGGTGGTCTGTGAAATTCGCTTTGTCTCACATCTGCCCACGCCGATTGCCAAACTCCTGGTGGGCAAAGAGATCGAGAAGTTTATCCAGCTGTTTCGCGAACTCGGTTTATTATTGGCCAGCGGCACCCCCCCCGCTCAGGGCTTTCTTTGAACCCTTAACGGGGTCTGCAAAAGAACAGATCCAGACCTGGAGCCAAAACTGGCAGGCTTTCATTGCCTCCCCGGAAGTGCGTCTGGCCCTGGCAGATTATATCTTTCGCGCCCCTGAGCGCTTGGCCTACCGTTTGCGGCCGATTGAATTGGCCGAGGCCTATGCCCTCGACCCTTTGGCCGTCTTAAAAGCCTGCCTGATTCTCAGCCGCGAAGGCGATTTGCATTTGATGTGGGATTGCCGCTGCCCCGGCTGCAAAGGCCCCAAAGAGAGTTTTCAGCATCTGGGCCAGCTCAAGGATCAGGCCTATTGCCCGAGCTGTGCAGTCAGTTATGGTCTGGCTTTTGATCAGAATTTGGAATTGACCTTTCAGCCCGCCAAAAAACTGCGGGAGACCCAAGAAAAGTATTTTTGTGCGGGCAGCCCAGGCAATACGCCCCACATTAGCTGGCAGCAAAATTTACAAGGCCATGAAACCCGTCCATTTGAGCTGCAATTGCCGCCGGGGCCGTATGTCTTGCGCAGTTTGAGCAGCGAGAATGAATTGATTCTGATGATTTTGCCCGCCCATAAACCCCATCCCGACGCTCAGAATCAGCTGCGGGTTGAGGTGCTTGGGCAATTTACAACCCCAGAATTGGCCCCGCAGGACGTGATTTTATGCAATGCCCAGGTCCGTTTGCAGCTGCTGAATCACAATGCCCATGAGATCACGCTGAGTTTGGAGAATTTGCACTGGCAGTCCCAGGCGGTTACCGCCGCTCGGGTACAGGCTGTACAGGCCTTTCATGACCTCTTCCCCGAAGAAGTATTGGGGCCTGACGAAGCGTTGCCTTTGCAGTCGCAAATCTTTTTGGCAGTCGAGATCTTGAACCCTGTTGAGGGCGATACAGAGCTTTTGCAATGGTTGCAAAGCCGGATTCAGGCGCATGAAGGGGCCTGTTTGCAAGAAAGCGAAACCTCGGTTTTGGGGATCTTTGCCTCGCCCTTTGAAGCGCTTTCTGCTGCCTGGGATCTGCGGCAGGAATTGGCCAATTTAAACCCCCTGTATCCAGAGCCGATTCAGTTGGGGGTGGGCATTGCCGAAGGGCCCTGTGAGGTCTTTGTCGAGGCGGGGCGCTTGGCTTATCGCGGTTTTGCCCGCGACCGTGCCCAAACCGCGCTTGAACGCTCGGCCGGGCGCGGGCTGGTGATCTCTGAAACGCTCTTGCAGAGAGCCGAGATGCAGGTCTTTTTGCAAGACCCGTTTGTCTGTGCTCAGGTTTTGGCCGCAGCAGATCCGCTGGAGAGCCCCCACCCATGGGTGCTGTTTGAATTTGCCAATGGCATTGAGGACCTGTTTTGATGCACATTCCCTTTGTCGAAAACCAGGGCGCCGATTTTGACCCCACAGCCTTTCAATTGCCCGCTCTGCTTCAACAGAGCCAAGGGCCAGAAACCTTACAGCCCTTGCGCCGCTCTCCAGAGCGACAGCTGCTCGAACAACAAGCGGAGCGCGAATTTCAGCGTGTTAAACAGCTGCCTACGCCCCAGAACCAACAGATCGCCGAGAATCTCAAAACCCAGGTACAACTCTCCGCCTCTGACAGCCGGGCAGAACAGCTGAAAGTCTGGATTTTGCGGCTCAAGGCCTTAAACGAGCAGAGCCCACTTGCACAGCGCAGTGCCCTTGTTTTGCAAGCCCTTGCGGCCCTCCAAGCCTGTTATGCCGAGGACAATCGCCCCAAAGATTTGGCTTCAATGGGCGTTTTGTACCCCTTGCTCAAATGCCAAGCGTATAAATGGGACGCCCTGAATGCCCAAAAGCAGGTTGAAATTCCTGCGCCAGAGGCCGGTTATTTGCAAAAGCTCAGGCAATTAAAAGGTGGATTGGGGCCTGTGGAGCGGGCCGCGCTGTATACTGCTCCCCAGAAACAAGACAGAATCAGCGTGATTTTAAGTTCCTGATC
>JADMKE010000020.1 GCA_018780035.1 Candidatus Sericytochromatia bacterium
TTAATAATTATACTACGCTATTACTCGTTTTCAGGTTTTCCTACAGACTCGTTGGCCTTTTTGATCACCCGCCCAAACACCTCTCACACAATTCATCCCTTCCATATAACTCCCCATTTTGCATATTATCCTGTAAACACCTAACGGGATAACACCCCAATTCGGACAATTCACGAGATCTGTATAATCTTCCATCTGAATTATTCACGAGATCTCAGATAACCCATCTGAAGCAAAAAGCAGCTGAAGACTCACAGCTCCCAAAACGAAACGCCTCAATCATACATTTTTTGCGCTTGCGATTCAAGCATTGGGAAGCAAAGCTTAAAGCCAATTTAACACCTAAAAAGGAAGCTATTCACGTATTAATTTTGTCACAATTGCAGGAATTTAAACCCAAATCTCAAAATCCAAAATTTGCTGCTTATCCAGATCTGCCAGATCTGGTTGAATTCAGGCATTGTTTCTGGAGCACGGCAAAGAGAAGGCCGTGGCTTGCTTTTTTGCCTTTATTTTGCTATTGTTAAGAAATTCTGATCTGCGGAGAACACCCATGCAGCCGACCCTTCCCGGTTCCGTTAATTATGCAGCGCAATATGCACCGCCCGTATTGCCCAGTTCTCCCCACATAGATCTGAGCCTGCCCAAAGAATTTGGCTATGAGACGCCCCCTGCCGAAGAGAATATCTTTGCCAACTCCCAGGATAATTTGGCACCGGGTTCGTATAAAAACCCCCACGCCATGACTGAGTTCAGTTTCTTGGATACGCCCCCAGCTCGCCCAGAACCCCAGCCCATGAGCAAAGGGGAGTTTATCTCACACACCCGCGATGCCGTTGAGGGCCTGATTGGCTCAGGTGGCCTCAAGGCCGTCGAAACCGTGGGCGGTCTGGCCCACATTGCCAATGGGGGCAAAGTGACCTACAGCAAAAAGCTCGATCTCGAAGGTTTTGACAGCTCGACCCTGAAGTTTCAGGGCTCGTTTAAAGATGGCGGCCGGGTCGGCGTAGAGTTCAAAGCCACGTTTTAAGTCAGATCCTCGCTGCGGCAGCCCGCATCTTTGGCTATTCTAGCCAGCATAACGGGTCCAATTTCCACATTGTCATGGAAAGCAAAAACCAATAGGGGATATCCTGGCTTGGTCAATTTTCGATGAGACCCTTTTTGAGAAGAGATTTGCCAGCCCAGTTTTAAGAGCTGACGAAGCACACGTCGGGCTTTTGCCATTAGACGCCTGGTTAAGCAGCTACAGGGGTTTGGACAAAACGAATTTCGTCCAATTCCGCAATTTCACCATCTTCTACCGCCCAGATGACAGCTTGCAAGGCTGCCAATTTAACATTTGCAGCGGCTTCTTCTTGCGTATTTCCATAGACGTGAATGGAAGCTGTATTGGGTATCCCGCTTAAATCCGCAATCCACTGTTGGGTTTGAACTTCATATTCAAAACTGATTTCCAGCGTCACACAACAACCTGCCTTTTGAAGATAGTCTGATCATAACAGAAGTCAGGAAATTTAGGTTTTCGTTTCTGGCCCGATGCCTTTTGGGAGCTTTAAATTACCGCAGGGCCTTGGCCAAATTCAGCCGCCCGTGGCCAAAAAAGGTGTCAAAACCGGGTTCACCCCGATCATCAGCCCCCGCTTCGAGCTTGGCTTTGACCTGTTCCCGCGTTAGTTCGGGCCAGCGGCTGCGCAGTAGGGCGGCGGCCCCAGCCACAGCCGGTGTGGCCATAGACGTGCCGCTGACGACGCCATAGTTCAGCTCTTTGTGGGGGTGGGGATAGGTTGGCAGGGCCGAGAGAATCTTGACACCCGGTGCGCTTAAGCTCATCCAGTCACCAAATTGCGAAAAAGCAGCGCGTTGGTCTTGGGCATCGCTGGCCCCCACGGCCAAAACTCCTGGAGTAGCAGCGGGATAGGCTTTCATTTCTTTGCCATTATTGCCCATGGCCGCCACAATTAAGACATCGCGATCCAGGGCATATTGCACAGCCTCGCGTTTGACCAAAGGGTTCATCAGGCCCCCCAGGCTCATGCTGATCACCTTCGCGCCGTGGTCCACGGCCCAAATAATGCCCGCCGCCACATCGGCAGAGTCGCCAATGCCATTGTCCCCAATCACCCGGATCGGCATGATTTTAATGCCTGGAGCATACCCGGCAATCCCCACGCCATTGTCGGTCAGCGCGGCAGCAATGCCCGCACAGTGGGTGCCGTGGCCGTAGCCATCCCAGGGCTGATCATCTTGGTCGAGTACGTCGTAGCCGGGCAGGAGTTTTTCGGCCAAATCCGGGTGTTTGAGGTCGAGGCCAGAGTCGATCACAGCCAGAAAGTGCTGGGGATGGCCCTGATAAATCTGCCAACCGGCCTGAGACTGGGTTAAAACATGGCCGTATTGCTGAGCAAAAAGTGGATCACTGGGATAGATCTGCCGGGATGGATTCAGTGTTGAAGGTTTTTCGATCTGCAGCGGCGCCAACCGTTCGAGGGTCAAAGGCTCGACCCAGAGCAGATCTGGGCGGGCTTTTAAGCGTTGCAAAGCAGACTCTGCCGCTGCTGAGCCAAAAGGAGTGCGCACAACTTGCATTCCCAGGCTTTCAGGGCCAATACTGCGCAAGCTTTGAAGACCCAATTGGTTTAAAGCGGCGTTTTGCTGGCTGCGCAGACCTGGTTTGAGGCGCAAGACCCACTCACCTGGCACCGTCTGCTGCTCAGGGCTGACCTCAGGGTAGCGGGTGCTGACATGATTGCGGTTTTGCTGCACACTTGAACGCAAAGTATTGACTGGGTTCTGAGGCTGAGGCAAAAACTGGGCCAATGAGCAAGCCTGCAGAGTCATGCCCATCAGGCAAAACAGGGCAAATGGAGTTGGCTTGGTGATGGTTATTTTCCGTTGGGGACGTGGCACAGAGAACCTCTGAAAAATGGACTCATGGGCCATTTTAGCATTATTTGCCCATCGAAGCACTGCCCCTCTGCCTCGCACTCAACTTCGCACTCGACTTCGCACAGGGATCACCTTCCCCTGATCAGACCCTTTCAAATCTGTTACTCTTAAAAAGAAAAAAGGGCTTTCTCGGCCCCCCTAAAATCCAAAACCTGCCCCAAGGAGCTCCCCATGCCCCGCCTAATTGCCACCCCCACCGTGATTCCCGCTGCTGGCAGCAAACCCAAAGTAATCCGTGAATTTGTAGGCCAGGTCAATACCGGCCACAGCCACGCCTCCGTGGCCCAAATGAGCTCGCCCAGCGGCTGGGTCGAACCCGGTCAGCGGCCAGATTTCCAGGAGATGACAGTGGTGCTCAAAGGCAGCTTGCAGGTCGAGTCGGAAACAGAGACTTTCACGGTCGATGCGGGCCAAGCGATTATTACCGAAGCAGGGGAATGGGTGCGTTACAGCACGCCCGGCCCCGAAGGCGCTGAGTATATTGCAATCTGTCTGCCTGCATTTTCGCCCGACAGTGTGCACCGCGACGAATAGCGCGCAGCAGATTGGATTTTTAATACATAAAAATACATTTGTATGTTATGCTGGTGGGAGTCTGTTTTTTTGAGGTGAATCATGCTCCCTGTTCTCTCTCCTGCCACTCATCCTGTTGCCACCGATCCGCGCCTCTGCCAAAATGAGGGCATGAGCAGCAAAACCTCTTTACAATCCCTTTTAGACATTAACTTTCTTGAATACGCCTCTTACGTGATCAAAGATCGCGCCATTCCCTTTTTGGAGGATGGTCTCAAGCCCGTTCAGCGCCGCATTTTGCACACCCTGTTTGAAGTCGACGATGGCAAATACCACAAGGTCGCCAATATTGTCGGCATGACCATGCGCTACCACCCCCACGGGGACGCCAGCATCGAAGCCGCGTTGGTGAATATTGCGCAAAAAGACTACCTGATCGACAAACAGGGAAATTTTGGCAATTTGCTCACGGGCGATCCTGCCAGTGCGGCCCGCTACATTGAATGCCGCCTTTCCCCCCTGGCGCGTGAAACCCTGTTTAACCCCGAGATCACCGATTACCTCGACAGTTACGATGGCCGCAACAAAGAACCTGTGGTGCTGCCAGCAAAACTGCCGCTGCTTCTGCTCTCCGGCACCGATGGGATTGCAGTGGGTTTGGCCACCAAAATGCTGCCACATAATTTTTGCGAATTGATCGAGGCCCAGATCGCGATTCTCAAAGGCGAAGATTTTGAAATTTTTCCGGACTTCCCCCAAGGCGGGTTGCTCGATGCCTCCCAGTATATGCGCGGCAAAGGCAAAGTGCGGGTGCGTGCCAAGGTCGAGATCAAAGATCCCAAAACCCTGGTGATTCGGGAGATTCCCTACGGTTCCACAACCGAGTCGCTGATTGCCTCGATCGAAGCCGCGATCCACAAAGGCAAGCTCAAGATTGCAAATATTAACGACTTCACAACTGAATTTGTGGAGATTGAACTGCGTGTCGGCCATGGCGTCATGGCCGAAGAATTGCTCGAGCGGGTCTTTCTCTACAGCGACTGCGAACTGACCCTGCATCTGCAGCCGATCTTGATTCGCAACCACATGCCCGTGGAACTGGATGTGCACGAGATTCTCAGGGAAAACACCCGCCAATTGCTGCAGGTGCTGGAGCGGGAACTCCATTGTGAATTGGCACGCCACCAACGCAAATACCGCGAGCAGGTACTTGTGCAAATTTTTATCGAGAACAAGCTCTACCTCTCGCTCGAAGAGGCGGCAGATATGCCCGAACTCAAAGCGATGTTGCGGGCCTGGCTCGAACCGATGCTCGACGAGCGCTTTATTCCCATTCCCGAAGAAGATCTCGACAAACTTTTAAATATCCCGATTCGCCGCATCTCCCGCTTTGATTCCGCCAAAGCCCTGGCAGAGTTGCAAAAGACCTCAGAGGCGATCGAAGAGGTTCAGCGCAAACTGACTCATCTCAACCAGACGGCCATTCTTTGGCTCAAAGCCATTCTCAAAAAATATGGCGACAAATACCCACGCCAGACCAGTCTGGAATCTTTTGAAACGATCAATGTCACGGCTGTGGCGATCCAAGATCAAAAAGTGGGCTTTGATCCCGAAACCCGCTATCTAGGTACCCAGGTTAAATCCGATGCGCCACTGCTCTGCTCCACCTTCGACAAATTGCTGTTGGTCTTTGGCAATGGCACCTACCAGGTCCTCGAAATCCCCGATAAGCTCTTTGTCAAAGAGGATGTCTTACATTTTGAGCGCCAGGCCCAACAGACCGTCTTTTCGGTGCTCTACCGCGACAGTGGCGGCGTCTATTTTATGAAACGCTTTAACGTAACCAAATTTATTCTCGCCAAAGAATACGCCTATTTACCCGAAGACGCTGAATTGGTCTATTTCAGCGCCGACCCCGATCCGGTGATCAAACTGGTCTTTGAACCCCGCAAACGGGCCCGAGTCATGGAACAGTATTTGGATTTTCGCGATATGTTGGTCAAATCCGTGGGCTCCCGTGGCAATAAAGTCGCCGAGCGCCCGATTATCAAGGTGCAGCCTGTCAGCCGCAAAGCCTATGAAAAAGAGGCCCAACAGGCGCAGCCAACAAATACCCAGCAAATTTCTATTCTGGATATTCTCGAACGTGAGCCAGCTGACGATGGCAATGTGACCCAGCCAACGCCGAGTGAATCTTGAACACGTTATAATGAAATTTATTAAATCTTACTTTTTGTGAACATCGCTTTTTTACAAAGCCTGAACATAAACATTCCTGAGAGGAAGCTCCATGTTGAAACAAATTTCACTCGTTGCGTTAACCGCCTTGGTCTTGGGCAGCTCGGTATTCTTGGCGCCCCAGGCTGAATCCGCAGGCCCTTCTGCCAAAATCACCCATTCTTTTGGGGTTGTTCAAGCCCGTGCCGGGGCCGCCTGGAACAAAGCCAATACCAATATGGCGCTCTATCCGGGCATGACCTTGCGGACCGGGGCCAATTCCCGCTCTGAGCTGCGTTATACCGACGGCTCTGTGGTGCGCCTGGGTTCGCGCACCATTTTGCGTGTGCGGGCCGCCAAAGACCTGCGCTTGCTGCGGGGCAAAACCTGGATCAAAAAACAACACAACCAAAAAGACCCCATGCGCGTGCGCACCCCGATTGCGGTGGCCAGTGTGATTGGCACAGAGCTTTTTGTTTCCCACAACGACCAGAACACAAGCCATGTCACGACCCTCAATGGCATTGTTGAAGTCACAACCGACAAAGGGGAGACCAAAAAAGTGGGGCCGGGCGAATGGGTCGAAATCGAAGCAGATAAACCCCTCGAAGACCCCACCAAATTTGACTGGAACACCCTCAAGAAAAACGAGCGTTTTCTGATGGATCTGGAATTTGTGCCCACTCCCGAAGAGCAAGCCGCTCTTGACGAAGACTGGAAATAAGCGTATTTTTGACTAACGCTTAATCTTTGATCTGATAGCCATGCTCCTGAGCGCATGGCTGTTGTCTGAATTCTGGAGTAATCATGTTGAATGGGTTTTTCAGGCGCAGCCTGCTGACAGGTTTGGCCGTTTTGGGTTTGGGTTTTTCTCCGCTTTATCTGGCTGGCGTTCGGGCCGAAACTGTGTCTGTGCCCGATTCGCATTGGGCCTGGCCAGCTTTAAAATACCTCAACGAAGTCTACCAACTGGACTTGGTTTCTGCCCAAGACCAAAACAGGGGCCAAAATACAGGCCAAAAGCCCGTCAACCGATTTGAATTGGCTGTGATTCTGAGCAAGGTCTTAAAAGCCTTAGAAGAAAAACAGCAGGTCCTCGCAAAAGCAGATCAGGCGCTGATCAACAGGCTCAAGACAGAGTTTGCCGCCGAGCTGGAAGAACGTTATTCGGCCCTGGATGAGCGCACTGAGGTGTTGGAAGACCAGAGCGATTTGCAAAACACCCAATTGCAAGAAATGCTCGAACGCATAGACCAAATGACGTCCATTCGGGCCTTTGGCTCGTTGGCCCTGCGTTTTTGTGGAATGAGCACCCGTTTGGGAGATTTTCAGAATTTCTTTGGCAGCAATGTCACTGGAGCGAACTTTCAGGTGCGTCTGGGAGCTGGCTTGCAGGGCCGGATTCAAGACAGTTGGGATTGGCAGGTACGGGTGCTCAGCAACGACAACCGCTCATACAATCTCTCCTGGTTCCCCTTTGGGGGTGATCATATTCCCCGCAGCCCGATCAATCTCGATCGCTTTTTTATCCGTTACCAGCCCCAAGAATTGAATCAGGGCCCGTTTAAGCTCGCGCTGACGGTGGGCAAAGCCCCTAACTTTCTCTCCGAAAACGAATTGCTCTTGGACGAAGACGTGAGTTTTAGTGGTTTGCAGCAGCAATTGAGCTGGCGCGACCTCACGCCCTTTTGGCCCAAACTCGATCTCGAATTGGGCCAGTACGCGGTCTTGGTGGAAGAGACCTTTGTGACCACCTCTTTGCTGGCAGCCAAGCTCTCAAGTGAGTTTAAACTGGCAGAGCCGCTGAGTTTGCGCCTGGGCAGCAGTTATTCGCATTACCTCAAAGCCGACAATCTGGCCCGCTTTAATTTTAACCAGGGCTACCAAGGTATCTTCAGTGCCCGCAACCGGGGGGCAGATAAAAACAATTTTGAATCAGAATTTAGATTGTTAAATGGCTTTGCCCAGTTGCGCTTGAACCTCTGGGAGCAGTGGCCTGTGATCCTGCAGGCCGATTATTTGCGCAATTTGGGCAGTGCCGACAAAAACCAGGGCTGGTGGGCCGGATTGCAAGTGGGAGAACTCAACGGACCCGGCTCGTGGCAATTTAAATACGCCTATCGCGGCCTGGAGCAAGATGCCAATCTCTCGCTGATGGTCGATGAAACCTTGGCGGGCACCGATGTCTCAGGCCATGTCTTGGATGCAGCTGTGCAATTGGCAGCCAAAACGTCGTTTTCGGTCACCTTACATGCCCGCAGCCCGCTTTCAGATCCCAGCAAAGATCATTTGTATATCTTGTACACCACCCTGCGCCAGGATTTCTGAGCCAGGTAAATAAAGAGGAAGAATCATGAACAAACGCCTATTCACCGCCATCGCCGCATTGCTGGCTCTCAGCACACCTTTGAGTATGGTCACCCCTGTTTGGGCCCAAGACTTGACCAAAGAAACCGGTTATCCCGATGTGGCTCCCAGCCATTGGTCCGCCGCAGCCCTGCAAGAATTGGCGCAAAAATACCAGCTCAAATTGACCTACCCCGATGGCGAATTCAAAGGCCAGCGTTCCCTGACCCGTTACGAAATGGCAGCGCTGCTGGTGCAGGTCTTTCGCCAGATCAAAAACGTCTCAGACAGCGATCAAAAAATGCTGGCGGCGCTCAAGTCTGAATACCAAAAAGAGCTGAGCAGCCTGCGCGAAGAAATTAGGGCCGAGTTGGAGATGGTCGAAGACCATTTGGATATTCTCGACAACGATCTCAACCAAACCCGCGAAGAGCTCCTCGCCGCGTTTGCCAACAGTCTGCCTTTTACTCTCAGTGGCGACATTGCCCTGCGTCATGAATTGGTGACCCCCGATTTTGCCGATCTGAGCAAAGCCACCACCAATACCCCGCAAAGCCGCGTCACCCTCAGCCTGAATAGCCGGGGCCAGGACGTCTTTGGCTACGGGGCCCGCTTGAGTGTCGGCAATCAGCGCAATCCGGGCAATCCCTGGTGGCGCTTGGGTGATTTTGGTGCCCGCGTGGACTTTTCGCTCGATCGCTTTTTTATCACCTGGCGGCCCACGGCGTTTATCGACGTCACAGCGGGCAAATTTCAGAATGTCTTTTCCAATAGCGAATTGTTGATGGACTTTGACGTACAGCCCGAAGGCGCCATGCAACGCCTGCATTTTGACGCTATCTCCCCGGTTTTTCGGCGCTTTTCATTGACCCTGGGTGAGCAGATTATCAACATGAATCGGGTCTTTGAAGGCAATACCTTTATTCTCAGTGCCAAAGCAGATACCCAGATTTCGCCCCTGAGCTGGATGGATATTGACCTTAGTGCCGCTTACCATCACTATCTCGGCGAAAGTGTCCTCTACAATGCAAGCCGTTTGGCGACGGAAAAAGGCCTGAGCCAGCCTTTGGTGGGCAATGTCATGAGCAATACCCCCAATACCGCATTTAGCCTGCTCAATGGCTTTGGCAAAGTCACCTTCCATTTGGGCGAGCGCCTGCCGCTGGAACTCTCGTTTGACTATCTGCGCAATCTGGCCGCCCCCGACAAAAACCAAGCCTTTCAAGCGGGTTTACAATTGGGTTCAGCGCGCATGCCCGGTGATTTCTTTCTGGCTTATTTCCTCAAATACCTCGAAACAGACGCCTCGGTTGCGTATTTTGTCGAAGATCAGCTCGGACGCACCAATGTCATGGCCCACGAGGGCCAGGTTGGGGTCAAAGTCTGGGACAAAACCACCCTCTTTGCCACCTACCAATACCGCGATAGCCTGACAACGCCTGGCGCGCCCGTACATACCTTGCGCACAGGGATTTTTCAGGCGTTTTGATCCAATAGCCAGCGCTGCTCCAGCCCTTCGCTGGGCAGACTGGGCTCTCTGAGTCCCAGCATGTCCTGCAGCGCTTCTGCGCTGGGGCGGGTACTCTGAATTCTGTCTTTAAACAACTGAATAAAGTCTTCGAGACTGAGCATTTGCAGCGGGTCTCCGGGTTGCCCCGCATTAAAGCGCTCCACGGTCTGTTCGTAGAGGCGATAGGCATTGTTGAGATTGCGCTCAGATTGCAAAAGAATGCGCAGGGTCTGGCTTTGTTTGAGCAAAAATGCGGCAGAATTGCTTTGGCTTAAACGCCCAATTTCGGCCAGCACCTCTTTGTGGAGATTGGTGGTATTGATCCGGGTTTGGCCAAAACTGGTCGCAACCCGGTTGCGGAACCCCGTATCTTCAAACAGGGCTTTGGCAGCGGGGCTTAATTTGGCATAAAGGGGGTCTGTTTGTTGATCCGAGGCACATTGATTCCCCTCTCCCAGGGCCACCATTTTGGCCAATAAAACCAGCAGCGCCCGATTGGAACTTCCCGATTCCCCAGCGAGCAAGTCTTTGACTTGCTCGGGCATAGCCGCTTGATCTGCCTGGCTGAAAGCGCTCATGCCCCCATCGACAAAGGCGTTTAGCTCTGTTTCAGCTTGGGCCCGGGTCTGGGGATCCTGCTGGCCATCCCTGGCGATGCGCTGCAAGCCGGTTAAAAACTCCAAGACATAACCCTCTTCATCGTTTTTACAGCGAAAATCTTGGAAATTGAGTTGCAATTGGAAGTCCAGCTCCGAGAGAAAAGAGGCAAAACGGCTTGAGAATTGCGGATTTTGCTCCTCGGCCAGGGATTCTGCCCAGGCCGGGAAAAGGCTGCGCACCGACTCGGCATTTTCAGCCAACCATTCCCGCGAAAAGGCGGGCAGCGGAATTGCGCTCTGTTGGGCCAGCCAATCCATACCTTCAGCCAGGGGAGCCCCGCCTTTTTCAGCCATGTCGTGCCAAAGCTGCGGAAGAAACCCACGAAAACGTGCCATTTCATGTTTTACAGCCTCTTTGCTTTTGCCGTGAGCGGTGATAAAATCCAGCAATTCCCCTTCTTTGCCTTCGTAGCGGCCCGTCACAGCCGCCATAAACATAAATTTTGTCAGGGAATCCCGCAGCAGCCGTTCGGGCTGATAGACAAAACTGCGGTAACTCTCAGCAAAGTCTTCTTCAGGGCTGAGGGTGGCATAAGGCGAGACAAAGCCATTTTCTTGGCCGGTTTGCAGGGTATGATCAAGACCATATTCAGCGCTGGTTTCGGCATTTTCAGACCAGCTGATGCGTTTCCAGTTTTCCAGCACCTCTGGCCCATTTTGCAAGATATGCCCGGTTTCGTGGGTCAAGACCTGTTCGGTAAAGTCTTGGTTGTCGCCCCCATCGATCATCCCAAACCAAAATTGGGTCAGGTTTTCCAAAAGCGGCGCATCAAATTTACCCGGTTCGGGGTTGTTTTTCATTTGTGCCAGCACGGCCGCAATGCGTTCTTGGCTGCCGGGGCTCAACTGAGGAAACCAGCGTTTGTGCCAGCGTTCGCTGGTTAAAAGACTGTTGCGCAGATCTGCGGGGGTGGCACTTCTTTGGCTGGGGTTTTGGGGGCTCAAAGCGTTGATCCGGGCATCGAGGCTTTGCAAGAGGCTGGTTTTTTCAGCAGGTGAAATCTGGCGATCATCCGCGATAATGTCCCGAATCTGACGGGCTTCAATCAGGGTTCGAAAACGTTCAACCGCAGCTTCGGTCTCCGCATCGTAAACACCACTGCTGAGGGCCTGTCCGGCAGGACGTGAGAGATTGAGGAAGGCCTGTAACTCGGTTACAGCAGCAGAGCTTTGCCCCGGCGTCTGCCGGGCTGTTTCAAGCTCTGCAAGCAATTGACGGATCTGGGGCTGCTGCACAAAGTCTGAGGGATTCGGAAAAACAGCCCCCTGGTGCAAAATAATCTTGCCACCGTCTTGATCGCGGCGGGCGACTTTCATGCTCTCTCCCAGGGCGCGAATCAATTCCCCCGAGCGGCTTTGAATCGGGGGATGCATTTCGTAGATCAGGGCCTGTCCATTGGGCTGGGTCAGCAGGGTTTTGAGTTTATCTGCAGGCACTTGGGTTTGCATTTCTGCCACCGAATTGTAGACCGCCAGCAGGGCTGCGGGCCCCCACTCCAGGCCCGGTTCCGCCAGTTTTAATTGGGGCGGGGGAATCTCCAGGCCCTCAAAGCGGGTTTGCAGGGCCTGGGTCAAGGCCTGTTTTAAGGCTTCGCGCTGCAAGGGCAACGAGGCTTGGGGCGGGAGATTGCTATACCAATGGACCAGCACCTCGCGGGGCAGATTGCGGCAAGCGTGTTGCAGCCGCCGAAAGTCGGGAAAACCCAGCTCTTTGGCCCAATTATCCAGGGGTTGGCGAAGCGCGTCCGGCACAGGGGGAGCGTCTTCAGCCGCATTGGATTGATAAGGCATTAAATACCCCAGGGCCTGCTGCAATTCCAAAGCCTGGGGGGGAGTGGCTGCAGGCGCCTGAAACTGTACTTGAGTAGGCTCCAAGGTGCCTTGGCGATAGGTTTCTGGGGTGGTCGGTGCGAGACTGGCAGGTGCAGACGGAGCCGGGGTTGCTTGCGTGGCCTGAACCGGCAACAGGGGAGACGGTGTCAGCGAGACGGGGCTTGGCCCGGATGTGGCGTTGAGCATGTCTACTCCCTCATTAAGGTCTTTGCCTAGATTATGGCATAAAAAAACGACTTTGCGCGCAAATTCAGGGCCATTTTGGCAGGGACTGACTGAGAAATTGATCGACACGGGCAAAGACCCGATCTTTGATCGCGTTTTCCCGCGGCTCGTCTTTGCGGGGCAAAATCGGCAGATGCCAGCGCGAATCCAACCAGAGGACTTCGACTTGGTTGTGTTTGAGGGATTGGGCCAAAATCTGGGCACTTTCAGGGTCAACGACCCGGTCGCCCCGGCTCTGCACAATCAAGATCTCCAGCTCAGAGGGCAAATGCAGGCCGCGTTTTAAAAGCCGCTGCAATTCGCTGCAGAGCAGGTGCAATTGTTCCACCGCGTGTAAGGGCAATTCGCGGTACCAACAGCGAATCCAATCGGGGTCAAAATCATTGGCAACGGCCTGTACTCCCGCTTTGCGGGCCCAGCTCACCAATTTGACTAATTTTTCGCGGGGTTTCACCAAAGGCGCGATTAAAACCAGCTTTTGAACACCTGGAAAGGCGCGTCGGCTCAGCAATTCAAGCAGCAGGGCACAGCCCGTGGAGGTGGCAATCAGCGTTTGGTGGGCATAGCCCAGACGCAACAAAGCTGCCAATTCTTGCTCCAAAGGGGCCTGCCAATCTTGCCAAGACGCCTGGCGAAATTCAGCAATGTCACTGCCGTGGGCGCCCAGCATGACCCGAGCACCTTGCCATTGAGGGTGTGTATCAAGCAGATAATCAAGCAAATAATGGCTTTCAAAGGGCGTGGCCGAAAAACCATGAACCGTGATCAACACGGGGGTCTGTTGTTGGACCACAGAAGGTTTTTCGGCCCGAGAGAGCCAGATCGGGCCAACACGTGGAGGGATATGGGCATGGTCGAGATCGTCAGGCAAAACCTGGTCAAAAGGCTTGCGAAAGCGCCAGAGTTCTGCGAGGCGGGCTTTGATCGGTTTGGCATCCGGCATCAGGAGGTAATCTCGACCTCGACCTGGCCGGAATAATCATAGTTTTGCATCCAGTCTTTGCCATGCTGGATCAGGTAGAGAAAGAGGGTGCTGCGGCTATTGTCCACCAGCCAGAGTGGTTGGCCATAAATTTTTTGCAGGTGGCGCATAAAGCCCTGGTGAAAGACCGCAGCCTCTTGCTGGGACATGCCCTCAAGAGTGTCGTAGCGAATCGAAATGCTCCAATCATCACTCAGGTCTTGATCATCGAGCATGGTAATCCCGTATTCTTGGTATTTTCTAAACATCGGCGCAAATTTTTGCAAAAAGAAATAACCTGCGCCAATCGAGTGGATATAGCGCCGGTGGGCCGTGATAAAGTCAACGGTGGTTTGGGCTTCGGCCTCGGTTTCGGTTGGAAAGCCAAAGAAGATAAACGAATAATTGTAGATCCCAGCGGCATCGGTCTGGCGGTAGACCTCGACGGCGGTTGCGGGGTCGGTGCCTTTGGCCATGCGCTCAATGATACGCGGGTGCGCCGATTCCAGCCCGTACATAATAAAGCGGCAGCCACCTTGGTAGATCTGTTCACAGGTTTCCGCATCGAAGCCCTTTTGCAGGCGCGAGAGAATCGACCAGCGCAGCTCAGATTTTTGCGCCACCAGAGCCGCTGAGAGGTGGCGGGCATAATTGGGGGAGAGGGTTTCGTCGCCAAAAGAAAAGAGCCGCACCCCATATTTTTCGGCCAAAAAGGCCATGTCTTCGGCGATCAGCCCCGGCTTGCGCAGGCGATAGCGGGGCGCATAAGAGACATAATGATCGCAAAAGGCACAGTCTTTCCAATAGCAGTCTTTGGAACCCAGCAAGGGCAGAATCGGTTCGGGCACCCAGTATTTATCCAGGGGCAATCCATCAAAATCGGGGGGCGGCAATTCGTTCATGGCCACGGGCGTGCCTTTGTCGTTGAGGTGCACCCGGCCCGTTTGGTCGCGCCAGACCAACGCGGGCACCTGGGCCAGATCGCCCCCACTTGCGAGGGTTTGAATCAGGCTCAGCAAAGGCAATTCACCTTCGCCGCTGATCATGCTGTCAAAGAAAAGGTCAAAGGCTGGGCTGGGTTTGTCTTGCAGGGCAGCTGCAAATTTGGAAAAAAGCGCCCCCCCGAAGGTGATATGCACCTCAGGCAGACATTCCTTCACCATGCGCGCCAGCGTTAAACCACCCACCAATTGGGTTGTGTCGGCAATCGAAATACCGAGTAAATCTGGCGGGGCTGCTTGCAGACGGGGCAAGACCGCCTCTCGGTAGAAATCGCGGTAGGGATTGCATGTTTCGTCGGCAGTGGCCAGGGCCAATTGCTCCGAAGAGGACTCGCGATAGGGCAAGACAATTCCGCGTTTGCTGCATTGGCTGGGGGCATAAGCCAATGAGAGCAATTGGTAGGCCTTTTCGAGTGTGGCTTTGGCCTGAATAAAAGCCGCAGGATCATAATAGCGGGGTGAGCGCAGGGTGGCTTTGGCGGCATCGACTTGGGGCAAAAATGTGCGCAAGACCTCTTCGAGCGGCAAAGTCTGGCGCACTATTTCGGGATTGCGGGTGACAAGCAGGTTGCCAAGATACTCGGCGGAAATCACCCGCTCGTGAAAATCGAGGTTGAGATCCCATTGGGTCACCGCTTGCTGGTTGTGACGCAGCCAAGCGGTCAAGGCGGGCAGGGCCAAATAGGGCTGGGTGGGCTCCCAAAAGGGTGGGAAGACCAACAGGGTCTGAAAGGGCCTCAAGGGCTGACCGCCAGCGGATAGGCATCTTCGCGTTTGGGATTTAACATGCCTGCAGCCCAAAAGCTCAAATAACCATTGCTCATCATGCCCAAACCGTTGTACGCGGGGCCATAATCGCCTGAATTGGCAGTATTTTTGCCAATACTGCCCCACAGGCCTGCATATTGAATAAAACTCTGGCCATTCAAAGGCAGGCTGCGCTCACCCACGTTGAGCAGACCGCCACTGCTGCCTGTATCACCATTAAACCAAGTGACTTGGCCATTTTTCCAAGGTTCGTGGCGCACAAAGGTCTCGGGTTTGGCTGGGTCGATGCGGCAGGAGAAAAAACCACCCAGGCCTTTGCAGCCATCGGCAGGCACGTCTTTGCCGGCGGTATAAAGGGCATGGCTTTCGGGATAAGTGTAAAGCCGCACGCGGTTCTCGCCTTCGCGTTCCAGTTCGCGCCAATTGAGATACCTCAGATCTTTGTCTCCAGCAATGCCCAAACGCAGGGGTTTAAACACGCTGTCGAGGACAATTTGGACGCCGACCCAATCGCCCCCATGTTCACCTTCACCACTGTGATAGGCGTAAAAGTGCCAATACTGCAAGGTGGCTCCATTCAAGGTATTGGGATAGGCGTGTACGTAGGTGATCCAATCGCGGGTATGGGTGCTGCCTTTGCGGGCCTCTTCAGGCAGATCTTTTAAATAAAAACTGCGCACCTTGTCTTTGCTGCGGGTGGTCTGGGAACTGGCTGGCAATTTGCTCTTACACGAAGCCGCTTGGGTTTGGGTCAATAACTGGCTCTGGATCGGAAAGGCCTGGAGTTGTTCGTTTAAATCTGGGTCGCAATCCGAATCCCAAAACCAGAGTGAGGTCTGTTTGAGAAAGGCATCAACCTGGGTGGGAAAGTATTTTTCCTGGCTGGAGAGATAAAAAATTGGGGCATAGGTCTCGGCCAAAATGGCTTCACAGGTGTCCGAGAGACCGTCTTGATCGCTGTCTTTGCCTGTGCGAGAACAGAGGCCATTGGCAGGCGGGGCGGGGCTGCTGCCAGGAGCCGGAACGGGTGTGGCCCCTGGATTGGGATCTGGGTTGGGCTGTGTCTCAGGAGAAGCTGTCGGCTGAGTCTCAGTCGAAGCCGGGGCGTTGCTGGCACGGGTGCTGGCCTCTTGCAAATCGTTGCGCAGGCTTTCGAGCCGGGCCTCTAAACTGGCCACCAATTCAGCCGCGGCCTGACTCTGTGCTGGACTGCTGGCCTGGGTGGGCGGCAGTTTTTTGTCTCCAGTACAAGCTGGCAGCACAAACAAGCCAAACAGAGCACTCAGGCTGAGTAGGGGGTTGAGGCGAAAGCGTGAAGGGTGTATCACAGGCAGCTTTTCCTTGCTTTGCTGCTTTTACGATAACACAGAGATCGGCCCGTTTTGAAGAGCTGGAGAAGCGATTCGATCTGCAACCCTATTTTTCTTCGTAAGCGACCAGGTTAAAGAGTTGGTAAAACTCGTCCATGGTCAGGCTAAAGACCCCGTCCTGCTGGCTGTCTGGGTGGGCAATGCCCCTGGGTTCACCGCCTGCGCCCCAGGGGTTGCGAATCGTGACCCGATCTGTGGCCGGGTCATACCCCAATACGGCATAAACATGGCTGGGCATGATGTTTTTATCTGAGGAACCGGCGCCGAAGGTCGAAGCGGTGATCGCACCTTTTTGGGCCAAGCTGGCTTTGAGTTTTTCACGGGTGGCGGCTTTGCTTGTGACTGCCAAAATATCTTGATCTGAGCTATGCCCAGTGACGATCTGCAAGCCCGTGCCGAGCAGACCGCCGCTGTCGATCTGTTCGTAGGGATTGGGATTGGGCTGCCCCGACTCGCGGTTGCGGTGATAGGCATAGGCCTTTTCCAAGACGCTCAACCAGGTACCGTCTTGGCCTGAAGAGGCCCCCAGTGCCAATTCGGCATCGGTGGGTGGGGTGACGGTGATCGGTTTATCCGGGGCCCCCGGAAAGGTCACGGTGTAGGTGCCATTGTGATTGTCTTTGATCATGCGGGCCACAGCAGCCGGATCGTTTTGAATCACCCCTGCCAAAGGGGAGAGAAAAAAGCAATCGTTGTAAGTGCCTTGGCTCAACCCAGGCTGAATACGAATGCTGGCAGCAGGATTATCTGGGGTGGCATAGAGCGGCCGGGCAAAATGGGCAGGGTTGGCACGGGGAATGCTCTGGGCCAGCCGAGCGCTGCTGTTGTTAAAATCCGTCAGTACAAATTGAACCGCGTCAGCATTGGGGTGGGCCTCGGCTTCTTTGACAAAGGCCTTCATGTCTTCGAGGGTCACACCTTGGTTTTCATCACCCCATTCATCATTTGAAAATTCCTCCAAATCCGAGCGGCGGCGCTGTAAAACAGCGATCAGAGCGGCATCATCGTCTTTAAATTGGGGGTCTGCAAGGGCCGCTTGGATTTCGGCCCGCGAGACAAAACCGTCTTTGTCGCCATCGAGTTTGGGCAGGTTTTTCTCAAACAAGGCCAATAATTGCCGGGCCTGAGGGGAGGAATGGGTTTGGTAATCGCCTGTGATTTCCTGAATTGTATTATTCGAAGGGGATTTGTGCGCTTCGGCAACAAAGGCCCGCATGTCTTGGCGGGTAATGCCATCATTTTCATCGCCAAATTCATCGTTGGCATACTCTTCCAGCTCACCGACGTTTTTTTCCAGGGCATAGAGCATGCGCTGCTGGTCAGCCCCTGCAAATTCGGGCTTTTGCCGGGCCGCGCGAATTTCAGATCGGCTGAGAAAGCCGTCGCGATTGGGATCGAGGGTCTGAAAATGGGTTTCAACAAATTGCTGCATGGCCTCCGCTTTGGCACTGGGAGTCTGAAAGGCAACGGTACTGGGTTCGGAACCATGGCTGTCCAAGTGGGGGGTGACACTGGCGCTGTCGGGAGCCGGGCCAGGTGCTGGTGCTGGGCTGGGAGCCGGGCCAGGTGCTGGTGCTGGGCTGGGAGCCGGGCCGGAGGCTGGGTTCGGGACAGGGCTTGGTGGGGGGCTGGGAACAGGACCGGGTGGGGGGCTGGCAGGCAAACGAATATCCACAATCAAAACTCCTTCTGCTGAATCCTTTGCTGAGGGGGATGTTTTTTCTATTCCCGCCCCTGATGGTTTTTATGCACAGGTTTGCGCTGGAGTCTGGGGGAATATCTCGGGTATAATGGCTGCATCAGCGCCAAAGGAAAGAATGACTATGCAGATGTCTTTATACCTGAAACGGACCCTCGCGAGCTTTTGCCTCGGAATAACTTTGGTGGGAACAGGCTGCAGCACCGAACCCGTCAATACCGTTCAATCGCCCGATCAGCTTTCGGGATTGCGTCTGCCGGGTCAAACCAATTCACAAACCAATACACCCCTTGCCAATCCCAACGCGGCTGCGCGGGTGGGCCTTAAAAACCTGCTGGTTTGGGAAGTCAAGCCCCCTCAAGTAGGAGCTCCGACATCATTCTTGATTGGCACCGCCCACAGCCCCTTGGACGCGAGTTATACGATTCCAGAAAAATTCCAGAGCGCGCTCAAAAATGCCCAACGCTTTGTGATGGAGGCGGATCTCAGCAATACCCAAGAATTGGCAAGTGCGGCCCTGAATTTTGCCTTTGATCCCGGTCGCAGCAATCAGGGAGAATTGTCTGCAGCTGAGTGGACAGCCCTCAAAGACCGCACCAAAACAGCCGGTGTTCCCGAACAGGTCTTAAATATTGCCCGGCCTTGGTATTTAAATCTTTTGTTGGATTCCCCCCCCTCTGATGGCACAAATCCCGACAGCATCCTCGATCAGGTCTTGCGCAAACAGGCCGAGACCGCCAAAGTGAGTGTGGCCTATTTAGAAAAGGCCTCTGATCAGCTCCAGGCCTTGGCAGAAGGCATTCCCGAGGCAAAGCAGGCAGCGTCCCTCAAAAAGACCTTGGCCAATCCACCCAAAGATCAAATTGCCGAACGCAATAAAATTCTCAGCCTGTATAACGAAGGCAGTTTGAGTGGTTTGGAGGGGCTCGATCAAGAGGCCTTCCAGGAAGATCCCGATTATTATGCCGCATTGGTCAGCAAGCGCAATCAAAAATGGCTCACTGGCCTTGAGCCGGTCTTTGCCAAAGAGCGCACAGTGGTCGCTGTCGGCGTTTTGCATTTGATTGGTCCCCGCAGTTTAAATGCCTTGTTGACCGCAAAAGGCTACCAAGTCACCCAAATAAAACCTTAATTCCTCTCTGGGTTTGACAAAGCTTTAGAGAAGATTAATCAGGGCTTAAGAAATATTTGGGCACTTTCAAGCGATATCTTAAACAGAGATCAACTGTAGTAGAGAGCAAGTAATGAAATTTAAAACCGCTTTGGCCCTGCTTTTTCTGGCCCTGCCTGCCTGCCAAACCACCGCACCTGTTGCGCTTCAGCCGACAGCCCCGGTTTCTTTGGCCCAGAGCCTCAAACAAAATACCGTGCAAACCCAAGCTTCCAAAACCCAGGTCTACACCGAAGTCAGCAAGCCCATGGACAACGAAGTGATTGTTAAATACCGCAGCGGATTTCGCACCCAGGCCACGATCTCTGGCGCTGAAGTGCTCGACGCATTTAACACCGCAGACGAAACCACCCAATTGCACCGCCTCTCCAAAGGCACCCAAATGCAAGATGCGCTGAACCAGTACCAGGCCGACCCCAGCGTGGAGTTTGCCATTCCCAACGTGAATTTTAAAGTGCAAATGAGTTTGCTCGACCGCGTCAAAAAATGGTTCTCCGATGACGAAGAAGAAAAACCCGCCCAGAGCATGACCCCCAATACCCGCTATTCAGCCATGACCGAACAGGCAGCCCCCACCGTCAATGCCCAAGACCCTTTGGTCAAAGATCAGTGGTATCTCGAAAGCCTGGGCATGAATCAGGTCTGGACCCAATCCGGCATGGGCAATGCCTCAGTCACTGTGGCTGTCCTCGATACCGGCGTGGATTACGACCACCCCGATCTCAAAGGCAAAGTTGTCAAAGGCGCTGATTACGTCGACCGCGATTTTGATCCCAAAGACATGCACGGCCATGGCACCCACGTGGCAGGCATTGTCGCCGCGCAAATGAACAATGCTGAAGGCATTACCGGTCTGGCTCCCAATGTGCGCATTCTCGCAGTGCGCGTACTCGATCAAAACGGTTCGGGCAATCTGTTTAATATTGCCAAAGGCATTGCTTATGCCGCCAACAATGGCGCCAAAGTAATTAATCTCAGCCTGGGCTCCCCCCCCGGTGGCGGTGTGATGCGTACCCTGGCCAATTTTATTGCCACCTATGCCGAAAACAAAGGTGCGCTGGTGATTGCTGCTGCCGGTAACGATGGCGGTGCAATTGGCTATCCTGCCGCTGCCAGCAAATTTCTCTGTGTGGGTGCCGTGAATCAAGACAAAGTCTTGGCCAGCTTCTCCAACCGGGGCAAAGAACTCGATGTGGTGGCCCCTGGTGTGGGCATTATGTCGACCTTTCCAACCTACGAAGTCACCACCAATAAATTGGGCTTGCCCCAAAATTACGCCACCCTCAATGGCACCTCGATGGCGACCCCGATGGTGGCCGCTCAAGCCGCCCTGATCTGGAGCCAACAGCCCTACCTCAAACCCGCCGAAGTGCGCAAGAAAATTGAGAGCAGCGCGATTGACCTCGGCAGCATTGGTGTGGATGAGACCTATGGCAACGGTTTGGTCAGTTTTGAAGGCGCACTGCGCAACTGAGCCCGCCGATTCTTCCTTCTGCTTGAAAGCCCTGAGTTCCACATGCTAAGCTAGGCATTAATCTGTTGTTTTGAAATGGCGCTCAGTGAACGAAATTGAAGTAAAAGTCCTGAATATTGACCGCGAAACACTTCGCGAAAAACTGCGGGCCCTGGGGGCCGTTTGTGAGGGGCGTGAATTCCAACAGAATCGCATGTACGACTACCCTGATCGGCGCTTGTATTTGCAGGAAGACGGCAGTTATATCCGCATTCGCCAGATTCGCGCGCTCGACCCAGATCAACCCAACCAATCCAGTCAAATTTTAACCCTCAAAAAAACCCTCTCCCGCGACAAATACAAAATTGCCCAAGAGACCGAAACCGCCGTGGCAGACCCCGAAGCCATGGAGCAATTCCTGCTGCAATTGGGTTTTGTGCGCGTGCGGATCGATGAAAAGATCCGTGAGAGCTGGGTCTGGAACCGCATTCGCTTTGAATTGGACGAGTGGGCAGGTCTGCCTCCTTATTTGGAAGTAGAAGCCCCCGATGAAGCCGCTGTCTCTGAGGGATTGGCCCAATTGGGCTATACTCTGGAGCAAGCCACCTCGATGAATTTGAATGAAGTCCTGGCTTTGTATAAAATAGAAGCGGACTCACTCTGCTTTGCAGACTTTGAAAAAACAGCACCCGAATTGAAGAAAGGTATTTCCCCATGATCAAAGATCGTAAATTTGCAGCCGGTTTGGCCGTTGGTATTGTCGCTGGCGCGGCCCTGAGCTTTTTGCAGCCGCTGGTGGCCGCAGACCAAGCTTCCAACAATGCGCAATTGCTCAAAGAAGTTCAAGACATTCGCAAATACACCCTTGATATGGCAAGAAATGTGCGGAATGTATCTACAGAAATGACTGAAATCAAAAAATTCAGTCAAACCACTTCCGAGGGTATTAAAACCCTGAGCACCCGTGGCGAATTTAAATAAGGAAGAACAAAGATGATGCATTTACAGGTGCCTTTGCGCGCCCAACGACTCAGACAGACCTTGGGAATCTTGGCGCTTTGCTTGGGATTACAGGGCTGTGAAGCGATCGATTTGATCAATTCCGTGGGCACCGTTTTGGCACCAGCATCCTCCCCTTCTCCGGGGCAATCGGCAGCTCCCCCAGGCTTGCTGCAGCAATTGTTTAGCAAGCCTTCAGCAGCCCCCACGGCTTCTGCCAGCCCGATTATCTTGACCCAAGCAGCCACACCAGCCCCGCTGCCTGCGGCCAAGCTGAATGTCGTCAAGGCCCTCGATCCGGTCCCCCTTTCGGGCGATTGGAATTTGGTCCGTCAGCCCAATGTCTCTGTCACCGTGAGCAGCGAACTCAACCCCACCTACGAAAAGAACCGGTTGATCGACGGCAAATTGACCACCTCTTGGTTTGCCTCTGCCGACGATGTTTCCGCCAAAGGCAAATTGCCCACCATTGAGATCAGTTTTCCCCGTGCAGTGGGCGTCTTTGGGGTCAATTTGCGCGGCGACCGCGAGCGCAGCGAAGGTCTGCAAATTCAGGAAATTTCGCTTTTGGTCACCAGTGCCCAGGGCGTGTTGATCAACGAAACGGTCAGTTTTCCTGTCCAGCAAAGTGATCTCAATTTGGTCTTAAACAACCCTGTCAACGAAGCCACTTCGGTGCGCATCACGATCACCAAACACGTTACAGGCAAGACCCCCGGTCTGGCTGAAATCGAAGTGCTGGGCCGCTCTTAGGTTTTCCAATCAAACTTTAATCACAAAAAACAGAACTGTCAAATAATGGCAGAAGCTGCCCGCGATCACAAAACTGTGCCAAACGGCGTGGGCAAAGCGGAATTTATGATCCAAGAGATAAAAGACCGCGCCCAGGGTGTACAAAATGCCGCCGAAAAAGATGCCACCCAGTCCCCACCAGCCGAGCTTGGCATGAAGGGGCATCACAATCCCTAGCGCCAGCCAGCCCATCAGGATATACGCCAAAGTCGAGAGCAGGTCGGATTTGTAAAAGAAAAAGACCTTGTATAAAATGCCAGCCACTGCCAGCCCCCAGATCAGGGCCAGCATCGACCAGCCCAAGGAACCGGGCAAGGTCACCATTAAAAACGGGGTATAGGTCCCGGCGATCAGGAGATAGATCGCACAGTGGTCCACGGTTTCAAAGGCCTTGTTCCAGGGCAAAGAGAGGGCCAAAGAAGTGTGAAAGAGAATTGAGGCCAGATAGACCAGCAAAAGCGTCACGCCATAGACACTGGCACTGATAATCCGCAGGATTGAGCCCGAGCTGGCCGCCAAAGCCACCAAGACACACAATCCGACCAAACTGAGAAAAAAGCCGAAGCTGTGCAGGGTAATATTGGCAATTTCTTCACGGGTTTCAGGGGTCAAAGACAGAGGCGAAGGCAGGGAGGAAGAATGGGTGGGCGTATTCAGTTTTTTCACTCTATTCTAAAAAAGGATTTCCCCATCATATTCCAAGCCCCAGGGGCTGAGCAAGGACTCAACCAAGACAGCACGCCTATTCTGAACGATTAAACGCAGTAAATACGCGGGATTGACAGGCTTTTCAAAGGGAATTGGCATTGATTTATTTGTGATGAACCGCACAAAAACGCCGGTGAAAACCCGAAAAAAAAGCAAAATTCCAGCAAAACCTCTGATTAAATCCCACTTGAACCATAGACACGCAGATCTGCATGTGATAAAAATCTTAATGAAAGCTTATGCACTGCATCAGCTCGATCTGTGACAGGGCTTACGGAAAGCGGATCCCAGCCTGTCAGACACTGAAACTAGAGGAGCATGTCTTGTCCCCCCCCAACATCGAACATTATTCTGTCATGTTAAGGGAGGTATTGGATTGGCTAAATCTTCAGGCCGGACAACGGGTTTTGGACTGTACCCTTGGGGGTGCTGGGCACAGCCTGGAAATGTTAAAAGCGGTGGGTTCCCAGGGTTTTCTTTGGGCCATCGAGCGGGATCCACAGACCTTAGAACGGGCGCGCATCAAGCTGGAAAGTTTGGGTTACCCCTTTCAGTTGATCCCCTCAAACTTTGCCGAGCTGGCGTTTTTAGCTGAGCAGTACGGAATCTCTGAACTGGATGCTGTTTTGTTGGATCTGGGTACGTCACTTTTTCAGTTAAAAGAACCCGAAAGGGGCTTCTCGTTTCTGAATGAGGGACCGCTGGATATGCGCATGAATCCGCAGGAGCCCGTGCCGACCGCTGCAGACCTGGTCAACCATTTGAGCGAAGCAGAACTGACCCGTATTTTCCAGGTTTATGGTGAGGAACGCATGGCCCGTCCGATTGCCCGAGCGCTGGTAGCCACACGGGGGAAAACCCCCTTTGTCACCACCATCGATTTGGCGCAGGCGGTGGAGAAAGTGATGCCCCGGCGGGGGCAAAAACTGCATCCAGCGACGCGGGTGTTTCAGGCTTTACGCATTGCTGTTAACGGTGAATTGGACGCACTTGAGCGGGTGCTGCCGGTCGCTGTAAAGCTCTTAAAACCCGGTGGACGTTTGGCAGTGATTGCATTTCACTCACTGGAGGACCGGCCGGTCAAGCTCTTCATGCGAAAGCTTGCCACTGACTGTCTCTGCCCCCCGAGACAGCCGATCTGTACCTGTCAGCACCGCGCCCAATTGCGCCTGTTGACTCGGGCAGTCAAGCCTTCAGAAGCCGAAGTGCTTGAAAACTCCCCCTCACGCAGTGCACGGCTGCGGGTGGCGGAAAAACTGTAGATGAATTGATTGAATGAGCAGAATTGAATTGAATACGATGGAGCGGATTTTTTCATGGCGGCAACCTCAGTACTGAATACCCCTACTCACATGCAGGCCCAAGTGGCTGCAAGCAGCAATACCAACACCCGGTCTTTTATTACCCGCAAAACAGTGGTGAGAACCGAGCAACTCTCGCCATTTACCATTTTTTCTCTGACCTCTCTGTTTGTGCTGTCTCTTTTGGTTTATTTTCACACCGTTTTGGTCGAAAACCAGGCCAATCAGAAACAACAGCAGATCATTACAATCAAAGCAGACAACGACGTCTTACAGGCCGTTTTGGCTGAAAAAAAATCCCTGGCCGTGGTTGAGCAAAAAGCCATTGGCATGGGCATGATGCCTGTCGAACAGTACCATTACATCACCCTTGACAGCTCCACCTACCACGATGCTGAAAACAAACATTACCAGCCTGTGATTCAGACCCACACGCCCCCCAGGACCCCTGTTGGCTTTTAAATATGGCAATTGCAGAACGTCCCAACCCGCCGCAGGCTCCAGCTGCGGGCCCCTCTCCCATTCCTCCCTTTAATCAGCGCATTGGTTTGCTTTACCTGGCGCTGATTCTGGGCTTTGTGGGTTTGGCTGGACGGGTTTTTTATCTGCAGGTGATCCGCAATGAAGAATTCAAAAAACGCGCAGCAGTCCAACAGAAAAAGATTATCAGCATCGCTGGCAAACGCGGAATTATCACCGACATTCATGGTCACAAATTGGCGATTGACGTGCCCGCTTATGCCGTCTATGTTGATCCCGAATACCTCAAAGACCATCCCGCAGACGTGGCAGCCAAACTGGCTCCATTGCTCAAAGAGCCCCAAGACAAGCTGACCAAAAATATCTCAGGCAAATTCTGGCATTATATCAAGCGCAAACTCGATGAGCCCACAATCAAACAGATCAAAGCCTTAAAAATCCCGGGCATTGGCGTGCTCTCAGAGAACAAACGGATTTATCCCCACAATGAAATGGCCGCCTCTTTAATTGGCTATACAGATATCGACAATATTGGCCAAGAGGGCATCGAAAAATCGTTTAATGAGTTTTTGCAAGGTGGAGCCACCAAAGCCGGTATTTTGACCGATGCCTATGGCAATGAATTGTTACGCATCGATGGCGATCTGCCTTTCTTGACCGAAAAAGCCAAAGCCAATAAAGTGGTGCTCACAATTGACGAAAATATTCAGTACCTGGCCGAACGCGAACTCAAAAAAGGCATGGAATCGACCCAAGCTGAGCGCGGTGTGGCGATCGTGATGGGCATTCCCAATGGCGATCTGCTCGCTTTGGCCACCAGCCCGTCGGTCAACTTAAACACGATTCCGGGCAAGGGCTGGGATCCGCGCATCAAAAACTGGGCTGTGACCGACTTTTACGAACCCGGTTCGACCATGAAGGTCTTTACTCTGGCTGCCTCGCTTGAAGCGGGCAAAACGTCGATGGATGAGGTCATTCATGTGCCCACCTTGATTTATGTCGACAATTGGCCCGTTCACGACCACCACCAGCCCCCCGGTCGGGTGCGCTCACTCAAGCCTTTGCAAATTCTGGAGGTCTCCAGCAACGTGGGCTCCAGCATGTTGGGCCGCCGCATGAAGCCCCAACAGCACCGCGATTTATTGCTCAAATTTGGCTTTGGCACCAAAACCCACTCGGGACTCAATGGCGAAGTCGGGGGGCTCTTGCCGGAACTGCCGTGGGCAGCTTCGCGACAGTCCACCATCTCATTTGGCCAGGGTGTGGCCGTGACCCCTTTACAAGTCGTAACGGCTGCTTCAGCGATTGCCAATAAAGGCGTGCGGGTCGAACCCCGCATCATCCACGAGATTATCTCACCCGAAAACGAAGTGATCAAACAATTTCCGCCGATGAAAACCCGCACCCTCTCCGAAAAAACCGCAAACGAAATGCTGAGTATGATGAGCCAGGTGGTTGAAAGCCAAGGGGGCACAGCCCACAATGCCAAAATTCCCGGCTACCAACTCGGGGGCAAAACAGGCACGGCAGACAAAGTCGTCAATGGCCGCTACAATGGCGACGTGATGGCCTCGTTTATTGGGGTGCTGCCCGCCGACAACCCCCGCTATGTGATCTTTGTGCTCTTTGATGCACCCAGAACAGCCCACTACGCCAGCATGACCGCAGTGCCGGTCTACCGCGAGATCTGCAAAAACCTGATCACCTATTTTGGCTTACAGCCTTCTCGCCCACAAGAACTCAAACATTAAGGCTTAGACAATCAGGGTTTGGGTGCGCTCGGGCCCCCAAGAGACCAAGGCAATCGGGGTTTGGGTTTTGTCTTCGATCATCTTAAGGTAATTGCGGGCCGCTTCGGGCAGGTCATTCAGGCTGCGGCAATTGTCGAGCGACTCCTGCCAGCCGGGATGGGTTTCGTAAACGGGTTCAGCCCCTTCGAGGGTGCGCACATCCGCCGGATAGCCTTTGAGCAATTCGCCCTGATAGCGATAGCCGGTGCAGACCTTGATTTCTTCTAAACCGCTCAAAACATCGAGTTTGGTAATACTCCAGCGATCAATGCCGTTGATCCGGCGGGCATAATTGGCCATAACCAGATCGAGCCAGCCACAGCGACGTTTGCGGCCTGTGGTGGTGCCAAACTCATGCCCTTTTTGCTGCAAAAACTCGCCGGTTTCGTCCAGCAATTCAGTGGGAAAAGGCCCGTTGCCGACGCGGGTGGTATAAGCCTTGAGAATGCCATTGACGGCGGTGATGGCAGTCGGTGGCAGACCGGTGCCCGTACAGGCTCCGCCACTGCTGCAATTGGAGGAAGTGACGAAGGGATAGGTGCCGTGGTCGATATCCAAAAACGTGCCTTGGGCACCTTCGAGCAAAATCTTTTTGCCATTTTCCAAGGCTTCGTGTAAAAGCTGGGTGGTATCTGCGATCAGCGGTTGCAAAAACTGCAGGGCCTCGTGTTCTTCGGAAGAGAGGGTTTCGCTATAAGTCCACTCACCCAGGCGAATGCCTTTGCGGGTGATTTTATCTGTATAAGCGGGGCCAATCCCTTTGCCAGTGGTGCCCACCTTGGTGCTGCGGGCTTCTTCTTGAGCCATATCACGCTGGATATGTTCCGCCAGAATCAAATGGGCCCGGCTGCTTAACCACAGTTTGCCTTGGACTTCGATGCCACGGGCTTCCAATTGTTTGATCTCCTGGGCCAGGGCCACGGGGTTGATCACCACGCCATTGCCCAAGACACTCTGTTTGCCTCGGCAAATGCCCGAAGGCACCAAATGCAGTTTGAAGGTTTCTGGGCCGACAATCACCGTATGTCCGGCATTATTGCCCCCTTGGTAGCGCACGATATAATCCGCGCTCTCAGAGAGAAAATCCACGATTTTGCCTTTGCCTTCGTCACCCCATTGGGCTCCCACCACGATCTGCATTTTGATTCTGTCCTTTGTATAAGTCTACCCTGTCAGGATACCAGAATCGGGGCTGTCTGACGCGATTGAAACGGCCATGCAGACACCAAATCTGCCATACTAGAGCAGAAATAAAAGCAGATTTACAAGACAAAGACAAACATGACACCTCTCATTTTGACACTTTTGATCCTCTTGATAACGGTTGGCCTTTTCCTCTCCAATTGGCTGCGTCTGGATTTGGTTGCCATTCTGATGCTTTTGGCCCTGCTACTCAGTGGTGTGATCACCCTCGAAGAAGGGCTGGCTGGATTTTCAGATCCGGTGGTGGTGATGATTACCGCTCTGTTTGTGATTGGGGGAAGCCTTTTAAATACGGGCACAGCGCAATTATTGGGGCATGGAATCACACGCCTAACCGGCAAAAACGAAACCCGAATCATTTGGGTCTTGATGATCTCTACAGCTTTGCTTTCGGGTTTGATGTCTTCAACGGGCACTGCCGCGATTTTTTTACCCATCGCCCTCTCTCTGGCTCATCAGGCGGGCATTGCCCCGTCAAGATTGCTGATGCCGATGGCTTTTGCAGCGCTTTTGGGGGGAATGCTGACCCTGATTGGCACCCCTCCCAATCTGATCGTTGCCAATACACTTAAACAGGCGGGCTTAACAAGCTTTCGATTCTTTGACTTTACCCTCCCTGGCTTGGCTGCCCTGGCTCTCAGTCTGATCTATTTCAGCAGTATTGGGCGTTGGCTTTTGCCGAATTCAGCGTTTGCAGCCCCACCCAAAACAGAGTCTTCAAAAGCAGAGCTACCAAGTGTACAAGATTTATTGCGCAATTACGATTCAGAACAGAATCTGACTTGGATGCGTTTGCCCCCCGGATCGGTTTTATACGGCAAAACCCTGAAAGAATTGTCGCTGAATAAACGTTACGGGGTTCAGATCCTTTCGCTGCTGGAGCCCCACAGATGGCGGGATCATCACTACCACTTTTGTCGGGCCCAAACCCGCCTTGAGCCCAATCAAGATATTTTGGTTGAGGGCGCCAAAGAAAATTTGGCTGAATTTGCCAAAGACACCGGTGCAGCCATTATCCCCAAAGATGCCAGCTCACATCAACTGGGCAACCCCCATCTGGGATTGGCTGAAATTCTTTTGCTTCCCCGCTCGGGAATGCAGGGAAAAACGTTGGCCGAGCTGTTCTTTCGCGAGCGCTATGGCTTACATGTTTTGGCCATTCAGCGCCAACAAGCCTGTTTTCAACACAGTTTGGAACAACTTCCCTTGCGTTTTGGCGATCTGCTCTTGGTGCAGGGGTCTTGGAAGCGAATACTGCGACTGGGCTTGGAGAAACGCGACTTTACCAGTTTAAATTTGCCTGCAGAGGCCGAGACTCCCCATTACCCACCGTTTAAAATTGGCTTGACTATGTTTTGGTTGGTTTTGATGATCTTCTTCTTGCTGACAGGCCTTCTGCCCATCGTGAGCGCCATTTTGCTGACTGCAACAGGACTGGTTTTAACCCGCTGCCTGAGCATGGAAGAAGCTTATCAATCCATCTCTTGGGAATCCGTGATTTTGATCGCCTGTATGTTGCCCATGGCCACCGCTTTAAAAAACACAGGCGGGACAGAGGCTTTGGGCAATTGGCTTTCTCAGAATTTGGTCAGTTTGGGACCGTATAGCATTATGGCCGTCTTATTTGTGCTGACCTCTGGTTGCAGCCTGTTTATTTCCAATACTGCCACCACCGTTTTGATTGCCCCTGTGGCACTACAATTGGCTTTAAGTCTCAATTATTCTCCACAGACCTTTATGATGGTTGTGGCTTTGGCGGCTTCATCCTCGTTTGCCACGCCAGTGGCCTCACCTGTGAATACAATGGTTTTGGCCCCTGGCGGTTACCGGTTTATCGACTATATCAAGGTGGGTCTGCCGCTTCAGCTTTTCATGCTGGGGTTGACCTTGCTCTTGCTGCCACGTCTGTTTGGGCTCTGATTCCCCAGCGTTTTAGATCCAAGTCTTAAGGCGCGGCCCCCGCAAAGGTGGCAAAGTCCAAAAATCGCGCCAAACTTTTGGGGCTATCAACAAAGTTTTGCCCCAAAAGACCCACCACAGACTTTCCATCAGCGGTGGCGGTGATTTTGGAAGCCAAAGATCTGGTTTCTTGGCGGTAGACCTGGGTCAGGGTTTCTCGGTTATAGACATGGATATCATAATGCATATGGGCCACATAGAGATATTTGCCATCGGCAGAAAAGTCCACGCTATCAGGGAAAGCACCAACATCGAGATGCTGCACTTCTTTGAGAGTCAGGCTGTCGAGTACCAGAATTTTGCTGGGGTATTTAGGTGAACTCAGGGCCAGATAGAGTTTTTTGCCGTCGGGCGAGATTTTCATCTCTTTCAGATCAATCCCCAAAACCGGGTCAATTTTGAGCCCCCGGTATTTCACCAGGTATTCTTCATCCTCGGTGAGTTCGCGCAAGGTGTTCACGACGACCTCAGGCTCGTCTTCGTTCTGAACATCCACCCGCCGCAACACGGTGTCTTTGGCATCAAGTGTGCCCACATAAAGAGAGCGCTGATCGGTGCTGAGCGCCAAAAGAGTCCTGCCCGGCACTTCTTCGGGCAATTTGCCTTTGGGGCTGCTGGTACTCGGCTCAAAGATCGCAATGGGCTTCAAAGGGTCGATATAACTCACATAGAGCCGATTCTGGCCTGCAATCAAATCAAAGACCTTACCGCCCACGGGCAAGGGCGCTTGAATTTCCAAGCTGTCAGAATCAATCATTCCCACGCGTTCAGAACTGGAGCTGGCAACATAGACCCATTTTCGGTCAGGGCTGAGTGCCAAATGTTCTGGCACCATATTGAGATTGAGTTGGGCCACTTTTTTGCCCGTTAGGGTATCGAGCACATGCACGCGTTCGAGGGTTTTGTCGGTCACAAAGAGGTATTTTCCTGCCGAGACCACATCCCCCAAAATGCCATTTAAACGCTCAAAAGGGGGTAGGGAGGGAATGGGCGTGGGAGTGGGTGCAGGCAAAGGCAAGACGGTGAAGACAAAACGCTGTTCCAATTGGGGCTGGGTTGGCGAAAATGCCCGGATTTCTACTTGGCCTGTCTGCAGCAAAATCAAATGTTCACTGCGAATTTCTGCCTGTGAGGGCGTTAAAACTTCCCAGCTCAGGGGCTCAGATTCGGCCTCATCTTTGAGCAAGACCCCCTTGAGCTGCAAGGGTAAAGCATTTATTAAGGGCTGGCTCGGGAAGGTTGTGTCGATCCGCAGCTTGTACTGGGACAAGGCCGTGGGACTGGCTGTGGGACTGGGTGACGGACTCGGCAGCGCCGTTGGCACCGGGGTTGGAACTGGGCTGGCCGTCGCACTGGGTTGTGGAAGCGCAGTGGCCGACGGTGAGGGCTGGATGGCAGGCCCCACAGGCTGACAGGCACCCAAAAGCAGAAAGAAAAGGGTGAGAGAGGTTTTTGTGCTTTTCATAAAGGGTCCCTCCAGGTATTTACATCTTCAGTTTAAAATTGATCTTGTTCAGGTACATTGATGAGACCGAAGCCGGGAATTGATCTGGGTCAAACAGTGCAAACAAGGGTCAACTGATCCAAGCCGAAGCTTCGAGCAAATCTTCTTGTAAAAGGGTCAATTTTTGGCTGTAGTTCTGATACACAGGCATCAGAGCGGCAGGCGAAATATTGCGACAGCTTAAATCTTCAAGTTTATCTTTGAACCAATCGGCTTTGTCGAGAATTTCTTCCATTTCTTTTTCAAAGCGCTGCAGGTCTGCTTTGCTGTGGGTCTGTTGCAATTTGCGCCCGAGCCCCACAATTGTCTGGACCTGTTCTTCAAGTTGGTGACGCAGGCCAAACAACTCATGCGAGCAAGCAATCACAGCTTTGATATAGTGGTAATACTGCTCCAAATAGGCCAAGAGGCGGCGCAATTCCTGCACATTAAACTCTGCTTCGAGCCGGGTCAGTTTTTCCTGGGTCTCTTGGTAAAAACTCAAGAGCCCATAATGGCGGTTGTTGAGATTGAGCAATTCGTTTTCAAAACAGGTGGGTTGGGGCTTTTGTTCTTGGTAAATATTCTGGTTCTGCAGCAAAATACCCTGTTCAACCTCGAGATAGAGTTTTTCCAAGGGCGAAAGCATTTTTTTATTTTTGCTCGGAGCCTCTTTGCCTTTGTCGAGCACAGACTTGAGCTGTTTAAAATTGATCACAAGCCATTTAACCCGCCCGGCGGGTGATCAAAGGAGCTTCGTGCAGGTCGTTGAGCAATTGAGAAAAAACCTGTCCCGGTTGTTGCAGGCGTGTTTCAATCGCATCGGCGTTGTCTTCTACTTCTGAACTGTGGCTGTTGAGTTCCAGGTCGTAAGCACAATAACTGTGTACGGTCTGAAATTGTGAGCGGGCCAAACCGAGCGGACGATTGCCCCTCACCGCTTCGCGCCTTTCGAGTTCATCGAGAGGGCAGTGCAGCCCAACCAGCCAAACCTGATAGGGTTGCAAGAGGCGCAGAGCTTTGCGCAGACAGCCAGGCTCTTCAAAGACGGTATCGACAATCAGGTCGAAGCCCTCCGAGGCCCAGAGGGCGATATTTTGATAAAAAACCCGGCGCAGGCGCTCATAAGGCACCGTATTGAGATTGGCCCCCGCCGGAAAGGCTCGGAAGCAATCGTCAATCGACAGACGCACCCATTGGTGCTCACTTTGGGCCTGAAAGGTACGTGCGAGGGAAGATTTACCGGCACTGGAAGTGCCATTGAGAATGATGATTGATGCGGTCATATCCTTCATTATCGCGACTCACTCGGGACTTGGCAAGCACGAATCTGTTGCAAAAATCACAATTGGGGATACGCTTGGGTTTGCCTTCAAAAAAAAATGTAATAGCGCATCCTGACTGGGTTTAGTCGTTTTTTTTGAGCGTACCGTGTTCAAACATCAAGGGCAGCAGGCTTTGAATATCTGGGACCACAACCACAGGGCCTTGCCGTCCTTGCATCAAAATCCGAACGGGGGAACCGTGGCGGGAACTGTACTCAGCGATCACCTGGCGGCAGAGCCCACAGGGGGTGACCAAATCTTCGCTCTCAGTGGAGCCCGAAACGGTGGTCACAGCCAAGGCCACCACAGCTTCTTCGGGGAATTGTGCACCGGCGGCAAACATACAAATACTCTCAGCACAGAGCCCCGAAGGATAGGCAATATTTTCTTGGTTGCTGCCGCTGATAATCTGGCCATTGGTCAAGCGAACCGCTGCACCGACCTTAAAATTGGAATAGGGGGAATAAGAATTGGCTGTGGCTTGGCGCGCGACTTCAAGCAAGGCCTGATCTTCCGAAGGTAAATCTTCGGGCAGGTCAAAAATAGCTAATTCGGTCTTTAAAACGCGGTGATGAACAGGCATATTGCACTTTCTGAATCAAAAGATGGGAAGTTATTATAGCCTGCCCATGGGTCAATTCAGAAGCAGATAGCGCGGTTATAAAATGCGTTTGCCAAAAGCCGACTGGATCAACTCGACACCCAGCTCAGCGGTTTGGTTGCCCCAATCCAGAATCGGATTGAGTTCGACCATTTCCAGGCCAATCAAACGGCCCGTGCCAGCAATTTTCTCCATCAGCAGATGGGCCTCTCGGTATTTTATTCCGCCTTTAACGGGCGTGCCCACACCGGGTGCAATTTTGGGGTCGAGGCCATCAAAATCAAAGGAGAGATGAATGCCCGCTGTACCAATCCCAGCAATCTCAATCGCCTCGCGGATAATGGCAGGCATGCCCTTTTCGTCGATATCTGTCATGGTATAAGCATGGACGCCGCTATCGCGCACAATTTTTTTCTCTTCGATATCCACGTCGCGCAGGCCAATTAAGACCACGTGTTCAGGTTTGATCTTGGGGGCAAATCCGCCCAGATTGACCAATTCAGGTGAGCCCATGCCCAGATTGACTGACATTGGCATGCCGTGGATATTGCCGGTGTGGGTGGTGTCGGGGGTGTTCATATCTGCGTGGGCGTCGATCCAAATCACACCAATTTGTTCGCCTTTGGCATGGTAATAGGCGCTGATACCGCCAATGGTACCAATGGCAATGCTGTGGTCGCCCCCCAGCACCAGAGGGAAATTGCCCCGCATCATGATATCAAAGACCTTGTCAAAATGGGTTTGGCAGGCCAAGGTAATCTCTTCGAGAAAGCGCGCGTTGGTCTGTCCGATTTCCAGCGATTCGGGAATCGCAACTGAGATATTGCCTTCGTCTTGCACGAGATAGCCCATCTCGCGAATCGCTTTTTCCAGACCCGCAATGCGAAAGGCCGAAGGCCCTGCATCCATGCCGCGGTGTCCTGCGCCCAAATCGAGGGGAGCGCCCAAAATAGAAATAATCTGATCTTTACGCATGATAAGTGTTTCCTCTTGAAATCCAGCCGTTTGAAATCCAGTCTTGTGAGTCAAGTATACCAAGGAAAGAGGAGGAGGTGACTTGGTGGGTGTTTAGAGGAAGCCCGAACAAGCTGACTGGCGCAGCTTATCTGGCGTGGGGGGAGAACTGTAACTTGTGTGGCCATACACCACTTATTTAGCTTGGATGGAAAATGTGAGTAATTTGGGCTGGGTCACGGCTAGAAAATGTGTAAATACGCGCGTTCCGGCTTTTTTTGTATCTCTCTTTCAGGTGTTATACTGATCTGTCTGATCCTCTTTTAAGTTTTAACAAGAGAAGTACTATGCAGAATATCGAACAGGCCATTTTTAATCATTCGGAATCCGTTTCAAAATGAACCGCAAAGATCACCAGACCGAATACAAAGAAAGCTGGCGTGACGAATACCTGAAGTGGATCTGTGGCTTTGCCAATGCCGATGGCGGCACATTGATCATCGGCAAAGCAGATAACGGCAAGCCCGTCGGCATCCGCAACGCAGCCGAACTGCTGGAGCGTTTGCCCAATCAGGTGCGCGATCTCTTGGGGATTGTTGTTGATATCAGGCGTATTCAAGAATCCGGGCATGAATTATTGGCAATCCAGGTCGAACCCTACCCCACCCCTATTAGCTACAAAGGCCAATACCATTACCGCAGCGGCAGCACCAAACAAGAACTCAAAGGGGCCGCTCTGGATCGCTTTTTGCTGCGCAAACAGGGAAAACACTGGGATGGTGTGCCTCTTCCTTACTTGCAGGTTGAAGACCTGGATAAATCGGCCCTCACTCACTTCAGGGCTTTGGCGCTGTACTCCAAACGCTTAAGTGAAAGCGCTTTGGCGCTTGATGATCAAGGATTGCTGGAAAAACTCCAATTGTTTGAAAATGGCTATCTCAAACGCGCTACAGCCCTCTTATTTCACCCAGAACCTGAAAAATTTGTGACTGGAGCCTATGTCAAAATCGGTTATTTTGGCAAGGGTCACGAGATTCGCTATCAAGATGAAATTCACGGCCCCTTGTTGTCTCAATTAGAGCAAACCCTTGAAACCCTGTTGCTTAAATATCTCAAAGCCTGGATTTCTTATGATGGGCTTCAACGGGTTGAAACCTATCCTGTACCCCGACCGGCTCTGAGAGAAGCTTTGCTCAACGCAATTACGCATAAAGATTACAGCAGCGGAACCCCGATCCAAATCCGGGTCTATGAAGATCAGATCATATTGAGCAATACAGGCCAATTGCCCGACGCCTGGACCGTCGATAAATTGACCCGCTTCCATACCTCCAAGCCCTTCAACCCCGACATTGCCAATACTTTTTTTCGCGCCGGTCAAATTGAATCCTGGGGCCAAGGGATTGAAAAAATGTGTGCCGTGTGTGAAGCAGATGGATTGCCCAGGCCCGAGTATGAAGATGATGGCTCCGTGATCTCACTAACACTCCAGACACACCTTCCGCCAAATGAAGATCACGAAAGCAAAACTAGGGAGAAAACTAGGGAGAAAACTAGGGAGAAAATCATCATGCTGGTGTCTAAAAACCCGCAGATCACCACGGCAGAACTGGCTGAAAACATTGGCATTAGCCAAAAAGGGATTGATTGGCAAATCAATCGCCTGAAAAAAGAGGGCGTGCTTGAACGGATTGGACCAGCCAAAGGTGGCCAATGGAAGGTCATCTTCCCATGAAAAGACCCTGCTCTGCTTGACCGCTCATATCCGCGTGCCGTTTGGACAGCGATGGATTTTACTCGTCAGGCCGATAAATCAGCAAATCAGAGGGCTGGCATTCCAGTTCGCGGCACAGGGCATTGAGCGTGCTTAGGCGCAGCGCTTTGAGCTTACCTGTTTTGATTTTGGATAAATTCACCTCATCAATGCCAATTCGCTGTGCCAATTCTCTCAATTTGAGGTTGCGTTCAGCCATCAGGACAGCCAGCCTAGAGTGAATCATGATGGCGCATTTAAACCACGTCTTCGAGTTGTTCGAGAATGATGTTCGACAAGGTTGTGGTCGAACTGTGAAAAGACTGGGTTAACATCCCCAACCAGCCTACGCAGAGACAGAGAATGGGAAAAAGGTCTGAGTCGGTAGGATTTTTGCCTGTTGGCAAATATGATTTTGTGATAAAGAGCAAGAGCATTGCACCAAGAAGCCATTGCAATTTGGTCATCCACTTTTGTTGACCTTTGAGTTTTGCGAGTTCACTGCGGATTTTTGTTGCCTGTTCTGACATGTGAGTACCTCACGCTTGAGTAATTGCAAACTAAAAAAACATAACGAATATCATTATAAACTTAATCTTATTCATTAAACAAATAACCGATTTAATGGCCGAACTTGCTTGCATCAAACCTGCATCACTGCCCAGAATCAAAACAGAGACCCACATTTTAATCTTCGCCAAGGAGCCCATGCATGAAATTTCAAAAATCGTTGTTGGCCTTGGGTTTGGGCCTGCTCACGGGCGCCTCTGCCTCTGCTACCACATTGGCAGATTTAGAGCGTGGCCAATTGGATATTCGCCTGATAGACACCTCTGGCCAGGACTATATCCAAGCCCAGGGCATTTTTGATGCCCCGATCGAAAAAGTTTGGAAGACGCTGACAGATTTTAAAAACTACCCGCGTTATTACCAAAACCTGACCCGCTCTGAAATTCGCTCCCGCAGTGGCAATCAGGCCAAGGTCTATGTCAAATTCAACCTTCCCTTTCCGGTCAACGAAATCTGGGTGCTCAATCAATACACCCTCGACGCCCAAAACAAACGCCTGAGCTGGAAAATGCTCGATGGCAATTTAAAAGACAGCGATGGGGTTGGCTCCTGGACCCTCAAGCCGCACAAAGGCAAGACGCTGGCGACCTATCGCCTGAATGTAAATCCCTCAGGTGGCAATTGGCTGCAAAAACAGGCCATCTTTCAGACCACACCCCGCGTCTTTCAGTATTTGAATCAGCAGATGGGGTTTAAAAACTAACCCAAGTGTTCTTTGAGAAACTCGTTGGTTTTTTCGGGGGACATGCTCAACATTTGGCTGATGGCATCGATGAACTCTTCCAAAGAGAAATGTTGGTCGCCATCGTAGTCAAAAATGAAGTTGACCATGCTGCCAGATTCCTGAAAAGAGACCTTTTGGTCGTGATTGAGATCTTTGCCCTGAAAGAATTTGGTCAAGGCATTTCTTAAATTGGCTTCGGAATAGCGCTCAGAGAAGACTGCGTTTTTTCCCGTCTGGAGTTCGGCCAAATTCAAGCGGCCATCGCGGTTGCCATCGACTTCAGCAAAACGGGCGACCACGGCTTTGTTGAGTAGGCGGCTGAATTCTTGCGGGTTGAGGGCCTGATCGGCATCTTTGTCGAGAGCGACCAGCAATTTGCCTGCCAGAAAATTGCGGAATTCGTCCATGCTGTACCAGCGCGAAACGGTGGCGCGGGCCTGTGGGCGGGCTGTGCTGGCGGAACGGAGTGGGTTAAACTGAGGGTTCATCGCTGATGAGGGCAGCATTTGCGGACCAGATTGGCAGGCAGTGAGCAAGAGAGAGGCAGACAATACAGCAAACAGAGCTGTTTTCATGGTTTGAAGATCCTTCTACGCGGGTGATGAGTTGATTATATCTTTGCCTTTCTAAATTCTGACGGGGCTTGCCTCAAATTTAGTGGAATCTTAGCTTAGATTTAGTACTCATAATCCGGGTCGGTGGCCGCAATCGAAATCCCTGCAGGCACAGGATAACCGCGTTTTTTCAGGGTCTGCTCCAAGGCGATCAGGGTGGCCCAGATATTGGGCAGGTGTTGGTAACCCAAATGGCCCACACGAAAAATCTGGCCCGTGAGTTTGCGCTGACCGCCCCCGAGCACAATATTGTATTCTTCGAGCAAGCTCTTGCGGATATCGTCAGCATCGAGGCCAGGCGGAGGATAGACCGGCGTAACCGCCCGCGAGGCCTGGCGCTCGTCGGGAATCATCAGCTCCAAGCCCATGCCCTTTAAACCGGCACGAACGGTTTGCATCAGGTGCAAATGGCGGGCCTGAATCTGCTCCAGACCTTCGGCCTGCATCATTTGCAGGGCCACTTTCAGGCCATAAAAGAGCGGAATCGGTGGGGTCCAGGGAGTCCAGCCCTGTTCAGCGTATTCACGGGTGAGCGAAAAATCCAGGCTGAAGCGCGGCAATCTGGCCTTGGCATGCACCTCCCAGGCCTTGGCAGAGAGGGCCACAAAAGCCAGCCCTGGCGGAACCATAAAGCCCTTTTGCGAAGCGCCTAAAACCACATCCAGGCCCCAGGCATCCATTGGCAGGGGTGTTGAGGTCAAGCTCGAAATGGCATCGACGATCACCAAAGCTCCGTGTTCGCGCACAATGGCAGCCATTTCTTGTAAGGGGTTTAAGACCCCGGTTGAGGTCTCGTTGTGAATGATCAAGACCGCTTTGATGGTTTGGGCTTTGTCGGCTTGAAGCTTCGAACGCAGATCTTGGGTCTGAATGGGTTTGCCCCAATCATAGACCAAACGTTCGACTTCGAGCCCATAAACTGCTGCCATGTCTCCCCAACGCTCGCCAAACGAGCCATTGGAAACAGCCAAAACTTTGTCGCCGGGAGAGAAGAGATTGAGAAGAGATGCTTCCATGCCGGTGGTGCCAGAGCCAGTCAGCATCAAGACCCGGTGCTCGGTCTGAAAGGCCCAACTCAGACCTTTTTCAATCTCGGCAAAAAGTTCAGCAAAAGCGGGGCCCCGGTGGTTGATCATGGGCCCAGAAAGGGCCTGTAACACAGCCTGGGGCAGGGGTGTGGGGCCGGGGAGCATCAGCAATTGGGGCCTGAGTTCAGACAGAGAACGATTCTCCACAACCACAGGTATTGCTGGCATTGGGGTTAATAAATTTAAAGCCCCGGCCATTCAGACCGTCGTTAAAGTCGAGGGTCATGCCTTTGAGGTAGATGGCACTTTTGCGATCGATCAAGACACTGATCCCGTCCTGTTTGAGCACATGATCGCGCTCTTTGGGCTCATCGTAATCCATGTGATAAGACAGGCCCGAACAACCTCCGCCTTTGATAGCCAGGCGAATCCCCAGATTGGGGTTGTCTTGCTGGGCAAGAAAGCGCCGAATTTCTTTCAGGGCTTTGGGGCTAACCTGCACCAAAGGGGGCATTTTACTGGGATCCGTGACAATGACGCCGCTGGTTTCTGTGGGGGTTTGATTCATGGGGTCTTTGAAACCTCTGTTTTTGACTGTTGTATTCTATTATGCCAAATCCAGACAAAACTATCCAGATTATAGCGTGTGCAAATCTAAGTCGGGAGGGAGGGAAAGATGTAATTTAAAGATCAAAGGCAGATGATCTGAGCCCACATTTGCCCCCGTATGGATTTCAGACATGACCAAATCGGGGCTGATCAGGCAATGATCGATCGGAATTTGAACCAGTGGGTGAAAAAAACTCGGCCAAGTGGGCAAAATACCAAAGCCTTTGCGGCCATTGCGCAAACCACTGAGTTTTTCAAAGGCTTTGTAATAAGGGGACCACATGGAGACGTTTAAATCGCCCACCACCAAAACAGGGGGGCGAATATCTTGCAGGTGTTTGCCCAGGGCGCTTAATTGGCGGTTGCGGCGGACAGCAGGGACCCGAACGGGGGAGTCGAGGTGGGTAACCAAGAGATGCAATTCTTGGGTATCCACCTCCAGACGGGTTTCAAGCGTCGGCAATTCCGACTGCCCCAAAAAGCGCAACAGGGTTTTGTTCATGGGATAGCGGCTCCAAATGCCGAGGCCAAAATACTGTTTATTGGGTGGGGTAAAACGGTAGGGATAAGCCCGTCCCAAGCCGTTCATCATGGTCAAATGCTGAGGGTGAAATTCGAGCAGGATCACAATATCTGGTTGTTCTTGGACAATTTGCCGGGCCAAAGCGCTTACATTTGAATTGGTATTCAAGACATTGGCCTGAAAGATTTTCACTTCTCTGCTAGGCAGGAATGAGGCATGGGCATTGCTTTCGCTGACAGGCCAATACCAAGGCAGTATTTCTGCGGCATTTAAACCCAGACAAAACACCAATCCGAGTACAAACCGCCAACGCCGCATCAGGGCCATCAGCAGTAAAGGCAAGAGCAGAGCCAAGAAAAACTGAACTTTAAATTGCCCCAAGAGATCCAACCCCGGATGCAACTCTGCCACTTGATTGAGCAAACTCAAACCCATCAGGCCAATAGCCAAAAAAGCGCTGGGCCAATACAGCGGTGGCAATCGATGAGCAGCTGGTTTTTGTCTTGGGTGAATAGGCTTCTTCATAACACGGTTTCCACCTTAACATACCCGCTCCCCATCTGGCTGTGTCAGGGGTCGCGAAGACACCCTGCTGCGATTATAATGAATTATGTCTATTACCGTGGGTTTGGTCCAATACAGCACAGGGTCACCTGTTTATCTGCCTTATTCTGTCGGCCTCTTACAGGCCTCTTTGCTGCGGGCAGCCGATCCCGACCGTTATGTCTTTCTCTTGCCACGGGTCTTTCCAGCTCCACTGGCTCAGGAAGTGGCAGCGCTCAGGCATGTGGATCTGCTGGGGGTGAGCCTGTATGTCTGGAATGAAAGGCGTTCACTGGAACTGGCCCAGCAGCTCAAAGCAGTAGCACCCCAGATTTTGACGGTTTTTGGTGGGCCCCAGGTGCCAGACCGCGCTGAAGCCTGGTTGCGCCAGCACCCCTATGTCGATCTGGCTTGCCACGGAGAGGGCGAAGATCTGTTTTTGGCACTTTTAGAGCAATTCCCTGAACGGCATTGGCAAGCCATTCCCGGTTTGAGCTGGCTTGAAGCGGGCACATTCAAACACACCCCCCCGGCTCCCAAACGCCGCGATCTGGACGTTTTCCCCTCCCCCTTTTTGAATGGTCTGTTTGAGCCATTGATGGCCGCTTATCCAAAGCAGCGCTGGGCCAGCACCTGGGAAACCAATCGGGGCTGCCCGTTTAGCTGTGTTTTTTGCGATTGGGGTTCAGCAATTGCTACCCGGGTCAACCGCTTTGATACCCCCCGGCTTTTGGCGGAGTTGGATTGGCTCGCCGCCAAACGCATCACCCATATTTTTTGTGCCGATGCCAATTTTGGCATTTTGCCCCGCGACCTGGAATTGGCTGAATACGCCGCCCAAGTCAAATTGGCCACGGGCCAGCCTGGCTCACTGATGGTGCAAAACGCCAAGAACCTGCCTGAGCGCAGCTTTGAGATTCAAAAGCGCCTGATTCAAGTTGGTTTAGACAAAAATTTGACCCTGGCCCTCCAGAGTTTACATCCCCCCACCCTTCAGGCTTCGGGCCGGCAAAATATTTCTTTGACAGCCTTCGAAACCCTGCAAAAGCGCCTCTTGGCCGAGGGCATTCGCACCTATACCGATCTGATTCTCGGCCTGCCTGAAGAGAGTTATACGTCTTTTACAGAGGGCATCGCCACCTTGATTGAAAAAGGTCAGTACCACGCCTTTCAGTTTTTTAATGCAGATATCTTGCCCAATGCCCCGATGGCAGATCCCGCTTTTATCGAGCGTTATGGGATTGAAACGGCGACAGTGCCATTTCGCCATGGCTTTACCCCCCTCGAAGGCGACCCCGACGGCATTGTCGAGGTTCAACAAATGGTGATCGCCACCGCCAGCTTGCCCCGGCCCGACTGGGTGCGGGCACGGTGTTTTGCCTGGCTGACAGAATTGCTCTTTTTTAATCCCGGCAGTCTGCGCATGCCACTTTTACTGTTACACGCCCACGGACAGATCAGCTTAAAGCCCCTGATCGAAGCGTTTATGGCCCCCGACCCGGCTTGGCCCAGCTTGAATTGGATCTGGCGTTTTTTTGAGGAGAAGGCCCTGGGCATGATCCAAGGAGAAGCTGAATACAGTGCCTGCCCGGACAGCTCAGGCGCCTTAAATTGGGTCGGCCCCTGCCACGCCCTGCTCGAAATGCTGGCGCGCACCCAACGCCTGCCACAGTTTTACCAAGAAGCCAAAGCGCTGTTAACCCCCTTTGCCCAGTCAGGAAAGGTGCCTCTGACAGCCTTGGATGACGCCCTGTTTTTGAGTTCCAGTCAAATTTTGCTGCAATTTTTACAAGAGCCCCTGTTTGAGCACTACACCCTATCTTGGAATGTCTGGGATTATCTGCAGGGGGTTTTAAGTGCACAAAAACCCGAATTGCACCCCGAGCCAGTGGTCTTTGTCAAAAACTGGCGGGGGCCCCCGTTTAAACTGCGCCGTTTACAGAATGAGGCCGAATCCGTTTAAGAAGGCAGACGCCCGCGATTGCGCAGGGCCATTTCACTGGCTTGAACGTCTTTGGGATCGCGGTAACGCCCAAACAAAAAGTCTCCCCAAGGGCTGGTAATGCCGTACCACAGGTCTTCGTGTTTGTAATGGTGCCAGACATGGTATTTTTTCATGTACCGGCTATAGGGATTGCGGGGCGTGTAATCTGAGTGCGCCAACCAGTGGGTCCACTCGTAGAGCAGGTAATAGGCCAGATTGGTACAGAGAAAGGTCAAGGTGCCTTGCCAAGTCCAAGTCAGCAAATAGCCAATGCCAAGATCCAACACAACCCCCAAGCCGATCAGCCAACTTTCGGCAAAGACATACCTCACAGCTTTGGGATCTTCGTGGTGTTTGTAGTGGATTTCATCCATGGCCCAACGCAGGCCGCGTTGGTTGGAGCCTGCGGGCGGGCGGGGAAAATGCAACAGATAGCGGTGAATAAAATATTCGTTCAGGGGGCTGAACAAGAGCACCAAGAGAATCAACCCGGCATAATCCCACCAGGCCCCCGTGCTAAACAAATAGCCCCAGCCCAGGCCTGTCAGGGCCATCCAAGGCCAGAGGCGCTTTTGCGAGAAATAGATTTTCCAGACCTGGACCAATTCGGGGTTCATGGATTGATCTTAACACGGAAAAAGAAGGAATCAAGTGCCAAAACAGAGGCAATTTCAGCCGGATGCTTGGCCAGTCAGCAAATAGCGCAGTTGTTCTGGTGTGGGCGGGTTCTTTTGCAAGATAAAGCCCAGGCCCAATTCAATCTGCAGGGCCGATTCCAAGAGCAGGGGCCAGGCGGGAAAACGAGCGGGCTGCCGCCTAAATTTTTGCCAAGAAATCTGTTTGGGCAGACGCAAATAATGGGCTTCGGGACCAGCAAAACGGGTTTTAAACAGGCGAAAGATCACAGAGCCATCTCCTCTGTCGCGCAGCCATTCTTCGGGAGAGGCAGGGGATTCTTTGAGCAATTGGAGCAAAACCTGTTTGAGTACTGGGTGGCTGATGCGCTCGTCAGCCAGATCATCGGGGCAAGGCAATTGGGTAAACAGTGGGCTCTCGGCTTCCAGCGCAATCATACCCGCCAAGCCAAAACGCTGCTTAAGATAACGGGCAAAAGCAAAGCCTTTGAGCGCGGGATGATCGGGCACAGAAATGGCCAGCAGCGAGGGGTGCTCAGTGGCCGTGGCCAGACAGGTTGTGCCCGCCTCAATTTTGAGCAATTCAGCACAGCCTGCCAGCGGTGATTGGGTGTAAAGTGTGAGCACGCGGCCGGGCACAAAGACCTGCAGCGGGCCCGTTTGCAAAGCAGGTTGTTTGGCCGAAGGGCAATTGAGTCGGCCCCGCGCAGCGGAATACGTCTGTTGGTGTTCGAGTCTTCGCCGCAATTGGCCCAGCTCTGAGCCTGCCACCAGGGCCCGCAAATGGCGATTGCGAGCGGCTGCCTTGAGAGCTTCACTGCCCACTTGAATGGCCTGTTGCTCCAGCGCATCCAAAAGGCTGGCGTCAATCAGGCGCATTTCCAGTGATTCAGACATGGTGCAAGCAAACCCTTTTCTGTGTAAACACGGTTGCACTCAGTCTAACAAAAATGGGACCTTGCGCCAAATTTCAGCCCAAGTTCGACCCAACTCAGGAGCAGCCATTGCTGGAGCCACAATTGAGGCATTTATAACAGCTGCCATTACGCACCATCAGGCCCGAACCACAGGTATGACAGGGCGGGGCATCTTCGGAATTGGCAAAGAACAGGCCACGGTGTTCCACTTTGGGGTGGGCTTTTGCATCTAATTTGGGCTCAACTTCAGCTCCCTCATGCCCCTGTTCTGGGAAAGACACTGTGAGAAATTTGAGTTCCAGCCAGCGAAAGAGGTAGTCCATGATCGATTTGGCAAAAGGCAATTCTTTGTTGCCGGTATACCCAGAAGGTTCGAAACGGGTATGGGAGAGTTTATCGACCATGACAGCCAAAGGCACCCCGTATTGCAGCGCCAGCGAGACGGTGGTGGCAAAGGAATCCATCAGGCCGGAGATCACGCTGCCCTCTTTGGCCATGGTGATAAAAATTTCCCCCGGACTGTGATCGGCATACATGCCCACCGTGAGATAACCTTCGTGGCCGCCAATGCTGAATTTATGCGTGATGGCTTGGCGTTCGGCTGGTAAGCGGCGGCGTTGGGGGATTTGAGTGGCCAGCTCTGCTTGGGCCTTGGCAGGGGTTTGAGCACCCGAGGTATTCATCGGTTGGGTGCGTTTGCTGCCGTCGCGGTAGATCGCCACGGCTTTGAGGCCCAATTTCCAGGCCATGACATAGGTCTCAAAAATAGCTTCAACACTGGCCTGGGAGGGCAGATTGACCGTTTTGGAAATGGCCCCAGAAATAAAGGGCTGCACAGCCCCCATCATGCGCAGATGCCCGGTGTAGTGAATCGAGCGCGAACCGCGCAGGGGGGTAAAGGCGCAATCAAAGACGGGCAAATCCTGTTTATTGAGTCCCGGAGCCCCTTCGAGGGTTTCTTGGCTGTGTAAATAGGCCAGTATTTCTTCTATTTGGGTTTCGCTATAACCCAGGCGGGCCAAGGCCTGGGGCACGGTCTGATTGACAATTTTGAGGGTGCCGCCCCCCACCAGGCGTTTGTATTTGATCAGGGCAAAATCCGGCTCAATGCCCGTGGTGTCACAGTCCATCATAAAGCCAATCGTGCCCGTTGGGGCCAAAGCCGACACCTGGGCATTGCGGTATCCCCCTGTTTGGCCTTGGGCCAGGGCTCTTTGCCAAGTCTTTTGCGCCGCCCGTTTTAACTTGTCTTGTTCAGGGCTCAAGACCTCAACGCTTTCCAGGGCCTCTTGGTGCATTTTAATCACTTCCAGCATTGCTTGAGCATTGGGGCCGTAGGCCTCAAACGCGCCTTTGGCCTGGGCCAACTCCGCTGAAACCGCATATGCCTCACCACTCATCAGGGCCGTGATCAGCGCCGCCAAGGACCGGCCGTGATCACTGTCGTAAGGCAGGCCCAGGGCCATTAACAAAGCCCCCAAATTGCCATAACCCAATCCCAAGGGGCGGTAGATACGGCTGTTTTCAGCTATTTGAGGCGTGGGGTAACCGGCTTGATCGATCAAAATATCCTGGGCAGTCAGCAGCAGGCGCACGGTGTGGCAAAAGTCCTCAATTTGGAATTCCCCGTCTTTGAGATAGCTGAGCAAATTGATCGAAGCCAGATTGCAGGCGGTGTCATCGAGAAACATAAACTCACTGCAGGGATTGGAGGCCTGAATCCGGCCCGAAGCCTTGACGGTGTGCCAGCGGTTGATGGTGGTATCGTATTGCAGGCCGGGATCACCACAGGTCCAGGTGGACTCAGCGATTTCGCGCAGCAAAGCGCGGGCACTGAGGGTTTCGACGGGGCTGCCATCTGTCACGGCACGGGTTTGCCACTCAGCATCGGCCTCTACTGCCTGCATAAAGGCATCGCTGACACGCACACTGTGATTGGCATTCTGAAACTGCACCGAATCATAGGCCCCACCGGGCACATTAAAACCGCCGTCATAACCAGCATCCATCAGGGCCCAGGCTTTTTTTTCCTCTTTGACTTTGCTCTGAACAAAGTCTTGAATATCTGGGTGGTCGACATTTAAGATCACCATTTTGGCGGCCCGCCGGGTTTTCCCCCCTGATTTGATCACCCCCGCAAAAGCGTCATAGCCCCGCATAAACGAAACGGGGCCCGAAGCGGTGCCACCGCCGGAGAGCGCTTCTCGCGAGGAGCGCAGCGCAGAGAGATTGGTGCCCGTGCCGGAGCCCCATTTAAACAGCAGACCTTCGGTTTTGGCCAGGTTTAAAATGGATTCAAGGCTGTCTTCCACCGAATTGATAAAACAGGCCGAACACTGTGGTTTGGGTTCAACCACCCCCAAATTGAACCAAACCGGGCTGTTAAACGCCGCTCGTTGCTGCAAGAGCACGGTGGTCAATTCATCCTGGTAAATAGCAGCGGCCCCGCTGTCGGCAAAATAGCCCTGGTCTTGTCCCCAACGCGTCAAGGTCTTGGTCACACGACCAATCAGCTGTTTCAGACTGGATTCGCGGGCGGGGTTTCCCGGTGTGCCATGAAAGTATTTCGAGGCCACCACATTGCTGGCCTGAATCGACCACGTGCTGGGCATTTCAATTTCTTGTTGTTCAAAGATCACCTCCCCTTTTTCATTGCTGATCAGCGCGCTGCGTTTTTCCCATTCCAGGGCATCATAAGGAGAGATCTGGGCCTGGGAGAAAAAACGGTCAAAGTGCAGGCCTTTGTGTTGTTGAGAGGAGAGGGGCTGGGTATTTTCGGCCTTGTTTTCGGGGTTGGTTTCTGAAGTCAGAGGAAGGGTGTCTTGCATGGGTCTTTCTTTCTGTTTGAGCTGATTTGTTTAAAGCGGATCTCTTTGGTCTAAAAGGCTAAAACTAACCGCCAATGCGGTACATGTTTTGCGCGACGGATTCAATGCGTTGAAAGGGTTTGAGCGCCATCACCTGCCGGGTCACTTTGAGCAATTCAGGTTCACTGAGATCGCGCAGGCTTTTGCCCTGATTCAACATCAGGCAGGCCCGCAATTTGCCGTCGTGGCTCAGGCGCAAGCGGGAACAATCGCCACAAAAGGGACGCGACTCCGAGGCAATAAAACCAATTTTGCCCCCGCCTTGGGTCTGAAAAGAGAAGGCCGTGGCATCTTTTTCGACGACAATCGGTCTGAGTGAAAAGGTATTTTGAATCTGGGTGATCTGCTCCTCGGCGCTGATAAAGGCTTCGGGTTGAAACTGGCGGGCCATGCCAATTTTCATCAATTCCAAGAAGCGCACCTCGATGCCTGTGGCCTCTGAAAAGCGCACAAAATCCAACAATTCGTGATCATTTTCGCCCCGCAAAATGACGGTATTGAGTTTGAGCTGAAAGCCCATTTCATGGGCCTTTAAAATACTGCTCATGACCTTTTCAAAGCCCATTGAGCGGGTCATGCGGTTGAAATTCTCAGCCTGAAGCGAATCCAGGCTGATATTCAAATAATGGCAGCCCAGCGCTTTGAGCAAAGGCAAATAGGGCTCTAGCAAAAAGCCATTGCTGGTCATGCCAAATTTTTCCAAGGGCAGCGAAGCCAGGGCTGTCATCACTTCCCGGAAATCTTTGCGCAGGGTAGGCTCTCCCCCAGTTACCCGGATTTGGCTGATCCCCCCTGAAACCAGGGCCCGGCAAATGGCATGTAATTCAGTTGCACTGAGCTGCTTGGGATGGGCGGCAAAGCGCATGGCTGCGGGCATACAATAAAAACAGCGAAAATTACAGGCCTCCAAAAGTGAGACCCGCAATTTGCGCATTTGGCGCCCATATCCATCGATCAGTTGGGGCACTGGTGTGGGGGCAGACGTGGCCATCGGAGAGGGCAGAAGGGACTTCATAAGACTATTTTTTTCCGGGCAATGTGGCCTCAGCAGGGCTTTCGCTGATTGCCACGTCTGCCGCTTCATGAACATCTTTGGCCGCCCGCCGAAATTCCGACAGGCCACGCCCAATCGCTTTGCCGACATCCGGCAATTTACCCGGGCCAAAGACAATCAGGGCCAAGGCCAGAATCAAAAGCAATTCGGGAACACCAATGCCAAACATAGGTTAGGTCCTCACTTTTTCGGTATTTATGCTGCGCAGCGGAATTTCGCCGCTATTTTCTGCCGCTGAACGCGCGGTCTGACAGCCGCCCAGCACACTGCAATTCATTTCTTCGGGTTCTTGTTCCTGACTAAAATAATGCAGGGGATCGGGCATGATCTCCAGTTTGAGGCATTCAGACTTGACCAATTCTGCGACCCACGTAAAAATCGCTAGGTAGAGGGAATGGCTTTGAATGCCCTCACAGGCGGGCAATGCTTGGGCAAAAGCAGCGAGATGGCCCTGCAAAAACTTGGCCCGCGCTTCTGCGACGATCTCACCCCCTTCGCGATCACCCTGTTCTTTGAGCCAGGCCTCTTTGAGCAACAAATAACCATAAAATTCCAGCTCAACGGAGATATGATCAGGCATTTCTGGCTGGCCTTCGTTGTTCAGACCAAAGGCCTGATAAAAACCCGCCAAATCGGCCAATTCGGTCGATTTACTGATGGCCCGATTGCGGCCATATTCGGTCTCATAGATCGGGTTCTGGGCCTGGCCCCGATCAAAGAGGTCGATATAGTTCGACTGCCAGATCTGCAGCGCTTCGGGCTGAAAATCGCTGAGGTAGCGGTAAAGGCTTTGCGCTTCGGGTTCCGTTCTGGCAGCCAAAACGGGCAGCAGGCTGTTTAATTCATTCAAAAAGTCTGCACCCGGATACGCCGTCAGCAGCGAGGCCAGAAAAAACTCGGGAGAGGGATAGTCCGACATGGTGGTTTACCTAAGCCTTTAAATTGAGTTCGACCCACATCAGGGTCACAGATTTGCGCGAACCCACTTCGCGTTTGCCACCCTGCCAGACGGCAAAACAGACAAAGTTTTTGCCTCCCACTTTGAGCTCCGAGCCCAGGCTGGTTTTGAGCGGGCGGGTGATCACCACGCTCCACTCGCCATTTTTCCATTCTGCTTCGGACTCAGCTTCAATTTCGGGTGCCAAACTGCTGCTGCCAAAGCCCTCGGCAAAGATCTCATCGACCCCGGTTTTGACATAGGATTGCGGGTTGCCCGCGGCCTGCCCAGGCGCAAACATGCGCCGCTGTGATTCGCTGCCCTGTGGGGCTGCTTCGTCTTTAAACTCCATCGGATAGGCATCCACCGACATATTCGGGTAAAGATCGACCATGGTGGGGTGGCGGCCCATTTCTTTGTCCTTTTGGTATTGGGCCCGCCAGTGGAAAATATGCACAGGTTTGTCGGGCTCACCCATAAACGGCGAGGGCGGCTGGCCATCGGTCAATTTGACCGGAAACTCCAGCGCCACCGCATCGGAGAACAATCCCAAGCGGCCCGCCGCACTTTTTTCGGGGTCTTTCCAACTCAGACGAAAGGCAATGCTTTTGCCATTGTGCAGGACCTGAACCGCCATCTTTTCGGTCAGGGTCAGCTTGGGCCGGGGCAGGGCCATGGGCTGGGCCATCAGGTCGACACTCTGCATTGGGGCTTTTTTCCAGGCCCCATCACTGGGTTTGAGATGGAAGAGGTTGTGGCTGGTTTTCTCGGCACTCAGGCCCTGTCCCGCTTGGCCATAAACCGCCGAGCCGATGCTCAGACCTGTGGCCATCAAAGGCATCGCCAGAAGCGTCAGAATAGTGTTCCGGGCTTTTTTTGTTTTTTTGCTTTTCATTTGGGCTTTTCCTTTCTGTTCACAATCGGCTAGGGGGTATTGTGCCGCGCGGCACCGAGTTCGGAATCAAAGGCCTCGCGTACAATCAAGGGCTCAGTGACAGGCACCGTGACAATTTCTTGGCCTTTCTCGTCATAGCCAGTGGCTTTGCCATTGGCCACTTTAAAGCTGTGAATAATGCGGTCGGTGCTGCCCATCAAAACCAGCAGGCCCTGGGCAACCGGGTCGTCTTTGAGGGTTTTGTAATTGTCGATGCTCTCTTGCACCCGCGGGCCAAACATCTGGGTGAGGTACTCCAAGTCGGCATGAATCGGCGGAATGTAATAGATATTGGGCTCCAGACCCAATTGGGGGTAATAGGGCAGGGCCAGCTTTTTCTTGTGCACAAGAAAATCGACAGGGTTGTCCATGCGGGCCTTCCAAGGCGGGCTGATAAAACCCATGATTCGGATTTTGCCAATACAATTTTGCACACACATCGGCTGTTTGCCCTCTTCGACCGCCGGATAACAGCCAATGCATTTTTCGCTGACGCGGGTATGTGGGTTGTACATCGACTTTTTGTAGGGGCAGGCACGCACACATTCGCCATAGCCTTTGCAGCGCGATTGGTCGATCAAGACGATCCCGTCTTCGGGGCGTTTGTAGATCGCTTTGCGCGGACACGAGGCCAGACAGGCTGGATAAGTACAGTGGGCGCAGGTTCGCGGCAGGTAAAAAAACCAGTGTTTGTGGGGCATGTTCAAATGGGCCCCGCCTTCGAGATTGCCTGTGCAATCGTCTTCGCCAATATTGGGGTACATCCAATCTTCATCGGTGGGAAAAAAGTGGGCAGCCACTTCTTCGGGCTCAGCCGCCTCAAAAATTGTTTTGCCCTCGTAGGTCTCGCCATTTTTGGCCCAGTCTTGGCGGCCCAGTTTTTCGAGGATATTGAGATCCCAGGCCATGGGGTAAGAGCCCCAGGGTTTGGTCTCGACATTGTTCCAGAACATATACTCCTGACCCTTGCCACTGGTCCAGGTGGTTTTGCAGGCCAAAGAGCAGGTCTGGCAGGCAATACATTTATTCAGGTCAAAGACAATCGACCACTGTTTTTGCGGGCGGCTCTCTTCGTAGGGGTATTGCATTTCACGGTTGATTTGCCAATTTTTAACGTCTGACATGGTACTGTTTTCCTTTCGCTATTTTTTGACCCGGATATATTGGCCCGCGAGGTAGGCCTTCATGGCTTTGCTCTCGTAGGTCGGTCGAAAACCGAGAGAGACGGGACGCCATTTGCCTTGGCCATCGAGCCCGCCAGAAGCGGCTTTGGTGATTTTGACAAAGGCCTCGCGGGGCGCACCCACCGGGCAGTGAATATCCGCCTCAAAGCCGCTGTCCATCCCTTGGCCAAACATCGTCTTGTGAACCAGGGTTTCGGTCATCAGGGTCGGTTTGAGCCAGGCCCGTGTGGCACTTTGGTGTGAGCCATAGCGATACATGGCTTGGTAATTGGTTTCGGGGTTCTTGGCCAACCCGTCACTGCGGGTTTCGTGGCCTTTGACAGAGCCAAAAGTTGCGCCGTACATATTGTGCCAAGTGCGGGCAACACCACGTGGGGTACCCGGATAATAACGGGCCCGCAGCATCAATCGTGCAACCTTATACGCTTCACTCGAAGCCACATGATTGCGATAGGGACGATCGCCAGGATCTGCGTCGATATACACATAATCCCCATCATCCACCCCCAGAGTTTTGGCATCTAATGGATTGATATCGACATACCCCTCCACCACCGAGGGCAGACGCTTGTCGTGGCGGTAAATATCCCCAAAGGGCCCGAACCAAATGCCCGTAAAGTCCGTATCGATCGGGGTGGTATGCGCCCCGTGGCGGTATTTGGGCGTGTGGTAAACATGGCTGAAATTCAGAGCTTTTAAGGGATGTTTGCTTTTGACCAATTGGGAACCGGTTCGCAGCACATGGCGAGCTTGGCGGGTTTCGGTATCCAACTGGCTCTCCTGAACCCCATAATCCTGGGGTTTTTTGGGGCGCAGGGCTGGGTGAGGCTTGGCAACAATCACATTGGGCTCATAATGGGTCGAATCGATGGGCTCACGATAGACCACCATATTTTCACCGTTTTCAATAAATTCAGGCTCAAAACGGTAAAACTCCAATCGTCCCGATTTGGTGTGCCAAGGCGCCTCATCTTTGGCCTGTTCATAAGAGGAAAGCCTTGGATAGGTGCGGTTGTTCATCAGCGCGGGAATGCCTTCTTTGGCGTCGGCATGCAGTTTTTCAATCTGATAGCCCTTTAATGTTGCACTGCCATCAATAATGCGCTGTAAATAGACTTCGACCTGATTTTTTTCGACAAACGCCCACATTTGGGCCAGGCGAGGTTCTTTGATTTGTTCTGCCAGCGCTTTGGCCACCCCAGCAATGATTTCAACATCTGATCGGGTATCAAAAACCCGTTTAAGGGGCGTGACTGGGTAGATCTGCACAAACGAATTGGTACATGAGCCCGTCATATCTGGCTTTTTAAATTCGGCCCAACTGTCACAGGCAAACACCAAATCCGCATATTCACACGAGCCCGTCCACCACCAGTCGGCATAAGCCACAAATTCGAGTTTGGGCAAGGTATTGTTGATCACGTCATAATGCCACTTGATATTGCCCAAGACCGAATTGGAATTGTTGAGCCACATGGCTTTTGTGGGAACTGGCAAATGCGATTCCCCTGTTAAGAGATGTTTGCCCATACGCAGGGGACGATCCCCATAATTAAAATAGTGAATCGACTCATAATGGCTGTATTTATGGGTTTTGACTTTGCCTTTGGGATCCAATTGAGGCTCAAAAGGATCTTCGTTGGTGAATAAAGGCTCACCGCCGAGCAAGGCCCCGCGATAATTTCCGGCGTAGGAGCCCACATTGCCACCGGGGAAGCCCACATTGCGTGTTAGAGCTGCCACCAGAAAAATAGCCCGGTCTTTGAGGTCAGAGTTGAAAAACTGGTTGGGCCCCATCCCCGTGGCAAAGAGGGTTTTTTCTTTGTTTTGGGCGATTTGAGTGGCCAACGAGACAATACCACTGACCGGGCAACCCGTCACTTCAGCGGTCTGTTCAGGCCTAAAATTATCATTGAGGTATTGCCGTGTCAGTTGAAAAACGGTGCGCACCTCGACGTCTTTGCCGGTGAGCAGTTTTACTTTTTGAACAGCCATCAAATCCGGGTCCAGCCCCTGTTTGAGCATATTCTGGCCCCAATCATCACGGCTGATGGGTACTGCTTTGTTCTGTTTGCTGTCCCAGATTAAATAAGGCTGGAAATCTTTGACATTTTTGTCTTTGATAAAATGATCTTTTTGGGCAAAATTGGCAGGGGGCTTTTCACCTTTTTTGAGCAAGGTGAGATTCTTGGGTTGGCTATTTTTATAACCCTGAATCAGCTCCTCTGGGCGCAAAGGCTCAAGGGTATCCATGCGGATTAAAAAGGGCAAATCTGTTTTGCTTTTGACAAAATTGGGATCATACAGATTTTTTTCGATAATGACTTGGGCCAGCCCCAAAGCAAAAGCAGGATCAGAGCCGGGGCGAATCACAATCACTTCATCGGTTTTGGAGGCAGTTGCACTGTATTCAACCGTCACCGTCACTGTCTTCGCACCTTTGAGTCGGGCTTCTGTCAGCCAGTGGGAGTCAGGCATCTTGGTGGTAATCCAGTTCATGCCCCAGGCAATGATCAAGTTGGCATATTCCACCGCAGAGAGATCAAATTCGTTGGTCTGCTGGCCTGTGACCATGGGATGGCCGGGAGGCAAATCCGTATGCCAGCTATAGCTGTCCCAGCCCCTGGCACCAATCGCCTTGTCGGGACTCACTTTGCGTTGCTTGGCATCCATCAAAGCCAGAGAATTGGCAAAACGGTACATGCCATAAATCCGGGTTGCCCCCAAGAAAGCCATCCCCCCCCTAAATTTAAGTGTTTGGGTACCCGACCCCTCCATGGCGTGAATCATGGCCGGATCGTAGCCTTGGGCCTGCAAAAATTTTGCCCCCGGCTCACCGTCATAGGTTGAAGAAATATTGCTCAGGGCTTTGGCAGCCATGGAATAGGCCTCATCCCAACTGATACGCAACCAATTGTCCCGCCCCCGCTGAAAATATTTGGGGTCAGGCTTTCCTGTGGCGGCATCGCGTGGAAAACCTTTATCCACCCAATCTTTGTAACCTTTGCGCACCATGGGGGATTTGAGGCGGCGATCGCCATAGACCCGGCGAACAAGCCCGAGGCCTTTTTGGCAGAGGCGGGGATCCCAGCGGTGAGAAGCCGTATTACCATAGAGGTCTTTGGCCTTGCCATAGCCATAGGTCGGTCCGATGCGGATCGCAATGCCATTTTTGACATAGGTCTTGAGCAGGCAATTGTGTGTGTCGTTGGGCGCACAGAGAAAGGTAAAGTGAGAATCGGGTTTAAACAGATTGCGGTAGACGTTTTCCCAATTGCGATTGGGGTAAGCGGCCAAGGGGTTTTCGATTTGGGTCGGCTGAAAATAGCGCAAGACAGGTTTATTGGCCTCTTCCATGCGCTCGGCGCGTGAAGCGCAGCCGCTGACACCCAGGGCGGCCCCCCAGGCGGCCATATTTTTGAGAAAATCCAGGCGATTGAGATCTTTCGACATGACGTTTAAGTCTCCTCTTCGGTATTACGGTTGCCCGTCAGATGCGATAAATAGTCTTTTCCAGGCCAAAATGCCTGTTGATTGAGAGATATTTGTCCGTGTGGCTCGATACGCAGCGGGCGGCGGGGAAAAGCCTCTCCCTTGTGAAACAAATCGCTGTCCAAAGCGTAGAGCCCCCGCTCAAAGGCCACGACAATGTGTTGGCCCTGATTGACAGGGGTTTGCGTTCCAGGGGGAAAGTCTGCCCAGCCACCCACCTCCTGCCACGGTCTGGGCCTTTCTTCGGCTTCGCCCGCATTTGCCTGGGGGCCTGCGAGCGGGCCGACGTTGGAAAAAGGGGCTTGGATCAGATTCAAAGCAGGCACCACATGGGGCAAGACCTGCAGCGCCTCTCCCAGTATTTTTTTGAGAAAACCCGATCGGTTCATTTCCATGGTTTAATCTCCGTTCCAAACCGCACGCGGGCTCATTTCGACCAGCTTTAAACTGGGCTCAGATTCACTGAGCCATTTTTGCAGGGACAGCGCTAAAAAGCCCTGGCGGCGGCCCGCCAAAGCCGGGTGGTGGTCTTTGAGTTGGTAAAAAAGCTGGCGTTCGGCATAACCCAAAACGTGGATTTCAGCTTGGTATTTTGCTAAATCTGCTTTTAAGTTTTTAAGCAAAAGTTGGTAAGCTTTGGGAACTTCTGCCAGCCGCCACTGGGGCTGGTCTTCGGGGTAAAGTACATCAATACACGCTTGGCCAGGATCAGCAAAAGAACTGTGACGGCTGTAGCGGGCGTTTTCACCGGCCCCCATCACCAGCCCGTCGACAGATTCCCGCCAAACATCGCAGATATGGGTATTCTCTCTTTGGCAAGGCACGCGTTTGAGCCGCATCACACCGGGTTCAATTTCCTGCCACGGGCCGCTGATACAGGGCAAACCGCTCCGCTCCAAAATCAAGGCAATTTCGGTACACGAAAGCGGGTCCAAATTTTCTGCTTTGAGCTGCAGCCCCGAGTTTCGTCCCGCATCAAAGGCCTTGCGCAATTCCTGTTCAGGCTGCACCTGTCGCTCGGCATCGCGGTTTTGCATGGGGGATACTTCCTCAATCTGCTCCGGGGTTTGCGCGGTCATGGTTTCGGGCCTTTCAAATAAAAAGAACGCTTGTCATTATTCTGACAAACGTTCTTTACAGCGTATTTGCGCAAGCGCAAACATCAGACTTGATTCAAATCAACGAATCAAGAGGGGCAGGCCTCAAAACCCGATCTGCCATCCGGCTTGCAACAACCACTGGGTGGCCATCTGGGGGCCTGAAAGACTCTGGTACACAGGAATGCCCCCTTCGATCCCCAGGCGCTGCCCTGGCCAGGGTACAAAATTAAAGCCCACGAGCAGATCCAAGCGCTGCCCCCCCAAACGCGCGGGATCAGCGGAGGGAATCATCGCTTTATCCAAACGGGCATCAGCCCCTTCGGCATTGCCCCAGAGCTGGCCTTGCAGACGCAGTGAGGTACTCAGCCAATCATTGAAGCGGTAGCCCAACCAGCCCGATCCGCTGAAGCGATGCCCCAGCTTGTAATTGAGGCTGTTGGTACCCAAGCGGATGGTGCCCCCCGGCTGCAGCCCCCAGCACCAGGGCCCGGTATGGCCGGTATAGGTCAGGGCGGGCAGCAGATCCCAGGTGCCGGAACCCAGGCGCATCATGTAAGGCATGACTTGAGGGGCATTGCCATTGGCACTGGGCTGGCTCAGGTCGATCACACCGGTGGGCAAACTCAGCCCCAGATTCAAATGCAAAGCGTGGTTTTCAAAGTGCCAATTGCCCAGCATGGCTGTCAGGGAGACATCTCCCAGGCCCCCTGATTGCATCGTTGCGGGCGTGGTGGTTGTGCTTTGCATGGTGTGCATATGCGCTTCATGGCCAACATGGCTCATCGACATGCCCATGCCGGGCAGCATGGCCATCAGCGTCAGCCAGTCTGTGGGCGCATACATCACTCCCAACATCGGCATGCCCATCAACATCGACTCCGGTGCCATCGCATAGCCATCCAGGACTTGGTTGCGGCTGACCACATTCGTCTGATTCAGCAAGCCGCCCATGCCAGACCCCATGATGCTGACAGAGAACATCCATTCTCCGGCTCGGTGCATATGTGAGCCCATGACCCCAATCGGAATCGCCACCCCCTGATTGTGGTGGTGGTGAGCCTGATCTGCCGGAGCGTGTTGGGCGTGTGTTTCGTGCATGGTTTCATGTTCAGGAGGATGTTCGTGTTCAGGCTCAGCGGCCTGGGCCTTGCCAGACAGGGCCATCGCTCCCACAATCAGGAGAATAAAAATGAGTTTGTTCATTGTCTTTCTGCTTTCTCAATTTTAACAATCGCGTTTTTCAAATAACTTCAAAGCCAATAATACCGGCCCAATCGCCCAGACCAGCAATACAGCACAGGCCAGGAGTTGCCCCCAGCCCGAGCCAAAGAGTTGGCGGTAGAGCGCGCCGGTATAACCCATCAAGGCCGAAATATCCAATTTGATCAGCACCAGAATCCGTGCCAGATCAACGGGATTTAAAAAACTCAAAATCAAGGCCGGTTTTTCGAGGGGATAATCCTGCAGGGCCACCAGCCCGAACAGAATCAAGGCGTCAAAGAGCAAGGCCGTATAAAACCAGATAAACAGCGAAGTGGCCATGCCGCGAATCTTGTCGGTCTGCCAATTGACAGCTAAAAAACCAAAACCCGTGAAAATAAAGCTCAGCATCACGCCCACGATCAAGATCCAAATCAGGGGTTCGGTCAAGCCACCGACCAAGAGCGGGCCGCCACAACCGGCCAAAAAAGCCAGGGCCAGAGAACTTGACACACCCAAATATTGGCCGAGGAACACCCCCCGGCGGCTCACCGGCTGGGCCAGCAGCAGATCCAAAAAATCCCGCAATTGGTAAGAATACATGGTGCTGAAGATCAAACTGATCAAAGGCACCAAGAGCAGCACCAGATTGAGCAAGCTGATCGCGATCTGGGCCCGGTCGCCGCTCAGGGCTGAGACACTCAGAGTCAGAGCCATCAAGAGCAGGCCATAAGCCAACATGACTTTGCTGCGCAGCAGATCGTAGAGCACATATTTGAGCAATTTATTGTTTAAGAGCATGTTTTTTTACCCATTCTGCCAATGCAGCCCCCAACCGGGTCTGCCCTGTGGCCTCGCGCAAAACATCCAAGCGATCGTCAAAACAAATTTGGCCTTCCAGCATAAAGATCAGGCGGTCGGCCAGCTCTTCGACCTCGGTAACAATATGTGAGCTGATCAAGAGCAGTTTGCCTGCCGCTTTTTCGGCGTGGATTTTTTCTTTGAGCAGCTCCGCTGAAAGGGGATCCAGACTGGCGGTGGGCTCATCAAGGATGATCAATTCGGGTTTAAATAAAAAGGCCAGGGCGGCATTGACCCGTTGGCGCATGCCCCCCGAGAGCGAGCCCAGTTTCTTTTCTTCCATTTCTTCCAGGCCCAGACTCAGATGCAATTCTCGGTCGAGATTGTCATTTAAGCCGCGCAAATCCTGAACCAGGGCCAACAATTCACTCACGGTCAGGTTTTCGGGGTAACGGGCAATTTGGGGCATATAACCCAAATGGTGGCGATAGCCGCTTTTTCCGCGGATATCTTGGTTTTGAAACAGAATCTGTCCCTGCTCTGGCAATACCAAACCGACCAGGGATTTGAGCAAGGTCGACTTGCCCGAGCCATTGGGGCCCATAATCGCAATCACCTGGCCCGGAGCCGCCTGAAACGAGACCGCTTTTAAGGCCTGAAAACGGCCAAATGTTTTGCTGACAGCCTTGACCTCCAAAAGCGGAGGGGGGAAAGGTGTGCTCATGGCTGCCTCTTTAATCTGGATTTCATTAAAGGTTTTTCATCCACCAGGGTTTTGGGGGTTAAAACCGGGGCCACCCGTTCGGCCAAATCCATCACCTGCACCAAAAAGCTGCGCAGCAGTATCAGCGAGGGGGGCACCCGTTCGACCAGACGCGAGAAAATGCTGACCGGGTGGTAAGGCACATCGCCAATCTGGTCTTTGTTGAGATCGTAACCCGTGTATTTGTCCCAATAATTGCCATTAAAATCATTGCCGGTGTGGCTGTTGTCTGAGCCATTGGTAGCAATATCAAAGGCATTGCCACTGAAGGTATTTTTTTCAAAGCGGTTATCGTTGCTATTGGCCTGCACACGCGCTGCCCAGCCGTTGTTGAGAATCAAATTGTGGTGGATCTTGATCCGATTGGAGCCCTCCATATGGATGCCCACGGTATTGCCGCGAAAGAGATTGTCGCTGATTTCACTGTTGCTAATATCTTTGAGCAAAATGCCATAAGCGCTGGGCCCCCAATTGTCGAGAAAGCGGTTCTTGCGCATGACCATATCGCGGGTATACATCACCGCCACGCCGGAGCCATTGTGGTCAAAGCTGTTTTCTTCGTAGCGATTGCCGTCAGAAAACATAAAATGCAGGCCATAACGCAAATTGTGAGTGCTGATATTGCGCTGAATCACACTGTTTCTGACAAATTCAAAATAAAAGCCGTCGCGGTGCCCGGAAACATGGTTGTCTTCCAGCAGCACCCCATTGCTCTTCCAGACATGAATGGCATTGGCCGAACTGGACTCTTTTTGGGCCAAGCCGCGCACCTGATTGCCCCGAATCACACTCAGGTCGGCGGCGGAAAGATAGATGCCAAAATGGGCATTTTCGACCACGTTGTTTTCAATCCGGGCCCTCAGACTTTCCAGGCGAATGGCGGCATGGTCTTTGGTATGGCTAAAACCCGGGTTGCGCAAGGTGAGGCCCTGTATGACCACGTCGGGGGCCGTGACCCGCAAGAGTGTGCCTTTCATTTTTCCATCCAAAATAGCAGAGCCAATACCGGTCAGGGTAATCGATTTCGCGATCACCAGCGGCCCCTCTGTGTAGCTGCCGGCATGAAGCCGAATCTGATCGCCGTTTTGGGCAGCGGCCAGGGCCTGTGAGAGGCGGGGATAGACCTGGCCCACCCCGGCCTCCAGCACCCGTGCTTCGGCTCTGCCTAAAAACAGACCACCCCAGGCCAGGCTCCAGGTGAAAAGGCTGGCCGTAGCCCACAAAGAAACCCGCCCTGGAAATTTAATGTTTTTCATGGCCCACAACCGCAGTTTCTTTTGCTAGGGATTGTGTTTGCGCATGTGTTTGCGCATGTGTTTGCGCATGTGTTTGCGCATGTGTTTGCGCTTTTTCCAGATCTGAGACCATTTCGGGATGATCTTGGGCCCGACTGTGGGTGGGCGTGGCTTTGATCTGAGCCAAGATTTCTTCCCAGCTTAGGATTTTGCCGGGATAGCTCTTCATCAGGGCCTCTGCGCCTGAGCGTGCTTTCACAGGGGTGAGAAAGGCCCCCATCGGGCTGGGCAATTTGAGGCTGTACAAATAAAAGGCTGCTTGAGCGGGAATCAGCGTGCCTGGTTGGTCTGCATCGATCACCCAGAGTGAGTGGGCTTTGCCTGTAAGATCCGCTTCTTTGTTCAGGTGCCGGGCCAGACATTCAACCGAGTCGTATTTGTAAATTTTGCCTTTGTCTGTCACCAATTCGGCCCCGTATTTGGGGTCCATCACCGTCATTTTGCAAAAATGACAATTGTCTTCGGTAAAGACAATCGGTTCGGGTTTGGGGCTACAGGCGGTTGTGCTCAGAGCCAAAAACGGGGCCAAAATGAAGGCCATGCCCAGATGTGTTGTGAGTTTTTTGAAGCCTTTATTCTGGCCTTTATTCTGGGGGGCCTCCGGGTGTTTGCGCAGCCATTCCCAGGCCAGCAGAGCAAAGACCAAAAAACCGATGCCAATCAAGAGCCAGCCGCCCAGATCAGGATACGAATGGGCCTTAAAATTGAGCAGGGTCTTGCTGCCAAAAACCGGCGGTTGGTAACTCATGCCCGGCACCTTGATCGCAGCATAAGGGTTGAGCTTGTGGCCATAATCATAGGTCCAGCGCCAAAAGTCCCAAATGCCAGCGAGCCCTGAAAGGGCCAAGAGACCAAACCAAGCGGTCAAGAGCGCACGGCGATTGACGATAGCAATCAGCAGGCCAAAGGCCATAAAGAATCCCACAATCACCGGCATAAACTTCAGCTCGGCAAACGATTCGGGATGGATCTCCATCATGCCGATATAGTGATTCAGGCCATTGATGGTGCTCAGATCCCCGCTCAGGCGGTTGATCCAAATATTCATGCCCAGGCCTTCGGGATATTGAGGGGCTTCGAGTTGAATCTGCCAAAGCGGGACAACAAAAACGGCACCCAGTGCCAATGCAATCAGGGCCATCAGGCCACGGGTCAGGGGGTGTAAACGGATCTTCATTTTTTTTTACTTCCTTTTCTTGCCACAAAGGCGGGGGAGAGTTGACTCTGCCCCCGCCCGCGTTCATCCTTTAAAGCCTTATTTGGCGCCAGGAGGAGAGCTGAGACTGAATTTCAGGGGCACATTGGAATTGCGATCTGAAACGCGGATATATCCCTGCATTTCTTGGTGCAACGCCGAGCAGAAGTCGGTGCAATAGAAGGGATACATGCCTTTTTTCTTGGGCTCCCAGGTGGCGGTCTGGGTCTCTCCGGGCATGACCAACAATTCTGAATTGTTATTGCCCATGACCGAGAAACCGTGGGGCACGTCCCAGTCCTGTTCGAGGTTGGTAACATGGAAGAAGACCTTGTCACCCTCTTTGATGCCCTCAATATTGTCCGGCGAAAAGTGAGAGCGGATCGTGCTCATGCTGATATGCACTTCGTTGCCTTTGCGCACGATCTTGGTCTCTTTCTCAGCTCTCACAGCGTAAGGATGTTTGTTTTCTTCCAGCTTATAGACCTTCTTCTGGCGCTCGACAATTTTAGCGGCAGGCATGGCCTGGGCATAATGCGGCTCGCCGATGGTGGGGAAGTCCAGCAACAGATTCATCTTCTGGCCAGAAATATCTATCAACTGGGCCGATTGGGTCAACTCAGGGCCGGTTGGCAAATAGCGGTCTTTGGTGATCTTGTTTAAAGCGATCACGTATTTGCCATAGGGCTTGCGGGTATCGCCACCGGGAATCATCAAGTGGCCAATTGAATAAAAGGCCGGGGTGCGGTCAAGCACTTCCTGGGTATCCACTTTCCACTTCACAATTTCAGAGGAGACAAACATCGAGGTATAGGCATTGCCCTGACCGTCAAATTCGGTGTGCAGAGGCCCCAGACCCGGTTCTTTGACTTCACCGGCCAAGACCGACTCGTATTTTAAGACCGGAATTTTGCCGGATTCACCGTCAAAGTCTTTGGCTTCAATGGCTTTGAGCATCTTGGAGAAAGAGAAGACCGGGATCATCGCCGCCAATTTGCCCGCGCCGACAATATACTCGCCGCTGGGGTCGACATCCACCCCGTGGGGAGATTTGGGGCAGGGAATATAATAGACCAAACCTGGCAATTCTGTTGGGTCCAGCACCTTGACCTTCTCGACCGTGGTTGACGTCGCGGTGTGGGTGGCTTCATCGAGGTGATTGCTGAAGTGTTTGCCGGGCATTTCTTTAAATTTGCCCTGGGCAATATACTCTTCGGCTTTTTTCCAATTGATCGCCAAAATAAAGTCTTTGTCGTTTTGGCTGGCATTGGCCTCTTTTAACGATTGGGCCTGCTCGGTATTGTAGGTGGTCAAAAAAGACCAGCCATGAGAAACGCCTTTGCCCGCATGGCTCAGGTCATAATCATAACCTGGCAGCAGAATTTGAAAAGCAATCGCCATTTTGCCTGTGGTTTTATCCACTTTGATAAAACTGGTGGTGCCTTTAAATTTCTCTTTGTAGGTATCAATCGAAACGTCGCCATCGCCAATCGGCAAACTAAACCGGGTCGAAGCCATGACGTATTCGGTGTTTTCGGTCAAAAAAGGTGAGGCGTGATTGCCGCCGCTATTGGGAATTTCGATCGTTTCCACGGTGCGGAAGGTGGCGAGGTCAATCCGGGCCACACGGGGGGTGTTGTTTTCGTTGATAAACAGCCAACGCCCGTCTTGCTCCCCAGCGGTCTGAGAAAGCTTGGGATGGTGGGCATCCCCCCAGGGAATAAAGCCGTGGGTGGTGTTTAAAAGCGGTTTGGTCTCCTCTGAATAACCATAGCCATTTTCAGCATTTTGCGAAAATACGGGAATGACTTTGAGCAAACGTCCGGAAGGCAAGCCATACACCCCAACTTGTCCGCTAAAACCGCCGGACATAAAGGCATAAAGCTCGTCGTGTTTGCCAGGTTCGACATAGACTTTTTGGGCGGCATCAGCACTGGAAGTCAGGCCTGCAGCCGGTTTTTCGGATTGTTTTTGTACAGCCACACAGCCGACCACGATTACCATGGCGGTGGTCAGGCTAATCGCCAATGTCTTGAGATGGGATTTCTTATCCGTACTTTTCATTTTCAGTCTCCTCGGGGTCTAAATTGGGTCTACTTCTTTGGGTCTACTTCTTTTGGTCCATGCTGCGAAAATACTCCAAAACAGCCCGGGCAGATTTTTCGTCCATATTCTGGTTGGGCATAGCCATCATGAAGGTCGCAAAGAGTTTTTTCGCTTCAGGGTCTTTTTGCGTCATTTCGGTGGAGTTGAGAATCATATTCATGATCCATTCGGGTTTGCGGCGCTCGGTTACCCCTTTGAGGGCGGGGCCAACATATTTGGCTTCAAATTTATGGCAAGAAGCGCATTTGGATTCAAAGGTCTTTTTGCCCGTTTCAGCCAGGGCAGCATCAACAGTGGCAGCCACTTCAACCGCTTTCACGGGGCCAATACCTTTGCCATCAGCCCCCGTTTGTTCTGTGCTTTCAGCGGCAGGACTGCTGGCCACCTGCTGCTCTGTCGGTTTGTCGCTGGGTTTATCGGTGGTTTCTTGGGCTGGACAAGCCATTAAGAAGAGGCTTGAGAGCCCCAGACTGAGAGTCAATAAACTTGTTTTGAATGTGCGTTTCATTTTTTCCTCGATTCCAAATTCTTTTCTAGTTTCAGCATAAAGCATGACCGGCCCATAATATTTGTGCCACGTCAATTAAGCCTATACCAAAAATTGATCTTGATCAATTTAAAAAATGAATCAGCCCAGTTCCGCAATTTTCGCAACTGACAGAGCAAATCTGCAGAATCTGGTAGGCGGGTTCTGGTTTAAACTTGATGTTAAGCCCTGAATTGGCTTTTTTTTGGCCCTCAAGCGGAGAAATCCAGCGGCCCCAGGGTAAAAATTGCTCCTGTTCAAACAGCGCCTCTTGTCTCAGCACGCTCAGCAAAGGGCGAATCCATGTTTCGGTGCCCGGAAAGATCTGATACATCTCATTCAGAATCTCACCCGACTGTTCCTGGGCCTTTTGGCGCGAGAGCGCCAAAGGATAGTCTCCGGGCTGCTGCCAATTCAACTGTAATTTGCGCTGCACCGTCAGATACAGCACCCTGAAGAGATAAAATTGCAGATTTTGCCAGAGGTATTTGCCAAAACAAATTTGCTCGGGCAGAAAAAAAACAGGTTCAGACCAGCCACCTTCATCCGCCACGGCAATGATTTGCAATGAAGGCAAATCGGTTAATAATCGGCAAAAAAGGGTAAGCCGGGTCTGAATAGCGGCGAGTTTAAGCCCCTCTTCTGAAGCCAATTCCACAGAGACCAAAGGGGATTTCCAGAGCCAGAGGGTGATTTTGTCCCAATTTGAAAAGTCCGCTTCTGGCCCCCAAAACGGGGGAAAATAGCCCTCTGTCATGCAACCAAACCTCGCTTAAGCGCCCTGGCAACCAGACCCAAAAACAGCAAAAGCGCCAAGACATTGAGACTGCCTCCGATTTGCCAAAGCAGCAGATTTTCACTGAGCTTGCCAAATGCGCGCAAAAACAGCCCCGCTTGCAAGCCCCCCCAGGGCAGATAATAACTCTGATAAAAAGGCAGATCCGCTCCCAACAGGGCTTTGAGTACCTTGTAAAAATGCGAAAAGATTACCCCCAGAATAAAACCCAGGCTCAATCCATGGATCAGCAGGTCATAAAAGGGCGCGCGCAGTCCCTGTGCGCCCAGAAGCAAAAACAACAGACCACTCAGACTCAACCAGCCGTAACTCAGCAACATAACCCGTTCCAGGTACAATTCCCAGCCTTGTTCGTAGATTTGCCTTTTAAGCTCGTTCTCTTCCCAGAGCAGAAAAAGACCCGCCCCCATCAGACAGACACCGCTCAGGCGCAGCGGCAGATCGGGGGTGGGGAGCAAAAACAGCAAAAGGGCACTCAGCGCCAGCCCACTGCCGAGGGTGATAAACCCCGCGATCTTGAGTTTGGCAGTGGAGCCTGGCCAGCGTTCCGCCAAAATCGTCAAAAGCGGAAAAAACAGCAAAGGGACAGAGACCGTCCGCAGGGAGTGACCCTCAATCCAAAAAAACAGGCTGATCAGCCAGCAAAACAACGCACTGAGATTGAGTACGTCTGCGGGCAATTTGAGCGGACAATGCCCCTTTAAAAAGACGCCAAGATGCAAAATCGCCGAAAACAGCCAGAGTCCCAGGGCCCAGGGTACTTGGCCCGCGAGCAAACACAGAGCGCCGCCAAAGGCCGAAAGAGGAACCCACAAGGCCCAACGTGTGCCCAAGTGTACTGCGCGTTCCAAACCAATCAAGGTACCCAAAAAACCACAGACCATCAACGGGCCGTGATAACCTGCCAAAGCACCAGGCAGAGACACTCCCAATTTGAGTAGGCCCGCATAAGTCCCCAGCAAGAGGCAAAAGAGACCGCCTGCCAAAAAGAGAGGCAAATGTCTTTTTTCTGCTGGTATTCCACTGCTCAACACGGTTTTACCTGTTTTCAAAGGGGGACGTGAGTCTATTATCCTTGCTCATACCATCCATTTCTTTGCGCTGGCGCAAATACCCTGTCGCAGAAGGCCGTTAGGATAAAAATAGAAGTGAGGAATTTTCCTTTATGAACCTGCAAAATCTCAATCTCAAAAATAACCCAAGTCACTCAGTTAACGCCTCAAAAAAATTAGCGGCCTTGTGGGGGCTGGGCTTTCGTCCGATGTTTCTGGCAGGCAGCCTGGGCGCCTTTGGACTCATGTTGCTCTGGGTCTTGTTTTTGCTCAAAGGGCCGCACCCGGTATTAAGCAGCGCGCCAGCACTCTGGCATGCCCACGAAATGGTCTTTGGTTTTGGTGGGGCCATTATCGCCGGTTTTTTGCTCACGGCCAGTGCCAATTGGGCCAATCAAAAAGGGGTTTCTGGCCCCCGGCTGATGCTACTGGCCGGGTTGTGGAGCGCCGCTCGCATTTTGCCGCTGACGGGCCTCAACCCGCTGCTGGGACTGGCTGCAGAATTGGGCTTTTGGCTCTGGTTGGGTTGGCTGCTCAGACCCACACTGCAAGGACGCAACCGCATTTTTTGGCTTTTACTCAGCCTCATTCTGGTCGCAGATACCCTGGCGAGCTTGGAATTGGCAGGGATAATGCTGGGAAGCGCCTCCCTGCCGGGCATGATCGGCATCCAATTGGCGATCAGCCTGGTGATCAGCATGATTGTCTTGATCGCCGGACGGGTCTTGCCCTTTTTTGCCGAAAAGGCCCTGCCGGGCGTGCAAATCTTGCGCAAACCCAGACTGGATCAGTTGGCACTGGGGGTCACACTGGCCTTTGCCTTGGCCCAATTGCTGCTGCCACATTCAGGCTGGACAGCAGCCCTGGCCTTTTTAGCCGGAAGCATTCATCTTTTTCGCTGGCAAATCTGGCAGCCCTGGCAAAGCCGCAAAATCCCCATACTCTGGATTCTCTACTTGGGATATGCCTGGATTATTCTGGGCTTTTTTCTGCAGGGACTGGCCGCTTTGGAGTGGGTCTCGCGCAGTACCGCCACCCATGCCTGGACGGCTGGAGCCATGGGTACGTTTATTTATGGCATGGTCTCACGGGTCTCGCTGGGCCACACCGGACGTCCGATTCAGGCCTCTGGCCCGATTTTAGCGGGTTATCTGCTATTGACCCTGGCGGTGGTGCTGCGTTTATTGCCCGCTGTTTTACCAGACTTGAGCGCTTTTTTACTGGCAACGGCAGGGATACTTTGGCTGCTGGCCTTTGGGCTTTTGCTGGGGGTTTTTCTGCCAATCTGGACCACCCCCCGTATCGATGGCAAACCCGGTTAAACAAAAAAGGGAAGTACATGAACAGACGCAGGCCAAAAAGCAGTATACTGGCTCTAGCATTTAGAAAAAGTAAGCGTCATGATAAAATTACTTCCCGCCCATATTGTCCGCGAGGTCTTGTTAAAAAAATTGTCCCAAACCCCACTGTTCAAGGGGCTGCCCGACAGCGACCTAGAACAGGTGCTGGAATACGCCATTCCTACCCGCTTAGACGCGGAAGCCTATTTCTTTCACCAGGGAACCCCCGCCCAACATGTGTATATCCTCTTGGAGGGTCAGATCAAGGTTTTGCAATTGACTCCCGAAGGACAGCAGGTGGTGATGCGCATGGTCGACCCGATTGAAATTTTCGGCTGTGTGGCCGCGCTTTCGGGCGGGGAATACCCAGGCTCAGCCCTTGCCACCAAAGCCTGTCAGGCCCTGGCCTTGCCCCATGGGGACATCATTAAATTGATGGGGCGTTTTCCCCAATTGGCGATCAATGCCTTTCAGATCATGGTCAAACGCACCCACGAATTGCAGGATCGCTACCTTGAATTGGCCACCGAGACCGTGGAAAAACGCTTGGCCCACGCTCTTTTGCGCCTGCTCGAAAAAAACGCAGTAGAAACCCCCAACGGCACCTTGATCGACATGCCCCTTTCGCGCCAGGATCTGGCTGAAATGGTGGGCTCTACCTTGTATACCATCAGCCGGATTCTCAGTGCCTGGGAAAACAAAGGCAGGGTTAAATCTGGCCGAGAACAGATCACCATTTTGGACCTTGCTTGGCTGGAAAGCCTCGCTCAAGATTGAGGCCATGGCCAAAATTGCGGTAGGCATGAGCGGGGGTGTGGATAGCAGTGTGGCGGCGGCGCTCTTGCAGGCCCAGGGCCACGAAGTGGTGGGTGTCACCCTGGCACTCTGGCGAGGCAGCCTGTGTTGCTCCTTTGAAGATGTGGCCCGTGCCAAAGCAGTGGCCCAGCAATTGGGCATTCGCCATTTTTTGATTGAAGCCCTCGACGATTTTCGCAGTCAAATCGTCGAACCGTTTGTCGCTGCCCGCCTGCAGGGGCACACCCCCAACCCCTGTGTTTGGTGCAACCAAAAGTTTAAATTTGGCCTGCTTTGGCAACAGATTCAGCACAAAGATCCTGAGATCAGCGCCTTGGCATCGGGGCATTATGCGCGTTTAAACTTCAATCCAGAAACCCAGCGACAAGAAATTTTTATGGGTGCAGACCCCAGTAAAGACCAGAGTTATATGCTCTGGCGTCTCTCGCAAAGCCAATTACAACACGCCCTTTTTCCTTTGGGCGCGCTCCAAAAAACCCAAGTGCGCGAAAAAGCCCAAGCGCTGGGCCTGACGGAATTGGCCCACAAACCCGATAGCCAAGATCTGTGTTTTGTGGTGCCCACAGCCGACGATTTTTGGCAAGCGCAAGCCCCCCAAGGCATGATTCCTGGTGAGATTGTCCATTTAGACGGGCAGGTGCATGGCAGACATACCGGGCGGGTGAGGTATACCCCAGGTCAGCGCCGGGGTTTGGGGGGAGGAAGCGCGGAGCGCCTCTATGTGGCAGGGGTGGATCCGGTTAACAACCAAGTGCGGGTGGCCCCCCGTGAAAAACTCCTCAGTGCTCGCCTCAGCTTGGCTGAAATCAATTGGGTGTCGATTCCCGCGCCTGAGGCCACCCTGCACTGCCAGTTTAAACTGGCCTCACAGGGAGTCCCTGTATCCGGCCAGCTGCATTTGCTTGCAGATGATCGTGCCCGCGTTCAACTGGACGAACCGCACATGCCTGTGGGCCAAGGTCAGTCGGTGGTTTTTTACGACAGCTCAGATCGTTTGCTCGGGGGCGGCATTTTGACGGAGATGCAGCCGTGAATTAGGCCATGACCCCTACTTCTTTGCTAAATTCTTGCATGGGGGATTCTTTTAAAATGGCCAAAAAGACCAGATTTTGCTCCAGGGCTTGCACTGCATGTTTTTCACCGGGTTCGTAGACGATCAAATCCAATGGGCCCAATTCCTGGGTATTTCCCTCGGCATCGGAAAACAGCCCATGGCCCTCTAACACGACAATATTAACGGCAGAACTGGGGGCTTGATGTTCCTTTAAAAGCTGGCCCGGTTTGAGCATAAAGCGCATAATGCGATTGTGATTATTTGCCAAAAGCGTCTGAGCATGCGGGTTGAGATCGTTAAATTCCTGGTTTTCCAAGAGATTCATTTTTTTCATAGAGAGTCTTCCTTTGGTTCTTGGTCATCGTCTAATTCGCGTTGTTTCGCTCCAGCCAAAAGGTCAACCAAATCAGCGGACGGATTCAGGCAAGCACACAGCGAAGCCTGATCACCCATGGGTTGCTCACAAAAACAAGCATTTGTTTGGTCTGAATTCGTCAACTTTTGAAAAATATTTTTAAACATTATTTTATTTTTAATCATTTATTATAAATAATAGCATTATTGCAAACAATTAAACAGTTGTGATTAAATTTTTCAATAAATTCGCTCATAGAGCAGATAAAGCTGGTTATTTTCAGCCTCAATTCGCTGGTGTAGGCCTTGAAAAATCGCCGTACTCTGAAAGATAAATTCCTGGGCATAAGCCTGAATTTGATCAGACATCCAGTGTTGAATATACCTTGAAAAAGTCTGTTTGAGCGTTCCCATCTCCGCTTGGAGGTCCATGGCCATTTGCGATAGTTCAGGATCAAAACCATTAATCATTTTGGGATAGAGGATATTGTCTTCCATCGAAAGATGAATCTGAACTTTGCCATACAATTGGATGAGCAATTTGCGAATCTGTTGGCATTCGCGGGCAACATGTTCAGCATTGTCGAGAAAGGCCTGCAGCTCAGTGAGCAGCGCAAGTATCTCTTGATGTTGTTTTCTCAATCCATCTGTGTGCATGGATCCTCCTTAGGCGCTTTAATGATGTCCCTGGTGAGACATAGGGGGCAGCAGGCTTTTTAATTTTTTTTGAAAATCTGAGAGATCGGTCTTGAGATCTGGTCGCTGGTAAGCCACCTCGCCTTCAGCATTGAGCAAGGTAATCTGGTTGGAGTGAATAAATTCACCTTGGGCTGTGGCTTGGTAACGCACGCCCAACAACGCAGCCAGCTCAGAGACCTGGCTCGCTTTGCCATTTAAAAAATGCCAATTGGTACGATTCACACCCTGTTTTTGAGCATATTGGGCCAGCTTTTCAGGATTGTCCCGTTGGGGGTCAAACGAAACCAAGACAAATGTGACTTTGCCACGGTCGGCTGATGACAGGCTTTTTTCAATTTTTTTGACATCTTCCAAGATCAACGGGCAGACACTGCTGCAAGAACTGTAGATCATGGCGATCACCACGATTTGGCCGCGCAGACTTTTGAGCTCGAGCTTTTTTTTCTGTTGGTTGGTCCAGGTGCCATCCAGCCAATAGAGAGATTTTCCACTGGGCTGCGCCCCTTGCATTTGGGGATGTTGGTTGTGATTGTGATGATTGTTGTGGTTAGTTTGGGCCACAGCTGGCCAAACCAAACTGGTACAAAGCAAACTGAAGAGCAAGATGTGTTTTTTCATTTTTCTTTCCTTTTAGCGGTCCCGCGCACAGCGAAACCCCAAGTTTTTGAGAGTATAAGCCGTCTGGAGCGAACTCCAAAAGGCAAAGCGGGTAAAAGCGGCATAGTTCATGCGGTCGGTGGCGTTGCCGCTATTGCCACAAAAAAGTGAGCTGTCTTTTTCACTGCCTTCGCGGCTGTCGTTGGTCATAATCACTTGGTTAAAGTCTTCGACCCATTCATACATCAGGTGCAAATCCCGAATGCCTTTGGCATTGGCAGGGCTTGCACCAGCCTGGGCGGGAATGCCCACCCCGGCCTGGCTGTACCAGAGCAAGCTGTCTGGATTGCGAACATCGGCGGCGTATTCCCATTCCAAGAGGCTGGGGAGACGTTTGCCTTGAGCGGTGCAAAAGGCCCTGGCGGCCATCCAAGAGACCTGTGTGACCGCTTGTTTTTCGGGCTCGGGCACGGCACGTGTCGGAACCGGCAAAGTCAGATCGCCTTGCCAATGAGCCAAATAACGCCCTTCCTGAAAGATCTGCGGAATCTGGCTGCGTTGCCAGCGGGGATGGGCTTTGAGAAAGGCCAGAAATTCAGCCTGGGTTACGGGCTGGCGATCCAGCCAAAAAGCCTTGATTTGAAAGCTTTTCTGGCCCGGCCGGGGCGAAAACTGGGGAATAAACTCCCCGGCCGGAACCAGAACACTGTTTGGGACTTGGGCCACAGAAGTAGGTGGGAAAGCTGCCGAGAGCAAGCTCAAAGCCATCATGAGCAGGCCCATTTGCCACACCTTCCGTTTCATCTTTTGCCCCTATTTCGCCATTTTGGCGCGCACAGATTTGACTTCTTCGGCACTCACGCTGTCGCCTTTATTGCCCCAGCTATTGCGCACATAGGTCAGAATAGAAGCCACCTGCTCATTATTCAAATGCGACATCGCAGGCATTTCACCGTCATAGCCTTGACCGTTGACCTGAATTTTGCCGCTGTGGCCTTTGAGCACCACGCCAATGCTGCGCAATTTATCTGCCATCAGGTAATCGGATTTGGCCAAGGGCGGAAAGACGCCGGCCATGCCCGCCCCATCGGTCTGGTGACAGGCCGAGCAATTGGCCACGTAAAGATTTTGACCGCTGCTCATGACCTTGAGGTCAGGGGCGGCAACGGGTTTAACAGGCGCTTTGTTCATCGGCTGGGCCTGATAGATCTTGTCGGATTGCTGTCCGCTGAAGACATCGGGTTGGGCCTCGCCATTGACGGTCAAAATCCCCAAGGTGCCTTTGTTGAAGGTGCGGAAGATGGAGTGGTCCACCAGAATATAATTGCCGGGCACATCGACTTTAAATTCGACAATCGCGGAACCCCCAGCAGGCACCAGGGTGGTTTGCACGTTTTTCTGATTGGCGTCGGTTCCCCCTTCGGTATAAACCAAGTCAAAGATCTCCCCAATCACATGGAAAGAGCTGATCAAATTGGGGCCGCCATTGCCAACAAAAAGGCGCACCGTTTCCCCTTTTTTGGCGGTGATCGCTTTGTCTCCCGTCATGGCCCCCACGGAGCCATTAAACAACACATAACTGGGATTTTCATCGATCCCTTTTTGCATATCAAAGGGCTGCAGACCGGGCTCGCCAAAAGCCCCTTTGGTATAAAAATCGCCTTGAACCACATAATATTCTTTGTCGACGGGTTTGAGCCCCGCTTTGGGTTCAACCAGGATCAGGCCATACATGCCATTGGCAATGTGCATCGGCACAGGTGGTGCCGCGCAGTGGTAAATATACAAACCGGGATTGATGGCCTTAAAACTAAAGGTGGTCTCATGGCCGGGGGCCGTCATGCTGGCTTTGGCACCGCCACCTGGGCCGGTCACGGCATGTAAATCAATATTGTGGGGCGATTTATTGTCTGGGTGGTTTTTGAGATGAAACTCAACACTGTCTCCTTCCCGCACACGGATAAACTTGCCCGGCACCACGCCGCCAAACGACCAAAAATTGTATTGGACCCCATCAGCAATGGTGCCAATAAATTCTTGCACTTCGAGATCGACAATCACCTTGGCGGGGGTTTTGCGGGTGATTGCAGGCGGCACCATGGGGGGATCTGTTAAGACGGCATTTTCGACAGGCAGTGCGGCCTGGGTTTGGGCTGTGGGGGCTGCCTGGGCGGGGACGGGCAGACTGAGCAGGCCCACACTCAAACTGGTTGCAGCGAGTAAGGCAAATAAGGGGTGGGGACGAGAATGTCTGTTCATGGTTGTGTTGTACCTTTTATTTTCCCCTGGGGCCTTCAAGCCCTTATGACAGGGGGCTTCAATTTGAATTCTAAAGGGCTTTAAAACCACTGACTTTGCGTTAGCGCAAAGACGCTGCTTTTTAATTCAAAGTACAATCAGGGCGTTCCTGCAACACGCAGGAAAACATTTACAGAAAGGAATACAAACCATGAATAAATTTGCAGCTTTGGCTTTGGCCCTGGCTTTGGTTGGGGGTGCGGCTTCAAATATGAGCGCCTCTGCCGCCGGTGGCAACGCAGCCAAAGGAAAAGCGATGTTTGCCTCGCAATGTGCCATGTGCCACGGAGCAACAGGCAAAGGAGATGGCGCCGTGGGGAAAACCCTCAAACCGGCTCCCCGCAACTTTACCACCGGCACTTTCAAATATGGCTCTTCAGATGCCCAGATTGCTGCGCTGATTAAAAAAGGCAAAGCGCCCATGCCGGGCTATGCCACATTGTCCGATCAGCAACTCAAAGATCTGGTGGCCTATATTCGCTCCCTGAAGAAAAAATAAAGGATTGCCCCTTGAGGCACTCTTTCACAGGGTGCCTTTTTAATATGGCAGGAGAATTGAATGGTCTATGCTTTAAAACCCTTATTACATGCCCGCCAGCAGGCCCATTCAGTGGGACAATTGCGCAGTTTGGCAATCGATGTCACACCCGTGTGTAATTTGCGCTGCAGCTATTGCTATGCCGAAACCTTTGTCAAAACAGAGCCGCTGGAGCTGGAAACCTACCAGCGAACCCTGGAAGAAGCCCACCAAATGGGGGTATTTCATTATATTTTTCAGGGTGGGGAGCCGATTCTGGCTCCGATGCGTCTGGAGGCCCTGATTGGTTTTTGCCATCCCGAGTCGAGTTATCTCAATGTCGTTAGCAATGGCTGGGCGATGACCCCTGCGCGAATTGCCTGGCTCAAAGAGCTTCAGGTAGATAAAATCACCTATAGCTTGGATTCGGCCTTTCCAGCGGAACACGATGCCGTGCGCGGCAAAGGCTCACATCTGCGGGTTTTAAATGCGATTGAAGCGACTTTGGCCGCGGGCTTACTCTGTGGTATTTCCACAGTCGTAACACGTGAGTCACTCTATTCACAAGGTTTTCAGCAGCTTTATGATTTCGCTTTTAACAAAGATCTGCGCTTTCATATTCAGATTGCCGAACCCGTAGGAAAATGGGACTCACGCACAGATCTGCTAATGCGACCCGAAGATTCGGCGTATATTCAAGAGCTTTACCAAGCAGCCCCCTGCCTGAGCAATGGTCAAAAATTGGTGCATCGCGATATTTTCTGTGGCGACAGTGCACATTGCCCGGCGGCCACTGAATTTATGAGTCTCAGCACCGACGGAGAATGTCTACCTTGCAATTTTTTGCAGTTCAGTTTGGGAAATATTCGCGATCATTCGCTGGGGGCAATGCGAGCAGCCATTCTTGATCATCCCTGGTTTTCAGACGATCATGGCAGCTGTATTTGTGGCGAAGACCCCGCCTTTATCCGAGATTATATCTTGCCCTATGCCGGAAAGCCCAAACCTCTGGATGCCTATGCCGTTTTTGGCCTAAAAGCGCTTAATCCAACATCGAGAGACTGCGGTGATTGAAGAATCTCAAAGGGGTTTTCAAATTCTTTGCTCTCAAAAGAGTTTGTTTGTTGCACGCTTCTCAGCGCAGGTATTTCTCAGAAAATGGTTTGGCGTACAACATCAAGGTGACCCGCTTTTCAGGGGTTAGGGGCTGGTAAAGGGCTTCTGGCCAGCCAATGGCTTTCATCAGTTCTGGCGCCCAAGGGGGGCTCATCACCCCATGTTCCAGCATGGTATAAAGTTCACCTGGCATGGATTCAAATTGGGCGTGAATTTCACGTTTGCCAACAAAATTCAGTGGCACTCCCGCCTTGAGTGAAACATACAAATTTTCCAATTCAGCCAGCAGACGCAAACGTTCTTCTCCCCCCACCTCCTCGTCAGTCAGGCGACGGGTGCGGCGAATGACCTCTGGCAAAGTCTGGGGATTGTGGCAAGGGAAACAGCTGCGAGAGACCACGCCAAAAGCCTGTTCAAAGCTGATCGCGGCACTGGGCACCAAACGGCGAGAAGATTCGCTGCTTGGCCCCTTGCAAGCCAGGCCAAAGACCAGCATAAACAAGGGCGAAAAATAGAAGCCTTTGCCCATCAGCAAGCCGTAGATTTTTTTTCCTGATCATGTTTGATCCCAAAGGGCGAAGGGGCATCCCATTCCAAATCTCCCTGCAATTTGGATTCCCGGCGCAGGGCTGCAGGAAAGAGCAGATTGTTTTCCAAGTGCATGTGAATTTCCAAATCTTGGTGATAGTCTTTCAGGGCTTGATACAAAGCCAAGAAAGAGTTACAGGCCCAATTGGGAGGTGTGAACTGCTCACTCAGAAATTGCAATTGTTTCATCTGCTCAGCGGCCAAATCGTGTTCATATAACATCATTTGAATCGGATTTGCGACCGATCCACAGTGCATTTCAACCCCGACCTGTGAGTTTTCAAGTTCTTTGCAAAAGGGAAAAAGCACCCTTTCCTCTTTTTGCATGTGCAGAAGCAGATCTTGGTGCAAATCCTGGAAAACCGTTTTAATCGCGAGCAGACGTGGCTCGCGCTGACCGTGTACCTGGCAGACCTTCTCCAGCAGGGGCAAGATTCGTCCCCCCTGTTCGCGGACAAAACTGTGGTGGCGGGCGACGATATCATCACTCAGTGCCCCCAATTGAACCGAGACAAAGGAACCTTTTTGCAGCAATTCACTCACCCGGCGTTCCAGCATTTGCATATCTTCAATCCTCGCAGTGCTTTTTTTGTTAGCATAGAGGATTCCCACTGCAGGGTATTTGTTCAAGCGCAAATACCCCCTGTTTTTCAAGCCTTAAAATTCTATCTATACACGAAGAGGCGCAATGAAAAAAAACCAGAGCTATCGCCCCCGTTTTTTGATTCTATTTATTGCTTTGCTGTGTTTGGCTGGCTTGGGAATGCCAAAGGCGGTTTGGGCAGGGGAAAAAATCACAATTGCCGCTGCGGCAGATCTGAGCTTTGCCATGAATGAAATCGTGGCGCTGTTTAAAAAGCAGCATCCCAAGGCCCAGGTACAGGTTATCTATGGTTCTTCAGGCAAGTTTTTTACGCAAATTCAGCAGGGAGCGCCCTACGATCTGTATTTTTCTGCAGATATTGCCTATCCCCGCGAACTCAAAGCCAAGGGATTTGGCGGTTCAGAGGTCTCGACGTATGCCTTTGGCCGGATTGTGCTCTGGAGCGCACATCCAGGGCCAAAACTGGCCAAGCTCAGTAAATTGAGCTTAAAAGCATTGAGCGATCCTGCCATTCGCAAAATAGCGATTGCCAACCCCAAACACGCCCCGTATGGCAAACGGGCCGAAGAGGCACTTAAAGCCGCAGGGGTTTGGGACACAGTTAAAACCAAACTGATCTATGGCGAAAATGTCGCTCAGACGGCTCAGTTTGTGCAAAGTGGCAATGCAGAAGTGGGGATTATAGCCCTGTCTTTGGCACTGAGTCCGCCATTGCTCAAACAGGGAAGTTATGTTCTTATACCTGAAGTGCTGCATCAAAAACTGGAACAAGGCTATATCTTGACGGCCCGTGCAGCCCAAAATCCACTGGCAAAGTCTTTTTCCACCTTTATGCAGGGCAAAAGTTCAGAAAAAATCATGGGTCGCTATGGCTTTGTCTTGCCAGCAAAATAAGCGCCAGTTCAACTTTAAGGTGTTAATTTAACTCAAAATGTTCGGCCTTGACTCTTCTGATTGGTCTGCTGTTTGGCTTACACTCAAGCTGGCAGCCTTGGTGACTTTCATTTTACTCTTGCTGGGGATTCCCTTGGCCTGGTGGTTGTCGCGCGGGCAATCTTGGTTCAAAGGCATCGTTGGCGCGGTGGTTGCCTTGCCCCTGGTTTTGCCGCCCACCGTATTGGGATTTTACCTGCTGATGGCCATGGGGCCGAGCGGATTTCTCGGCCATTTTACACAGCACTGGGGGTTGGGATTATTGCCGTTTACCTTTCCTGGGCTGGTGCTCGCTTCGGTCTGTTATTCATTGCCCTTTGTGGTTCAGCCCTTGCAAACTTCTTTTTCAGCCATCAGTCAACGCTCGCTTGAAACCGCAGCGACGCTCAGAGCGTCGCCGCTGGATACCTTTTTCAGTGTCGTATTGCCGATGGCCAGACCGGGCATCCTCTCGGCGGCGATCCTGGGCTTTACCCATACTGTGGGTGAGTTTGGGGTCATTCTGATGATTGGCGGCAATATTCCCGGCCAAACCCGCGTCTTGTCGGTGCAAATCTACGATTATGTCGAAGCAATGGAATACAGCAAAGCCCATCATTTGTCTGCGGCCATGCTCTTGTTTTCCTTTTGTCTGTTGTGGCTGATCTACGGTTTGAATAGGCAGAAAACAGCATGATTCAGGCCCGCTTTCAATTGGCTTATCCAACTTTTGCACTGCAGGTGGACTTGGATTTGCCTGCCCACGGAGTGACAGCCCTTTTTGGCCATTCAGGCTCAGGCAAGACTTCGCTTTTGCGCTGCTTGGCTGGCCTTGAAAAAACCGCATCTGGGTATTTAAACGTCAATGGCGAAATTTGGCAGGACAAAACGACGTTTCTGCCCACATACCAACGCCCGCTGGGCTATGTTTTTCAAGAAGCCAATCTGTTTCCCCATTTGTCTGTCAGGCAAAATTTGGAATACGGCTTAAAGCGGATTCCTGCCGCGGCCAGGCAGATTCACTTCGAGCAAGTGGTTCTGTGGTTGGGGCTGACACATTGCCTGGATCGAAAAAATCCGCTCGGTTTATCTGGGGGCGAAAAGCAGCGTGTGGCCATGGGGCGCGCCCTTCTCAGCAGCCCGCGTTTATTGCTGATGGATGAGCCCCTTTCTGGCTTAGATGAGCAAAGCAAAGCCGAAATTATGCCTTATTTGGAACAAATGCACCGCGCATTGGATATCCCCGTAATATATGTCAGCCATTCATTGAACGAGGTCCTGCAATTGGCTGACCAGATTGTCGTCTTGGAGCAAGGCAAAGCGATTGCCAATGGCCCCATTCAGACGGTTCTCACCCGTTTGGATTTGCCTCTTTCGCAACGGGAAGATGCCTCCTCGATTTTGGAAGCCACCCTCGCTTTTCATGATCAGGCCTATCAGCTTTCGCGCCTCGATTTTGCGGGGGGACATCTCTGGGTCAGCCAGGTGAGTGCCCCACTTGGCTCGGTGGTGCGGGCCTGTGTTTTGGCCAGAGATGTCAGTCTTGCCACCGCTCGGCCAGAGGGCTCCAGTATCAACAACATCTTGAGTGGAACGATCACAGAAATTCAGGTCTTTGGGGCCGCGCAGCTGAACGTCTCTCTGCTATTGGGAGACAGTGTTTCGCTCCTGTCACGCATTACCCGTCTCTCGGGAGATCGGCTGGGGTTAAAAGTCGGAATGCAGGTGTTTGTGCAAATCAAAAGTGTGAGTCTGATTCTCTAATCTGATTCTCTAAGCGGCAACCCGACTGATGATTCGGGCCTATGTATTTCCCCTGTAAAAACACTGACATAGGGATGGCGCTGAGTGTAAAAAGCGAGTAGGGCTTTGCCTGCCTTTAAAAGCGTTTCAGCGGGGACTTCTCGCTCCAGGCCCGCGAAATAGACCTGTTCTTCTTTTTTGATATGGGTTTCGAGAATGCCACCGAGCTGGCTCAAGGCATGAGTTATCTCAATGGCATTGCCCTGCTGCAAGTCCAGAATCAGGGACCGCATCTGCTGATGCTCAGCCCGCAATGTTTGGCTGACAGCCTGCAATTCAGGAGAGAGCAGGGGCTCCAAAGGATCGAACAAACAGCTTTCTTCGGCTTCAAAATGCCAGTGCAGCTCATCCTGCCACATCTGTAAGACCTTGTCGCGCTGCTCCAAGGGGTCTGTTGGCCAGGGATAACGGGGATTGGAAGATTTGCCATGTTTGAGGCAATAGACCAGAATCAGGGCGCTTAAATGTTCCCGCGAGAGCGGAGCAAGTTCTTGACTGCGTTTCATTTTGGGAATCCTTTTTCTTGTATTATCGCTGGTTTTAAATGAATTGGCTTGCTATTTTAAAGGCCCAGATCTATGATGTAAGTAATCACTTACTTACAAAGGAAAATAGATGTCCGAGCATCCCCCGACCCGTCAACGCATTCTGGAAGCCGCCCGTGAACTTTTTACCCAACACGGTTATCACGGCACTTCTACCCGCAAACTGGCGGCGCTTGTGGGCATTACCGAAGGAGCCATTTTCAGGCATTTTGCCAGCAAGCGTGAAATTTTGATGGCGCTTTTACAGCCAAATATTGCGCAACACCTGAGCGCCGCTGGAGTGTCGCAGGGCTCACCCCGGCAGGTTTTGGGCCAATTTGTGCACAAACGTGCCCGCCAATTTGAGGCAATTTTTCCGCTGCTCAAAATCGTCTTGCTCGAAAGTGAGGTCGAGCCCGAACTCAAACAGGCTTGGCTCCAGCAGGTTTTACTTCAGGCCCGTGATGATTTAAGCATCTGCTTTGCCCGTTGGCAAGACAGCGCAGAAATCCGCCCGGATTTGACACCTGAAGCGCTTTCTCGCCTCTTGATGACCCAGCTCTTTGGCTCGCTCTTTCTCAACCAGGTTTCGGAGGGGGTCTTTTTTGCCCCCGAAACCCTGGAGTCGCAATTGGAACTGAGTCTGGAATTGTTCTTAAATTCAGTCACCCTCTGAAGGAGGTTTGGTCTATGTCTTTGAAAAAACATCTCTGCCCCCCTGGGCATGCCAATATGGGGTTGGGTCTGCTGGCGATGGCAGGTTTTATGGCCTATGGTTTTTTGCTGATCTATCTGCGCGACTTTGCCCCCGGCAAAGAGGCCTGGGTTGCTGCGTCAGCCAGTGGCGCGCATTTTGAAGCCAAATTGGCACATGTCCATGGCAATTTGCTCGCTTTTCTCAATCTGGTGATTGGCTATCTCTTAATACAATTGCCTTACCCACCCAAACAGGCCCGCGCGATTTCGGTGCTGGCCCTGCTGGGTCTGCTGATGCCGATCGGCATCTTAATGGAGGTCCTCTGGCACGTGCCACCACTGCCCGTGGTGATCGGTGCGCTGAGCATGACAATCTCCGTGGCTTGGTTGGGAGTGCTCACCCTAACCCAAGCCAAAAATCCCGCATTTTCCAAAAATCACTGATGTTTAAATTACAAGGAGTCCCCATATGAAAAACACGAAACGTCTCACCCTTTTGAGTGCCTTGCTGCTGGCCATCAGCTTCGGAGCAGGAACAGCCCTGGCAGAAACCCCCATACAGCCCGCAGCAGAGTCCATCCAGGCCCAAATTGAATACAATGCCGAGAAACCCGCCAAAAAAGTCTTGTTCTCGACCCCCCAGTATGAGTTGATTCTGTTCGCTTTTGATGCTGGCCAAGGCCTGAAGGGGCACGCGGTACCCTTTGCGGCATACATTCAGGTGATCGAAGGTGAAGGGGTGCTGATGCTGGAAGACAAACCCGTGACGATCAAAGCGGGGGAAGGATTTGCCCTGCCTGCGGGTGTGCCCCACTCGGTCAAGGCTCCCGGTCGCTTTAAAATGCTCTTGCTCAAACAATTGGGAAAACTCTAATTTGAAAAAGTCTCAGCGTGGGGGCGGTCTGCTCTCACGCTGAAGCTCATACTGACCCAAAGTGTCAGCCCCAAGAGCAGCACGGCTCCTGCTTGATGGGCAACGCCCAAAGAAACAGGAACTTTGTAGAGGAGGGCCAAGACCCCCAGACTGAATTGCAAAAGAGTCAAGCTCGCCAGCAGAATAGCTGAACGTCTCAAAACAGGTGCACGTTTGCTCAGCCAAAGCGCATAAACTGGCAGCAAACACACAAGCAGCCAGCCCAGCAGTCGGTGATGAAATTGCACCGTGGCCAGATTTTCAAAGCAGTCGCGCCACCAGGGCTGCAACGTATAAAGATCTGCCGGAATCAGGCGGCCATGCATCAGCGGAAAGGTATTAAACGCCAGACCTGCTTTATTGCCCGCCACAAAGCCCCCGAGGGCGATCATCAGGACCAACAAAGCCAACACAACCTTTGAAAAGGGATGCAGCTTGCCCGGCGCTTGGGGATATCTGTACAAAAAACACTGGCGCAGCAGCAGCCCCAAGATCAACAGCGCCAGCAACAAATGGACTGTCAACCGGTAAGGACTGACCCTGGGAATATCCACCAACCCACTTTGGACCATATACCAGCCCATGGCTCCTTGCAGACCGCCCAAGAGAAAGATGCCCCCCAATTTCAATGAGGCTTGAACGATCAGGCTTTTTTTGAAGGTAAAATAGAGCAGCGGCAAGAGAAAGGCCAAGCCGATCATGCGCCCAAGCAATCTGTGAAAATACTCCAGGTAAAAGATTGCCTGAAAACCCGCCAAGGTCATATTGGAATTGATCTGTTGGTATTCAGGAAATGCCTGGTAGCGTTCAAACAGGGCTTGCCAATCCGCCTCATTCAAAGGCGGAATTGCCCCCATCAACGGCTTCCATTCCACAATCGAGAGTCCCGAATGGGTCAAGCGGGTCACGCCGCCGAGCAGAATCATGGCAAAGAGCAGACCCACAAGTACCCAAAGCCAGATTTCGACAGATGTTTGCGCAGGAGGATGGGGCTTTGACATCTTTTTAACGCTGCAACAAAACAATCAGCCCCAAGGCCAGGCCTACAAAAAAGACCCCAAAACCCAGGCCAAAGCCCCAAGGCATGCGCTTGAGTTCCATAAACTCCAAGCCAATTAAAAGAGCTTTGAGTGTCGCAATGCCCAGAACAATCGGCGTGATCAGTGCATTCTGGCTGTTTTCAGCGAAAAAATAGCTCAGGAGTGTGAGCGGCAACAAAAGCAGCCAGATCCCATCAGTCCAAAAGGGGCTCACCGGGTGTTCTGAAGCAGAGTTGTTTGACATAAATTATATTCCTCTAGGGCGAAAGCTCAATGACTGAAATAGACCAGGGGAAAAAGCAATACCCAGATGATGTCCACCAGATGCCAATAGACGGCGGTGGCTTCCAGGCTGGTCTGCTGTTCGGCAAGCAGAGGGCCGGTTCTGAACTTCCAGGCCAGGTAAAACATCAACCCCACCCCCAGAGCCACGTGGGCATTGTGTAAGAGGGTCAAAAACAGGTAAAAAAACCAGAACATATTGGTCGAAAGCGAGATACCATGGGCATAGACCTGTTGGTATTCCCAGAGTTTGATCGCGATAAAGATCAGCCCAGAGAGCCCGGTGCCGATCAGCCAAGGTCGAAATGTCCGCTTTAAGCGGCTCAGACAAACAGCACGGGCGGCCATCCAACTGCCAGTCAGCAGAATCAGGGTGTTCAATGTGCCTTGGGCAGGATGCAGCAGGGCCTGACCGGCCTGAAACATCGCGGTTTCACTGCGGCCAACCCAGGCAAAGCCCAGAAAGAAGAGGGCAAAGGTCAGGATTTCCAGCCAAAAGACAAACCAGACCAAGAGCCCTCCGGGCAGCGTTTCGAGCTGCTCATTGAGCTGTTGAGAGAAATCCGAAGGTGAGTGTGTCATTAATGGAGAGATGTCTGACTTTCAGTGTATTTTTAAGCCTGAACTGAGTATCCATTAGAATGAAGAGTGCGTCTTTGTTTTGGCGCAAATTAAAATAAGGTAAGATTGAGAAAAATAGGATCAAAAGTGAGGCCGATGATATGTACAGTCATTTTCTCTACCCTGTAGATGGTTCCAATCAAAGCACCAAAATGCTGGAACATGTGGTGGCCCAAGCCAAAGCCTTTGGGGCCAAAGTTTCGGTATTAAATGTCTACCACTTGCCGCTGACCATGCCCCAGGTGCATGTCCACACTTTCCCCCCCGAAATTCAGCAACAGATCAGCGCAGGGGCCGAAAATGAAAGCAAGGAACTGCTGCGAGAAGTGCGGCGCGAACTGCATTCACGCGGGGTGGATTGCAAAACCTTTTCTGTTCATGGCAATCCCAAATTGGTGATTCCCGATTTTGCCAGTGAACATGGCTGTGACCTGATTCTGATGTCCACCAGTGGTGCAGGCACCTTGAGCCTGAATGGCAGTGTGAATCACTTTGGCAGTACCTGTAGCCACGTGGTTCACCACACACCGGGCATTCCGGTGATGGTTGTCGATCTCAACTAAAGCCGCGAAAAAAAGCCACTGCTTGCGAGGCAGTGGCCAATGGTATGGACAGAGAAGGTTAGAAACTGTACTGGCTTTGCAAATAGCCAAAGGTCATCAAGGCAGAGGTGCCGCCCTGGGAATAAAAACTGCCTGGCAAAAATAGACTCAGGCCTGCCTGGGTCTGAAAATGGGCATCCCATTTCCAGGTGGCGATCAGATCAGCTTCAAAGCCCAGATAGGCATCGCTGCCTGTCGTGGCCTTGCGGGTGACATTGCCTGCCACGCCATAGACATCATCTTGGGTACTGGCGCGCCAAAAGGCGTGGCCATCCAGGGCCAAATTGAGTTCGGGCAAGGGCTGCGCTGAAAGTGAGCCTTTGAGGCCAATGGCGTTTTGACGGCCAATTTGGTCGGCATAGCCGTAATAGGCATGGCCGAGCGGAAAGAGTTGATTGAAGGTATTCAGGCTTTTGTCGCTGCTGCTACCGTCGCCGCTGGCATAGTCCAGTCCCAGTCCCAGACGGGGTTTCCAGGGCAGATCGGGTTTATAGCCCAGATCGAGGGCCGCAAAACCAGCAGAAATGGCCTGATCGCCAAAACTGCCCAGCTGATAAGCCCCTTCTGTGTCCAGCTCAAAGCCCCAAGGCAATTTGCCATTCAAGCGCAGCCCCAAGGTCTGGCGGTCTTCTTGGGCTTCGATAGCCTGATAACTGGTTTTGGATTTGTGCAGCCCCAACCAATAGAGATCGCTGTTCCAATTATCAAAAGGCAAGGGCCCTGTGGCATAGAGCCCATAGACAGAGGTACCTGCATCACTCAGATTCAGGTTCCAGGGCTGGGATTTGACAAGTTGCGCATAGAGTCCACGCAGGTTCCAGCCATGTGTTTGACCAATCAGGCTGATGGCGTCAAAGGTCCGGCGGGTATTGACCCAGACCAATGAGCTGATCAAACGCTGTTTGCCCAAATCCATTTCTTGGCGGCCCGGTCGCAACAAGACGTAGCTATCGGGGGCCCAGGTGTATTTTAAGTCGAGAAAGGCGTTTTGCAGATCGAGGCTGTCGAGATCAATACTGCGCAGGCCAGTTGGCAGGTTATCTGCGATTCCCCCGGGCAAATTGCGCGGGGTGCCCAGTGCGCTGATACCTTCCAGATACAGTCTGAAAAAATCCGTGGCGTGAAAGTCAGCATGCAAACGCCATTGGTTTAAAGCAAAAATCGCATTTTGATCTGGTTTAAAATCATAGCCACTCCAGCCTTCGGCGCGTATCCGCCAGGAGCCGCCCAAGGAGAGATAGATCTGGCCATCTTCAGAAAATGGGATGTATTTTAAACTGTCCCAAAATTCGGGGTTGGCTGCTGGTGATTTGAGTTCCAGCCAATTTTCTTCATAACGCAGATTTTTCAAGCTCGGCCGGGCTTGGGCCTGGGGTGTGAGCAATGGCAAAGTGCTTAAAAAAGCGCAAACCAAGGGGAGAAGGTGTTTTTTCATAATGAGATCCTCCGGTTACTTTAAGAGCTTAACCTGTCCTGTGTGTTTGCTCTTTGCGCCTGCGCAAAGACGAAAGTGCCTGTTTTTCCTAAGCTGAAGATCATTCTTTTGCTTTGAAAGGAGCCCACCATGCTCTCCAAATCCCAGGCCCGACTGTTTTTTCTGGGCGGCACCCTGGTTTTTTCGTGCGTTTTTCTGTATTTAACTGTGGATTCGATTGGAAAAATCCCCGAACAGACCCGATCCGTCAATATCACCGCAGAGGTCAAACGGGGCAAACACCTCTTTGACAAAAATAACTGTATGGGCTGCCACACCATCTTGGGGGAAGGCGCGTATTACGCCCCTGAATTGACCAAAGTCTACGAACGACGGGGCCCTGAGTGGATGAAGGTCTTTCTCAAAGATCCCGAAGCCATGTACCCGAATCAACGCAAAATGGTCAACTACCATTTAAAACCAGAAGAAATCAGCGATTTAATTGCCTTTTTTAAATGGATTGGTGAGATGGACCTCAATGGTTTCCCCCCCAAACCAGATATTCAAGCAAACCAAACTTCAGCGAGCGGTTCTGCAGCGAAAAGCGCTCAAAGCGCTGCTCAGGCCATTCCCGCCAAATACACAGCCCTTTGCACCGCTTGCCACCAATTGGGCGGCCAAGGCGGCAATGTCGGCCCGGCCCTCGATGGGGTCGGTAGCCGCAGAGATGCCGCCTGGATCGATACCTGGTTAAAAGATCCCAATGCCGTTAAACCCGGTACCGCCATGCCCCAAATGCCCCTGAGCGAACTTGAACGCCAGGAATTGGCCAGCTTTTTGGCTGCCCAGAAATAGCGAGGAAAAAATTATGAAATACAAATCTCAAAAAGTTGCCTATTGGTTCTTTGCCACCTGCATGCTGCTGTTTAGTTTGCAATTGGTGTATGGTTTTATCATGGGCTTTGCCCATATGGGCCTCGACGGCCTGCACAGTTGGATTCCCTTTAATGCCGCCCGTGCCACCCACACCAATTTACTCGTGGTTTGGCTGCTCTGTGGCTTTATGGGCGCTGCGCACTTTATTATTCCCGACGAGGCGGGTCGCGAACTTCATTCGGTCAAATTGGCCTATGTCCAATTGATCTCTTTGATCGTGGTGGGTGTGGTTTCGGTGATTGGCTTTCACCTCAATTGGTGGGAAGGCCGCAAATTCCTCGAAATTCCCCGCCCCCTGGATTTTTTGGTGGTGATCAATGTCCTGATGTTTATCTTTAATATTGGCATGACCGTGTTGCGTGGTAAAAAATACAGCACCACCGGGATTGTTTTGTTTATGGGCCTGTTTTCTGCGGCTTTGCTCTATCTGCCCGGCATGATTTATTTCGACAACCAAACCATGGATTCGTTTTTCCGCTGGTGGGTTGTGCATCTCTGGGTCGAAGGCGTGTGGGAGCTAATCATGGGGTCAATCCTGGCCTATCTGCTGATCAAACTCACAGGCGTCGATCGCGAAGTGATCGAAAAATGGCTGTATATCATTGTCGGTCTGACCTTTCTCTCAGGCATTCTCGGTACAGGCCACCACTATTATTATATTGGCACCCCCAAATACTGGCTGATGGTGGGTGGGATCTTTTCGGCCCTCGAACCCCTGGCCTTTTTGGGTATGGCCCTGTTTGCCATCTCGATGTACCGCCGCAGCGGTCGTTCCCACCCGAATAAAATTTCGCTCTATTGGACCATCGGTTGCGCGATTATGTCGTTTGTTGGCGCAGGTTTTTTGGGCTTTGCCCATACCCTGCCCCAGGTCAATATGTATACCCACGGCACCTTGGTCACAGCCATGCACGGGCATTTGGCCTTCTGGGGCGCTTATGCCATGATTGTTCTGGCGATCACGACCTATGCCCTGCCTGAACTCACCGGACGCAAGCTCTGGAACAGCATGTCTGGCATGTTGGCCTTTTGGCTCTCCAATATCGGCATGGTTGGCATGACAGGGGCTTTTGCTGTTGCCGGTGTCACCCAGGTCTACCTCGAGCGCAAAATGGGCCTCGACTTTTTGCTGGTGCAGAAAGAATTGCATGTGCATTTTCTCGGCCTGATTCTGGCGGCTTGCCTGTTTACCGCCGGGATTATCCTGTTTATTTGGACCTTTATCCAATACGGTTTGCCTTCGGACGAGATGATTGGCGCCAGCCCTTCCGAGGAGGAACCGGCCCATGGCCATGCTCATGCCCAACTTGTCTAAATCCAAGGAGCCTGAAGACATGGAAACGGGTAGTCAAGCTCCACAGGCCCTGCCTTATTATCGCCCTGTGGGGCCGGAGATGGCGATCTTTGAACATGCCTGGCGGCGCAAATTGCCTCTGCTCTTAAAAGGGCCGACCGGAACTGGCAAGTCGCGTTTTGTCGAGCATATGGCAGCCAAACTGGAATTGCCCCTGATCACCGTCTCCTGCCATGAAGAGACCTCTGCCGTAGATCTCTTGGGCCGCTATTTGGTCCAAGGGGCAGAGACCTATTGGCAAGATGGCCCGCTCACGCGGGCTGTGCGCATGGGGGCGATTCTCTACCTCGACGAAATTGCCGAGGCCCGGCCCGACACCATTGTCGTACTGCACTCGCTCACGGATCATCGCCGCGAGTTGTTTTTGGAGCGCCACAACGAGAGCCTCAAGGCCCCTCCTGAGTTTATGTTGGTGGCGTCGTTTAATCCGGGTTACCAGCGTGGCATCAAAGAACTCAAGCCCTCCACCCGGCAGCGCTTTTTGGCGCTGAGTTTTGACTATCCGTCAGCGGAGGTCGAAACTGAGATACTCAGGGCTGAGACCGGCCTCGATGCAGGGCGGGCAGGTAAATTGGTGCAAATGGCGAACAAAATTCGCAAATTGGTCGAGTGGGGATTGGCAGAAACGGTTTCAACCCGCCTGCTGATCGACGCTGGGGCCCTGATTGCCGATGGTTTGCCGCCGCGACTGGCCTGCGAAGTCGGCATTGCCGAGCCGCTGACGGATGAGTTTGAAACCCGTATGGCATTGCGCGATTTAATCGCGCTGCATTTTTAAAGGAGGCGGGCATGGAATGGGATCAAAAGCTGTTTAAACAGACCTGGAACTGGTTGGTGGGGCTGCGTCCCCAGCAGGCAGAAGCTCCAGACACTGTGAAGCTCGAAGACCTACATGCCCGCCTGACCTTGCTGGCCCGCATGCTCTGCGGCGAACCCGTAGAGATCTTGCGGGCCGAGCAAGAAGGCGGAGTCAATGGCCCGTTTTTGTATTTGCCAGCAGCCTTTGCCCTGGGCCAAGATCGCGAACAAAACTGCCTGTTTTATTTGTTTCGTGTGGTCTATCTCAGTGTGCAGCGCGAACGGGGCTTTAACTGGCCCCCCGGTGAAAAACCGGGTTTGCTGGCCTCCCGGCAAAAGGCCTGCGAAACATCACAACAGGTTTTGGCGCTTTTATTTGAGCGCTATCCGGCCATGCAGGAGTCGTTTGAGGCCTTGCTAGCGCACCTGGCGACCCGTGCGCAAACAGACAGCGAAAAGGCACTGGCATGGGGCCATTGGTTTAGCCCAAGCGCGCAGGCCCAGAGCGCCGCTCCCAGTGGAAAAACCCCACAGGCCTTGCCCGATCACGCAGGTGAGATGACCTCCCGCGAGGCCCCCGCCCGCGAAGAGGTTGAAATTGAAAATATGGATAAAAAAGCCATGCAGGCTTATACCTTGATGCACCAATTTGAAAAAGTCGAGACGATCGAAGAGTTTCAGGGCACCTGGCGCGATGCCGATGGGTCTGATGAATTGGCAGCCCATGCCGAGGCCTTAAATGAAGTCGATTTGCGCAAATTGACCCGCTGTGACGATACAGCCCATGCGGTCTTGCAGGCTGAATTTATCTCAGGTATCTCCGTGCCAGAGGTGGCAGAAATGACCCTGGAAGGCAAATGCCTCACTTACGACGAGTGGGATGGGCGCAAACGGTCTTATCGCCGCGACTGGTGCAAAGTCTATCCCCGCAGATTCACGACCCCAGATGCTGGGTATTTGCAGCAAACACTGAAATCCCATCAGCGGGTCTTGCAGTCGCTGCGCAATCGCTTCAGCCTGCAGTTTAATACCTGGCAGACTGTGCGCCGCCAAGCCATGGGCGAAGAGCCCGATCTTGATGCCTTGGTCGAAAACTTTGCCGACCGCCAAGCCGGGCGAACGCCATCAGAAAAAATCTATTTGAGTCAGCGCAAAAAGAGCCGCGCGGTTTCGCTTTTGCTGTTGATGGATCTCTCACTCTCCAGCGATGGCTATACAGGCGGATTTCGCGTCTTGGATGTTGAAAAACAGGCGGTGATTCTGTTTGCCCAATTGCTCTCAGAATGGGGCGATCGCTTTCAAATAGACGGCTTTGCCTCCCATACCCGCAATCAATGTGAATACCTGACGCTGAAAGCCTTTGACGAACCCTGGGAGCGGGCAGCCCCGCGCATCGGTGCCGTTGAGCCGCGCGGTTATACCCGCATTGGCCCGGCCCTGCGCCATGCCACAACGCAATTGGCCCAAGAGCAGGCAAAATCCCGTTGGATTCTTTTGCTCTCCGATGGCAAACCCAACGATTACGACCGCTACGAGGGCCAATACGGTCTCGCTGATGTGCGCCAAGCCATTCGGGAGGCGCGTCAGCAGCAGGTGCAGGTCTACGCTTTGGCGATTGAAAGTCTTGCCCGCAATTATTTGCCGCAAATGTTGGGTACGGGCGGCTATCGCATTTTGCCACAACCGGCTTTACTGCCTCAGGCTTTGGCTGAATTTTATGGTAGGCTGGTGCGAGCCTGATTCAATTATAAAGAAAGGAAACCTATGAAAATCCAATTAAAAACCTTTGCTCAATTGCGCGAAAAAACCGGAGCTGCATTACATACCCTTGAGTTATCTGAAGATGCGACCCTGGCTTCCTGTCTTGACGTTTTTCTGGCTCTCTTTCCCGCTTTGGAACATGATTTAAACCATTGCCGTACCGCCCTGAATCAAAGTTATGTGCGCGATCTCAACACACAACTCCATGAAGGAGACGAAGTTGCGCTAATTCCCCCGGTCAGTGGGGGATAAACACAATGGAGAGTCCACACAACCCGCTCAATCTGATTCAAATTGTCGCAGACCCGATCGAAGTCACGCCTTTGTTGGCGGCTGTGGCCTGTCCAGAGGCAGGTGCTTCATCGCTGTTTCTGGGCACCGTGCGCAATCACAACAAAGGCAAAGGTGTGCTTTTTCTCGAATATGAATGTTATCCCGAAATGGCAGTCAAAGAGATAGCTCAAATAGTGGCTCAAGCCCGCAACAATTGGGAGCTCTACCAAGTGGGTATCCTTCACCGTGTGGGCCGTTTGCAGATCGGTGAAGTGGCTGTGGCCATTGCCATTTCGTCGGCCCACCGCCAAGCCAGTTTGGAAGCCTTGCAATTCTGCATCGACACCCTCAAAGCCACAGTGCCGATCTGGAAAAAAGAATATTGGGAAGATGGCTCCATCTGGCTGGAAAATTGTTGCGGCTGAAGCCCTCAGCGCTGACTGTCGAGCAATTCCTGTAAGATATCCACCAAAAACTGGGTTTTGTCGAGGCCCCGCTTGAGGGCCTCACTGGGCCAATTGCGCTTGGCACATTCCTGCAATTGGTTTTGCAGGCGGTCGCTGCGGTCCAGGGCTTCGTCGAGTCTGAATTCAATTTCGGCCCTTTCAACGGGTGAAGGCATACGTCCTGCCCGATCCAAAAGCCCGTTGAGATTTTTTTCGAGCAGGGCAATTTGGTTGCGCAGATCCAACAGGGCGAAGCTGGCTTTTAAGACTTCATCCAAGCCCTGAACAAGCAAATCGAGGGGCTCCATGCGCAGGCAGAGGGCTGTGGTATCCATATCTGAATCGAGCACCAAGATCGTGTTTTGGACATGGGCGCGGATTTCTTCCAGGCTGGTGGCCTGCTCCTCCAACTGTGCCAATTCAGCACTTTCCAGGGTCGGTTTTAAGACCACCCGCTGGGAAAAGCGCTGAAAAGCCTGATCAATGTAGCGCTCGGTTTCGTCGTAAAGCCATTCAATATTGCTCTCAGAGCTGGGGCTCTCGTTTTCTTCTAAACGGTGATCCTGCGGGGTCTCCAACAGAAAACGCGTCCAGTTTTTTAAGTCACTGTGGGTGGGTTGAATCTCGCTGATGCGTTCGAGGCAATCTTGGGCCCCCGGATAGTCTTCGCTCAGCAGCTGAAGATAAGCCAATCCCAAAAGAGCCGGAATATGTTCTGAAGCGGATCTCAAACTGGCCTGGAAACAGGCAGCGGCCTCTACCAGCAACTCAGGAGGGTCAAAACCCGCTTCTTGAGCCCAAGCCAGACAACGCAAGCCCTTTGCCAGTTCGGCCTCTGCTTGAACGGTCTGCTCAAGGGCCGAAGCCTGAAGAGGGGGTTGAGACAAACCCAGCAATTTCATAAATTGGCTCCAAATGATTTCAAAGTAATTTCAATTGTCCCTGAATTCAAGCTTGCCCGCAATGTTTGTTTGGGCAAAAGCCTGTTACATATCTCAACAATTCTTTTGCTTAAAAATGGAGGGATTGTGGTATAAAAAAGATATAAACAGATCAAAAAGAGGTTTTCATTATGGCTGGTGGAGATAGTCACGTTATTTTAAATAGCGGTGTTGGCACAATTGGCATGGCCAACGCCCTGAATGCGGTGGATGCGAACAGCGTTAAATCCGGGAATATGACCGAGCCCCGCGAAGTGACCGATAAAACGGGCAAAACACAGACTTTGTATTTTACAGACGAAGGCGCCAAACTCTTCGATAAATATTCAGACCCCAACAATTCCGCGACCGGTGATGGTCCCAGAATCACAGTGGAAAAAGATCCCAGCGGCATCAGCTCGCTCTGGAAGGGCATTGTTAAAAAAGAAGAAGGCGTTGGCAAACCTGCCTGATTTTGATGCGTATTCAACCCCTGGAACGTCCTTCCAGGGGTTTTTAATGTGTTTGGGGGAGAACGAAAGTCATGGAACGCGGAATATTATTACAAAAGACCTTTAATACCAAATCCGATTCACTGCAAACCGAGTTGGATGCCTTTACCCGGCAATTGGGTGAACGCATGAAGCAGTACAAAGTCGAAGAATATGTCGGACTGCGGCGCATGAAGTCGGAAGATCTGATGGAAATCATTGTGATCCCCTGCAAAGGCGGGGCACAAGGACAGTCCGAGGTGCAGTCTCAGATCGCTGAATTGCAGTCTCAGGGCTTTGAGTCGGCGACCTTTAGCAATGCCAAAGACGTGGGACGTTATGCCACCGCTGAGATCGAACCAATTGGGATTCGCTTCGGTTCATAGCCCCCGGTTAGAGCGCCGTTTCGTAGCGCAATCGGCTCGGGGGCTGGTATCATACAGTATTCAAATCTGTTGATCACCAAACCCGTCAGGAAAGCCCACAACCATGAATTCATCTTCATTTGCTGAACAACTTCACGATCTCTTTGAGCGCCACCATGAGTTTCGCATGCAATCAGCGCCCGAATTTGCAACCTTTGAAGGCGATCACCGTTTTAATGATCGCCTGAGTGATCTGAGTCAGTCTGCCCACAAAGCCCAGCACAAGACCCGTCAGGGCTTTTTAACAGAACTTTTGGCCCTGCCCAAAGACCAGCTCAATAGCGAAGATCAGCTCAATTATGAGATGTTTGAATTGCTTTTAAACGAAGAAATTGATGGTTTTGCCTTCCGCGAAGAGCTGATGCCCCTGAATCAAATGACCGGCTACCAGCTCTTTTTGCCCCAATTGATCGAAATTCAACCCCTGCAGACGGAAGCCCATTACGCCGATTATTTTTCCCGTTTGCGGGGGTTTCCCAAACAGGTCGATGACGTGATTGACAATCTCAAACTGGGGATCGAAACCGGCTGGGTGCAGCCCCGCTTTGTGATTGAGCAGACCCTGCCCCAAATGCAAAATTTAATGCCCGAAAAAACCGAAGACAGCGTCTTTTTTATTCCCCTGCGCCGAGAAGGCGTTTTGGATGCTGCTGCCCGTGAAAAATTGGGCCAAGAGCTGACCGCTGTTCTGGAAGAGGCGGTCTTTCCCGCTTACCAGAAACTTCACAATTTTACCCGCGATCAATACCTGCCCAAATGCCGTGAAACTGCTGGCGTTTGGGATTTGCCAGATGGCGAAGCCTATTACGAATACCTGATTCGCAAATACACAGCCCCCGGTCTCAGTGCCCACGAAATTCATGAAATTGGTCTCTCCGAAGTGCACCGCATTCATGGCGAAAAAGCCAAACTCAAAGACCAATTGGGTTTTGACGGCACCGTCGAGCAGTTTAATCACTATTTGCGCACCAGTCCCGACTTCTATTTTGAAACCAAAGAGGCGCTCTGGGAAAAATACCAGAGTGTGATGGCCGAAGGTCTGGAAAAATCCAAAGCCCTTTTCAACCGCATGCCCAAGGCTCCCTGTGAACTCAAAGAGGTCGAAGCATACAAAGCCAAGTCGGCTCCCCAGGCCTATTACATGCCTGCGCCCGAAGATGGTTCTCGACCGGGTTATTATTATATCAACACCTATGACCTGCCTTCACGGCCCAGTTATGCAGTCACAGCGTTGACGCTGCACGAAGCGATCCCCGGCCACCATTTGCAATTGGCCCTGGCCCAGGAATTGGCCCATCTGCCTTATTTCCGCCGCCGCTTACACGTTACGGCTTATCTCGAAGGCTGGGGGCTCTATGCCGAGCATCTCGGTTATGAAATGGACATGTACCACGACCGCTACCAACACTACGGGGCCCTGAGTTTTGAAGTTTGGCGCGCCTGCCGTTTGGCCGTAGACACAGGTTTACATTCCAAAAAATGGAGCCGCGAAGAAGCGGTGGCCTTTATGAAAAAACACGTTGCCAATACCGAGCTGGATATTCGCTCTGAAGTCGATCGCTATTTGATCATGCCGGGCCAGGCGCTGGCCTACAAAATTGGCGAACTCAAAATCAAGGCCCTGCGCCAAAAAGCCGAGGCCACACTCAAAGAGCGCTTTGATATCAAAGACTTTCACCAAGTGGTGATTGAAAATGGCGCGGTGCCCTTGGCCGTGTTGGAGCACAAAGTCGAGCAGTGGTTGGCTGCGCAGGCTTAGCTTGAATTTTGAGATGCGTGAATGGAAGGGTGACCCCCTCGGGTCTATGAATGGCACGGGGGGAGCCTCCGCCCCCACGTCGTGTGGGGGCTGCGGTCGTGCACGCTCCCTCGGCTGACCCTCCTGGCTCAGTCGCGCGCAAAGCACCCATGAAGGGCATAATACCCCCCCTTTGCCATTCATAGACGAGGGGCAATCGCTCCAAAGGCAAAATTCAAGCAAGCCGGAAATGCACCGTAATTGGAACAGCCTTGGAACTGGGTTTCTCAGGGGCTTCAATTTTGCGCTGCGAAATCCTGTACAATAGAGTGTTCTCAACACAATACCCCAACTTAAGCTGTGAAATATGAGTCAGACCAAATACAGCCTTTCTTTTACCACGGGCAGTCTGTTCCTCCAGGAGTCGCTCCTGATAGCTGGGCTGTACCTGGATAATTTTGATTGGGCTCAGGTTCGGCAAGTGGTCGTCAAAGACAATCTCTTGCAGGCCCGCACCCAAAACACCTCTGAACGGGTGTGCAGTGAAGTTATCTCCAGGCTCAAACATCTCACACGGGCCCAACTTGAATTATTGAGCCAGGGCAGCCGCCACGATCAGTATTATTTGCTTTGGCTGGCGATTTGCCGCCGCTATGCCTTTATTGGCGATTTTGCCCAAGAAATGCTGCGCGAGAAGTTTCTGCGTTTTGTCTCTGAATTGACCTATCTCGACTTTGATATCTTCTTTCACCGCAAACAAGAATGGCACGAAGAACTCAATCAGATCAAACCGATTACCCGACAAAAACTGCGTCAAACCCTGTTTAAGATGATGCGGGAAGCTGATTTAATCAACGCAAAATCTTTGATACAACCCGTTTTGCTGAGTGGTGCTTTGTTGCAGGTGATACAAGCAGATCGCTTAGAAGACCTGCGCTTTTTTCCGATCTTTGATACCGATCTTCAATTTGGGTTGCAGGCAGTATGACCCCTCAACGCAGCTTTGCTGAAATGCTCAAACATTTGGTGGCCACTATTTCCAATCCCCGTTTTTTAAAAAACAGCCAGGGCCTCAACGATCTCCCTTTTTATATCTGCCCTTATGAGATCAAAGATAGCCATGAAATTCAGACAATGCACAAACATCTACGAACCCATTTGGCCGAGGCTGGCATTGCCGTTTTGGATATCAACCTCTACGATTTGAGTGTGGAACTCTTGCAGGCCCGAGGAATCTGGGAACGGGTGCTGGAGATGGAATCCGACGTTTCCAAAGACGAATTCAAAGAACTGCTGCAAGGCGTGCTCGACACCGAACAACATTTGGTGCCTGCGATTGCAGAGAAAATGCAGAGCGCCGACTTTCAGGTCTTGTTTATCAGTGGGGTGGGAGAGGTCTTTCCCTTTATTCGCTCGCACAATGTCTTGAATAATTTGCAGACCACTGCCAAAGAAAAGCCCACCCTTTTGTTCTTTCCCGGCAGTTATGTCTTTTCGCCAGAAAAAGGGGCCTCCTTGGATCTCTTTGGCCGATTGCATGACGATAAATACTATCGCGCCAAGAATATTTTTGAAATGGAAGCTTAGAATATGCCGACACCGCTCAAAAATCTCTTTCTCAAACCGATTGAACGCACAATTGAGGGCGTGATCAAAGCCGATGACAATCAAAGCCTGCGCCAAGAAATTGAAGAATATGTCTTAACCAACGAAGTGGCCAAACGCCTCGAAGACTTTCTCTCGGCTTATTTGAACTATGCCGGGGCCAATGGGGTTTGGATTTCGGGCTTCTTTGGCTCTGGGAAATCCCATCTCTTAAAAATTTTGGCCCATTTGCTGGAAAACAAGTCTGTCGAAGGCACCCCGGTGCGCGATCTGTTTTTGCCAAAATGCCCAGAAGACAATGCCTTGCTCAAAAAAGATCTGATGCGCGCGGTGGAGATTCCCTCTCAGAGTATTCTCTTTAATATTGACCAAAAGGCAGATATTATCAGCAAAACACAGATCGATGCTTTGCTCACAGTCTTTGTTAAAGTCTTTGATGAGACATGTGGCTTTTATGGCAAACATGGGCATATAGCCCAGTTTGAAAGAGATTTAGACAGCCGCAAACTCTTTGCGCCGTTTAAACAGGCTTTTCAGTCCCTGGCCGGATTGCCCTGGGAACGGGGGCGTGAACAGGCCCTTTTAGAGGCCAAAAACATTGCCCAAGCCTATGCCGAGGTGACAGGGGACTCGGTCTCAGCCGTGGGCATTTTGGATAAATACCGGGCCGAATACAAGGTCTCGATTGAAGATTTTGCCGACAAAGTCAATGCCTACCTGGAGCTGCACCCGCCCCAGTTTCGCTTGAATTTTTTTGTGGATGAAGTCGGCCAATATATTGCCGACAATACCAAGCTCATGACCAATTTGCAGACCATCGCCGAAAGTCTGGCCACCCGTTGCAAAGGCCGGGCTTGGATTCTCGTCACAGCCCAAGAAGACATGCACACCGTGATGGGGGAAATGACACAAAAACAGGGCAACGACTTTACCAAAATTCAGGCCCGCTTTGCCAACCGCATGAAACTCACCAGCCAAGATGTGGCCGAAGTGATTCAAAAGCGGCTGCTGGCCAAAAATGAAGAAGGCAAAAAGATTGCCACTGCCCTTTATCAGCAAGAAGTAAACAATTTAAAGACCCTGTTTGAATTTAGCGATAATTCCACCACCTATCGCAATTATCGCGATCAGAGCCATTTTGTGGATTGTTACCCCTTTGTGCCTTACCAATTTTCACTCTTTCAGTCTGCCATTCAGGCTCTGTCGGAGCACAATGCCTTTGAAGGCCGACACAGCTCTGTGGGTGAGCGCTCGATGCTGGGTGTGTTTAAACAAGTGGCCGAAAAGATTTCTCAGCATGAACCGGGCCAATTGGCGAGTTTTGATCTGATGTACGAAGGGCTCAGCACAGCGCTCAAATCCAATAACAAGCGGGCGATTGATCATGTTGAAAAACATTTGGACAATCCCATGGCACTGCGCTTGATCAAAGTGCTCTTTCTGGTGAAATACATCAAAGGCTTTAAAGCCAGTTTGCACAATTTATCTGTGCTTTTGCTTGACCATTTTGAAGCAGATTTACCGCAATTGCGCAAATCGATTGAAGCGGCGTTACTGTTGCTTGAACAACAAACCTTTATTCAGCGCAATGGTGAATTGTATGAATTTTTAACCGACGAAGAAAAAGACATTGAGCAAGAGATCAAAAACCAAGAAGTGGATGATAGCAAAGTCGCCGAAGAACTCAAAACCCTTTGTTTTGATTCGGTGCTCAAAGTCAGCAATAAAATTCGCTTTATTGACAATGGCCAGGATTATCCTTTTGCCAAAAAACTCGACGATCAGCTCTTTGGCAAAGATTCAGAACTCACTGTGCACCTGATCTCCCCGTTTCATGAACATGCCACAGATGAAACCCTCTTGCAGATGCAAAGTATGGGGCGCAATGAATTGCTGGTGGTAATGCCTGCCGATGACCGACTGGTGCGCGATTTGTGGTTGTATGCGCGCACAGATAAATATTTGCGCCAGAATCTCTCGACTGCTCAACAAGACAATGTCAAACAAATTCTCACGAATAAAAAGCTTCAAAATAGCAACCGCCTGACCGATCTGCAAAAACTGGTAGAGTCGATGCTTGGAAAATCCCGCCTTTTTGTGGCAGGCAATGCACTCGAAGAAAGTTCAGAATCGGCACAAACCCGAATTTTTAAAGGGTTTTATGCCTTAATCAACCGCACTTATCCCAATCTCAAGATGTTGCGTGGTGTGAGCTATAACGAGCGCGATTTGGGCAGCTATTTAAATCCAGATAAAAATGGACTGTTGGGCGGAGATTATGACCCCATCTCTGAGGCCGAACAAGAAATGTTGGCTTTTGTGCAAGGCAATCAGCGGCAAAGTCTGCGCACCAGTGTCAAAGCGGTGATTGAACGCTTTGAACGCAAGCCCTATGGCTGGTATTATGCTGCAATTCTCTGCATTTTGGCCAAACTCTGTGCCCAGACCAAACTCGAAGTGCGCAACGATGGTCAATTGCTGGAGGGAGCCGAGCTTGAGAAAAGTTTGGGCAATTCCAATTTGCATGGCCATTTGTTGCTCGACCCCCAAATCGACTTTACAGCCTCGCAAGTGCGGGCCCTGAAAAGTTTTTACGATGATTTTTTTGATGATCCCGCACCTTCGAGTGAAGCCAAACCCTTGGCCCAAGCCACAGCTGTCGCCTTTAAAGATTGGCAAACCCAATTACAAAATAAGTATCTCAATCACGTAAGAGACTACCCCTTTTTGGGTGCGCTGGAAGCGCTGAATGAACAAGTAGCAACGGTTTTGGGCAAACCCTATGCCTGGTATCTGGGCGAGTTTGCCCAATTGGCAGATAACCTTTTAGATCTTAAAGAAAATGTCTTTGACCCCGTGCGGAAAGTGTATCAGGGCCCCCAAAAAGCGATTTTTGATCAGGCCCGCCAATTGCTGCAAAAACAAAAAGAAAATGTGCAGTATCTCACCAGCGAAGAAGATGCCCAGATCACCAATCTTCTGGTTGACCCCACACTGTATAAAGGCAACAAACTGCAAGAACTCAAAACCCTGACAGATAGTTTGCAAGCCCAATTAAACACGCTCATTGAGGCGGAGTTACAGGCTGCAACACAGCAATTGCAAGCTTACCAATTGCGCCTAACATCTTTGCCTGAATATAACGGCTTGAGTGCTGAGCGCCAAGAAGGGGTTTTAAAAGCGTTTACTCAATGCCAATCCCAGCTTGCCAATCAGACCTTAATTGCCGTAATGCGGGATACCCTGCGCAGTTTTGAAGATAAAACCTATCCCCAACTCTTGGCCCAAATTGCTCAGTGGGCAGAAACCCCAGCCGTTGCCCCAAAAGAAGTTACAGAGCCCGAGGGGCAAACGGTTGCAGCGCCCAAGCCCGAACCCACCAAGCCCATTGTGGTGGGGCGTTCGATTAAAGTGGAATTTGATAAAGCCTGGCTGACCAATGAATCTGATGTAGATGCCTATATGCAGTCGTTGCGCTGCTCCTATTTGGCTGAAATTAAACAGGGAAAGCGGATACAGGTATGAGAATTCAAAATTTAGAGTTCATAAATTTTACGCTTTTTGAAGGCCTTAAAAACATTTTTCCAGTAGGAATTTAGACCATCATGGATACCTCCAAGCTCAGAAAATTCGCTCAATTTGCCCGCCGCACGCTGATAGAACAGGTATCAACCAAATTAAAACAGGTGCTGGCCCCAGACAGCCGGGAGCGCAGAGAGGCTCGCGAGGCTGTAGAGGGATTGGAGAGCCAGATTAAGCTCCATACCCGAGAGGGTCTGATTGAGAAAGTGGCTTATACCTGGTTCAACCGCTTCTGTGCCCTGCGTTATATGGATCTCAACCGCTTTACCACAGTGGGTGTGGTCTCACCTCTGCCGGGACAGTTTCAGCCCGAAATATTGGCCGAAGCCAAACAGGGGCATATTGATGAAGAGATTTTAAACGATCAAATTTCCAAAAAGGTATTGGCCCTGCTCAATGGCTCCAGCCCCAGCGACAACCCTCAGGGAGAAGCTTACCGACTGCTTTTTGTGGGTGCCTGCAATGCCTTTCACCGGGTGATGCCCTATCTCTTTGAGCGCATTGCCAGTTACAGCGAGTTGCTTTTGCCCGACGATTTGCTCTCGGGAAGTTCGATTCTGGCCTATACCTGCGAAGCCATGACCCCCGAAGCCTGCGAAAATGTCGAAGTGATTGGCTGGCTCTATCAGTATTATATTACCGAGAAAAAAGACGAAGTTTTTGAGAACCTCAAAAAAGGCAAAAAAATCAATCCCGACAGCATTCCAGCTGCCACCCAATTGTTTACTCCGCACTGGATTGTGCGCTATCTGGTCGAAAACTCGCTGGGGCGGCTGTGGCTCTTAAACCGCCCCCAGTCCAAGTTGGCGAAACAGATGGACTATTATATTCCCCCCGAAGTCCCCGAAACTGAGTTTTTGCACATTCAGAAGCCCGAAGATCTCAAGGTCTGTGACCCGGCCTGTGGTTCGGGGCATATGTTGACCTATGCCTTTGATTTGTTGTATGCGATCTACGAAGAAGAAGGCTATGAAGCCAACGAGATTCCCGAAAAAATCCTCACCCACAATCTCTATGGAATTGAAATTGACGAGCGGGCTGCTGAGTTGGCTGCTCTGGTCTTGACCCTTAAAGCCAGAGAAAAATACCGCCGTTTTTTTCGCAAATCCATTCAGCCTCAGATCTGTGTCTTAAAAAATGTCACGGTGGATCCTGCCGAGGTGCCCGCCGCGCTTTTGGAAGGCATTTCACGAGAGAGCCTTGCCCACGATGCCCGCCTCTTTGCCCAAGCTGACCATTTTGGCTCACTTTTGGTGCCCCATCTAAAACCCTCTGAAATTCAGACGTTGCAAGCACGGGTCTCTACAAAACTGGCTCACCCAGACTTGAAATGGACAGAAAACACGGTCTTGGAGCCTTTGCAGCAGATTCTGGCCCAGGCTGATTATCTGAGTGCAAAATACCCCGTGGTGATTGCTAATCCGCCGTATATGGGTGGCAAAGGCATGAATGGTGAGTTGAAGGCGTTTGCACAGACCAATTATCCCGACAGCAAGTCTGATTTCTTTGCAATGTTTATTGAACGCGGGTTTGATTTATGCCTCCCCAAAGGCAATATTGGCATGATTACCATGCAAAGCTGGATGTTTTTATCGAGTTATGAAAAATTGCGTATGAAATTATTGGAACAAACAACCATAATCTCAATGGCTCATTTGGGAGCAAGAGCGTTTGATAGCATCGGGGGAGAAGTAGTTTCTACTACCGCATTTGTACTTTTAAACCACCATTTGGAAAATTATCAAGGTGCATTTTTGCGCCTGGTTACCGGGAACAGTGAAAAAGAAAAATCTCAATTGTTTATGAATGCAATTGCAGAGAAGGCAAAATAAGTGCCATTTGATGAGGGTTTTATATCACTTACAGATTTAGGCATAGCTTATCGCAAAGCCAAAGTTGATCTGTATTATATGAACAATAATAGTTCGTTACAGATGCTTTTGGAATATGAAGAAAATCTTGAGCAAAACCTTCAGCGGCTGTATTCGGCAATTCACAATGATCATCCGATTAACTTGGGGGGATGGATTCCATTTCCCAGTAAGATCACAAATCCCAATAAGTCAGATAATCATCATTTAATTTTTTCTGACCCCAAAGAGGCGTGGAGAAGCAGCATAGCTCCAGAGAACAAACCAACTGCTGAGTTTCGTATCAGCGCAAGGCCTTCAATAGATTTCCATGTTTTTTCTGCTTTGTGGATTTTGAAAGTGGGACATAAGTATGACTCTCTTTTATCAGATAATTCTTATGGCAATCGTTTAAGAAGAAAATTAAATGGCCAATTAAATCCAAATTCGTCAGGGTCATTTAAAAAGTATCTTTATCCATATAGAAAATGGCGAGAAGATGCTTTAAGAAAAATTGAAGAAATAAAAGACAGTGAAAGATTTATTGTTATATCAACTGACTTGTCTTCTTTTTATCATAATTTAAATCCTGAATTTTTGATTAAAAATAATTTTTTGCGATTCATCAATGATTTTGGTGTTAGATTTGATAAAAATGAACTTAATCTCACTCGAAAATTCATACAATTTATAGAAACATGGGCACAAACAACACCCTTAAAATCAGGCTTGCCAGTTGGTTTACCTGCTTCAGCAATTATTGCAAATGTCGCATTATTTGAATTAGATCTTACATTTCAACATACTCTATTGCCTATTCACTATGGACGTTATGTGGATGATATTTTACTGATCTTAAAGCATGAATCTGTTTTTCATTCAACTTCAAATTTATGGAACTGGATAGTCAATAAATCTGGTGGATTATTAAGTATAGAAAATAATCATAAAATTAGATTAAAAACTAATTATTTGAAAAAAAGTAATTTATATTTTTCTGAAGATAAGACTAAAATATTTATGTTTCAGGGAGAAAGTGGTCAAGCCCTGGCCCAGATTTTGAAGCAACAGATGCTTGAAAAGACCAGTGAGTGGAGAGATTTGCCAGAATTACCAGACAAACCAGATGAAATTAAAAAAGATTTAATAAATATTGTTCACGAAAATGGGGAAGTTGTAGATAGCTTAAGTAAAGCGGGTAGCCTTACCATGCGAAGATCTACCTTTGCTTTACGATTAAGGGACATTGAAGCATATGCCCAAGATTTGGAACCAAAAGAATGGGAACAACATCGATTTGAGTTCATTCATTTTTATTTAAATCATATTTTAATTTTGCCACATTTTTTTGATTTTGCCACATTTTTACCTCGAATCATTCGACTTATTGTTTTCTGTCAAGATTTTCATTTGCTTACAAAATTACTTGAACAATTAAACTTGATATGTATTTGTTTAAAAAGAGATTGCAATGTTACATTAAAAGCTGTAGATAGTTATATTGAGGATGTTGTTCAACTTTGGAAAGAACAACTAAATGAAGTGGTTAGTGAAGCACTTAAAACATCTTTCCCAATAAAATTAAATAAAGAATCTAATTTAAATTGGAAGTTGTTTGTTGATGACGTTTACGCTTTTAATTCTCGATATTCAATTTTTAATAATCTATTTTTTTTAATTTGTGGAGTAAGAAATTTTAGAAATCCACCAAATGCAGAACAAATAAAGCGCAAATTGAAAATATACAGAAATAAACTGTTTAATCGAGATCTTGCAAATATTCCCTTTAGATTTTGTAGACCCAATAATTCAGTGCGATTACATAGAGAAGCTTTAGATAATATTCAAATAGATCTTTGTCCTCAAATGCCGTTTATTGAATCTAAATTATATGAATCTTTTAGTTATTTAAAGCAGAGTTATGCGCAAGATCAATTAGTTCCTTTTGGTTTGTTATTTGCGACTCGGCCGCACCATTTACATGAATTATGTTTGTATTTTGATTTGCCAAATGAACAATTTTTACCAATTATAAATAACACTATGTGGGCATTAAGAGGTTATCCAATACAAACAAATCCATCAGGTTTCTTTGATGAATCAACGGGTCAAATTGAAGTTTTTGTTGATGATCATAAAATATTTGAATATATTATTGATGAGAGTAATAAAAATATAATTGATCAATTAAATGATGAAGATATCCCTACAAATTTACACAATAAATTTTTTATAAATAGCATATTCTTATCTTCTGAAGCAAAAGTGTCAATTGTAAAGAAAAATGAAATATGGAAATTAGTAGATCAAGACAAAAATTGGTATTTGGAATTATTTGGCAGCAACTTAAAGGCTTTAAAAAAGAAAAGTCAAAAAACCAAAATTGCAGTTACAAGTTTTAAGACAGAAGAAAACTCTTTTGATTTAGCAATCGCTAAAAAATATGATCTTAGTCTTAAAAGATATAATAATTTCAATCATTTTATAAATAGTATACTGAGAAGTCGGAGTACACCTCATTACGTTATTATGCCTGAATTATCGATTCCACCCCAATGGTTCTTGAGATTTGCAAAAAAATTACACGGAAAAGATATTTCCTTGATTTCAGGTGTGGAATACTTACATTCTCATACAAATAAAATCGAGATTCACCATCAGGTTTGGTCAGCATTGACAGATTATGGTTTTGGATTTTCTTCATTGTTTATTTACCGTCAAGATAAACAAAGGCCAGCTATTCATGAAGAGCAAGAATTATTAATGAGAGGAAAAACGTTTCTTCCTCTGTTTGGGGGTTGGACAAATAATACCCCCCCAATTGTAAAGCACGGGGATTTCTATTTTGCAATTTTAATTTGCAGTGAACTGAGTAATATTGAATACAGAGCCCATTTACGAGGCAAAGTGGATGCTTTATTTATTCCTGAATGGAATCAAGACATTGACAGTTTTAACGCATTGGTAGAGTCTTCGGCTTTAGACATCCATGCTTACATTATTCAATGTAATAACCGCACATACGGCGACAGTCGCATTCGTGCTCCATATAAAGATTCATGGCTACGAGACGTTGTTCGGGTAAAGGGTGGCGTACATGATTATTTTGTAATCGGTGAAATTGATATTAAAAGCTTAAGAAAATTTCAAATTGATGCTCAATCACCTCCGGTTCTTAAACCCCAGAAAAAGAAGCCCCACAATAACACCTTTAAACCCGTTCCAGATGGCTATGTGATTGATCCTGTCAGAAATAATTTTTCAGGCCCTTGAGGAGATTTAAATGGATACAGATACCTTACCAAAAGAAGATAATATGGACAACTATTTCTTTCGCGCCTCTGCCGTTGACTTTAAGAAAATTCCAGGCAGCCCGATTGCGTATTGGGTGAGTGAAAAAGTTAGAGATATATTTAATTTTTCTGATATTTTTGAATCTTTTTCAACTCCTAGACAAGGGTTAGGGACAACAAATAATGAGTTATTTGTAAAATATTGGTTCGAAGTAAATAGGCAAAAAATTGCATTTAATTGTTCAGATAAAATTGATGCTTTAAATTCAAAATGTAAATGGTTTCCTTATTCTAAAGGCGGTGGATACAGAAAATGGTTTGGGAATGATATCGATGTTGTAAATTGGCTACAGGATGGAATAGATATAAAGGAAGCTTTAATTGGAAAAAACCCAAATATTCCGCGTTCTGAGTCTCAATATTTTAAAGAAGGAATTACCTGGGGATTAATAACTAGTGCAAGCTTTAGTGCTCGCTTCAGTCCTCAAGGTGGGATATTCGACGTTGGGGGATCTAAAGCATTTCCGCCAAGTGATTCAAAAGAGTATTTTTTAGGGTTATTGAATAGTAAATTGAGTGCATTATTTTTAAAAACTTTGAATCCGACTTTAAATTTTCAAGTGGGAGATTTAAAAAAAATCCCTGTAAAAGAGGTTCAAAAATACAAATTTATTTTTGAACCCATTGTCAAAAAATTAGTTGCGTTTGAAAAATTAGACTGGGACTCCTACGAAAACTCCTGGGATTTCTCCTTACTCCCCCTTTTAAAGCCCCAATTCCAATCCTCGTCTTTAGAGACCACCTACCAGCAGCTCCGCGAACACTGGCAACAAACCACCCAAGAAATGCGAAGCCTCGAAGAAGAGAACAACCGTATCTTTATCGAAGCCTATGGCCTGCAAGACGAATTGAAACCCGATGTACCCATAGAAGAAATCACCTTAACCTGTAATCCTGCTTACCGCTATGGGGGTGAGCGCAGCAGCGATGAATTAGAAGAGCAGCTCAAAGCAGATACGATGCGGGAGTTTATTTCGTATGCCGTGGGCTGTATGCTGGGTCGCTATTCGCTCGACCAGCCAGGGCTGATCCTGGCCAACCAGGGCGAGGGGCTCGAAGACTATCTCCAGCGCATTCCTGAGCCGACTTTTGCCCCCGACGCCGACAATGTGATCCCCATCCTCGATGGCGACTGGTTCACCGACGACATCGTTGAACGCTTTGATCGCTTTTTAAAGCTGACCTTTGGCGAAGAACAGTTTGCAGCCAACCGCGCCTATATCGAAGCGGCCCTGGGCAAAAAAGGCAAACCCCAAAGCCTGCGCGACTATTTTCTCAAAGACTTTTATGCCGACCATCTCAAACGCTACAAAAAGCGGCCCATCTATTGGCTCTTTAGCAGCCCCAAAGGCAGTTTTAATGCCCTGATATATATGCACCGCTACCGGCCCGATACCGTCAGTGTCATTCTTAACGATTACCTGCGCGATTTTATTGAAAAAGTTAAAGCCCAATGGGAGCACGAAGAGCGGGTGCAAACCAGTGAAAATGCCAGCAAAGCTGACAAGAGCCGGGCGCTCAAAGAGGCCGAAAAGCTCAAAAAAATCTACCAGGAATTAAAAGAATACGAACGTGAAATCCTCTACCCCCTGGCTACCCAAAAAATTGAGATTGACCTCGACGACGGGGTCAAAGTCAATTATCTTAGATTTGGAACGGCCCTGAAAAAGATTCCTGGCCTGGAAGCAAAGGAAGACTAATTATGAAACTCAAGACTTTGCGCTTGACCCACTATCGCGGGGCACGGGATTTGCAGCTCAGCTTCAACGAGCGGCTGAATATTTTCTATGGGGTCAATGGGTCGGGAAAATCCACGGTTTTGGATGCCTTGGCAATCATGCTCTCTTGGGCTGTGAGCCGGGTGCGTCAATTGGGCACCTCTGGTCGCGCAATTCGCCCTGAAGAGATTACCAATAGCAAAGCCCATGCCAGTGTGACTCTCAAAGCAGAGACAAGCAAAGGACTGCTTGCTTGGAAATTGGTCAAAAATCGGGAAGGCCATATTCAACAGGAAGATAAAACAGAACTAACTGCGCTTAACGAATGGGCCAAAGTAGTTCAGCAGCAAATAACCGATTCTGAGGGTCAAACCAATCTGCCTATTTTTGTGCATTATTCGGTCAACCGGGCAGTGTTAGACATTCCACTGCGCATTCAGGGAAAACACAGTTTTCGCCTCTTGGCCACCTATGACGAAGCCTTGACCAGTGGTTCTAATTTTCGTACGTTCTTTGAGTGGTTTCGCGAGCGTGAAGATCTCGAAAATGAAAACCGCAAGTATGAAGGTATGCTCATTAAACCTGATGATTACCAATTTCCAGACCCGCAGTTAGAGGCGGTGCGCTCGGCTTTGGGGACATTTTTACCTGAATTTTCAAATCTGACTGTGCGGCGCAAACCCTTGCGCATGGAAGTACAAAAACAAGATAAAATCTTGATTGTCAACCAGCTCTCCGATGGCGAGAAATGTCTGATCGCTTTAATTGGCGACCTGGCTCAACGTCTGGCGATTGCCAATCCCAACCGGGCCAATCCCCTCGAAGGAGAGGGTGTGGTGCTGATCGACGAAATTGATCTGCACCTGCACCCCAAATGGCAGCGCATGGTGGTGCCCCGCCTGCTGGAGGTCTTTCCAAACTGTCAGTTTATGATCTCCACCCACTCGCCCCATGTTTTAACCCAGGTGCCGCCCGAACATCTCTTTTTGCTCACCCAAACCGAAGCGGGCATTTTGGCCGAGCATCCGCGTGAATCTTATGGCAAAAACGTCGATCGCATCCTCGAAGACCTCATGGGCCTGGAAACCACCCGCCCCGACAAAGTGCAGACCCAATTGGACAATCTCTATCAAGCCATTGCCGACCTAGAGCTGGAAAAAGCCCGCAGCCAAATGCTGGTTTTGCAGGCCCAAATGGGCTCCGACCCCGAATTGGTCAAGGCCGAGGTGCTGATCAAACGCAAAGAGATCTTGGGCAAATGAAGCACATCGTCAAACAGCCCGAACCCCCCGATTTTGTGGCCTGGAAAGCCCAAGCAAACGCAGATTGGCAACCCAGTTATGCTCTGCTCAGTGGCGCACCCAAACGCGCCCTCAAACAGGCCCTGATGCAAGAGCAGGGCTATCTCTGCTGTTATTGTGAGCAAAGCTTAACTGACGCCGATTCGCATATTGAGCATTTTAACCCCCAGCATTTACACGCCGGAGACGATATCGCCTACAAGAATTTGCTTTGCTCTTGTCTTAATGAGAGGAAAAAAGGCAACCCCATACACTGTGGCGCTTTAAAAGACGATTGGTTTGATCTCGGTTTGCTGATCTCTCCTCTCGATCCCACCTGCGAGAGCCGCTTTCAATACCTCGACAATGGCAAGATTCAGCCTGCCCAGTCCTCAGATCTAGCAGCTCAAACCACCATTGCAAAATTGGGATTGGATATCGCCAAGCTCAACGAGATGCGGAATAAAGCCTTAGAGCCTTTTCTGGATGAAACCTTGACTCAAGAAGCACTGCAAACTTTTGTCAGCGAGTATCTCAAACAAGATGCTGAAGGTCGCTGGAGCCCCTTCTGGACGACGGTTCAAGCACTTTATGGAGCTTGGGTAGTATGAGCAAAGATTTGCAACAGGCCATTTCGGCCCTTTTTCAAAAACACCGACTGGTCTTTTGGTACGATGCCCAGCAGGAATTTCGCGCAGACTTTGAGGCCATCACGTGGCCCGATGTGGTCAAATTAGAAATCCAGAATAACCAATTTGCACTCAAATACCGCATTCTGCGCCAAGAACCCAAAACCCCATTTTTGCTTTATCAGGCCGGGCCCGCCCCAGCAGATTTAGACAATTGGCTTTTGGATCTGCAATTGGCCCAGATTGAATTCCGCACCGATCAGGTCTCTCGGATTCTCAATGAGTTGGGCCTCGGGCCAGAGTTTGCCGATCTGATACGCACCCACCTGGAGTTTTTTAAGGCCAGCAAACGCACAGAGAGTCTGCAAAAAAGCCTTTCGCCCCAGGATACAGCGTCCCAGATTCGCTTTAAGCTCATGGCCATCTGTTTGGGAGCCGAACCCCGTTTGGATGCCCTCTTGGAGAGCCTGCTCGAAGCGGTAGCCCAAGACAATCCCGAAAAAATGAAATTGCTCAACCGCTGTGGCCTGGAGCCTTTTTTCTGGGAGCAGATGGAAAGGCAATTTGCCTATACCTGTTCTGCTCCCAGCATCCAAGACTTTCTCATTCGCCTGTTTAAAGACGCCTATTTTGGCCCTTTGGATGGGTTTCCAGACGACAAAGATGCCGCCAAAGAGCGGCTCAACAACGATGCCTTGGTTTTTCTCAAGCGCTGGAAAGACAGTCGCCTTTACCAAGCCAGCTTTGAAAAGCTCTCCAGCGAAACCGCTGATATTTTAGCCATTGAAACCGATCTGAACCGGCGCAATTTTCGCGACTTAATTGAGCTGGATTATTTTCGCCTGATTGATCAAAAAATCATTGCCAGTTTGGTGCAAGAAATTGTGTTGCGCACCCAAACCAGCCAGGATATCTCTCAATGGCTGCGCCAGCGCCGTTTGGGCCATTGGTACGCTGCTTTTGCCGATGTGTATCAGGCCCTCGATTATGCAGCCCAGATGCTCCAGGCCTTAGAAGAGACCAACCTCACACCGGAATCTTTTGAAGCAGGCCTGCTGCGTTATACCCAAAGTGGCTATAAAGTGGATCAGTTTTACCGCAAGTTTATCTACCACATGCGTGCCTCGGGGCAGGTTTCACTTTTGGCAGAATTGGCTGAGAAAATCGAAAATGTCTACACCAACGGGTTTCTCTTAAAGCTCAACGACGCTTGGCAAAGCTGTGTTGATCAAACTGTGTCCTGGAAGAGTGAAAAATTCTCCCTCCAGAGTGGCTTTTATAAAAAGTGGGTGCGCCCTTTTATCGACAAAGACAAAAAGGTCTGTGTGATTATCTCCGATGCCCTGCGTTATGAAATTGGCGAAGAATGTGCCTCCCTGATACGCAGTGAAGATCGCTATGAGGCCAAATTGGAAGCAGCTCTGACCCTACTGCCGAGTTATACCCAATTGGGCATGGCCGCCCTCTTGCCCCACAAACAGCTCAGTCTGGTCGAAAATGGCGAGAGCGCAGCGGTGCTGGTCGATGGGCAGTCTTCTCAGGGCACCGAAAACCGCATCAAAATTCTCAAAAAAGAATCGCCCAGCTTCACGGCCATTCAGGCCGAAACCCTGCTCGAACTCTCCAAAGAAGCGAGCCGAGAACTACTCAAGGCCCATGATGTGCTGTATATTTACCACAACCGCATCGACCACACAGGCGACAAAATCCAGTCAGAAGGTCAGGCCTTTGAAGCCGCAGAGCAAACCCTGCAAGAATTGGTGCGTTTGGTCAAAAAACTCACAGGGGCCAATGCCAGCAATCTCTTAATAACCGCCGATCATGGTTTTATTTACCAGCACCGCCCGCTGGAGCAAAGTGACTTTTTGAGCCAAGAGGTCAAAGGCCAGAACTTGCTTTCGAGCCGCCGTTATGTGATTGGCAAAAATTTAGAGCCCCACGCAGGGGTGCATCATTTTTCGGCAGCCCAATTGGGCCTGCAAGGTGAGTTAGAAATCTGTTTGCCCAAGTCGATCAACCGTTTGCGGGTCAAAGGTTCGGGCAGCCGGTTTGTGCATGGCGGAGCGGCTTTGCAAGAAATTTTGGTGCCTGTGATCCGCATTCGCAAAAAACGCCAAAGCGATACCTCTTTGGTGGAGGTTGAAATTATCCGGGGTGCCAGCAGCATTATTACCGCAGGCCAATTGGCGGTGGTCTTTTACCAAATGGAGCCGGTCACGCCCAAGCGCCAGGGTCGCTCCCTGCGCGCAGGGATTTATACCCAACAGGGCGAGCTGATCTCAGACCTGCACGAATTGCATTTTGATCTCACTTCAGACAATAGCCGCGACCGTGAAATCCAGGTACGATTTGTAATGACCCGCAGCGCCGATGTGGCCAATGGCCAAGAGGTGATTCTGCGCCTCGAAGAAAAAGTGGGTGAGACCACTCACTTCAGAGAATACAAATCTGTGCGCTATATGATGCGCCGCAGTTTTACCAGCGATTTTGACATTTAAAGGGGCCCTCTATGCACGAGCGTGATCAGAAAATCAACCAATATTTCCCCGGTTTGGTGGTGCGCAAAGATCTGGTTAAAGTGGTCAAAGGCAATGCCATTGTACCCAGCTATGTTTTGGAGTATCTTTTGGGCCAATACTGTGCCACTTACGACGAAGCCTCCATTCAGACAGGCATTGAGTCGGTCAAAGAAATTCTGCGCAAGCACTATGTACATCGCAACGAGGCCGGTTTGGTGCGCTCAACCATCCGCGAAAAAGGCCGCCACAAAGTCATCGACAAGGTCAGCGTCTCTCTCAACGACAAAAGCGATGTCTACGAAGCGGAGTTTTCAAACCTGGGAATTAAAAAAATCCTGATCGATACCAATACAGTCAAAGCCCACCCCAAGCTTTTGGTCTCGGGCGTGTGGTGTATTGCAGATATTGAATACGATTTCTCCGAAGACAAAGCGCAATCGCCCTGGATTTTAACCTCGCTCAAGCCCATTCAAATCGCCCATGTCGATAACGAGGCCTTTTTAGAGGCACGCAAGGCGTTTACCACCGATGAGTGGATTGATCTCTTGGTGCAGAGCATGGGCTTTAATCCTGATAAATTTGGCAAGCGCAGCAAGCTCACTCAATTAATTCGTCTGATTCCCTTTTGCGAGCGCAATTACAATCTGATCGAATTGGGCCCCAAAGGCACAGGCAAATCCCATATCTTTTCTGAGTTTTCTCCCCACGGTATTTTGATCTCGGGGGGAGAGGTCTCTGTACCCAAATTATTTGTGAACAACTCCTCGGGAAAACTGGGTTTGGTCGGCTATTGGGATCTGGTAGCCTTTGACGAATTTGCTGGCAAACAAAAGCGGGTAGATAAGGCCTTGGTAGACATTATGAAAAACTACATGGCCAATAAATCTTTTTCCAGAGGCGTCGAAACCCTGGGAGCCGAGGCCTCGATGGTCTTTGTCGGCAATACCCAACACAATTTGCCTTATCTGCTCAAACACGCCGACCTCTTCGACGATCTGCCCGATAAATTTTACGATTCAGCCTTTCTGGATCGTCTCCACTTTTATATCCCCGGCTGGGAAGTGGATATTATCCGGGGGGAAATGTTCTCCGATGGCTATGGCTTTGTTGTGGATTATCTGGCTGAAATTCTGAGATCGCTGCGCAACCACGATTATTCAGATCGCTACAAAGGCCATTTTGAACTTTCGCAAGATATTTCGACGCGTGACCGCGACGGGATCAACAAAACCTTTTCGGGGTTGATGAAAATTCTCTATCCCCACGATGGAGCCACCCCCGCTGAGATCGAAGAAGTCCTGCGCTTTGCCATCGAAGGGCGCAAGCGGGTCAAAGATCAATTGATGCGTCTGGATGCTACTTATGCCCGCGTGCATTTTTCTTATACCACTCAAGCGGGAGAACAAAAAACAGTCACCACGCTTGAGGAAGAAGAATACCCCCAGTATTATTTTAAAGCTCAAAGTGAAACCGATCTCGATACCCCCAGTTCGACAGAGGGGGCAATCTTGTCTTCTGCGCTGCCTGTGTCTGATTTACAAGAAAAACACCTCACCTTCCAAGAAAATCAAAAGGGCGTTTCCTTTGACTCTTTGCTGGGCCCCTATTTGCTGGGCGCACAGAAAATCACCATCACCGACCCGTATATCCGTCTGTTTTATCAGGCCAAAAATCTCATGGAGCTGTTTGAGACCCTGGTTCGGCTCAAACCGAGCGAAGACGAAGTGCATGTGCATCTGCTTACGACTGAAGATGAATTCAAAAACCAGCAACAGAAAGAATTCTTTGAGCAAATGCAAAAAACAGGTGCCATGGTTGGCCTGCATTTTACCTGGCAATTTGACCCGACCCGCACCATTCATGCCCGCCACATCGAAACGAATACCGGCTGGAAAATTTTGCTTGATCGCGGCTTGGATATTTTTCAGTTTTTTGACGTCAACGATGCCTTTAGTTTTGCCAATCGACTTCAGCAATACCGCTCTTGTAAAGCCTTTGAAGTGACCTTTGTCAAAATGGGGCAAAAAACGGAAACGACGCTTGAGCGTGAGTCAAGATAAGCAGCGAGAGCTAAACCAGAACCGCATCTTTTGTCTGGGCCAAATCCACTTCTGTTTCTGTGTTGCGCTGAGAAGGTTTTTTCTCCAATTGCTGGTAAGCAGCAAAGAAAACCTCTTTTTTAGATACCTGGGCAGAAATGAACAGGCGAATATCCTTTTCAGTACTCCAATTCATGCCCGTGGCTGAATCGCCTTTGCTTTCCCATTTCAACACTGCTGGATGGGTCACATAAAAGCGTTTGGCAAAATCTGCCAAATTCATTTCAAAGTGCAATCGGATAAATTTTAACTGATTACCTGTGAGTGGAGAGGTTTTTAAAGCAAGGGTTTGGAGCACCCTGGCCGTCAATTCGACATAATTGATTTTAGGGGTCCATACGCCTCTGACTTTCATCATCGGCACATTTAAGAGATGTACCGGAAAGCCAAAGCCTGTATCAATGAATTCAGCTTGAATTTTGATTTCTCTGCTCATGTAACCTCCAAATCAATCACGGTAATAATTAATAGCCCATCCTCATCAAATGAGACAATCACGCGCAACTCTCTTTCATCAATGGTTTTACCACGAATCGCATAATTCCAAGCTTTAAAGGCCTCAATAAATGTATCCTTGCGCTTTTCATGCCAGCCTGATTTTGTCAGAACATACAGATATTCAGGTCGGGTGATTTTTCTTTCCGCCTGTCGGATTTGTGCATGGTCAACATCCGCAAAATCCCCAGATGTGATTGCGGTTCTGACTTTGGTTAAGAGATTAACTTCTTTTGCTGGGCGTTTGGCTGGTTGTTTGACCATATACAGAATTGTAACTCAGTTACATATTGGAATTCAATCAGTTTTCAGCCCCGCTGCCTGGTAGAGTCGCAACCAATTTTCGAGTTCCTGTTCAGGGCCAAACTCTCTGCACATTTTTAACCGACCGGCCTCTCCCCAGGCTTGGGCCTTTTCGGGCTGTAGATAGACTTCTTCCAAAGCAACGATCAGCGGTTCCAATTGATACGCTGAGATCAAACGGCCCTCTTGGCCATTGCAGATCAAATCGGGGAATCCCCCCACTTCGGTGGCGACCACGGGCCGGGCGCAGCTCAGGGCCTCCAGGCAGGCATTGGCCAAGCCCTCTTGCAGCGAGGGAAAGACCACTGCGTCGAGCCAGGCGTAAAGCGCAGGCAAGTCGGCATGGGGCTGAGAGGGGATTTCAATCAGGCGGGGACTGAGCTGGGGATTCTGTTTGCGAAAGAGCTGAAGCAATTGGCGATCGGGGCCGGGCCGCACCTCACCGATTAAAAGCAGCGAGAGATCGGCATATTTTTGCGCCAGGGCTTGAAAAGCCAAGAGCAGCAGGCCCAGCCCTTTTTTCTGACGCAGCTCACCGACAAAACCCCAGCGGGTGCCGCTCTGGGGAATGCCCAAGCGCAAAGCCAGATCGTTTGAACGGGGCTGGGGAGCAAAGGTATCGGAATCGACACTGTTGGGCACCCATTGAATCACAGGGCAGGCTGGGGCCAGAACCGCCAATTGCTGAGTTAAAGCACGGGTCACCCCACTCAGGGCCGAAGCCTTTGGCAGTAATTTCAGCAGCATTTCGCGTCTCTCAGGCAGCCAGAGGTCGCGGTCAAGATCATTGCCCCGCGCCGACAAGACCACAGGCACCTGCCAATGCTCTCCCAAAGCCAACGCCAATTCAGCTGTCGCGCTGAGATAATAGCCGTGAATGAGATCCGGGGGCGGGCCAGAGAAACAGTGAGCCACACTCTGCGCCTCCAAATCTGAAAGCGCATTGATCGGCGCAGCCACCGTTGTGGGGCGCCAGACCGGGAAGGGGGCATCCGGCAAATCACCGGGACTCAGCCCCCAAAGTTCCACAGAGATGCCCTGCTCATGTAATTGTTTGGCCTGACGCCAAACGGCCTGGGCCACCCCACCCGGATCGGGGGGAATACGTGGGCTGAGCAAAAGAATTTTTGAAGGGTTTTGGCGCATAAGATCTCCTGACTTTCAGCGTACCATACCCCAGGGGGCATCAGCTTTCGCGTATTCATCAACGAGATAAATAAAGATAAACCGGCTTAAAATTATGTGAAACAATAAAAATAAATGAAAACAATAAAATTAATCAATATAACCAGTTGGTAATATGCTCACCAAAACAAGGGTCTCTCAAAAAATAAAATCGTGTAAATGCTTTTATTTTTGCTGGGATTTGTTATCATAGAAACTTGTAAAAACACGCTCGAAAGGCGCAGCTATTTATTTATGAATTTTAGGAGTATAAAATGGTTAAAACTGATTTTTTTGGTCCACACCTGACGTTAGATCTGAATGATTGCAATCCCGAAAAATTAAGGGATTTTGACCTTGTTTTTGATATTTTAAACAACTTACCAGATAAAATCGGGATGACAAAAATCACCCAGCCCTATGTATTTAAATACCAGGGCCTTGTTCCAGAAGACGTCGGAATTACCGGATTTGTGGTAATTGCTGAAAGTCACATTTCGATCCATACCTTTCAGGAAAAAAATTACGTATTTATTGATTTATTTTCCTGTAAGCCCTTCGACTACACCTTTGCAGAAAAATATCTTATCGAAATCTTTGAATCCAAAACCCCCACGATTCAAATGTTGACCCGCGGTCACGACTTTCCCCGCTCAGCGGCCCTGTCTGGCCCTCCTCACCTGCCTGCCCTGGCTGGAGTTGCTTAATGGCCCCCGGTTTCGGCGGGCTCGATCCCGAATATTGCCAATACGAAGACGCTTTTTACGCGGTCTTGCCTGTGCCTTACGATCAGACCAGCACCTGGCTGCGGGGGGCAGAAAAAGGGCCTGATGCCCTGATCGAGGCCTCGACCCATCTCGAACTCTACGATCTGGAAACAGATTCAGAGCCCTATTTGGCTGGCATCTACACCGATGCCCCTCTGCTTTGCAATGAAACCCCCGATCTGCTCTTTGGGCAGGTCTATGCGCGGGCCCAGGCCCTGCTCAACGACGGCAAGTTTTTGGTCACCATCGGTGGCAATCACTGCGTGCCGATTGGTTCCAGCAAAGCCTGCTGTGAGCGCATTCAAGGTTCCGTTTCTGTGCTGCAGATCGATGCCCACTCCGACATGCGCGAGAGCTATGAAGGCAACGCCTATAACCACGCCTGTGCCATGGCCCGCATGAAAGAATGGGCTTCGCCCGTGGGAGTGGGCATCCGCAGCATGGACCGCTCCGAATTGGAAAATGCCAAAGCGGGCAAGATCTTCTCGGCCCACTATCTGCGCCACAATCCAGGCTGGATCCAAGCAGTGGTAGACAGCTTGGAAGAACACGTCTACCTCACCATCGACCTCGATGGACTCGATCCGTCGATCATGCCCGCCACCGGCACACCCGAACCCGGTGGTTTGCTTTGGTACGAGACCCTTGACCTGCTCGAAGCTGTGATTCAAAACAAAACTCTGATTGGCTTTGACGTGGTTGAGCTGTGTCCGGGGGAAAATACCTTTCCCAGCCATTTTTTGGCCGCCAAATTGGTCTACAAAATCATGGCCCTGCATCAGGCCAAACTAAAAAAAACCCAACTCTCCTTGAAAGGTGAAAGCATTTATGCAAAAATCTGAAATTCTCTCAAAACCCGTTCAACATCTGGATATCACCCAGTTTGATGCCACGCCTTTGATCCAGGCCTACGGTGGCATGGCTTTCCAGGCCCGCAATTTGGCCCGCGCGGCGGATATTTGGCAGCATATGTTGCAAGACAAAGACTGCACGGTCATTCTGACCCTGGCGGGTTCGCTCGTCAGCGCGGGACTGAAAAAGGTGATTGTCGATCTGCTCAAATACCGTTTGGTCGATGTGATTGTTTCGACTGGTGCCAATATTGTCGATCAGGACTTTTTCGAGGGCCTGGGATTTAAACATTACCAGGGCTCGGTCATGGCCGACGACCAGAGCCTGCGTGCCCTGGGTATTGACCGGATCTACGACACGTATATCGACGAAGACCAATTGCGGATCTGCGACGATACCATTGCCCAAATTGCCGATACCCTCGAACCCCGGGCCTATTCTTCACGCGAATTTATTCACGAAATGGGCAAATATTTGGCTCAAAAAAATCTGGGTGAAGATTCGATTGTGCGCACCGCTTATGAATTAAACATTCCGATTTTTGTGCCCGCCTTCTCGGATTGCAGCGCCGGTTTTGGCCTGGTTTACCACCAGGAGAAAAACCCCGACCGCCATGTCAGCATCGACTCAGTGCGCGATTTCCGCGAATTGACCCAGATCAAAATTGCCGCAGGCGAAACCGGTCTGGTGATGTTGGCGGGCGGCGTGCCCAAGAACTTCACCCAGGACGTGGTGGTCGCGGCAGATATTCTCGGCAAAGAAGTCAGCATGCACAAATACGCCATTCAGCTGACCGTGGCCGACGAACGCGATGGGGCCCTTTCGGGTTCGACGCTCAAAGAGGCCTGTTCATGGGGCAAAGTGGATACGGTCTATGAGCAGATGGTCTATTCCGAACTGACCCTGACCTTCCCGCTTTTGGCCAGCTATGTCTATCACCAACGCGCCTGGGAAAGCCGCAAAGACCACCAGTGGAACCAGCTCTTCCGCCCACTCGCGGTGGTCTGAGCCTGTTGAGCTGAGCCTGTTGAACTCAATCTGCGGTGTGCTTTTGCACAAATTGCTTGAGCAGCCGCAGATCTTCTTGCATCTGGGTTTGGCTCGGTGAGCCTTTGGCAAAACGCGCGTATAAGCTGCGCTGAAGCAGGGGTTCGAGGCCTGAATCCTGCCAGTGCACCTGGGGCTGAGCTTTAAGAAAATCTTCCAGCTCCTGATCGGTAAAACCTGTCACGGGTTTATGGTGCATCCCCTCTAAAAAGCGCTTAAATATCGCTTCAAGTTCCAGATAGACGTCTTGGCCCCGCTCTTGTTTCATCGCTTGAGACTGGGCCAAACGGTCCAGGGCAGCCAGGGCTTCTTCGCGCAGGGTCTGGGGATCGACTTTAAGCGGGGGGGGCTCTTCTGGTTCTGCTGGGGGTTTGCGTTTGAGCAAGCGCCACACAAACCACCCCAACAAAAGGCAAAGCCCCAAAATAATCCCAGCCGTGGCCAAAAACGCCAACCAGGGAAAATCAAGGGACATCAGGGGTTTGATTTCGTGAATATCTTCCATTTTATGACCGGCCCAAGTGGGTACCCAACTCCAACATATCAAGATTGACGGGCATATCTTTAAAGCGAGAGGGCCCCAATTTTTGTTTGAGCACCCAGGCCACGACATCTTCGCTACAGAGCGGGTATTGAGCCAATAATTGTCCCAACATCAACAGATTAAGCGCCCTTAAAGCGCCTTTTTGGTGTGCCAGGGCATAGGCACCGCTTTTGACAGCATCAAGAATCAGGGCATTTTCAGCCAAAGGAGGCAAAGGCGGTGGTGATGCTGGATAGAGCGAAATCAGAAGATTATAATCGGTGCTGGGAGCCCATTGGCTTTGGGGGTTGCTATCGGCAAAAACCCGCGCAACCACCTGACCACCGCGAATGGCCCAATCACAACTGGCTTGCATCCAACTCTGTTTTTTTTCGGCAAAGAAAACCCCATTCAGCAATTCGGCTAAAAACTGCACGCCTTGGCCTCCCCGGCCACAAATCCAGATGCGGTTGGCTGCTTCGTTCATCGAATCATGGTCACCCCTTTAAAAATCCCTGCGGGGTTGTGTCGCACCAGGCTTTGCTTGAGGCTTTGCTGGGCCTCTTCAGGGCTTTGGTGCCAATAGGGCGGACAAATACCCAAAACCTCAACAAAGCTCAAACCCTGGCCGTTTTCTTGATAATCAAAGGCGTCTCTGAGCGCCAAACGGGCCCGTTTGACAAAATCACTTTCGTGCAGAGAAACCCGCTGAGAAAAAGCCACAGGCAGACGTGCCACCATTTCTGCCAATTTAAGCGGGCTGCCTGCACGGGCGGTGGAACGGCCCAGACGGGTCGAGGTCGTGACTTGGCCTGTGCGGGTGGTAATACTCATTTGCCCCCCCGAGCCCGCCATAACCTGGTTGTTTAAACAGAGAACCGTAATCGAATCGCCGCGCAAGGCTGCATGGATCAAGGCATCGAGTCCCCGGCTGCCCAAATCGCCATCCCCTTGATAGGTAAATACCAACCGATCCGGTGTGGTGCGTTTGATCCCTGCCGCCACAGCAGGGGCCAACCCCGGTGGGGCTTTGATCACGGGGAAGTCAAAATACTTCCCCAGATCCTGGCTACAACCTGCGCCGACAACCCCCATCAATCGCTCCGTGAGTCCGCGCTCCTGAAAAATCTCACGCAGCAAGCCCTGTAAATGGCTGTGGGAACAGCCTGGACAATATTCAGATTCAGACATCGCGTTTCCTTTCGGGCTGGCAAGCTGTGTTGAGAAGGGTTGCCAATTTCATTTCAAGCCCCAGTGGTTCAGGCGCTGCAGTGAGAATATGCGATCGCAGGTTGAATTCAGGCAGGATGTTTTGCAATTGTTGAAACAAAAACGGTCCCTGGTATTCGATCACATTGATCACAGTTTGCTCCCCTTCAGGCGCCTCTGCCAAGGCCTCTCGAAGGGCCTGTTTGGGAAAAGGTGAAAGGCTTTGGGGACAGAGGATGTTCCAGTCAGATTTGTGTAATTGCAAAAGCCACTCTCCCAAAACCCCCATGGCCAACCAAACGTGCTCACAGGGCCACTCCAAACAGATAGACAAACTTTCATAGGGCATCAGGCTCTGGCCATTTTTTGTCAATTCTCGTTCGCGCTGTTTGACCGAAGGCAGAGGACTCAATTGAACGGGGCCTTGTTGCATTAAAAGCAAAGGGTCGAGCAAAAGCAACACCGGTTGAGATCGCTTGAGACTGGCATCAAAAGCCAAACCCATATGTTGCCAGAGTTCTTGCAGCGAGGAGGGCAGATAGCTCACGAGGGGGGATCCCGTTCCCAGCAGCGGCTGAAAAAAATAAGCCAAAGATTGAAATTGGAGCCAATTGCGTTCCATGCCAGGAGGTCCATTGGCCACAACCACCAAGACCAACGGTCGGGACTGCAAGCAGCAATAGCTGAGCACTTCCTGGAGCTGTAAAAAATCCTGTTCATTCACCGTCACCAGCGGTACGGACCCCACGGCAGAAGCGCCCATCGCCATTGCCAATGCCGCGGCGGGGCTTTCAGCCTGAATAAAACTGCCGTGGTGCTCTTCAAAGCGCATCGCGCCTTCGTTTAAAAGCAAAGCTTGAAAGGGAGAAGGTGCAGCAAAATAGCTTTGAGAACCGGCTTTGAGCGCGGCTTCGATCACCACTTCAAAGCCACTTAAGGACTTTCTTTGGGCGCTGATAATCATGGTTTGCCCTGTTTGTTTTGACGCTGATGCCACTTTAAGCTGCCCCAAAAGACCACACCCTGCCAGTTCAACTTAGCGGAGACGGGGGGGGTCAAGGCCTGATCGGGACAAATATCCACACAGCGCATGCAATTCAAACAATATTGGGCATTTTCCATCAACACAGGATAATGCCCCGCCTGATTGGGATTCTTGTCGACAAGAAACAATTCATTCGGGCAGGCCTTGATACACAAATAACACCCCTTGCAGCGTTCCCGCTCCAATGCGACGGTATTGAACTCCGGCAGATGGTCCACGTCTCTGATCCTGTCTTGTTTTCAGAAGAATTGCATGTGGCTTGTATTATAACAGGTGGAGGAGATCCCGTTTGCAATTTTGACGAGGATCACATTCTCGCTGTGAGCGGGGATCTTGGGAGTGGGTCTCTGCCCCGCTTAGAATAGTATTCAGGAACCCCGCTAGGTTCCAAGCCATTCAAGGCTGCACGCTAGAGTCAGCTAGAGTTTTGAGGGTTTATGCAGCTCACAAAGGCTGTCCTTTTCACCAAGGACAGCTTTTTTTCTGGCCAAAATGAGCTATAATGAAAAGCAGTATATTTTTACAGTTCCAGAAGGAAGAAGGTTCAAGCATGGGCGTTGTAGATATCGGCTTTAGCGCAGTTAAATCGCTGATTACCATCGATACCTGGATCGGCACCATTAATGCCAATATGGGAGGCGCGGGCCGCGTCGGTTTTAAACAGACCCGTACCAAGTTTGAAGGCATTGGGGTGATTGAATCTGCCAATACAGCAGCGCCGATGATGGGAACCAGTATTGGGGAGCAGACCTTGGGGATTGTTCAAACCTCAATTGACTTTAGCGCTGGGGCCTTGGTTGCCTCCAACGAGATCACCCATTTTGCTGTTTCCAAAAGCCGTGATAACTTCTTTTTGGTTGACCGCCGTCTGACGGGTGCTTTAACCATCAACAACAACGCCCAAGACTACAATACGCTCCTCGCCACCCGCGACGGCGAGTTCCACTGGGGCCCCCGGGAAGCTGATGGCTTCCATTACCTGCTCGATTCTTATGGCAATTATGTTGTCAATGCAGCCGCTGGCAACTTCAAAGATGGGGCACAAAATACCGAATTGGTGCGTGGTACCCCTGCACAAATGACAGATCCTACCTTTTTGATGTCGGTTGGGGCCGCCACCCCCGCATTGATTCAGGTCACCACCCTGCAGTTTTTACAATACTCTGAATTTGGGGCCACCCATTTTGAGTTTCCCCAAGACCCCAATAACGTGGTCGGAGCAACCGTCAACACGCCACTTGATGGCCGTCTGACTGGCGTTTTGCAGCAATACGCCTTGGAAGGCTCCAATGCCTCGCTGACCCTGGCGGTGCCTGAATTGTCCTTGGCCCAAAAACTCTACAGCGCTATCGGTAAGGTGATGTCAGTCTTTAACAGCACCCTCGACGATACCCTTCAGCTGATCCGCTAATAGCGTTAATGGCATTCGCAAATATAGTGATTAATTCGCTTTTGCGAATGTAGTTGGCCTTCAGCTTATTCCCGAACTTACTTAAAAGCCCTGCCTTGTGGGGCTTTTTCATTTAGTCAGGCTCTGGCAAGGACTTGAAGGCAGAAAAGGCTTCCCTGTTGTGAAAAACGTTTTGTCCAGCAAAAGACTGGCGAATTTTCCAGGCTTTGGGCCAGGCATTGTTAAGATGGGTGGCTGTCGCTTTGGCCCAGCCGAGAGGCAGACCAGCATAGAGCATCAACTCCCAGCCTGTTTTTTGGAGCGCCATCCCTGTCAGGGCTTCGCCCCGCAGATAATTCAAAGCCGCCTCCAATTCCAAGCGCCGCAATGGAAAGGCCTTGCGATTTAAGCTTGGAGACAAGGCCAGAGCCGGATCGGGCCTGAGGTCCTGGCCTTTGAGCTCTGCCAGACAAAGACCGTGGTTCAAGAGGTTTAAATGGCTTTGGGCTGCTTGTAACGCCACTTGAGCGGAAGCGGGCCAAAACCAGAAATACCCATCTTTGAAAAAAACATCTCCATTCTCGGCCTGTTTCAGCCAAGTTGCCAATTGGCGCGTCTGGCTTTTAAGCGTTGCAGAGGGCTCAGCGACCACCCTCTGTTGGCGGGCGCGCAGCCGTGTTTGTTTGTTTTTTTTATCTGTGCGAGGGACTGAATCATCTTCCCCGTCATGGCAAGAATCTTTGCTCTTTTGCAGCAATGCCAAGCTAAATCCCTCTCCGGGAATAAAGTGGGGCCAAGCGCGGTAAAGAGGCATGTCCTTGGATACCTGCACGCCCCAGTCTGGGGGCAATGCCAAGGGCAAGAATTGCAAAGAATGTGCTTCGGCAAAACGCAAGAGGAGTTCTTCATTTTCGCTGAGATTCCAGGTACAAGTACTGTAAATCAGCATACCGTCGGGTTTGAGGCAGGGCCAAATCTGTTCCAAAATGTCTTTTTGGCGCAATTGGCAGACCTGCACCTGATTTTGAGACCACTCTTGCACCGCGTCGGGCTGTTTGCGAAACAGCCCTTCACCCGAACAGGGGGCATCGACCAGTATCAGGTCAAATTGAAAAGGCAAAGCCTGAAAGTCTCGGGGCTGATTCTGGCTGACCAAGACGCGGTCGCGCCCCCATTTGTTGAGATTTTCCAATAAAATCCGGGCCCGGCCGGGAACCACTTCGTTGCTAAACAAAAGCGCATCCGGGGGGAGCAACTGGGCCAAATGGGTGCTTTTACCCCCAGGGGCTGCACAGAGGTCCAGCACCTTGAGAGGGCCTTGCATTTGGGGCAACGCCTCTAAATAGGGGGTTACTGCCGCTTCAAGCAGCATACAACTGGCATCTTGCACATAATACCCACCCCCATGAAAAAAGGGATCAAGGGTAAAAATCGGGCGTTCGGGTAAATACATTCCCGCTTTACACCAGGGAATCTGGGCACTTTGGGGCAGGGGATTTACCCATTGCAATTTGCTGGGGTTGATCCGCAAAGCGACGGGAGCAGCAGCTGCCAAAGCGGCTAAAAAAGCGGGATAAGCGCTGCCCAGCAAGGCTGCTGTATTTTCGCAAAAGGCCAACGGCAATGGGTTTGTTTGGTTCATTTCCTTTGGCTCATTTTCGGGCCTTAAAAAACAAAAACAAGGGCACCCGCATGCGGCGCTCGTAGAGTTTATGGTTATTAAAAAGGGCCTTTTGGGGTCGGGATTCGCGCAGATCGCAAATTTCAAATCCGGCCGTGCGCAGGGCCTGAAAAAAATCCTCAACCGTGCGGTGGTATTTGAGCACCGGGGCACCGAGCCAGTTAAATTCGCGTTTGCCAGTATAAAAATAGCGATCAACCAACCAGTCTTGGCGGGCCCCACCTTCTTTCATGCTGAGCTGATGGGAGGTAATAACAGGGTGTTCAACCGAAAAGACCAATTCTCCCCCCGAACGCAGCGTCTGATAAATCTTTGCAAAGAGCGGATTCAGATCTTCGATATAGTGAAAGACCAGCCGGGATATCACACAGTCAAAGGCCTCAGCAGGGTATTCCCAATTTTCGAGAAAGGCCTGTTCGACTTGAGCAGGGCTCCCTTTGAGGGATTTTTGGGCCAATTCAACCATATTTGCTGAGCCATCCAAGCCAAGATAAGTCAAGGCTCCTTGGGCCAATAATTCTGTAGCCAAAGTGGCTTCACCGCAGCCCAAGTCCAAGACATCAAGCCCCTTCATGGGCGGCAATAAGGCTTGCAAAACCGGTTTTTCCAGGGTTTCGTTGGCGCTGGTTTCGCTGTGGCGACGGTTCAGATAGGCCGAAAAAACGGCAGGATCATCATAAAAAAAGGGGCCGCTGAGTACCATCACTGTTTTCCTTTGTGAATCAGAACTCCGCCCATTGTACTTCAAACAGCGGGGAGCCGCGTGCCTCTGAACCAGACAAAAACCAAGAATGCCCATTTTCACAAACCTTTTATTGGTCTGAAAAAATGGGCATTGGCAGGAAGTGTTGCTTTGGGTACGCATCGTTTTGCCACTTAGCGGGCAATCTGCTTAGGTGTTTAGCCCTAATTGATGACGCGATCCTATTCAAGAAAAAGCGAACAAACCAGAGATCCATCAGAATTGCTTAATAGAGTTTAAAAAAACTCTCAATATGCGGTCTTTGTCTTTGTTTACTTTACTTCCTACTCATGATTATAGGTCTTTTAAAAAAAAATTACAACACCCCGAAGCAAAAAAAAGTGAAAGATTTTGGTGTAAACTGACAGTGGAGTCGAACAGCCACATAAATTGGCATTTTACACCTGCTCTGCCAGGAATTTTCAGACTCCCACAGAATTGTACAAATCGAGGATATATCATGACTTTAGGTACCCCAGAACGCCCCCTGAGAGTTGCTATTATTGGCGCCGGCCCCAGCGGTTTTTATGCGGCGGAAGCGCTGTTTAAATCCGAGAAAGCCCTGACGGTTGACATGTTTGAGAAATTGCCTGTGCCCTTTGGTCTGGTGCGCAGTGGCGTAGCACCTGATCACCCCAAGATCAAAAATGTCACCAAGGTCTATGAAAAAATCGCCTCAAATCCCGCCTTTCAATTCTTTGGCAATGTCACCATCGGCAAAGATATCAGTGTCGATGAACTCAAACAATTTTATGATGCCCTGATTTTCACTTCGGGGGCAGCGTCTGATCGCCGCTTGGGCATTCCCGGCGAAGATCTGGCAGGCAGTCACACCGCCACTGAATTTGTGGCTTGGTACAACGGCCATCCCGAATACCGCGATCGCCACTTTGATCTCTCCCAAGAAACAGCCGTGATCATTGGTCAGGGAAACGTGGCCATTGATGTTTGCCGAATTTTGTCGAAATCTGTGGACGAACTCAAACAGACCGATATTGCCAAACACGCCCTCGATGCTTTGGCTGAGAGCAAAATCAAAGACATTTATATGATTGGTCGCCGGGGACCCGCCCAGGCTGCATTTACCCCCCAAGAGGCCAAAGAGTTGGGGGAACTCGAAATTGCCGATGCCATGGTCAGCTCCCGCGATATGCAATTGGGTGCGATCTGCGAAGCTGAATTGTTATTGGCTGACAAAGGCCATAACCGCAAGAATATGGAGATCCTCAAGGGGCTCGCGGAAAAAGGTGCCACTGGCAAAGCCCGCCGCCTACATGTGGAATTTTTCTACAGCCCGGTGGAGCTGCGCGGCGAAGGCCGTCTGCAAGAAGTGGTATTGGAGCGCAACGCCCTCTCGGGTGAAGCGGGCAAACAAAAGGCCAGCGGCACGGGTGAAAAGAGAATATTGCCTTGCGGTCTGCTCTTCCGCAGTGTGGGTTATAAAGGCACAGCCATGCCGGGTGTGCCTTTTCATGAGAGCTGGGGTGTTTTTCCCAACGAAAAAGGCAAAATTGAAACGGGTCTTTATGTGGCTGGCTGGATCAAACGCGGTCCATCGGGGGTGATTGGCACCAACAAACCCTGCAGCTACGAAACCGTTGAGGCACTTTTGGCCGACCTCGACCAATTGCCCGGCTGTGAACAGCCCTTTACCCAAGCCCTGCTCGATTTGCTCAAATCCCGCCAAACCCGCGTCGTGAGTTTTGATGACTGGCGCCAAATTGACGCAGCTGAAGTGGCCCGTGGCCAAGAAGTGGGCAAACCCCGCGAAAAATTCACACGGGTCGCAGACATGTTGGCCGTGCTCGAAGGCACCCCTGCTGCAGTCAGCGTCTAAATCCCCTCTCAGGTGGCCCAAAATTGGGCCACCTCTTATTTGATGGAGGTCTCTGTGATTCAACGTCTCTGTGTTTTTTGTGGTTCACAATCCGGCAATAATCCCCGTTTTACGGAAGATGCCCGCGCCTTGGGAAAACTTTTGGCCATGGCCCAAATTCAATTGGTCTTTGGCGGCGGAAAAATTGGATTGATGGGTGAAGTGGCCGATGCGGCCTTGGCTGCTGGGGGCGAAGTGATAGGCGTGATGCCCCGCTTGCTGGTGGAGCGTGAGCGGGCCCATCTGGGTTTGACTGAGTTAATCACAGTTGAGAGCATGGCTGAGCGCAAACAACTGATGGCTGATCGCTCAGATGCCTTTCTGGCAATGCCTGGAGGCCTGGGAACCCTTGATGAACTCTTTGAAATGATGACCTGGAACCAGATCGGTCTGCATTTCAAACCCTGTTTTGTGCTCAATACCGATGGCTATTACAATTCGCTTTTGGAATTTATTCAAAAGGGCATGTCCGATGGCTTGGTTTATCCACTTGGCCCTGAATTTCAGAGCTGCGAAACCCCAGCGGGGGTACTTAAGTTATTGCAAACAGCGGCCTTGCGAGGTCAAACATGAGTCTGTTTCCCTCTTTATTGCCATCAGCCTTGCTGCTTTCACTCTGGCTTTTGTTCGATTTTACGGGCATTTTGCTCTCAGTGATTTCGACCTATTTTTATTTTGGCTGGGCGGGCATGTCCCTCTTGGTGGTGCGCATCTTTTTGATTGCGCTCTTTGCCTTTAGTGGCCCCTTGGCTTATCGCCTGCTGCTCTTTCGTCTGCCCCAGGAACCGGTCTTAAAAACCCTTTTGGGTTTACAGGCGGGGCTCTATTTGTTGATCAGCTTGAATCGCCAATCGGATCTCTTTGCCTGGGGGGCAGTGGCCGGGGTCTGGGTCAGTGGCTTGGCGCTGATGGCTGTCTTTCGCCATCTAGCAGCATTCCGCAGCGGATCAATACCCTTTTTTATGAGCGCCCTGGCAGTTTTTCTCTATCTCGGCGTGCGGGTCAGCAATCAAGGGCTGGCCTTGTTTTTTGCCCCACCGCAGCAACAAAGCGGGGGCTATATGGCCTGGATCTTGCTTTTGGTGGGGGTCTTTGCCAATTTTATTTTGCCTCTCCCAGCCCTCGCCCGTGTCAGTTCAACCCCAGCCACGTCCGCAATGCCCCGCTTACTCCTGCAGCTCTTTGGTTCGGTGCTGGGGCCCCTGATTGGTCTCAGTGTGGGCCTGATCTATAATTTGCACATTTGGAGTGCCAAAACCCCTGAGTATCAAGCTGCCGTCTATTTTCTCAGCCTCAGTTTGGGGTTGGGGCTGGCCTGGGGGCTGTTTCGCCGCCTGGGCTCCAAACCGCTGGTGCTTTTGCCGCTGGCAGGTTTCAGTCTGGCTGTTTCGCTGTTTGCGATTCTCTATCAACAGAATGCTCTGCCTTTGGCCCTGCTGGCTCACGGGGCAGGATGTTTGGGCTTGAGTCTGTTTTGGCTGTATTTTTTCAGCCGTTACCAAGCCCTTCAGCGGGCCCAAAATGACTATTTCCCAGTCTGGGGACTGCAATTGGGCTTTGTTCTATTATTGGTGGTCCTGGCGATCTTTCTGCTCAATGCCAATCCCAATGGCTTCTGGCTGGTCTTGCTGATTTCTTTGGCCCTTTTACTCTGGGCTGAAATGCGCAGCTTACCCATGCAACCTGAACCGGTCCCCCTGCAGCGCCTTTGGTTTTTTGCTCTGGGCTGTTTTATGCTGCCGGGCCTGATGGCCTTTGCCATCAGCGACCGCAGCCCCGATCGGCCAGTCAAAGACGGGCAGTGGCTGCGGATTATGAGCACCAATATACGCTACGGCTGGACCGATGATTACCGCTTTGACCCCTTTCCCCATTTGCAATGGCTCAAACACCATCCCGTTGACCTCTTGGGAATTCAGGAAGTCAACAAAGGCCATACGTCCGGGGCCTACAGCGATTTGTACCGTTTTTATCAACAGGCCTTACCAGGACATTGGCGTTACGCCGATGCCAATTATGGCTTTGGCAATGCCCTGATGACTTCACTGCCGGTCCTCAGCTCTGAGACCCGGCTTTACCAGGCCAAAGATATTTTGCGCCGCTCCTGCCTCAAAGCCACAGTACAGGTCGGCAGCCACCCGGTGGATGTCTATATTACCCATCTCAGCCACCTGCCTCACCCCAATCTGGTGCGCCAAGCGCAAATGCAAGAATTATTGGGCTGGATACAACAGAGCAAAAACCCCTGGCTGGTGATTGGCGATTTTAATGCCCATCCGGACTCCCCCGAGGTGCAGGCATTGCTCAAACTGGCTCACCCAGCCTTTCAAACCCAGCCCGAACTGCTCAAACAACCCTCTTTCCCCTCGCTCAAAGCCAATGAGCGAATTGACTATGTTTTTTTTAGCCCTCAATTTAAACTGCGCAGGCAGCAGATTCTGGAAACAGCGGGGAGTACGGATCATCGGCCAATTTTAACTGAATTGGCATTGCCCTGAGGCCGGGCTATCTCATTTCTCTAAAGACGTGAGTGCGTTATAGTAAAATCAGAAACAGGTAGTTTAAGGTAATTTTTATGAACGATATGGCTCCAGATACGGAAACCCCAACCGCCAAGAAAAAGTCCAAGGGCCGTGAAACCACTGAAACAATTGTAATTGCCTTGGGACTGGCCCTGATCACCCGAGCAGCGGTGGCTGAACCACGTTATATTCCCTCAGAGTCGATGTTGCCGACGTTAAAGGTACAAGATCGTCTGATTGTCGAAAAAATTTCCAATTATACCCAGCGCTACCAACGGGGGGATATTTTGGTCTTTTATCCGCCATCGGAATCCCGTGAATCGGGCTCGGTCGTTTCGAACACCCTCAAATGGCTGGGTTTTTCAACTGCGCCAGCGTATATCAAACGGGTGGTGGGATTGCCGGGTGAGAGCCTCGAAGTCAAAGAGGGCAAAGTCTGGATCAATGGCAAGGTCTTAAGTGAAAACTATATCAAAGAGCCGCCAGTCTATGATCTGCCTGCAACCAAAATTCCCGAAAACCACTTTTTTATGATGGGCGACAACCGCAACAACAGCATGGACAGCCATGTCTGGGGCCCCTTGCCGATCAAAAATGTGATCGGTCACGCGGCCTTTCGCTTTTGGCCCCTGCAACGGATTGGCACCCTCGATTAGCGGGTCTAGACCGTCACTTTGCGGATCTTGCGGTCTTCTTCGAGCAGTTTATTGCAGCGGTCGATACATTCCGAACAGATATAGACGGGGTTGCGGGCGCTGCCTTTGCCCACCACGAGCAATTCCACTTCTTGCTCATTTTTGCTACAAAAAGAGCAAGAGGGTTTGGTGATCAACATAATTGCCGGCAAGCTGCTCTGTTGGTCGGGAGAAATATCAAAAAGATGTTCAATGGAGACATCCAGAGCATCACAGAGTTTGGCCAGGGTGCTAAAAGACACCCCCTTGGACTTACCTGTTTCCAATTCACTCAGGGCCTTTTGTGAGATGCCCGTCAATCGGGAGAGGTCGGTTTGACGCAGGTTCTTTTGTTTTCTTAAAGCTGAGAGATTGCAATTGATACGGCTCATAGATCTTTCTTGCCCGCTTTGGTCTTGAAATATACCCATAGGTAATAGTTATGAATTAGATCATCATTATATGATCGATATCTCGAAAAAAAAATCCCCCTCTGAGAAAAATCCGCGTCTGACGCTTGGCAGCAAATGAGCTAAAATGAAAGATATGCAAGAAAACATCTCCCGCAACGACTCTGCTTCACTGATCGAAGAAATCAATATCATGATTCGGGCCCGTTATCCCTTGATCTATGTGGTCACTTGGGAAGAAAAAAGAGTTGAAAATATGCTGCTGGAATTGGCCCGCAATCGCAATAAAGCGATTTTCAACTGGACCATTACCCAAGGCATTCAAAACCTCGAAGCGGGCACAGCGGCCAAAAAGCTCTTTGAAAATACCCAAGACCCGGTCGCAGCCCTGGACTATATCGAAAAATACCAAAAAGGCGCGCTCTTTTTACTCAAAGATTTTCATCCGTATATGCACGATGCCCGCGTGATACGCCGCCTACGCGATCTGACCGTGGCGCTCAAAACCAGTTTTAAGACAATTATTTTGGTTTCACCCATCCCGCGTGTGCCCGAAGAACTCGAAAAAGACATGGCTTTGGTCGACTTTCCTTTGCCGATTTTGTCTGAACTGGGTAAAAAACTCGACGATATCGTCAACTCGGTTAAACACAATCCCAATGTGCAAATCAACTTACAGTCGGGGGATCGCGAGAAAATCCTGCAGGCAGCCCAGGGCCTGACCCTGGTCGAAGCTGAAAATGTCTTTGCCAAAGCGATTGTTGCCAAAGGTCGGCTTGATGCCCATGATATCCCCCTGATCCTGCAAGAGAAAAAACAGATCATCCGCAAAAGTGGGATTCTGGAATATTTTTCCCCCGATCAGGATATTAACTCGGTGGGAGGCTTGGATCATCTCAAATCCTGGATGCGCAAACGCAGTACCGCGTTTTCTGAAACGGCCCGCAATTATGGCCTGCCCCACCCCAAAGGGGTGTTGCTGATTGGGGTTTCGGGCTCGGGAAAAAGCCTGGTTGCCAAAGCGGTCTCAGCCCTCTGGAATTTACCCTTGCTGCGTCTGGATATTGGCAGCGTCTTTTCGGGACTGGTGGGCTCATCAGAAGCCAATATCCGCACCGTGATCAAAACAGCAGAATCAATTGCCCCCTGTTTGCTTTGGCTGGATGAACTCGACAAAGGCATGAGCGGGGTTCACAGCTCAAATTTTTCTGATGGCGGCACCACAGCGCGTGTTTTGTCGAGTTTTTTGACCTGGATGCAAGAAAAAACCGCTCCGGTTTTTTTGATTGCCACCGCCAACGATATCTCAGCACTGCCACCGGAGTTGCTGCGCAAAGGCCGTTTTGACGAAATCTTCTTTTTGGATCTGCCCAGCCAGCGCGAACGCATGGATATTTTCCGGATCCACCTCACCAAACGGGGGCGTTTGCCTGATCAATTTGATCTCAAGCTGATGGCCGATCTCTCCAAGGGCTTTTCGGGGGCTGAAATTGAACAGGTGGTGATCTCCGCCCTCTACGACAGCTTTGACAGTGGTCGTGAGTTGCAAAACCAAGACATGATCAGCACCATCCGCCAGTCGGTCCCGCTCTCTCACACCATGCGTGAAGCAATAGATGCCCTGCGGCAATGGGCCCAGACCCGTGCCCGCCCCGCCTCCGGGGATGCCCAAGACATGGTTCTGGGAGAATAGTGCCGATGCAGGAGGACACCCTCTCAACAGGGCCTCCATTTGCTTTGAGTCAATTGGAGCAGGCCACGATCATGACGCTTTTAAGCGAATCGATCGACACAGGCAATGCCAATTGGCTGCGGGACAAAATTATCACCTACGCCCACGATTATCAGCCCGCTTTTTTGGTGTTAAACCTGGTCAATATTTGGCAGATCGACCGTTTGGGCGTGGGGGCCCTGATCACCCTCAAAGCCCGGCTGCCCAAAACCACCAAATTAGCGCTAATGGCCGTCCAAGAACCGGTCTCAAGCCAATTACAAGCAATGTATCTGCGCCACACCTTCCAGATTTTTTGGCCGGGGCAAAATCCCTGTTTGCTCTGTGGGCAATCCGAATGCCCCCACACGGCACAATGGCAAGTTATTCAAGCCGAATACCAATGGCAGGGAACCCAGGGTTACAATAGCTATGACTGGAACCAACAAATCCAGGAGTTGCCAACATCGCAGCCTGATTGGTTTCAAATTTACGCCCAGGACCCCCGCTATCAAGCGCTAGAAGCTGAGCGCCGAGACAAAGAGTTTTGGCAAAAACTGCGCAATTTTTTGTTTGTCGGGGCTTTTTCGAGTCTCTTTGTCTGGGGGGCTTTTTCTTTGGTCTTAATTGCCATGAACACGGATTGGAGCAAAGGCTTTGAATCAGCCAAGCCCAAAATGAAACGCTTTGATCCCCAAGAGCGCAAATACAATAAACCCAAAATTTTAACGCCCGAAGAAATCCTCGATCATTATGACCGCGACGGCGATGGACTCTTTACCAAAGAGGATTGGAAACTGCTCAATACCCAAGAGCGTTTGACCTTGATCAACCACGGTTTTCAGGAAAAACAGCTCAATAACCGCTCCCTGTTTGAGCAGTTCAAATAGACCTAGTTTACAGTGTTCTTGGGCATGGCAATCGATTCCCGCAATTTGAGGTCAATCGCCAACCAGGGCAAAGGTTCAACCATAACTTTGCCGGTGCGGGCATCGTAGAGATAGGGGCGTTTAAAAAAGTCCAACGGGGGCTTGGCCAAAAGTCCCAATTCAACCAACTCGTTTAAACTGGCAGGAAAAGGCGAAACCACAACAGGTTTGGCAGCCACGGGCAGATAGCGTCTCAAGCGGCGGGAGTAAACAGGGGCTGGCGCAGGTTTGACAGGGATACTGAGTTGGCGTTTGCGATAGGCCTCAAGGGCTTGGCGAATGCGGATCAAATCGCAAGTAATCGCTGTTTCAATAAAATTGCGTTCGGCTTTGTCTTTGAGATGTTTTTCGGCGGCCTGTTTCACATTCTCGCCCCAGAGGTGGAGGGAGACCATACAAGCGCCAAGGGTATCTGCTTTGCGGTAGAGTTGGGCAGCCAAATTTTTGGTGACCGCTGGCGCATGGGGTAAACGACTGGCCTGCTCAAAATAGGCAGCGGCTTTTTCGGGGTCTTTATAATAAAGGTGATACATCATGCCCATCTGATAAGGCAGTCCCCAGACTGTGGGATTGAGTTCCATGCCTTTTTTTATGATTTTAATCGCGTCATCACGTAACTCAGGCTCAGAGCCCATGACATAACTGGCAAAAATATAAGCCCCAATAAAATCGGGATCGAGGGTCGTGATGGCATCAAAATAGCGGTATAAAAAAGGAGTGGCTTTGGTTTTGCTGAGGCGGTCGCCGTAATATTGAATGGTTTCGAGCCAAATAAAATCAGAGACCAGGGTCTCATGCCCCAAGCTGGTAAATTGCAAAAAAGCGGGGTCGGGCAAGTAGAGTGCGTCAAAATGGTCTTTGTTAAACGGCAGGCGGCGAATCTGATGGATATGTAAAAAATGCATGGCATTGACCGCAAGAACAAAACAGACCAAGAGTAGGAGACGAACCCACATGGCCTAAAATTCCTTAAAGTCGAAAATAGCCATACTCAAAAATAACAGCGCCAAGGTATACATCAGGCCATAAGCCAAACTGCCCCCCAAGACCTCACTGGGCACGGCAGAGGTCATGAGATGATTTTTGAGGTTGAGCCGTTCGAGATCGGGCAAGACATAAAACATCAATTGCGAGATCTGTTCTAACACTGGGTTTTTTGAGAGTTTGCCAAAGGCCACTATATCGTTGCTCATATGACCGATGGTATAAGCTGCCAGGGTAAAAATGGCACCCATAATCGGGGTGGCAAAGGTCGAGAAAAAGACAGCCACAGCGGTCAAGACAACCAATTCCAGGTAGATCAGCAAAAGGGCTTGGGCACTGGATTCCAAAATCGGCATAATCCCGCTCAAGCCACCGGAGGTATACCAAAGCACCGCATAAAAAGCCAGCCCCATCGAAAGGGTAATGATCAGGAGTGTTAAGGACAGTCCCAAGAATTTGCCCATGATAAAATCTGCACGGTGCATGGGTTTGCTCAAAAGCAAATAGATCGTCTTTTTGTCGATCTCTTTATTGAGTAGATTGGTACCCACAAAAACCGTGATGATCAGCCCAAAAATACTGATACTTGAAAGCCCCAAATCCATCACAATTTTGTTTTCTTGGTTGAGACTCAAAGTGGTCAACAATACCCCAGAGGCAATCAAGATAATGGCAAAGAGCAAAATAACGTAGAGAATTTTGTCGCGAATTGCTTCGCGCAAGGTATTGAGGGCCAAAGGAATGCTGCGCATTATTCGTCTCCCGCCTGGGTTCGGGCTTTATTGACTTCATCGACAAAGAGATTTTCCAGGCTGCGGTAATGGGTTTTTAATTCGATCAGTTCACCCCCGGATTGACGGGCCACAGCCAGAGCTTTAAGGGCTTTTTCGAGGTTATTAAAAGTGGCTTCAACCATACCAGGTTTGTGTTCAACACAGCGCAAAGACAGACGCTTGAGATTGGTATGTCCGAGTTTGTCCAATTTGTGAATTTGCATATGGTAGAGATGATCCATCGGACGCAACAATTGCTGCATTTTGCCTGTGAGGACTATTTTTCCATCCACCATGATTCCAACCCGGTCACAGATTGCTTCAACATCCGACAAGACATGGGAATTGAACAAGATCGTGCGACCTTCGCGTTTGAGCTCAAGCACCAGCTCTTTGACCTCGTGCCGCCCGAGCGGATCCAGGCCTGACATCGGCTCGTCAAGGAGTAAAAGCTGGGGATCGTTGATCAGGGCTTGGGCAAATCCCAGGCGCTGCACCATGCCTTTGGAATAGGTGCGGATCTGTTTGCGGGCAGCACTCTCGGAAAGCTGCACCCGATCAAGCAATTGGGGGATCCGCTGCCGAATCAAACGGGGGGAGAGATTAAAAAAGCTGCCACAGAGTTGGAGAAACTCATGGGCGGTGAGATAGGCATAAACAGAAGGCAATTCAGGCAAATAGCCCATTTGCATGCGATTGCGGGTATTGTTGGGGGACTGACCCATGATCAAAACCTCACCTTGATCGGGCCTGACAAGCCCCACAAGAGTTTTGATTGTGGTGGTTTTGCCTGCGCCATTGGGGCCCAAGAGACCAAAGGTCTCACCTGCAAAAACCTGCAAGTCTACTCCTTTTAAGACCTGAACTTTTTTACGCCAAAATCCGACGTGAAATGTTTTGGTCAAGCCTTGAATGTCTATTGCTGCGGTATATGCGTCCATCGTTTTTCAATTCAAAATTCGGATTGATTCGGGGTAGTGTTTTTTCATTATACCGCTTTGTCGCTGTCAAAGGCAGGTTTATGCATGCCTGGTTGTGACCAATCCCCTCATGGTGTTGATATGAGAATGTTATAATGCCCACTGGAGGCGTCTATGAGTTCTGCTGTTCCCATTAATCAGTCCCATCCCGAGTCTAAATCCCAAAAAATGGGGCTGTTCGTCCTGTTCTTGTTTCTGAAATTTTTTCTGGCCTTGCTGCTTATACTTTTGGCTGCTGCCGGGGGTCTGGCCACTGGGGCTTATTTCCGCCTGCAAAGTTTGCCGGATGTGCGCAAATTGGGGAATTTTGATCCCCATGAACGCAGCGAAATCCTGACGCCCGATGGCAAGGTTCTGAAAGAAATTTTTGGCGAAGAAAACCGCAAGGTGGTTTTGCTCAAAGACATACCCCTCCAAGTCCGCCAAGCCGTTTTGGCAATTGAAGACGCCCGCTTTGAAGAGCATGGTGGAGTAGACCCGATTGGGATCCTGCGCGCCGTCAAAGCCAATATGGACAAAAACGATGTGGTCCAGGGGGGCAGTACAATTACCCAGCAGGTGGTTAAAAATCTCTTTTTTACCCCAGAAAAATCGTATGCCCGCAAAGCGGCTGAAGCCGTTTTGTCGATACAAGTGGATCAGACTTTCTCCAAACAACAAATTCTCGAACTCTATCTCAATTTGATCTATTGGGGCCACAATGCTTACGGCATTCAAGCCGCAGCTGAAACCTATTTTGGCAAATCGGTCAAAGACCTGACCCTCTCAGAATCTGCCCTGATTGCAGGTCTGATTCGCGGACCTGAAAATTTCTCGCCTTATCGCAATTACAAAATGGCCAAAATTCGCCAAGCAGAAACCCTGCGCAAAATGGTCGAGAGCAAGTTTATTACAGCAGAAGCTGCTGAACAGGCCAAAAAAGAGCCGCTCAAACTCAACGGGATTCGCCGGGGCATGCAACACCCCTATTTCACCACCTACGTGATGGATCATCTCAAAAAACTCTATACCGACAGCGAACTCGAAACCAAAGGGCTCAAAATTTATACCAGTATCAATGTCAAAGCCCAAAACCACGCGATCAAAGTGGTGGGCGACCACCTGGCCAAACTCAAAGACTACAATATTCAGCAGGGAGCCCTGGTGGCGATCGACTCCAAAACGGGCCATGTGATCGCGATGGTGGGCGGCACCAAATTTGGCTATGGGGCCAATGAATTTAACCGCGCTTTTCAGGCCCAGCGCCAAACCGGCTCAGCCTTTAAACCCTTTGTCTATGTCACTGGTTTTGAAAATGGTTTAACCCCTTGGAGCACCGAAGTAGACGGCCCAACGGTGTACCGCACCGGGCCAGGCACGACCTGGAGCCCGCAAAACTACGGCCGCAATTACCGTGGGGCGATGAGTCTGCACAGTGCCCTGGTGGCTTCGACCAATGTGGTTGCCGTCAAGGTCATGGACAAAGTCGGTATCGACAAAGTGGTTGAGATGACCAAACGTCTGGGGATCAAAAGTGAAGTGCGTCCGTTTCTCTCCTCTGCCCTGGGCGCATCTGAAATTACCCCCCTGGAAATGACCCAGGCCTTTTCAGCCTTTGCCAACGACGGAGTCTTGAATATGGCCTCGCCGATTTTGCGAATCGAAGATAAAAATGGCAATGTCATCATGGATAATGCCCACCCCAAAGGCAAGCGGGTCTTGGACAAAGATGTCGTGCGCGCGCTGAATCATACTCTGATGGCGGTGGTCACCGGCGGCACAGCGACAGCTGCGTATATTCCCGGTCAACAGGTGGCCGGTAAGACAGGCACCACCAGCAGTCACAAAGATGCCTGGTTCATGGGCTATACCCCTCAAATTACAACGGCCATTTGGATCGGCAACGACACACCGATGGTGATGTATGGTGCCACAGGCGGGGTGTTCTGCGCCCCCATTTGGAAAGACTTTATGGTAGATGCGCTGAAAGCGTATAAACCTGAAGTTTTCCCGCCACAATTGCCGCTCAATCGCAAACGCCAATTCAGCAAAGGCACATATATCTCCAGCGTGGAACCCGAAACTGAAGAAGAAAAGCGGAAAAAGGAAAAAGAGCGCGCCAAAGCAGCCGCCTTGGCAGCTGCGCGGCAAAAAGCCCAGATTCCCGAATCTCAACTCGACACCAGTGAACAGACCCGTGTGCGCCTGCGCAACAATTCCTCCCGTCCGATTGTGCCCACTGTGCCCGAAGATCACGATACGGCCGGTCGCCTGGAAGGCGGTCAACGCACAAATTCACGCTCAGGCCGGATGGAAGGTGGCACTTCTGGTGGTCAGACCGTGCCTCAGACACCCCCCACGGTGCCTCAGAACCCCCCAGCCCAGAACAATCCACCTGCGGACCCCCCACCGGTGCCTCAAAATCCCCCGCCCCAGAACAATCCGCCTGCAACCACCCCACAGTCGGTTCCCCAGCCGCCAGCGAGCCCCTAATGGCGATTGTAATCCATGTCTAAATCTCTACAGAATGCGACCTTGGGTGCCGGGTGTTTTTGGTGCGTGGAAGCGGTCTTTCAACGCTTAAAAGGCGTTGAAAGCGTCATTTCGGGGTATACCGGCGGAAAAACGCCCTCGCCAACGTATACAGAGATTTGCACAGGCCGAACAGGCCATGCTGAGGTCATTCAAATTGCCTTTGACCCTGCCCAGGTTTCGTTTGAGGATTTGCTGGAGGTCTTTTGGCATACCCACGACCCGACGACCCTCAATCAGCAGGGCAACGACGTGGGCACCCAATACCGTTCGGCGATTTTTTATGCCGATGCTGAGCAGAAATCTGTGGCTGAAGCTTCGCTGGCAAAGACAGAGGCCTCGGGCCTCTGGCCCAAGCCGATCGTGACGGAAATTGTGCCGTTATCGATCTTTTATCCTGCAGAAGACTACCACCAGAATTATTTTAATCAAAACCCCAATCAGCCCTATTGTTCGTTTGCGATCCCCCCCAAATTGCGCAAGCTGGAGCAAAAATTTGGCGATCGCTTAAAACCGGCCTAAACAAGACTTAGACCGGGCTCAATCAGATACAGATTCAAACAGCTCACCATCCCAATAGACCCAGCGGCCCTGGTAACGTTTAAAGCGGGAGTTCTCGTGAATACAGCCCAGCTCTGTGCCATGGCGATAAAAGGCTTTAAATTCCACCTTGCCAATTTTATCGTTGACTTGGCCTTGGGAGGTATCGAGAACCTCGAGCCGGAAAAAATCCACCCCCTCTGCTGCTTGTTTGACCTTTTCTTTTTCATTTTTGCCGTGTTGGCGCGGATGGTGGCTATAGAGCAAATAGTCCACCAAACGCAGGGCATAGGCACTGTAACGCGAACGCATCAGCAATTCAGCCGTTGCAGGCAGAGTTTGCTTTGTGTGAAAGGGTTCACAGCACTCGGAATAAGGGTCTTTGAGGCCACAAGGGCAGGCACTCATGGGTTAAAAAGGGGGGTATGATTAGTCCAGTGATGCACCTTGTGTAATCCAAGTTCCCAAGGTTTGGCGCTCAGCATCGGTCATGCCTGTGGCGTTGCCCTGGGGCATGCCTTTACTATCAACAGCGCGGGCCTTGATCCGCTCTGCGTATTTTTTGATCTGATCTTTGTTATCAAAATTGACCCCCACACGGGCGCCCGCTCCAGAATGGCACATAAAACAGCGGGACTGAATAATACTTTGGGCCACCGAAAAACTGACTTTTTCACCACTGGCGGGAGTGGTGGGATTACTGCTTGCAGGCGGAGTACTGCTGCTGGGAGAGGGGGAGTTGGAGCTGGCAGGGGTATTGTTTCCGGCACAGGCAGCCAACAGAGCAATGATTAAAAAGCCGGGAAGCAAGATCAGATTTTTCACAGAAAACAACTCCTTGATTTGGGGGTACTAGAGGGTAATTCTATCATGCACATCAAGAGACGGCCATGTCTTGATTGACGCCCAACGGCTCAGCGGACTCAGACTTTTGTCAAACCGTATAGATATGCCGCCATCGTACGCATCCCATCGTGGATTTGACTCAGGCGAAAGTTTTCATTGGGCCCGTGGTAATGGTCCGACATCAGGCTCTGGGCGATCAAAACCAGGGGCGCCTGCGGAAAAACCCGCTGAAATTGGGGCAAGGCCCCAATCGTACCGCCACTACCAACAATTAAAGGCGCTTTGCCAAAGCCAAATTTACAAGCAGCGGCAGCCACCTGCATTGGCAAAGCATCCAAGGCTGTTTTACACCCTCGGAGCTGGCCACGATCGTTGACCTGTATGGCTGGATGGCATGACTGTAGATGTTTTTCCAGGGCTTGCAGCACTTGATTGGGGTCTTGCTCTGCCATCAGACGCAGGGTGAGCTTGGCTTTGACATGGTAAGGCAGGGCACTTTTGATCACCTTGGGGGTGGTTTGAATGCCTTCAAAGCCATGCACCTCAAAAGTGGGGCGGCACCAAATGCGCTCAATGATCTCACGTGGATCTTCGCTGTAAAAACGGGCTCCCGCAGTGTCTTGATGCAGCCGTTGGATATCAAAGACTTCGGCGGTTTTCTCCAAAGCCGCTTGTTCTTCGGCGTTGAGCACCGGGGCTGAGACACCGGGGATGGTCACATTGCCTTGGGCGTCTGTGCAAGTAGCCAAGGCACGGATTAAAATATTTAAGGGATTTTCGACCACGCCCCCGACCAACCCCGAGTGCTGATCCATGCTGCCGGAGACCAGCTCGGCTTCTGCTTGCAAAAGCCCGCGCAGCCGATAGGTTAACGCTGGGTGTTCCCCTTCAAAAATCGTGTCACTGACCAAAATCGATCTGGGTGTTTTTAAGCGGCTGCCCATGTGATCGAGAAACCAGCCAAAATGGCCACTGCCATTTTCCTCTTCTGTTTCATAAATGAGCTGAATATTGGGCAGGGCATACCCAACCCGTTTGAGAAAGGCGATGGCGTATAAGGTGGTCAATGCGGGGCCTTTGTCATCGGTGCTGCCGCGCCCATAGAGCCGATCGTCTTTGAGCAGAGGCTCAAAAGGTGCACTTTCCCATTGAGGCTCTTCTGCGGGTTGCACGTCCATGTGGTTGTAAATCGTGATCCAGGGTGCGTTTGGATCGGTTTCCAACCAGCCAATAAACACAGGCAGACCTGGCGTTTTGACAATTTCAGTTTGAAAGCCCAGCTTTTGAGTCAGCTCAGAAACACACTCCAAGACCTTGAGACAGTCGCCTGCATGTTCCGGCAATTTTGAAATGCTGGGAATGCGCACCAATTGCTCCAAGTCGGCGATCAGATTTGGAATTTCTTGGGCTTGAAAGGCGTGTAAACGGGTGTCAAAATCGGAAGGCAGACTGAGCGCAAAGGGCATGTTAATTCTCCTGTTAAATGGCTATTGCATTCTAACTGAAATGGCCCCCCAAAACATATGGGCAGATATTGACTTCAAATGTGTTTCTCAGTATGCTGATAAAAGTATATTTTCAGTTGAATAAAATACAATTTTAAAATGATAAATAAGACCTTTAGAATGAATTATTGAGAAGGATTTTGTGTATGAGTGATTTGAGAACTTCCGGATTGCAATCATCCCAATCGCTTGGGAATATCAAACCCCAAACCGAAACGCCCCCGCTTCAGCCCCAAGAAAAAATCACCCCTACCCATGAGCCCAATCCTGAATCATTTAAAGGTCTGAAGACCCCTCCCACCACCGTTGGCAGCCAAGAAGACTTGGATGAATTGCGCTCAGAGATTGTCGATGCCAAACCCTCAGATTTAAACGAATCCGCCAAACATTTATTGCCCTTAACTGAAAGCTCATCTGAGGTTCCAGTGCTCAAAGAAGGGCCTTTGCAAGACATTCTGCCCCTGAATCAACCCCTGAATCAACCGATTATTCAACCCAACCTCAAACCCAGCAATCAAGACCTACTCAAACTCTCCCAAGACAGCACTCAGCCCTTGGAAAAACGCCTGCAGGCCCTGGCCCAACTCGACAATACGGGCGATCCCCAACTGCGGGAAAATGCGATTAAACTCTTTCGCAATCAGAATAAACAGGAATTGACCCAGATTCAGGCGCATTTTATCGGGCAGACCCAGCATTTGCAAGTTGAATACAATGCCTTAAAAGGCACCCTGGCAAAAATTCCCGCCTGCCAACCTATTTTAGAAAAAATAACCGGGCTGGAGCAGGAATTGAACAAAACCTATCTGGCCTTGGGCCAAGGTATGGCCAAACGCGAAGATGTCAGTGCGCTCACTTCCCGCATTCAGCAATTGCGCCAGCAAATCAATATCGCGCGCGAAGAATTAATGGTGAGTTTGCCTCCCGATGCCCGTTCGGGGCCCAAATTTGCACTTGAGAACTTGCTCAAAGTGCAAGATCAAATTCTCTTGCTCAAAACACAAAATCAACGTCTGGATCTGCTCTTGCACTCTCCGGGTTTTCCCGAATCGGGGCTGGAGTTTCTCTGCCGCGATCCCCTGCCAACGGAGGAAGTCATTCAACAGGCCAAAGACAATGCCTTTTATCTGGAGTTGGATCATTTTTCAATCAAAACCCCTGGGGACCTCTCCAAATTGGTCACTAAAATTGTGGCTCACAAAGAGTGGAAACTGGACAGCAATGCCGGTTTTGAAAATTTCTTTCACAAGGTTTTGGGCCGGGAAAGCATCAAATCCATGCCCCACGCTATGCGCGGTCCTCTTTTGGCCGAACTTTATAAAGCCGGCATTGGCCACCCCGATTTGGTGGTGCATTTTGTCATGAACAATGCCCGCAATCTGACAGACAAACCCGACAGGGCTATGTTGCAGCGCCCAGAAATCAAGTCAACCCATATCTACCAAATGGCCAAAATGGGCGTGCTGAATGAGTCGTTGACTCGGCTCAAGGCCACCCAACAGGGCATTCATCTGATCGCAACCCTCAAAACCCAGCCCCAATTAAATTTGGATTGTCTGGGCAATGGCCTGTCTCAATTGGATTTAAACGCCTGCAAAAATTTAAGCGAGGCCCTGTTGGACAAACACACAGGGCCCAATATTTTGACCACCAGCACGCAGCGCAATGCCTTTGTCAAACACCTCAAAGATCTCGGCCATGACACACACGTGCTTGAAGGAGGAGATGCCCAGCAAAACCTCAATCTGCTGTTTAAAGCGCTGGTAACCAGCGAAAGTGGCGATCTGCAAGACAAAGCGCCAGAAGTCTTTGCCTTGCTACAAACATTAAAAGACAAAAGCATCCTCGACCAAGTGCCCCCCCTGATGCGCCTTTTTGTTGAAATTCAGGCCCACACCGAAAAAGAAGCCCTGATCAATGCCTTAAAAACGCCCCAAGATCTCAAATTTGACGCCATTCTCAGCGACAAGTTGCCAGATATGGGCAAAGTTTTGTTATTGGATGAGGCACTCCGGCTCCACAAACCCGAATTGCTGAAAGATCAACCGGCCCTGAAAGAACTCTACGACAAATTGGAATTACACCCGGCACGGGAATTGCTGGTCAATGCCCTCAAAAATATCCCCGTCAATGAACACGAAATTGAAACCCGTATTTTGGAACGCTCTGAAGCTGTTGCACTTAAAGCCTACGAAACGGTGCTGGACGCCGGGATGAATGAGCCCGAATTTGGTCGCTTTGAAGATTTCCACAACCAGCTCAAAGTCTCGGCCAGCAAAGAGGGTTTTAATGAGGGCAACAACGTCAGCCAATTCCAAGACTTGCAAAACCGCCTCAGCCCCTCATTTTTCAAAAAACTGGATGATGTCAAAGGCTTAACCGATCCACTGCTGCAAAAAGAGGCTGCTGACCGGCTCTTGCAAGACCTCAAGCTGGTCAAACTCGAAGATCGTATGGAAGGTTTCTTTATGAACTATATTCTGCAAGACATTGCAGAAGACAAAGCCAACCGGGAAGAAACCAATAAACAATACAAAGAATTATTGAGCCTGGATCGGCCCTTGACTGGCGCTGACCTGCGCAATATCTCCAAATTGATAGGGGCCAATATTGAGTATTACAGCCAAGCAGTGGCCCAGCTCAATCCCAAAGCGCCCAAGACACTCAGCCAGATTTTTGCCGAAGTGGGCATGCGTGGCGGGGAGTTGGGGATTACCCGCATGGGTGAATCCAAACCCCTGCCCGATTTCCAGCCAAACCCCATTTTGAAACAGGTGCTGGGAGAATTAGTCGGCCCCTCCTCAACCCCTGGCAAAGTCAGTGAGTTTTTCAGTGGCATTCAAACCCCCGGCACCCAGCCGCAAAACCGCGAGTGGGCCATCAATTTGTCCATGATCCGTCACGCCTTGGCCAAGGTGCCCAAAGACGACAAAAGCACCCGCGATCAGTTGACTTTGCGGGCCCTGAGTTATCTCACCCGCTTTGCCAGTATCCCCAACCCCAAAGATCTGGGGGTGCAAACCACCCCTTTGCAAAAGCCCCTGACCGATTACCACCGGGCCAATGGCAACCCCCTGGTCAAATCTTATCGCGACACCCTGGCCAAACATCTGGGGGTCCATTCCGAAAACATTCAAGTGGTCACAGATAACCGGGTGCTCGAAGTGGTCAAACGCGATTTGCGCAATACGGGCCACCATCAGGTGGTTGATGCCTTTGATCCCGAACTCAAACCCGAAGACCAGGGCAAATTGCTCAAGAACCTGGTCACCCAGGCGATTACAGGCGACGACAAAAGCTCTTTCTTTGTGGATATCTCGCCTATTTTAGCCAAAAACTTCAAAGGCGGCAGTCAGGATGAGGCCTTTGTCAAAGACTATATCCAAACTTCCCGTCAATTTGTCTCAGACGTGATCAGCTCTACCGCTGAGGAGGTGGCCCTGGATCGCTACAAACTGGCCCACCCCGAAGATACCCGGCCCGAAAAAGACCTGCTCACCACGGTGCGACAGAGCCCTGAATTTGCCAAGCTCAAAACCGACCTCGAAGAGCGCGTGGTCTTGGGGGGCACACTCAAAATGGGGAACCAGTCCATTTTGTACACCGCACCTTTGGATACAGACTTCAGCTCGCTCAAACCTGTCGAGCGCAAATTGAGCCCCGGTGCCAGCACCGAATTTAAAAATCTGGTCTACCACAGCGGTTTTACCGTCGGGCCCCAGCAAATGCTGGAAAACTGGATCGAACTCAGCGATTTGGACAGCATCATGGGCACGCTGGAGCTGCCCAAGGGAGACGTACAATTCCCCAGCAACCAAACTGGCAAACTCGAAAAAATCGGGGATTGGGGGCAATTGCTCAATCACGATACCTTTAAGGCCTTTGAAAACCTCAAAAACGAGCCCGCTCCTTATTTGCAGATTTTGCCAAATGCCACCGTCAGTTTGCTCAAGGGATTGCAAGAAAGCGATCTGCAAAGAACCTTTGAAGCCAAAGGTTTGGGAGATCTCTATCAGATCTCAGCCAACCGCATTCTGGCATCGATGGAGCAGATCAACGCCAACAAAGACAATTTCAACAAGGTCTTGGATCAGATCCAGTTGATCCACGAAGAAATTGGCACCTTGCTGGCCATTGCCCAGCCCCACTCAATAGAAGATTTTAACGCCATGATGCGCAAAAACACCGATCTCATGCCCCCGGATTTTGCTCCCTCGATTCAACCCAATTTCTTTCTCAAGAATTCGGGCATGCGCGGTCTGGCCACGGTTTTCACGGGGGTGGAGAGCCTCAAAGGAACGGGTCAGCTCAATATTGCCGTGCAAAATGACACCTATTACGAATCCGCGTTTGTGATTACAGGCGACAAAGAGCACAGCACCTTGGGCAACCGCGAACACAGCCTCTTTAGCCTCGATGGCGACAAGGTCAATGAGACAGCCCAGACCATGCAAGAGAAACTCGGGGGCCAAAAGCTCGATTTGTATCTTTGCGAGTTTCACCACAATATCTCTTATAGCAAAACCGACTACCACATGGAAAACCTCACAGAGCAGGTGGACAAACTCTTTGCCAAAGACATGGTCTCGGATAAATTTACGGTGGCCATCGACAACACCATTGCCCAGACCCATGGTCAGGAGTTCAAAGACTTTCTCAAACACAATGAGCAGCGGATCAAAGACGGCAAACTCAATATTGTCTTCTACCGCAGTGCTCAGAAATTTGACATGTTGGGCATGGACAATTACAACGGTGGAATCATGTCGGTGATCAACAATGGCAAAGACTTTAAGGCCTTTAACAGCAAAATGGAATCGTCTGAAGGCCGCGAAGACAAGCTCTCTCAGATCAATATTCAGGGCTTCAGCCATTTTGAAAAATACGCTCAGAAAGAACTGAATGATTACCGGGCTGGGATTATGAAAGCGGCGAGCAATCTGGCCAATCCCGACTCGGGTTCGCCCCTGGCCTTTCCCAAGGCCATGTACCACGCCAGCAGCGATGATATGGCTCACCCCAATGCCCTGCTCAAAATAGCCCCAAACACCGATCCTTCGGTCGTCTTTCTCGATTTAAGTTGCCCGCTCTACGAAGTGGACAGCCCCGGCGCCAACGACTTTTTGGCCCAATTGCAGGCCAACTTGATCCGGCGCAACCGTGAAAAACCCGAAGATTTCCCCCTCTCAAACCGCGCCAGTTTTGGCTTTCCCCATTCCAATATTTCGCTGATTGGCGGGTCCAAATTCCGCTTTAATCCGGGGCTCGAAAGTGAAGGAACCCTGCAAAACTTCCAGCAACACTTCGTCAAATTGAATGAATTGATGATGGAAGCCTACAATGGCGCACCCGAGCATCTGAGGGCTGGGGCCGTAAAACTGGTACTCACCAGCACCGGTGACCAATTGATGAAATTGCGCGACCAGGTCAAGGATTTGGAGGCCAAAGCCCAACCCGTGCCTGTAGATACCCGTCTGCAACTGATCCAGACCTATCTGGGCTGTTTGAACTATGGCAAGGTCCAAGAGCAGATCGACGCCCTGCCCCGCGAAGGACTCAGCCAAGCGCAAACACAAAAACTGGCAGAACTCAAAGCCCAGCTCAAATCTGAGCAATTAATCAAACAAATCAGCGATTTGGAAAAAGCCGTTCAACCGGTTCCCGACAAGACCCGCCTGGAGTTGGCAGAAGCCAAGTCGACCCTCAAACACACGGGGGATGTGCGGCTTCAGTTGGAAAAAATTGACCAAACCGCCCTCGATGAAGGCCAATTACAGCGCTTTCACAGTTTGTTGGATAGCTTGCCTGTCAGGAATTAGCCTAATTCGTTTCGATTGAGTTAAGTTTCACAAGCCCCTGAGCCATTGAGGCTCAGGGGCTGTTTGTGTTTAAACTACCAAATTATCGCACAGTGCTCCTGCCATAGCCAATGGGCTTGGCGGGGGGTGAAGTGCGATAGCGGCGTTCCGCCGCTCATTCCAGCTTTTGTTGTTCAATATACTGTTTAATCACAGACAATGGCGCACCGCCACAGGTCAACAGGCAATACGAACGGCTCCAAAATACCGCTTTGGCATATACTTTGTTTATTTCTTCTGCAAATTCCTTGCGAATCAAGCGAGAAGAAACTGTTTTTATATTATTAACAAACTTACTGGGTTGCACCTTTGGATTGAGAGAAAGTAATAAATGGACATGGTCTTTTTCGCCATTAAATTCAAGTAATTCACACTCCCATTTTTGGCAAAGCTCTGTAAAGATGTTTTCCAAGGAATCAAGCATGGGTTTATTGATACATTTGCGACGGTATTTTGTAACAATAACTAAATGATAATTTAAATTATATGTACAGTGATAAAGCGTTTTTAAGTCATTTATTTTGAGCATAACTAATTATAATATGACTTCAATAAAAACAGTGGTATACTATCTGTATGCAAGCCTCTTCTCAAAGCCAAAATCGCAGGGTCACCTTCCGCTTATATCCCAACCAAGCGCAAGAAGCTGAAATGCTTAAAATCCGTGCTTTGCATCAGCAACTTTACAATGCTGCCCTCGAACAGCGAATAGTGGCTTTCCGCAAATCTGGTGTCTCCCTTCATTTCGCTCAACAGTGCAAAGATCTGACCGACTTGCGTCAAGCCATGCCTGAATATGATGCCCTCAATGCCCAATCCTGTCAGGTTACTCTAAAGCGGCTTGAACATGCTTTTCAACACTTCTTCAGACGGGTCAAAGAAAACGCTGAGAAAGTGGGCTTCCCGCGCTTCAAGCCACTCCAGCGCTATTCAGGTTGGGGCTACAAAACCCATGGAGATGGCTGGCGATTGTTCCCTCAAGAAAAGAAACATGGCTATCTCAGGCTTTCTGGGGTGGGATATATTCGGATGCGGGGACAAGCCAGAACGCCTGGTACACCGAAAACCTTGGATATTTTGTACAAAGGGGGAAAATGGTATGCCTCGGTTGTCTTGGTTTGTGAACCTGAACGCAAACCCAAGGAGTATGAGCCCCCTCTGGTCAAAGGAGCTGTGGGTCTGGATTGGGGAGTAGAGAGCTTTGCCACTTTGGCCCATGATAGCGGTGATTACAGCCGGATTGAAAACGAACGGCATTTAAGGCATGAATTGCAAAAGCTGGCCCAATTGCAGCGAGAGATGTCCCATAAAAAGCGGGGCTCACGCAATTGGTACAAAGCGAAGAAAAAGGTTGCGGCATTACACAGCAAAATAGCCCGCAAGCGCCATGAATTTCTGCATCAGAGCAGTGCCTGGGTGATCAAATCAAATGGGTTAATTGCTGTCGAGAAGCTGAATACCAAAGGAATGACGGCCAACGGCGGTCAGAGAAAAAAGGGACTCAACCGAGAAATATTGAGCACAGCCCCAGGGGTATTTCACTCGATGTTGAAGTACAAAGCGGCAGAGGCTGGTACGAGATACATCGAAGTGCCGACGCGCAAGGAGCGGCAGCCGTTGCACGAAGTGCTTACGGATGGCGACAGCATCGCCAAGCCCAGTCAGACTTGTTGTGGTTGTGGCAATCAGGCAAAGAAGCCTTTATCCGAAAGGCAACACGCATGTCTATGTGGCTTAACCTTGAGTCGCGATCAGAATGCTGCGCGTGTGATCTTAAACTGGGCCTTAGAGAGTATTAAGGGTCGGGAATCGGCCCTGTGTGGAGAGAAGTCTTTCTCTGCGAAGCACGAAACTCCCTCCATACCCATTTGGGTTGGAGGGATGTAGTTCATTGGGGGATCCCTGTTAGCCAGGAGATCGAACAACCCGAAGCCGCGTTATAAGACCAGCTTTGTGGGTGTGAATCCGTGACCGTGTAACTGCCGGCGGGAATCAAAACCTTGGGATTGGCAAACCAATAGGCATGAGGAACGCCTCCTTGGCCTTCACGGGTGCTGACCTCCCAAGGGCCATAGACCACTCCCGTACTGGATTTAAGTCCGATCTGACCCGGCGGGGCCTGACCTTTGGCATCATTCCAGTGGTAATTGTAGATCTCCGTCAGCAGATAGTCTTTGTTGGTGGTAAAGGTCGGCGCGCAACTGGCACCGTTAAACACCGCCTGGATATTGCCATTGTCGAAAAACTTGACAGGCGAAGCCGCAGGGCTCGGCAAGACAGGAACCACGGGCGCATTTTCACGCAAGCCCTCAATTTCAGCCGCACTCAGGGCCCGGCCATAGATCCGTACTTCGTCTATCAAGCCTGTAAATTGCTCGCCAAAAGAGGGATTTGCGCCGAGATACAAAAAGGGGTGTCCGGTTCCCAGCTCTGCATTTTCAATCTGCTTGCGCACACCATTGACATAAAGGGTGACTGTTTTGGCCTGTTGATCATACACACTTGCCAAAAACACCCATTGACCGATTTGCACTGGCACGGCGCCCACAACGGCAGCGGAGCCGGCAAAACCCGACCAACCAGCCCCTTCCGAACTGCGATGATCAATCCCGAGACTGCGGTCATAGCCACCGTCATCATGAGAAATAACCTGAATGGGACCACCACTTTCGGGGCCGTTATAACGCGCCCAAGCAGTCATGGTCAGCCGGGGATATTTTTCGGGGTTGATATCCAAAGGCACTTTGACATACGAGCCCTGACCATCCATTTGCCAAGCAGCGCCCAGACGGCCATGGGCATTGGCAATGGCCCCTTTGGTTTCAAGAACCTGCCCTTGATAGCTATACCCCACGGGCGCTGTTTCCATGTCCAAGTAGAGCAAAAGGTCAGCCGAGGTTGGTAAAGAGGTTGAAACGGGTGTGGGCGTCAACGGCGTGGGACTTGAATCGGGTATCTGGGTTTTTCCGGAGGTACTGCCACTCAAGAGACTATCCAGGCTGAAGCCACAGCCTGTAAATAAAGTTAATGCCAATAAGCCCAATGAAAGTTTTTTGGTGTTCATAACAAATAACCCTCCATTTCTGAGAACAGTATGCGCCTAAACGCTCTCAAGGCCTTTGATACAAGGCAGAGAGAGGTTTGATCATAATCAAAGAAATCACAGGTTCAAATCCCCCTGCGCCCCCTTGCCGTTCCCGCTCGGCCCGATTCCAAGGTAAAATAGGTTGCTGAGTCACCCTTTTGGAGAAAAGATGCAACCTGTACCCCGTATACTTGGCCTGGATGTTGGCACCCGCACGATTGGCGTGGCGGTCAGCGATCCCATGGGCTGGTTTGCGCGTGGGGTCACCACGGTGCAGCGCCACTCCTGGAAAGCAGACTTGGCACAATTAAAAGCAATTCTCACTCAGTATGAGGTGGCGCAATTGGTGGTCGGGCTGCCTTTGGGCAGCAATGGTGAAATGACCGAGCAGGCCCGCTACAGCCGGGGGGCCGCGGAGCGGATTATCAAAGAATTTCCGCATTTGCAGCTCAGTTATATCGACGAGAGTTACAGCACCGAAAGTGCCAAAGCCAGCCTGCGCGCGACAGGCATGAAGCGCCGCAAACAAAAAGCACTGATCGACCAACAGGCGGCGGTACATATTCTGCAAGACTTTCTTGATCAGGAACAACGCCGACAGGAAGCCCAGAACAGAGAAGCCAATCGACAACTTTTGGCAAATAACAACACGACAAATTGATGGACAGGAATATCTCGACAATGAAACTCAAACGCACCCATATGGCAACCGCGCTGTTACAAGCTCCCCTGGGCGAATCCGTTACAGTTTGTGGCTGGGTTCAAAGCCGCCGCGACCATGGCGGAGTGGTCTTTGTGGACCTCCGCGACGGTTCAGGTTTAATTCAATTGGTGATGGATCCCCAGGTCAATCCCGAGGCCCACACCAGTGCCGACCGACTGCGGGCAGAGTTTGTGGTAGCGGCCAAAGGCCGTCTGCTTGAGCGCGATGCCGACAAGATCAATGCCGACCGCCCCACCGGACGCCTGGAAATCAAGGTCGATGAGCTGGAGATTCTCAATACAGCCAAAACCCCGCCCTTTGAAATCGACGACGATTTAAATGTCGAGGAGAGCCTGCGTCTGAAATACCGCTACCTGGATTTGCGCCGTCCCTCGGTGCAAGAGCGCCTCAAGGTGCGTCACCGCGTGACCCAGACCATTCGCAATTACCTTTCTGACCAAGGTTTCTACGAAATCGAAACCCCGATGCTGATCAAAACCACCCCCGAAGGCGCACGCGACTATTTGGTGCCCAGCCGCGTACATCCCGGCCATTTTTATGCCCTGCCCCAGTCGCCCCAAATCTACAAACAGATTCTCATGGTTGCAGGCTTGGAGCGCTATTTCCAGATTGCCCGCTGCTTCCGCGACGAAGACCTGCGTGCCGACCGCCAGCCCGAATTTACCCAACTCGATTTGGAAATGTCGTTTGTGGATGAAGAAGACGTGCGCGGCATGAACGAAGGCCTGATTGCCCACCTCTTTAAAGAAATTCTCAATGTCGAAGTCAAATTGCCACTGCCTGTGCTGGCCTACGACGACGCCATGGCCCGTTATGGTTCCGACAAACCCGACACCCGCTTTGGGCTGGAATTGGTGGACTTTACCGAGATCATGAAAACCGCTGAATTTCAGGCCTTTGCCTCGGTCGCCCAGAGTGGCGGCCTGATCAAAGGCATCCGCCTTGAAGGGGCGGCAGAACAGATGACCCGCAATGAACTCGACCAATTGCGCAGCCGCAGCATTCGCTACGGTGGCAAAGGCCTGGTCTGGTTTATTTACAAACCCGAGGGTCTGACCTCTCCCGTGGCCAAATTCTTCAGCGAAAGCGAGCTCAACGCCATTCAGACAGTCTCAGGCGCCCAGACAGGAGACATTGTGATCATGATGGCCGACAAAGCCAAAGTCGTGCACGATGTGTTGGGCCGCCTGCGTTTAGACCTCGGTGAGCGCTTCAATCTGATCGACAAGACCCGCTGGGACATTCTCTGGGTCAATGCCTTCCCGATGTTTGAATGGGATGAAAAAAGCGGCAATTGGCTGGCCCAGCACCACCCCTTTACCTCCCCCAAACCCGAACATATCGAAAAATTGTTCAGCGATCCCGGTGCCGTGCGCGCCCAGGCCTACGATTTGGTCATCAATGGCGTGGAAATGTCGAGCGGCAGCGTTCGTGTGCACAACCGCGACTTGCAAGAAAAAATCTTCCAGGCCATGCAAATCCCCGAAGAAGAAGCGTTAAACAAATTTGGCTTTATGCTCGGAGCCTTTGATTACGGTGCACCGCCCCACGGCGGTATGGGCTATGGTCTCGATCGCTTGGTGATGCTGATGACAGGCCAGGAGACGATCCGCGAAGTGATCGCCTTCCCCAAAACCCAGGCGGCCAGTTGTCTGATGACCGACGCCCCAGGCACGGCCTCGAAAGAGCAGATGGAAGAACTACATCTGCGCACTGTGATGCCCCAGCCCAAGGCGCAAAGCTAAAGGTCAGCTAAAGCCAACTAAAGGCCCTAAACAAACAGAAACGGAGCCCTGCGTGAGAGAAGAAGAGGCCCATCGGGAAATAGAGCGATTGACAGACACCGTGACTGCCATCGCCTCCAATTGGGACGAACGCGCCCCTACCCTTTTGGCCTCTTCACTCGGCTCTTTTTCGATCCCAACCCTGCTTGAGATCATTGCACGCACCCCCGAGACCCCAGCTGAAGACGAATTGCACCTGACTTTGGCCAAAATGGTGCTGGCCCGCTATGCCAAAGAAGACGGCGATCTCGATGAAATGCGCTCTGAACTCTGGGAAGTGCTCAACGCCGACGACGCCCGCACCCCCGTTTTGCGCACATTTTTGCACCATATTCAAGATATTTCCGCCCAGCAATTGCGCACCCATCCTTCGCGCGAGACCTACCGCTCGATCCGCTTGCTGGCTGACGAAATTTTGCTCGAAATGCGCAACCGCCCGTTGCAGCCTGTGCCACGCCGCCGCCGCAGGCCTTTGGCGATCAAATTGGCGCGCACCTCAGAATTGCCAGACATCTCAAATTTGACCTTTGAACCTGTGGATAAACTCGTCTCTCCCAAGCGCCACACCAATACCCTGTCTTCGTTGCCTGAGTCGATCCAATTGCCCCTGCCCCGCGCGGTGCGCGAAACTGCAATCGATTTCGAAAAGATCCCCGACTTTTACACCCAGGCGGAAACCCTGATGGAGTGGCTGCCCCCGCTCTTTGCCCTGCTGGAGCATTGGCAAGACGAAAAAAGCCCCTTTGCCTTGGCTGAGCTGATTCAAACCCTCTCAATCCGGGAGATTTTGACTTATTCAGCCTATCTCTTGCCCCACAGCAATCAAGAGAGCTTTTTAAGATATGTCAGTATTTTGCTGCATCTCAAACTGGTCTCTGGGGTGCCCTTGCCCATTTTGACGGAAGAGCTGCGGCTTTTGGTGACTGAGCCCGAACCCGCAGTTGAGCGCATCTTGACGGCCATCATCTATTATATGTTCTGCAGCAGCCATTCCTTTTTTGCGATTCAAGAACAGGCGCTCAAACGGCTCGAAAACCAGCAGGAAAGCTATCTCTTTCACCGCATCTCTCAGGAGTGGACCGCAAATAAACTGATCCGCAATTTTCTCAGGGCCTCACTGACCCGCTCCGATCAATATACGGTGAAGAACCTAAGCCCCTTTGATTGGGAATTTGTCTTTTTTATTCTCAACCGGGGCTGGGGTCAAAGTGTGATGCGTGATGTCTACGGGGTTTTTCATGGCAGCTCGGTCTTTGCCGACCATATTGTGCTGCCAGATACCAGCAAAGGTTTTGGTCAAATACGCGAACCCGGCAAAGGGGTCTCTTTGACCTTGGCCACCCAACAGATCTCAGATTTGCTGCTCAGTCACAGCAAAATCACCCCCGAGACCAGTCTGCGCACCTCCCATATTGAACAATTCTCGCAAGAGCGTTGGCGCAAAGATGTGCTCAAAAAAGAGCTGCGTCCGACCCTCAATGCCCCCACCCTCAAACGGGTCGAGCGCTTTGTGCAGCAGGTCTTCCAGCGCGGGCAATCCGAGCATTTGGCCCTGGAGCAGGTGGCACAATTGGTGAGCCGAGAGGCCCTGATCGCCTTCGCCTATTTGCCGCTGGACCGCCTGTCCTGGTTTCTCTACGAGTTCAGCCAGTTTCTCTGGCGAGAATCCGACAAAAACCCGACTTATTTGCTCGAAATCTGCAAAGGCATGTTAAACGCCTTGTTGCAGGTCTTTATTCAGGAATTCTGGAGCAAACGCGAACACGAGGCTGAGGCCCTGCTCAATGCGCTCTGGGAGGGCTGGTACTCCAGCCTGCTCGACTATTGCGGTTTACATCTGGAAATGCCTGAGTTAATTGAACAGATCCGCGATTTGATGAAAGAGCAAATCCCCAAATTGCGGGACAAATATCTCGAACCTGCCCGGCGTCAATTCTTTGAACAATTTGAAAGCCGACTGGAGACCGCCGGATGAGCGGATTTTTTGGCTTTTGGGCTTTTTTATTGGCCATCGGACTGCAAACCAGCCCCACGACACCTCCCGCAGGCCCCATTCCGCCAGAAGCCCGGCAGATGATCCGCGTGCTCAGCGCCGATTGGAGCGCCGTACCCGCCAGCTTGCAGCGCTATGAGCGCAGCTCAGACAAGGCCCCCTGGCAAGCAGTCGGCCCAGAGATTCCCACCGTGCTGGGCAAAAAAGGCCTGGGCTGGGGCCGAGGTTTGCACAATCCAGCCGACGCACTCAATGGGGACTTTCGCAAAGAGGGCGACAAACGCGCCCCAGCGGGGGTGTTCTCACTCGGCACTGTCTTTGGCTTGGCCAGCCCCCCATCCGTGGCCCCTTGGCTCAAAATGCCCTACCTCACCCTGACCGACTCGATGCGCTGCATTGGTGCCAATGAATCCAGCCTGTATAACCAGATTGTCGATAGCAAAAAGGTCAAAAAAGACTGGAAAGATGACTCAGACAACGAGTATATGCGCCTCGATGCGATCCGCGACGAAGGGGCCTACCGCTGGGGGATTTTTGTCAATCACAATACCCCCCACACCGATCGGATCTCAGGCTCGTGTATTTTTATTCACCTCTGGAAAGGGGATGGATCTGGCACCTCTGGCTGCACCGCCATGGCCAAAGAGCAGATTGAAATTCTGCTCAGATGGCTGGATCAGGCAAAACACCCTGTCTTGGTCCAATTGCCTCAAGCAGAATATACGCGGCTGAAACAGGCTTGGGAATTGCCCTAACCCCTACTCCCTCTGGCAATTGGCACAAATGCCATAAAACTCCAAGCTGTGATGCACCTGGGTATAGCCCCGGTCGCGCACGAGTTTTTCCAGTTCGCGCACAAAACAGAGGTCGATCAGCTCCAATTTGCGGCATTTGCGGCAGATAATGTGGTGGTGGTGGTCTTCGTCTTGGCCCACGAGTTCAAAACGCGCCATGCCATCGCCAAAGTCACATTGGCGCACCAGATCGAGATCTTCAAAGGCCGCCATATTGCGGTAGATGGTGGCAGGGTCACAGGGGGTATCGTGGAGTTTAACTGCCAATTCTTCAATGGTAAAGGGCCCGTGTTCATGCACGAGAATTTCGAGCAGGGCACGCCGGGGCCGGGTTAATTTGAGGCGCGAATCGCGCAGTAGGGCCAAAACCTGTTCGAGGCGGGCTGCTTGATCAGCATGCGAGTAGGTGTGGGGGTGAGACATGGTGGGGATTGAGTTCTAGGTTTTAGGGATTAGATTTTAGGTTAGCGGGGAAGGGGCAAGACACAGAGGTATGATGCCTTGAATCAGTGAGAAGCGTCAAGCTTTGGAGAGAGATTCACTTGTTCACGTAAACTGAGTTATCCGTGCTCGCTCACAAATTGAGCAAACCTGTCGGTCATTCATTGTTTCCTGTATAATTTTCATCGTATGAGCAGCGTATGAAGAGCTAAATTTAAGAGACACCTTCACACTTAAAAAAGCGGGCGCTAATGATGGATCTCATTATGACAGAACCGCAAATCAGGAAATAATTGTCGTGAGAAATAACCGCCTTAAGTTACTGGTCGTTGGCAATAATCAAGACAATTTAGAAACCCTTAAATCCCTCATCGATGAGACGTTACCTGAGCTCCATTTAATCAATGCATTGAGCGGCGAAGAGGGCCTCGATCAAGCCTGGATCGAAGCCCCCGATGTCATCCTTCTTGACATGGCGCAGCCAGAAATGGAGTCGTATGAGATTTGCCGAAAGTTAAAAGCAGATCAAAGATTGAAGTCTATTCCGGTCGTCTTTTTGACCACAACAGAAACCGATCAAACAAGCCTCGCCAAAGCCGCTGACCTTGGGGCCGACGCGTTTCTTCGCTTACCGCTCGATGCCATCAGCTTAAAAATTCAGATGAATGCCATGGCCAGGCTCAAAATTGCAAATTTGGCCGAGGGGACCACAGGAGCAAACAATGATTTTTTGGTTGATATTATCGAAAGTTTGGGGCAGCCGGTGTTTGTTAAAGATCATCAGCACAGGTTCTTATTTGTCAATGCTGCTTTCTGTGACCTTTTTGGCTTAAACAGAAATCAAATCATTGGCAAAACCCTGACTGAAGAAGTGTCTCCGGATGAGCGCGAATTTTTTCTAAATATTGACAACGAAGTGCTTTTGAATGGAAGAAAGAGTGTGGTCGAAGAATCACTGACCCTCCGCGGATATTTACAAGGGCTATTTTTGACCACAAAGACCCGTTATATCAATAAAAATGGGGAAAAATTTTTGATTGGAGTCATTCAGGATATTACAGAACGCAAAGCGATTGAAAATGAATTACATCGCAGTAGTCTCTTGCTCGAAAACTCGCAAGCGATCGCCAAAGTGGGTGGATGGGAATTGGATTTCACGACAAATCAACTGTTTTGGACCGCTGAAACCTATCGGATATTTGACACTTCACCTGACGAGTTTAACCCGACAGCAGACGTGAGTTTCAACTATTTTTTACCTGAATCTCGCAGAATATTCTCAGCAGTTCTGCAGGCTGCGATTGAACATGGAGAGGGTTTCGACCTAAACTTAGAAGTTTTGACTGCCAAAAACCGCCGGATTGACGTTCGCATGACGTGTGTCGTGACATTCGAGCAAGGGCGTCCAGCGAAGCTGACAGGGAGCTTTCAGGATATTACCCAACAGAAACGAGCCGAAGCTGAGCTTCACTCAAAAGACATCCAATTCAGAAAACTCTCTGATAATATTCCCGACATGATTTATCAATTTACCCGGCGGCCTGACGGGACTTATTGTGTTCCCATCGCTTCAAAAGGAATCGAAAATATTTTTGGCTGCACCCCGGAAGATGTCAAAGCGGATTTTGCAGCCATAGCCAAGGTTCTTCACCCAGAAGACAGCGCCAGAGTGATCCATGAGATTGAAGCTTCAGCCAAACACCTGTCTGATTTTATGTGTGAGTTTCGGGTACACATTCCCGGTCGAGAAATACAATGGATTTTATCCAGATCGAAACCTGAAAAATTACCCGATGGCAGTATTACTTGGTTTGGGTTTAATGTTGATATCACCAAACAAAAACTCATAGAGCAAAAATTACAAGAATATCAGCAAAAATTAGAACAAGTCATAGACGTAAAGACAGATGAACTTCAGACCAGTGAGCGCCATTTCCGCCATCTGGTAGAGGGTGTTAAACAAGATTATTTCTTTTTTACAATTGGACCTGAGGGTGTGCTCACGTATTTGAGTCCCTCTGCGGAAACATTTTTTGGTCAGAGCATGGACACATTGCTGGGCAAGTCTGGCAATGAGTTGCTGCACTTGGAGAATGTAGGCCCACTGTATCAGCATGCTTTCAAAGGAATGAATATTGATGATCAGAATCCCCCGCCCTTTGAAATTGATCTGACCCTTCGGGAAAAAAAACAATACCTTGAGATCAGTGAACATATCACCAGAAATGAGATGAACACTGTGATTGCTGAAGAAGGCGTGATCAAGGATATCACCCGCCAAAAAAGGGTTGAACAGGACCTCAGAGAGGCGATTGAATCAGCCAAAATCGCTTCGCAGGCGAAATCCATGTTTCTGGCGAATATGTCCCATGAGATACGCACCCCGATGAATGCCATTCTCGGCTTTAGTGAGTTGATGCAGGAGCAGTCCAAGGAACCCCGTTTTCAAAAATACCTGGAAGCCATCAATTCCAGTGGCAAGGCCTTGCTCAGAATCATCAATGAAATCCTCGACATTGCTAAAATCGAGTCGGGTAAGTTGACCCTTAACCCTGAGCCGGTCAACCTCTGCCATATCATCGATGAAATAAAAGTTTTATTGGAACGGTCTTTTGTACAAAAAGGTCTTCATTTTCATGTGGAAACCTCGGCAGAATTGCCGGCGTATCTGGAGTTGGATGCCCTTCGCTTGCGTCAGGTTCTCTTAAATTTGCTGGGGAATGCGCTCAAATTTACATTTGAAGGCGAAGTAAGTCTTAAGCTGGATTTTGTGCCTCAGAATGCCGATGGGGGCTGTTTAACACTGACTGTTCAAGATACAGGTGTCGGTATTTCAGAAGAAAATCAAAAGCGGATTTTCAAAGCGTTTGAACAAGTTATCGATCCCATGCACCCTTTTTCAAGTGGGACAGGCTTGGGGCTTGCGATCACGCAGAGTTTGGTCGATCTGATGGGCGGAAAGTTGCAGATGCGCAGTATTGTCGGGCAAGGGACGTGTTTTACTGTCGTGCTGCCAGAGGTTCAACTGGCAGCATTTGTTGCCGCAGAGCCGATTCAAGCCCCCATGGATCTGAGTCTGTTTCAAGCTGCTCAGGTTTTGATTGCAGATGACGTACCTGACAATCTGCTTTTACTTGAATCACTGTTAGAATCCAGCCCCTTAAAATTAATGGTGGCTCACAATGGACGTGAAGCCTGTGAAATTGCTCAGACGATGCATCCGGACTTGATTCTGATGGATATAAAAATGCCTGAAATGGATGGCGTTCAAGCCCTGCAACAGCTCAAGAGCCAAGCTGAAACCCAGTCGATTCCAGTGGTTGCACTCACGGCTTACTCTCTGAAACAAGATCAAGAAAGCCTATTGAAAAAGGGCTTTGATGCTTTTTTGTCTAAGCCTGTGCAAAAATCCGACTTGTTGAGATGTCTAAAAAACTTTCTGCCCAGCCGAGAAAGGGCCTCCGAAACAACCCCAACAGACAGCGTTTTTTCAGAAGTGCCACTGACAGTTGAAGCAAAGACACAATTGCAGAAACGTCTCTATGAGCAATGGTTGCCCCGTTGGGAAACGATCAAGGACTCAATTGTGATCAATGATCTGGAGTCTTTTGCCACAGAGCTTCAGGAGCTGGCAAAGGCCTATCAGTCAGTTGAACTACAAAAATTCACCCAGCGCTTGCTGATGCAAATCGGCCAATTTGCCTTCGAACGGAGCCAAGAAACGCTCAGTCATTTTCCTGATTTGGTGGCCTCCATTTTTGTTGATCAGGTTCCCGTTTGAATCGACAAGGGCATGTTTTTCACAAAAGACAATGGTTTCAGATTGGCCTGAGCCGCCCACCATCCACAGGCAGACTCACGCCGGTGATATAGCCCGCTGCCGCTGAGGCCAGAAAAGCCACAGCTTCTGCGGTTTCTCGCGCTTCGGCAAAACGGCCCAGGGGCACTTCGGCGCGCATATCCACCTCGACCAATTCGCGCGAGAGACCCATTTTTTCGGCCCGGTTGGCAACGATCTGTTCGAGCCGCTCGGTGCGGGTGTACCCCGGCAGCACGTTATTGACGGTGATGCCGTAGGGCCCCAATTCGTCGGCCAGGGTTTTGGCCCAGGCGGCCACTGCGGCCCGCACCGTATTCGAGACCCCCAGACCGGGAATCGGCTGGCGCACAGAGGTTGAAATAATATTGATCAAACGGCCATAGCGAGAGGCTTTCATGCCCGGTAGCAGGGTCTGCATGAGAACCTGACCACAGAGCAAATGCTGGGCAAAGGCCAGTGAAAAAGCCTCCAAGCTGGCAGTATGGGCTGGGCCGGGAGGCGGCCCCCCACCATTGTGAACGAGGATCTGAATGGGTGCTTGCCCCGCCAAAAAGGCCTGGAGTTCAGTTTGTAAAAGTGCTGGATCGCTGAAGTCCACGGCCAGCCAACTGTGTTGCTGCTCGGTGGGTGTGGACAATTCGGGAATCAAGGCTTTCAGGGCCAGATCGCTGCGCGAGAGCCCCACGATTTCTGCACCACGTTCTGCCAATAAAAGTGCCACGGCTTTGCCGATCCCTTTGCTTGCGCCGCAGACCAGCGCGCGTTTGCCAGATAAATCGAAGTTGTTCATGTCGGTTCTCCCTGATAATAAAACCCGAGTTGCCGCTCGACTTCGTCGGGCAATTCTGGCAGGGCCGAGCGGGGAATCAAAAAGGTTGAAAGTTGGTTAAAATCCCCAAAGATGCGGTGTTTGGCCATGGTGTGAAGCAGATATTCATAGCCCATTGAGCCACCAGTCCCCACTTTGACCCCGATCATGCGCTGAACATTGAGGGCATGGCGGTAGCGCCAAGTCGTGAGCAATTCATCAACGGTACTGAGGGCGTTGATCAGACGGTAGGGCAAATGTAAGATTGGGCGTTCGCGATAGAGCAGAATCAACAAAGCCGCTTTGGTGGCTTTGTAAGACAGGCGGCGGCCGCCTTGAGCTTGGAGTTCTTGGTATTGTTCTTCTGAAAACAGAGTGGCAAAAGTCGAACGGGTAGCGGCCAAACGGTCCAGGTGCGATTGAATATCTTCGGCCCCCAGCAAGGGATTGCTGGAAATCCGCTCGGCATCGCCATCAAACAGGGTTTCGACCGCTTGGCGGTAGCTGTCCCAAAAGTCAAACGAGCCAAAAGTCAAGAAAGGTGTGCGCTCCAGCCATTTTTCGACCAATTCCAGCAAAGAGGGCTCATTTTCGGCTTTTTGCAAAATTTGGCGGTGGCGGTCATCTAAGCTGGCATCATAGCGGCCCTGGTGATAGGGCACGCGCTGCTCGGGTTTGAGACCCAGGCGGTTTTCCAAAATGCGAAATTGAAAGCTCTGAAAGCCCGAAGCAGGGTAAAGCTGATCGCGAAAATCCAAAAAATCCAGTGGTTGCATGGTCTGCAAGACCTGCATCTGCATCAACATCAGGCGCTGGATTTCGATAATCCGCTCTAAACGGGCCACGGCCATGCCCATTTGGTCTTCGCTGACCGTGGGTTTGGAAAAGAGAGTCATGACCGAATCCAACTCATGTAAAACCTGTTTAAACCACAATTCATACGCCTGGTGGATGATAATAAACAGCATTTCATCGTGGGCGGGGGCCCCATCCGACAATTTACTCAGGGGGTGCTGGGCTTCGAGTAAATAATCCAACTTGAGGTAATCGGCATAATATACGGCTTTGGAAGCCGGTTTGGGTGTTTCGGGGGATTCAGCCATGGGGTTCTACTTTCAGCGAGGTTCTACTTTCAGCGTTTCTCCCGTTCATTATCCCCAGCAAGGGGTTGGCTTGTCAAAAGAAAAAGGCGGGACATATGCCCGCCCAATAGCGTAGAGAGTTAGAAAAAACTGTTTATTTGGCCTTAACGGGCCGGAGCAGCGGGAGCGCCAGCAGGGGCACTGGCAGCAATGGCTGCATTCAGGTCCAGCAGGAATTCATCCCACTGGGTGGAGCGGGCCAGACGGGTTTGCTGGTAGCTCTTGGCGACTTGGCCATCAGTGGGCAGGTAGATCGAGAGACCCCGACCTTCCCCCTTTTCGAGCCTGTTCTGACGGGCCAGCATGATCAGACCCCGGCGGAAGAGAATATGGTTGATGCGATCAGCAGAAGCGGTCACTTCGGCATCTTTCACCAGGGTTTTGGTCAGACTCAGAATGCGATTGAGATCGCGGAAAGGGATATTTTCACCCATGTGAAACTCGCGGGTCTGTTGCATGGCGCGGATCACCGCTGCTTTTTGGGTGGTCAGGGCTTTGCGCAGCGAACGGGCAAAGCGATCGAGTTCGGGTTCGAGTTCTTTCATTTTGCGCAGGTCAATCGCAGAGATTGTCAGGGTCATATTGGAAGTGCCTTTGCTGTGAACATCCAACACCATCGAACGAACGATCTGGTCGGGGTTCATGGCTGCGGGATTCTGGGCAATTTTGGCCATGGTCTGGGCATAGCCATATCCCCAATAATAGGTGGAGTCTTCGGAGCCAACCATGATATTGCTGATGTCTTGCAATTCAGATCCCACTTCAGCGGTGGCCATCAAACAGGCATCAAAGCTGACTACGTCGAGTTTTTTGCCGTTCAGGCCCTGGCGCACGCTTTGGGCAAAGCCCATGATATTCATGCTGGCTTCGGGATTGTCATCGTAGTTAATACCCGCAAAACCCATGCCGTGGGTCGAGAGATTCAGCCAATTAAAACGGGCAGGGTAAGCGCCAAAGGCCCAATTAACAGCTTGGGTCAAAGTACGGGGATCACCTGAATTTTCTTCGGCCAGTTTGACATAAGGAGAGGCAATGATCGGGGCGTTGTTGTCAAATTTTTTGTCGGGAGAGATAAAATAACGGGCAGTATTGCCTGGGCCAAAGCTATCGGTTTGGGCCAGCAGATTCATTTGGGGGTTGCTGCCGACCAATTCCAGGGTATCAAGAATGCGGTTGAGATCGCCAAAGAGGTTATTATCGAGGGCTTCGTAGGTCAGATAGGTAAAGGCTTTGGGGCCAGGGGCAGTCGGCAAGCGGTCGACAGCTTGACCTTCGACGGGAACACCGTCAGGGACTTCACTTGAAGCAAAGGCAAAGTCTGCTTTGGGGGGCTGCTGGGCTTTGACCCATTGGCTGAAATTGTCCATGATCATGGCTTGGGGCATGGTTTTGGCATTGCCAGCGGCGCTCATGCGGTTGAGTTGAACGGGGGCATTGGCGCCTCTCAGGGCCACAGGCAGGGTTTGGGCAGAGCAGCCCACAAACAGAGAGAGACCCAACAGAGCAGGCAGCAGACGGGAAAAACGTTTCATTGAATAAATCCTCTACGCATTAATTAATTCAATTATCCGCTTCAGTGCCACTTTTCTTTCTTATCTGCACGCTAAAAAAAGATTAAGCTATTGCTAAGTTGAAGGGGAGATGGGGTTCAGAGCAAATAGCGCAGGGCCATGCTGGCAATGCCGAGATAAATAATCAACGCGGTCGAATCGTTGATCGTGGTGACAAAAGGCCCTGATGCCACGGCAGGATCTATTTCAAATTTCTGAAAGAGATAGGGCAAACTGGTGCCTAAAAATGTCGAAAACAAAATGCTCAAAAACAGAGAGAGCCCAATCACCACACCAATCAGCGGATTTGAGTGAAAAAAGTATATCGCCACGGAACTGGCTATCGCACCGCAGAGCAAGCCAATTACAAAAGCTGTGCGAAATTCACGCAGCACCATGCGCCAGAGAAAATTGCGGGGCAGCGGCCCCCCGCCCATATTGCGAATCAAGAGGGTGGAAGTCTGCACGCCGGTATTGCCAGCCATGCCCATCACGGCGGGCATAAACGAGGCCAGAACAATGGCCTCTTCCAGGGTGTGTTTAAACAGATGAATAATGGTGCCCGCTGAAACCGAGCCGCCCAGACAGATCAAAAGCCAGGGAATACGGGTCAGGGCCGCCTGAAAAGCCGAAGCCTGATTATCCAATTCCCCCAAAGCGGCCATTTTATACGCCTCTTCGTCGGCTTGCTCCTCGATCACGTCGAGGATATCGTCGATTGTGATAATCCCCAAGAGGCGCTGCTGGGCATCGACCACAGGCACGGTCATTAGCTCGTATTTGCGCACAATGTCGACCACGTCGTCTTCGTCCATCATCACGTCCACGGCAATCACATCGCGGGTCATCACTTCTTCAATCAAAGATTGGGTGGGCGCGGCAATTAAAGCAGGCAGGGGCAATACCCCCGTCAAGCGTCGACGGGCATCGGTGATATAGATATAGTTGATGTCTTTAAACGACTCAATATTCTGGCGGATCATACTCAGAGCCTGATCGGTATTCAGGGACTCAGGCACGTAGACAATATCTGGGTTCATCATGGCCCCAGCGGTCTCTTCGGGGTATTGCAAGAGAGTGGCCAGATTTTGGTACGATTCGCTGTTGCCCTGGGCGGCGAGGATTTTTTCAGCCAGGTCATCGTCGAGTTCGTTGAGCAGGTCGGCCGCTTCGTCTGAGGGCAATTCGCGCACAATCTCAACCAAACGGGGTTCATCCATCGGCGTGAGCAATTCATACCAATAATCCGAGTCGATATGGGTGACCAGTTCACTCGCCAATTCTACATCGACCCAGGTTAAGACCGTGCGAATCTCGGCATAGTCCAATTCCAACAAAGCTTCAGCCACGTCTTCAGACCTGAATTGGGCCAAAAGCGCCTGCAATTCGGCTTTTTTCTCTTGTTCCAACAAATGGGTCACGTGTTTGGGCAAAAAATCGAGGTTGAGTTTGTCTGTGGGCATGGGAACTTCCGCTCAGCAAAAATGGTGTGATGCTTAGCGCAGTATAACCGCCTCAGACCTGAATCAAAAGGCCATTCAATTCAGCATTTTTGCGATCATGGCCGCAAGTTCTCGGGTTTTGTCGCCATTCACGGGTTCTGGGGGTGTTTGCGCCAATTTTTCGCTTACCTGCCTTGCCCACTCAGTTGGGTCCGCATCCCATTTGAGTAAATCACAGGGCATAATGCGCAGGGCCTGTTGATCGATCGGGCGCTCAAAGGCACAAAAGAGGGAACGTTTGCCAAAGACCCGGCTCTCAGATAGCAGATTCACACCACCGCCCCCAATCAAGAGGTCCACCCCGTTTAACAGCTCACTGATGGGAAAATAGTTCAACCAAAGAGGCCATAATTCGGGCAGCCCCGGTGGGACCAGTGAAACCAGACGCAATTGCAAGGGCAAAGTCTGTAAGGCCAAATAGGCCCTTAGAAAAAAAGCCTGGGTTTCGGGTGGCGGGCCATTGTGCGCCAATAACACCACCGGCAAATCGGGCTCGGCCTTGAGCAAGGCCAAAGCCTGGGCCCGGCTTTTGAGTTCATTTGTCTGGCGATTGAGCAGCCACCCCTCGGCTTCCGGCGTCAAAAGCCAGCTCAGGTCATAGGACAAGGTCGCTTGAGGTATTTGGATATCGCGGCGCAGAAAGATTTTTTTGCCCTGCAACTGGGGCCAGATCGCCCCCAACTCTTGCCAGACCCCATTGCAGTGGCAATCAACCACCAAGACATCAGGCTGGTAATCCTGCAGCAAGGTTTGCACCCAGCGGGGATGGAGTCCCGTGGCCTGATGTTCGCTGGCAGAAGGCAAACGCAGCAAACTCAGGCCCTCTTGCAATAGAGGGGGAATGATCGGTGCAGAACTCAGAATCAGGGGGGTGACACTTGGCAATTGGCGTTTGACCTGCCGAGCCAGGGCATAGGCCCGGTTTAAATGGCCTGTTCCGCCACCCAGGGCATAAAAAAGCAGACGCCGCTCAGGTAAAGTCAACCCAGCCGCCCCGCGCTCCTTTTTGTTTGCGCCAAGCTTCAGAAAAGCTGCTCAGATCTTCGGGGGTGAACCAGACTTCGTTTTTGAGTTCAAAGCCCTTTAACGACTCAGGCAGTGCACAAGCGGTACACAAAACTCCCGCTTGATTGATGCGGGCGTGATCGTGGCAGATAGACGCTTGGCATTTAATGCAGCGGGCATCTGGCAAATTCCGGCAGGAGCGCCGGGGCACCAAATAACCCACAATGGCCTGACAATATTCACTCATGTTTTTTATGATACCATGGGCCTGTCTTTTAATTTTAAATCAGAAAGCTGAAACAAACCAAACCCTTACAATGACAACATCTGCCCACCTTCTCTGCCTGGGCCCCACCCTGCCAGAGCTCAGGGCTTGGCTACCCAAATTGCCCAACCCTTGGCAATTTTTGTGCTTGCAGCAAGACAGCCGCTTGCTGCCCTGGGAAACAGCCCGGACTCAAATCAGAGGCATTGTCCAGCTCTCCTGGGGCGGAATGGCACAGCGTGTCGAGACCCAGCTCTTCTTGTTTCATCTTTTGCAACACATCGATTGGCAGGCCATTTGGGTAACGAAGCCAGAATACGCTTTTCTGGCAGCCTTTGCAGCCCGCCTTTCAGGAAAACCCACTTTTCTGGAATGGCCCGTCAATCCTCATGCTGCTGTTTTTAGTTCCGCCGAAACCCAATGGCTACTTGAAAATACCACGATTATTCCAGCAAAGTTAGAGACGGATTCAGATTTTCACAGACCCTTTCCTATTGCACCCCATCTGGGCATCGTTTATACTAAATTTGTTTCTGAGACGGATATCTAGAAGTCGCCTCAAAAACCGGATGACAAACCGGGTTATCTGTAGTATCATGAGCCATTAGCTCAGTCGGTAGAGCAATTGACTTTTAATCAATGGGTCCCGCGTTCGAGTCGCGGATGGCTCACCACCCGCCCGTATCGTCTAGAGGCCTAGGACACCGCCCTTTCACGGCGGCGACAGGGGTTCGAATCCCCTTACGGGTACCTTTTCTTTTTTTGCATCTTTCTCACCGAAGGAGTCCTCTGCTGTGGCTTACGATATCTCCGATCCCAGCCTGGCTCCTTCGGGAATGAGCAAAATTCTCTGGGCTGACAACAACATGACCGTCTTGCGTCAGGTGCGTCAGCAGTTTGAAAGTCGCCAGCCCTTTCTAGGCTACCGGATTGGGGCCTGTTTACACGTCACCGCTGAGACCGCCAATTTGATGCGCACCCTCAAAGCCGGCGGAGCGGAAGTGGCTCTCTGTGCCTCCAACCCCCTCAGCACCCAGGATGATATCGCCGCAGCTTTGGCCACTGAGCTGGATATTCCGGTTTTTGCCCGCCGGGGCGAAGACAATATCACCTACTACAAACACATCAATGCCGTGCTCGACAGCCGCCCACACCTCACCCTGGACGACGGCGCAGACTTGATCTCTGAATTACACAAAAAGCGCAAAGAGCAATTGCCAGAGGTCATTGGTGGAACAGAACAGACCACCACAGGTGTGACCCGCCTGAGCAGCATGGCCCGCAACGGGGTGCTGCAATTCCCGGTGATGGCCGTTAACAATGCCAAAAGCAAATACCTCTTCGACAACCGCTATGGCACAGGCCAGAGCACGATTGACGCCCTGATGCGCTCGACCAATATTCTTTTGGCGGGCAAAAACATGGTGGTCTGTGGCTATGGCTGGTGTGGCAAAGGGGTGGCTATGCGGGCAAGGGGGCTGGGTGCAATTGTGATTGTGGTCGAAGTGAACCCTTTACATGCCCTTGAAGCCGCCATGGATGGTTTCTTTGTCACCCATATGGACCAAGCAGCCCAACTCGGGGATATTTTTATCACCGCCACAGGGGATCTCAATGTAATTCGCCGCAAGCACTTTGCAGCCATGAAAGACGCGGCGATTCTCTGCAATGCCGGCCATTTTAATTCCGAAATTGAGATCCAGGCCCTCGAAGAATTGGCCAGCCACAAAGAAGAAGTGCGCCCACTGGTGGATTGTTACCACCTGCCTGATAAGCGCCTCTATTTGCTGGCCCAGGGCCGCTTGATCAATCTGAGTTGCGGCGATGGCCACCCGGCTTCCGTCATGGACATGAGTTTTGCCAATCAGGCCCTCTCGTTGGAGCATTTGGTCAAACACCACCGCCAATTGGACAAAAAAGTCTATCCGGTGCCCACAGATATCGACGAAGAGGTGGCCCTGATGAAATTGCAGGGCATGGGGATTGAGCTGCATTTGCGCACCCGCGAACAAGAAGACTACCAATTGGCCTGGGAACTCGGAACTTAACTCAGAATTTAACGCCGAATTTTAAAGGCGTTTAGATTTTGATTTCTGCTTCAGAGACGGGGGCGTTGAGTTGAATATTGTTCAACTTCAAAGAAAAAACCAACTTGTCGCCTTCAAACATCTCATGCATGCGAATAAAATGGTCTTCCATATCGATGCCCAGCAGTTCGCGGGTAATGCGTTGATCAAACGAATTGGCATTTGTATATTCCAGAATGGCAATCGTGCGGCCATTGATCTGGGTTTTGCCCAGTACTTTTGGCTGCTGTGAGCCACTCAAGAGGCGTTTGGCGATGGCAAAGGCATCAATTTGGTCCAGGCGGTAGCCTCGGGGGGTTGAGAGCCGTTCATCGTTCATCTTGGTATCCACTTTGACAAAACCCAAGGCACCACCGGGACGCACCGAAATGGCCTCTTTGCCCGCTTGATAGCCCATTTTGACACCCACATAAAGTGAATTGGTGTGTTTGAGTACTTCGATTTTGGCTTGGCCTTTTAAGGCAAACATATTAAAACTCAGGCGAGAAGGGGTTTTGCCACTGACCATTTCAAAGCCTTCAACCATAAATTTAAAGCTGTCCAGGGAGTTAAAACGGGCCACCGCTTTGGTGACCAATTGCTGAGCAACGGAAACCTGTGGGGCTGCCGCTTTGGCAGGCATGGCGAGAGGAGCCCCTTTGACGGAGGTTGCAGGCTTGGTTGCTGCGGATTTGACGGGGGCGGCTTTGCTGCCAGTTGTGTTTTGCTGGATTGTGGCATTTGGATTTGATGCCCGTGTCTGGCTGGTTGCTGGGCTGGTTACTGGGTTGCTTGTTGGATTGGGCTGCTGGCCCAGCTGTTGTGTGTTTGGCAGATTGTTCTGGGAATAGGCCATCTGCTGCGCAGCATACCCCGGATAAGCTGCGCTATTGGGGACATTGCCAGAACAGCCACTCAGGCTATTTAAAGCGGCCAGGGCCAAAACAACAATGATCTGATTTTTCATGTGAATACGGATTTCTCTACTCTCTTACTCGCTGATTTATTTATCTGGCTGTTTTGAGAATACTTTCTGAAGATAAGGATAGCGTCGCATTAAGCTTTATTTAAAAGCGGGTGCAACTCCGGCTTATAAAATCCAGTATAATTGAGCCTGAAAAACTGCCATGAAACCGATTCACACTTTTTTTATCCAGCTCGAACGCTGGCTTCATCCCCTGATCAAAGAAGTCATCGCCAAATCGCTGGTCTATTATTTTGCCCTGAAAGAATTCAACGAATACCACCAAGACCGCTATTTGGGCCACACCCACCTTTTGGACCGTCTCGATCGGCTTGTAAATACGGCACACCGAGGCTTTTCGGGGGTTTATCCCGAAAACACCTTGCTGGCCTTTGAACAGGCCCTGGCCCAGGGCGCAGACATGATCGAGCTGGATGTGCAACTGAGCGCAGATGGCGAAATTGTGGTTTGCCACGACCCGATGTTAAAGCGTTTGACGGGCCAAGCCGTGTATATTCGTGATTTACCCGCGCAAGCACTGCGTGTTTTTGATGTCGGGGCCTGGAAGTCAAATGACTTTCGCGGTCAACAGATTCCCACCCTCAGTGAAGTATTTGCCTTGATTCCCCCTGAGACCCTGATCAATATTGAGATCAAACACGAGGCCAGCAGCTTTTTTAATTGGCAAACGGAAAAGGCTGTGCTCGCGCTGGTCAAAGCGCATCGACGCGAAAAACAGGTGATCATTGCAGCTTTTAATCCGATGATCGTCAACCGCATCCGCAAATTGGCCCCTGAGATCTCAACGGCTTATCTGATCACCCAGACTTTAAATCCCCTTTTGCTCTATTTGCTGACCCGCATTCGGGCCCGTTATCTACATGTGGATCTGCGCTATTTGAGCCCAAAGATCGTCAAGGCCCTGCAAGCAAAAGGTCTGCAGGTCTTGGGTTATACTTTAAATAGCGTTGCAGATTTCCAACAGGCTTCAGCATTGGGGCTGAAAGGCATCATTACCGATTACCCGGATCGCCTGCACGATTTTTTAACACAAGCCAAGCCAATTGGGGCTCAGGAAGAGACAGATGGAAGCGGCTGAACGTGAGCGCTACGACGCTATTCAAATGGCTTTTGATCAATTGCAAGCCCGCTACCGGGCCCAATTGGGTGCAGAAGATATTGCCTATATCCAGGGGCTGCGGCAAAAGAGCCGGATCTTTGAATTGATTGGCAGAGGGCTGATCTGGTTTGGCTTTGATCCCTTGAGTTGGGTGCTCGGATCGGTGTTTTTATTTTTGCACCGCAATCTTGAAAGCATTGAAATTGGCCACAATGTCTTACATGGCCAATACGATTATTTTCCTGAAATTCCGGAGTTTCACGCCAAAAATTTTCGCTGGAAATCCCCGATCGACGAAGAGGGCTGGCGGCGGGAACACAACAATATGCACCATGTCTTTACCAATGTCTATGCCAAAGACCCCGATCTGACCCATGGGATTCTCAGAACCAATGATCGCCTGCCCTGGAGCCCCTGGCACCGCATTCAATTCCCACTCTACCTCTTGTATTTTTACCCCTTTATGACCTATAAATTTAACGCCCAAAATCTGGGATTTAACAGGGCCTTTATTGCCAAACACTTTCCCTCCATGGAGGGCTATGCCGAATTAAATTATGTGATAGACGGCGGTGACCCCAAAGCCTTGCGCAAACGGGATTTTCGCGCCAAAGCGCGGGTAATTTTAAAGGAGTATTATCTCTTTCCTCTTTTGGCGCTGTTGACGGGTTTTTCGCTGCTGCGGGTCTTCTTTGCCAATTTAAGCGTGGACATCGTCAACAGCCTGTGGATGACCTTTACCCTGCAGAGCAGCCATTTTACCGAACCTTTGCAGGCAGAGAATTGTCTCGAACACAAAGGCAAATGGTATGAATCACAAATCCTTTCCACGATCAACTTTAAAGGCCGATTTAAATGGCAGTCTGTATTGTGGGGACATATCGACTACCAGATCGAACACCATCTCTTTCCCGATTTGCCTTCGCGTCACTATCCAGCGCTGGCCCCCGAAGTGCAAGCGATCTGCCGCCAATACGGCATCGATTACAAATGCAATCCGAATATTTTTGTGGCGATTGCCCGCTATTTGGCGGTTTTTTGGAAGTATTCGTTTCCCCCCAAGCCCAATAATCTTGACCCTAATCAAATTGCAGTCTGATCACTGTCAATTGAAGTAATCCGCTTTCAGCATACGCTGGTGATAGAACTGGAGGGTATTATGAAAAGCCACATCTTTATCACCGCAATCCTGATCAGCTCCGTGTTGAGTGCCTGTGCGAATAGGCCTTCAGCTTTAAATCCATCAGAACAACAATCTATTCTCTGTTTTCAGGATCCTGGTGCCTCTTTTCAGCTAAGTCAGAGCTGCGGTGCCCCTGGGGTTTTGCCGGTTTCTGCACCGTTGCCAAGCAGTCTTCCGACTTGGCAGAGTCCGGATTTTAGTCAAGAATGTTGGGGGATTGCCAACAAGGCAGGTTCGACCACCATTGCTGCAGCTCCGATGTTTTTTCAGAAAATTGCCGCCAATAAATATCAGATTGGCGCATCAAAAGAAAATTCCGCGAAATCGCCAGAAGTACATACTTTTACAGCCAATAAATTAATCATGACCAGAAGCAGTGCGTCGTCCTCTTCTGAGGGCTGTGAGTTAGATGTGACTTATGGAAAAAATGTTATCACGGCCAAAAATGCCTCCTGTACAGGTACATCAATGACGCCAGGCCTTGAGATATATATTATGAAGTGTGATTATATTGATACATGGAACAAAGAGAATCCATCTTAGAAATAACTTAATTCGCAATATTAAGTCTTTATTGTTTAAAAAATACTTAAATCAGCTATTTTTTTGTGGAGAAAGGCTAGGGGATTTTCTCCAAAATTTGGCGGGGGGGGATGTGCGGCAGAATTTCCGCCGTGCGCGCTTTGAGGCGAGACCAATGCAGGGTGGGCTGTTCGTGGTGGGCCACATGGTAGCCAATATTGAGGCTGATCAAATTAAAAATTCGACCGGTATACATATTCGCAGAGGTATAGATATCTTCTGCGGGCACATTTAAATGGTGCCAATAGGCCCCGAGCCAGACCAGGGCCCGGTTGATGCCATTGGCCAAGAGCAAAAAGCAAAAGGCCATTTTTAGATTCACGCTCAAAAAATAGGCATGTACAGCCAACCAAAAGAGCGTTTCAAGGATCAAGACACGCAGGTAGCGGGGCTTTTTTTGGCGGTAAAACTGCAGGGCCATCTTCAGGCAATCGGGGTAAATTTTGAGACTGCCCGAGACAATATACTCCAGTTTGCCCATGTAGGTGCCACTGTCGGCATGGCGCACCGAAGAGGTATCGTCGCGCGAATTGATGGGATTGCCGTGGTGGCCAATATTGTGGTGCAAGATCCACTCGGAACAGAGATGCCCCGCGCTGATGGCCAAGAGCAAATCAAAGGCGGTATTTAAAAGGGGTGAAACAAAGATGGGGTAATGCACATGGTTGTGTTGAACCAAAGAGGCAATCGGCTTAAAAAACAGCAAGAGCCCCACAACCAAACACAGGCCCAGGGCGTTCAATTCAACATAGAGTGGCAAGAGACTGAGCACCAGCACAAAGAGCACCAAGGTGATGGAAATCAGGTCAATTTTATAGCGAATCAGGCTGGTTTTCTTCATAAGCAATCGGTGGAATTCAAGGCTTGCTCTTGGCTTGCAACAGATGTTCAGCGATCAAGGCTGTTGAATTTTGTTTGGGAAAGTTTTGCAAATTGCGTTTAAGATCCGCATATTTTTCGGGCTGGGTCAATAAAAGGTCCAGAATGGCTTTGAGGCCTTGGCGAGAGCGAAAGACCATGCCAATTTTATGCTGCTCGACATAGGTATCATTGCCCCGCTCTTGCCACATAATATAATTGGAGGCATCAATCAGCAGGGGCAGGTTTTGGGTGATGCTTTCGACCAGGGAGACCGAACCGGGTTTGGTCAGCAGCAGGTCTGAAACCTGCATCAATTCGTCGATCTCACGCGTAAAGCCCATGACTTTGATCGGGATCTTTGAAGATCGGGCATAGACTTCGAGCAGGGCTTGAACCTGTCTGCTCTTGCCGCAGCAGGCGATGATTTGAATCGGCAAACCCAGACTGTCGATCAGTTTGCAATAGCTGTAAATGCTCTGGGAGCCGTTGGCCCCCATCAGAATCAAGAGCGTAAAGCGCTCGGGATCCAATTGGTATTTTTGTTTGAGACTGGCAATATCTGCCCCCTGCTGGTAAAAGCGGGGGTGAACCGGTAGGCCGGTCACCTGCATTTTTTCTGCGGGAATGCCCCGCTGCTCAAAAAAGGTTTTGGCATCTTCGGTCGGCACAAATGAAAAGGCCTGCTCAGGCATAATCCAATTGTGGCGCATGCTGACGAGATCGGTGATCACGGTATAGAGCGGGATCTCTTTTTCTTTCTGGAGAAATTGCAGACCATGGTAGGTGATCTCCTGGGTGGCGGGCACAAAAGCGACAATGGACTCAGGCTGAAATTCAGCGACAATCTGCGCATTGCGCAGGGCAATATACTGATGAATAACGGGCAATTCCATCATATACACTGAGTTAAACAAAAAGGGCTCCATCCAATAGGTGCCCATTTGAATGGAGTGGTTATACGCCTCTTCGATCCCGCGCGAAAACAGCCGTTGCGGGGTGTTGAGAATATCTACCGCAGGCATTAAATAGACACAGGCATCGGGCTGCTCGCTGAGAATTTGCGCTTTGACAGCATTGGCGGTGGTGCGATGCCCGCCGCCAGAATCGGCAATAATAAACAAAAACCGCCGTTTGGCTGTACGGTAATTGGTTTTTTCGAGTTGGCGTCGGGCCTCGTTTTTAAACTTCAGCAATTGATCGCTGGGGCTCAAGATCTGATCCAAGATACGGATGATACTCATGGGTCTGGGTTGGCTCCTGTTTTCATGGGGTTTGGATCAGATTCACATCCGACGTTTGCCTATTTTCTGGGGCAACATACATGCCCAGGGCCTGCATCTCTATATAGTCTTCGGGGCTGGGCAAACGTTGCTTGCGCCAGATCAGATCCCCACCCAGGAGCAGATTAAAATTGCAGTGGACATATTTGTGATGCAAAAAATGGTGCTGGGCCAAAAAGCGAAAATAACGGCTGCGCAAAAAGGGCAACATCCAAGGAGAGGCCGTATGGAGCGCCTGTGCATAATTCATGTGCAAATAGGGATGGGCAAAATGGGCCAGCCATTGGTAAAACAAAACAGGCAAAAGCGCACCGAGGCTAAACCAGGGACCGCCCCAAAAACAGAGCAGTGCATAATGGGGCACGTGGGGATAGACGTATTTAATAAACTCTTTGAAACTGCCCACGCGCAGGCCATACGAATTGAGGGCAATTTGCCGTTTGCCACGCAAGGTCAGGTCTTCGCGCAAGGCGATTTCTTCTTCGCGAGAGCGAAATTGGGTCACATGGTCCTGACAAAAAGTGCGGTAATGGTGAACCACATGGTGGGAGTACCAGGAATTGTGGACATAACTGCCCATGGCACCCATACGCTGCCAAAACTTGCGGATGCGCGGGCCGGCATGCAAAAAATGGTGGTGAGAGGCTGATTCGCTGACACATAGCACCCCATAACCGATCAGCACGCCGCTCAAAATTTGAATCAGAATTGTCATGGTTTAATAGCCCAACACCACCCGCTCGGATTTGGCATAAGCACTGCAAATATACACTGCTTTGCCCTGGGTCTGCCCCTGCACTTGGCCTGCATGTAAAACCAATTTACAACTGCCACAATAACCTTTGCGGCAGCCTTTTTCCAGATTTAAGCCATGTTCCAAGCCCAGCTCCAAGAGGGTTTTTTGCCGATCTTCGGGCCGCATTTGAATTCGGTAATTATACGCACTGAAATAAACTTCGGGCAGTGGCTCCGATTCAGACCAATCCACCTCTGCTGTTTGAAGACCACCAAAGTGTTCAATTTGCAAGCGCTCAGCCGGAAAGTTTAAGTTCTCAAGCGCCTGGATCACTGTCTGTTTAAACCCCTCAGGGCCACAGAGATAGATATCCTGTTGCTCAAAATGGGGGAAGAGCGCGCTGAAATTCTCGATTTTTATCGCAGGAAGTGTGCCCGCTGCCGGTGTTTGAGAATAGGCCAGATCCAGCTGGAGACCTTCTGCTCGCCACTGTTTGAGGGTTTCAGCAAAGATCGTGTCTTGGGGATGGCTAAATTGGGCATAAAACTGAATCTGGGGGCGTAGTTCGGCAGGCATGGCAAGTAAATCAGCCAAGATGGCAAAACAGGGAGTAATGCCCGAACCGGCACAGATCAGCAGCAAAGATTTTTGCCCTCGATAGACAAATTGGCCCAAAGGCCCCCGCAGTTTTAAGACATCACCCACCTGAAGCGTTTCATGTAAAGCGCTTGAAACTAAGCCCTGCCGTTTGACCGTGATCCAAAAGCTGTGTTGATTGTGCGCAGAAATGGAATAGGCCCGCTCCAGGTTTTGGCCCGCAACTTGATAACTGAGTTCAATATATTGACCCGCCTGCGGGGCTTGCCAGTATTGATTCGGCAAAAGCTCAAAGCTGACCACCTCGGGGGTTTCTTTTCGGCGTTGCAAGACCCGCGCCTGCAGATCATAGCTCCACAAAAACGGATTCAACCGCCGGGTCAGGTAATTGAAGGTATTGCTGCAGAAATAATCCAACCGATCGCGCCCAAAGATTTGAAGGGTCCACGTATCTAGCATCGTTTTCAGTTTTTTCATTGCGTTTTTTTCACAGAATCATTCTACGCTGTCATTATACGCTTTTCTGCACAGGACTTTGAAATGCGTAACTATCCTGTCTGCAAAGGCTCCCAAACCAGGGGCTGAAAATAGGACAGCCGGTGAAAATCCGGCTCTGCATCCGGCTCTGCACCTGGCACGGCAAACAGGGCCAAATACCTGCGCTGCTCACCGCAGCCATGGATGGCATAGGCGTTAAAGGTCCAAGGTTCGGGAGGCAGGTATTCCCAGGGGATCAGGGTCTCACCCCACCAGCGTTTGCCTTTGATTTTCCAGTGATAAGTCAAAGGCAAAGCGCGGGCAAAAGCCTGGCGAATGCCCTCCAAGCGCAATAAGAGATAATGCCCGTGGGGCCCTAACTCCAGCTCGGTGTATTGCTCACCATGCACCAAAAACATCTCCACCACCTCATAGTCCCAGAGCCCATCACTGGGCCCCACCGGAAAGGGCGGAGCGGGGTCGGCATAAAAAGGCGTTGCCACTTTAACTTCAAGGCCTTCAGGCAGGCGTGCCAGCGAAATTTTAACCTGTTCCTCGGGGCTGATGGGCAGGGCGTTCCAAGTTTGGCTGACACAAACGCTGAGCTGCATGTCTGATGGCCTATTTGGGGTTATGCTGGTCGGGCAAAGAAGAATGAGCCGGGTGTTTGCCCCATTCAGAGGACGAAGAGCGAGAGACGGATCGGAAAGCCAGCAGCACAATCCCAAAGGCAAAAAATCCAACCGGGTAGGGCCAGGGGCTGGGAAGCACCCCTGTGAAAAGCACAAAGGCCAGACCAAAGACCACCATCACCGCGAGGGCGCGAATCAAGATGTGTTTGATTAAATTTAAACTCAGAGGATGTTCCATGGGGGAATTCTAACACAGGCGCTAAAGCGGCAGATAAATCTTGTTTAAGGCTTTGAGATCGTGCACCTCTTCGGTTTGGCCGTGGTGCATCAGCATCAGACGGTGGCTGAGTTGAATGATCTGGGCATAGTCGTGATCGGTCAAAATCACGGCACTGCCCTGTTCTGCAGCAAGCTGAATCCATTTGCGCGCCCGCTGTTTGTAGAGCGGTTCTAACTCACTGAAGGGCTCGTCCAAGAGCAGAATCGGGCGTTTTAACGCCAAGACCAACCCCAGCTCCAAAAAACGCAATTCTCCCCCTGAGAGTTCGTGAATCCGTTTGGGCCCCAATTCTTTGATCCGGGGCTCTTCAGCCAAGAGACCTTCGCGGGGATGCCCTGCAAAGAGGTGAATCACCTGCTTGACGGTCAGGCCACGGGGCAAAAAACTGGCCTGGGGCAAATAGCCCGAGAGGCCCAAAACATAGAGCTTTTTGAGGGGGTGGCCATTGAGAAAGAGCGCACGAAAATCGCCTTTGAGGGTGCCAAAGAGAATCTGCAAGAGGGTGGATTTGCCACAGCCATTGCGGCCGAGCAGACCGAGAATCTCCCCACTCCGACATTTGAGCCAGGCCCCTTTGAGCACGTTGCGCGGGCCAAAACTGTGAACAGCGCTGTCGACGCTCAATTCCCAGCCGGGTTTTTCGCTGTTTTCAAAGTCTTCTGTTGGGTCTGAGAGCCACTTGATCACGGCGGCAAGCCCCAGCATCAGCAAGAACACTGTTGCCACTATCATCACCTGGGGATGGGCATTGAGCCAAGTTTGGCTGCTCTGTATTGCGCTGGAGACCCACGCTTCCAAGACAGAGCCTTCAAAGCGCAATTGCCGAGAGAGCCAATCGTTGTTTTGCCAAGTATGCAAGGCCACTGCAGCTGTTCCTGAGAGCAACCACACCAGCAAAGCGGCGACAGACCAACAAGGTATCTGACTCAGCCCGTGATTGCTGTAAAGATAACGTTCTGGCAAATGTTGATAACGCTGCCAAACTATGCCCGCAGGGATGCCCACACTGGCCAAAAGATTGAGATAAAACCAGGGCGGGTGTTTTAAGAATGTTCCCAAAACGGGATGGGCCGGGATCAGCGCTGCCAAAAATAGCAAAATCGCTGAGGCGGCCAAGGCGTAGAACAGAACCCCTTTGCTGTAATACAGTAGCAGACGCAGACTGGACATCGTGGTATCTCTCAGATTGAGATTTTCCACAGCTTAACATGATTTTGCCACTTTTCCGGCAGAGGCAATTCACCCAAGGCAGTGTTATCCTGAAAAGGTGAACTCCCCAAACAGAAAGCCTGCCTGTGAACAGTCTGCCCCAGCTTTATGCCCGCCACAACCTGTCTGAATTGGTTTGGCCCGACACACCCGACGGGCGTTATGCCCAATCCTTGCTCCCGGCACTCATCAACCAAGGCACCTTGGCGTATATCGACAATATCGATGCCGAGGTGCAGGTGCTCAAACTCGGCGATCTGGTCTTTCCATTGGTGATCGCCAATCCACATGCACGGGTGAAAAATTCCTATGTCTGTTCCCCGGCCTGCCACTATCTCGACTATGCCCGTGCCGAAGTCCAAATGGAAATGGCCGATCAACCCTATTTGCGCAAACCCCTGGAGGGCTTGATTCAGGCGCTGCAAGCCTGTTTTTTGCCCCTGGATTTTGAAAAAGCGGTCTATGTCAACAATTGGCTGGTGTCCACCAATCTCTACCCTGATTTTGACGCGGGCCAACTCAAACAGATTCGCGATTTTTTGCTGCCACTTTTTCCAGGCCATGCCCTGATTTTTCGCTCCTTGAACCAAAATCTCAACGCCCCTTTGATCTCCGCCCTGCAAGCGGCTGGTTTTGACTCCCTTTTCAGTCGACAGGTCTATTTGCTCGACCCGGCCAAAGGGGCCTATTTGCGCAAAAATCCCTATAAAGAAGATCTGCGTCTGGCCCGCAAAACCCGTTACCGCTGGCGCGAACACGCCGACTTAAACAAGCGCGATCTGCAACGCCTGCGTTGGCTCTACGACGATCTCTACCTGCGCAAATACTCCATGCTCAACCCCCAATTTAACGAGGCCTTTTTGCGCGAGTGCCTGCACAAAGGCTGGCTGCAATTGGCAGCCCTCGAAATCGATGGCCGGATCGATGGCGTATTGGGCTTTTTTGAACGCGATGGGGTGTTTACCACACCACTGGTGGGTTATGACACTTCCCTGCCCCAAAAAACCGGGCTCTACCGCCTGATCACTGTGCGGCTCTTTCAGGAGGCGGCCCAACGTGGCTGGATTCTCAACCACAGCTCAGGGGTGGCACGCTTTAAAACCCTGCGGGGCTGTGAACCCGCTCTGGAATATAATTTGGTCTATTACCAGCATCTGCCTTTGGCCCAACAGCTTCCCTGGCGCAGCTTGGCCGGCCTGACCCGCGGCCTGATTGTGCCTTTGGTGCAAAAACTCGGATTGTAATTTGCATAGAGTGAGATTTGGCTAATGAGTGAAAAATTGGCTTATCGACCGGAGATCGATGGTCTTCGCGCCATTTCAGTGCTTGCCGTCATCCTTTTTCATGGCAGTGCCCCTGTTTTCAGGGGTGGTTTTATTGGCGTTGATGTTTTTTTTGTGATCAGCGGATTTTTGATTACCTCAATTATTCTGTCAGAAATAACAAACAGAGATTTCAGCTTAAAACGGTTTTATGAGCGCAGGGCGAGACGTATTTTACCCGCTTTATTTTTGGTGCTCTTGGCCTGTTTGCCTTTTGCTTGGCTATGTATGAATGTCTTTGAGCAAAGTGCTTTTTTCAAAAGTATGATGGCTGTAAGCTTTTTTTCTTCCAATTTTTTTTTCTGGCAAGAGAGCAATTATTTTGGGCCCGATACAAATTTAGCGCCTTTATTACACACCTGGTCACTCGCGGTCGAGGAGCAATATTATTTGTTTTTTCCACTGCTGATGATCTTTGCTTGGCAATGGGGAAAGAAAAAATTATCGCTATTTTTGGTTTGCCTCAGCCTGCTCAGTCTGGGCTTGAGCGAATGGGGAGCTTATAATTTTCCTGTGGCCAATTTTTATCTCCTTCACGGACGTCTCTGGGAAATATTGGCTGGCTCATTGATCTCTTTTTACCTTCATTCAGACTTTTACAAAAACAAAGCAATCAAAAACACGATTCACAATGGCTTATTTAGTTTTTTGGGCTTGTTTTTAATCCTGTTTTCGATTTTTGCCTTTAATGAATACCCTCCTTTTCCGAATTTATTCACATTGGTTCCGGTTCTTGGAGCTGCGCTGATTATCCTCTTTGCGGATTCAAAGACCCTAACGGGCCGTCTTTTGAGTCATCCGATCTGTGTTCAACTGGGTTTGATCAGCTACAGTGCCTATTTATGGCACCAGCCCATTTTTGCGTTTGCCCGGATCTCGAAATGGGTGAACCCCAGCGAAAGTGGGAAGTTAATGGGGCTGGGTATCTGTGCCTTGATTTTGGGGTATTTAAGCTGGAAGTATGTTGAACAGCCATTTCGAGACAGACAGGCATTCTCAGCCAAATTTATTTTTAAAGCTTCATTGATCGGTTGTTTTGCCTTTTGTGGTCTGTCTGGCCTGACTTATTTATACACCGAACACATGCAAGCAGAGATTAAAGCAAGGCTGAAAATAAATCTCGGCTTAAGTGCCTGTGATTATGATATCAATGAGCTTCCAGATGCCTGCAAAACCGCAGAAAAACCAGACACCTTGATCTGGGGGGATTCATTTGCCATGCACTTGGTTGATGGTATTCTTGCATCCAATCCCAAAGCTCAATTAATTCAAGCCACGAAGTCCGCCTGCGGTCCCGTCTTAGATATAGCGCCTTTAAGCAGCGACAGAACAAACAGATGGGGAGAGGAGTGTATTCGATTTAATCAAAATATCCTCAAGTGGCTGAAACAACATCCCGAGATCCGATATGTGGTGTTAAGTTCGATTTTTCAAAATTATTTCGACACGAAAAATAAAATTCTCTACAACCAAAAGACTACCGAAGTGAGTTTTGAGCTTGTCGAAAGCAAACTCAGAAAAACACTGAATCAATTGACTGAAATAGGTGTCAAACCAATCTTATTCTCTCCGCCCCCTAAAAATGGCGAGAACTTGGGAAGTTGCATTGCGCGGCCACTTTATTATTCTCATGAACGGGCCGAGGCCTGTAAAATTTATGTCGCAGATTATCACGCCCACTACCGTGATGTCATTCGCCTTCTAAAAAAACTAGAACATGATTACCCTGTGGTCTGGTTGGAACTGGGACTCTGTCATGCGCAAGAATGCACGGTTGAATCCAAGGGGGTATATATTTACCGCGATGACAAACATCTTTCAATTGAAGGCTCGAAGTATCTCGGTCAAAAAATGAATTTTGCAAAATTGATCAACGAATCGGTCTCAAAGAAAAGGCCTTAAAAAGTGAAAAGGGGTGTGCTCAGGCACAGGGTGTGGTACTATAAAAATCACATCGGGATGTAGCGCAGCTTGGTAGCGCACCTCGCTTGGGACGAGGGGGTCGCACGTTCGAATCGTGTCATCCCGATTTTTTTTCAGCTTTTGAGCATTTATGAAACCCCACGATTTTGACTATCACTGGACCCTGGCCCACCACATTGATTGGCAGGGTGTGGGGTTGCACAGCGGCCAACGCGGCCGTCTCAGCCTTTTGCCCCACCATCAGCCTGGTTTTTTTCTGAAGAGTCAGGGGCAATACTTTCCTTTAAACCCAGATGCGGTGAGCCAAACCCGCTATTGTACCAGCTTGCAATTGGGAACCGTCACCGTGCAAACCGTGGAACATCTCTTGGCAGCCTTGATGGGGCTGGGGATTTCTGCCGCACAATTGGAACTGGATGGCCCCGAAATCCCGATCTTGGATGGCAGTGCCTTGCTATTTGCCCAGGCGATTCAAGCCGCTGGCATTCAGCCTTTGCCCCAGGAACGCACTTTTTTTCGCCCTGAGCCGGGCCAATGGGAAAGTAAAAACACATCGCTGCACTGGGAGCCCGCAGATCAGCTTGAAATCGAATATGGCATCGACTATACAGGCCCACCCGCATTGGCCCAAAATTATCGTTTTGTCTGGTCTCCCGAGGCGTTTATGTCAGACATTGCTGGGGCCCGCACCTTTGTCTATTTAAACGAAGTGGCACAACTTCAAGCGGCAGGATTGGCCCAAGGAGGCAGCCGCGACAATGCTCTGGTGATTGAAAACCATGTGCCCGCCGCTGATTGGCGTTGGCCCGACGAACCTGTACGGCACAAGATTCTCGATTTGATCGGCGATTTGGCCCTCTCCGGCGCATTTCCGCTGGCGCGGATCAAAGCCTACCGGACAGGCCATGAGGCCCATGTTACAATGGTAAAATCTTGGCATGGAAATTGGCATGGAAAAACGAGCAGTGGAAGATAAGTCCCCCGAAAACAGCACGACTTTGGACATTCTTGCGATTCAAGCATTGCTTCCCCACCGCTACCCGTTTTTATTGATTGATCGGGTGCTTGAATTTGAAGCGGGCAAGCGGGCGATTGGCCTGAAAAATGTCAGCACCAATGAGCCCTTTTTTGCGGGCCATTTTCCCAATCATCCCATTATGCCAGGGGTGCTGATCATCGAAGCCATGGCCCAGCTCGGGGGAGTCCTTTTAATGCAATTGGCGCCCCCTGGCGAAAAACTTGCGCTCTTGACCGGGGTGGACAAGGTCCGCTTTCGCCGCCCGGTGGTGCCCGGCGACCAGTTGATTCTCGAGGCTGAGATCCTCAAGATTCATGGCAATATGGGCAAGATACGCACCTCTGCACGGGTGGACCAACAACCCGTCTCAGAAGGTGAATTGCTGTTTTGTTTGAGCAAAAATGAACCCAGCCCTTAAAACCCGAATGGTTGCTGAGCCCCACATTCATCCCACAGCTCAGATCGATGCCACAGCCCAGATTGAACCTGGCGCAGAGATTGGTGCCTATGTGATCATTGGCAAAGAGAGCGTGATAGGCAGCGGCTGCCGTCTCTCGCCCCATGCCGTGATTGGTGACTATACCCGCTTGGGGCCTGATTGCCGTGTGGCCAGCCATGCAGTGGTCGGCTCCCCCTCCCAGGATCTCAAACACCGTGAAGAAGATGTCTCTTGGCTGGTCATCGGCCAGGGCAACCGGATCCGCGAATTTGTCACGATCAACCGCGCCACAGCGGCGGGGGCGACCACCCAAATTGGAGATGAAAACCTTTTTATGGCTTATGCCCACGTGGCCCATGATTGCCACTTGGGCAGCCGGATTGTGCTGGCCAACGGAGCCACCCTGGGTGGCCATGTTGAAATCGGCGATGACGTGGTGATTGGTGCCATGAGTGGTATTCACCAATTTGTACGAATTGGGCGCATGACCATGATCGGAGCGATGTCACGGGTCTGCCAAGATGTACCGCCTTTTTTGATGGCGGTGGGCTCGCCCCCCCGGGTCTATGGTCTCAACAGCGTGGGGTTGCGCCGCCATGGCGTAGGAGTCAGCAGTCGCCAAGAGCTGAAACTGGCCTTTCAGGAAATTTACCGCAAACAATTGGCAGTGGCCCAGGCCCTTGAAAACCTCAAGGGCCAAGCCACAACAGTTGAAATGCAAGAAATCTTGGCCTTTGTGCGCAGTTCCCAACGCGGCCTGGTGGGGCTCACCCAACCCGATTACCGCAGTTTGTTTTAAGCGCTTTGCCCAACGATGCTTGTTAAGATTCTTGTTAAGATTCTTGGGTTTTTAAAACGCGAATCGGACGCCATTTAAAAATATCTTGAATCTGCCGCGTGACATAGATTCCCGCGTCTTCAAAAAGATGGCGGCGTTTTTCAGCTTCGTATCCCCCAACAGCCACCGGGGCAATTTTGAGCAATTCTGTTTGAATTTGATTGGTCAGGTTTTGGGCATCGCGATCTGTCATGGGGGCCACCACCGAAAGCAGAATGGCAGAGGGTTTGGCTTTTTCAGCATAGCGGTTGAGCTCCGAGAAGGGCAAATTGGCCCCAAAATAGACCGTGGGAATCAACTCCTGGGTCAATTCCAAAAGACAGCACAAGAGCCCCAATTCGTGATAATCCAATGGGGCACAGGCCAACATCACCGATTGATTGCTTTTGGGAATACCCAAATTGTGTACATGGGAGAGAATTCGGCGCCGAATAATCGCAGAGGCCAAGTGTGAACAGGAGATCGAGAGTTTCCCCTGGCTCGTCAATTCACCAATGCGGGCCAAAACGGGCAAGTCAATTCCACGCAAAGACTCGGCAAAGGTATGACCTGCCTGGGCCTGAACCAAAAGACGTTCAAATTGAACCGGGTCACCATTTTGCACAGCCTGTAACATTTTTTCGAGTTGAGGCACCTGAAAGGCATCATCGGCTTTGATCTCTTTAAAAGCGGGGGCTTTTTTTTGCTGGATTTTGCCCAGAATTTCTGCACGTCCAGTTTGGACTTGTTCGGCCACAGTCTGAATGCCCACGCCTTTTTGGGTTTCACGCAGGGCATAGTTTAAAATGTCCAGATCGTTTTGTGAATAAAGGCGATAGCCGTTGGCAGCACGTTTGGGACAAATCAGGTTATAGCGGCGCTCCCAAAGCCTGACTTGGTTGAGAGTCAGACCCGTCAATTCAGCGGCCTGTTTGACAGAATACTTGGGGGTATTGTTTTCTTCTGCTGTTAGGGTAGTCATGGATAAACTCCTTGTAATCTGGAGAGGTTGGTATAAACGCAGTAGAAACCTGTGTCTGTTCATTATTATCTAACGAGACACAAGTATGACGCATGTTTTCAAAGCTAATTCTGGTCAAACATATGTCAACCCGCTCAGCATAATTCACCTGAGCAGAATGTACAAGTGGCAAATGGCGGAAAGTGATTTATTTGGCGCAGGCCAATAAGACACAGGGCTCATCGGCCTGAAAGGATTTGGTTTCAATCGCCAAAAGGGCCAAAATTTGACTTTCACTGAGCAAACCAGTCAGGTCAATAATGCGTGGCCCAGCCAAGAGATAGAGATCGGGCAAAAGACCACCGGCATCACCATACGCGGTCATTTCTTCGAGGGCTGTGCGGATCTGTGCTGGTACCTGGTTCAGAGGCAGCGCAAAAGCCTCTGCATCGCGCAATTGCAAGCGAATGGTGCCCTCGCGGTCCAAGACGCGCAGCCGTTTGGTCTGACGTTTAAACAGGCCCAATAGGCGCTTTTCGGTCCAGGTTTGGCCCAGTGCGAGCAAATGCCTGGATTGACCAAAATCACAAATGGCATCGGGAGCAATCTGCAGTGAGCGAGCGGCCAAGGCATACAAATCGGCTTCGCTCAGGTTGACCGCATCGCTTTCCCGGCTGCGCATATCGCTGGAACCCATGGCAATGGCACGTACCTTGCGGTTCTGGCTGTCTATTTCGATCGAGACTTCAACACTTTCAGGGATGGCCCCCATGGCCACAACTGAATCAAAGGCCTGCTGGCGCAAGGCCAAAATTTCGTCATTGCTGGGATTGAGCAAATTGCGTTCGACCGAATCACGGATCATGCCCAAGGCTGCGCCAATCGCGGAGATCACCTCGGCATGTTCGGCAATAAAATGGGGCAAATTCATCGCTTGAGCGGTAAAGGGCACCAGCGCAGAGGCCCCCCCACCACCGCCCACCAATTGCGTCATATCAGGGGTGAGTTTGTATTCACGCATCAATTGTTTAAGTACGGGTTTGATCTTGTCTGCACCCCGGTTTAAAATCGCCTGTGCCAGAGCTTCTCCGGTCAGATTTAAGCGAGCAGCCAGGGTTTCAATCACAGACTTGACGCCCGCCGCATTGGCCTCGCCATGCCCCGCCTCTTTGACCAATTGCAAATACCAAGCAGCCTCGGTCGGGGTCACCGTATATCGCCCGTCTCCCCGGCGCAACGCCAGATAATCATTGGGATCGCCAGGTTTGGGGGTGATCAATTCCATTTCCAAGCTGCCAAAGTCGGGGTTGGGATCGTAAGAGGGATAAGCCAAAGCCGCAATATGGGCACTGCGGGGACCGACGTCGTGTAAGAGCTGTCCCTTGATGCGTGGAATCGAGCCACCGGCAATCCCCAAGGTGCGCACATCGAGGGTCTGCAGATAGAGACGTTGCCCAGCAATTTGAGCGGATTTGATCTGGGGTTTGCCATTGCGAATCACCGAAATATCGCTGGAGGTGCCCCCCACTTCGATAAAGATCCCATCAGAAACACGGGCAAACATCAAAGCCGCAGCCACACCTGCAGCTGGCCCTGAGAGCATGGTCAGAATCGGACGTTTGCGCATTTCAGCAATATCCATAATGCCACCATCGGAGCGCATGACCATCAAGGGCGCAGTGATGCCACTCTCGCGAATGGCTTTTTCGGTCATATTGGCGGTTTCGAGCATTTTGGGCATCATGCTGGCATTGAGCACCGCTGTGCGGGTGCGCACGCGCAAGCCATAGAGCCGCGAAATGCGACTGGCAGCAGTGGCCAAATAGCCCATGCTCTCTGCGACTTTGACAATCTGATCTTCGCGCTCGGGATTGTCCACCCCAAAGGCCTCAGAGGCCACGAAGACCTGGGCACCTTCAGCAGCCAGGTCGCGGAGCAATTCGCGAATCTTGGCTTCATTGAGTTCAGTTTTGGCGGTATCGACAAAGCGAAAACGGGTGGGCAGAATCTTGCCGGGAGCCAATTCAATCCCATTGAGGTGGGTTTCTTGGCGGGCGCGCAAACCCTCTAAGCCCGAACCCAGACCGATAATGCCCACTTGGGCCACATCTCCTTCGAGCAGGGCATTGGTGGCCTGGGTGGTCGAGTGGGCGATCAGAATGATCTCAGGAATCTGAATATCTGTGAGTTCGAGCAGGGCTTGTAACGAATCGACCACTCCCCGTGCAACACCCTCTGCGGCTTTGTGGCTGGTAGGAACACAGGCTTTGCCCACCAATTGCTGGTTGCGAATGTCCATGGCCACAGCATGGGTAAAGGTGCCGCCGACATCAATGCCAATTTTAATTTTACGCATGAGTTTACGCTTTAGCCCCGCAAATACAGACTGGCGGAGGCCATGAGGCCCAGACTGGCTGCTCCCCAGGCATAAGGCAAGGTGTTCCAAAGCACTTTCTGTACGTCGACACGCATTTCGTTGGCCAGCCAGACATTTTGGGTATTGGTGGGGTCGGAAATGCCCTGCACCTGGCCGACAGACATCAGCAGGCCCATGACAGCCGTAGGAGGCAGGCCTGCAGCCAGAAAAACCGTCGCCAAGCCAAAACCCATGCCCCAAAGATTGAGGGGGCCCCGGTACAGCGCCAAGGGAGCGAGCAAACTAAACATCAAGACATAGACCAAAGGGTGTTTGGGAATAATGGCCTGTACCAGTGGCTGAATGAGCTTGAGGACCGGCCAGCCGTTGGGAAAGGCCTCTTTGGGCAAATCGCCGCCAGGGCCCATGATGGCAATCAAAATCATGCCGATCCCAAACATCAGAATCACCGCAGGCATCACCATGGCAGAGCCTTCTAAACAGGACTGAATCAAGACATTTAAATGGCCTTTGCGCCAGGTCGCAAGAAAGACGTAGAGCAGCCCAATCACAAAAGCAGCAACAAAATTGACGTTATACAAGAGAATTAAGATCAGCGGCAGTACAGGCCCCAGAAAGGCACTCCAATGCACCTCCCCTTTGTGATTTTGGCCCAGCGAGGCACGGTAGCCGACCAGGCCCAGAAGCGCAATCAGCCCCACCCCGGCCCCCCATTGCAGGGCCACAAACACATTTCCCAGTCCCCCCATCATCAGCAAACGCATTTCATTGCTCAGACCCAAGCCCCAGAGCGCCACAGCACCTGCACCCAGGGTCAGGATTCCAGCCCCGTTGAGGGCCAACTTTTTGAAATTGAGATCGTGGCCATCGCGCCAGAGCTGGATGGTGATATACACCAGCGCCAGAGCAAAGACAATGGCAAAGATAATCAAGGCAAAGGGGCGAACTTGTTCAGGCTTGAGCTTCATGACTTCGGTATAAAGGGCCCAATTGCCCACATTGAGCGTGCCGCCAATCGAAATGCCCAATAAAAAGATCCCCACAGTGGTGAGCGGACCCACCCCCACAGAGACCAGCACAGGCAGCACAATCGTGGCCACCATAATAATCGCACCCAGGCCACCCAAGGTTGAAAAGAGCAGAATAATCAGCACCAACATCGTCACAGAGATCAGCCAGGGATTGTCTCCAGAGAGTTCTGCACCTTTTTTAATAAAGTTTTCGGCCACACCGGTTTTTTGTAAAATGGCACCCAACATGCCTCCAAAAAGGGCCACGACATAGGCCCCTGAAAGCTTGGCGGGGCCTCCACCGACCACATATTCCAAGACATAATTTAAAGGCACACCGCCAGCCAGTGCCAAGAGCACGGCCAAAAGGGGCAAAGCCAGGAGGGCGGGCAAAAGACGGGTGACCATGAGCAAGGTCAGGCCGGCAAAGCTGAGAAAGATCAAGATAATTTGTATGGTTTGCATGGTGGTTTTGACTCTGCCTGATTATACCCTTTCTGGGCAAATCAGAACTATGCGCAAGATTACAATTCAAACAGTGAAAGCCTGAGAGTTGAGACAAAGCCCTTGGGATCCGCTACAATGAGAGAAAACTCAAGACGTGAATAAAGAACCGTTTGGGAGCGCATCAGCCGGGCATGAGCACCGAAAAACTGGAACCCTCTACCGTGGACAAATTTCTGCCCACGTCCCCACATGCAGGTCTGGATGACTGGGATGAAGATGCAACCATCATCGGCGATTTGGGCATGGTCGAAGAGACGACGTCTGAAGCCGGTCTGATGCTCAAGGGGATGGGGTTACAATACAATCTCGGTTTGGCGCCTGTGCTTTTGGGCCGCGACGCGGGCTGTACCCTCACCCTCAATTCAAAAATGATTTCCCGCTACCATCTCGCCATTTACAAATTTGGCGGCCATTACCGGGTGCGCGATTTGCACTCTACCAATGGTGTTTTGCTCAACCAGATGCGGGTCAGCCAATCGGTGATTCGGGCTCAGGATCAAATTCAATTGGGAGACCAAAGTTTTCAGGTTTTGCCCGCTCCCCATCCCCCCGAACCCTATGCGGGCGAATGTGTTGTGCTGTTTTTGGATTTGGCCAATTCCACAGGCCTGGCCGAGCGCTACGGCGAGGCCTTTAATCTCTTTATTCAGGCTGAAATTGCCAAACTCGAAGACCGGGCCCTGATTCACAGGGGCATTCCGATCAAAAATTTGGGTGATGGCCTGATGTGTGCCTTTGGACTGGGCCCCCAACAACCCAATACCCTCTCCCCCCCAGATCAGGCTTTGGCTTTTGCCTGGGAAGCCGTGCGCGGATTTCGGCAACTGACGTCTTACCCAGATCTGCGCCTGCGGGCAGGCATTCATCTGGGCGAAGTCAGTTATGCCGAACAGGAATCGCTCGACCTCTTTGGCGATACAGTCAATTTGGCCTCACGGCTGGAATACTGCAACAAAGAATATGGCACCCAGATTTTGGTCAGCCATGCCCTGAGGGCCAAAACCCAGCGCTGCCAACCCTTTTTGCGCGAAGTAGATACCGTCCGGGTGGCAGGTAAAGAAGAGCCCGTAACGCTCTATGCCTGGGAAGAACACAGTTTAAGCCCCGGTGCTGAATCGCAGTTTCAGGCCTATTTACAGGCCCTGCAACTCTACCGCCTGGGCAAATTTCCCCAGGCCCGCTCCTGTTTGGCGTCCCCCCAACTCAGCCAAGATATACTGGCCCAAAATCTCTTGCACCGCCTGCATGAACTGCCCGAAATGGCTCCCGACGATTGGTCGGGCATCTGGCAATTGGAAAAAAATGTTTAAACCCTTTGGAGCTGCCCATGCCCTTTAATGAAGAATTGGTCGCATCGCTGCGTGCGGCACTGGCCGCCAACCCCGACAATCCCCATTTGCACAAACACCTGGGAGATATTCTGATGGCAGGCGAAGATCTTTTAGGGGCTGAGCAAGAATACCGTTTGGCCCTCAAACTTTCGCCCCAAGATCTGGGTATCAAATTGGCTTTGGCCGAGGCCTTTCTCAAACAGGAAAAACACTCAGCCTCACTGGTGCTGGTCGAAGATCTGCTGGCGGAACCCAATCCTTCGGCCCAGGCCCATTTGCTCTCGGCCCATCTGATGGCCCGCAAAGGAGATATTGGCCGTGCAACCCACCATTACCTGAAAGCCCGCGAAATACAACCCGGCCTGCAGGACCCTGATCTCGAAAGCCGGATTCCCTTCTTTGAACCGCCAGATCCACCGCAGAGTCAAGTCCCTGAACTGCCGGCTCCACCAGGCATCGACCTGTCCCAGCTCTCGTTCTTTCAATTGGCGGCGGAGTCTGAATTGGAACGTGTTCCCGCCCAGTCTTTTCCCGAAGAACCTGGATTTTTGCCCCTGGAAAAACCCGATCTGGGCTTTGCCGATGTGGGCGGCATGAGCCAGGTCAAAGAAGAAATCGAACTCAAGATCATTCACCCGCTCAAACACCCCGAACTCTACGCCGCTTATGGCAAAAGTGCAGGTGGTGGCATTTTGATGTATGGCCCCCCGGGTTGCGGCAAGACCCATCTGGCCCGCGCCACTGCCGGTGAGGTCAATGCCTCGTTTTTGGCCGTGGGCATCAACGATATCTTGGACATGTGGATGGGCCAGAGTGAACGCAATTTGCACCAAATCTTTGAACAGGCCCGGGCGAGCACACCCTGTGTGCTGTTCTTTGACGAAGTAGATGCCCTGGGTGCCAGCCGCAGCGACATGCGCCAGAGTGCAGGCCGCCACCTGATCAACCAGTTTTTGCTCGAACTCGACGGCATTCAGGCCCGCAACGAAGGGGTCTTGATTCTGGCTGCAACCAACGCCCCCTGGCATCTCGATCCCGCTTTTCGCCGTCCAGGCCGCTTTGATCGGATTTTGTTTGTGCCGCCCCCCGATCAAGAGAGCCGCGAAGCAATCCTCAAGCTGATTCTCAGTGGAAAACCCACCGAGGGCATCGATTACACCACGCTGGCCAAAAAGAGTGAAGGTCTGTCGGGGGCCGATCTCAAGGCCCTGGTTGATCGGGCCGTCGAAATGCGGCTGCGGGAGGCAATCAAAAGTGGCAGCCCGGCTCCACTGCGGCAAAAAGATCTGCTGCAGGCCCTCAAACAAACCCGCTCAACGGTGCAAGAATGGCTGACCAGCGCTCGCAATTATGCCCTTTACGCCAATCAGAGCGGTTTTTATGACGACGTTTTGCACTATCTCAAACTCTGACTCACACGCTCAATGTTCACCCCCTCTTACGAACGCATTCAGCTCTTGATCCAGCAGTCCCGTTATGTCCAAGCCGAACGGGAGCTGCGCGAGGTACTCTACCAAAGCCCTGATGAACCTTTTGTGCATGCCCTGCTGGCACTCTGCCTGTCGGAACAGGACAAACTCAAAGAGGCCCTGCCTTCGGCCCATACCGCAGTGGCCCTGGCTCCCGACTCACCTTGGTGCCGCTATATCTTGGCCACTGTGCTCTCGCGCCAGGGCAAATTGGACGAGGCCCGTAAGGTCATCTTGGCCGCCATTGCCCAGGCCCCCGACGACCCCGATTATTTTGCCCTCTTGGGCAGCCTGTATTTGCAAGAAAATCGCTGGCAAGAGGCCTTGGATAACGCTGAAATCGGTCTGAGCCTCGACCCGGAGCATGTGGTTTGCAACAATTTGCGCAGCATGGCCCTGATCAAATTGGGCAAGGGCGACGCCGCTTTAGCAGGACTGGCCTCGGCCCTGATGCAAGAACCCGACAATGCCCTGACCCATGCCAATCGGGGCTGGACCCTGCTCGAACAGGGGCAAAACGAAGCGGCCTTGGCGGCCTTTCAAGAGGCCCTGAGCCTCGATCCCAACCTGGACTGGGCCCGCGAAGGGCTGGTCGAGGCGCTCAAGGCCCGCTACCTGATCTACCGCTTGATGCTCAAGTATTTTTTTATGATGGGCCGCCTGCGCCGCAGCCACCAATGGCTGGTCATGATCGGTCTGCTGCTGGGCGTGCGCCTGTTGCGGTTGGTTTTCCCAGCCCAGACCCACCTCTGGGTCAGCGGGGCAGTTTTTGGTCTGTATCTGGGTTTTGTGCTGCTGACCTGGCTGGCGGATCCGCTGTTTAACCTGGTCTTGCGCTTTAATCGCTATGGCCGCTTGGCCCTCTCAGCGGAGCAAACGGTGGCCAGCAATTGGCTGGGCGGCTTGCTGGGGGGCGGCTTGCTGGCGGGCCTGACAGGTCTGGCACTTTCGTCTTGGCCGCTGCTCGGTTTGGGCATCATGGCCCTGGCCATGACCATCCCCGTCTCGGGTACATTTATGACTGCAGAGGCCCGCAGCCGCCAGTTTTTGGGCATTTACACGGGCATGTTGGCCCTGACAGGCGGAATCGGCTTGGCCTGCTTGGCACTCAAATGGACCGGCCTGGCGCTCATTCTGCTGATCGCCTTTGCCTTGGGCTGGGTCGGGTTTTCTTGGACCGCCAATTTATTGCCTTGGCGGAAGAATGCATAAAAAATATATATGCAATTTTGCATAATCAAACACATACTGTTTTTATGAAAATAAGTATGTGTTATGATCTTGGTAGATTTTACGCGATCCAAAGAAAGTCAATCTATGAAAAAAATTGCAAGTGCTGAACGGGTGACGGTTTCTATGCCTGCTCCTCTGCGCCAACAAATAGAGCAACTCAAATCTGAATTGGCGATTTCCCAGAGTGAGTTTTTTCAACGGGCTGCCGAGCATTTTATTCAGCTTCATCAAAAGCAAAAAATGGAGCAGGCCGCCTTAAAAATGGCCCCCTATTATGCTTCCGATCCCGAACTCACCGCTTTTAGTGTGCTCGATGGCAAAGATTTTAAATGAAACAGCGTGAGATTTGGTTGGTCAACCTCGATCCGACTTTGGGAGCTGAGATCAGTAAAACCCGGCCAGCACTGATTGTGAGTGCGGATGAAATGGGCATTTTACCCTTGCGCATCATTGCGCCGATTACCGATGCCAAACCCCATTATCTGAATGTCCCCTGGTTGGTTGAGCTGGCCCCCACACGGGCCAATGGCTTGAAGAAAAAATCTGTCGTCGATCTTTTTCAGGTGCGCTCAGTTTCTTCTCAGCGGCTGGTCAAAAAATGGGGTCTGATTCAAACTGAAGAATTTGAGCACGTGATGCAGGCTTTGCAACAGGTCTTTGGGATGCGCGTTTGATGTCGAATTACTTCGAGCACTTCGAAACTGCCTTGCACCGGCAATTTGTCTTGCCCATTCTGCGCTTGGACGACCCGCAGACCTGCCTGCATTTGGCCCGTTGTTTGGTCAAAGCAGGGTTTAAAATCCTCGAAATTACCCTGACCACCCCCGAAGCGCTGAAATTGATCGCCACGTTGGCCCAAGAAGGGATTTGTATTGGCGCAGGCACGGTTCTGAGCAAAATCGAGGCCGAACGGGCCCTGGCCAGTGGGGCCCAGTTTCTGGTTTCACCGGGTCTGTCTCTGGAGATTGCCCAGGTGGCCGAAAAAGCCCAATTGCCGTATTTCCCCGGGGTGTATACCCCCAGCGAAGTCATGACCGCCCTCAATCATGACCTGACCCGGCTCAAGCTCTTTCCCGCCAGCACAGGCGGCCTGGATTACCTCAAACACCTGCAGGGGCCGTTCCCCCAGGTGCAGTGGCTGCCCACGGGCGGTCTGCATTTTGCCGAGTTAAAAGCCTGGCAGCGGGCAGGTGTTTTGGCGGTGGGCCAAGGCACACGTTTGGTCTCACCCGCGGCTTTGGCCCGCCAAGATTGGGCAAGCATTGAACAGGAGCTCAGATCCCTGCAGGCAGAAATTCAAAGCTGGTTTGTGGCTTAATCATTGTTCAGGCCTTGCTCAAGGCGAGATCCGCTTCAGGTCAAGACTTTGGCCGTAAATCCAGCCCCTTCAATGCGGGCCTGTAACTCAGCCGCACTGAGACTGGTTTGGGCCTTGAGATGATTGGATTCGAGGGTGACTTGCACCTCGGCTTGGGGATCGGCTTTTTGAATTGCACGGGTTACCGCCCGCACACAGCCTTGGCAGGTCATGCCTGTGACTTCAAAATTGCGTTCTTGCATGGGGGGTGACTCCTTCGGGATAAATCCGGCTGACGGCAGTTGATCTGATGTCTATTTTCGCATAGCTCGCTGTAGATGGAAGTGTTTGACGAAGCCTCTGGTTGGGAATTTTAATGTATGCCCACACCCCATACATTTTTGAGCGCATTATACCGGCTGAGCCACCGCTGGGGATTAATGAATCTATTGACCCTGTATTGGCTGGTTTGGGCGGTTTTCGCTACCCAGAGATCGATTTGTCCTTCGCCTGTACGAACGCACTTTATGCAGATTGATGCTGCATTCTTTTTGCCTCTGGCATGGATGCTCTTTTTTGCGTTCGTCTGTTTTTGCGAAACCCAACTCGCATTGAAGTTCCAATCGATTCGAAAACCAGCACAATTATTGCTTCTGATCTGTTGGATCTGCTTGGGCAATTTGGCTGGGTTGCTTGTGGTAATTCCAAAAGTGCGCGAGAGCCCCTATTTTATCCTCTACACCTTGATTCTGATTTTGAGTCTGGGCTTCAAATTTGTGTTGGGTCCCCTCTTGGGCTATTTGCTCAAGGTTAAATTGCTCGAAGGCAGCAACGCTGTCCATCTCTGGGGAGTCGGGGGCATTTTTTTGCTTTTTTTGAGTCTGCTCTCCTCTCCCAACGCTGTGGGTAGTCATTGCGACCCTCACCGAAATTCAAGTGTCAAAGCCAATATGCATACCGTGCAGACCATGCTCGAAACCTATGGGGTCGATTGGGGCGGCTCCTTTCCTGCTACGTTTCGGCAAATAGAAACCGAGGCCCGCATGGCCAGCAACCCCTATTGGAAAGATTTTTATCAGCCCTATACAGATTTTGCTTCTCAACCCGCTCAAACCGACTTCAATCCCAAAGTCGGTATTCCCCGCCGCCCCAAACCGATTGTCTGGGCTGGTTTATATTTTGGGCACGCCCCTGACTTATCTGTAGACAAACGTTACCCACCAGGACAGGTGATCTTTGAGGCTTTTTCTGAGACTCAGTATTTCCTCTATGGCAGCGATAGAGACGGTTATATCATCGAAGAGAAAAATGAGCCCTTTGTTTTAAGCAATTCTTAAGCCCAAAATTGAGCAACACACGCCATCAGCGCGGCTTAAACATCGCCGCATCAAGGATCGACCAGAGGTGGATCACCCAGCCCATCAGCACTACCCAGAGTGCCCCGGCCAAGACAAATTGAATCAGCGCCAGCAAAAGGCGGCCCTGCAAAAGCTGACCGAGTCCGGGCACAAAAAAACTGCAGAGTGCGGCGATTACATTGCCAGTAGAACCTTGTCCGCTTGCCATGATACATTACTCCTTGCGCGTTTTTGTGACTGGATAGGGGGCTATCGAGAGAATCAAATTATAACATTTGTTAAAATCAGAGATTGAGGTAGCGATCATGTTCATGCGTATCGGGGAATGGGTATTTCACTCAATCTTGGCAGGATTAAACGGCCTGATTTGGGCTATTTTATTCACTTTTTCGCTATATATGCTCGTAGAGTGGCCCGCTCAGGCATTGTATAGCTGTTTATTTCTTTTCTGGCTTTTATACCTGGCTTATCATCTCTGGGGGGTCTTCAAGCGCCATCGCAACTTTTTGATCCGCAGTCAATATACGCTCTTGGGCTTTGGGCTGTTTTTAGGCCTTTTTCTTGCGATCCTCATTCCAGGTAACTCTGCCGTAATCAATCGCTCTCGCAATATCGCCATGAAGCAAAACTTAAACAGGGTCCACCAGTATTTACAACAACAAGCAAAGTCAGAAAAAGACTGGCCCTTGGATGCAAAATCTCTCAAAACGCGTTTCAGTCATCCGTCCCTTCAAAATCCCTATACATCCAGTTCGGATTGGATTGAAAATTATGCAACTTATCAAAAAACCCAAGCTGATCCTTCGCAGAGAAACCGCCTGAGTGGCATGTTGCTTTATGCCCCGGATCTGAACGCTCAAAAACGTGTTCAAAGGTATCGGTTATTTGCGACCCAAGAGTTTGGCAAGCTTTTGCCTGAACTGCGTGAAGGCAAACGCTGAGTTGCCTTTTGAAATCGAAAAAATGAAGACCCGTTTATACGCCCTGCCAAGACAAAACCTGCAAATAGCCCAAGCGCGCATGGGCTATAATTAAAGGCATGCATCCCTCGTCTCACTCAGCACTTGAAACCCTCAGCCACCTGATTCAAACGGCCCAAGTAGATCAGGCTTGGCAGCTCTGCCAAAGCAGCCTGCAAACGGCCCCCAACGACCCCGAATTGCAGGTCATCTGGGGCTATCTTCAGCTCGACAAAGGCCAAGCAGCAGAGGCCGCTGTCGCCTTTCAAAGGGCTTTGGCTTTGGGGGCCCAAGACCCCAAACTCACCCGCTTTTTGGCCCAGGCCTGCCGAGTTCAGGGCGATTGGCAGGGGGTGATCCACTGGGAGAACGCCTATTTTGACCAAGTTCCCGAAGATCTCGATGCCCTGCTGCGGATCGGTGAGGCCCACTTGCATCTCAATGCCCCCGGCCAGGCCCTGGCCCGTTTTCACAAAGCCGTCGAACTGGCCTTTAAGCGCGGCGACTTTGCAGGAGCGGCACAGACCTTGCAAGGTGTTTTGCAGCTTTTTCCGGGCCATCCCGAATTGCGATTTTTGCAGGCCAAATTGTTGCTGCAACAGGGCCAAAGCGCCGCCGCCCAAGCCCTGATCGCAGAGCTGTATCTGGCCAAAGTACTCCCCCAAAAGACCGCGCCTTCGGCTCTCCATTCGGCCCCCCCCGAAAGTGTACACGTCTTTGGCTATGAGTGGGAGCACCATGTGGCCCAGCTCAGTTATCTCTTAGAAAAAGGTGTTTTTGCCCGCGAACAATTGCCTGAATACACTGCGCTTTTGGCCCAGTGGCAGGCTCTTTCTGAGCAGTTCAAAGGACAAAATCCCTTTCTTTGCCAGGAGATCAGTGGCAAAGGCGTGGCATTGCTTAAGCAGCCCTATTATCTGCCTGCCCTGCCCACATTCAAAGCACTTTTACACCCAGACCTGGATCTGGCAGCGGTCGAAGCGGCATTTCTGGGGCAGAATTCAGGCATCGTCGTACTGGAGCCCTTGCTGAGGCCGGAAGTGGTGGCGGCTCTGTATGAATACTGCCTGTCTGCCACAATTTGGCACCAGGCTTATGCCACAGGTTATTTGGGCTGTTCTTGGCGCGATGGCTTTCATCCAGCTTTGCTCTTTCAATTGGCCGAAGAATTACAAACGGCCTTGCCCAACATTTTTAAACAGCACAAACTCACCCATCTCTGGTCGTTTAAATGTGATCAGCGGGGCCGGGGCACCGGCGTACATGGCGACGAAGCGGCTCTCAATCTCAATTTTTGGATCACGCCCACGGCGGCCAATCTCCAGCCCGAGGCTGGGGGCCTGATCATTTACGACAAGGCTGCACCTGCGGACTGGTCGTTTAACCAATACAACCAGGCTGACCAAATTCCGCTGATCTACGACTATTTAAAACGCTCACAGGCCCAGCCCCACAGAATTGCCTATCGCCAAAACCGAGCCGTTTTGTTTAGCTCAGATTTATTCCACGAAGCGGATCAGCTGGTGTTTGCACCGGGTTTTGTCAATATGCGCCTGAATATCACCCTGCTCTTTGGCACCCGGCCAAGGCACACACACAGGCACACACACAGACACGCAAAAAGCAAAGAGTAAGACCATGAAAACAGACAAACCGCCCACCCCAGATAAAACACCCGATAAAATTCGCATCATCTTGATTGTCTTGCAGATTTTTGTCGGTTTGGGTGCGCTGATGCCTGGCTACTCATTGATTACCGATCCCTCCGGGCGGGGCGTTGGCTTTCCACCGGGACTGATCGAAAACACGGTCTTTGGCAATTACCTGATTCCCGGCCTCTTTCTTTTGGGGGTAAATGGCCTGGGCAATTGTCTCACGGCCTTGCTGGGCCTGCTCAAACACAGGTATTTTTACCCACTGGCCTGTTTGCAGGCCTTGGCACTGATTATTTGGATTGGCGTGCAGGTCTTGACGGTGGGTCTGCGCTATTGGTTGCAGCCCTTTTTTGGCTTGATTGGCTTGCTGGAATTGTTCCTGGCTTGGAAAGGGCTGAAAAAACATGGCCTTGCCTAAACAGATCGAAAAACTGCGGGTGCAAACCGCCCGTTTACAATTGTGTCCCCTGCCGCCAGAAAAGGCCCAAATGGTGCTTGATTACCACCTGCGCAACCGGGATTTTTTTCGGCCCTGGAACCCCAAACCCAGCAAAGACTTTTATAGCTTAGACTGCCAAGCAGAAAAGTTGGCAGGAGATCTGGCCGAAGCGCAGGCAGGCAGGCTGCTGCGGCTGTGGATCTTTAATCAAACAAACCCGCAGCGCGTCTTGGGCCATATTGCCCTCTCGAATATCGTCTGGGGCGCCTTTCGCTCCTGTTTTTTGGGCTATAGCATCGACCAGCACCAAAACGGCAAAGGTTACATGACTGAGGCGCTGGGAGCAGCTGTGCAATTGGCCTTTGGCCCTTTAAAATTGCACCGCCTGGAGGCCAATATCATGCCCCAAAACGCAGCGTCGATCCGCGTCGTCGAAAAACTGGGTTTTGTCTGCGAAGGCAACTCGCCCAAATACCTCAAGATCAACGGGCACTGGGAGGACCATTTGCACTATGTCATCCGCAATACCGCCCTCGAATAACTGAGAATAAAGGGACAGATAACGTGACAATGGGCCAAGGCCTGATATATTGATCTCAATCACTATGAACAAAGCTTTTTTACCTCTGTCCCCTGCCGGTCTGCCGCCTTTTTTGCGCTCATCGGTTTGTTGGCTTTGGGGGTTGTTGATCCTGCCCGCTGTGTTGGGGCTGGGATTCAATTTATTGTTCTTTCAAGGCCCTGCTCAGGCCCTCGAAACGGTGATCCTCAGGCCCAACCAAGAGGTCTATCCCCTCGGCAAACGGGTCGAAATTCTCGAAGATCCCGGCGGCAGTTTGCGCTTTGAACAGATCTTAAAACAGCCTGAACATTTTCAGCTCAGCTTGGATGAGACCCCCAATTTTGCCTTTTCCAGCTCGGCTTTTTGGCTGCATTTCCGCGTGCGCAACCCGCTGATCCAAGAGCAGCTCTACCTCTTTGAAATTGGCCACCCCAATATTGACTTTATCCGGGTCTATATACCCCGGCTCGATGGTTCTTGGCGTGAAATCCATGCGGGCCGCCGCCTGCCATTTGAAGCCCGCGAGGTCAAAAATCGCAACCAACTCTTTCAGATCCGCATCCCGCCAGGGGTGACACGCGACTATTATTTTCGCGTTAAAAGCTCTTCGGCCTATTATTTGCCGCTGAATCTGCTCTCAGAGAGGGCCTTTACCCGCAAAGACCACGAATCACAATTGGGATTTGGCTTTTATTATGGCCTGATTTTTGTGATGATCTTCTACAATCTCGTGCTCTGGCTCTCGGTGCGGGATCTCAATTATCTCTATTATGTGCTCACCCTGCTCTTTTTACACTTGCTCTTTCAAGCCACCAATAATGGTTTGGCTTATGAATATTTCTGGCCCACAGCCGTCTGGTGGAACAACCATTGCCTGGGCTTTTTTCTGGCGCTTTCGATCTTTTTTACAATTACCTTTTGCCAGCATTTTTTACAACTCAAAAAAAATGTGCCGCGACTCAATTGGGTTTTGGATATTTTGCGTTTTGTCAGCCTGGGCCTCTCGCTCTTTAATTTAACCCCCGATGAAACCTTTACCTCTTGGCTCTCGATTTATTGGGGCAGCAAAATTGCGATTGCCGCAACGCTCTTGATCTGGATTTCGGGATTTCTGGTCTGGCGCTTGGGCTACCAGGCTGCCCGTTATTTCTTGATCGCCTGGAGTTCACTGGTACTGGGTGCCTTGGTGACGGGCTTTACGGCCTATGGCCTTCTGCCCACCTCATTTTGGACCACCTATGCCTTGCAAATTGGTACAGGGATTGAAGTCGTGTTGCTTTCAATGGCCTTGGGCGATCGTCTGCGCGTGGATCAGCAAAAGATTATGGAGGCCCAAGCGGCCCGCCTGCAACAAGAAAAACTGGCCAAGCAGTCCCAGGAGCGCATGGTCGAACGCCTCAAAAAACTCGACAGGCTCAAAGATGAATTTATTGCCAATATTTCCCACGAATTGCGCACGCCTTTAAATGGGATTATTGGCATCTCTGAGTCGATGTTGGATGGGGCCACAGGGGAGATCAGCCGCGAGCAAAAATACAATCTCTCATTGGTCATTTCCAGTGGCCGTCGGCTTTTTCACCTGGTCAATGACCTGATCGATTTCTCCCAACTCAAACACAAAGAGATTCAACTGCATCTCAAACCCGTTTGGATGCGTGAAATTGTGGAAGTCGTGCTCAAACTCTCGAAACCACTGGTGGGTCAAAAAGAGCTCAGAGTGATCAACAAAGTGCCCGAAGACGCCCCGCCTGTGATGGCCGACGAAGATCGGATCCAGCAAATCTTGCACAATTTGATCAGCAACGCAATCAAATTTACGCCCGCTGGCAAAGTGGAGATCAATGCCCACGCCACCCGCCAACACCTCGAAATCACGGTGTCAGATACAGGGCCGGGCATAGACGAGGCCTGGCACGAACGGATTTTTGAGAGTTTTGAACAGGCCGATGGCTCGGCCATCCGTGAACACGGCGGCAGCGGTTTGGGCCTGGCCATCACACGCCATTTGGTTGAACTCCACGGTGGGCGGATCCGTGTCGATTCGGCCCCCGGTAGAGGCGCACATTTCCACTTTTTGTTGCCCCTGGCCGAAGACACCCAACCGCAAGAGGTACGTGTCCCCCGCATTCGGCTCTTTCCCTCCACAGGTGAGTTGGAAGAGGTCAAAGAACTGGTCCGGCAGACCCGACCTCTGACAGAATTGCCCAGCGAAGAAGCCCCTTTCAGGATCTTAATTGTCGATGACGAGCCTGTCAATTTGCAGGTTTTGGTGAATATGCTGGCCCTGCAGCGCTATTCCGTAACCAAAGCCAACAGTGGCAAAGAAGCCCTGGACGCCATTCAAAACCAGACCTTTGACCTCATTCTGCTGGATGTGATGATGCCCAAAATGTCGGGTTATGAGGTCTGTGAAGCCGTGCGCAAGCAATACCCGGCCAATTCCCTGCCGATTGTCTTTCTCACAGCCAAAAACCAGGTAGCGGATCTGGTCCAGGGTTTTGAAACAGGGGCCAATGATTACCTTACCAAACCCGTTGCCAAAAACGAATTATTGGCACGGATCAAAACCCATATCCATCTCTCCAAGATCAATCTCTCTTATGCCCGTTTTGTGCCCGATGAATTTCTCAAATTTTTGGGCCACGAGAGCATTTTGGACGTGCGTTTGGGCGATCAGAGCCAACAGGAGATGAGTGTGATGTTTTCGGATATCCGCTCCTTTACCACGCTTTCCGAACAGCTCAGCCCCAAGGCCAACTTTGACTTTCTCAACGATTACCTCAACCGCATCAGCCCAATTATTCGCGTGCATCAGGGCTTTATCGACAAGTATATTGGCGATGGGATCATGGCTCTCTTTCCCGAAGAGCCCCAGCAGGCCGTGGATGCTGCGGTGGATATGTTACATGAGGTAACGGTCTTTAACCTTGAACGGCAGAACAGACAAGAGTTGCCGATCCAGATTGGCATTGGCTTGCACACCGGCCTGCTGATGCTGGGCACCATTGGCGAAGAACAGCGCATGGAGGGCACCGTGATTTCCGACGCGGTCAACACAGCAGCCCGCCTCGAAGGGCTGACCAAATTGTATGGCTCCCAATTGATCATTTCCGAACAGACGCGCAGCAAGTTGAGTCAACCCGAAAAATACAGCATGCGCCATTTGGGCTGGGTGCGGGTCAAAGGCAAAATCCAATCCATTTCAATTTTTGAAATCTTTGATGCCGGTATGGTCGAAGACTTTACCGCTCGCTTTCGCAGCCTCGATCTGTTTGAAAAGGCCGTGGCAGATTATTTTAATCGCGAGATTGAAGCGGCTCGGGTCGGCTTCCAAGCCACCCTCGATGCCAATCCCCGTGATACAGCTGCCCGCTATTATTTGGAGCGCTGTGAGCGCTTTTTGACTCAGGGTTTACCTGACGATGTCAGCCCGGTCTTTGTCTGAAGTATGGCTCAAACGCCCCTCTCTGTTTTGCGTTATGCCTGCCACTATCTGCCCGAGGTCTTTAAACCCGCACAACAGCTCACCGCGCTCTATCATCTGACCGATTCGTTGCTTTGGGTCCCCAGCGGCATTTTTGAATGTGAACTGGGCAAAAACCGCTGCGAATTGGCCTTTGCTGCAGGTGTGATTCCCAGCGAACCGGTTTGGACCCTGTTGCAGCCCTTTTTGTTACGCACCAGTCAGGCTTTGCCCGACACAGTTCGAGGCCATCTCAATGACTTTTTAAACCAGGTTCAAAACCCGGATTTTCTTAAGGCCATTCATGGCCCCTCACTTTGGTTTGAATGGGCTTTGGCAGCAGAATCTGGACTTCCGCTCTTGGATGGGCTCTATCTCAAGTCGGATCATTTGGACCACCCCCAATATGCCCAGCAAGACTGGCACAACTTCGTGACCGAAATGTATCTGGCTTTGACTGGGCGTCCCTGCCCCCCCCTGGAAAAAGCGCAGCTCGACACAGTCCTCGGACTTTTGCCAGAGTCTGTTCAAGCCAGCTATCTGGGACTGATGTTCGCCCGCAACAACACCCTCAAACTCTGTTTGACCTGCCCAGAGCTGGATTCGCTCAAAACCCTGATTGCACGTTTGGAATTGCCGACCGAGGCCATGTTTGGCCTCTTCGATAAACAGGTTGCGATGTTGGGAGATTTTTGGGTTTTAAATCTCGATTTGGGGCCACGTTTTCGTAAGCGCTGGGGCCTCGAAGCTTATCTCCATCCCAGTTATAAACAAGATGGGGAGATTGTCAGAAACTGGACCTATTGGCTCAATGCCCTGTCTCTGTGTACCCCTGAACAAGCAGAAGGTATCCGTCAATGGCAGACAGAGCCTTTGCCCTATGATCAAGACCCTGCGGTCAGAAAAGCCAATTACAAATGCCTGAACCATTTTAAGTTTATTAGCGAAGCGGGAGAGTTAAGTGTCAAAGCCTATCTCTATTTTGCCTGCCGCTATCTCAGAACCGTCAGTCGCTGAAATACGCACATGTTCTGAGCAATTGTTTCGTGCTAATATTAAGCAAGCATTAAATAGTTGTTTTTTTTCTATTTTAAGAGACAGGTGAGAACAGACTTTCTCTGATAGAAATGACATCTGAAATTCTGTCTATATTTTCAAAGGAGCTTTCCCAACCATGGCCAATACGTGGGTCCAGATTTCCAACTCCGTCCGTGTCGCTGACCCTGTGACCATTCTTGCTGCAGCTTATGAATCCAGAGCAACGGCCATTGCCAAGCTCTTTGTTCCGATCGCCTCTTTTGCAGGAGATACTGCCCAAACCGCCACAGACGGTTCGTTTAACTCCACCCCCGCCTCCACCTTAAAATCTTCCACCGCCATTCTGGCCACACCTTCTAACATTCTCAATGCTGGCAATACCCTGGCCGGGGCCAACTTGGTCACCGCCAAACCGCTGATTGTCCGCGTGCGCCGCGATGAGTTTACGGGTGAGGTCCTTAATTATGGTGTGTTTAACGCCGATGGTTCTGTCCCTGGCCGGGTCGGCGCGGGTTATACCCCTGGTCAAGCGGGAGACCCTTTTCTGCCCGATGGCCCTGATGGCGTAGCAGGCAATGCCGATGACCCCCGTTATGTGGTCGACCGTATGACGGGTCAGGTCTATCTCAAAAACGCGGCAGGGATTAATGGCGTGAACTTAGATGCCAACACCGGTGCCGAAATTGTTACCGGTGCCGCGGGTGTCGGTAACGTGATCGGCATTGCCGAATTTAAAGCCCTGGAAGGGGCTGCTTTGAGTACCGCCCAGCAGCAGGCCAGTGAGTTGTCCAACTGTATTCAATCTCTGGCCACCCTGATTCGTGGTTTTAAAGACTCCGAACGGAATATGTTGAACACCATCCGCTAACCTCAGAATTTAATTTAGACAGCATAAACCGCTCTGGATCTCCAGGGCGGTTTTTCATTGCCTGTGTTCAGTCTGCGTTTAAAAGCTGTTCAGCACAGTCTTTGGCCTGAGCGACAAAACTGCGCCAATCTTCAGCCCTGACGAACAATTCGGGCCAAGCAGTGTGGCTCTGAACCGCTTTTTCAAAGCCCTTTAAACAGTTTTCAAGTGCGACAAACCCCAAACTTGAAGCTGCAGATTTCATGGCGTGTAAATCCGCTTGAAGGGTTGGATAATCGTATCTGGTCAGATCTGCTTCAACCGCTTGACGGTAGTGCTCAATTTGGCTTAAAAACAGTTTGAGCATTTCTGCCAGCAGGGGGGCTCCCCCCACCCCCAAAATACTTGCAAGTATGTCTTGATCCACGGTGGAGGTGTTGATCATGGTCACTTTGGCTCTGGTCCTTGTTGGTATTCTCTTACTGGTATAATGATGTATACCTAATTGTACGAGGCTTTTCAAAAAGTATGCCTGTTTTCCTCTCAGCGCCCCCCCAAATTTCGCTGGTGAATATTTTTACCGAACCCTATAACAACGCGGTGGCAACAGCCCGCACCTGTTATTCTTCGGAATTGGTGGGTGTGGCGGCGGTCAGTGGTCAGGGGCAAAGCGCAGAAATTCAGCAACAGCGCCAGGCCATGCGCGACCGCATTGCTGCCAGCACCTATGAAGCGGGGCATCATACCACCCTACAACATGCCCATGTACAATTTGCCCTGAGTGGCGTCTCGCGCCATTTTCTCTGGTCGTTTTTGCATGCTTTTCCCTATTACAACAGCGAACAGCAGAGCCAGCGTTACGTACACGTCAAACCCGGCAAAGTGATTGAGCCTGATTTTGGCTCTGAGAAATTACAAGCCGTTTACAAAGCCTGTTTGCAAGACCAGATGGACACCTACGAAGAACTTTCAATCAAACTCTTTGAAACTGCAGCAACTGAATATTACCGGATTTTTCCGGGCCGCAAAAAACAAGCTGAAAAATACGACCGCGAGATCAAAAAAAAGACCCAAGAAGTGGCCCGCTATGTATTGCCCGTAGGCACCTTTGCCAATCTCTATCACACAGTTTCGCTGCTGACACTCTTGCGCTACCACCACATGGCCGAACAGGCTGACGTCCCCCAAGAGACCCGCCAGGTGATCAGTGCCATGTTGCAAAGTGTCAGACAGGCGGATCCGTTGATTGAGCAATTGATTGAATCGCCTTTGGCTTTTGAGGACATGCCTGAAAGCGCTTATTGGTTGCAAAGTCTGCAAGCCAGCCAAAGTGATCGCCGCGATTTTATTTCCCATTTTGACCAATCTCTACAAGGCAAGGTCTCACATTTGGTGGACTGGAAGGTCAATGCCGAGACCTCAATGGCCGAAGCTGTGCGCGAGGTGCTGGGGCTGGTGCCTACCCAGATGTCGGATGCCGAGGCCTTGGCCCTGGTGCTCGACCCGGCCCGCAACAAAGTGCTTTCGACCACCTTAAACACCACCACCCACTCCAAATTGACCCGTGTCTTGCACCATCCGCATTATACCTTTCGCAAAAAACTCAGCCACGCCGCCGACTCGCAAGACCAACGCCACCGCATGGTGCCAGGGTCGCGGCCCGTTTTGGGGCTGCATCTCGACAGCCGGCCAGACTATATCACTCCCCGCTTGCTCACAGCCGACCCCGCCTGTTTGGAAATCTACACGGCTTGTATGGAGCGGATCTGGGACCGCATCAACCAATTGCGCGAAGGCGGGGGCTCACTGGAAATGGTCAGCTACCTCTTGCCCAATGCTGTGAGTGTGCGCTTCAGTGAGTCAGGCGATCTCTTGAACATGCACCACAAGCTCAAAGCCCGACTCTGTTACAACGCCCAAGAAGAGATCTGGCAAGCCTCTCTCGATGAGCTGGCCCAAATCACCGCCATTCATCCCCAAATTGGGGCCTATCTGCGTCCCCCTTGCGGCCTGCGTCAAATGGGGGGCCGCACGCCCTATTGTCCCGAAGGGCAGCGCTATTGTGGCGTACCCGTCTGGCGTCTGCAACCGGCTGAATACGAAAGGCTGCTTTAAAATGACCCGATTTAAATCGCTCTGTGTTCCGCTCTTGCTTTTGACGTTCTTAAATACTGGCTGCGAAGAAGATCCGCTCCAACCCACTGCCAATGCCTCTCCCAGTGCCAGTGCTTTGGCGCCTCCGGTCAATGCCCAAGCCCCCGCCAAACCCACCGATGTGCAGAGCCTGCTCAATCTGCTCACAGGCAACGGCTCCAAGACCTGGCAGGTCAGCAAACGTACCGAAGATGAAAGAGATGCCGGTCAAGACTGTTTTCTCGACGATCAGATCAAGATTTTTCGCAAAAACACGATTGAACTCCGCGTCGGCAAATCCCTCTGCCGCTATGATGGCGCGCCGGTCAAAGACCGCCTCGGCGGCTGGCAAATGACCGATGGCCTGAATTTATTCCTGCGCGTGAACCCCGAACAGCCCTACGAATTAAAAATTCTCGCGCTCAATGCCAACCAAATGGAAGTCTCTTATATCAGCAACAACGGCAAACGGGTACGCGAAACCTATATCGCGATTGATTTGGGTGAAAATGAAGCCCCTACCCCCGCGCCGCTGGGTTCCAATATTGGACAACCACCTGCGTTGAGTCCGCCTTAAAGACACGTTATACTGCCTGCATGTCAAACACGCCACTTCATTCGATTAGTCAGCCGGCCTCACTGGCACTTGCCTCGTTCCTGGCCATGGGCTTGGCACTGTCTGCCTGCCAACCGGCCCGCGATCCCAACACACTGCGCTTTTCGACTTGGGGCAGCCCCGAAGAAATGGCCATTCTTACCCCCTTGGTCAAAGAATTCCAACAATTGCACCCCGAGATCAAACTCGAAGTGATGCACATCCCCGACAAATACTTCCAAAAATTACACACCTTAATTGCGGCCAATCTGTCGCCAGACGTGGTCTTTGTCAATAATATCCAATTCCCGATCTATGCCTCGAACAAGGCTTTTTTGCCACTCGAAAAATACCTGAGTGCCAGCAAAGTGCTCAAAGCTGACGATTTTTATTCCCAGACCCTCGACGGCTTTCGCTTGGAGGGCCAATTGCAAGGCATTCCCCGCGATGCCTCAAATATGGTCGTCTTTTATAACCAAGAACTCTTCGACAAGGCCAAAGTAGCTTATCCCAAAGCCAATTGGACCATGCAGGAGATGATCAAGACTGCCCAAGCCCTGACTCTGGACGCCAACAAAGACGGCAAACCCGAGCAATTTGGGGTCTCGTTTCAGAATCACTTTCTCTTCTGGACGCCGTACCTCTGGAGCATGGGGGGAGATTTTTTCTCTGCCGACCGTAAAAAAGCCCTGCTCGAAAGCCCAGAAGCCTTGGCGGGCATTCAAATGCATGCCGATCTGCGTCACAAATATCATGTTGCCCCCACTGCAGCAGAAGCGGGCAGCAGCACCATGTCTCAGCTCTTTGTCCAAGGCAAATTGGCGATGGTTATCAATGGCCGCTGGGCGGTGCCGCTCTACCGCCAAAACCTCAAATTCAAGTGGAATATTGCCCCCTTTCCCAGCGGGCCAGCCGGTTCGGTTGTCGACGCCGACGCCTCGGGTTGGGTGATCTCACGCCAGAGCAAACACCCTGATCAGGCCTGGAAATTGATTGAATTTTTGGCCGCTCGCAAAGCCTCCGAGGCCTTTACCCAGCCAGGGCTGATCATTCCCGCCCGCAAAGACGTGGCCCAGTCAGCCATCTTTCTCAATCCAGATCAGCCCCCCAAAGATGCCGTCTATTTCCTCGATGCGCTCAAAACGGGAAAACCCACCCCCGCTATTCCCTATTGGAATGAAATGCTGGAAGTGCTCAACCGCTCACTGGAGCCCGTTTGGGATGGCCGCATGCCTGCCTCAGAAGCCTTAAAAGGCATCAATAAACAGATCGAGCCGCTGTTATAAGATGGCAACACAAGCAGAAAAATGCCCACAATGCGGCCACGACACCCTGATGACCCTGCCCGGTGCCAAACGCAAGTCCTGTACACTTTGCCATTTTATTCCGCCCACGGAGCAGGACAGTTCTGTGCCAGCACCTTTTCAGGGGCATACGGTTGATCGCAGCAAACACAAACGCAAAAAAACCCTGAATCTCTCTTCTCATCTCGTGAGTGTATTTTTACTGCTCTGTGCGTATGGGGCCTACCAATATGTCAATCAGGAGCCCAAAGAGCTGGAAGGCATGCGGGCCATGGAGCGGAGCTATAACAAAGTCACCCGGCTGATCACCAAAGAGGCACTTGAATCGCCAGCCAATCGGGCCAATTTGCGCAAGCTGATCAAACGCGAAAAGGCTGTGATTTTACATCTGCCGGTCAGTCCCTGCCTGAATAATCCGCGCATTTATCTCTCCAATTTATACACTATTTTTGAAAAAGGGTTGGTTCATTCCAGCTATAATTTTGGCAAGAACCGGCGGGTGATTGCGATCAGCTCAAAATTTGTGGAAGGTGCAGCCGAGTGCATTGAAACCCACGCCCCCACCCAATTCTCTTCCTTGCAAATCTTCAGTGATTTTCCCGAAATCGCTCAGGCCAATTCTGATTCTTGAGCCCGCCTTGCAGATCAGAGACAATCAGAATTCTGGCTGGTAGCGACCATAGAGCAGGGTCACGTTGATGCGCCGGTTGAGATATCCGGGTTCAAAATCCACCTGATCGGTGGCGTGGAAAAAGCGAGAGCGAAAGATCACCGCTCGGTTTTGGCGGTAGGCAATTTTGATCGGCTTGACCGCTTTTTCGGCAATCAAGGCTGCCATTTTTTCGGTGGCATTGTTGAGCGTTTCAAAGTCCCAGTCAGCGGGTGCTTCAATGGGATAAACCAAAAGCCCCCCGTGTTCGGGATCGCGATTGGCCTCATCGGGGGTCAACCAAAAATTGATATTCACCGCAGCACTGTCTGCATGGAGCCCAATCCCCGGACAGTGGCTGTCGTGATTATAGCCCCACATTTGTAACAAAGACCAAGCCCCCAGCACGCTGGGCAGAGACTCTTTGAGTTCACGCGCTGTTTGGTACAAAAGCGGACAGCTAAAACCGTCGTCGATATAACTGCCGAGATAGCCTCCCTCTTTGTGGTCATCGTGCCAGATGGTCGATTTTTGACAAAAGTGCAGAAGCGCTTCGAGGGCGTCTGGGGCGAGAAAATGGTCGACCACGACCAAGCCCTCGGACAGAAAGGTCGCTTCAATGGCCTCTGGTTCGGTGATTTTGACCACCCGCGAGGGGAAGGCGGGCACCGGGGAAACATGCACATTGCGTCCCCAATAGGGAGAGATCGGCGCGTGCTGCTGAGCACTGAGTTTGAGCGGGTACGTAATCGCACCCTGGGAGCTGAGCTGGCGCATCAGATTTTGGTAATTTTCGCTCAAGACCTGAAAACTGGCAGGCAAATAGCGGCCCTGCAGCAAAAATTGGAGTTGCATCTGATCAAAATTGAGTTTGCTCCAAGAGGAGCGAATCTTACGGGGCACAGATTCAGCGACTTGGGCGGGAATGGCTTCGCGCAGGTCGTTCCAGGCCACACCCCGGCGCAGACGATAGGCTTTGCCAAATTGAAAGCCCGCTGCATCCCAATTGCCCACAGACAGCTCCAAGCGCCCCAAATAAACCGCAGCAGGGCTCTCCAGCGGAAAGAGTTTTAAGACATAGGCATAGCGTTCACGGGCCCCTTGTAAATCGCCCTGCAAAAACAGCAAATGGCCCCAGGCATAATGTAATTCGGGATTGCCAGGTGTCAGTCGCAGGGCCCAGTGCAAGTGGCTTAGGGCTGAGCCCGGCTGTTTGGGCATCAGCTGTTTCATGCGCATTTCATGTAAGCTGGCCAACAGAACTGAAAAGATTTTGAGGGCAGCAATCGCAACGATCAGGTCAAAGAGCGAGAAATTGAGTTGTTGTTCCGCTGGAAAAAACGCAATATTCACACAGGCCACCACGGTGGTGATCGCCAAAAGCACAAACAGAGCCCAGCTCAGGCCCAGCAAAAACCGCAGCACAGGGGGACGGTTTTGAAGTGTGTTTAAAATTGATCCTGTAACCATTCCCATGCCGGAAGCCACCATTTGCCACTGCGCGACAGCGTGTCTCCGGCTTCTTCAGCCTCAGAGAGCAATTGTCGGTGATCGGGGGTTCCCCCGTACATGCCCCAATAAATCTCACCCATGCCAGGATCATGTAATGAGAAAAACTGGTTTTTTTCGGAGCCCAAATAGATTTGGTTGCCCGCCAAGGCCGGTGAGCCGTGGATCGGCTGGCCTGCATAAAACTTCCAACGATAGACACCTTTGTGATTGAGGGCGTAGACATAGCCATCGCGGGAGGCAAAATAGACCGAACGCGAAGAGACCGCTGGGGTGGAATAAATCGCATCTTTGACGGGATATTTCCAGAGCAAGCGTCCGGTTTTGCGGGCAATTGCGTAAAAATGTTTGTCGTTGCTGCCAATATAGACCCGATCTTGATAGACCACGGGGCTGGACTCTTCGATATATCCCCGTGTTTCGTAGCGCCAGCGCAATTGGCCATTTTCGGTTTTGAGGGCATAGAGGCTGCGATCCCAACTGCCAATATACAAAGTACCACTGTGTAAAACGGGGGAAGACTGCGAGAAATAGCCGCCTGACCGGAATTGCCAGACCAAGGTGCCCGTATTGCTGTCGAGAGCGTGAACCTGTTGATCCCAGCCGCCAAAGAAGACCTTGCCATAGCCCACTGCAGGGGTGCTGTCGATCGGGTGGGTGATAAAATAGCGCCATTCCTGAATTCCGGTTTTGGCATCGAGGGCATAGAGACTGCGATCGCGGCTGCCAAAATAGACCTTGCCATACCCGGCGGCCACCGTTCCCAAAATAGCCCCCTGGGTCAAAAACTGCCATTTGAGCCGCCCAGTTTTGAGGTCCAGGGCATAGAGATTGTGGTCGGTCGAGCCAAAATAGACCGTGTCTTGATAGACCGTGGGATAACCCTGGACATGGCCTCGGGCCTGATAGCCCCACAGCATTTTGTGGTTGCGGCCATCGAGTGCCACCACACTGTCGGTGATGACTTTATCCCGATCGTCTTTGCGCTCTTTTTTTTGGTAGCCCGAAAGCACAATATCTTGGGTGCCATCTTGGTTGATATCCACCAATGTGATCTTGGGGTCCCAATAGCGGCTGTGCATAATCCAGCCCAATTGACCCGGTCGGCCCACACATCCGGTGAACAAAACCAGCCAAGCACAGAACAGGATTAAATAGAAGCGTCGCGCCAAATTCAAGGCATTTAAATTCAATGCTTACAAGCCTCTCAAGGAATATGCCCAGTATACCCCAATTTGTGGGCTTCAGTTCCGCCTGCTGCAAAGTCTACTCTGGGTGCCATTTAGTCTGAATAAGCTGTTAACTAGAGCAAAAGCCCTCGCCTTTGATAAAATACAGCCAGAGACCCCATGTCTAAAAACAGGTAAAGATCCCAGAGAAACCACAGGCAGGCAAAGATGGAGAGACTTTGTGGCAATTGCGCTTATGGTGCAACCGCTTACACCCGTTATGGTGACGAAGACGAGAACTTCGTGATCTGTCAGATCAAAGAACACGAAAATCTCAACCGCAAGCCCGATCGCTACAGCACCAGCTCAGCGGTCTCACGCATGCATGTCCAAAGAGAGGCCTGTTTGCATTGGCGCTCCGTGGCAGAGCCCTCAAGGAGCAAAGAACAGCCCTTGAACATGATCCAGAATGTCGCTCCGGCATCTGATGCTGATTACGATCTGATTCGCCCAGCAGCCAGTGCCACGCGTTCACAAGAACAAGAAGAACTGAAAAAGCTCAAGCTGCAATTGATCCAAAAAGACCAAATGGTGATGTCTCTGCAGACCCAGAATATGTTTCTCAGTGAACAATTGTCTGAATGCCAACAAGAATTGGCAGAACTCAAATTATCCATGCAGCAGGTTCGGTACTTTGACCCCAGTTTACTGGCCCAAATGGACTATTTTGCCCTGCTTGGGATCGGCCTCGACAGCAAACCGGATCAGATCAAAGACGCCTACCGCCACAAAATGAAGTTCTATCACCCCGATCGCTTTGCCACCATTGCCCGGCTGCTCAATCAAGCCTACGAGACCTTGATGGATACCGAAGAGCGTGGCAAATATTTACAAAAATTGCGGGCAGAACGTCATCCCGGTCTCTGAACGCTTTTTTGATTACCCGCTGGATATGCTCACCCTGGGGGGTTTTTCCTGTGTTAAACTGATTTCAATTCAGGTGCCCAGGATGGAATCATGCCCAAACGCTTTCATATTCTCGCTGCAACCGCTTTGATCTGCTTTGCTTCAGCCGCACAGGCTGAAGAGGTGCTGATGCCTGTCCATGAGATTCAGCGCGGCATGGAGGGAACCTGCCGCACCGTCTTTCAGGGCAAAACCGTGGAACCCTTTGGATTTAAAGTCCTGAGCTTGATGCAAGGCATGTTGGGCCCTGGGCAAGATGTGATTTTAACCCGTCTGACCGGTGATAAAGCTGAATTTACAGGGGTTGTGGCCGGCATGAGTGGCAGTCCCTGTTATATCAACGGCAAATTGATTGGCGCGCTGGCCTATCGCTTTGGCAATTTTACCAAAGAGCCGATTGCCGGCATTACCCCGATTCAGAACATGTTGGATATTTTTAAATTGCCACCTGAACCCGCCAAAACCGCAAGCAATACCTATACCCCTCAGACCTATCAGCAAAGCCTTAGCCAGCTCCAAAAGACAATGCCCGTTGCCTCTGCTGGCTTTCAGCGCATCTCCACCCCCCTCTCCTTTGGCGGCTTTCGCAGCGAGGTACTGGCCCATTACCAAGCAGATTTAGAAAAACTGGGTTTTCAGACCGTGATGGGTGGCATCAGCACACCCAGTGCGGGTTCAATTGCCAATCCAGATATGCCCGACAGACTCGAAATGGGCGGGGCTGTTGCCGGACAAATGGTGCGCGGAGATCTCTCGATCGATGGCACCGGCACTGTTTCTTATATCGACAAAAATCGGGTTTTGGCCTTTGGACACCCGTTTTTTAACGAAGGCTATGTGCAAATCCCGATGGCCACAGCGTATATTCACCACATTCTTTCGAGCGAAGCGGGTTCGTATAAAATGTCGCAATCGGGGCGCGAAGTTGGCACCATTGTCCAAGATCGCTTGACCGCGATTTATGGCGAAATTGGCAAAAAGACCCCGATGATCCCGATGCAGATCCAGGTGCAAGACAGTGCCAGTGTCGATCCGGCCCAACTTAAACTGGAAGTTTTTCAGAGCCCGAGCTTAACGCCCATGCTGATGGCCATGAGCATTCACAATGTCTTAACTTCGCGGCTCAATTATAATCTCGGAGGCACCCTGCTGCTTGAAGGCAGTCTCAATGTCGACGGTCAGAACCTGAAATTTCGCAATGATTACACCATCGAACAAGGCCAAGATGTGGTGATTGTGGCCGTGCAAGATTTGGCCAATTCCCTCTTTGCACTCTGGGGCAATCCCTTTCAAAAGCCCGATATTCGCGGCCTCAATTTAAAGGTCAGCCTCAAGCCGCAGCAACGCCAAGCCCAGATTCGCCGCATTTGGACAGACAGTGACGAGGTCAAACCCGGAGATTCGGTCACTTTACACGTGGAGCTTTCCAATTGGCGGCAAGAGCGGGAGATCCGCAATTTTAAAATGCAAATTCCCGCCAATACCCCCTATGGTCCGCTCACCCTGCTGGCCGGAGATGCCCGTGCAATTGACGGTTTAGAAGCCTCAGTGCGCACAGGTTTTACAGGTTATAACGATCTTTTAAGCCATCTCTTTAGCCAGCGCAGCAACAGTGATTTGCATTTGATGTTGATCACCAACGAAGGGGGCATGGCACAACACAGCACCCTGATGGCCAAATTGCCGGCCTCGGTACAGGAACTCTTGTTTACCGCCGAAACCGAAAGCCTGACAATTCCGATTCGCTCTCCCGGCTCTGAGCAAAGAATAGCCACAGATGCGGATCTCAAAGGCCAAGCTTCCCTGCAATTGTGGGTCACATCCCATGCCAAAGCCATTAATTAAACCGCTCACTTAACACGATTGATTTTGAGGAAGGATGTATCTCTCGCCCATGAAAAAGCTCCCCCTGATCGCCGCAATGCTCCTCGCATTTTCGCTTCCAGCACAGGCCGAATTTCCCAAAAACTGGTATTTAGAAGGGGTGGGCGACTTTTTAGACGGAGACATCCTCTCCACGGCGATTGAAGCCGATGGCTCCCTTTCGCTGGGTTTTGATATCCGTCCGGTGGTCAATCTGCCCCGTGGCGTGATCCTGGATGCCGAGAGCAATGGCCATCAATTGCTGGTGGGCACGGCCAATCCGGCTGCCGTCTACCAGGTGGATCTCAAACAGGGAAGCGGTTACCAGGTTAAAAACCTGCTTCAGCGCAGCCAGGGTGTGATCTCTGCGGTGTTACCCGAAAAAGGCGGAACTGTTTTGGCAGCGCTTTCTCCCTTTGGCCAAATTTACCGGATCGGTGGCCAAAAATCCGAATTGATTCACTCCATGGACGAGCGTTATATCTGGGAAATGCAGACCGGCCCCCAGGGCGAGGTGTATATTTTAACGGGCGACTCCGGCTCGCTCTACCGTCTCGGCAGCGACCAAAAACTGACAAGGCTCTACCAATCTGGTGAAGCCAACCTCAAGGTTTTGCACCAAGACAGCCATTGGGGCCTGCTGCTCGGCAGTGGCAGCAAAGGCATTGTTTACCGCCATCAGAGCGGCAAAACCCAGGCGCTATTACACACCCCCTTTAGCGAAATCACGGCTTTAACAGGGGACGGCAAAGGCAATGTCTTCGTGGCGGCCACCAGTGCCACCCCCGAAAAAAACGGCCCCAAAAGCGCCGTCTATTTTATCGACAAACAGGGCCGCAGCGATATGATCTTTCGCATGAGCAGCGAGACCGCCTTTACGCTCGAAATGGACAAAGCCGGCAGTCTGTTGATCGGCACCGGGCCCCGGGGCCGAATTTACCGCTTCAGCGATCCGCTTTCGCCCGAAAAACGCATTTTGAGTCTGCCTGCCCGCTCCCAATCGCGACAATTGGTCAAATTATTGCAGGGGCCCGGAGAAGATATTTTGTTGGTGGGATCGAGCCCAGCCCAAATTGAAAGTTACCAGGGCAATTATCTCAACAAAGGGATCTATGAGACCCAGATCTTCAGCAGCAATTTAACCTCGCAGTGGGGCAGCTTGCACTTTGATGCCGTATTGCCCCCTGAGACCGAAATCAAGGCCTGGTCGCGCAGCGGCAATACCGCTGACCCAGACAATACCTGGAGCGAATGGAGCGGCCCTTATAGCCGTCCCCAGGGCAACCAAATCAACTCACCTGAGGGCAAATATCTGCAATTTCGCTTTGAATTGAGCTCCCGCAACCGCAAGCAAACGCCCTATTTGCATAGTTTTGATATCAGCTATCTGCGTGAAAACCTGCCGCCTTATCTCAAAGACGTCTATTTTTTGCAGCGCGGGATTTATTTTAAACCACATACCTTGGCCAAAGTCGAAGGGCCTCGGACGATTGAATTAAATCCAGATGTTTTGGATAAATTGCGCCGCCCCCGTGGTACCGAAGAGATCTACCAAGAGTTAATGGCCCAAAAAGCCGCTGGTCCAATGCGCTTGCTGCAAGAGTACCGCCCAGGGATGTTGAGCCTGGCCTGGGATGTCGATGACCCCAACGAAGATGAACTGCGCTATGAGGTCTGGTACCAGCCCTACGGTCAAAAAGGTTGGAAAAAACTGGCCCAGGATCTGCAGGAGAATGTTTTCTCCTTTGATACCGCCACGCTGATGGATGGGTCCTATCATTTTCGGGTCTTTGCCCACGATCAGCTTTCCAATTCAGGTCCGAGTTTTAAGGTCTTCAAAGACAGCCAATTGATCACCGTTGACAATACCGCTCCCAGCATTTCCAATCTGGAAGCCAGTATTGAGGAGAAACAGATTCGTCTGCGTTTTTCGGCCAAAGACAGCACCTCTCCCTTGGCTTATGCGGAGTATTCACTCAACGGCCAAAAAACGGCCTTGTTTCAATCCAAAGATGGGATTGTCGATGGCTTAGAAGAGCAGTTTGAATTCACCCTGGCCAAACCCGGCAAAGGCCAACATTTTGTTGTGGTGCGGATCGTTGACCGTCTGGGCAATGTTCAGACAGCAAAAAAAACCTTTGAGATTCAATGATAACCTCAAAAGAATAGAGCAGGAGCTGAGTATGGACGGAGAAAATTCGTATATTCAAAATCTCTTTTGTGATTCGTTCGCTGGATTTGGGGCCACGGTTCCCGAATTACTCAGCTTTGCTCTGGACGAAGTGGGGCTGATGGATGAAAAAACACTGGTCAATGGCAAAAGTGCCCGCGAACTGGCCGAGAGTTTTTACCGCAAACGCAATCGGGTGCGCCAAAACAGCCGCTTGGGCAATTTGCTGATTCAGGAGGGGATTATTTCCAAAGAGCAACTGATCGCCGCCCTGAGTTACCACGTCTCCGAAGATGTGCCCTTGGGTGAGGCCCTTTTGCGTTTGAATCTCTGTGGCCAAACAGAACTGGAATGGGCGCTCAAACACCAAGCCAGTCTGCGCAGTCGGATAGGCTAAACGCTCACTTGCCGCATCAAGAGGGCAAGAGCTGGTTCACCAACTGATCTGATAGGGTCAGGGCTTTTTGAATTTCGGGATTGTCTGGCTCCAATTGATACGCCAATAAAAAGGCATTGCGCGCGTCTTCATACCGCTCCTGCTGCAAAAAGGCCAGGCCAATCCCATTGTAGATACTCAAATTGGGCGCTTGAAGGTTCTGCGCCCGGTCAAAGAGTTGCAAAGCTTGGCCACTTTCCCCGGCTTCCAAGAGCAAATAACCCAATTGGGTCATGGCTTCGGTATGGGTGGGGTCTTGTTCCAAGATATCCATATAATGGGCCGAAGCCTGGCCACTGTTGCCCTGGGTGCTTTCTAACCAGCCCAATAACATCAGCGCATCCACTTGTTTCGGGTCGATCCGCAAGACTTCTTGCAGCAGTTCAAGGGCCCGTTCAGGGTTTTCTTCTGCCAGTTCCAGTTTGGCCAAATCGAGGCTGCTGAGATAAAATTCAGGATCCAGGCCCCGCACCTTTTCGAAACAGCTGCGGGCAAATGCGAGATTGTCTTCCTGTAAGGCTATCACCCCCAAATTGTGCAGCGAATCAACGTCATCAGAGGCCAGGCTCAGGGCCTTTTCAAAATCGCTGCGGGCCTCAACCAATTGCCCCTCTTCCAACCAAGCAATGCCGCGATGGCGAAAGTCTGAAGCCTGCTCAATGCTGCTGCGTTCAATCAGGCCCGAATACAGTTCGCGCACCTTGTCGAGCGAACCCGCCCGAAAATGGTAGCGGGCGATCTGATTGACCAAATCCCGTGAGTGTTCCATACTGGCTAACCACTGACCGGCTTTTTCCAATTGGTTTTGGCGCAAATAGAGATTGCCCAATTCAATTTTGACGGCCTGTAAAAGTGGCAGATTGTTCTCTTCGGCCAACACGGCATTGTTCACCAATTTCAACCACCGCGTTTCAGCATCACTTTCTTTGCCTTCGAGCAGATCGCAACGTCCGAGTTCCAGCTCAAACGTGGCCTCGGTATAGGCCTCCAGACCTTCGGTTTGGAGATATTTGCGGGCTTCAGCGGGCTTTTGCCGCAGCAAGGCCAAACGCGCCAAACCCAGGCGAATATCCGTGTTTTGCGGATTTTCGCGCAGGGCCCTGCGAAAATAATGGTCGGCTTTTTCCAGGTCTTGTTGCATCAGATAGGCATTGCCAATACCCGCAAAGGGCTTCCAGGTCGTGGCAGCCCTGTCGGAGACAAGTGAGGTAAAAGCTTCCAAGCGCAGGGCCATGGCCGCTTGAAAGGCCTCGACCGATTTTTCAAACTCCCCCAATTGACTCCAGGAGCTGCCCAGATTGACCCAATAATCCGGGTTTTTCTGACACAGCTCAGGTGCATCCTGACAGGTTTTGAGGGCCTGATCCGGTTGGTGCATTTCGAGATAAATCGAGGCGATATAACACCAGCAGGCAGCCATATAGGTGGGCAAAGCTTCCAACTTGAGGCTTTTTTCAACTGCGTCTAAAAACGCAGCCAGGGCTTCTTCGTTTTCGTGATTGACCCGGTGAGTCAAGCCCAAATTAAAGGAGTGAAACGGATTTTTGGGTTCTTGCAACAAAGAGGCTTGAATCAATTCCAAGTTGCGCAGGTATTTGTCCCTTTCGGCCATCAACTCACCGGTATAACCATAATGCAAGACCAAGACATCTGGCGCAGCCATGCGCTCAAAGATCAGTCCCTCTCGCCGGGGTTCAACCTGCTCGTGAATATACCCCGTGTAATGCAGGTCAGGATGACGGGGAAAGAGACGCAACATGTAGTGTTCAACCGTATCAACCTCATTGCCCACTTTGTTAAAGTTGCGAATTTTAAACTGGTAGCCTGTCAAATGGGGTTGTTGAATGCGGACCAACTCTCGGATATTGCCCACCGTCTCAGGTGAGAGCACCTCATCGGCATCGAGAATTAAGACCCAATCCCCTGTGGCCTGAGCCAAAGCCTGATTGCGGGCCTCAGAGAAACTGCCTGTCCATTCAAAATGAGAGACCACAGCCCCCATCTCTTCGGCAATTTCGACCGTGCGATCCGTGGAACCTGTGTCTACGACAATCATTTCATCTACCACTTCGCGCACACTTTCGAGACAGGTGCGCAAAAAACGCTCTTCATTTTTGACGATCATACAGAGCGAAAGCCGAGTCACCACAGGGGGTTGGGGCGCAGTTGCGAGCAGCGATTCCCATTCGGGCCAAGCGGTTTGAACAGCCTCCGGCGCTTCAGCCAAAGCGGCCCGCACCTGTAAGAGACTTTCACGGGCGCCTACATGCTCCGGAACCAGGCGCAAAGCCTGTAAAAAACAGCGTTCTGCCAATTGGGTGGCCTGCAAATGGTAGAGAGCAATGCCCGCAACCGAATAGAGATTGGCATTTGCAGGCGCTTTGGCCAAGGCCTTTTGAAAATGGGCCAAGGCCCCGACAAAGTCTTTTTCTTGCAGTTTGAGGCTGCCCAGATTCAAATGCAAAACCGGATTGTCGGGGTCTTCTTGGAGCACCTCTTCAAACAGGACTTGGGCTTTTTCAACCTGTCCAGCGTGTAAAGCCTCTAAACCATTCAGGGTTTTTTCTTGCAGGCGGGCCTGTTCCATCCGAAAAATCGGCTTGGGCAAGAGCGCTTGCAAGCGCTCTTGGATTTTGGCATAGACCTGTTCCCAACTCAAATGGCTGTGGATATATTCACTTGCCGCTTGGCCCATGACCTGATAATCTGCCTGTTTTTCAAAGAGCTGGCGCATCTGGTAGCGCAATTCAGCCCCATTGTTTTCCAGCCAAGTGGGAAAGCTGAGGGTGGGTATGCCCCCAATTTGTTTTTCTGCCCCTTTGACCCTGCGGCTTTTGAGCCAAATATTGAGATTTTCAGGTTCGATCCCCAGACGTTCCTCACTGCCACTCACCACCACCGGCAGCCCGCAGGCCATGGCTTCGAAGATGCTGTGGCCAAAAGCTTCCGCCCGAAAAGGGCTGACAAAGGCCTGACAGGCAGTGTACAATCCGGCCTCTTCTGCCGGACTCAAAGCGCGATCGAGGTAAATAATCGGGGGATTGTCGGGATTGGCCTGATAGGCCCGAATTTGCTCCAAACAAAAGAGATGATCCTGTGAATCCGAGATCCGGGTATCCCGAATCACCAAGCTGACATTTTCATCGGGCAAAAATTCATCGGTATAAGCTTTGAGCAAGAGATCAATGCCAGAATACCAGAGCGCTTCGCCCGAAAAGAGAAAACAAAAACGGCGCCGTCCAGGCAGGCGCAGGGGCTCCGCCTTCGGGTGAAAGCGGGAGCTGTCTACGCCAGCGGGAATCACCATGACCCGCTCAGGAGAGAGACCCTCACGCAGATAGATACTGCGGTTTTCGGGGGTATGAACCCAAATTTCATCGCTGGTAAAGCTCAAAAGGTCAAGCCACTCCTGGGGCATGGAGCCATATTCCCAGGGCAAAGCATGAATCCATTTGCCCTGAGAGAGCGGCATATCTGAGGGCAAACCTTGATGCATGAGCTCAAATTGCAAACTGGCGGGCACTCTTTGCAAACGGCTTTCGAGCAAAGGGCTGAGAAAACCTTCACGGCGCAGAACTGTGTCTTCGGGAGCCAAGCCCAGATCATAATCGGATTTTTGACTGATGATTTCAGCCAAGGCGCGGTTATAACGGGCAAAGGGGCCCGCATGATAAAGAGGCCCCGAGAGACGAATCCCGGGTTTGTGTTTGATTTTTCCGATCTTAAGTGCCATCGATCTGCTCCTGTGGGCCACGCCCAATCTGAAAATAGAGTCTCACATTCATTCTATCGGTCAAATCTTTTTTCTGGTTAAGTTTTTTTCGCTTGTGAATTTTTTGGCAAAGAAGGGTATATTGAGTAATAGTTATCCAAACACCCTTTTCTTTGAAAGGCCGTTCTTCTTATGACAGTCATCCCCCCTCCCGACCCCAGTATCCGCCGTGCGGGTTATACCAACACCGCCCCCGCCATCAACACACCCCCCGTAACACCGGGCCCAAGCACCCCCGTCACCCCTCCTGCCGTAAGCAGCGAGCCACCTGCACAAATCGCCACACCCAGCAGTTTTCAAGGCACACCCGGTGTCGGTCAAGACGCTGGATTTAACCCCATCACGGCAGACATCTTCAAAAAAATAGGGCAAGCAGACGCCCTTGCCGCCCAAACAGAATTGGCCCCGGCCCAAAGAGACCCCGAATTGGCTGCTATCGTGCAAAGATTTAAAGAGGCCATGGCCGAAATATCTCCCCCTCCCGATTCCCCACTGGCCCGCATCGTCAATCAGTTAAAAGCAGTGGTTGATAAATTGGCCGAAAAATTGGAAAAAGGCCAAGAGACCCCAGCCACAGCGCCCAGCAGCAGCGAATCGACACCCGCACCAGCGGCTGAACCTGCAGCGAGCCCAGCCGAAGCCCCCAGCACCCCTGATGCACCAGCAGAAACAACCGCCCCAGAATCCACAACCCCAGAACCCGCAAGCAGCGATCCGGCTGTCGCTGAAGCGCAGGCCGAAGCGGATGCCGCAGAAGCCGAAACTGAAGTTGCGGCTGCCGAAAGCACAGAATCAGAATCCACGGACGAAACCGGCGGCAGCGATGGGCCCACAGGCGGGACCGCTCCCACTCCAGAATCGCCCAAAGAAACAGACAATCCAGCGGTCAAAGACCCACAGGAGATGTTAAAAGGTTCCATTGAAGAATTGTTGGCGATGTTTCAGAAAAAACGCCTGGATGAACAATTGAGCGCTTTTGGCGAAGAGCAATTGCAAAAAATGCGCGAAGCCATGAATCAAGCTGCCAAAGTTTTGCGCGGCATGCCTTAACCTATTTTCAATTTAAGACAAATCCCCGGTTTGATCCGGGGATTTTCTTTTGCAAAAATGGCAAGGAAGGAGATCGCTCCAGCTTAAATTTTAAGCCATTTGTGAGCGGTTGCTCACATGGGTGACGTAGCGCTGGGCAATGGCCAGACTTTTGTCCGTCTTGGGATCGTGGCCAAGATTATACGAGGCCACCGTGCGATCCCAATCGCCCAAGCCAAGGCCCAGATCGCCTTTGATTTTTTCACGTTGGCGGGCCAAAAAAGTCAGGCCGTAATCGATATTAAATTCGAGATCGTATTTAACCCTGGGAAACACGGCACTTGTGCCATGGGCTTTGTCGTTGATTTGCATCACGCCCCAATCGGTGGATTTGAGAATGCCCTCGCGGACATTGCGGCCTTGAACCAGCGTGCCTTTGGAGACATCACTCCACATTTTCCAACCACTTTCGTTTCCTGCCATGCCCAAAGCCACCTGTTCGGGGATGCCTTTTTCACGGGCTTTGACCTTGATAATTGCTTTGATCACATCACTTTGGTAACGCTCCAAAGAGCCGCCCTGAAAGGGAATTCCATATTTTTGACCCAATTGCGTCAATTGCTGGGACGGGCTCGAAAACGTCACTGGGGGCGCAGCCACAGGCGTGGTGGTGTGCCTTTGTAAGAGACTGGGGTGCATGAGTTGAAATTGGTCTCGCCCACTGGCAGGCACCGGAGAAAGCCCTTGAACCAGGGGGGTGGGATGTTCGAGCAGACGGCTAATGGACTGCTGTTGAATCATGGCCAGACCCGAAGGAGAGAGAAGCGGGAGCGGTTTCAGCATGGAACCTGCCTATCCTAAAATCAACGATTTCTAGTTGAATACATATGTTATTTATCTAGTTATGCCCGTCCAGGGGCAGATTAATGCTTATCGGACAGAAAAATTTATACGAATTTCTGTTTTTTTGAGTTATTTTTTAAGGGCTAGCGGGTGGCCGACTCAGTTGACTCCAATTCATGGGCCATAAAAAAATAATAGAGACTCAAAGACATCATTTTGCAATAATTATACAGCACCAGCGGCCAAAAAATGGCACCAAAAGCCACCAAGCCAAACGCCACGGGGTAACTTACCTGTTTCAGAATCCAGGCTACCATCAGCGGAATCAACCAAAACAAGACAAAAATGGCATACGAGATCGGAATTGCGCTGAGCAAAAATCCATTGCCGCGATCGAGCACCAATTGGCAATTGGGGCAGGTGGTTGCAAAACCTGTCAGGCGGGCAATCGGTCGATGACCACAGCGGGGACAGCCATTGCTAAGGGCTTTTAATAAAGCACTGAGACGATTTTTTAACACATTTTCTTCCTCCGCTCCAGTATATACCTAAGCAAGGCACAAAAAAAAGCCTGTCCAGAAGGACAGGCCGAGGTTATCCAGATGTTTGGCAACGGACGCTGCCAAATTTAGTTCACACTGTTTCTCAGTGCGCTTTTTAGGCGCACTTTTAAATTAAATGCGCTGGTATTTCACAGGCATTAAAGCAACTGATGGAGCGGCGCCAAGGGCAGGACGCACAATCCCAATCAGGCGCACACGGGTGCGGTCTTCCAAGCTGGGCAGCGCATTTAAAGCCTGTCCCTGTTGGCTGACCAAAGGCAGCGATTCGCCTTCGGCCAACAAAAGGCTGGCACCAGACTGCTCATCGCTGTAGATGCCTTCAAGTTCCACCTGTTTGCCCAAGAGGGCCTGAAAACGGGTGGCTGGCTGAGCCAGAAAACCAGTCTGAGCAGCGGGCACGCTGTTCGATTCGACATAACTCAAACGGGCATCTGCTTTGAGGGTTTGCAAAAGTGAAAGCGGAGCCTGGGCGGGAACCACCACCAGATAGAGATCCAAGCCCGTCAGAATCTCTTTTAAATTGAGATTGTACTGCGAGAGCAATAGCGAACGCTCATTGCGGGTGGTATTCGGCTTAAACTTTAAAAGCAGGGTGACAGCACCGGTCGCGGGCTGCACAAAACGCACAGGCTGGGTGGGCAATTTGAGCGAGAGCGGATAATTGGCCTGAATGGGGGTCTGCCCACAGGCGGTCAGTGCCAAAGCGGCAACGGTAAGCATCAAACTTCGAAATACAAAGGAAGTCTTTTGAATCATTTTCAACGCGACTCCTTTCTTAACCTAATCTTTAACCATAATTAACTTGTAATTCATTATATTCCGCCAGACTGAATAATGTCAATAAAATAGAATATAGATTCTTAAAATAGAATATTATATACAATAGGTTATATATCACAATTGACACTCCCTGTCAGGCCATGTTAGTTTTCAGCATTCTCAAGCACAAGAGACACCCAAAAACATCATGAGACAACCTGTTTATCTGGATTACAGCGCAACCACTCCCGTTGACCCCCGTGTTTTAGAGGCCATGTTGCCCTGGTTTTGCGAGCGTTTTGGCAATCCTGCCAATATCTCTCACAGCTATGGCCGCGAAGCCCTGCAGGCCGTACAAAAGGCCCGCCAAGAACTGGCCAAACTCTTAAATGCCAAGCCCCATGAAATTGTCTTTACCAGTGGCGCCACCGAGAGCAATAATCTCGCATTTAAAGGCCTATACACCTTATTGCCCGAAAAGAACCAGGTCTTGACCGTGGCCACCGAACACAAAGCCGTGCTTTGTTCTGCCCATGCGCTTGAGGCCCAGGGCTTTGAGGTCGAGGTTTTACCCGTCAATCGCCAAGGTTTTGTCGATCCCGGCCTGCTGGCTGAAAAAATCTCCCCCCGCACGGCTTTGGTCTCGGTCATGATGGTCAATAACGAAATTGGCAATCTCCAACCGATTGCCGAGATCGGTGCCCTTTGCCGGGCCCACGATGTGCTCTTTCACTGCGATGCCGTCCAAGGCGGGGGCAAATTGCCGATCGATGTCGAAGCCCTGCAGATCGACCTGCTCTCGCTCAGTGCCCACAAAATGTATGGCCCCAAAGGCATTGGCTGCCTCTATTTGCGTCATCGCGACCCCCTGATTCCGCTCAAAGCCTGCATCGAAGGGGGCGGCCAAGAAGGGGGACTGCGGGCAGGCACGTTGAATATTCCTGGCATTGTGGGCTTTGGCAAAGCAGCCGAACTGGCCCTTGCCGAACTCGAAGCAGAGCGCCTGCGCCTGCAAACCCTGCGCAATCAGCTTTATCAAGGCATTTTAAACGCCTTGCCCGAGGTCTATTTGAGCACACCGCTGGAAAGCAGTTCTCCCGCAATATTGCATCTCTGTTTTCCAGGTCTGAGCAAAGGGCGTTTGATTGTCGCCCTGACAGATTTGGCAATCAGTGCTGGCTCGGCCTGCTCTTCGGCCTCAGGCAAAGCGTCTTATGTCTTAGAGGCTTTGGGGCTGGAATCGGATTTGAGCAACAATGCTCTGCGTTTTTCTCTGGGCCGTTTTACCACAGCCACCGAAATTGAATCGGCCATCCATTCGGTGATTCAAACGGTTGCCAAGCTCAAGGCCAAGCCCTCCAAATTACCGTTTTAAAAGGCTTATGTCTTAAAGATTGGCTTGGGTAATGGGCACTGCCATGACCGTATAACTGAAGATATCGGCTTCTTCTTCAAAGCCCGAATTGACCACATGCTCTTGGAAAAAGGTCAGCAATTGGGGATTGGCAAACCCTTTAAAGATATGCATGAGCATGGGATAGCTGAAAAAGTCTGATTCAGGTGGAAATTGGGCCTGATCAAAGGGCTGGGTCAAACTGCGTACAAAATCCGACTCGGCCGGAGGTAAGCGGTGTTTTTGAACGCTGATCACTTCATAACCCTCATGGGCCAAAGCAGCTTTGAGCGATTTGAGCGAATAGCGGAAATAGGACAGGGTCTGTTCCAGGCTATTGCCCGTGACATCCCAACCGTTGAGCAGAGAGACGAGATGCGCCCACGTGCTCATATTTTCGACCACCAGCAAGAGCGGTTTGTTGAGGGCTTTGATTTGTCGCCAAAGCGGCGATTGAAAGCCGATCTTTTCCAGGGTATGCGTCAAAAGCAGCGTTTGCGCCTCTGTTTGCGCAGGCAGAGATTGGTTCCAAAAGACTGATTCCAAGGCATAGTCCTGTTCGAGCAGGTGTTGCAGGGCCATATCCCCCCTGTGGATTTCCAGGATTTGGCTGTTTTTGGCCACCCAGGCCTGGAGGGTGGGATAAATTTCGGTGGTGTAATAATGCATCAACATGCAGCGAAAGAGGGATTGCAACATCAGATGAAAAGAAGAGCGGCGTTTGACACCTGCAAAGGTCTCGCGGTGGAAATGGGAGAGCTCCTCAAAGCTGTAATGCTGATTGAGATGCAGGTATTGGCCCGTTTCAACCGAATTATAATTGAAGCTGTCCCAGCGCTCATAATCAGGGTCAATCAGTCCACGGGCACGGCTTTCGGCCCAAACGGCGGTTCCCGGTGTGGCAATCAGCGGAAAAATGCCCGCCACGGGCATCACCGGCTTGTTCTCTTCGATAAACCAATAGGTTTTGGCCAGGTCTGCGCGGGTCTCGGGGGGCGCGCCAATAATAAAATAGCCACCGACATGAATGCCCACTTGGCGACAGAGTTCAAGCGATTTTTGGTTCTTTGCAACTGAAGATTTTTTGTCTTTGAGATAGTGCAAAACCGGGTCAGAACCCGCTTCGTAGCCAAAGGAGATCACGGCAATATTCATGCTTTTGAGGATCTGGGCATATTCTTCGTCAAAAAAGCTGGACTTGGCCATACAGCCAAAGGTCACACGGGTGTGCAGCTTGGCCGCTCGGATCTGATCGGCAATTTCTTTTAAACGGCTTTTTTTGGTGACAAACAAATCGTCGGTAATACGGATATGGGTCAGGTTGGGAAAGCGCCTGAGAATATCTTCAATGTCTTCGATCACGCGATCCACTGAGTGGTAACGCACCAGATTGGCGGTTTTGCTGTACATGCAAAAGCCACAGGTAAAGGGGCAGCCCCGTGAAGTTGAAAGGGAAGGCATCCACGTAATGGTCTCTTTTTGTTCGGGCCAAAAGGCCGACATCAAGTCGCGATCAGGCAGGGGCAAGGCATCGAGATCGGGCACACGCTGCCCACAATTCGAGCGTTCCAGCTCGCCTTGCTCATTCCAGAAAATCAGGCCCGGCACTTCGCGAAAGGCTGAACTGCGCCACTGATTGTGCATATAGTGCTTGACCAGATCTTCCATGATCGCCTCGCCCTCGCCAATCACACCCAAGTCCATGGAGCGGTCGAGGTTTTCGGGCAGAGAAGAGACGTGGGGCCCACCCAAGATGATCGGCACATCGGGGCCCAGCTTGGCGCGGATTTGGCGCGAGCCCTTGATCGCCAAACCATAGGCATAGGTAAAAGCCGAAATTCCCACCAGATCGGGTTTGCGTTCGATCAAACGCTCGGCATCCAATTCGAGAAAGACCTCGTCGATCTCGGAAAATTTCTCTTTTAAACTGGAGGCAATATACCCCAAGCCCAAGCTGGGACCACTGTATTTGATCGTCGGATCGCTGTAATTACCGGGGGCAAATAGGCCAATTTTCATGTGATGCTCATTGCTTTTGATGCCTTATTCTAGTACGTGAAGCAATAGAAAGTAAAGCACCGAAACACCCCAAAGCCAAAATCAGCCTTTGCGGACGGTGTAGTTCTGGGCTTCGAGCGCGGCAATCACACCTTGCTGGAGTTTTTCGATCTCATCGGGACCCAGGGTCTGATCCGGGGAAGCAAAAGTGATCGTAAAAGCCAGGCTTTTTTGACCGCTGCCGAGGTTTTCACCCCTGTAGACATCAAAGAGCTTGATCGCCAAAATTCGCTCAGGGGCAGAAGCCAAAATACAGCTTTCGACATCGGCGATCAGGGTTTGTTCAACGCAAATCAGCGAGATATCAAAAGGCACTGTCGGGTATTTTTGAACCCCAGCAAAGCGGTAACCGGCCAAGGGGAGTGTCAAAAGGGTCGTCAGATCGAGTTCGAGCAGGCCCACCCCGGCTTTGATCTCCAGGTTTTCGAGCACCTGGGGATGCACCTGGGTCAGACGGCCAATCTGAGTGCCTTCGACCGAAATCTCTGCCGTGCGCCCAGGATGGCACCAGGGATCTAGCCTGGTTTCAGTCGCTGGGGGATAGATCTTGACTTGGCCTGCCAGATTGAGCTGGGCGAGCAGATGTTCTGCCTGGCCTTTGATGGCGTAAAAAGCCTGTTCTGAGCCATTTTTCCAGCTGACGTCAGCCAGCAAGGCACAGAGGGCAAAATTTTCGTGTTCAAAGAGGGTGCCTGTCTGAAATTCGGTCTGAAACACGCGTTCCAGCTCATAAATGGCAAAGGACTTCTTAAAGCGCAGGTTCTCAGCGGTAATTTTGAGCATATTGGGCACCAAAGAGGTGCGCAAGAGATTTTGGTCCGAGGCCAGGGGGTTGGCCAGGGCCAAGTGGTTTTCAGGGCTGAGGCCCACCTGCTGCAAGAGCTTTTCACCGACAAAGGCATAATTCAGCACCTCGGTAAAGCGCAGGGCCCCCGAGAGGGTCTGACGCAGGGTCTGAATCAAGCTGTGTAAAGCACTGGGGCGCACGGGTGCGACAGGAGTCAGCCGGGCCACGGGTTCAATATTGTCGTAACCAAAGACCCGGCCCACCTCTTCGACGAGATCTTCGGGAATGCCAATATCGCCGGTGGCGCGCCAAGACGGGACTTTAACCAACAAATCATCGCCTTGGGCTTCGACACCAAATCCCAAACGGGTGAGAATGCCTGTGATTTGCTCTTCGGGCAAAGCGGTGCCCAGTTTGGCATTGATCCAGCTGTAGCGGGTGGAAATCAGGGGTGTCTCTTTGCCAGAGCGATCACTGTCGGCCAAGCCCCCCACAATCTTGAGTTCAGGGCAGATCTGCTTGAGCAATTCAACAAACCGTCGAATGCCGGTTTCGGTCTGCGCAGGGTCGAGGCCTTTTTCAAAACGCATCGAAGACTCGGTGCGAATCGCCAGTTTGGCCGCTGTGCGCCGCACCGAAGTGGGATGAAAATTGGCGGATTCCAACACCAAGGAGGTGGTATTTTGATCCACCTCACTGTTGGCACCCCCCATTACACCGGCCAGGGCCACGGCTTTTTCGCCATCGGCGATCACCAGCATCTCGGCGCTGAGGGTGTGTTCGCCGCCGTCGAGGGTGGCCAGGCTTTCGCCGTCGTGGGCCAGGCGCACGACGATTTTGCCGCCGGCGAGTTTGGAACGGTCAAAGGCGTGCATCGGCTGACCGACTTCGTAGAGCACATAATTGGTCAAATCGACAATATTGTTGATCGTGCGCGCGCCGACCGCTTCGAGCTTTTCGACCAGCCAAGCAGGCGAAGGCCCCACCTGGATATTGTCGATCACCAGGGCATTGTAACGCGGACAGAGATCGGCGCTGACCGGCACTTCGACGGCTATCCCGGCAGGCTCCGCAGGCAAGTCGGCCAAAGCCAAAGGTTTAAGGGGCAGGGTATAAATCGCGGCCACTTCACGGGCAAAGCCATAATGGCCCCAAAGATCGGGGCGGTGGGTCAAAGACTTGTTGTCGATATCAAAAACCGTATCGCTGCCGTGGCTTTCGTGGCCTTCGATCTCAGCCGTGGCCATGGTCAATTTGAGGCCCAAAGGGCGTGGGGCCTCGGGAATATCCACATATTCAGCCAGCCAATTGTTTGAAAGTTTCATCTTAAAATTGCTCCAAAAACTGCAGATTTCCGCTCTGGAAATAGCGGATGTCGTTGATGCCATAGCGCATCATGACCAGGCGATTGAGGCCCAGACCAAAGGCAAAGCCGGTATAAACGGTCGGGTCAATATCGCAGTATTTGAGCACATTGGGGTGAATTGCACCACAGGGCAGCAGCTCAACCCAGCCCTCGTATTTACAGACGGGGCAGCCATCGCCGCCGCAGATCAGGCAGTTGATATCCAATTCAAAGCCCGGTTCGACAAAGGGAAAATAGCCGGGCCGCAGACGCACTTTGACCTCACGCTGAAAAATCTCTTTGAGCAGGACCTTCATGACGTAGATCAGCTCAGCGACTGAGATATTTTTGTCGACCATCAGGCCTTCAACCTGGTAAAAGGTATTTTCGTGGGAGGCGTCGGTGGCCTCGTAGCGAAAGACGCGGCCTGGAGAGATGCCGCGCAGGGGCGGTTTCTGGGCCTGCATGGCGCGAATCTGAACCGAAGAGGTGTGGGTGCGCAAAAGACGGCCATTGGTCAGCCAGAAGGTATCTTGCATATCGCGGGCAGGGTGGTCTTGAGGGATATTCAGGGCCTCAAAATTGTGGTAATCGTCTTCGACCTGGGGGCCATCAAAGACCTGAAAGCCCATCGAGCGAAAAATGCTTTCGATCTCGTATTGAATCTGGGTAATCGGGTGCAAATGGCCAGTGGGCGGCACATGGCCGGGGGCCGTGACATCGATCCATTCCGTGGTGGCGATATCTGTAAAGCGATTGGCTTTTTGAGATTCAGTATGGATATTTATCAGACGTGTTACTAATTGTCTCAGCTCATTGACTAAATTTCCAAAAGTCGATTTCTGATCTTTATCGCAATTCGAAACAATTCCGTAATACTCTTTAACTATCCCTTTTTTTCCTAGGTATTTAGAGCGTAAAGATTCTAGCTCTTCATTATTAGCCACATTGCTAAATTCCGAAGTAGCTTTTTCTGTAGCTATTTTTACATCTTTCAATAAATTTTCAAAAGTATTTGTTTCAATCATAGACAAGAATTTACCATTTTAAATATTATGGACAGGGTAGTCTAACAATTTATGATCGGGCCGGTCAATTGTTTAAAATAAGCAGTTGATCTGCCCCCTTGTCTGAGGGCTGTCAGACAAAGGTTTATTTGAGGGGTGCTGCTGAAGTTTCTGAGAAATCATACCATCACCGGATTGGCGTCCTACCTAGTGAAAGACGTCAGAAAGACTTAATATTTCGGTAAAATTCGTAGCAGTTTCCTATCAATCAATGTTTGAAAGTGACTCACAATACTGGCGGCAAGGGATTTATCTTTTATCACCATACCTAATTCAATATTGCGATCATAAGCCGCTTCTGTTAAGTTTGCCGAAGTGATAAAAACAGACTCCAAATCCACCACCACAGCTTTTGCATGCAGCACTCCCTCTGGCTTGTCTAAATTTAATGATCGTGGGTCATAATAAACCTGAGGCTGATTTTTACCCGGCCAATTTCTTTTCCAAAAATGTGTAGCATACCTACGGATTAACTCTGTTTCACTGTCACAATTGCCTTGATTTCTCTTAATATTCAAAAGCATAGTCACTTTCATGTTTGGATTGTCATCCATGCTACGCGCAAGAATATCAAAGGTTTTTTTTCCATCGTAATAGGTATATGAGCTGATCCAAATGGATTGATTGGCAGATTGAAAGAGAGCTTCGTAAACTTGTCGGGTATTGCGAGCATACACCCCAGGTACTTCAGGCCCCGACCAGACTAATTCAGGCTGTGGCATCGACGCTCTTGCCTGCTCTAAAGTACGAATCCAAAGAGCTGCGGAAGAGCCTTGAAACCCCAATTTTTCTAGTTCAAGTAAAGCATTTAATAGGTTCTCAGTTTCTTGCTGCGTACCAATAATTGCTTTTAATTGAGAGTTTGAATAAGGGGGAGTAATGACATTTGCGTCTAGCGCTTTAATGAGTCGCTCACGCAAATGAATGGGCAAAGAAATGAAAATTTCTTTTATCACCCAAAATTACCAAAAAATGCTGCGTCACTGTGTGCAAGCGTTGGAATAACCAATGCACGATCCAAATAATCATTTCGCATTTCACAGGAGGTTTCTGCAATCAGGGTACAACCATGGCAGGCAGCACCTTGCAGCCATCTTCTCTCCATACTTTCACCAGGATTGTGTTGTGCACAAATTGGATCATTGGAACAGAGTGCTCCTGAGCGTAATGCGTAGCGCAAATGAGAGTCAAGATGTCTGGCTTGTTGAACAAGGCCACCCAGCGTTCCTTCTGCATCAGGACTTCCTGTATACAGCAAAATGCCATATCGCTGGGCCTCTGAATCAGCATAAATTCTTTCCCGAATCGAACTGGAAGGGTAACCGCAGTATAAAGACAAAGACTGAAGCAATAAATGAGATAAGGTATGTAAAAGAATATAGGCACCACCGGGAAAAGAACGTTGACTTTTTCTGCCTACAAGCCATTGATTGTGGCCCAAGATCAAATGTTCTAATCGCTGTTTGACACTGGATTGCCCCAACCATTCATGAACACTTGTGGTTTTAAGTTGAATAAAGATCCCTTCCCCTTTGTTTTCTATAGCAGGAAACCAAGATGGGTCGAGAGCCAATTCAGCGCGCTCTACATCTGTTTCAAATTCTCCGTTGATATCAGGAACTTCTGCTTCAAATCGAGTAAAACCAGTCAGAGCAAGCACTTCTCTCAATCGATGCAGTTGAATCACTGCCTCTATGTCTTTGCTTAAACCACTTTTTCTCCAGATATGTTCAGGCAATCGTCGTGCATGAAAATTGGGGTCGATAGGTACATCTTCTCCATAGCCTTCTGGCGCATTCACCAGAGCATCTAATTCGACTAATTTGACAGGGCGTTCCACCTGATTTCCGCCCTGTTTGAGCCTTTGAATGGCCTCCATGATCTCTGAATCGCTGAATGGGGCCAGTTGATCCGCGTTTTTGGGTTTTCTTCTAAAAATCTTAATCTCAGAAATGTCTTCAACAGTGGATAAATCATCCCACAAGGCATTCACGATAACATCTACTTCACTGTTGCGCTCGGGTATCGATAAAACGCTTAATACCTGTGAGAAATAGGCATTGGCAGCTGTACGAATCAATAGTCTGCCTGGCAAAATACAGCCTTCCTGGCTGTCTCTGCCCAACCAAGGACGTTTGCCCAAACATGTTCCCAGTGGATTTGTTTCAATCAAAGTGGCATCATACAAGCTGCGTTTTTGCCCACATTCGCAGCGTACCGATAAATCCCCTAAATCACCACTGGTCCCTTTTTCGTCTAACCAGAGTGGTCTTCGGCATTGCGAGTTTCCCCGATGTACAAAACGATACCAATCCAAATCATCAATATGTCCTTTGGGGCAGGCCCTGACAAATCGAGTCGGCACAACTTGCAATCCATCATACTTATTGTTTTGCAAAGAATTTCTATGCACCAGCCGCCGGGAACGCAATTGTGCCGTGTTCAGATCTTTTTCTTGCACCACAAACCATTCGGGGAATCGCCAAGCCCCAATCCCGATGGGGGCCTCCTGCGGATGATTGGATTGGGTAGGCGGTGTATATAGCCTGGGAAACGAAAGTCCTGTCATCATTTGGAGTTTACGTGTTAGGCGGGGTTCATGAATCTCTTCCAATTTACTCAGAGCAGGCCAAGTATCCAGGCCCCCCATAATCACTGAATAGTTGGGCATATCCAACAAGGCCCCAGGGCCCCAGGTTGAAACTGTCTGACTGCGTCGAATTTGGGCGTGTGCTTTTTTCATTGGACTTCCTCCAACAGCATCCCATTGAGATCTTTGATAAATACATTGACTTCTGGTTCAACATCTCTTAAAGAACGGTTTGCTCGGAACTTTCGGTGGTCTACTGTTTCAAAATCTGTTTCCAACATGCCCCTCAATAAAGGCTTTGCAGTGCGTGGTTCTTCGTATTCTTGGTATGTCACGGTGATACCCTGATTGTGATAATTTTGAACAATTTTCACCCAGGAATCTAAGAGATCGACCACCCTGTTTTTAACACTCAGCAAGCGCTCAGCTCTTTCATTGGGGTCATCCATGGGCTGGGCATTCACACGATCATAAAAAGCGTGTAAAAGCTTTTCTTCCAATTGAGTTCTCACCTGTCCAATATTGCTAACCCCTTTGGCTGGGGTTAATGGATTTTCGATATGTCGGGCCAAAGCCACCACCGCTCCTGCCATGCCGCGATCCAAGGCCCTGGCAGAAAAAGGGGTTACGCTACCGGCTTCCACAGAGCGGTAAAAGGTTTCGTGGTAGTGCTTGAAACGTTCATAATGGGAGCGGTCACGGGGGCGATGAATATTTAACACGGTGACGACCAGTCCTGGACGGTCACTATCACGGCCCACCCGACTGGTGGCTTGAATATATTCTGCATGGGTTTTGGGCTGGGCAAAAACCACCATTAAACCAAGCCTGGGAATATCCAAACCAACTGAAATCATATTGGTTGCAATCGCACAATCCACCCGTTGATCGCTATTAAACAAAGACTCCAATCTTCGGCGTGCTTCTGCCACCTTATTGGTGGGCACCCGTGACGTCAATTCCAAAACTTCTGAGAAATTATGACGATCACTGAATAAACCGATTTGCTCTCCCAAGCGTTTCCGCCCACTGTAGCCTTTGATGGTGTTCTGCACCTGTTCCTCGAGAATTCGACGGGCTCCCCCCAACTCTCTTAAACTGTTGAAATAACCCAAGACAGTCATATAGGGATCAGCTGGATTCTGCGGATTGTGGGTTCCCCCTTCTGCCTGATAAGCATTTTGGGCTGCTCCCATCAAAACCAGCCAGACTCTGCGCATGATTTCTTTAGGATTGCGCCCCTGAGCGGCGACCCCCACATACAGCCTGGCCGGAATTTCGTTTGCCGGGGCTGTTTTAGCAAAAAAAGCATCCTTCCGCTCTGGACCTGGCGGAGGAAATATCTGCGTCAAGGCTCTGCCAAACAGGGCTTGAATTTGCTCTTGGGCACGTCTGACAGTGGCGGTGGAGGCCACAATTTTGGGGCGAATCGTTTGACCGTTATAATCTGTCAAAGATAAGGCTTCAATAGCCGCTTCGTAAAGCCCAGCCATGGTTCCCAAGGGGCCGGATATTAAGTGCATCTCATCCTGAATAATTAAATCCGGGGGTTGAAGTGATTTTGTCAGTCGCTGACCTTGTCCGGTTTCGGCGGCTCCGTAAAACCCTTTTTCTGAATAACGAACCGCTCCCCCCAATAAAACACCGGATTGGGCAATCCAGGGCAACGAAGCAAATTTATCTACGGTTGAAATCAAAAAGGCAGGAAGTCTCCGGTAAATGCCCTCATCAACGGCCAAAATTGGCAAGGGGCGGTGATCCCCACTAAAATCACATTCAAAATTGGTACAGATGATGCGCAGCTCCGTAGGCTGATCATCGTTGGGCTCAAGGGTGAATGAATCAGGTTCAAACCGTTCTCCACACCAAGGACAATTTTCCAGAGGGATGGGTGAGGGTTTACTTTGTGGATCTCTTTTGTATTGCCTGACTTTGGTTCGAGCAGAATCAGGATTGCCATCTCCTTTTTTGCCCAAAATATTGGGTGTAGCGGCTTTACCGACCCATAAGCCAATTTCAAAGGGCCAGTGACCGTAACGATCAAGGTTCTCTTCACGTTCCAGTTCCAGAGCACAGGTTAAACCAGCTGCGCGCCCCAATTGATCCAGCGTGAGCAAGCGTAAGGTATAGCGCATCACCACACTGACACCCGCACCACAATATCCCTGATCCTGAGGGTGTTTTAAGCGACACAGTACCATGGCAAAGGCAGCCAGACCGAGATAGGCTTCTGTCTTGCCGCCGCCGGTGGGAAAAAAGAGCAGATCTACTGTTTCGCGGTGAGGATCCGTTGGGTCAACCATGCCTTTGAGATTCAATAGAATAAAAGCCAATTGAAAGGCGCGCCAGGATGGATTTGGGATATTCAATCTTTTTTTAAGGGCCCTTGAAACAGCGCGATTAGCAACTCTAAAGGCATCCAGCGCATCGGCATCTTGACTCAGCATCTCAATGCCCTGTTCTATCCGTAATGCGGCTAAATTGGCCTGACGCAAAAGTTCACGGGCTACCTCTTGCCTGGAATCACTCAAATCTGAAAGTGGCTTGCCCTGTTGTTGAATCCATTCTCGGTATTGGCTCACCAAAGGTCGCAAAGCAGTTTTTAAAGCCTGCCCATCGCTGAGACCGCCCAATGTATCCATTTGCAATTCTACATCCGGGATGACAATCGTTTCCATTTTCTCAACCTCCGCAGAAGGAATCCAGGCCGTGCGCAATATGCGGCACTGACCGTTGAGTAAATCCCATTCAGCGGAGACCCCATGCCCGGTGGCAAATTCAGGGGTATCAGCATAATGCAAATCGGCGACCTGATCATCCCAGTCTTCGGCCAAGGCCCCTCTGGGATCGGGCCGGGGCACAAAAGCATCTTGAGAAGAAATTTCTATTTCGGGTTGAAAGACATAGGCCTGATCGCGTAAATCACCCGATTGAGGAGGGCGATGATTCACCAGAAAAATAGAAATGGATCGCGTACCTGATGGTATGTGGGCTGTAAAGTCATCATCGCGAATCAGTCTTTGCACCACATGCAATTGTAATCCGGTGGCATTGGGCAGATCATAAACGGCAGCTTCTGTCTGCAAGGGCATGTCTAAACGAATAAATTCTTCTCTGGCTTGTCTTTGCCAATAACTCACTTTACTGTTTTCGAGTTGTTCTTCGATCAGATGATAATCACCCCAACAAATGGCGACTTGGAGGGTTTGAGGCACTTGTGAAATCAAAAAACTGATCCCCATAGAGGAGGGAAAAAAACTTTTTTTGGCCGCTTTCTCTTCTTCGGTACTTTCACCGGGAACCCCCGATCTTAGAGGAGCTTCACTCAGATCGTCATCGCCGTCATAATCGCTGCTCTGCTCCGGCGGAGAGCCTGTGGGAATTAAAAACCCCGTTAGATACCAATAAGATGGCCAGGACTTGCTCGGCAATCTTTCTTCGGCCAATTCATGTCCCGGCCAGGGACCAACCAAATCCAGTTTCAGGGCATTGACGAGTTCTTGCCTGACCTCCAATGATGTTGTCATTCCGCTTACCCCTGTCTGTATTGTTGCCTGGTTTCATTTTACGTTAAAACCAAATGAAGATTAATCCCAAAATTAAGCAATATAGATACCCAAACGAGCTTCATGCGTTTTCCGACCACTTGAAAACAGCTTGACAATCATATAATGGAGGCCTCTGTACTGAGTATGCTCCCAATGAATGTGTGTCGTTCCCTTCCGCACTTTCTCAAGCTCCTCATTGTACTCTGTATCGTGATTGTCATAATTTTCTCCAGCTCTTTCAGCTTCGGCACCATGGTTCTCAACATGATAGCTGATTTTGGGAAACATGTGAGAAGAAGGAATTTCAACACTGAATCTCAAGTTCTTCTCCTTTGGAAGAATCGTGCTACATGGTTCATATGGAAAACCAAGCTCACTCCCCTTTTGGTCGCACACATGAATATAAGGAATAATACTCATCCCAGTTGAACGATAATCTGCATCATATCTGGCTATGGGGGTATATTTTAAGTAATTTTTCCAGTCTAAAATAAATTGCTTATAGTTGATTGGATTACCTTCAATGCCAGTATAGTTCGGCATGACATAAGGAATACTTACAGTTTCATTATTTCTAAGCTTTGTTTTAACCATTAAAAGCTCTGATGGAAAATCAATTTGTTCTTTCAAGGATTGACCAATCATAATCTGGTTATGTCCGGCCGCATGCTGAAGTTTTGATGCGACATCCACATGAAACGATGTAGCGGTGACTTCGTTGACACCTGTATACCCATAACTGCCCCATAAAATTTTGTCTTTGGGTGCATAATCAATACCGATACGAATACCAAATGGCTCCGCCCCAAAACCATTCTTTAGCTGGGGAATAACAACCTTTGTTGTAAAGTATTGTATTGAGCAGGCTGCATTCACGGCATTAATGATGCTTTCTTCTACAGTTTTGGTCTTGCCCCCAAAGAAAACCATGATGGCATCACCCATGATTCGGTGAATATGGCCATCGAAAGAGGTGGCGATATCAATAGCTGAACGTAAAATGGCATTCTTGATATGGAAGACCTCAACCGGCTTATAAATAATGCCAAGACGGGTTGAACCGACCATATCTAAAAAGAGAGTGACAATTGGGCAAGCCTCTGTCAGGCCTGGTTGTTCTTTGAGGTGCAAAAAATCCGGATGGTGGCCAATTTGTGGAACAACAAACCCTTCTTTACCAAAAGCGGGACGAAAGAATGCTTGAAGGGTGCTCTCCTGAGCTTCAATCGTATACTCACTAATTATGTCATCAATGCTGTCAGCTTGATCAAAAGATTTACGAGCTATTACGCGACGGGGTTGCTCCAAATAGTCTGCATAAATTTTACTCAATATTTCTGATTTAATGGATGTTGCCATAATTACCTTTACTTACATGACGGGATTGTGCCAGAGAGGATGTACATGAGAACAATAATGAGAAGTAATGCTAGCTCAAGACTGAGGGCAATAATTGAGCCACTAATCCAGTTAAATTTGGTTCGTAAACCTTTGGCCAAGAAATAGGTTTGAGTTGCCAGTTCTTCGCGCATTTTGGGCCTCATCTGTTTGTAGTTTTCAAGGTAGGCCAATTGGTTATTGTAATTTGCAACCCCCTCAAAGAAGACGACTGATACAGTCTGTTTATCCGTTTTTCGGAAGGGATGCAGTGCGACAAATGCTTGAAAGATAGACGCAATAGAAGTAAAAGTCATGAGACAAGCCAGGATGTAAAGCAAGACTTGCAACCAGCCCACACATTTATAGAGGACAACAACGTCCTGAATTTTTAAGCTGATCGCGGTTAGTAAGAAGGTATTAAACGTGATGATGACGGTAGCTTTTGTATTCACTGATACGAAGTACGTGTCAAAGCGTTTAATCACATTCCAGAAAAATTCAGTATCGGTTTCCAGATCTTCTGCTGGATCCGCCCCTTTCTTTTTTGGATTTTTTTGTTCTTCACTCATATATTCAATGCTCCACAATTAACCTTTGGGGGGATATGGGTCATTCCCATAACTGTTGCGCTCACGAATTTGACCATTGGGCCGGTGAATGAACAATTCACTTTGTTGGTTTCGTGCAATACCTGTTGCAATTTGAATGGCTTCTGCTTGGGTTGACGTGCGAGCAGTGAGTCTTTCGTTGCCTTCACCTCTCACACCCCAGCCATTATTGCCATTGGGTACAACATGCTGATTTTTTCCTGACATATTACAATGTTCTCCTTAATGCTAAAATTGTTGAAATTAAATCCTGAATTAGGATAATCTGATTATGAAGCCCAGCTATTGCGGTTGTCAACATATTGTGATAAATTTCATCCTAAAACAGGATAAGAATTGCGGTGAGCGATGAACACCTTTGAATACATTAGCCACAAGATTCGGGAGTTGCGAAATGAATTCAACTCTGGTGCAGGTCTTTCACAAGAAGCCCTGGGGAAAGAAATCGGTGTTAATGCAAATACGATTTCTCGTTGGGAAACCGGCTCTTACAAACCCAGTGTGGATGATCTGGAAAAACTGAGTCGTTTTTTTGGGGTCTCGATTCTCAAGTTTTTCCCCAATGAACAAGAAAGCAACAGTGAATCGATTAAAAGCCTGCTGCGAGCCGCCTCAGATCTGGATCCTCAAGATATCGATGAACTGACCAGTTATGCCAATTTTCGCAAAGCCCGTAAACTTCATTTGGATGCTAAAAACGGCAAAGTGGGAAGAAAGGCTAAAAAACGCAGTAATGACTGAGTCTTACCAAGACCTCAAACGTCTGGCCTGGGAAATCCGGAAAAAATACAGTATCACAAGCTTTCGTATTTTACCCGGTCAAATGAAACAAATCTGTAAATCTGAAGGGGTTCAGTATATTGACTTGTGCCCACGTCTGAAAAAGTGTAATGGCGCCTATTTTTACACCGAAGAAGAAGGGGCTTCGATTCTTGTCAAAAAAGGGTTGCCCAATGATCCTTATGCCTTTACCTTGGGCCATGAGTTAAAGCACCATTTAACTGACAGAGATAAACTTGTTGCATTTTGCATCCAAAACGCTACAGAGGAGATGGAAATCGGAGCTGAGATTTTTGCTGCAGAACTTTTATTCCCTGATCATTTGTTTATAGACACGTGTCATTATCAAGGGATTCAAAAAGGACTGTGCCAACCCATAGATTTGGTTCGTCTCAAACGGGATACACAAACTACGCTCAGTTATGCTGGGCTGGTGAAAAAGGCCGAGTTTTTGGGCTATATTCCAAGAGGTACTTTCAAAGGAATTCGGTGGAAAAAACTCGAAGAAGAACTCTATGGCCTGCCTTTTTATAAACGTAGATAAACCCATAAATCTGGTGTTATGATATTGCCATGAGTTTAATAATCGAAGATAAAAAATTTGCCACTGAAGTGGGCTCCTTTTTTGGGAAATACCTTGGCACATTTAACAGTGCCCATAAACAAGTTCGTGCCGATTTATTCGAAAATAGCGGCACAGTGGTTGCCTATATCTCTTTTAAAAATGGCCTGAAACCAGAAAAAGTGACGGATCCATATTTGTCTCCATTGAAAGAGTTCGCAGATCAAAAATATCAAGGTCAAATCCGGCTCGTCCTTCAATCCTGATGAAAAATATCAATGCCTTGGCCACACTGCCTTATCTTTTGCGTGTTTCGGATGGGAAATATGGCGATATTGAAGTTAAAAAAGGGCAAGCCACTCACGTATTTTTACCCTTTAAAGTCCAAGCCAATCAAGATCTTGACGAACGCCAAAAAATTGCCCTTCGCAAAGCAAATCAATTATTAACTTCGACCAATAATTTGCTCAGATGGTATCGCTATCTGACAAAAGATCCCAGCATTGTGGAACTGACTCGGAGCCAACTCAGCCCTTTTCGATTTTTAGATGTTCAACAAAAACCTTATCATGATGACCTGAATTTTGAATCAGAATCGCTTTTTCCTGGCCACCCGTCAATATCCACAACCAAATTATCGCAAGAACTGCGGAAAAATTTAAAAGCAAATAAAGAGCCCCCTCTGGCTGATCTCATATACCTGGATGCCCAGGTAGCCAAAACTGAAGGACGTTTTCGTGAGGCTGTTCTCTTTTCTTGGAGTGCGATTGATACCATTTTTAATGCGACCTATGACACTTTGCTGGCACAGGCCCTGGAGCCAGAAGGATATGCCAAAAGCAAAGACCACCTCCAGGGCAAATCGGGAGAAATGCCTTTGCGGATTAAAATGACCGGGATGATGCGCCTTTTGACCCAAAAATCGCTGTCATCCGATCAGAAAAAGTGGAGCTTATTGGGCAGGAGTTATGACAAACGCAATGATATTATTCACCGGGCAGGCTCAGCCAGTGAACACGATGCCCAGACAGCCCTGGATACCGCCAAGTGGGTCTTGGATTTCATGCGGGATCTCCCCAATAATTTCAGGTAAAATAGTCTTCCAGATGGATTTCCTCGGGGGGGTGTTCCGTTTCTTTTTTCTGGCGCGGCTTTTTCTCTTTTGCCTTGCCACGGCCTATTTGTAAAGCCTCTTCTTTGGCCCGTTGAGCATTGAGTTCGAGCAAACGCGCCAAGACTTCATCATGCACGTCATCGGGCCAGCGATACCGCCAGGGCTTTTTGCGCCGACTGCTGGTTTCTTCTTCCTCTTCATAATCCAGCAGGAATTGGCATTCGGTGGAAATATCCTCCCAGCCATAAGCTACCAGCACGGCTCTGTCCATGGCCATATGCAATTCCCGCAGTTGGAGAATGCCTGCATCACTTTCTTCGGGGTTGTGAAAGCGGTTGTAGGTTTCGGTCAGGCCCTGATTGTTCTGCACCATGAGTTGGGCACGGTATTCGTAATAAGCCTGTCCTGCGGTTTCCAGGGCGGGGGACGTTTCCCAGTCGGAGGGAAAGGGGTAGGTTTCAAAGCAATCTGACGGATTATATCGAAGATCATCTTTCATAGACGAACAAAGAAACCTTGTCCACAGCTCATGCAATGTTGATTGGATGACAGCAAATCCCGAATAACTTTGAATAGTAAGCACTGCTAAGCTATTTGCGTATACCATGCCATTTGGGATAAAAGCAAATACAAAATGTGCAGCAGCTTGAGTACTAACAACTAAAACTCGCTTTAGACCTGAAATAGATGAATATAAATCTAATCGAGGACGAGTATATTGCCACCATTTTTCTTTTGCCTTTACATCATTTTGAGCTAATCTTTCAGGTCTGACTTTTTTTTCAATGATATCCATTAAATCAGGGCACATCTCTCGACTTGCAATTTCAGAAAGATTCCCAAAGTTAATAGCATATCGATGATAGCTATGGGATGGCGTTGATGCTACCTCTGAATATCCAATATATGGAAAAATCACTTGTTGATTCACCGGATCTTTTGCGATCAGACTTCGCATATCAGCAAGAGAATTTGCTACACCGCTTCGATCTGTATCGTCAAATGTAAATCCCATACCTAGCATCGTACTTCCCTGAAAACTTTTGCCAGCATTGGCCCGAAGATTAACAGGATCATGGTTACCACCTCCATGAAACAAAAAAGCGGTGATTTTATCTACTTCACGATTATCCAGGACTTTTGTACCCAGGTAAATGCCCTTAATAAGACACACTACACTAACAATCCGAGACGCTATACCAGGCCATTTAATGCGTCTTACTACCTTATAAATATCTCCACCATGAATACAAATCCAACGTAATCCTGTCGAGCGAGTATCGCCTTCTGCAATTGTTTTGGTAGCAATTAACCCCATAGCACCCTTGTGCCGCAATAAATTAAAGGCCCGCCTGAAAAAATGAGCCACCAGATCGGCGTTGCCGTGGCTTTCTGTATGCACTTCTTTCAGCCAGTCAGGATAAGCAGGTTGATTAGCGCTGGCCATCGTATTCTTGCCCGCAAAAGGCGGATTACCTACAAAGGCATCAAAGCCGGGATTAGCACGGCCAAAGACTTCGGGAAACTCAATCTCCCAATGAAACGGCACCAGTGGTTTATCTCCCTGGCGCAGTTCATCGAGCCAGCCCTGGTAGTTTTCGGCTTCTTGATTTAGAATGGTGGCACTATAGACATTGCGTTTATCTTCTCGGGTTCGCGCGTTATTCCCCTCAAAAAAAGCCGCCACGATCAAATCCCCAAACAGGCGCAGCTTACGCAGCTCAAACTGGGTTTGATCCCAGAGATCGCGCAATTCCCGATCAGAAAGTGCATCTTCGGCACTTTGGATCTGCTGACGCAATTGGCTTACTTTTTGCAGGGTTTCTTGCACCCCAAAGCCTGTCAAAATTGGCATTTGATTGGGCTTCCAGTGCAAGGATTCAATCTGCTGGCACGACAGGCCCACCAGCGAATCGCCATGGCGCAAGGCATGATCGACAAAGGTCAACGCATGTTCACGCGCTAAGGTCACCAGCCAGAGCGAGACTTTTGCCAGATCGACTGCCACAGGGTTGCGATCCACGCCATACAGGCACCGTTGGGCCACCAATCGGCGGGCAAATACCACTTCATCTTCATCGGGGGGAAGGGTGGGCAAGGCATCATGGGCATACCAGGCCTCAATCAGGGCGTCCCCCAATTGGCGACAGACTTCGACCAGAAAGGCCCCCGAACCCATGGCCGGGTCGCAGACTTTGAGCGCTAAAATCTCTTCCGGTTTGGGAACTCCGTTCTGGCGTAAATGTGCCAGAATGGGCTCCAGGGTTTTGCGCACAATCGGCTCGGTCAGGCTGCGAGGCGTATAATGCGAGCCTGATTTTCGCCGCTCTTCACTCGGTTGCAGCACCATGGCTCCTGGTTGAATCAAGTCGGGCGAGGCAGCCAGATCAATCATGGTCTGCAAGGCCGCATGTAAGGCTTCGAGTGTATTTGCTTCTTTCAGGGCTTTTTTAACGGTGGCACTGGTTTTTTTGCCCGTCTTTTCTTCGATCCATTTGTCGCGCTTGCTGACTGATTCTGCCAATAATTTTTCCAAATCAAGGGTGGTGGGGGCACCGTGCTTTTTCTCGGCTTTGATCGCCACCGAGCGCCCAATGGCCGTTTCTAAACGAAAGCCCATCATGGTTTCATACACAGAGCCAATTTGCTCCACATCCAGAGCCCGGTAAGAGATCCGCTCGCCATCCAGAACCAAGAGTTTTTCCAATAAACGATAAATCGTTCCGTCTGGCACCAGCGGGGGCTCAATACGTTCATGTAGCTGTCGCGAGGTTGCTGTGGGTCGCCCTTCTAAAAAGGGAAAGCGATCCGGGTCAAACAAAACTCCATGGCGTGCAGGCAGGCGGGTGTTTGTGAATTTTGCCCCGTCGTGAATCATTCTGAAAAGCACCAAGAGCTGGGCCCAGGCTCCAAAACGCTGATCCATGGTGTCGGGATAAAGTGCGGCATCTTCGCGCAAACGGTTGTATAAACCTGCCAAAGAGTAGTAGCGCAAAAACGTTTCTTCTTCGGGCAGCATATCCCGCTCTTCGGCAAAGAGCAAAAACACAATCCGCAGCATCACAGTCAACAGAGAGCGGTAGACTTCATCAGGGTGTTCTGTCAGGGTTTGCCGCAATAACTCCCCACCTGAGGCCTCATGAGCGGCCTGAAAGCCGCGCAGCAGTTCATACAGCCCGTGCAAAACCTGTTCGGCCAGCCTTTCGCTGACCTCGTTCTGAAATTTACGGCTGCTTTCCAGCAAGGCCGCCAAACGTTGATGACGCGCCACACTGAGCAAACGCGACTCTTTCAGCAAAAGCCGCAAGGCCGTGGCGATTGGTCGGCCTGCGGTTTGCAGCATGTCCGCCACTTTAAAATCTATCCAGCCGGAGCTTTCACCCCGTGGGGCCGAGATCAAACGCAAAACGGTGCCGTTAAAGATCAAGCCCGCAGGTACACCCGTCTGTCTCAAAAGCCGCTCCATGCGACCATGTGCCGAGGCTTCGAGATGCCCGTGTCTGCGCTCAACTTTATCCAATGCGGTTCCCGTCTCTAAATTCGTCACCACCAATTGCCAGGGTTGACTGCCTGTGCGGGTATCCATGCCTTTGACCGCGAAATCAGGGCTGAGCGTTTCACGATAATCAGCCAAAGTCACTTTGAGTTCTTCTGGAATGGGTGTGCCCTCCATGCCAGCATACCCATTGGGTGAAAACCGCCAACCTAAAAATTTTTGGGCAAAGCTGACAAAATCTGGAAGATAGGGCTCAGGTGATTTTTCTGCGGAGGTGAATCTTTCAGCCAGACAGTTTTTAAGCGCCTGTTGTCCAGCAATATCTCTGCGGTCTAAAATTGCACCCGCTCTGACCAGCGCAGGAGCAGACACAACCAAACCCGTGGGCTGGACAAAACCCAACCATTCCAGGTGATTTAAAATTTGAGGATCGATACTTGCCATTAGTTTGTCTCCGGCCAAAGATAAACGAGCCCCACAGGCTCAAATCGCGTCGCTTTTACTTCGTAAAAGCTTTGAATCCGGGGGGGTTCTGTTGCTAAATCACGCTCAAACTGTTCTAAACGGATCTTCCAGGCGCGAATATCTGATTCCAATTGTTTTTTTTCTTCTTCAACAAAGTCAAAGGTCAATTGAACAAAGTTTTGAGAGTCTTCATATTTTTGCAATTCTTCGCGGACGCGCGCTTGCTGCTTTGATAAAATCTCTCGTAATTCTTTGGCTTCTTTTGAGCCCCGTTTTTTAAGTTTCTCTTTGGCTGATTTGGCCAGTTCTTCAGACCTTTTTTCGAGTTGAGGCAAGAGATCTTCAATATCCTGAGCGGCTGTTTGCAAGAGTTTTTGCTGAATCACCGCATTGGGCTGCAAGAGCGCTGCTTTTTTTAGCGCACTTTCCAATAAATCCAAGGTTTTGTTTTCAGCCTCCTGTGCATAGGCTTGCAATGTGCCCTTACGTTCCGATGGTTCATGCCATCGGGCAGTAATCGGAACCAATTCTTCATGCAACCGCTCGGCCCCTTTGCCGTAGAGAGAAAGGCGCCCAAACAACACCACCCGTGGAATGGAATCATTGGATTGAGCCAAACAAGCCCGAGACAGATCCTGATAAATAAACCCCTGCGATTTAAAACGAGCCAATAAACGCTGGGCAACGCGTTGATCCAAATGCAAGTGAACCGAATCTTCGCTCAAAATGCCTACATCTTCAAAAACAACAGGGCGAATTTCTGCATCACGCCGCCATTCAGCCAAATTTTGATTGGGTCGGCGCGGAGAACGAAGGGTATCCAGAGTAGAGGCCCAACTGCGATCCGTATGGGCACACTGCTCCATCAGAGGGAAAGACCATACCTGGCGACCGTATTCATCAAGGGTTGTTTTTAAGGGCTCTGCACCCAGCATTTCCAGCGAACAGGAAAGAGCCTCACGAAAGGGTTCAGCTTCAAACCCTGTCCAGGTACGGGAGTTTTCTAAGAGACTTCGACAACGCTCAATTTGCGCCTGAAGTTCAGTTTGTCTTTCTCGGCTTGATTCAAACTCTTCTTCGGCGACACGCTTTTTTTCTGCTTCCAAATTGGCTTTGCGAATCTCCATACTCAACCAATCCGCATCGCTGTGCCGGATTCCCTTGGCTAAACGCTTTTCGATATCATCATCAATGACTTTTGAAAGGCTGCCCAATTCCCGTTTGATCGTTTCTGTTTTGTCTACCAAAACTTTTAAGACCCGATCCTCGACCCGTTGTGGTAGAACAAAATAATGACAGCGCACTTCGTCAGCGGGCTGTAGTTTACGATCAATGCGCCCATTGCGCTGCTCAATGCGACCTGGATTCCAAGGTAAATCATAATGGAACAGATCTGCACAATGCCCCTGAAAATTAAGTCCTTCGCGGGCCGCATCTGTTGCAATCAGAATACGCAAAGGGTCTTTGTGGGGAGGCGTATTAAAGCGGCGTTGAATTTCCTGACGTCGAACGCTGCTGGTTAAACCGTCGATGATTTCAATGCGAAATTCGGCTTGATCGGTTCCTTCTATTGCCTGTTCCAAGATTTTTTTGAGATACGTTTTTGTACCTGAACGATTTTCTGTAAAAATAATCACCCGTCGCTCATTCCACTTGGGCGCAGCTCCTGAGATCGGCTGTCCAAACGGCGGCAATTGCGGGCACAGGTTCCCACGAATCCAATCCAGCAAACAACGGGTTTTGGCCTCTAGTTCATAACGGGCTTGCTCAGCAATATTTTGCATTTGCTCAAGTAAAGCTTGCTCTCGTTGCCAATATTTTTCGGTCAGCATCTCTGGGGTGGTTTGGATTTCTGTCAACCACGCAAGAGACTCAATTTCAGCCTTCTCTTGTTCGGTCTCTTCTGCTTCAATCCATTGGCTGGCGTCATCATCGGCATCTGGAACGGAAGTAAACCATGAATTTTGAATGATTGGTGGATTTTCTATGGGGTCTTGAGTGTCCAAGGCATTTTGCCAATGGCGCTCCACAGTGGCGCGATGCACCTTCAGACTCCTGGCAAATGCTTCTATCGAAGACAATAGCCGCTGCTGTAAGCCAACTATCAATAAGCCTGCGGCAGCCTGGGCCCGTTTTGAGCTATTTTTAAAACGCGATTCTCTCACCGTGCGATATTCATCCAACAGGCGTGAAAGGGTCAGCTCCGGCGCATCCTCAGGCAAATGGTCGATCTCCAAGCAAATAACTTTACGCTCAGGAAACCCCCCTTGAATAGAGCGAATATCTTCTTTAATGCGTCTGACCATCACATCTTCTAATATTTTTTTGCCACGCACTTTCACACCGCGCGTAAAACGATAGGGATCCAATAATTCCATCAAGGTTGAGAAACTATTGGAATGGCCGTTGTGAGGCGTTGCAGATAAGAATAGACGATGTTCAAATCTGCCACTCAAATCACGAATGGCCCGTGTAAACTTGGTTTCAATTCCATATTTCTGGCCGCTTGCGGGTGCTGCATGGTGAGCCTCATCTAAAATGAGCAAGCTACCCGGTAAAAAATCACCCAGCCATTCACGCATGGTATCTGTATACGCAGGATCAATTAACAAATGATGGGAGATCAAAAAACGGCTATGTGTGCGCCAAGGATTGACTCCAAAGCCTCTTTCTCTCCGCACTTGAGAAAGATAAGCCCGATCCAAAATTTCAAAAACCAATCCAAAGCGCTCTTCCAATTCTGCTTTCCACTGCTCCAAAACCGATGGTGGGGCAGCCACGACAATGGTTTTGGCTTTTTTTCGCAATAAGAGTTCAGTCGCAATCAGTCCGGCTTCAATGGTTTTGCCCAAACCCGTATCATCAGCAATAAACAGATTAACACGAGGAAGCAGCAAAGCCTTTCGCAAGGGCTCCATTTGATACGCTTCAATTTTGATCCCTGCCCGAAAAGGTGCCTGAAAAAGATTGGGGTCTGTTGCTGTCACCGAACTCCAACGCAGAGTATGAAAGAAGGCGCTAAAAAAACGGGGAGAATCAAATCCTTTACTGCCAAGGTCTTGCCAGCCCTCTGCCTCCAAAATTTGTCGATCCAGTTCATACTCCCAAAAAACTTCTAAAGATTGGCCCTGAGCATCATCGTCGGCGCAGGCCAAACGAATAAGCGTAGGTGAGTCACTTGAAACAGTAGTAACCTCTTCTACCAGCCAACGCCGGGAACGCAGTTGAACCAATTCGCCAAGTTTAGGTCGTCTTTCAGGCAGTGAGATTTTAGACATTGTCAGATCCAGATTCTTTGTGTTGACGTGCATTATTGTATTTTCCTTTGGGAGTGACTGCGTTTAACTTTGAGCCCGCAGGCAAAATAATCAACGGAGATTGGTCAGTCAGTGACTGACTAATTTGAAGATAAATCAGATAAAATTGGCGACATAGCTTGAGATTCGTGGGCGACATGCCCTTGATTTGTATAGCCTTCAGTTTTTGGGCTGTTAAGGGAATCAGTCGGCTGCCATACTCAGAGCGATCTTCTCCATTTTGTTCATACTCTACCAGATAATAGCCAAACAACCAGTTTCGTAGGTTGAGAGCGATATCCACGCTTTTTGTTGCCTGTTGATACAGGTTTTGGTGGGTCTGGTTTAAAAGGGAAATCAAATGCTCAAAATTCACGAATTGACTACCTCAACAAAACTCAAAAGGCGTATGCATTTTACCCCATCTGGCAATCTCAGGAAATGACCATTGTGAATCAATCTTGAAAAGTAGAAATAAAAAATCGATCACAGAATAGCTAAATCCAATCAAAGGAATCGGGCAAAAAATGATTGGTAACCAGGCCTTCAACCAAGTACATTATCTTGTATCCCTGAGGTTACAAGATAACAGGGGTGGTCTCCTCCATGAGCAGCAGGGAGCGATTAAAAAATACCGTCGAACATCAGGGCCGGCAGCTCTCCCAACATCATCAAACGGTCTCCGAAATCTTCGGTCTGATTCAGTTTATTCTCCCAAGCCTGTTGTTTCGGGGTGTTTTCCCCGCAGAGTTCAAATGAAATAGGTCCGGCTTCCGCGCCAATACAGGCTTCACCCAAGCCATCCTGATCACTGTCTTTGGTGGCCACACTCAAACCCACTCCGACACCCACACTCAGTCCAAACTTAGCGCTGTGGCCCTCACCGTCGTCATAGCCTATTTCTGCAGATCCAAGCGAGGCCCCCAAAGCTATTTTGCTTGTTTTAGAGCCATCTTCATGGATAACAGACCCGAAACCGGCATGGGCCTCGAGTACTTTTAAGTCAATTGAGGTACTTGAACCATCCCTTTTTTTATCGGTTTGGCTGATGTGCAAAGTATTGGCGGAGGTATCAAGCCCGAATGCTCCAGCAAAGGGATTGATATTGCCCTTGGACTGTACCTCGCCTAAACTCATGCGGGTATGAACACCTTGCGTGGTTTTCTGCATATCAACAGCATTAAACGACATCTCTGAGGAATCCGATGCATACTCAAAGAAATCAGCTTCTTCACTGGAAAAGCCCTCCACAAAATTAAAATCCAAAGGATTGTTTTCGACAGCCTGCAGGGTAGCCTCTTCGGAGGGCGGAGCAACCGATGAAGGTGTTTTGACCGGGCTTGAGGCCTCTCGCTGTGGCGCTTCTGACAGAGGAGCGGGGCTCTCACAAACTGATTCAGGCGCTTTCGTCATGGCAGGCGTTTCACAGACCTGGTTTTTGTTCTGCAGAAACGCATTGACAATATTCAGTTGATTGGGCAAAGGGGAACAACGCAGATCTGACATGGTTTAATGGCCTTTCATCAATCGATTTTGGATTTTTTGGACCAGCGGAAATTCGGGGTTGATTTCACGGGCGATTTTGAGGTATTTCTGGCCCAAGCCCGGAGACTGGGCAGAGAACATCGCAAATGCCAACAGGGCATAGGGCTCCACCCGGCCACGCTGGTAATGCAAAGCCTCCAAGCAAAGCCGGGTCAGATCCCTTAAATCTTCTGGGGTTGTGACACTCCCAATCCCGTGAACGGGATGGGCTTCTAAGCAACTTCTGAGCG
>JADMKE010000034.1 GCA_018780035.1 Candidatus Sericytochromatia bacterium
CCGCATGTACGGTGGTGTGGGGGCTGGGGGAGAAATCCCCCCGGCTACCCGATTGCCCTGTGCACCACACCCTTTAATTATAAACCTCTTCTTTCAAAAGTCCAGAAAGGTTATTTACTAATTTTCATACATTAACATTCAATCTTGCATACCGTCTCAAAAGATGTTATGATAAGGCTGTAGCTGGTGTGGAAATCAGGGCAACAAGGGATTCAACGGATCACGTTGAATCCCTTGTTGGCCTTTTTGATCACCCGTCCAAACGCCCCCCATAATTCCCATCCTTCCACATAACACCCCCATTTTGCTGATTCACCCCTGAGGGCGAATGGGATAACACCCCAATTCGGACAATTCACGAGATCTGGATAATCTTCCATATGAACAATTCACGAGATCTCAGATAACCCATATGAAGCAAAAATGCCGCTAACACTCACAGCTCCCAAAACGAAACGCTTCAATCATACATTTTTTGCGCTTGCGATTCAAGCTGGAGGAAGCAAAGCTTAAAGCCAATTTAACGCCTGAAAAGGGGCGGATTTATGTATTAATTTTGTCACAATGGCAGGAATTAAAGCCCAAATCTCAGAATCCGAAATTTGCGGCTTATCCAGATCTGGTTGAATTCAGTTTCTGAGTGCATCCCAAGCAGACCACTCAGAAACCAAAATAGGCATTGAACCAATGACCAGATTCTACAAATCGTTTCGAGATGGACCAGGGAGTCTTGGGCATAGACGTGGGCCACCAGACAGGTTCAGCGAGAGATTGTGGCTTTGTTGCTGACTCCTTGACAGCCTTAGCTACTAAGTGATACTTTATAGCTGTAGTAAGTAATACAGAATAGTGAGGTGAATTATCTGGAAGACTTAACAGAAATGCTCAAGGGCGTGCTTGAGGGATGTGTGCTTGAAATCATTCACAGGGGTGAAACCTACGGCTACGAAATCACACGGCGCTTGAATGCCCTTGGTTTCACAGATGTTGTGGATGGGACGGTCTATACCATTCTGGTGCGGCTTGAGAAGAATCAACTTGTCAGTATCGAAAAAAAACCGTCTGAATTGGGGCCTCCGCGCAAATTTTTTACGCTCAACGACGCAGGACGCAAGGAATTGCAACGGTTCTGGGAAAAATGGGAGTTTGTCACTTCAAAAATGCAGGTATTTAAGGAGACGAAGCATGAATTTTTGGGATATGATCACAGGCAATGACACGAAAAATGAATTTAAACTTTTTGACATGCGGGTCAAAAAACTGCCAACGGATTACCAAGCGGCTTGGGCAGAAATGAATTCTTATCTTTGGCCAAATTCAGATTTTACGGGTCGCAAGCTGATGCCTATTTTTGAGGGGGTGCTTGGCTTGCTCGAAGAATGTGCACAAGAGGGGCTGCCGATTCAAGCGGTGTTGGGAGACGATCTCCAAGCCTTTTGTTCAGAACTGGCCAACGAACAAGGGCCCCAGCCATTGCGTGAAAAATGGCGTGAGCAACTCAATCGCAGTATCACCAAAAAATTGGGTAAATTAGAAAACAACCTGCTCCAAGAACTGATCGCGGGCAAAAAAAAGTGGCGAGCGCTGATGGCCCGAGTCAAAGCGCTTCCACAAGAGTATCAGATTGTGTATTCAGAGATTCAAAAATATATCTTTAAGGCAAGCCCTTTTGAACTCAGCGATGGGACGGACGTGCTCTCGGGGATCATTGGGCTCTTTGAAGAGGGCGCGGCTTTGGGGAAAAATGTCCTCGAAATCACAGGCAACGACGTAGCGGCTTTCTGTGATGCTCTGATCCCTTGAAGAAAATCCCAAAAAATGAAACAAACCTCGGAGTCGAAGCGAATTACCACGTCCATCGGCCTCCTGAGGTCTTCGTCTCATCCAGCTGGGTTGTTTCCCTTTCAGGACCCTCACGCCTCCCGTGTTTGTGCTGCACCCTCTCGGACACAGTTGCACGCTTGACGCCTTTTCTGGAAGAAACTAGCCGCATAGTTTGCACTCTGCAGCTCCCTCTTCAGGCTTTGTGCCAGACCCCCAGGGATTTCCCCCCGTTCAAGCGGTTTCAGAACAGACCTTTCGGCTTCTTCCAAACTTGACCCTCTTGCCGATTCTCGCGGCTTCAGGGTTTTTCCCTTTGAACGGATCCGTTGCCTTGACCGAAGTCAGGCCCGTTTCCCTCACGTCTTTGGCCCCTTCAGGGTATTGCCCTCACTGCCCGTCGGCCACTGTTACCAGCGCCTGCCGCTCTTGCCTTTTATCCGAGACACTTGCGCATCTCAGCCGAGGCTCCAACGGATTCTTCCGTGCAGATCGTGTGCCCAGTCTTGCGACCGAACCTTGACCCTCTTGGGCGTTGCGTCCCTCCAGGGAATTCATCCTGCCCAGAGCTTCTCGCTGCTTCCAGTCGATTCCCCGCCTTCCGTTTTAACGGCTCTCGGGATTTGCTCTCCGGGTCAGGCTGGCATCTTTCAACTTGCGTTGAACGCCGCCCCTCCTGGGATTTTGTCTGGGCTATGCTGTCCTCATTCGTAAGGTTCCTTGCGTCACCAACGACTGAGGCGCGTTTCACCCAGACCGTTTCTTACGTTTCTTCGCTTCACCGAAGTTCGTATCATCAATATACTAAGATAAGGTTATGAATGTCAAGAGAAGTTTGTGGTTATTTTAAAAATAATTTAAGAGTTTAGCGCATGTCTGATTTTAACTTGTTTGAGTTAAAGCAGTTCAGATATTTAGGCCTGTGCTGTTTCCCAGCCCACGAGGTTGCGTTCGGATTTGCTAAAGGTGATGCCGATCAGGGTGATTGTCACCCCCGGTGCACGGTATTTTTCGGCATAGCCCTTGTCGAGCAATTGTTGCAGGGCCGGGCTGTGGGGGGCTGCTGCCGGGTGGGCTTCGGCAGATAAATTGGGGTCTGAATCAGGCAAAGAATTGCCTGATATGACTTTGAATTCAAACAGATAGACCTGTTTCTGGTAGCGCAGGGCCAAGTCTATGCGCCCTTTGTTGGTTGCGTCTTCTACACGTGTATCCAGGCCCAGGGCCGCCAACTGGCTGTAAAAAACGCTCGCGTAGTAGCCCTCGTATTCAGAAAGCGTATTATTTCTGTACCAGTCATGCGGTATTGAGGCAAACAAAGCATAAAAGCTCTCGCGCAAATGAGCCAGGTTGTTGGCCATCAGAGCTGCTTCAGTTTGTGAGCGGGCAATATGGGAAGCCTGAGCTTCCGGGCCATAGGCTGGCAACAAAGCTTCATTCAAGGCGGTCTCGACTTCAAGATTGGGGTAGCTCAGGGTATATTGCCAGCGACCTGGGCGGGTTTCATTGACCTCATGAAAGGTCAGATACCCAGTCTGCCACAACAGAGCTTCAGGGCGAATTTGCCCGATATCAAATGTCGACAACAAGGTTTGACTGGTCTGGAGCCTAGCCAAGTCTGGTGTAAACCAATGGTGCCGGGCCAGAAAGTCCACCAGAAAGGTAGGTGTGCCGGTTTCAAACCAGTGGGCCTTCAGTTGGCGGGTGTCAAAATAAAGCAGGAGGTCGAACGGATTGTAGACGGCCTCGCCAGTCCAATTATAGCCGTTGTACCACTCACGGATAACCTGGCGATCCAAACCTTCCAACTCAGGAGCAAAAATCGTATCGAGATCGCTTTCGGTATAACCACAAATAGCGGAATACCGTCTGTCAATGGTAATATCCAGCAGATTATTGAGCCCTGAAAACAGATTGACTTTGGAGAATTTGCTCACACCCGTAAAAAAGACAAACTTGAGATGGGCATCGCTGTCTTTGAGCACAGAGTAAATATTGCGCAGGCCGTCACGCATCTTCAGAGCCAGCTCAGACTCACTCAGATTATCGAGTATCGGTTTGTCGTATTCGTCTACCAGCACCACCACCCGCCTGCCGGTATGGGCATGTAATATGCGTATGAGCTGGGTAAAGCGATACGTGGGATCACTTTCGCTCAATGTGAGGCCAAACTGTTCTGCATGGGCATTGATCTGGCTCAGAATAGCTTGCTCTAGCCGATCAGGACTTTTTAAAACACCACTGCCAAAGCTCAGGTGAATGACTGGGTATTTCATAGACCAGTCCCAGTGCTCTTCGGCGTACAGCCCTGAAAACAGAACCCGATTGCCTTCAAACAGCTCTTTAAGCGTATCCAAAAACAGGCTCTTGCCAAAGCGCCGGGGGCGCGACAAAAAAATGTATTTGCCCTGGTTGAGTAATTGCAGCGCAAAGGGCGTCTTGTCGACGTAATAATGACCCTCTTCGCGGATTTCGCGGAAGGTCTGAATACCGATGGGTAGTTTTTTGCGCAACATCTCTGGCTCCTGCCCTGATTATAACAGAGCAAACCAGCCACCTGTACTGAGCTCTTGAGCTATACTACAAAGTCCAAAAAATGAAACAAACCTCGGAGTCGAAGCGAATTACCACGTCCATCGGCCTCCTGAGGTCTTCGTCTCATCCAGCTGGGTTGTTTCCCTTTCAGGACCCTCACGCCTCCCGTGTTTGTGCTGCACCCTCTCGGACACAGTTGCACGCTTGACGCCTTTTCTGGAAGAAACTAGCCGCATAGTTTGCACTCTGCAGCTCCCTCTTCAGGCTTTGTGCCAGACCCCCAGGGATTTCCCCCCGTTCAAGCGGTTTCAGAACAGACCTTTCGGCTTCTTCCAAACTTGACCCTCTTGCCGATTCTCGCGGCTTCAGGGTTTTTCCCTTTGAACGGATCCGTTGCCTTGACCGAAGTCAGGCCCGTTTCCCTCACGTCTTTGGCCCCTTCAGGGTATTGCCCTCACTGCCCGTCGGCCACTCTTGCGAGCGCCTGCCGCTCTTGCCTTTTCTCTGAGACACTTGCGCATCTCAGCCGAGGCTCCAACGGATTCTTCCGTGCAGATTGTGTGCCCAGCCTTGCGACTGAACCTTGACCCTCTTGGGAGTTCCCACCCTCCAGGGAATTCATCCTGCCCAGAGCTTCTCGCTGCTTCCAGCCGATTCCCCGCTTTCCGTTTTAACGGCTCTCGGGATTTGCTCTCCGGGTCAGGCTGGCATCTTTCAACTTGCGTTGAACGCCGCCCCTCCTGGGATTTTGTCTGGGGTTCGCACCCAGACTCTTTGTTACGTTTCTTCGCTTCACCGAAGTTCGTATCATCAATATACTAAGATTAGGTTATGAATGTCAAGAGAAGTTTGTGGTTATTTTAAAAATAAATTATCATTTTGATATTTGAACCTTATTTCACCATCCGGTAGTGGTAGGTGATAACCGGGCCACGGGCGCAATACACCGAAATGGAGACATCGGTCTTGGGATCAAAATGGTGGGGGTGGATGGGCGTTGGCTCCGTGCTGGGCAAGGCAGTGATGCTCGCTGATGGGATCACGGCTGGGGTTTTCGGCTGGGCGGTCGGTGTGGCCGTCGCGCTTAGAACCAACAGCGGATTGAGGCCTGTTGGTTCGCCAGCCATGAGACAAAGACATTTTGTGAATGAATATGAGCCCTATCATGGGCTTTCTTTCTCGCTTATTGTATTGTTTTCTGGGAGCAGGTCAAGGTCTAATACTCCCTTAAAAACGGGTAAATGGTTGTCGTAAAAACGTTGCTTCTTCCTGGGTCGTTTCTCGCCCCAGAATGGCATTGCGATGGGGGAAACGGCCAAAACGTTGGATTGCTTCCCGATGCCTTAGACTGGAAGCATATTCTGCCAACAAAATAGCTTTCTGTACTCCACGTGCTGCATGTACAGCCTGACGATATGCCACAACAGCCATGTCTTGATAACGAAGTTCTTCTTGGTGTACAAGCGGCAAATATAAAAACGAGCGCGCAACGGGAAAAAACTGTTGATCTATTTTTTCTTCTATGGCCTTCAAGGCTACAGGAAGTGTTTTCTGATCGTGTGAAAAAGCAGTTGGTGTACCCCGATACATATTCCGGGGAAATTGATCGAGTAACAATAACCAAGCCAATAAGCTTGTCGGTTCAGAGAGCCAGTGCTCGAACTCACCCTGCGCAGCCTTCTCCAGCATATCTGTAAATTGTGCCCGCATCTCTCCATCGACATCTCGTATCAGGCTTCCCCACTTGCCCGCCCAATAGGGTAGACGACTGATAATCGCGGCGCTCTGGCGAGCATTGAGCTGCTGACCTGGAATATGTCCAAACCAAAATGTGAGAACCGGCTCGTATAAACCACCAGGGGACTCGTTCCGTTCAATACGACGTTCCATACCCAGCCCCCCACATTGAGCAGTCCCTATTTTCTGGAATTCTAAATTATGGCCAAAAGGCAAACTGCTACAGCAAAAAATGTAAAATAGCCTTCTCTAACTTCTCTATTGTCCCAAAACTCTTTGACAATTTCCACCCCTCATTTCCCCCTTTTACCTCAATTCTGTGTATCGTTGGGGCTAGCTCATCTTTCGTTCAAGAGAAAAAGAAAAGGGTCAAAAGATAAGCTACAATTCGTTGAGAGACTTTTTTCAAGAACCTTGGCAGCCAGAGTTTGAGCTGAGCCATCACTGCCTGAACCAAGCGATAGGAATACCGGAATCACCTGATGCAAATTGATGTCTTGCCCGCTACACCCGACCAGCAACCGATTCTGGCAAATTTGCTGGAGCTCTATAGCCATGATTTCAGTGAGTTTGTCGAAGTCAAACTCGGGGCTGACGGCCGCTTTGGTTATCCGCGGCTGCCCTTGTATTGGCGCGAGACGCATCGCCATCCCTTTCTGATTAGAGCAGATGGCGAACTGGCGGGCCTGGTGCTGGTGCAACAGGGCTCTCAAATCACAGGGGCACCCGAAATCTGGGACGTGGCTGAGTTCTTCATCTTACGCAGCTACCGCCGCCATGGTGTGGGCCTACAAGCTGCTCTTGCCGTCTGGCAAAGGTTCACAGGCGATTGGGAAATACGGGTGACGGCCCGCAACACGGGCGCACATGATTTTTGGCAGCGGACCATCAGCACCTTCACGGGCCAACCGACTCAAAGCGAGCTTAAAGAATCAGCCAGCAAAAGCCAGTACCTGTTCTCGTTTAGGTCTCTGGCCTGAGTGACCGAAAAAGCTTCTGGGCTCGGATTCTCTTGTAACAGATGATCATAAAAATAAGATTACATAATTCATTTTAAAACAGTTCGATTTCATCGATGGAAAGCAGCTTGTTCTATTGCGTGTGCCAACGATTGTTTAAATTCTAAAAAACTAGGCATCATAATACGTTCAGGATCTATCTTGCCTGAGAGAACCCATTCAGCTTGTTGCTCAGCTGTGGGTGAGTATGTCAGAAATTGCTCCAATTGATTTTTGAGTGAATTGGGGCTAGCATCATTACCTGGCGCATCTTCCAGCCCCTCACAAGACAGATAATTGTTTTTGAGCGCACATAAAATCCAAGCTTCTGATTTCGGACGCGGTATCATCGGCACCCCGGTATCAAACTGAACTTCTTTAAATCCCCGCAGGACAGAGTCAACTTTTTCACGCCAAGTCTGTCTGGACATGCTTCGGCTGGCATCGGCATCCCGAAACAAGACTGCGATGGTGGGTGTGTTTCTTTTTTCCTGTTTCTCTAAAGCCAAACGCCCCAAAGCCTGGGCATTGCGTGTAAAAAAACCTGTATTTTTACCGTGTTTGATTCCGGGCAGTAATGGCGATTTTTTCTTTGCTCCCGCCTTTGCTTGCTGCGCCAATTCTGATTCATTGATCAAAACAACGCAATCAGCTCCAGCATGATGGCTTTCAATCAGAGAATAATCAAGCTGGGAGGCCAAAAGTTGAACCACGATCCAGGCCATGGGTCCAGGTTCAAAAACCAGACCAGAAGCACTGGGCCGAAGTTGCCCCAGATCTGTTTTGCCCTCACCTGCGAGCATTAAAATCATGGGAGAGTTGGGTCCAAAGCCAGAGCCTCTTGGGTCATGGCTTCCAAATCCACATCGACAAAGACCTCTCCTGGCCCGAGCAATTCCAGGCGTTTTTTAGGTGTGGGCAAATCAAAGAAACGCACGGCCTTCGTTCCTCCTTGGGAATCACGGTAGAGCAAAATGACCGCTTCTTTCGCGATCTCGTCAGGCAGCCAATTCAACAGGGAAGGGCTGTGAGTCGTAACAAAAATTTGTTGGGGTGCTTGTAATAAATGGGCCACCAATTTGGGCATCAGCTCTGGGTTGATACCATTTTCGATTTCGTCAAAGAGCAGGCAATGCGGTATCACCTGTTTTTTAGATGGCTTTTTTTCCCCATTTTCGGGGGGCAGGGTCTGGGCCAGGATCGCTAAAATGCGCAACATGCCGTCATTTAGATGCCGTGCATCAGTCAACAACGGTTTGTTTTTTGAGTTGCGCCAGCCTTCAGTCACTTTGAGTTCTTTCCAGCCAGCCCGCAATGCGCTGGTTTCGACTTTTTCCACTTGAGGGTAAAAGCCTTGCAAAGCGCTTAACAATTGCTCTTTGCGGGCTTTGCTCAAACCGTGTAAATACGCGGAAAGCCGTTCTCCACCATAGCCAATGTTTTCTCCCTCTTTGGCACGGCGGCGCATGGCCTGGGGCGTGAGCATGTCCAAGGAACGCAAGCCGGAGAGGTATGTTTTGACAGCATGAATGGCCGGGTGCAGAGTTTCGGTGTCGAGAATGGAAAGAACAGAACCTTTGTAACTTAAACCTTTGGGGTATTCATATGTTTTGCCTGAACCGAAAAAAAGTGAGACCCGACCGTCTTCTAAAACAAACTGAGAGCGATCTTTTGCCATAAATATATCTTCATGAGTACATCTCATCAGAGACGGATTAAACGCAAAATCCCAACTGATTTCACCCAGGTTTTTAAAATAAAACTCTACATTTCCATATATTACTCTCTGTTGTGATAAGTGGTTGAGTAAATCATTGGATTTCCACTCTCGTCTCTTTAACCATTCTTCAATAGTTCCACTCATCAATTGGCTGCAAAAGTCAAATCCTTGAAGCAGACTGGTTTTACCTGAGCCATTTAAACCAATTAGACAGGTGAAAGGCGAAAGGTGAAAATGCATATCACCCAAATCAAAAGCATCCAATGATTTAAAGTTTTCAAAAGAAATAGATGTAATCATAGAATCTATTTTAAGCGCAAAAGTTCATGAATCCAAATTCACAAAATCTTGCTGCTGTGCTCTTTGCCGTCGTAGCTCAAGAGTTTGCGCCGGTCATCGACAATGGTTTCGAGATTGGTCGGGCGCTTCCAGACCTTGTAGAGATTGGCAAGGGTGTCTTGGGCATAGTCGAGTTTGAGGTCCACGCCCGTGTGGGTGTGCACCAAATACAGCTCGCCCCGGTTGTCGTGATTGGCATCGACAATTTCAATCGCCGGTTCGCCAAAATTGGTCAAAGAGGTCAGCAGCTTGCTCTTGATATCTTCGTATTGACGCGAGGCAATTTCGTATTGCTCGCTGGAGCCATTGTATTCAAAGGTAAAGAGCTTGAGCCGTTCGCAAAGCTCCATCGTCAAAAATTCGTCCAAAAACATCACATCACTGTAGACCTTGCGCACTTCGAAGATCTTCTGGCGGCCGAGGCCCAGGGCTTTGTCCCAATTGCGCTTTTCTTCGTAAGAGCTGCACTCTTCGTAATCGCGGCCAAAGCGCCCAGTATTCCAGCGCTCTTCGATATCTCGGTAAATTTCCAGGCCAATTTTGTAGGGGTTGAGTTGCCGAGCGCTCATGGCCATGGTGCCCGAGTGTAAGTCGGCAAAATCCACAATTTCACTGGCGGTGGCAGCACGTTGGGTCATGATCACCGAATGCCAATAGCTGGCCCAGCCCTCGTTCATGATTTTGGTGGCGCGCTGAGGAGCAAAATACAGGGCCTCGTCGCGCACAATCGAGAGGATTTCACTCTGCCAATTTTCGAGTGGGGCATTTTCCATCAAAAACAGCAGAATATCCCGGTAGGGCTCGTTGGGAAAACGGTCTTTGCGGCGCTGCTGTTCTTCTTTGTACTGCCGCTCTTGCTCTTCGATATACTCTTTGGGGTTGATGTATTTTTCCATATGCGGCTTGGAGCGCAGCCGGAAATTCGGCGTTTGGTCGATGGCTTCTTCGGCGTAGCCATAGGGCTTTTTATCCTGTCTGCGGATATGGTTGGTGTGGAAGTCGATCAGATTTTCGAGTGAGAGCGCGGTGTCTAAAAAGGCCTCGACATTGTCTTCGCCAAAGCGCTCGATATACTGCCGAACTTGGGTGCCGTGGTTGGCCATCACGTCCATCATTTTGCGGTTGGTGTGGGCAAAACAGGCATTGTTTTTAAAGAAATCGCAATGGGCATAGACATGGGCCATAATGGTTTTTTGGTCCACATCGCGGTTGCAATTCATCAGATAGGCATAACAGGGATCGGTGTTAATCACCAACTCGTAGATTTTGGAGAGGCCATAGGCATACGATTTGCTCAACTTATTGTATTCCATGCCAAAGCGCCAATGGGGGTAGCGCACGGGAAACCCGTCATAAGCCGCGATCTGGTTCATGGTTTCGAAGTCGATCATTTCATAGACCACTTCAAAGAAATCCAGGCCATAATCTTTGGCGATGGATTCAATCTGTTTGCGTGTGGCTTCGAGTTCGGGGGTGAGTTGCATAACTTATTTTCCTGTGCTCAGAAAAGTCTTGATCCCTTTGATAATCGCGTCTTTATTTTCAATTTTGACCAGCGAGACCTTTTCGTCGTTGGCAAAGTGTTTGGTCAGTTCTTTGATAAACTTGCCGCTGCCATAGCGGCTTTCGACCTGACCATAACAGAAGAGGTTACACGCGGGCAGCAATTGCTCTTTGATAATCCGCACGCTCTCTTCGTTGTCGCGCTCGGACCAATTGTCACCATCGGAGAAGTGAAAGGGATAAATATTCCACTGCTCGGGCGGGTATTCTTCGGCGATCATTTTGGCACACATTTTGTAGGCCGAAGAGATCACGGTGCCGCCACTTTCACGCATCCTGAAAAAAGTATCTTTGTCCACCTCTTGGGCCACGGTATCGTGCACAATATACCGGGTTTTGAGGCCCTTGTAATGGGTGCGCAGCCAGGTGTCGATCCAGAAAGAGGTGATGCGCACAATTTCTTTCTGCTCTTCTTCCATCGAACCGGAAACGTCCATCATCAAGATGATCACGGCATTGGTGAGGGGTTCGGGCACCATTTGACGGTAGCGAAAGCGCAAATCCTGGCGAATGGGCACAATGATCGGGTCTTCGGCATTGTATTCACCTGAGGAAATTTGGCGCTTGAGGGCCTCTTTGTAAGAGCGTTTGAAGTGGCGCAGCGAGTTGGGGCCCACATGGGTGATGCCCCGGTAGCGGCCTTTCATGCTCTGGATATCTTCGCTGCCACGCGGTTCAATCCGGGGCAACTCCAACTCTTCAGCCATGATCTCAACCAATTCGTCGAAGGTCAGCTCAACTTCGAGAGCGTGTTGGCCCTCTTTGTCTCCAGCTTGACCAGAACCCTGGCCTTCACCCTCTTCGCCACCAACCGGATCACCCTCTTCGCCATCGCCGGAGCCCACGCCCCCGCCTTTATTGCCGTCGAGCTTAAAGTGCGGGATGTCGATCTGAGGAATGGGAATCGAGACAATGTCTTTGCCCTGTTTGCCCATCATCTCACCTTGGGAGATGTATTTCTTCAGATTTTCGCGCACCTTGCCGCGGATGATGCGTTTAAAGCGCCCAACATCCTTGTCAATTTTGGTGTCCATGTTTTAGCGATCCTTCACGTCACCCCGGGCGAAGATACTGGCCACGAAGTTGAGCACATCGGTGGCAGACGCTTCGTTATACCCGTAGTTTTTGATCAGGCGCTCTTTGACGATGTCGATTTGCTGTTGGGCTTTTTCGTCCATCACATTGCTGAGCAAACTGGTCAATTTGATCGAGTCTTTGCGGTCTTCGAAGAGTTTCAGCTCCAGGGCTTTTTGCAGGCGGGCATTGGTATTGTACTCAAAGGTCCGGCCTTCGATTGCCAGGGCGCCGATATAGTTCATGATCTCGCGGCGGAAGTCGTCTTTGCGACTTTCGGGAATGTCGATCTTCTCTTCGATGGCGCGCATCAGGTTTTCATCGGGCTGTTCGTAATTGCCCGTGTATTTGTTTTTGACCTTTTCCTTTTGGGTATAGGCTTTGACATTTTCGATATAATTGCCGCAGAGGTTGCGAATGGCGTCTTCGTCAGCCGAGATGGCTCGCTGAACTTCGCTTTTGACGATGTTTTCGTATTCCTCTTTGACGGTGGCCAGCAGCTCTTTGTACTTCTTTTTGTCGTCTTCGTTGACGATCAGCGAGTGGTGTTTGAGCCCGGCGTCGAGTTCGTTCATGACCATAAAGGGGTTGATGTATTTCTCATCGGCGTATTTGACCAGGGCATTGGAGATCTTGTCCTGGATATAGCGGGGAGAAATACCATTCATGCCTTCGCGCACGGCTTCTTTGCGCAGCTCTTTGACATTGTCTTCGGTAAAACCTGGCACCATCTGGCCATTGTAGAGCTTGAGCTTCTGCAAGAGGGTCAATTGGTGTTTCTTGGGTTCTTCCAAACGCGAGAGCACGGCCCACATCGCGGCAATTTCAATCGTGTGGGGGGCGATGTGCATGTCTTTGATCTTGTTGGAATTAAAGTCTTTTTCGTAGACTTTGATTTCTTCACTCAGACGGGTAATATACGGCACGTCGATTTTGATCGTGCGGTCGCGCAGCGCTTCCATAAATTCGTTGTTCTGGAGCTTGCGGTACTCAGGCTCGTTGGTGTGGCCAAGAATCACTTCATCGATGTCGGTTTGGGCAAATTTCTTGGGTTTGATCTTGTGCTCTTGCGAGGCAGTCAAAAGGTCATACAAGAAGGCCACATCGAGTTTAAGTACTTCGATGAATTCAATAATGCCGCGGTTGGCGACGTTAAACTCGCCATCAAAATTAAAGGCGCGGGGGTCGGAATCGCTGCCATACTCGGCGATTTTGCGGTAATTGATATCCCCGCTCAACTCGGTTGAGTCTTGGTTCTTTTCGTCTTTGGGCTGAAAAGTACCAATCCCTGAACGGTCGCGCTCGGAGATAATCATGCGACGGACCTTGATATGTTTGATCAATTCGCTCCAATCGCCTTTGTATTTGCTCATGAAATGGGCGTAATAATAGCGGCAGAGGGGGTTGAGATCACCCAAAATGCGAATTTGCTCATTGTCGGGTAACGAGGCGTTGATCTTGGCCAGCACCTCTTTGCGCACCTCTTCGGGCAGGAGTTTCAGCGGCTCTTCGTGCATCGGGCTGGGTACTTCTGTTCCGTCTTCGAGGATCCAGGAATAGGTGTACATGATCCCTTCGGGGGTGCGGGAATAGAGCTCCAGGCTCTTTTTGAGCAGGCGGGCCACGGTCGATTTGGATGAGCCGACTGGGCCGTGTAAGAGAATCACGCGTTTTTCGGTGCCGTAGCGGCGGGCGGCAGCTTTGAGCACCTGCACCAATTTCATCAGGTGGATGTCCAGGCCAAAGATCGCATCGCCGCCATTGCCGTAGGGGTCGTTAAAAAATTTATAGCGGGTGATTTTTTTCTTGTATTCGGTGTATTCTTCGCTGCCGAAGGATATCACCATGTCGTAGACACGCTGAAAGGCGGAGCGGGCCACTTTGGGGTTCTTTGCTACGATATCGAGGTACTCTTCGTAGCTGCCTTCCCACCAGAGTTCCTTAAATTCTTCGGTATTCTGTAGGGATTTGACGATGGATAACAGTTCAGAGCCGTTTCCCATGGCTGTTTGCACTCCTTTTGCCTGATTGAATTACTATGCCACAATGTTGGTTCGGGTTAAGTACCGCTGGTCACGCCAGCGATTTCTGGGGAAAGTTCGAACAGGTCTGAGGGCTGGCAATTTAACACCTGGCACAATTGCTCCAGGTGGCGCAGCCGAATCATGGTGGGATGGGCTTCTTTGAGTTGTTGAATGGTATTGCGATGTACACCCATGCGCTCTGCCAGCATTTTATTGCTGATTCGGCGTTCTTTCATGCATTCTCGTAATTTCCATTTTAACACCTTGGAAGCTGCTCCTTCCCTCGTTAGCTATGATACTAACACAAAGCTCTAAGAGAAATCCAGCGACTTGCACAGCATTTTTGTGCATTGATTGTTGTGCAGGCAAAGTGAAAACCGCAAGGGGTATTTGGCTCCAGTTTACACTTACTCAATGTTAGACTGAATTGGTTGTGGGTCTCTTTTTTCTTTCTAACCGCAGCCTAAAACCTAACCCCTAAAACCTATCTAACCATGTCTGAAACGCCCATCCTCAAACCCACTGCCTCTGCACTTGCCGATGCCGCCTCGTTGCTGCAAAGTGGCGATGTGGTGGCCATGCCCACTGAGACGGTTTATGGTCTGGCGGCTTCGCTTTGGTCAGAAGCCGGTTTGATGCGGATTTTTACTAGCAAAGAGCGGCCCCAATTTGACCCCTTGATTGTGCATTTGAGTACGGAGATGGCGGCAAACCCGAAGTTGATGGCTGAATTGGTGAATTTTGAGACTCTTTCGCCGAGTTGGAAAAAGCAGGTTGCGGTTTTGACAGCTGCTTTTTGGCCCGGCCCGCTCACACTGGTTCTGCCCAAAACGGCCAAAGTGCCAGATTTGGCCACATCGGGTTTGGCCACAATTGCCCTGCGTGTACCTGCCCATCCGGTGGCCCAGGCCCTGATTCAGGCTGCTGGAGCCCCTTTGGCGGCTCCCAGTGCCAACCGCTTTGGCCGCATCAGCCCCACCACGGCCCAGGCCGTGTTTGAAGAACTCGTTGGACGCATTCCCCTGATTCTCGATGGCGGCCCCTGTGAGGTGGGGCTGGAGTCCACCGTACTGGGTTGGGATCAGGCCGGGCGTCCGCAGATTTTAAGGCCGGGGCAGATTTCTGCGACAGAATTGGCAGCGGTCTTGGGCTGTGAGGTGCTCGAAGCGACTTTGCATCCAGCGGAGATTCAAGCGCCGGGCATGCTCAAAAACCACTATGCCCCGCTGAAACCCTTGTTTTTATTGCCGCCTGACTGGCAGCCTGGGCAGGTTTTGCCTGAAAATCCTGCAGGTCTGCTAAACCCTTCGCCTCAGGCCGGCTATTTATTGCTGGCCGGAGAGCCACAGGCCCTTTCGGGCCAATTAAACGGCCCCATTTTCACGCTCAGCCCCCATGGGGAGCGTGATCTCTGTGCCCGCCATCTCTTTGCGGCCCTGCGCAGCCTTGATGCCAGTGAGGCAGATTATCTTTGGGCTGAATTGCCTCCCGAGTCCACAGGGTTGGGCCATGCCATTGCCAACCGTCTGCGTAAAGCTGCTGGGGTTTGAGTTTTTTGCAGATGAAAAGCCCCCGTTCATGCGGGGGCTTTTGGATATTTCTGTGATTAAGCCTGGGCTTAATAGGTCGGAGCGGGCATCCCTGTTTCGGGGTAGAGTGTGCCACCGGTCTGGGGGTAAAGGCTTTGGGGCTGGCCCTGGGCGTAACCGTAGCCAAAATCACCACTGAAGTTACCAAAATTGCCGCGGCTGTAGCGATAATTCAGGTCGTATTGGTGATGCAGAATCAGGCCTTTGTCACCGACGATAATGCCATTGCCATGTTCAACGATGTCAATGCCGTTAAAGGCTTGGGGCAGGGCTTTGACGTTGTAATCTGAGGAAGGGCTCAGGGTATTTCCGTCGGTTTTCATCAAATTGCCGTTGATTTCGTTATTGGCGGAATAGTCCAGCGCGGCGGTGATGGTGGAACCCAGCACCCAGCCCTGATTGGGACCCATCATGCCGACGGCATTAAAAGTGACCTGTTCAAAGCGTTTGTCGATGCCGTCTGCCATTTTGACTTCGGACCAGATATCGTTGATGGCGTCGTATTTGAAGATTGCGCCGCGTTTGCCTGTCAGGCCACTCAGCAGGGGATCGTATTCACCTACGGCCCAGCCCACAGAGGAGTTGGCCATTTTGATCGAGCGGATGCTGTAGCGACCTGTGGGGCGCTTCCAGTCGATCAAGTTATTGGTAAAACGGTCTTTGACCCAGGTTGTGCCGTTGAAGCGGTAGATGGTGGGGCGCTCGAGATTGCCAGAGTCACCACCGACCCAGGCGTTGTTGGGGCCAATCACGCTGACCGTATTGATGGGTTTTTCAATCCCGGAGGCCAGGGGAACCCAGCCCATCGGGCCCTGCAAGCGCAGCACCACACCGGCGCCGCCACTTTCACCGACGATAAAGCCGATTTGGGGGCCGAGCATGTCGATCGCTTTAAAAGTGCCTTGAACGGGGACGCGGATGCGCTCCCAGCGGCCGTTGATATAGTGCATGATCAGATTGTCGCCGACGGCCCAGCCTTCAAAATTGCTGACCATTTCAATCCCATAGATATTGGCACCGTTGGTGACGGGGTTGAGCTGTTGGGTCAGGTTGTACCATTGGCCGTTGATAAAGTGCAGCATGGTGCCACCAGCACCCACCGCCCAGGCTTCGGCATCGCTGACAAGTTTGACGCCGTAGAGGTTGGCTTGGGTCGGAGCGGGCATTTGAATCCAGTTAAAATTGCCGGGGGTGACATGCACGACGATGGTGGCAGCCACGCCGCCAATGGAACCGACGACTTGGGTGGTGCCTTCGCGCAAGGGGGTGAAAATGCCGGAGGTGCTCATGGTGCCGACATCGCGGTTGAGCGAGGTCCAGTTGATATTGGTAAAGCTGCTCAGTTTCTGGCCGTCATCGAGGGTGATTTCGACGCTGAATTTTTTGGTGGTGCCAATGGGTACCCCGAGTTCATCTGCTGCGGGCTTGGGTTTGTCGTTGGCGCTGACTGCGGCGCCTGGAACTGCAGAGGGAGAGGTGGAGGGAGCAACACTGGGGGTGGTGGTCGGAGCGCTGGCTGCAGGTTTGTCGATCGGCATGTCAAAACGCATAGAAACGGCTTTTTTGCCATCGGGCAGCGTAGGCTGAGCGTTGTTGACCTGAATTTGGGGCAATTGATTGGGCTGTCTAACAGTGGGAGCGGGGGGTTGAATCACAGGGGCGTATTGGGGGGTGACAATCGAGTTATTGCCGCAGGCGGTGATCAGGCTGGTAGCGATCAGGCCACTCAGGAGGCGCTTGATTCCTTGAATACGTTTCATGCTCTTTTCCACTCTCTCTACAAATAACATTCTCTATTAGCTATATGGCTGATCGGGTCACGGTTCTTGTTAGATATTACCAAAACTTAAAGTTAATTTTAGCGTTACTTAAAGCCGTTCGATGATTGTGGCAATCGCCTGACCGCCGCCGATACAGAGGGTGATCAAGGCGGTGTTTAAATTGCGGTCTTCGAGGGCATCAAGCGCGGTGCCCAGCAAAATTGCGCCTGTGGCCCCCAACGGGTGGCCCAGGGCAATGGCTCCGCCGTTGACATTGACCTTGGCTGGGTCGATATTCAGCGCTTGCATGGTTTGCAAGGGCACGACCGCAAAGGCCTCGTTGATCTCCCAGAGGTCGATGTCGGCCACCGTCATACCGGCTTTTTGCAGGGCCTTGCCTGAGGCCTCTGCCGGACCTGTCAGCATGATCAGCGGTTCGCTGCCACTGGTGGCCATCGCTTTAATCCGGGCTCTGGCCTGCAGTCCGTGGGCTTTGACATATGCCTCAGAGGCCAATAAAACCGCTGCAGCCCCATCGACGATCCCGCTGGAATTGCCAGCGGTGTGCAGATGGGGAATATGTTCAGCTTGGGGGTATTTCATAAGGGCAATGTGATCCAAGGTCTCACCGTTGGGGCCGACCGCCATCGCCCCCATTTTTTCAAAAGCCGGTTTAAGTGCCGCCAAGGTTTCCAAACTGGTTTCTGGCCGGGGGTATTCTTCATTTTCGAGCAAAATAGCGCCCGTTAAGGGATCTTTGATTGCAAACAGGCTCTTGGCAAAAGCGCCTGCTGCCAAAGCTTTTCCCGCCTTGACTTGGGATTCAAAGGCAAATAAGTCGAGATCTGCGCGCGAAAAGCCATAGAGCTTGGCGATTAAATCGGCGCTGATACCCTGCGGCACTTGGGGTGTTGTGCCGCGCAAACGCAGATTATTGCCATCGATGCCGCCGCCATCGCTGCCGAGGGGCACCCGTGACATGCTTTCGACGCCGCCCCCAATGGCCACATCCAACATGCCACTCATGATCGCCATAGCGGCAAAGTTCACAGCCTGCAGACCTGAGCCACAAAAGCGATTGAGGCTCACGCCACTGATCGTCTGGGGCAGGCCTGCGGCCAAAATGGCGTTGCGGGTTAAATTGGCGCCCTGTTCACCGACCTGGGAGACAATGCCCAAAACCACGTCTTCGACATCTTGGGGAGCGATTTGGCCCGCTTGAATGACCTGATTCAGGGTCTGTGCGGCCAATTCTTGGGGGTGCAGACCCGACAAAGCGCCTGCATCTTTTTTTCCCCGACCACGGGGGGTGCGTTGAGTAGAGAGGATCAGGGCCTTTTCTGACATTTGCGAATTCCTTCCAAGGGCGGTTTGTGTCGCTGTATTAGCGTTCTTTGTGAACGGTCTCAGCTTGAATATGAATAATGGGGCCATCCGTTGTGATATCTGAGGTCTGTTTGGGCGTCTGCATGGCGGTTTCTATCTCCACCGCTTCTGCCGCCATCGCCTCAAATTGTTTTTGCGTTTTTTTCACGAGGCGGCGCAGATAAAAATAGCCGACCAAAATGGCAATGCCCGCGACCAAAAACAGGCCTGCAAAACCGGCCAGAATCCAATGGGCATAGCGAATGGCCAGGGCTATGACGGCAAACCAAAAGAGGACTTCGAGCAGATTGCGCAATTTCATGGCGGACCTCTTTGTAGGGCGGTTTGAAATGATTCTAACACAATACACTTTGTTATAATGGGTTACACATTCAGCAAAGTCCGAGGAGCACCCCATGAAAACCAAGTCCCTCCCCCATGATTCGGCGCGGGGCCATGTCACCGGAGAGTCGGTATTTCTCGACGATCGCCCCTTGCAAAGAGGGGAATTGCATGTCGGTCTGGTTTTTAGCCCCGTGGCGCATGGCAAGATCCTCTCTGTCGATACCTCCGCCGCTTTGGCCCTGTCGGGCGTGGCAGGGGTTTTTACGGCCGCAGATTTGCACCACAATCTCTGGGGCACGATCATTCAAGATCAGCCCCTGCTGGCCGACAAAACAGTCAATTTTTGGGGTGAGGCGATTGCGATTGTGGCGGCTGAAAATCGCGCAACGCTGGCTGCAGCAAAAAAATTGGTCAAAGTTGAGATCGAAGCTTTACCGGCTATTTTGAGCATCGACGAAGCCCGTGCCCAAGAAGCCTTTATCGCTGTCGAACGCACCATTCTTAAAGGCGATCCAGATACGGCTTTGGCCCAGTCACCCCATCGCCTGGACGGGGTGTTTGAAAACAAAGGCCAAGACCATTTTTACCTCGAATCACATATTTCAATTGTCTACCCTCTCGAAAATGATCAATTGGAAGTACATGCCTCGTCTCAGCATCCGACCGAAGTTCAACATTTGGTTTCGGAAGCCCTGGGGCTGCGCCAGAGCCAGGTGACCTGTATCGTCAAACGCATGGGGGGGGGCTTTGGGGGCAAAGAATCCCAAGCTGCGACATTTTCAGCTTATGCAGCCTTGGTCGCTCACAAGCTCAAACGCCCGGCCCGTCTGGCTCTGAGCAAAGACGAAGACATGCAAACAACGGGCAAACGCCACCCCTTCAAAGATTGGTACAGTGTGGGTTTTGATACCGAAGGCCGGATTCAGGCCCTGGATGTGAAGCTCTTTGCCGACGGCGGGGCGTATGCCGATCTCTCGACTTCGATTCTGGAGCGGGCGATGTTGCATTCCGACAATGCCTATCACTTGCCCAATGCCCGCATCGTGGGCCGTATCTGCCGCACCCACAACACACCCCACACCGCTTTTCGCGGCTTTGGGGGGCCCCAGGGCGTGGCTATGATCGAAAATGTACTCGAAGAGATCGCCATTTATCTGGGCAAAGATGCCCTGGACGTGCGCCGGATCAATTGTTACCAAGGCGAAGAGCAGACCACGCCTTATGGCCAAGTGGTCGTCAACAATACGCTGCCAGCCCTCTTTGACCGTTTAAGTGAAACTGCGAATTATGCTCAGCGCCGCACAGAGATCCAGGCCTTTAATGCCAGCTCCCAGACACATTTGCGTGGTTTGGCGTTGACGGCTGTGAAGTTTGGGATTTCGTTTACCAGTCGCTTTCTCAACCAGGGCAATGCCTTGGTCAATATTCACCGCGATGGGACCATTCAGGTCTCTACAGGTGCAACCGAAATGGGCCAAGGCGTCAATACCAAGCTCCAACAATTGGTGGCAGAGGCCTTTGCCATTCCCTACCAAAATGTGACTCTGCTGCCAACGGCCACAGATAAAAACCACAATACCTCTCCGACGGCTGCATCCAGTGGCTCAGATATCAACGGCGCGGCGGTGGTTTTGGCCTGCGCTCAACTGCAACAACGGCTCAAAGCCTGTCTCTTGGCCCATTGGGCTCAGCCCGTACGTGGGGCACTCGAAGAATTGAGCATTACAGGCCAAGAAGACACCTCTCAGATACTGTTTCAGGACGGCTACTTGGTTCACAAAGACAACCCCGAACAGCGTATGGCCTTTGCCGAGGCTGTGAATTTGGCCTTTTTTAACCGCATCAGCTTAAGCGGCTATGGTCATTTTAAGACCCCGATACCCGGTTATGACCGCGATGCGGGCAAGGGACATCCCTTTCTCTATTACACCAACGGTGTGGCAGCCTGCGAAGTGCTGATCGACCGCTTAACAGGAGAACTCAAAATATTGCGCAGCGATGTTTTGATGGATTTGGGCCGACCGATCAACGAAGGCATTGATCGTGGCCAGGTCACGGGGGCCTTTGTGCAGGGCTTGGGCTGGGTCACGACCGAAAATCTGGTCTATTCCGACACAGGCGCGCTGCTCTCTCATTCTCCGACCACATATAAAATTCCCAATATCCAAGATACCCCACGGGAGTTTCATTTGGAATTGCTCGAAAATGAAGAGCCCAGCAATGTGCGCGGCAGCAAAGCGGTTGGTGAGCCGCCGCTGTTACTGGGTTTTGCCGCTTGGGCAGCGGTTAAAAATGCCCTCTCTTCTACCCATGCCCACTACAATCCGCCTTTGCGTTTACCTGCCACGGCGGAAGTCATTCTCAGCTGCCTCAAATAAACCCATGCTCTTTTTTGACATTCACCCCGAAATCGCTCAGGCCGAAACCTTGCCCGGAGAGGCCTACCGCAGTACAGGTTTACATGAGCAGCTTGTGGAATTGGTTTTGGCCCGCAGTTGGCAGTTCTTTGGCAATGCAGAGGCTTTAAAAGAACCCGGCCAAGCCATTCCCTGGGATTTTTTGCCTGGCAGTGTCCAAGAACCCCTGCTCATGACCCGTGGCTTGGATCAACAATTGCACTGCCTTTCCAATGTCTGTACCCACCGGGGCAGTTTGCTTTTGCAAGCACCCGGAAAATCCCGCTTTTTGCGCTGTCCCTACCACAATCGCTGCTTTGAACTCAATGGCCGCTTTCGTTCGATGCCGGGATTTGAAGACCTCAATCACTTCCCCTCTGAGCGCGACCATTTGCCCCACTTGCCGCTGGAAGCCTGGCATGGCCTCTTGTTTGCCGCCCTGAATCCGGTTTTGCCCTTTGCCGATTGGATTGACCCGGTGCAGGCCCGCTTGGGCTGGGTGCCTTGGCAGGACTTTGTCTACAGCCCAGCGCATTCTCAGGATTTTGAATTGGCGGCCAATTGGATGCTTTATATCGACAATTACCTTGAAGGCTTTCACATTCCTTATGTGCATCCGGGGCTGGCCCAGGTGCTGGATGGGGACAATTACGAGGTGACCCCACTGCCCTGGGGGGTGTTGCAGATCGGTTTTTCATCCGACCCAGCTGTGCCCACCTTTGACTTGCCCTCTTACCACCCCGATGCAGGCTCGGGTGTGGCGGCTTATTATTTCTGGCTCTTTCCCAATCTGATGCTGAATCTTTACCCCTGGGGGCTCTCGGTCAATATTGTCTTGCCCCAGGCCGTGGATCGCACCCTTGTGCGCTACCAGACGTATATCTGGAAGCCCGAATTGAGGGGCCAGGGAGCGGGTGCAGATCCGGCCCAGGTCGAACGTGAAGACCAGCAGATCGTGCAGCGGGTGCAGCAGGGCATTCAGTCGCGGCTCTACAAACGGGGCCGGTATTCGCCCAGCCAAGAAAAAGGAGTGCACCACTTTCACAGGCTTTTGGCGCAGGTGCTTCACGGCTAACGAGAATATCTTTGAGGGGGCTTCATTTTAAAAATACTTCGGGCAAATTTCATGAGGCAATCGCCAAGTCATGACTCTGGAAGAACTCGCAAGAGCAGTCGCTTTGCTGCGGACAGAAAAAACGTGATGGTTATAATTTATTTTGCCTTTCAATATCACAACTACGAGGAAAACAGATGAACACCAATCAAGCGACAACATACACCCTTAACAGCACAAGCAAAATGCTCAATACATATTTTAATGAAACCCTTTCACCTGGGGTCTGGGAGTTTGGTCTGAGTCACTTTTGCTGTGTGAAAACCCCCTCTGGTCCAGATGTCATTTTTTCCATTGGGGACAATAATATTTTGTACCTGATTTTTCCTGATCCTCAGAGTGACTCAGGTTATAAAGCAATTGCAGGGCCACTGGGCATACAATATGCTTGTGTTGCATCGGGACCAAGCCCCAACCAGGCCTATGCTGCAAGGGCTTCTGATGGTGCAATTTATTTGATGACCTTCGACCCCCAAACAGAGCGCATAGCGCTGGAAGAGCTCTTTGATGCCAGCCCCTTTGTGCCCGATACCATTGTCCACCACCGTTTTCAGCAAGAAGATATTCTCGTGTTGACCAACAAAGACCGTGGCGAAATGTATACTACCGCTTGGTATTTGTTAAATGTCAATCAAAAGCAAATTTACACGGTCCAAAACTTGTTGCCAAATTGCTTAAAGGCTCTTGTGGTGGGTTCTGAAAAATTGCCCTTCCCACAAGCGCTCTTTGTTCAGAGCTCTCCCCAGATTACCGGTTCGGAAAGTCTAACGTGCCATTGGGGCACCGGAATTCAAGACCGGAGCATCACCACGATCACCGTCTCCATTCCAGACTTTGAGAACTATTTGGACCGAGTGGTTAATTTTGATGTCGTGCAAGATTCACAGGGTATGTACCACATCGTGGTAACACTGCAGAACAGTTTTCATGGGCCTGTCAAGGTCTATACCCTTTCTCAGGTATCTGGTGGAACTGGCCCCGAAGATCCTCCTGTTTTTGCCGAGCAGTGGGAAGAAGTCACAGTCAAATTAGATGCAGGCAATCAGCCTGTCATGTTAATTTCTCCCAAAGCCTGTTTCACCAATCGTGATGAGCTGCAAATTGTTGTGGCCTCAGATCGGTATACTTATAAACAGGGGCCCTATCAACTCTTTCATGCGGTGCGAAGTAAAGAACACAAATGGAGTGATCTAATGGATACAGGCATCAATTGTCAGGACTTCAGGATTCTGACAAGCCAGGATCAGCAATTAGAAATATATACCTTTCGCCAGCAAGAGCACTTTACGCGCTATTGGGAAGACTGCAGTGAAATTCACTTGTGGAATGATGAGGTTCTAGATATCTCCACCGAGGAGACCGTTGTAAATAGAAATGCCTATTATTCTATGGTCACTGTAACGGACGATAAAGGCGATTTTGTCCCCAATGCCAGGGTGCAGATTTACAGCAAAGTAGCTTGTATGTTGTGGTTCAATGGTGAAGAGCTTAATCTTGAACCCAATCAGCCCATCACTGTTCAAAGTAATTTATTGGGTCAGGTTAATCTTTACCAACGGATTCTACAAAATATTGCTGTTCCCAGTTTATACATTCAGTTTGAAAATTCAGATCTACCGGCTTATGAATTGCGTGCTGAAAAAGATGTTCACACCTACCTGTTAGGTATTACTGACGAAGAGCTGAAAACCGCCTCGGATCCACAGGGGCAAGCCGTTATTCCTCAAGATAAGCAAGAGCATATTCCTTCTGTTAGAGCGAGTATTCAGGCTGCGATGAATCAAATTAGCCAGTATTATGATCCCAACGCCACACCAATGACCGAACTGCCAGCCTGGAGTATTCTGTGGAACGATGGCAAATGGGAATTTAAACATCTCAGTAAAGCTGAATCCCAAAAACATTTTGAATCAGCCCAATCTCCATCTCCTGTTGCGCAACAGGCCATGCAAGAGTTGGGATTATTTGGGGGAGGGTTTGATTCAATCGGGTCTGCTTTTGAATCTGTTTGGAACAAAACCACTGAATTTGTTGGAGTGATTTGGGACGGGGCAAATGTGGTTGCCAAATTTGTCTATAATGGCATCTCAATTGAGCTAACTCAAGCCCTTAAGGCAGCTGAGACCGTCCTTGAATTTGCCTATTCTGTGGTCAAAGCCATCTTAAATGCTTTGGGAACAGTCCTGGGCGTTATATTGGGTTGGTTATTAAAAATCCTTGGATTTTTATTCGGTTGGCAAGATATTTTAAAAAACCGAGATATGCTCAAAGAAATGGCTGCAAATTGGCTCCAAGCTCTTCCTTCAAGGATCAATTTATCCAATGCCCAGACCATGTTTGAAAACACCTTAAACAATATATTTCAGAATTTTGATTCCTGGGTCGCTAATGTGGACAGTAAGCTGGGTGACATTAGTTTTTACTCCGAAAGACCGTCTGGATCTCAAAACCTGGAGGCAGTTTTTGCGTTTCAGAACAACTCTTTGTGGTCCCAGTCCATGAGTTTTGTTTCCCGAATTTTTGATTATTTATCTGCAAGTTTGTTTCATGCTCCCAATTTTGATCCAGCATTATTACAGGCCGTGCAAAGTTTGGGGCAGGAAATACAAAGCCTCATAATGGCACCCTTGACTGAAATCAACGCCACCTTGACTTCATGGTTTGAAAACATTGAAGAGATTGCCTCTCAAGGCGCGCCCTATATTCTCAATGGTTTAAAAGATGTGATGAAGCATATTGTTGGTCTCTTTGGCCAACTCGTTGGCAAAGTTGTCGCAGTCTTAATTCAGTCTTTTGAGCAACTGCCCTCCCTGTTGGAGTGGTTTGATAAAGAACTGGACATCCCCTTTTTCAGCACTTTTTATAAATATATATTACAGAGCAAGCTCTCTTTTTATGATCTATTAGCCTTGTTTGTGGCGGTTCCCTTAACGCTGGCAGAGAAATTGCGTGCAGAAGAACTGGGTCATCCCATGGAGCTAGAGTTGGGAGATCCGTTTTTTTATGAATATGCTTCCATTTTTTCTATGGCCTTTGCCTATCTTTTTAAAGCCATGGGAGATGCCGCAGATATTTCTCAACAAAGAGATCTGGGTAAGGTCCTTAATTTTATGCATCATATTATGTTGGTGTTTTCAGCCGTCGGCGCCGGGGCCTTTGACTCGGACAATCCAGAGAAACATTACTGGATTGCAGAAGGCATCGCAATGCTGGTTTCACTCCTCTTTTTAGGTGTTGAACAAATGGGTGCAGAGACGGAGTCTCTGGAGATCGATCGTTCCACCCAGAGAAATGCAACACTGGCAGGGATTGGTTTGATTCGCGCAATTATGGGCCTGTTTGAACTGTGTAAAGAATACGATGAAAAGTCTATAATGCTATATACTTCAGGGTTATTGGGGGTACTTCGTGCAGCCAAACTTATAGATTGGCCCAATCGCAACAAGGCAACGCGTAACATGGGCTTAGTGTCGGGCTTAATGGGAACCATTATTACCGTTTGTCACGGGTTGATCCTAAAAAATAAAGAGTTCCTATACGAACCCAACATGCAGACAGAAACAGTCTGATCGTCAAGAGTTGCAAGTTCCTGAGGGGGACCGTTTTCTAGACATATAAATACTTCAATAGCTGGGCAAAAGAGGTCCTTTCGAATAACACTTGTTGAGAGAACAAACGCTCTAAACAACGCGCTTTTGCAGGTTTACAGCCAAGCCTCCTACCAGCAGATAGGCGATCTGGGTCTGGGCGGAGAGGATGTCGAAGTAGTACATAGATTAAATCCAAGACCTGAGAGGGGTACCTAACAAAACCATCACCGCTTTTTTCGGCCCTGTTTATGATCGTAATTGGGATCATATTCAATCTTGCCAAAGAGCGCGAGCAAACCCCGTTGTTTACGCCTTTGAATATATTTTATAAGCGCCTTTGCCAGTACAGTATTTGATTTGTTGAGATTGAAAGCCATTTTTTACCTCTGGTCTTTCATTTTACACAAAATATTGTCTGAGGTTCAATTTCCCCTCTCACTCCACCTCCAACACCGTTACCCCAAGCAAATGGATCAGCCCCAGGGCCTGCTCGGGATCGAGAATCAGGCCTTTGAGTTCAGCTGCTGAGGCGCGAAAACCCGCGATTGAACTGCCACGCAAATCCAAGTGCACATGGGTCACGTCACTTAAATCCAAGCCACTCAAATCACAGTTCTTAAACTGAACCTGTTTGAAATTGGCGCCGCTGAGTTGCAGGTCTTTGAGTTGGCAATTTTCAAAGCGCACCTGTTGAAAACGGGCCTTGCCAAAATCGGCCAAATTTAAATTGCAATCTTTAAACACAACGTCGCGAAAATGGCTCAATCGCCCGTTGATGCCCAATAATTTGGAATTTTCAAACCGGGCGCGGGTCAACATTCCCCGTTCAATCTCGCTGTTGGAGAAGTCCACATCAGAGATGACACAATCACGCAGATCCAAGCGGGCCAATTTGGCTTCGCGCAGGCTCAAGTTTTGCAATCGCATTTCTTCCAGGCTCAGGGCTTCTGCTTTGGCCTGATCAAAGTTCTGCTGACTTAAGCTGGCCTCACTGAGCAGATCCGCAGACTGGAATTCCAAAAGACTCAACTGAATCATTGGCAGATCTGAGGCCAAGCGCGGGGCCTGAACAACAAAAGGGGAAAGTGATTTTTTCATGGGATATAAATATTTTTCTTTTTTATAAATATACGTTATGCTTGCAAACACAGAAATCAGGCAGGTTTATCAATGCGTCACATAATCAGTCTCAGTTTAATTCTTTTGAGTGCAGCTTGCACCTCAACCACGGGAAATCTACTCAATTCGCCAGAAAATACCCGTGATACCCAGTAGCTTTATGGGCAATACTGTGGGGTGGGGGGCATGAATGGCTTGGACTGCGACGCTTACCGCCAAGGCAAGGCCAATTGCTTGATGAGCAGCGGAACCCTTTAAAAAACCAGGCTTTTCAATGGAATCAACAGACCCTGAAAACAGATGCCGAGGGCTATTTTGCGCTACCTGCCCCGGCTTCAGAACCGCCAGTTATCAGCCTGGAAGGCTATTGGCCATATAATGCAGCCTTGCCGACCCGGCCGGTCTTTCTGCTTTCGGCCAAAGACGACGGAGAACGCCGTGGTCAGGCCGGACGGTTTGACAGTTTTTCGCCTCTGCCACTGTCTTTTGGCCCAGGTGGAGAGATGGGCTTGGATTTTAGCAAGGTCTTGCCCACAGAGAAAGGGTATAGCTATTTTCTGGCCCGCAGCGAAAGTGAATTGGAGCAATATTTGCAGAAGCTCAAACCCCACTACGATCTGCCTGGCAAAGTCGAAACCCTTGAAAAACAGACCCTGCCCCTGCGTGCAGCTTTCAAACAGGGCAAGGTCATTGCTGCTATCAGCAATAATGTGACTTTTCGCTATTTTCCGATGGTGGATCAGGTCTTTTCGACCCCCGACAGCCTGACTTTTTCGGTCAATCGCAGCGTTCGTCTGACCTTTGGGGGCAATTCAGGCCATTCATATGACCTGCAATTGATGCTCTTGGCTCTGCCCGCCGATCGCGAGAAACTGGTCTTTCACCTCGAAAAAGGGCAAATTGAACTCAAGCTGTCTTCCCCTTAAAACGAGCCCCTAAACCCTATTTCAAAGCCGCTGAGACAATTTGCTGGTTCATTTTTTTTGCCATTTCTGGAGTTTGAGTTGGGTGCTCAGTACGTGATACAAAGGCTGATTGAGATAGACCCCGTAGTGCATACCATCGCGAATGCCACTGTTAAATTCTATCCAGGCGGTCTGGGGGGTGCTGCGATTGCCTTTTCCAAGAATCATCCACATGCTTTTTCCAGACTTTAAGCGAATATTAAGCAAATACCTGTCTTTGGCTCCTTCGTGATTGGGGGCGTAGGCAGAAGTGGCTAGAAAAGTAGGGACCAATTTGGCTATCACAGAGGGCTGAGAGATCGATTGCTCCAAACAAGTGGCAGGCATCTGATTACCACTCGGACGACAACGCGCATAATCTCGGGCCTCATCGTAAAAGTTCAGAACTTGAACCTCTTCTGGCTTCAGCCGACGAAATGACTCGACGGCCATGATTCCCATCCAGCTATTGCCACAGAGCAGCAAAAACACCACCGCCAAACCTGACCAAATTTTTTTCAACGCTGATTGGGTGAATTGTCCCGATAGATAAAGGCGATAGACCACAAAGCCAAAAAAAAGTGGAACCAGGGGGGAGAGTATAACCTGCATGGTGTACATAAAGCAGAAATCTCCCAGTTATTTAAAATCTGTTTGCACTTTTACTCAGGTCATGGGTTGCTGAGGGCCGCTGAGACAATCTGCTGAGCCTCATCCAAAATTCGCGCCAGATGAGTCTGGCCCAAAAAGCTCTCGGCGTAAATTTTATAAATATTTTCAGTGCCCGAAGGCCGGGCCGCAAACCAGCCATTGGCCGTGGTCACTTTGAGGCCGCCAATCGCTGCGCCATTGCCCGGCGCGCTGGTGAGGCGGGCTGTGATGGCCTCGCCCGCCAGTTCTGTGGATTTCACTTGTTCGGGGGAGAGCTTTTTTAAGCGGTTCTTTTGCTCAGGGCTGGCAGGGGCCTCTTTGCGTTCAGCCACGGGCTCTCCCAGTGTTTTGGTCAATTCTAAGTAGGCTTTGCCAGGATCGTGCCCCTCGCGAGCGGTCATTTCAGCCGCAAGCAGGGCCGGAATCAGGCCATCTTTGTCGGTGCTCCAAACAGTGCCATTGCGGCGCAGAAATGAAGCCCCGGCACTCTCTTCGCCGCCAAAGCCCAGGCTGCCATCATGCAGGCCTTCGACAAACCATTTAAAGCCCACGGGTACCTCGTAGAGCCCGCGTCCCAGGCTGGCTGCCACCCGGTCAATCATCGAACTGCTGACCAGGGTTTTGCCAATGGCTGCTTCTGCGCGCCAGTCTGGGCGGTGGCGGAAGAGATAGTTAATGGCCACACTCAGGTAATGATTGGGGGGCATCAGGCCCACACTGGGGGCAACAATCCCATGGCGATCATGGTCGGTATCACAGGCAAAGGCAATGTCAAAACGGTCTTTGAGACCGATTAAGCTCTCCATGGCATAAGGAGAAGAGGGGTCCATGCGAATCCGCCCATCCCAGTCCACGCTCATAAAGCGAAAACTGGGATCCACCTCGGTGGAGATCACCTGCAAATTCAGACCATAGCGTTCAGCAATGGCGCCCCAATAATGCACCCCCGCGCCCCCAAGCGGATGAACCCCCATCTGAATACCGCTCTGGCGCAGCAGTTCCATGTCGATCACCTGGTCTAATTCTGCCACATAGCTGTTCAGGTAATCATGGGTATGGGTGGTGGCTGCGCGCAGGGCCTGTTCAAAAGGCAGGCGTTTGACCCCATGCAATTGTTGGCTGAGCAATTCATTGGCACGGGTTTCCACGGCGGCTGTAATCACGGTATCTGCGGGGCCCCCATTGGGCGGGTTGTATTTAAAGCCGCCGTCTTCGGGAGGGTTGTGAGAGGGGGTAATCACAATGCCGTCTGCTAAACCGGTATGCCGACCCTGGTTATATGTCAAAATGGCGTGGGAAATGGCCGGGGTGGGGGTGTAGATTTCGGCCCCAGCAATCATAACCTCGACGGCATTGGCGGCCAAAACTTCCAGAGCCGTGGCAAAAGCGGGTTCGGAGAGGGCATGGCTGTCGATGCCCAAAAACAGAGGCCCGGTTATGCCTTGGGCCTGGCGGTATTCACAAATGGCCTGGGTGGTGGCCAGGATATGGGCCTCGTTGAAGCTGTTCAAGAGCGAGCTACCCCGGTGGCCGGAGGTGCCAAAAGCCACGCGCTGTTGGGGATCTTTGGGGTCGGGCCGGTGGGTATAATAAGCGCTGACCAGTCGGGGCAGATTGACCAGCAGAGACGCATCGGCAATTTTTCCGGCAAAGGGGCTAAGACTCATGGCATTTTCCTCGTTTACTGTTTGCTCTCATCTTAAACGGCCCAAGCAGCTCAGACAAGACTCAATTTAAAAGGGCTTTGAGAATCATGGGCAGTGGAAGTCTAGATCTGTGAATGTAACAAATAAAATACATATTTGTAAGTTTTTTCATTCTTTGTTATCTTTGAAAAACAGGTCTGTTTTGAAACGGTTCTGAAAAGGGGGTATTTTGTATGACATCTAAACATAGGCTGCTTCAAAAGGCACTGTTTATCTGTGTTTTGGCCAGTTTTTTTGCTGGGCCCTTTACGCTCGCAGCCCAAGCTGAAGTTTATATCCAAGAGAAATTACAAATGATCTCCGATTTTATGGACCCAGAGAGTTTCAGGAAATTATGGCTCCCTTTGAAGCCCCCTGCCCATCTTTATTTGAGTCAACTTTATTTGAATTATGATTATCGGACCTCCATAAAAAACAATCTAGATGTCAGTGTTTTGTACTCTGCAAAAAAAGGCTACAAAGACTATTTCGGGCAAAAGAACCCTGCACATCTGTGGTTTACCAATTCAACTCCCTTGCCCAAAGACCAGACCTGCAGCCTTTCGTGTGAAAAATTACAAGAAATTTATCAGCCAGGGTATGGGAAAAATATTAAATATTGTTATGTGCAGACAAATGATGCCTCAGGTATCACCCATTTTGTCGATAATTTTATGGGCAATAAAATTTTATTGGAAGGCTTCAATCTCACTCAATTTAAGGAATATCTCAATTATGCGGAATCTGTCGAGCAAGTGAGTGTCAGGCCCAGAAGTTCGCATAACATGACTTTAAACAAGCTGAATCATTACCAAGATACCTTGCAAATGCCGATAAAAAATCTTTGGTTTATCGAAAAATACCTTTTGCCCAGGCTCAAACAACCCTTTTGGCTGCCCCGTTATTTGCCTGCAAACATGAATTTGCTGCACTTTGATATGATCTTTAGCTTCAGCCAGGAGCAAGTGGGTTCAAACCCCAATACAGATTATTCACCGCATCTTCGTTATGTGTATCAGGCAGAATTTTTGGATAAAAAAAACCTAACGTTGGAATTTGACTATCAGCAACTCCATGATTGTCAGAATTTGGGGCTTCAAAACCCTAAAATACTGCGCTATACCTCTAAAAAATTAGGGAAAGTGTTTATTTGCACGACCCAAGAAAAAATCGATGACACGAATCCAAATCAAATCAAGCCCTATTATTTGGGGGTGATTGGAAAACCCTTTCAATTGAGGTCTCTCAATCTAAAAATTAGCGAACTCATAAAAGTTGCCGATAATTTGGAAGGTATAGATTAAATGTCTGGATCAGCGGGAAAGGGGCTTTTCCTAAAGCCCACAACCCAAGCACCAAAACCCAAGTTTTAAAACCTATTTCCCCGCAGGCTGCTGCCCGTAGGTATACCCCACTCTGACTTTGCCTTCGGGTGACAGTTCGGCTGAGGTCAGGTTGATATTGGGATCCATCTGCTTTTTGAGCAGATCGTTGAGATCCAGGCGAAACAGCGACTCGCCATCTTTGCGCTCAAATTTGATGTCTTCGGCCCGCAATTGGGTGGCCATTTGGTCTGCGACTTTGTCTTCGCCATCAATTGCCATATTGATAATCTGGGCCAGCAGGCCTTTGAGCTTGAGATTATCGAGTTCAACCACCAATTGGTTATTTTCGATGCGGGGGGTGATATCCAATTTGGCAGAGATATTCATGACTTTTTTGGGCTTTTTAAACAGCCGCGAGAGCAAAGGAATGTCGATTTCTGTGCCATTATTGCCTGAACGGCCTTTTGCCCGCACTTCGTAGGTCGCATTTTTGATTGAGATCTCGCCGCTGGGGCTGACTTCCAGGTCCACGTCTTTGAGGCCTGCATCACTCAATTGTTGCGTGACGGTGCGGTCGATATAGTCGCGGATATTTTGATTCAAGCTGAATTCAATATCCCCATCTTTGACCCGGAAGCCTTTGCTGTCGGCTTCTGCTTCGGCCCGCCAATGTAACTCACCAATATTGACCTTTTCGGGTTTGCGGCCCAAACTCAAATTCACCTGCGCATTGTCGATGCGCGTGTCTTTGAGGACTTCAAAGCCCTGAAATTGGAAATTCTTGTCAAAGCGAATTACCATATTTTCGTAGTGGATATCCGCTTTGTTGAAAGTGCCAAAATGGTTCTGAAGCTGGGCAAGGGCCTGTTTGATTCCATCTTGGGCCTGTTTGCCAATGTCCTGGCGGCCAGAAAACTTTTGCAAGAATTTGAGCAATTGCTCCTGTTTGGCGTTGATATCCCCTGAGAGGTTGATCTCAAAGCCCTGGGGGGTGGTCTTAAACAGGCCATTGCGGTTTTGCAATTGCATATCGTCGATCGTTACATCAAAATTCAGCTCTTTTAAATCGATGCCCCCGTCAGGGGTGATCAAAACCTTGCCGCTGGCCCCTTCGGGACTTTGCAAGGTAAATCCATCCACGAGGCCATTGAGCTTGAGCTTTTCGCCTGTCAATTCCACCCCTTTGGCGGTGTGTTGGATGTGTAATTGGCCCGATGATTCCGCTTTGATTGGATAGCCATTGAGGGTGCCATCCAGTTTGAGGCCCGCTCCGCCGTCTAATCCGCTAAAACTGAGTTGGCCCGTGCGTGGGTCGAGCACCGCTTCTCCCTCGACTTTAAAATTGGAGAGGTTGAGTTGACCCATTTTTAAACTGATTGTGCCGCCTGGGCTGCGGAAATGCAGTCGACCTTGGGCATCTTGGCTGATCTCTACCGGGCCCTCTGTCGAAAGCTGATCGATGCCTTGACTGGGCAAACTGGCAGAAACCGGCTGATCCCAGGCAATGCTTTGTTTGGCGGGATCAAATTTGATCGGGCCTTGAGAACTCAAATCTTTGAGGGCAATGCCCTGAATTTTGCCATTCAGGGTCAAGCTCTGTCCAGGCAGAGGCTCTGCCACAAATTTGCCACCTTGGGTCTGAACCGAAATTTGACCGTTGCTCAAACTCAGGTCTTGCAGGACCACACCTGAAATACTGCCACTTTTGAGTTCCAAGGGTTTATCTGCGTGACTTGAAAATCTGAGATCACCCGCATTTTCGTTAAAGACCATGCGGCCGCTATAGGCCAGACCTTTGAGGTCAATACCCAGGGCGGGATCTGTATAGTCTATCAAAACGGGATTTTTGGAGGTGGTTTCGACCTGAACCTGACCGGGGGTATAGTCCAGCGCCAGATTGCCGCGCACACTCAAACCTGAGCCCGTTTGCAAACTGAGATCGCGGGTACTGCTGAAGCGCACTTGCCCGCTGGGGGAGACAGAGATATTGCCTGAGCCTTTGAGTTGTTTGACTTCGAGTTCTCCCAATTTGCCCTGGGCGGATATATTGGCGTTGGTGATTTCCAGACCCTTGGCGGGGTCCCAATTGAGATTGCCTGAGCCACTCAAGCGGGTGAGATCGAGGGGGCCCACTTTGCCTGTAAGAGAAAGGCTGCGGGCCTGAAGTGACAAAGTCCCGCGATTGAGATCTGCTTGCATGGGGCCTGTGACCTGCAAATTGCGGAAAGTGGCTTCGGGCATGGATAGCGAGCCCAGGCTGATGCGGGGAGCTGTTTGGCCTTGGGCTGAGACCGTCAATTTGCCTTGACCTGCATCCAAATTAAATTGGGCAGGTCCGACACTGAGATTTTGAATTTTGACACCCTGGGTCTGGCCCGTGGGAGTAAATTGGCCTGAATAGCGAATATTTTCGCCCTTTGGAATTGTAAAATTCAATTTTTGCGGCTGGGCGGGGTCCACGACCAACTCGCCAGAAAGCTGAAGCTGAGTGACATTTAATTTGCCCTGGGGCGTGGTAACACTGCCTTTGAGGGTGATATCTTCGGCATCAAGCCGGTATTTTCCCTCTTTGAGTTCACCCTGCAAGACGCCGTTCTGGGCACTGAGATTAACTTGCACGCCTTGGGCATCCAGGGCCAAACGCTCAAATTTGAGTTGGCCGAGGGTCTGATCCATTTTGGTGATTTTGCCCTGGGCATCAGCCTGGGCAGAAAAACGCACGCCGCTGACTTCAAATTGGCCGCCCGCGCCAATTTCTTGGCCTGTAAACTCTTTGATTCGGGATTTGAGACCCGCTTGTTCAGCTTGGGTGACATTGACCTTGATTCCGGCTTCACCTGTCAGCTGAGACGTGAAGTCGTTGCCCAATTGGGCCTGAACTTTTAAACTCAGGGCGTCGGCACCTTCGCGGTCGCTGGTTGCTGCTGGGGCTTTGCTGTCGGTTGAGCCAATCACCTGAGCATTGCTAAAATTGAGTTCAAGATTGCCCTGGGTGTCGATGCGAAAGCCATTGCCCTGGCTGGCATTGAGCTTGAGTTCTTCGACCTTAAAACGGGTCTGGCCCGAAAGCGGGATTTCGCGCATCAGGGGGTTGTTTTTGAGATCGGGTGCAAGCGAATATTCTGTCAGGGACTGACTTTCGACCTTGAGACCGAGATTGGCGCCGAGGTGTTGGCGGATCAATTTGTCTACGGCCTGTTGCGGATCATAACCCAGTTTTTTGCCCAGCCAATCTCCGGCATCGGCCAGCCCGCCTGCCAAACCTCCGATTTCGACTTTGAGGCCCGTGCCCGAGGGTTTGATCGTGATACTGCCCAGACCCACACCATAACTGGCGTTGATCTTATAACTTTGGTCGCGGGGATTGTCTGTCAGGGTAAATTTGAGTCCTGTTTCTTCTTCCGCTTGAGCCAATGCCCATTCGATCATGGCACGGTCAACCACGACTTTGCCACTGAGGGTGCCGGTAATATCCCGCGCTGACTTGCTTTCGATCCCATCTTTGTCTTGGATATTGACGTTCAGATCGGCCCGAATGAGACTTTGGTCCAGATTGTCGAGTTGAATGCCTGCGATTTCGAGCGTGCGCAAGGTGCCATCGTCGGTTTGCAAATAGGCTTTGGTGCCCCCGAGACGGGTCACATCTTGGGGGGTGAGGGAGACATCCGCTGTGCCGTCTTCAAAGTCAGACCCTGTGATTGCTTTGCCAGCTTCAGAGGTGCTCACAGCATAGACATTGTAAGTGCCACTGGCCGTTTTGAGCAGCATTTCTGAGCCACCGTGGCTGCGGGCAAAGGCCTCTGCCTCTGCTGCGTTGAGTCCGGTTTTTAAAGGCGTGCGCCGGGCTTGGAGGGCGTCCGCACGATCAAGCATGCCCCGATCGTGGCTACCAAGACGAATATCTGCCATGAAAAATTACTTTCTAAGATGTGGTATGAGAGCGGTCTATGTCTATTATGCCCAATTTGTGGGTGTTTCTTGCTAAGAGGATCGGGCCCGTTGAAGACATACCTCAATTTGTACATAACTTAACAGTAGCGAAGGGTCGAACAGGTATTTTTAAACCTTTGTCAGTGATTATCCTAACAAACACTCCCCTGTAAAGAATGTTCATTTTTTGCCGCAAAATGAAAGAAAAAATCCATGCAATTGGTCAAAGACCGCTGGTATCCGATTTTACTCAGTCAAGAAGTTAAAAAAAACAGACCTTTGGGAACAGAACGACTGGGTCAAAAATGGGTTTTGTGGCGTGATTCCCAGGCAAACTTACACGGCCATCAAGATCGCTGTCCCCATCTGGGTGCGGCCCTGAGCCTGGGGGAGGTCTGTGGTGACCATTTGGTCTGCCCCTTTCATGGTTTTGAATTTGATGCCCAAGGTCAATGCCGTTTGATTCCCGCCAATGGCAAAGCCGGTAAAATTCCCGCAGGCATGGTTACAGCTCAATATATTGTTCAAGAAGCCCATGGTTTTATCTGGCTCTGGTGGGGAGAACAACACACAGAATATCCCCCTTTGCTACTGCGGGTTGGCAGACCCACTATACCCGAGCGATTGACAACCAATTGGATGTTGCCCATCTGGCTTTTGTCCACCGGACCACGATTGGCGCCGGGGGAAGGCGTTAAGTTTGGGTTTTTAATCGCAAAGATCTGGGCCTGCCAGCCCGTAAACAAACAGAATTGGCAAAATTGGCGCAGGAGACAGAATCCAGCTTACATTTGCGCTTACCCGCTATTATTTGCGGGCTTATGTTCACACAAAGAACCCACTCATGGGGAAGTTGATGCCCAAGTTAATGAGTTTGAGCAACCCCTTTATTCTCAAACAAGATCAGCGGGTGGTATTGAGCCAACGGCCCCTCAACAGCCTTGAATCTGAGGCTGATCATTTGATTGGTGCTGATCGGGCGATTTCCAAATACCGTCATTGGCTGCGTAAAAAGCTTGAGGTCGCCTCAGTTGAAACCCCGTTGCCACTGGCTCTAGACAGCTGAATCGGCGAATCGACTTAAGAAAACTTTCGCACGATCCGCTCAATCGCATCCATGCCCTGTTGGACCTTGGTCATTTCAGGCCCAAAGCTGATGCGGGTATAATTCCTGAATTTCTGCGAGCGCCGCCGTTTGCCAGGATTGACGTCAAAGAAGACCCCTGGGACTGTGATCACTTTTTCTTTGAGGCCCTCTTCAAAAAAGGCCAGCCCATCGTTGATGCCTGTGGGCAGGTTTTCGAGATTGGCCCAAAGATAAAAACTGCCTTGGGGCTCAGCTGCAATTTGGATGCCCAACTCGCGCACCCGGCGCAGGGCATATTCCCGTTTGGCACTGAAGCTCTTTTGAATCGCCTGGGTCTCTTGAATCGCCAAGGCTGGGTCGAGCAGCTCTATCGCCTTTTTTTGCAGCGGGTGATTGGCACCCCCATCGAGATAAGAGCCTGCACTGGCAATTAAGTTGACGACCGCTTTGGGGGCCAGGGTCCAGCTCACACGCCAGCCGGGATAGCGCCAGTTTTTGGTCAGGCCGTCGATGATCACCACAGGGTCTTGATCGACATCCTCAACAAAGGCCGCAGCAGAGACCATTCTGGGTTTCTCTGCGTCGTAATCGGCGTAGAGATAATGGGAATAAAACTCGTCCATAATGCCCACCACCTCTTCTTCGCGGAAGAGTTCAATCCAAGCTTGTAATTCGGGCCCTTCAATCACCTGTCCGGTTGGGTTACAGGGATTGCTAAACAGCACAGCCCCCAGACCCATGCCCTGGATGGCCTCTTGGAGATTGGCCCGAGAGAGTTTAAACTGGTGTTTCTCTTTGAGCACAATTGGGATCGGAATAAAGCCTTTGAAGGTGTGTAACATCTCTTCATACGCCGTGTAATCGGGGATAAAATGCCCCACATTGATCTCTCCCAAGGCGGCGGCGATGCGGGTCAGGCCCTGGCGGCCTCCGCCGGAGATACAGACATTTTCCCAGGAATACTGCGAGGCCTTGCCCTGGCGGTAAATGGTATTGTAAAAATCCGCCACTTTCTGGCGCAGCTCTCTCAGACCTGGAACGGGGGTGTACTCTTGGGTTTCCCAGTTCATGTTCACCTGGGTCACGCGTTCGGGAGCGCCGGGCAATTCTCCTGTTTCGGGCGCACCTTGGCCCAGATTCGCCCAATCGGGATTGTCGAAATTAAAACCGAGTTCGCGCGCACGGTTCATGACATAGATTACCCCGGTTCGGGGCACATAGCGAAAACCGGGGAAAGGTGTGGTTTTCATCCCCGCAACCTCACCAATTTGCCTGGGTATTTGCCGGTCAATTCACCATTTTCAGCGATGATCTCGCCACTGACAATTGTGGCCCGGTAGCCAGTCGCTTTCTGCATCAGGCGTTTGCCGCCAGCAGGCAAGTCTGCGACCAGATACGGCGGATGCAATTGTAGATTTTCAAAGTCAATCACGTTGATATCCGCTTTTTTGCCCACTTCCAAGCTGCCGCGATCGTTTAAACCTATAAATTGGGCATTGCGCTGGGTTTGCATTTCGATCACTTCTTCCAATTGGAATTTTTCTCCCTGGCGGTCTCGGGCCCAGTGGGTGAGTAAAAAAGTCGGGAAACTGGCGTCGCAGATCGTGCCGACATGGGCTCCACCATCGCCCAGGCCCGGCAAAGCCTGGGGGTGGCGCAACATGGTGTAGAGATTGTTGAGATTGCCTTCGCCATAATTGTAAAGGGGGAAATAGATCAGGGCGTGGCCTTGGTCTTCAAGCAAGGCATCATAGAGCCCACTTAAAACGGTCTCACCGCGCTGTTTGGCTTTCATGCCAATGCTATTGGCCATCGATGGCTCGTAGTCGGGAGCTTCACCCAGGGTAAACATGCGCATCCCGAAAAGCTCCATTTGGGCCAATAGCAAGTCCGCCAAAGGGGGAATAGAGCTGCCATCCCCGGCCACAGGCTCAGATTTTTCGGTCAATAATTGGGCTTTAAAAGCCGGGTCTTTCATTTTGGCCACGCGTTCGGCCAGGGGCAAAGCGCTGATCGCTTTGTAAGAGGGAAAACCCATAAAGGGCTGAAAGGTCGCTTCCAGACCCAGCAAAACACCGATGGCCCGCGCACCGACCTGCAATTTAAAATTCAAGCCCGCTGCCTGGGCCTTTTCGGCCCTTGCGATAATCCACTTCCACTGGTTCGGAGATTGGTCACGTTGCATCAACGAGACCGAGACCGGATGACCCGAAACCTCTCCCATGTGTTGAATCAGGTCAAATTCGCGGTCAAAATGGCTGTCGCCTTCGGGCATGTCAAAGTCGCTGACGGCCTGAATGACGCCATGACCGAGGCCCTGAAAGGCTTTCACCAGACCCGTTAATTCATTGTCGTCGGCCTGGGCTGCTGGCGTATGTGCGCCACTGGCCGAGCGGTGATTGTCGCTGCGGCCAGTCGAAAAGCCCACTGCACCCGCTTCCAGACCCTCCCGCAGCAGGGCCCGCATCTGTTCGATTTCTTCTGGGTTGGCGGGCAGATCGTGAACGGCCCGCTCTCCCATCACGTAGACCCGCAGCGGATCGTGGGTCAACATCGCACAAAAGTCGATACTGTGGGGCATGGCTTCGAGGGCATTCATATATTCGGGAAAACTTTCCCAGGTCCAAGGCAATCCTTCGGCCAGGGCTGAGCCGGGAATGTCTTCGACCCCTTCCATCAGCTGAATCAGGCGCTCCCGGTCGCTGGAGCGGCAGGGGGCAAAACCCACCCCGCAGGAGCCCATCACAGCGGTGGTCACTCCATGCAACGAAGAGGGGGCCATATCTGCATCCCAGGAAATTTGGCCATCATAATGGGTGTGAATATCCACAAAACCAGGGGTCACCAGGGCGCCATGGGCATCAATGATTTGTTTGGCATTGCCGTCTATTTTGCCAAGCGCTGTGATTTTTCCATCTTTGACACCAAGATCAGCTGAAAAGGCCGGTTTCCCTGTGCCATCGATAATTTTTCCACCGCGAATGATTAAATCAAACTCCATCTGAATCTCCCCTCACCCGTGTTTTTCTGGCTGAAATATCTGGACTGTTGCTTTGAACTCAGCTCTTTTGAGCAAGCCTGTAGTAGTGTAACATGGCCCTATGCACCTGAATCTATTTCAAAGCCTGGAGCTGGCGGTGGCGTTTCACCCCTATCAGCGCGAGGCGATCGAGACCTTAATCAAGAAACACGCAGCAGGTGAACGCCAATTGCATTTGGTGGCCCCCCCTGGGAGTGGCAAAACACTCATGGGACTGGAATTGGCCCGCAGATTGGGCCAAAAGACGGTGATTCTTTCACCCACCAGCTTGATTCAGGCCCAATGGGTCAACAAATTCCAAGCGCTCAGTGTCGACCTTGAAGCCACAGATGCCTTGGCTTTGGAGCGGGTGATCGTGGATACTCAAATCGCAAACGACCCCCCGATTCTGAGCCTGACGTACCAAGCCTTTAGCGTCAAAGGGCGCGAAGAGACCCTTTTGCACCCCCAGGTCGAACAGCTCTTTGCCACCTTGGCTGAACGCGATTACCGCACCCTCTTGCTGGATGAGTGCCATCATTTAATGGCCCATTGGGCGGCGGCGATTCAACATTTTTTGAAACAGGTGCCAGACGCTGTGGTGGTGGGCCTGACCGCCACGCCCCCCGTGGACCGGCGTGAACAGGAGATTGGCGTCTACCTCTCTTTGGTGGGGGAGGTCGATTACGAGGTGCCCACCCCTGCTGTGATCAAAGAGGGGCATTTGGCGCCGTATCAGGATTTGGTCTATCTCGTGCGGCCCAGCGAGGCTGAAACCGCCTTTGTCACCGGGGCCCACGCCGCTTTACATGCCTTGTTGTTTGAGCTAGAAAACGCCCCCAAAACAGGCCTGCCTTTGCTCTCTTTTTGGGCCGAGGAATGGCTTTTATACCCCCAAGACGCCGCTGGCCAGCCAATCGACAAACGCGAATTGCTGTTTAAAGCCCCCGATCTGACCATCGCTTTGGTGCGCTATCTCTACAGCCAAGGGATTTATCCCGAGGGGCTGCCCTGGAGCCCCGAGATGGAAGAGGCCTTGCGCTTGGAAGATCTGGCCGAAATACTGGGGGCTTTTGGCCATCAGATCTTAAAATCCGAGGCCCCAGATCTCTGGGCCCGTGTGAGCCAGTCGCTTGAAGAACTCGGCTACCGCTATCTGCAGGGGCGCTTTCGGTCAAGGCAGGGTGAGATTGACCGGGTTTTGGCGCTGTCTTCAGCCAAACTGCGGGCCGTTGAACAGATCTTAAGCTCTGAATTTAGGCAGATGGGGAATCAGATGCGGGCGCTGGTACTGACAGATTTTGAGCGAACTTCCATCCCTGGACGCAAAGCAAAGGCCAGTATTTTAAATCCCGACGCAGGGGGAGCCCTGGCTGTAATGCGTTTTCTCAGCGCTTTGCCTGATCTGCGTGCTTTAAATCCTGTGATGGTGACAGGCAAAACCCTGCTCTGCAGCTCTGCCTTGCTGCCGGTTTTGCTTGAAGAGGCGGAAAGGCTTTTTCGTGAAAAAGGCCTGAACGCCGTTTTGAGCAGCGAGACCCATGGGGCCGGTGCAGAAGAATTTGTGCAATTACATGGCACAGGCTCGGATTGGCGCAGCGCCCTGTATCTGACCTTTGTCACCGACCTGCTCGAAAGGGGACTGACCCATTGCCTGATTGGCACCCGTGGCCTGATGGGAGAGGGCTGGGACTGCCGCAGTTTAAATACCCTGATCGACCTGACGGTGGTGACCTCTTTTGTCTCCGTGAATCAGGTGCGCGGACGCAGTTTGCGCCTGGATCCCGAACAGCCTTTAAAAGTGGCCAATAATTGGGATGTGGTGGCACTCTTGCCTGAGTGTGAAGGGGGCTTTCGCGATTTAATGCGCTTTTATGCCAAACATTCGCGTTTTTATGGCCTGAGTGAAGATGGCCTGCTCGAAAAAGGGCCGGGCCATGTCCACAGCCGTTTTACCCGCCGTGATCCGGCCGAATTGCTGTTAGAGATGGAAGAGATCAACCTTGAGATGTTGGCGCGCTCGGCTATGCGCTCCCAAGCTTGGGAGCGCTGGGGGGTGGGCAAGGCGTATAAATGCCGCGATTTAACGGGCTTGCAATTGCGTTTGAAAGCTCCTTCGGTTGACAATCTGCCTGCTTTGCCCGCCAAACGTCAAACGAAACAACGTTCAATTTCGGCTCCGCCACTCAGTTTGAATCAATTGCCGCTGGATAATTTGAAACGGGCACAGGTCTTGCAACTCAAGCTCAAATCGGCAAAGACCCAACAAAGCCTGGCTCGCGGTGTAGAAGCCGGTGTGGGTTTGGCCCTGTTGATGGGTTTTGGACTGGCGATCTGGCCGCTGTGCTTGGGTCTGGTTTTGCTTACAGAGAGCTGGTTGTTTTGGCTGAATTTAGGCCTGTCCAAACTGGGCAAGCTGGCAGAGTCTAGCCCAGAGACCGCAATTTTAGAGCGCTTGGGACAGGTTTTGGCCGAAAGCCTCAAACAGGCGGAATACCTGGCCGTGGGAGCCGAAGCGCTGCGCTTGAGTTCTCGCAGTGATGGCAGTTTGCGCCTGTGGCTGGACAGCCCACAGGCGACAGAAACGGTGCTTTTTTCCCAGGCCCTGAGCGAAATTCTGGCCCCTTTACAAGAACAGCGCTATTTGCTCGAAATCGACCTGCCAGAATTTCAACTTTTGCAGCGCCTGGGCCAAACACCGCAACTCAGACAGAGCAGCCTGGGTCAGGTGGTGCTGCCCCTGCCGCGATTATTGGCCCGCAGCCGCGAAAAAGCCCAGATTTTTGCCGATGTTTTTGCCGAAAAAATCGGACCTGCACATTTGGTTTATACCAAACAGGGCGCTGGCCGCGAACAGCTTCAGAGCTATTTGCATCGCCGGGTTTTGCCTGTGCAGGTGCAGTCCATGACTGTTTGGGACTAAAATGGAATAACCGCCTTTGAATTTTGTGTGAAAAAGTGAAAAAAATTTGATGAAACACCCAAAGCCATTTCTGTTACTTACACTTGTCCTCACTGCTTTGACCGCTTGTGAGAATCCCTCAACGCCCCCACCCGCCAGTTCCCAACCCTCTCCCGGTAATGCGGCCGTCGAACTTTTGCCTCTGCCCGCAGCGACGCCTGAGCCGATACCCGTGCGGCTCAAACTCAGTGGCAGTGTCAGCGATGACACTGGTCGGCCCCTGGTGGATGCCCTGGTCACCCTCCAATCTCCGGGGCTGCTGCCGCGCACAGCTGATGAGCCGGCGGGTCAGGATCGCTTTTTTCGCACGGATTTACATGGCCAGTTTTCAATTGAGGTGCTCACGGACAGCCTGAGCACGCTGACAATCAGCGCCAGTAAACCCGGTTATAGCTGGCGCAGCCAAGAATCTTTGCCGCGAGACAACGAAAATGTGCAGTTGATTCTCAGTCAGGCCCCTTTTCCCAAAGGGCTTTTGGCCCTGCAAATGACCCTGCAAGAGGGCCGTCCGATTGTGGCCATGCAAAAAATCAGCGGGGGAGAATTGTCGCTGGTGGCCAACGATGCCCAGGATCCCGACTGGTCGCCTTTGGGCCAAAAGGTGGCGGTGATTGGCAAAGATGGGCTGTATGTGGCCGATCTGCAGGCCCAGCAGGCCCAAAAAATTCTCAATCAAACCGGTCTGAGCCAGCCACGCTGGTCTCCCGACGGCAAAAGCCTGCTCTTTCGCCAAGAAGTTACCCCGCTCAATGGCGAAATTTATAAAATTTCAGCGCAGGGGGGCGAGACCACCCGCCTGACCAACCACCCGGCTGATGAAGGCGACCCCGCTTGGTCTGCCGATGGCAAATCTTTTTATTTCACAAGCAACCGCGATGCGCCTTTGGAACTCACCCAGGCGTCTGGGCCGAGCCCGCAGGGAAGTGGCTATTATGTGCGCAACGAGGTTTACCGGGCTTCTGCCAGTGATGGTTCTGGCCCCCAGCGGCTGAGCCAGAACGGCGTGATCGACCGCTATCCGAGTGAATCTCCAAGTGGAGAGCAAATCGCTTTTCTCACTGCGGGCAGCATTTTGGCGCTGATGCAAAAGGATGGCCAGGCCCTGCGCCAATTGGCCGACCGCAACAGTGCCCGCAGTGGAGCCAATATCACCACCCCTGGCAGTATCACCTCTGCGCCGCGCTGGTCCCGAGATGGGCAGTGGCTCTTGGCTGTGCGCCAGGTCAGTTTAAACCCACCCCGGCAGGATGTCTTTGTCTTTAGCACCACCGGCCCGGCTTTTTACCGCCTGACCTGGAGTGGAGGCATCCAAGATGCGGCTTGGCTTGAGACGGATTAGAAAATAATCTTTGAAATGAGCAGAAATAGGTTAAATTGAATATATAAGGCGAAAGGAGAATGTTGATGGATAAACTAAGTGAGATTGAGCCAGAAAAATCTCAAAATAGGCTCATTGCTCCCGGTCTCATGCTCGGCTGCTTGGCACTTTTGGCGGTGATCCTCTACCCCCATTTTATGCCTGCCTGTGGCTGCGCTGAACCCTCGCAAAAGATCAATATGCACAAATTGCAAACCATGCTTGAAAACTATGCCGTTGATTGGGGCGGGGTCTACCCCGAAAATGTGAAGCAATTGGAAACAACTGCCAAAAATGTGGCTCAGCCCTATTGGATCGAAATCAGCAATCCCGTCTCCAAAGCCAAAGGCCTGGGCAAAGCCTATGGCGATGTCAACAGCCCGCCTGTCTTTGGCATGGTGGTGTATGTGCCCCATGGAAGCCCCATCACAACCTATGCCATCTACGCCTACCAAGATGCCAAGCTTGAATTTATCCAAGACAAAGGCTTGGTCTTTTTCCTGAGCAATTCTTAAACGGCCTTTCCAATTCCCAAACCCACAAAAGCTGTGGTATCCTAAAACTCGTGTCCGAGATACAGATCCAGGATACGTGCCACTTTTGGAGGGAGTCCGGGTGGTGAGGAAGCTGTCTTGAAAACAGTGGCCCCTTTGGGGTTGCGGGTTCGAATCCTGTTCCCTCCGCTTTAAACCGGCTGGTGAGTGCCAGCCGGTTTTGCATTGGGGATATTTTTTTCGACCCCCACCAATACCCCGCTGGGTATGTTATGCTGGTCAGCATCAATGCTGAAGGATCTTAAGTAGATGCCTAATTCTTTTGAACCCGCCTCAGAAATTCAGGACTATTTGGTCTTTGGGGAATACGGCGAGGTCAATCCCTCGATCAACGATTCCTCCACCTATACCTTTCTCAACCCTGCCACCATGGAAGAACTCTTTGACCATGAAATCGAAGGCTGTTTTCTCTATTCGCGCCACTGGAACCCCAGCAATAAATACCTGGCCCAGGCCCTGGCCGCCATGGAGCAAACCGCTTCGGCCCAGGTCACAGCCTCAGGCATGAGCGCGATCGCTTGCGCCATCTTGCAGAATTGCCAAATGGGTGATGAGATCCTTGCCAGCCGCACGATTTATGGCGGGACTTACGCTTTGCTCAAGAATTTTTTACCGCGTTTTGGGATTACCACGCGCTTTGTCAATTTGCGCAATCTGGCTGAAGTAGAAGCGGCCATCACGCCCCAAACCAAATTGCTCTATTCGGAATCGATCAGCAATCCCTTGCTCGATGTCGCCAATTTACCCGAACTGTCCAAACTCAGCCAGGCCCACGGACTCAAATTGATGATCGACAATACCTTCAGCCCGCTGATGCTCACCCCTGCCCGCCACGGGGCAGATATCGTCGCTCACAGCCTGACGAAGTTTATCAACGGCACCAGTGATTGTGTTGCAGGGGCCGTCTGTGGCCCCAAAAACCTGATTGCTGAACTCTCAAATGTCAACCACGGCGCGAGTATGCTGCTCGGACCTGTCTTGGACAGCTTCCGCTCAGCGAGCATCCTTAAAAATTTACACAGTTTACATATCCGCATTCAAAAGCACAGTGCCAATGCGCTTTTGCTGGCCCAAACCCTCGAAGCGCAGGGCGTTAGGGTACATTACCCAGGTTTGCCCAGTCACATTGACCACGAATTGCTCAAAAGCCTGATGAATCCAGGTTATGGCTTTGGCGGTATGTTGGTGATCGATGCTGGAGACACAGCCACAGGCAATCGCCTGATGGAATTGATGCAGGCCGAAAAGGTGGGCTATTTGGCCGTTAGTTTGGGCTATTTTAAGACCCTTTTTAGCGCACCTGGCAGCAGCACCTCTTCGGAGATCCCGGCAGACGAACGCCAGGCCATGGGCCTGAGTGATGGTCTGGTGCGGATCTCCGTGGGTCTTGACCACAACATGACCCGTTCAATTGAGCGGATTCAAAACTGTCTGAAACAGGTTGGGCTGCTTTAGCCTCTGGTCTACAGGCCTGCTTAGGTTAAAAATTAACGCTGGCTGACCAGTGGGTTGGTCTGTACCTGGGTTTGTAAGCTGGCCTGGCCTGTACGGGCATCCACTTGGAACCAACCATCCGCTGAGCGGATTTCCCAACGCATGAAGCTGTCCAATTCCATCGAATAGACCGGGAAATTTTTCAGGCCTTTTTCTTTGGCTGCTTTGAGGGCCGCATCGCTGTCGATTTGCCAACTGCCATCAAAGATCCCGCCCCCAAAAAAGCTATTGCTGACTTCCTGTTTTTGGCCATTGCTGACCTTGAGGGCTTTTTGTTTGCCAATCGCGCTGAAATAAAAGGTCCATTCAAAGCTGCGGCCATTTTCTTCGACATAGCGGCCTTCCACTTTGGCCAAACGTGCGCTGAAGTCCCAGCGCTGTGCTTCCATGCGGGCCCAACGGTAATCGTTGAGGGCGGTGTCAAAATACTGGGCTTGGGGAGAGGTTTTGGCTGTGGCGTTCTGGGAGCGCAAAAGGGCATTGGCAGGGGAGAGAGGGGCTTGGCTTTGACAAGCCGTTAAGCTGAGAAGCAAAGCGAGTGGGAGGTAAAGATATTTTTTCACGGCGCACATCCAATATTAAATCTATTTAATTCAGATTTTATCAAAATTTAATAAAAAGTGCAAATCTGGATCGCGAGGCTAGATGGGGTTCACTTCCAGGGGTTCTTCTGCGTGGGGATCTTGACGCTGTAAGAGGGAGAGCAGTTGTTCCTGGCTGCGAACCTGTTCGCGCAGTTCTGTGATTTGGCGGCGCAGATGGCGAATCAGATCGAGTCCCTCGGGTGAGATCGAAAAGGACTGGAAGAGACGAATCAGGCTTTCCAGTTCGGGCAGTTCTTCGCTGTCGAGAAACCATTCCTGTTGCTCGATCAGGGGAGTATAGAGCCCGACTTCAGCAAATTCAATCAAAACATCGAAATCCAAGGCATAAAATTGGGAGAGTTCGCGGACCGAAACCAGCTTGCGCTCAGACATGGGAACCTCTTTCCTGACGGATTTTGCGCCAGTCTGCGAGTAAAACTTTTTCACTTTCACTCAGTTTGCTGGGCAAATCGACCTGTAATTCAAGGATCAGATCGCCTTTTTGCTCTGGGTGTTTGTAAACGGGATACCCTTTGCCACGCAAACGTAATTTTGTGCCACTGGGTGTTTCGGGTTTGATTTGCAGACGCATCTCACCTTCCAGACTGGGGACCTTCAACTCGCCGCCCAACAGGGCTGTAAACACATCGACAGAGATCCGTGCGCTTAAGTCATCGCCTTTGCGCGAGAACACAGGATGGGGATGAAAACCAAAGGTAATATACAGATCTCCGGGCGGCCCACCATGGGCACCGGGTTCACCGTGCCCGTTCAAGCGAATGGTCTGACCGGGGGCGACCCCAGCGGGCACGGTGAAGCGAATCTGTTGGTTATGGATATTGATCGTCTGTTTGTGGGTTTTTAAACCGTCTTCGAGATTGAGCAATAATTCAGTTTTGAGATCGTGGCCTTTAAAGCGCTGGGTTCTGGCTTCTCCTGCCTGAGGATCAAAATCCCGGTTGCCAAAAATGGAGTGAAAAAAGTCTGAAAAGTCTTGCCCGGTTTGGCCTGAACTTTTTTTTCTGGCATTTGCCTGAGCCGAGGCCTGTTGGCGGCGCATGGCCTCGATCTGGTCTGCATGTTCCCAGTCCTTACCGTACTGATCGTATTGTTTGCGTTTGAGTGGATCAGACAGCACCTCATTGGCTTCAGTGAGTGCTTGAAAGCGCTTCACGGCCTGTTCGTCATCGGGATTGACATCGGGATGGTGTTTGCGGGCTTGCTTGCGGTAGGCCTTGCGAATCTCGTCCTGGCTGGCGGTTTTGGCCACGCCCAAGGTGGCATAATAGTCGATAAATTCTGACATGTGGCCTGATTTTTTTTTGAAAAATTTAACTTTTCAGTCTCATTCTCAGTATAAGCGCATTTTGGAGATAGAATACATATTCTTTATACATTTATACCTTTTTCCGGCGCAGAAGCATGACCGGCCAAGCAGAAGAAATCGCACAAAAGGTACTCAAAAAAGCATAGAGGCCAAACGGGCCTTTGGCTTTGTCCGTTTTGACCTCTTGGTGGGCTTGTTTCAAAAATAAGATATAACAGAGCAGCAAATCCAACGTCAGCACCACTCCCACGGGGGTCGAAAAGGCCTCTTTGACTATATGGCCAGGGGTGGGCGGTTTTTTGTTTTTGGCTGTATACCAGGCCCCATAAACGAGGGGAATCAGGGTGCCGGTGATGGCCATAAACAGATTAAAGCGGCGATCGGAGCGTAACTGGGAGCGGGGGCTGGACATAATTACCTCCAGGGATAAGCGCAGAGTCTGGATGGACGTCTGAGTGCAGTTTAACCCTTTCGAGGCAAAATTCCAACTGTTTCAACAGGGAGCATCCCTCTGCTTCCTCTCAACTCAGCTGACAGCTTCAGCCAGCAAATACAAATACGAAACCCAGGCATCGCCACTGGCTCTTTCCAGCCCCAATTCACAGGTGCGACTGCTGCAATAATGGCCCTCAAACTGCCCGGCTTGCACTTCGCGGGCTTCTGAGGCAGTGGCAGAAGCGGTTAACTCGGGTACAAGATAGCCGCGATCACCCGCAAAACCACAACACCCCGCACTGAGGGGCACTTCTGCGTGGGTCACACAGGCGCTGACAACCTGCTTTAACTGCACTTCCAGCCCCATTTTTTGAATCGAACACACGGGGTGGACGACCACCGAACGTTGCAAAGGCAAGGGATTGAGCGCAGGCAACAAAACCTCTTGGCTAAACACCACACTGTCCACAATCCGCAGGCGTTGATATTTGGCCAAATTATCTGGCGTGAGCTGGTCTGAATTGCTGAGCAATTGCCACGTACAGGGGCTGTTGTCGACGACAATGGGCAAGCTGCCCGCTTTGGACGCTGTCCACAGTGCTTCAATACTCTGATTCAGGAGCAGCGCACTCGCTGCTTGAAAGCCTTTGGAGCCAAAGGGCAGGCCACAGCACAGGTTTTGCCCGATTAAATTCAGGCGAATCCCGGCTTTGGCTGCCAATTGAAGCAGCAACTCGGGCAAAGCGGGTTTGTCTGCATAGCCCATCTCGCGGGTAATGCAACTGGCGTAATAGATCCAATCGGGTTGGGTATGGGTCGGCGGCGCGACAAATGCCGGGGCCGGGGTGGGCCATTCTGGGGGCCAAGCGGGCAGGTCCAGCCAAGGGCCCAGGGATTTTTTTAACAAAGGCAGTTGCAAGAGCTGATTGATGCGTTTGGCCCCGATAAGTGTGTGGCTGGTTTGACCAACTTTAAGGCCCAGCCCCAGGGCTTTTTCGAGGGTGCCAAAATGGCCTGCCAGGGCTTTGGCCCGGTCTTGGCTGGCTGAGCTGTGGCTTTGTGCGCGCAGGCGTTTGACCAATTGGCCGGTATCTATGCCCACAGGACAGGCCAAGGCGCAGAGGCCATCTGTGGCACAGGTTTCCAAACCCGCATAGCGATAATCTGCCTGCAATTCAGCCAGGGCCTGGCTCTGTTCCGGTTGCGTTTTTAATCTGGCCATTTCCCGGCGCAGCACGATCCGTTGGCGGGGGGTTAAAGTCAGATCCCGGCTGGGGCAGTTTTTTTCACAAAAGCCACATTCAATGCAGCGGTCCACTTCTGCTTCGACCACGGGCAGGGTTTTGAGCGATGTCACATGGGCCAAGGGATCGGCATTGAGGATCACACCGGGGTTGAGCAAATGGCTTGGATCTGCCAGGGCCTTGAGCTTTTGCATAATCGCATAGCCTTCTGGCCCCCACTCCGTTTCCACAAAAGGCGCCATATTGCGGCCTGTGCCGTGTTCGGCCTTCAGCCCACCGCCAAAGCGGCCCACGATCAGATCGACCAAATCTGCCATAAACGCCTGGTAGCGCGTGACCTGATCGGGGTGATTAAACGATTGGGTGATCACAAAATGCAAATTGCCATCGCGGGCATGGCCAAAGATAATCGCCTCGGCGTAGCCATGTTTGACAAACAGGCCGTGTAAAGCTGTCACCGCCTCAGCCAAGTCCGTGGTTTTAACCACCACGTCTTCGATAATCACGGTTGTGCCCTGGGCGCGCACAGCACCAACAGAGGGAAAGAGCCCCTTGCGGATTTTCCAGAGTTGGGCTTGCTCTTGGGGCTTTTGGGTCAACAGGGCAGGGCGCAGCAGGTCCAGTTCTTGCAAACAGGCTTCAGCGGCGGCGATATCCGCCCTTAAAGCCTCGGCACTTTCAGCTTGGTATTCGACCAAGAGGGCGGCAGCATGGTCTGGCAATTGCGAGAGCCAGTCCAATTCTGTTTGGTTTTCAATCGCACGCAGTGAGGCGCGGTCCATTAATTCCAAGGCCTTGGCCCCACTGGTATTAAGCGGTACAATCGCCTCACAGGCCGCTTGTACCGTGGCAAAGACCAATAAACCTGTGTATTTAAAAGGCAAATCGGGAAGGGTATTTAAGGTCGCTTCGGAAATAAACGCCAAGGTGCCTTCCGAGCCAATTAAGAGATGGCTGAAAATTTCCAGAGGAGTGCTGTAATCCAAAAAGGCGTTGAGGCTATAACCTGTGGTGTTTTTGAGTTGGTATTTCTCGCGGATGCGCTGACTCAGAGCCGGGCTGTCCAAGATTTGCTGTCGCAATTCAAGCAAGCCGCGTGCCAAACCGGGGCATTCGGCCTCAAACCGCGTGGCTTCGCCGGATTTGCCCGTGTCAAAAATCTGTCCTGAGGGCAAAACAAATCTGAGTGAATCCAAGCTATGATAGGCATTGTGGGCCACACCACAGCACATTCCGCTGGCATTGTTGGCAAGAATGCCCCCCAACATGCAGGCGTTGATTGAGGCTGGGTCGGGGCCTATTTTGCGCTGGTAGGGACGCAGTAGGGCGTTGAGATGGCCGCCCACCACGCTAGGTTGGGCCTTGACCTTTTGGCCTCCTTCCAGCACTTCTACGCTGCGCCAATGGCGGGAGAGATCCACCAGCAGGCCCGATGTCACGGCTTGGCCCGAAAGACTGGTGCCTGCCGCCCGAAAGGTCATCGGAATTTGGTGTGTTTGGCTAAAGGCAAAGAGCGTGGCTATTTCAGACTCCGAGATGGGCATGGCCACGGCCAAAGGCAGCAAATGGTAAAAACTGGCATCTGAGGCCAGGGCCACCCGCGTGCTCAGGTCTGTTTTGAGTCCCATCTTCAATCCTGCCGCCAAAGTCTGCCAGGGAATGTTCATGCACTCAATTTCTCATCTTTTAAGGCGCAGTGGTTGATGTTTCGATGCCACTTTCTCCCCCACGCAGGCCAAGGCCTTTGGGCAGGGGATTGCCAAAGCGAAAATGGGCGCCCAGGGTGCCTGCGGTCGCAAAGGGCGCGTTTTGGCTCCAGAGGGCCTGATCGAGTTGCAGCGAGAGATCGACATAGGGATTCAAGCGCCAGGCCAGGCGCGGCTGAATGTAAATGGCCGACTGAACCAAGGCGTTGCTTTGATTCAAGCCCACTTTGCCATCAATTCCCAGTGAGAACAAAATTGCCGGGTGCAGCCAAATACCTGTCTCAGCAAAGAACAAAAACTGGTCAGCGGGTTTTTCGAGGGTGTTTTTCGCCAATTCGGCCTGTTGCACGCGAATATGTTGGCGGCTGTACCCTGTGCGCAAGCGGTAACCGGCTCCAGCTTGAACATAGCCCCATTCGCCCAGGCCGTACCCAGCCAATAGGGCCGCGTCGAGGTTGAGCTGGCCTTCGCCCAGAATCGGTAGACTGTCGAGGCTGTATCCCAGTGGCACTGAGAGACCTGTGCGCAGGCTGAGGGCCAGGGGTTCTCTCAAAAACTGGATATAATTGCCAAGCCAGAGATCGGTAAAGCCGTTGTGGGTCACGGTCCCTGTGCGGGGATTGTCAATCTCGGGACTCACGTTGCGGCTTAAACTGCGCAGGGGTATCTCCAGCGCAAAAGCGGCATTTTCAACATAACCCAATTCGTAGCGGGTTTTCCAGGCAAATTCGGTGACAGCTGAGGGTTCATCGTTTTGGTACCTGCCCACCTGGGGCAGAACTTCAATAAAAGAGCTGTTTTTGGGCAGGACCCAGGCACTTTCGCTGGCCCAGGCGGGGGAACTCAAGAGGCCGGCCAAAAGCCCAATCACGGTAGGGTTGATGGCTTTTTTCATCAGATAAACATATCCAATAAGATTCCCCGAATTTCCTGCAGACGGGCCGCCATTTCGAGCGCTTTCCACTGATTGTTTAAGACGGTGTCCGTCAAGCTGGCGAGATTTTCATCAACTTCGCGCACCAAGGTGTAGAGGCGATTGTGGCGATCAAAATTGCGTTCAACCGTGAACGATTGGCCTTGGGCTTTGCGGATAAAATTGCGCACCGCTTGGGTGTATTGTACCAACGAGCGTTCGCATGGGTTTTCCAAAAATTCAGCACCGAGACACTCTACCTGGGACATTAAGCTGTCGAGGCCCTCTTTGATCTGCGCCGCTCCCGCTGAGAAGACCTGCTGAAAGCCCCCGGCTTTTTCTGAGGCCTGTGCAGATAAACGGCCCGATTGGACTTTTTCTGTCCCTGGGCGCCGTTTGCGTGAGGGGTCGTTTTCTACCTGCATGGATGTGTGCGTCTCTTTACCCGTTTCTGCCAGTATATCACAGGGCTTTGTATCGCAGGCTCTCGGTGCCATACAGACCCCGTCGGAAAATACACAAGGCATTTTAAAAGAGTACAATACAGATATCAAATGGACGTCAAAGCTTTTGAAGTAGAGCTTTCTAGAATCCTCTTTTTATCTCCCCTTTTTTTCATTTTACCGACAACCCAAACCACACCCCTCCCATTTTGGGCAAGGGAAAATGCTGTCATCGCATTCAAGAGGCCATTCATGTCTATTTCCCAACCTGTATTTCAAAGGGCAATTTTAACCCATGGGGGTTCCAGTTCCGACCCCTTATCTGCTGATGGAACGCTTTCCGCGGCCAGATGCGGTATGGAACTCCTACAAACAGGCCAATCGGCTTTGGCTGCGGTGGTGCAGGCCGTGATCGCTTTGGAAGACGATCCCCGTTTTAATGCCGGAACCGGCTCTCGCCTGCGTGCCGATGGCCAGACCGTTCAAATGGATGCCGCCTGTATGACAAGTAAAGGCGAATTTGGGTCTGTGGCTTGTATCGAAGCGATTCAAAACCCAATACGGGTGGCTCAAGCTGTCTTGCTCGCTTCTCCCTGTATTTTACTGGTGGGCAACGGCGCGCGGCTCTTTGCGCACGAGCAGAAAATCCCACTCCTGACGCAGTCAAATACGCTTGCGCCCCACCGCCAAGCTGAAGCGACCCCGGCCTGCGACACCGTGGGGGCGGTGGCCTATGACGGGGTCACTTTTGCGGCGGCTCTCAGTTCTGGGGGATTACAGGGCGCGGCCCTGGGCCGGGTGGGAGATGTGCCGCTGCCCGGATGTGGGCTGTATTGTGGGCCCATGGGAGCTGTGGCCTGCACAGGGGACGGCGAGTTTATTGCCCTGAAACTCTTGGCCAAAGAAGTCTATTCCTGGCTTGAACAGGCCATGCCCCCGGCTGAAGCGGCCGCAAAAGCGCGGGCACTCTTCGAGCCGTCTGTGGATATTGGCTTGATTGTCTTAAGTCAAAAGGGCTGTGCGGGCCAATCACGGGACGGGATGGCCTGGTCAGAACTGGTGGAGGCTGATTAAGTTATGTCGGTGAAACCCTATTTCCAAGGGCGTTTGATTGCCATCGGGGGCAATGAAGACAAAGTCGACACCCGTGTGGTCTTAAAGCGGGTGGTTCAAGAAATTGGCAAAAGCGATTATAACGTCGGAATTATCACCACTGCCAGCGAAGAACCCGAACAAAGGGGCAAAGAATACCACCACGTTTTTACGTCTTTGGGGGCCGCCCAGATTGAAATTTTAGACATTCGCACCCGCACCCAGGCCAATGACAAAACGGTGGTCAAACGCCTCCAGGCCCTTGACCTGATTTTTTTGGCAGGGGGAGATCAACTCCGGCTGACCAGCATTTTGGGGGGGTCGAGAATGCTCGAGGCGATTTACCAGCGGCTGGCAGCAGGAGCGCTGATTGTGGGCACCAGTGCGGGAGCAGCGGTTTTTTCAGACACCATGATTTATGAGGGCCGCAGCGAAGAGGGCTTGGTCAAAGGCAAAGTGCTGACCACCTCTGGCTTTGGTTTTGTCGAAAACATCGTCTTTGATACCCATTTTATGACCCGTGGCCGTCTCGGACGCCTGATTCAAATTGTCACCACCAATCCCACCTGTTTTGGCGTGGGCATCGAAGAAGATTCAGGTGTGGTGCTCAAAGGGGATGAAACCCTCGAAGTGATTGGCGCTGGCCAAGTCATTATTGTCGATGGCTGCGATATCGGCCATTCCAACATCATGAGCATTGAGCCCGGTGGGCCGATTGCCATCGAAAATGTCAAAATTCATTCGTTGGTGAAAGGCTATGGCTTTGATTTCAAAAAAAGGCGCTTTTTGACGCCCCTCCCTGCCGATTCGGCCTCACCCACCACTTCACCCCCCGCTTCAGCTTCAACATTCAATCCAGAAAATTCAGAAACCAAGGAATCCAAATGATACAGATTTCAGCTTTAAAAGCCTTGCGTGGCCCCAATCGACACACCCGTCACCCGGTGATCTTTATGGTTTTGGAAATCCACGAATTTGAAATGTTGCCCTCAGACCAAATTCCGGGATTTGTCGAGCGCTTGCTCAATCTCATGCCCAGCTTAAATGAACACGGTTGCTCGATTGGCGAACCCGGTGGATTTGTGCAAAGGCTCAAACAGGGAACCTGGGCGGGCCATATCATCGAACATATTGCGATTGAATTGCAGTGTTTGGCGGGCATGGAGTTGGGTTATGGCAAAACCCTGGATACCGATGTCTTGGGCTCCTATTTGGTGGTCTTTCGCTATCTGGTAGAATCGGTGGGTTTAAAAGCCGCGCAACAAGCTGTAGCCCTGTTTGAAGCCGTGGCTGCCGAAAAGAACTTTGACCTCGCACAGGCCATCTCTGAACTGAAAGTCTTGCGCGAAGACAATATGCTCGGCCCCACGACCTGGAGCATTGTCGAGGAAGCCCAATCCAGGGGCATTCCCTGCATCCGACTCAATCAATCCAGCCATATTCAATTGGGGTACGGGGTTTACCAAAAACGGATTCAGGCCTCGATCACCAGCCAGACTTCTGCGATTGCGGTCGAGACCGCTGATGGCAAAACCGAGGTCAAAAGATACTTGGAAAACGCAGGGATTCCTGTTCCCAAAGGCCAAGTGGTCACCACAGAAGCCGAGGCCCTTGACGCTTTTGAGCAAATTGGCACAGCGGTAGTGGTGAAACCCGATGTGGGGAACCATGGCAACGGCTCCACCATCAATGTGACAAACCTCGAACAATTAAAAAAGGCCTTTCAAGAAGCCCAAGCCTATTACTCCGATGTGATTGTCGAAGAATATGTGCAGGGGGGCGATTACCGGCTTTTGGTGATTGATGGCAAGTTTGTCGCGGCGGCCACCCGCGAACCCGCCCATGTGGTGGGTAATGGCAAAGTTTCCATTCAGGCCCTGATCCAAACCGTGAATGCCGATCCCCGCCGGGGTTTTGGCCATGAAAAAGTTCTGACCCAAATTGAGATCGATCCGATGACAGAACGGCTCTTGGCCTTAAAAGGTTTAACGCTGGCAGATTGTCCCGCTGAGGGAGAAAAGGTCTATCTCAAAGCCACCGCCAACCTCAGCCAAGGGGGCACTGCCACGGATGTGACAGATGCCGTCAATCCCGAAATTCGCCTGATGGCTGAACGCGCCGCCCAGATTATTGGGCTCGACTGTGTCGGCATCGATGCCCTGGCTTTGGATATTTCTTTGCCCCTGCGGCAATCGGGTTTAAAGGTGGTGGAAGTGAACGCTGCCCCCGGTTTTCGCATGCATTTGGAACCCACCTATGGCCCCTCGCGCAATGTTGCTCAACCGCTGGTGGATATGCTCTTTCCACTCGGCTACAAACAGGTGCCTGTCATCGCCATCACGGGCACCAACGGCAAAACCACCACCGCCAAATTGATCACCCATAGCTTAAAATATGCAGGCAAAAAAGTCGGTTTGGCCTGTACCACAGGCATTGCCATTGACGGCAATTTTGTCTTAAGTGGCGATTATTCTGGGCCCGAAGGGGCTGGGATTGTGGTCAGAGAGCCCAGCATCGACCATATTGTCTTGGAAGTGGCCCGCGGCGGCATTGTGCGCCGGGGCTTGGGTGTTGATGAAGTGGATGTCGGTGTGCTCTTGAATATTGGCAGCGATCATTTGGGCACCGATTGGATCGAAACCCAAGCTGATCTGGCTTTGGTTAAATCGACCGTGATCGAAGTGGTCAAAAAAACCGGCACCTCGGTGATCAACGCCGATGACCCAGCGACTCTGGCTGTGATGGACCGCGCGCGCGGGACGCGGATTTTATTCTCTTTGGATCCCCAAAATTCCCAGCTCGAAACGCATGTTCAAGCAGGCGGAACGGTGATCACGGTCGAACAGCGCAGTGTGGTGATCCGCCGGCATGGCCGGGATATCCCGGTTTGCACCCTGGAAGAGATTCCAATTACCCTGGGCGGCATCATCGACTTTAATATCGCCAATGCCCTGGCTGCGATTGCCGCTTTACATGGCTTGGGTCTCTCGCTGGAGCAAATCCGCAATGGCGTTTTGACCTTTTATCCTTCTCCCAACCAAAATCCGGGCCGCATGAACCTCTTTGATTTTCAGAACTACAAGGTCTTGGTGGATTATTGCCACAATATTGAATCGGCAGAAGCTTTGGCCAGTCTCTTGCCCCGCCTCTCCCAGGGCCGCAAAGTCGCCCTCTGCCATGGCACAGGCAGCCGCACCAACCAGCAAATTATCGCCTATGGGCAGGCCTTGGCGGCCCTCTACGATGAAATCGTCTTGGCAGATTTTGCCCCGCGCGACAGAGCCCCCGACGAAACCCCCCAACTGGTGCGCCAAGGCCTGATTCAGGCTGGGTTCCCAGAACACAAAATCGAAATTGTGCCTGTCTCCTCGGCTGTGGATTATCTCTTTTCCAAAGCCGAAAAAGGCGACCTCTTGGTGATCAATCCCGATAAATTGGAACCGATCATGGGGCAGATCATGGCGCGCTACCGGCAAATTGTGTAGGGTTTGTGGGTGACGGCGAGGCCTTGATTGCTCGGGTGGATTTTGAAGCTGTCGCCGTTGGGGGGAAAATTCGGATCGATGACTTGGATGCGGAATCAAACGGTGATAGACTCATGATAATTTAGCTGAAAAGTTACACCGGTTTAAATGAAAAGATAAAATAAAATTAATTAAAACTTTCAATTCCGAAAGAATACATATTTCCATGATTTTTTAACTCATCGAGCTTGCAGGAAAAGTGTTTTCGAAGAAAACATCTTTTTCCGCAAGCGGGTAAAATGCAATAGAATCTTCTTCAAATCCTCTATTATCCCAAAATCTTTGACAATTTCCACCCCTCGTTTTCCCCTTTTACCTCAACTCCGCGTATCGGTGTAGCTTGAGGGTATTGTGCAATAGCGACATCCAACGCCATTGTGTATTTACTTTGGCTTTACCTCGAAAGCTAAATCGCTTCAAACCCATACAGGATGTCAGGTGCGCAAAGACGG
>JADMKE010000055.1 GCA_018780035.1 Candidatus Sericytochromatia bacterium
CCTTTCAGAATACGCCCTTTCTCTTTGCTCATGCAAAAATCTCCGAAACTACAGTGCTTAATGCAATTGTGGTTTCTCAAATCGGAACCTATGTCTTGACCGCCAGTTCTGGCAGAGCAGAACCAACAAACTCCCAATCCAGTATCCGGGATACGATTCCCCAACCCAAGGTCCATTTTCTCAGGGGCAATGATGATTTTGATCATCAGCGCTTTCCTCAGGCCATTGTCAATTACAGCAATGCAATTAAATTGAATCCCAATTACACCATGGCTTATATGAAGCGGGGCCTAACCTATCGCCGACTCAAAAATCTGTCTTCGGCACTGAACGATTTTGGCACTGTGATTCGCTTGGACCCCAGATATGTCGAGGCCTATTTGCAGCGCGGATTTATTTACACCGAAAAAAGCCTTTTTCAAGAGGCCCGCAAGGATTTTGATCGGGCCATTCGGGTTGCACCCTTAGATCCTCGGCCTTATGTCATGCGTGGAATTACCCATGACCGCGCTGGCCAAAGTGCGTTGGCACTGGCTGATTTGACCCATGCCATTGGCTTGGACGAAAGCGATACCGAAGCTTACCTCAACCGGGGAATGGTCTACGACAAAATGAAGAATCACCTGGCCGCTGTAAAAGATTTTTCAGAGGCCATTCGTTTGGAACCCCGAGAGCCCCGCAGCTATATGATGCGTGGCATCGCGTATGAAGGCCTAAAGCAAGAAGATTTTGCCTTGGAAGATTATTCACAAACGATTCTGCTCGACAGTCAGTATGCAGAAGCCTATAAAAACAGGGCCCGTTTGTATACCAAAAAAGGGCTTGTTGAGCAGGCCACTGCTGATTTAAATTTCTTAAAACAGCTCAACTTATAACCATTCTGGGTGTGGTCTGAATTGTCTCAGATGACAATTTTTAGACCCGCCTTTGCCCCTCCCCTTTCTCCCATTTCATTCTTAATACAACTCGCGTGAGCACTTGGATTTATATTTATATACAATTGCCGTCATTTTACTATTGTTGTGGTTATTTGGAATAGTGTCCTCTTATACCATCAGTGGATTTATCCATATTTTGTTGGTTGTAGCGGTGGTCCTGTTCCTTGTACGTGTGATCAATGGAAACAAAACAAGGAGTTAAAAGATGTTTTAACTTATACAGAACGAATTTCAAATCGATGAAAAAAAAGGAATTAGATTATGATTACAAAAGATGCTTATAAACAAAAAATTGAAGCCGAATTAGATATGGCTGAAGCCAAAATGACTGAATTTAAGGCACAAATGAAATTATCAAGTGCCGATGCCCAGCTCAGTTACGCCAAACATATCGAAACTTTGGACCATGGTATTGAAGCGACAAAGATCAAACTCAAAGAACTGGGTGAAGCTGGCGAAGACGCCTGGGAGCGGATCCAGGAAGGTGTCGAAAGTGCTTGGGGTTCTCTGAGTGATGCTGTAAAAGATGCTTCAGCTATTTTTAATAAAAAATAAACAAAAGTTCTAAAAATTCAATCGTATGAAAATTTAAAAAATCATACGATTGGATTTGTCCCCCAATTTTTTTTTTGAAATCAGGTCTCTATGCATTCAATCAGTCGATCTGAGATTACGGTTGCTGAGTATTTGATCTTGCGGCTCAAGGCCTTGGGGGTTGATCACCTTTTTGGCGTGCCCGGTGATTTTGTTTTGGGGTTTTTGAACCAAATCCTGACGAGTGAACTCACCTATGTCGGCACCTGCAACGAACTCAATGCAGCGTATGCAGCTGATGGTTATGCCCGTGTTCGGGGTGTGGGTGCTTTTGTGACGACCTATGGGGTCGGAGAGCTGAGCGCGGTCAATGGGGTGGCGGGTGCTTTTGCCGAAAAAGTACCCGTTGTGGTGATTACAGGCTCACCTGCGACAGTGCATTTTCGCAACAAACCCCTTTTGCACCACACCTTGGGGGATTACCAAATTCCCCTGCGGATCTATGAAAAAATCACCGCCGCGTCGTGTCAGCTTGATTCTGCCTTAAAGGCCCCTGCCGAAATCGACAGGGTTTTGTCGATTTGTTTGGCGCAACAACAGCCCGTTTATATCAGCCTGCCTGCTGATATTGTCATGCAAAAATGCCCTCGACCCGATGATTTTCGCTTTCCTGAGATTGTGTCCAGTGATCCTGAGGTGCTGGCAGAGGCCATTCAAGAGGCGATTGGCATCATCAGCCAATCCACAAAGACGGTTGTGATTGGGGATGTTGAGTTGATTCGCTTTCAACTCCAAGTTGAATTTGCTGCATTGCTTGAAAAAACAGGATTCCCGTTTGTGACCATGATGCTGGGCAAAACCGTCCTCTCTGAACACCATCCCCAATTTATGGGGCTCTTTGAAGGGGATCGCAGCCGTGCGCAAATCGTCGATCAGATCGACTCTTCAGATTGCATTTTGCAATTTGGCGCGCTCATGACCGATTTTAATACCGGCGGCTTTACCACCCATCTGGACGATAATAAGACCATCCGGGCCAATATTCGCACGGTTAGAATCAAACACCATTATTACGAAAATGTCTTTCTCGGAGATTTTATCTGGGGGCTCACCCAAAAATTGAGCAAAATCAAGCCCGCAGAAATGGCAATTCCCACTGCCGTGTTGACCTGCACCCACCGCCCCAGTGAAGTCTACACGCCTCAACCTCAAGCTGCACTCACAGTGAAGCGATTCTTTGATCGCATGAGCCATTTTCTTGCCGACGATGCCATCGTCATCGCCGAAACAGGGGTCTCGCTGTTCAGTGTTGCAGAGATGTTGATGCCCGAAGGGGCCCAATTTATTGGCCAAACTTTTTATGGCTCCATTGGCTACAGTGTTGGCGCTACGCTCGGCGCATCGATAGCAGCCCCTGATCGACAGGTGGTCTTGTTTGTGGGCGATGGTTCTTTTCAGGTCACGGGCCAAGAGATCTCCACCATGATTCGCAAGGGGCTCAAACCGATCATATTTTTGCTCAACAATGACGGCTATACCATCGAGCGGGTGATTGTCGATCGTCCCTATAACGATATCCAGCCTTGGAATTATCACCAATTGGTAGAGGTTTTTGGCGGGGGAATTGGGATCGATGTCCATACCGAAGGCGAATTGGAAGCGGCCTTGGTCCGGGCCACCCACAGCAACGAATTGATGTTGATTGAAATTCACACCGGGCGTTTCGATTGCCCAGATTCTCTGCTCAGTGCCGGAAAAGCGATGGCCAAAACAAATCAACTCATTTAAACCAGACAAATTCAGTCAGAACCATTGCCAAGTTTAGATCCCCTTATTCAGAAAAGAGAACCCCATGACCCATCTTTTAGATCATTCCCACGTTTTACAAACCATGCAAGCCCTGGTATTTAAAGGCCCCAATCAGATCGCTTTGGAAACCCGGCCCCGACCCACCCTGCTGTCGTCCAGCGATGCCCTCGTGCGCATTACCCAGACCACCCTCTGTGGGACCGATGTTCACATTCTCAAAGGAGATGTTCCGACAGTGACCCCTGGCCGTATTTTGGGCCACGAAGGCGTGGGGGTGATCGCCTCCGTGGGCGAAAACGTGACCAGTTTTAAACCCGGAGACAAGGTGATCATTGCCTGTGTCACTTCGTGTAGCCGCTGCAGCTTTTGTCGCAAAGGCATGTATTCCCATTGCACGACAGGGGGGTGGCAATTGGGCAATACCATCGACGGGACCCAGGCTGAATTTGTCCGCATTCCTTATGCAGACACAAGTCTCTACCATTTGCCTGCCGAGCTGGATGCAGAATCCGGGGTCATGCTCAGCGATATCTTGCCCACGGGACTGGAATGTGGGGTCTTAAACGGACAGGTCAAACCTGGAGATCGGGTAGCGATCGTCGGGGCTGGGCCTGTTGGGATTTCAGCCCTTTTAACTGCACAATTGTATTCACCGGCCCAGATTATCATGATCGATCGCGACGCCAACCGCCTCGAAATGGCTTTGTCTTTTGGTGCGACTGACCTGGTCCAAAATTCTGATGGCAAAGCCGTCGAACATGTGATGGCACTGACGGATTATGCTGGGGTTGATGTGGCGATTGAAGCTGTGGGGCTGAGTGAAACCTTTGATATCTGCCAAGGGATCATCGCACCTGGTGGACATATCGCCAATATCGGGGTGCATGGTAAACCGGTAGAATTGCACCTGGAAAAGCTCTGGGCTGCCAATATAACTCTGACCACACGTCTGCTTGATACCTCAACCTTGCCAACGCTGCTAATCCTGGTTAAATCGGGCCGACTTGAACCCCAAAAATTAGTCACGCACCGCTTTCCCCTGTCTGAGATTTGCAAAGCCTACGATGTCTTTCTCAATGCTGCCCGTGAGAATGCTTTAAAAGTCATTATTTCAAATTCTAAAAAAGACCAGAGCGCCTAAATGAACACACTTTTACCCGAAAAAGCCTATCAAACGGTTTGCCAAGGCCCGATTAAACTGGCAGCGAATAAAACCAAAATTGTGTGTACGATTGGCCCCGCTTCAGAATCACCTGAGATCTTACTGGAAATGATTCAAGCTGGCATGAATATTGCCCGCCTCAATTTCTCCCATGGCGATTTTAGCTGGCATTTGAACGTGATCGAGAAACTGCGCAGGGCAGCGCTCTTAGCGGGTCAGCGCATTACCATTTTGGCTGATTTACCTGGCCCCAAAATGAGAATTGGGCCCTTGGAAACAGAATCCGTGTATTTAAATACAGGTGATTTGTTTAACCTGACCAGTGAAGCGATCATGGGCAATCAAAACAGGGTCAGCGTCAGTTTTCAAAATTTGGCTTCGGTGGTTTCTCCAGGGGATTTGCTCTCGCTCAACGATGGGATTATTCAATTGGAAGTGCTCCAGGTTGTGGGGGGCGAAGTGCAGTGTCGACTGCGTGTCGGGGGAGAACTGCGCTCCCACAAAGGCATTAACCTGCCGGGCATCAGTTTGGGAATCAGTGCTTTTACCGAACACGACAAAGCCTGTCTCTTATTTGCTTTGGAAAACGGGGTGGATGCGATTAGCCAATCGTTTGTGGAAAGTGCAGCGGACATTCAGGCTGTGCGACTTGCTGCAAATGAACAGGGATACGCGCCTTTTATCATTGCCAAAATCGAAAGGGCGGCTGCGCTGAGCCAGATCGATGCTATTTTGCGGGTCTCCGATGGGATCATGGTGGCCCGTGGAGATTTGGGTGTGGAGACGCCCCTTGAACAAATTGCCGTGATCCAAAAGCAGTTGATCCGCAAGGCCAATCTACTTGGTAAACCTGTCATTACAGCCACGCAAATGTTGGCGTCGATGGTGGACCATTTTCGCCCTACGCGGGCAGAATCCACCGATGTCGCCAACGCCATTCTTGATGGCAGCGATTGTGTCATGCTTTCCGAAGAATCTGCTCTGGGCCAGTTTCCAGTTCAGGCCGTGAAAATGCTCGTGATGATCGCCTCCGCGACCGAACCCAGTCGTTCGCAGTTGCAAACCAAAATGGCTTTTGCAGAATATAAGCCGACCACAGATGTCAATTTGGTGGATTTTATTTCTCGCAATGTATTACATGCTGTGGAGCAATTGGCACCGCTTGCAGTGATCGTGCCAACCGTATCGGGATATACCGCACGGATGGTCTCCCGCTTTATGCTGCCGGTCTGGATCTTGGGAGTGAGTCCCCACGAAGAGACCTGTCATCGGCTGCAGTTTTCGTATGGGGTTTTGCCTTTTTATGCGCCTGTTCACCCAGCTGATTGGAACAGTTTTGCCAAAAGCTGGGGACAGGTTGCAGGACTGACGGAAGGAGTTCTGGTTTTGGCCAGAGGTCCTTATCCCGATCAACAAAAGTCGAATCACCGCCTGGAGATTATCGATTTGCGCCCAGGCCACGTATGGAACCAAGCGCCTTTAACGCATTCAGCCGATTCTGTAGCTACTGTCGCGACTTAAAAATTAAACCACAAAGAGGGGTGTACGTGTGTCAAAAATTAAATTTATCAAAGCCAGAGAAATTATCGATTCAAGGGGGAATCCCACCATTGAGGTCGATGTGATTCTCGACAATGGAATTCTGGGCAGGGCCTCAGTTCCTTCAGGAGCTTCTACTGGCAGCAAAGAAGCCTTTGAATTGCGTGACAACGATAAAAAACGCTTTCAAGGGATGGGGGTACTTAAAGCAGTCAAAAATGTCCAAAAAGTGATTGGTCCTGAATTATTGGGTCACGATCCCGAGGACCAGTTTGCGATTGATGCTTTATTAATCAATCTCGACGGCACTGAAAACAAACATAAATTGGGAGCCAATGCCTTGCTTGCCGTGTCAATCGCGGTTGTCAAAGCAGCGGCCAAAAACAGGGGCTTGCCCGTTTTTCGCTATTTGGGCGGGGAAATGGCACACCATTTACCGACACCTTTTTTTAACATCATCAATGGTGGCAAACATGCCGATAATTATTTGGATATCCAGGCGTTTTTGATCGTGCCTGTGGGGGCTGAGTCCTTTCATGAGGCCTATCGCATGGGCTGCGAAACTTACCAAGCGCTTAAGCTCTTGCTGAAGTCCAAAGAACTCTCAACCTCTGTGGGTGACGAAGGGGGATTTGCGCCCCGTCTCTCATCCAATCAAGATGCCCTTGAGTTGATGATTCAGGCGATTGAAAAAGCCGGTTATACCCCTGGCAAAGACATTTCCCTGGCGTTGGATGCCGCTGCCAATGAATTTTTTCACAATGGCAAATACAGCTTAAAAGCCGATCAAACGATCTTAACAGCCAAAGAAATGGTGACCTATTACGCCAATTTGTGTTCAAAGTACCCAATTGTCAGTATCGAGGATGGTTTGGCAGAAACCGATTGGGAAGGCTGGAAGGCCTTGACCCAAGAACTGGGAAAAAATGTCCAATTGACTGGAGACAATATCTTTGTCACCAATACAAAATACCTTGCCGAAGGCATCAAACAGGGGGTTGCCAACTCTGTTTTGATCAAACCCAATCAAATTGGCACGGTTTCGGAAACACTCAAAACCATTGAACTGGCAAAAAGTGCCGCTTATTCCTGTCTCTTTTCTCATCGTTCGGGCGAAACAGAAGACGCCTTTTTGGCGGATTTGGCTGTCGCCACCCATGCTGACCAACTCAAGTCTGGGGCCCCAGCGCGTTCAGAGCGGCTGGCCAAATACAATCAATTGCTGCGCATCGAAGAGTATCTTGGGCCCCAAGCCACATTTAAAGGAGCCCTCCGCACATGATGACCGATCAAAAACATTCCAACACCGCTTCTTCCTCACAATTGATTGTGCAAGAACTGATGGATCTGCTCTGGGCCCGATCGGATTTAAAAGCGGCTTTGCTGGAGTCGATCCGAAGGGCAGATTTGCCCAATATAATTAGTTTGGATCAGTATTTTAAATTTTTAGATGAAATGGTCACTCTTATTCCGACTGAGCGCAATCTGAATGCCCATTTGAACACGTTTTATTATTTGATCGGTTGTTCTCCCGAGCAAATCTTGCAAAAAGATGATATCTTTCAACGCTGGGCCTGTGAATTTGCCAAAACCTGGGGTGCTTTTCTCGATACCCCAGCTTCAGCGGCAGGAATTGGGGGATTTCTTAAAAGCCCGGAATTCCATTTAAACGAATATGCCCCAGCCCCAAGTGGTTGGTTAACATTTAATCAGTTTTTTGCGCGCCAAGTTCGGCCGGGCCAAAGACCCGTGGACTCACTCTCTGACGACACTGTGGTGGTTTCTCCCGCCGACAGTGTTTATCAGGGGCAATGGCCCATTGATGCTGCAGCCAAAATCACGGTCAAAGGTTTGACCTGGTCGATACTGGATTTGCTCGAAGGCAGTCCTTACCAGAGCCGTTTTGAGGGGGGGATTTTTACCCACAGTTTCTTGGATGTCAACGATTACCACCGTTTTCATGTGCCTGTGGCGGGCTGTGTCAAAGAGGCCCGTAAAATTCCCGGGCATGTGATCATGGATGTTGTCAAAGATGCGGATGGCTCTCTGAACTGTATTGATGGGACAGGGTACCAGTTTTCCCAGGATCGGGGACTGTTGGTGCTGGACTCACCCTTGGGAATGGTGGCTGTTTTGCCAATTGGCATGGCCCAGGTTTCGTCGGTCAATTTTACCGCTGAGGTCGGTGCAAAGTTGGTGAAAGGCGAGGAATTCGGATTCTTTGCCTTTGGCGGCTCCGACATGGTGATTTTATTTGAAGCCGGTCGTGTCCAACTCGATGCCAAGGTAGGGGTTCATTATAAGCAAGGCATGCGCATTGGGCATGTCTGAGATTCTCACCTCTGACATTCTCAAAGCGGCTGAAAATGCCGAAGCGGTGATCGAGAATCAGCGGGTGGAGGCGCTGCTTAAAACCGGGGCTTTGCAAAAAGCGATTCTCAATTCGGCCAATTTCTCGAGCATTGCCACCGATGAAAAGGGGGTCATCCAGATTTTTAATGTGGGCGCTGAGCGCATGTTGGGTTATACCGCAGCAGAGGTGATGAACAAAATCACGCCTGCGGATATTTCTGATCCCCAAGAGGTGATTGTCCGGGCCAAGGCGCTCAGCGACGAACTGGGCACGCCGATTGCGCCGGGTTTTGAGGCCCTGGTGTTTAAGGCCTCTCGCGGGATCGAAGACATTTATGAACTGACCTATTTTCGCAAAGATGGCAGCCGTTTTCCGGCGGTGGTCTCGGTTACGGCCTTGCGTGATGCCCACGATCTGATCATTGGCTATTTGCTGATTGGCACCGACAATACCGCCCGCAAACAGGTCGAAGCTGAACAAAAAAAGCTGGATCAGCGCCTGCGCGATCATCAGTTTTATACCCGTTCGCTGTTTGAATCCAATATAGATGCGCTGGTGACCTCAGATCCGGCAGGGATCATTACCGATGTCAATAAACAAATGGAGGCCCTCACGGGCTGCACCCGCGATGAACTGATTGGGGCCCCTTTTAAAAAATACTTTACCGATCCCGAACGGGCCGAAAATGCGATCAAACGCGTGTTAAGTGAGAAAAAGGTCACCAATTTTGAACTCACCGCCTGTGCCAGAAATGGCAAAGAAACGGTGGTTTCGTATAATGTGACCACTTTTTATGACCGCGATCGCAACTTGCAGGGTGTTTTTGCCGCTGCCCGAGACGTGACCGAATTGAAGCGCTTTGAACAGACCTTGCAAAAGACCAATGCCGAATTGGAAATCGCCAAAACAGGGGCCGAAAAAGCCAATCTGGCCAAATCTGAATTTCTTTCGAGTATGAGCCACGAATTGCGCAGTCCCCTCAATGCCATTTTGGGATTTGCCCAGTTGATGGAATTGGATCATCCCGCTCCCAAGCCCGAGCAAAAAGACAGAATAGATCAGATCTTAAATGCGGGTTGGCATTTGCTCAGTCTGATCAATGAAATTCTCGATTTAGCAAAAATTGAATCTGGCCAAGTACCGCTTTCAATGGAGCCTGTCTCTTTGGCTGAAATGATGTTGGAATGCCAAAGCATGACGGACCCGATTGCCCGTAAATACGGCATTGAGATGATTTTCCCACTCTTTGAACCTCTGTATTTTGTCTCTGCCGATCGCACCCGTTTAAAGCAGGTTTTGATCAATCTGCTCTCCAATGCGATTAAATACAACCTCAAGTCAGGTAAAGTCGTAGCCAGCTTTGCCCAAATTTCACCTGGCCGAATGCGCATCTCAATCACAGATACGGGGGCGGGGCTCTCCGCTGATGAACTTTCCCAATTGTTTAAACCATTCCAAAGACTCGGGCAAGAAGCTGGAGGGGTCGAGGGAACCGGGATTGGTCTGGTTGTGGCTCGGCAATTGGTTGAATTGATGGGTGGGGAGATCGGTGTCGAGAGCAAGGTGGGAGAAGGCAGCACCTTTTGGTTTGAACTCAACGAAGTGGCTGCCCCGGAGGCGGTTCTCGCAGTTAATTCGACACTTCAAGCAAACCAATTGGGCAATTTGAATCCAAAGCGCAGGCAAAACCTGCTCTATGTTGAAGACAACCCCACAAATATGAAATTGGTTGAAATGATTATTTCCCGCTATCCCCAAATTCAACTATTAAAAGCCACAGATGGCAATATGGGGATTGAAATGGCCCAGAAAAACCTACCCGATGTGATCATTATGGACATCAATTTACCCGGTTTGAGTGGCTTAGAAGTATTAAAAATACTCAAAGCTGATCCCAAAACAAGCTATATTCCTGTGGTGGCGTTAAGTGCCAATGCCATGTCTTCAGATATCAAAAGGGGGATGCTGGCAGGCTTTTTTCGCTATCTGACCAAACCCATCGTTGTGATAGAGTTCATGGATACTTTAAATACGGCTTTTGAGTATTCTAATCACAGTGCGGGGCGTTAACTGAATGTCAGAAAATGCCGCAGTAAGCGTTGAGATTTCTCCAGATATCTTCAATTCTAAAATATTGATTGTAGACGATCGGTGTTTGTCAACATAGTTGTCGCATGAATCATGCAATTGCATCTTTCAAAAC
>JADMKE010000053.1 GCA_018780035.1 Candidatus Sericytochromatia bacterium
TACAAACTTGACTGCTGGGCTTGACAGAAGACACAACACATCCTGGCACGGCGGGGTTCCTAAAGCCCTCTCTTTTCATGGCCTTGGCCAAAGCTGTACTCACACTTAGACTCGTAAAGCCGAGCGGATCAGGGTGATGGACGCTGTAATTTGAGCCACACCTCGCTCAATGGGCTTTTGGGGGATTCTACTCTGCCCGTTCACTGAGCGGAGCGATGCATCGAGCGTGTCGAGAGGTCGAAGTGAACTATCCCACTTCCCAGGGGCTGTCGAGGTTCAAGACAATGTCCTGGGCGCTGAGAATCGGGCCTTCGGGGTTGAGTTGCGCTTTTTGTTCTTGTAACAGCACTTCGGTGTCGAGAATTTCCTGTTTGATCTGTTCAAAGGCCCTGCGAACGGCGGGGCTCTGTTCGACCTCGGGGGCAATCAGGGCGCGCTGTTCAACCAATTGGCGCAGGCGGCGCTCACCTTTGCGGCTCTCATGCAGGGATTGGGTTTGGCGCCAGATTTTGCGTGCGGCGGAGAGATCGAGCAGGGTAATCGCCGCTTCGGGCAAATGCTGGCGTTTGGCACTGTCTTGGGCCAGGTGAACCGCCATTTGAATCGCTTCGGGGGCAATGCTCAAACGGTGATGAACCTCCAGACGCGACTTCCAATGGCTCAGCACTTTTTGACAGAAGTCTTTGGGGGGCTCGGGCACCTCCAAAATTTGGAAGAGGTGTTGGATCGGGGTGCGCATTTCGAGTTCTTTGAGCTGGCCGGGCGTGGTGGTGGCAATACAGGTGGTGTTCGGTTCTTCCAATAGGGTTAGCAGGTGCTGGGTGATCACAAATTCCATTTCTTTTTTATTGGCCAAAAACAGCTGGTGGATATTTTCAATCACCAGGATAATATCCCCCGATTGGCGCACCTCACCAATCAGCGATTGGGTCAGGTCGTAGAGTTTTTCGTCGGTCGCGGCTTCTGCCAGCATTTTGTCGACCTGCAGGCAGATCACACGGCAATGGGCAAAGGCATAGTAGATTCGCGAATCGAGGATATGTTGGTTGAGAGCGTGGATCAACGCGGTTTTGCCCACTCCATGTTCGCCCACCAGCAGGACATTGTGTTTGCGCGTCATGCCCAAAAACTGAATCAGGCGCTCAACCATGGGCTGCCACTCCACGACCATGGGCAGGCCACCCAGTTCCAATTGCCGGGTCAGATCTTGGCTGTAGCGATCCAAACTGGCGGTGCGGATCGCCAGATTGCGTTTGTGGTAGCGCAGGCGCATAATATTCCAGCGCAAATGGATCAGATGCAACCCACCTTTTTCCAGGGCCTGAAGACTTTTGCTCTCGCTGAGCTGGGTCAGCCCCAGCAGAATATGGTCGGGGTCGACCTGGGTTTGCCCCTGCAAGCTGGCCTCTTCTTCAGCCAATTCAAAGATCGTGCGCACCTCTTCGGAGAAATGAATTTCCATGCCGGGGCTTTTGCGCGAAGACGGCTCCTGCTGAAGCAGAGAGCGAACGGCATTAAAGTCCACCTCTTTGCTGCTGAGCAATTCACAGGCCAGATTATCCGGATCGCGCAGAATACCGAGCAAGACATGTTCGGGAGTGACCAGCGGATTGTAAGCTTTGCGCGCCTCTTCCTGAGCGTACATCACGGTCTTCAGGGCCTGTTGGGAAAAGTGTTCAAGCATGGGGGATCTCCTCAAAATGGGCTTCAATCAAAGCTGTCTGACCGTTTGCCACTGCCGCCCGCCAGAGACGGCTGCAGGACTCACAGTGGCCACAGTGTTTGGGGCCCTGGCGGTAACAAGACCAGAGCAAAGGCAGTGGCACATTCAGACGCAGCGCTTCTTGAAAAATCTCAATTTTATTCAAGGCCTGCACATAACTTTTGACAAGGGGCTGAACCTCGGTCGAAAAGGCCAAACTCTGGGTAATTGCCTGGCTGAATTGGGGGGTATTGTCGGGAAAAGTCGCCGCTTCTTCGGCGTTAAAGCCCGTCAAGATCAATGGATCTCCGGCGCTATCGGCAAAGGCCCCGGCAATGTTGATCAGCAGGCCATTGCGGTTGGGCACCCAGACCCTGTGGGCCGAAGCCAAGGTCACACTGGCGACACTGTCCAATTCTTCCAAGCCCACATCGGGCAACTCGGCGGCAGAGTGGGCCGACAATGCGGTATGGGTAATATCCCCCAGCCAGGGCAGGTCGATGATTTGCAGCGGAATTTGGTAATATTCCGCCAAAGCGGTGGCGCGTTTTTTTTCCATCTTGGCTGCTTTTTGACCGTAGTCAAAACACAGGGCCCGGCGAATGCTCACTCCCGCTTCTTGGGCCAGAGCCAGCCCGACGGTGGAGTCCAGGCCCGCTGAAAGTAAAACCAGGGCAGAGATCGACATAAACGCTTACCTAATATCTATCAAGATCTAACGTGTTCAAAAAACAAAAGAAAGGCCGAAGCCTTTCTCTTGAAAATAAGTTGAGAATTAACTCAGGCCATTCAAAACGGCTTTGGAAATGGCCTTGAGAGTGGCAAAAACCCCTTGCCCACTGAAAGCGACGGCCTCAAAATAGGGGACGCCTTCGGGGTTCATCGATTTTTCCAACTCTTCGATCGTCATGGCATCGGGCAAATCGCGTTTGTTGTACTGAATCACCCAGGGGATTTTGCCCAGCACCATACCATAAGAAGCCAGGTTCTCAATCATGTTCTGTTTGCTGTCGACATTCTCCTGGATCTTGGAACGCGAAGAGTCAGCCACAAAGACCAGACCATCTGCGCCATTCAAGACCAAGCGGCGACTGGCATTGTATTCAACCTGACCAGGAACCGTGTACAGGCTGAATTTCGTTTTGAAGCCTTGCACAGACCCCAAATCCAAGGGCAAAAAGTCGAAAAACAAAGTGCGTTCGTTGGCGGTATTCAACGAAACCATCTCGCCACGAATAGTCGGGCTGAGCTGTTTGTGCAGGTATTCTAAGTTGGTGGTTTTACCCCCCATGCCTGTGCCATAAAAAACAAGCTTACAGTGAATTTCACGGCTTGCGTAGTTAATTAGCGCCATGGTCCCCCCTGTCCAACCTGGGATTGAGCCATATTCTTGATCTCTTCACTGATACGTTTGGTCATCTGTTGGGTTTTCAGTTTGATCATCCCCAATGTGGTGCGTTCATCAAAGATCACGGTAATGAGATCCTGTGAATCGAGCAAAGAGATGAAGATATTTAAACGATTGCCCTGTTGAAACATGGTCTTGAACTCTGGCTCTCCCAGCAGGCGGGCAATTTCACGGGTAGATGAAAATGCACCGACAACCAGAGCAGAAAGAGCCATAACGTGAGGCGACTCTTCTCCCACCATGGCGAGATGTTGTCCGCTCTTTTCTACCAGGAGAATCGAGCGAGCGTTGGCTTCAGAGTACAACTCGTTGAGCAACGCGGTAATCTTGGTAATCCCCTCTGGGGTGATTACCATGCTACTGAGTTGAGGGTTTAGCATAATGATCTTTTCAACCTTAAACTTCTAGTTTGAGTTCGTCCACCCAATGTTGAATCGGTGCCGAAAAACGTTTTTCAACTTTTTCCATTACCTGCTGGACAAAGGTCACTCCATAAATGGGCGCAATCAAGCCAATCAGCTGCTGTAAATAGCCGCTGAAAACCGTCTTTTGCTCGTCGAGGGTGATTGTCCGGATTTTATCACCCACAATTCTACCATTTTGCAGTTCGATATTCCAGTTATTTTCTTCAACAATTTTCTGCAGGCGGGTTGTGATCTCTTCTTTGAGCTTGATACCACTGATGGATTCAAACTCAGAAAAGAGGGTATTGGCGGTTTCCAGGAAGAACTGCTGCAGTTCCACCCGCTCCTCGCCGATGAGTTGGATCTGGCCTTTTTTCTCGAGAGAGACCAGCAATTCCAGCAATTCTGCAAGTTCAATAGCGCTGTGATCAGCCAATTGATGGAGCTTGAGATGGGGATGAACCGCCACCAGAGAGAGCAAAGACTGCTCCGCTTGGCTGAGGTCTGTGGCCGGGGCCGATGTCACCGATTGAACTTCGGTATTGACTGAAAACCGGGGATACAAACGCCCGAGTTTGCGCCAACTCTCCAAATAGGCAATGCCATTTTGGATCAAGGTATCTAAATCACTGCTGATGGTTTGAACTGGCATTTGGCTTTCTTCGACAAATTCAAATTCAGCAAGGGGATCGTAGGTCATGAGATCAAAAACTGCTTTTTCACCCTGCAAACCATTGCTTTCAGCGTGATGCAATTGACCCTGGTTGATAAATATTTTGCTCTCAACCCCTTTAAAACTCACAGACAAATAGCCTGTTTTTTGGCCGTGCAAAATAATCCTCAGCACGTCAGGCAGGCTAAAATCCGCTAAACGACCGCTAAATTTCATTCCACCACCGCAACCAAAACGGTTTCAACATCCGAATAGGTGTCGCCCGCTGCAGGATAAGGCAGTTCAAATAAAGCCTTCTTCCAAATGGTGCGTTTCTGCGAAACCAGCTCTTCGAGCTGTTCCATCGAGATGCCCATGGCATCGTTGTGGCCCACAACCCAGAGACGAATGTGCTGGCATTTGTCGAGGAAAGCTGAAAGCGCGCGCAAATAGGTATCGGGATCGTGAAACGGCTGTCCGAGCTTGGGATAGGTATCCGCATCGATCACCCCTTCAAGATTGATCTGGGGGGTACGGCGGGTCCAGCACTCAGCCAACTCAGTTTTGCGGTTGGTATTGCGCAAACCCGACATGCCGGGAGGATAAATCCAGATCAGAGAATCGGAAGGCAAATCGGGCACCAATTGGTAGGCATCCATGCAATAGGACATATTCGGCATTTGATTGTCGCAGACAAAGTGATTGACCTGCTGCACGTAGTGTTTGAGCACTTCCTGGGCAGGCAGGGGCTTGGGCTGCAAATAAGACTGATTATAATTCAACCAATAGTTGAGGGTATGATAAACCGCAGTATAAGCCAATCCCTTGAGATTGAGATTCTCCTGGAATTCGGGATAGGTGTTGATATTCTGCCACCAAGCCCCGAGCCAGGCCACTTCTTCTTTGGTCACATAGTGATCGGCCCAGGTCTGAAACAGGGCCTGTGCACCCGCATCGGTGGGAGCAATCAGGGCCTGGTAATGCTCTGGGGTGAGGAAATCAGAGCTGTTTTCAATCAGGGCGCGGTTGCGCCAATAATGGCTTTGTAAAATGTCACAGGCAAACACCTGGTAGCCCCGGCGTTTAAAAAACAGAGAGGCGCGGCCAGAGCCCGCAAATGGATCACAGAAAAGGGTAAATTCAATCTGGGCGTCGGTCAATTCCTGCCAAAGCCAGCCACCGAGGGCTCGTTTGGAGCTATCAAGCGCATTCATCAACATTGCAGCGGATCCCTCCCTATCTCAAATAAATAAGATACCATATTTCTATTGTTTTCGCTGAGCAGAAAAGACTGCCAATTCTTCTAGGGACTGCCGGGCGCCCCCACTGGGCAGAATCGCCAGGGCCGCGATCGCCTCTTCTATGTACTGCTGTGCCAAGGCATGGCAATCGTCGAGCGCATTGCTCTCCAAGACAATTTCAAAGGCCCTGTCCAAATCGTTTTCCTGCTCAAAACGCCGATCGATCAGGGTTTGTAGATGGCCCGCGTCTTTGGAGTTTTGCAAAGCAAACCAAGTGGGCAGGGTTATTTGGCCCTGGGCCAGATCGTTGTGGGCCGATTTGCCCATTTCATTTTCACTGACTGAAAAATCAAGGATATCGTCCATGATCTGAAAAGCCAACCCCACTTGATTGCCATAGCGGTGAAGAGCCTGTTCTATTTCAGGCTCAACGCCATTGACAATCCCTGCTCCCTGACAACCGACGGCCATCAGGAGCGCTGTCTTGCATTTGATTTGATCGAGGTACTCATCTAAGGTGATTGTACTTTTATACCGGCGCTGAAACTGTGATAATTCTCCGTTGCACATATCCATGACCATTTGCGAGAAAATTGTATTGAGACGCACACTGGAGATCACAGAGACGTAATAACAAGAACGGGCCAGCAAAAAGTCACCTGCCAACACAGAGGTGCGGTTGCCCCATTGCTGATTGACCGTGGGCAGGCCCCGACGCAGGTCAGAGGCGTCGATAATATCATCGTGGATCAAGGTGGCCGTATGCAAAATTTCAAGGGCCATGGCCAAGAGAAAATGGGGACGTTCCAGTGGAGTGCCTTCGGGCAAAGTGGCTTTGGCAGAGAGCAGAGCCATCACTGGGCGCAGACGTTTGCCTCCCGCTTTCATCAGATGGGTAGCGGCTGAGATCAAGGTGGTGTCATAGTCCTGGAGTTCGCCCATCATGGTTTCTTCGAGGGCTTTTAAATCACTTTCCAGGATTTTAAAAAAACTGTGTTGCTGTATGGCTGATTTCATAACAGTGGGTATTGTATCATGAGAACATCTCTTGATTGCATGGGTTCTGACTATGGCAATGCCGATTAAATATTCGCCTTTCTCACTTTTGCTCTCGCTTTTACTTTTGGCGCTGGTGCTTTCTTCGGGCTGCACCAAAAACCCAGAGGCCCCAGTTGTCACAAGTCCTTCCGCTTTACCAGACTTTGAAGACATCGCCCCCGATGGCAGCACCACCTTGTCGAATCTGCCCGGTGGTCAAAACAACGCGATTCCGAGCAATCCCCTGGTTCCGATTTCCAATGGCAATTTTGTCGCCACCCTGACCTCGTTTGGCGTGCGCATGACCAACCAAGAATTGCAGACCCTAAAAAAACGCGTGGCCGTCAAACCCAGTGGCAAATGGTCGCGCACCGTCAGCCAGAATGCCGACCAGGCCCTGCAGGCCAATTTTAAACGCTTTGGGGCCCTGTTTAACCCAGTCATTGAAGATGCCGAAGCCTATAAAAAACAGGCCCTGGCCTTTGCCGAGCGTACAGACGTGCCCTTTTATCTCGATGTGCAGTTCTACCTCGACAAAAACCAATTTCTCGTCAATAAATGGGACAAAGACACCCAGGAATTTATCAGCATCCAGCCCGATGGCACGGTGATCAATTATTTGATCAGCTCGGCGATCAAGTCGCCGAGGTATGTGGAGATCGATCTTTAGCAAAGCGTTTGCTCAAGAGTTGGCGCGTCAAACGTCTGAGCAGGCGGATCACCAGAAAAGCCAAAACCGCCAACAGGGCAATTCTTTGGGGCCAGGTGGCGGGGGCAATCAAAATCAAATAGAGTGGCAGGCCCAGCACAAACAAGCTCGGCAGACTAAAGACGATGCCCATGGGCAGAAAAAACCAGATCCCAAATTGGCCACAATAGCGCCAATGCACCAGCAGGCAGAGATAAAAATCCAGCAGGGCCGAAACAAAGAGCGTGATCAGGAGGGGTGTCAGGTGGGAGCTAAACATGGCAGATGTGTTTGCGCGCGGGCATAAACTCGGGGGTTAAGATTTGAGATTGGTTGATGAATGGGCCATTGCTCAGAATTTAAAAACCTGGGCAAAAAAGAGAAAAGTCGGAGCGACTGGATTCGAACCAGCGACCTGATGGTCCCGAACCATCCGCGCTACCAAACTGCGCTACGCCCCGAACACCCGTTATTATAACATGGCTTGAAAAATGCGGGAGATGATAGATCGCTGTATTTTGATTTGCGTTACAATACGATTAAAATTCGAGTTCTAGCACAATTTCTTGCACAATGAGGTTTGCCATGTTTCGCACAAAAGCCCTAAAACCAGCTCTGCTCACCGCCTGTTTGCTCTCGTCCTTGCTCTTGGCGAGCGCCCTGCCCGCTTTGGCAGCGCCACCGGCGGAGCTTGGCAAATTGAATCAAGCCCTGTCTCCCGCCTGGGAGCAGCACCTGCGCCAAAATCTCATGCGCGAAAAGTTTGGCGTGGCCATCACCGCCAAAGAGCTGGGCAAAAACAGCTACAAACTCGAAATTCCCGAGCGCCTGCTGCGCGACACCGTCTTTGATATCACCCTCACTTATGCCGGTGCTCAGACCCAACTCACAGGACGGGTGTACTCGGCCAAAGAAAAAGAATTGCTCACAGCCGCAGCCAAACAGGCCTTTGGGGCAGGGGTTCAGGTTCAGGTCGAGACCTTCCCTTATGCCGAAATTGGTCTGGATTACGCAGTCACAACCCAAACGGCCAGCGATCTCTATGTCAAACCGGTGGCCGAAGCCGGCGACAATCTGGCCACCCAGGTGCGTCTGGGCACCCCGCTGGAGATCCTGGAATACAGCGCAGATAAAAAGTTTGCCCTGGTGCGCATCGTCGATGATGGCTATATCGCCTGGATTCACCGTGGACAGATTCTGGAAACCGAAGAGGGCGCCTTTAAAGCCTGGAAAGACAATCGCCAGGTGCTGGTGATGCGCAATTTGGAATCCCCGCGCGAACTCTATTTTGGCACCCGCTTAAAAATGCTCAGCAAAACACCCACTCAGGTGACAGCGGCCCTGCCCGATGGCAGCCAGGTCAAATTGGCAAGCGCAGATATCGCCTTGAGCCAGAGCCCCCCCCAAAGCCCCAATATTCCGGCCGTACTCAAAACAGCCATGCAGTATTTGCCCAAAGCACCGCAAGGCGGCGGGGCCTATCTGTGGGGAGGAACTTACGGCAAAACCCTGGACTGCAGCGGCTTTATGCAGACGATCTTTCGTGTCAATCATGTCTATTTGCCCCGTGATGCCGATCAACAAAAAGACTTCACGCAACGGGTGGGCAATACCCTGGCCCAGTTGGACGAGCTGAAACCGGGAGATCTGGTCTTTTTCAGCGGCAACCGTAAATACCCCACCCATGTGGGCATGTATATTGGCCAGGGCCGGATCATTCACTCCTCCCCCAAAGGGGCTTACAGTGGCATCAAAATCAATACCCTGCTCGGGGGCGGCGATTACGACCGCTATTTGCAGGGCCTCTATTTTGGAGGCGGACGCGTCACCCGCTCACTGTAAGGCCTGCTGACCTGCAGCAATTTGTTGCAGGTCTCTCCTTCTGCTGGCGCGAGGCATACATCCAGGGGTATGCTAGGAATATTACTCAGGCTGTTTGATACTCCCAAATTCACACAGCCCCATTCAGGAGAACCTATGTTAAACAAAAAGATCACACTGGCTGCCCTGCTCAGCTTGAGCGCACTCTCTGTGGGCACGCTCTTGGGCCCCTTTTCAGCCTCTGCCCAGCACCAGAACTACCCCAAGGTCAACGAAGCCGACCGCGAGAATCGCTCCCAAATCACAGATAACAAACATTACCGCGTGATTTACACTCCCTTGCCCGACCCCATCCCACTCAACCAACATTTTCGGCTCAAACTCACAGTTCAAAATGCCGAGGGCAAAGTGGTCGAAAACGCCAAGCTCTATGTCGATGCAGATATGCCCAGCCACAATCACGGCATGAATGTCAAACCCAAGGTCAAAGACCTGGGCAAGGGCATTTTTGAGGTGCGTGGCATGTTGTTTCATATGCCCGGCTATTGGGAAATCTATGTTTTGGTCGATCATGCTGGCAAAAAGGAGAAAGCGACCTTCGGTGTTACGCTCAAAATGTCTCCCCGTTAAATCACTGACCCTGCTTGGGTGGGCGGCCCTGCTCAGCGGTCTGGCGCTGGCGGCCTGTCGGCCAGCCAATGTCCAATCCGATGGCGCACCGGCTTTTTCTGCCCAGGAGAAAACCCTGATCTTGAGCCTCTCGCCACGCCCGAGGCCCCCCGAGAACCCAGGCAACAGTCTGGCTGACAGCGCCAATGCCGCCCATTTTGGTCGCTATTTGTTTTACGATACCCGCCTGTCGCTGAAAGGGGATCAAAGCTGCGCCAGCTGTCACCACCCTGGTTTGGGCTGGAGCGATGGCAAACCTTTGGCGGTGGGGCTCAAAACAACCAGCCGCAACAGCCCAACCCTTTGGAATGTCGCTTATCAGCGCTGGCTGTTTTGGGATGGCCGCACAGATTCACTTTGGGCTCAGTCGGTCCAGCCCCTGGAAAGTTTGAATGAGATGGGCATGAGCCGGGTGGGACTTTTGCACAGTTTTCACAAACACCCTGAGCTGCGCAGGGGTTACGAAGCGCTGTTTGGCCCTTTGCCGAGCAATGCCGGGCTCCCTGCCCAGGCCCGCCCGGTGCCCGAAGACCCCAAACACCCCCTGCAGCAGAGCTGGAATCAGCTCAGCCCGCAGCAGCAACTGGCAGTCAATCGCTTTGTCAGCCAGCTGGGCAAATCGCTGGAGGCCTTTGAACGGCAGATTGTGAGTGGCGAAAGCCCCTTTGATCGCTTTGTCGCAGATTTACGCGCAAACAAACCCGCCAGCAAAGAACTTTCGGTAGAGGCCCAAAAAGGCCTGAGACTTTTTATTGGCCGCGCCCAGTGCATTCTCTGCCACACGGGGCCGCTCTTGAATGATCGCGAATTCCACAATATTGGCCTGCCCAAACACCCCCATTTGCCTGTGGATCAGGGCCGTTATGCCGGGCTGCCAAAACTCTTGGCAGATCCCTTTAATGGTCTGGGGCCCTTCAGTGATCTGCCCAGCCGCGAGCACGAATGGAACGACAAGCTGCATTATCTCAGCCGCCAGGCCAGCAATAAAGGGGAATTTAAGACGCCTGGCTTGCGCGAAATTACCCGCACTGGGCCCTATATGCACGATGGCCGCTTTAAAAGCCTCGAAGAGGTTCTGCTCTTTTATTCCCAATTGCCCAACCAGCCCCCAGCCACAGGGCGGCGAGAAGATACCATCCCCCCACTGGAACTCAAACCAGAAGAGTTGACCTATCTCTTGGCTTTTCTCAAAGCACTCGAAGGGCCGCAAGCAGGGCCCGAACTCAGTCAAAAGCCCAAAGATCCGGTTGTTCAGAGAAGCCCTTCATGATTGTTTCGGGTTCCCGAGAGGGATTTGCCCCCCCGGACTATCCCGCCCAGACAGAATTGGCGCAGTTGATCGCCATCTTGGACAGCCAAGGCTGTCTGCTCTTGCGCCAGGCATTGCCGCTCAAGCCCTTGGCGGCCCTTCATTGGCGCGCCCTTCAGGCCTATAACCGGGCAGATACCCGCTTTGCCCTCGGGCAATTGTCCGAAGCCGAAACAACGCTGTATCGCTATGGCCATGTGCCGCCCCAGGCCTGTTATCCCGCCGGGGATCCCTTTCTCGCATTGGCCCATTTTTTGGAACCACTTCTGCTGCTTTTAAGCGCGATCACAACAGATCCCGTTCTGCTCTATCAGAACAGCCTCTTTCGCCGTCAGCAACCCCAATCCGTTTCGGCACCGCCTTTGCCTTGGCATCAAGACGCGGCCTTTTTGGGCAAGGTCTCCCCGGTCTGGAATGTTTGGTGCCCGCTGGTGAACTGTGGCGAGCAGGCACCGGGTCTGGAAATTTTATTGCTGAACCCGACGGAAGTATTGACTCCCCCCGGATTGCCCGAAGGACACGTTTTAAAGGCCGGAGACGCTTATGAACTCTACGCGTTTCCGCCTGAATGGCTGCAGTTGCAGTGCCCTGAGGCGCAAGCCTGGTTCCCCAGTCTACAAGTGGGAGATGCCCTGATCTTCCATGAGCGGATCTTGCACCGCACAGGTTTGCGCCCGTCGATGAACCTTCCCCGCTTGAGTCTTGAGCTGCGGGTCAGCTCTGCCGCAGCCGCCCAGGGCTGTGATAGCCTGCTCGTGCCCCTGACTGAGTCGCCGGAATGACAAGGCCATGCTGATCCCGCGGGCTCTGCCGCCAAAGGTCCTGATCCCAAAGGTGCTGGTCGGCCCTCTGATTGCACCCGAACAGATCGGCACGTGGCTGTGTCATCCCCAGATTCGCGCCCTGGCAGATCCGCGCGTATTTAACCCTCCCCTCGCTTGGCGCGGTCTGGTCAACCACACAAAGCCAGAAACACTGCCTTGGCAGCCTTATACCTATGGTGAATCGCTGAAAGACATTCTCGCCAAATTTGCCCGAGGGGACGATTGGCAGCCCGAGGTCATTCTCTGGTGGGGCTTTGGCTATACCGTCCTGCCTGCAGACCTGTTCGAGGCACCCTGCCCGGTGGTCTTGATTGCCTCGGACTGGCAGAGCTGCCGCAGTGAACTCTGGGCCTGGCGGGAGGGCTTTGATCTGATTCTCGGGGATCAGGCTTTGGTGGATCAGTTTCAGGCACGGGGCTTTGAGCGCTGTCAGTGGTGGCCCAGTTATGGTTTTTCTCCGGCGCAATTTTATCCCGACCCCCAAACTGAAAAAGGCCCCGAAAATCCCCCCTCAAAAGACTGGGACCTGACCTATATCGGCAGTTTAAACCCCGATACCCACCCGGAGCGACTGCGTTTGCTCAGCCAATTGGCCCCACTGGGAAGCGACTACCGGATCTGTCTGCGCGATCAGGTCTATGGCGCGGAATATCTCCAGCTCCTGCAGCGGAGCCGGGTGGTCTTTAACCATTCCCTGCGCGGAGAAATGAATCTGCGGGCCTACCAGGCTCCAGCGGCAGGGGCCTTGTTGCTGCAAGAGGCAGACAATTTGGAAATTCAGCGCTTTTTAGAGCCTGGCAGAGAATGTCTTTTGTACCATCCCAACTCGGTCTTGGCGGACGTCTCTGCAATTTTGGCCCGTTCAGACCTGGCGTGCTTGGCCAAAGCTGGGCAGAGTGCGATTCAGGCCCACAGCTATGAGCGACAATTTGAAACACTTTTGGCAGATTTACCAGATCAATTGGCGCGTTATCAGCGAAACAAAAATCCGGTCTTCACCTCTGCAAGGGTATTTCAGCGCCATCGACTGCGACAGGCCCTGCATCCGGCCCTCACGGCAGGAAAATCCGATTGGCTAAAAGCCGCGTTTTTGCCTCTCCCGGCCCATACCTTGTCAGAGCATCAGCGGCCAGAACACACATTGTCGGCACAAGTCCAGGCTTGTTTGAGCTTGAGCTTATCCCCCACCCCGCAGCCTGGCAGCGGGGTAAAATGGCAAGCCCTGCAAGCAGCAGTGGACAAGGCCCCCGAAGATCCCTTGCTCAGCCATGATCTGGCCTGGGGAGCGTATTTGGCTGGCAAATCTTATGCAGAGATCAATCACTGCGCCGATCAGGCCCTGGCACAACTCGCCGCATTGCATACAGACTGGGAGAGCCCAGAGATGCTTCAGGTTTTGCCCTGGGTCGGAGCTGCGAGTTTTCAATTGGCCTGGGACGCGGTTTGTTTTCAGGCGGATCCTGCGCAAATGCGTTCACTGCTGGGCTGGAATCTCTGGCGTCTCAAAGCCGAAGTGGCGTGGTCTGAGCGCCGTTTGCCAGCTACCTTTGAGGCCTTGGAACAGGCGTTGCTCTATTCTGGGCCGCCCACCCTCTGGCTGCCCTTGGCACAGACAGCCGCTGCTTTGGGGCTCACTGAGACATGCCGGCAGGCTTTAAACACCCATCTGGGAATCTATCCGCTCGATCGCAAATCGACTCAATGGGGCTTGCAATGGGCTTTGGCACTCGGCAAAAGAGAAATGGCCAAACTGCTTTTGGCACAATTAGAACAGCTCAATCAGATCTTGGCGACCAGCGAGGCTGAGCACTTGGCATTGGCAACCCTCAAACAGGCACTTTAGACCGGAATCTGCACCCGCTGTAAAAGCAGAGGCAAATCAAGCAATAAAGCGACCTGCCCATTGTCCAGCACGGTGGCTCCCAAAAACAGATCGCGTCCGGGCAACATGCTCTGGGGATTGACAGGCTTGAGCAAAAGTTCCTCTTGACCCACCACTTCATCCACCAGCAAACCCAAACGCTGTTGGTGGTTTTTGACGATCACCAGCCACTGACCAGGTTTGTTGATGGGCAAGGGGATATGGGCCGTCTCACGGGTATAAACATGTTCCGAGAGCGAGATCACGGGGATCTGTTCGCCAGCATAAAGACAGTACTCAGCATTGTTTTTGAGCAGGATTTCGGAGGCAAAAAGTTCGGATATTTTTTCAATATGCTCCAGCGAAAGGGCATAAAACTGCCCCCCCACACTGATCAGCAGCGCATTGAGCATGGTCATTTGGGAGGGAATCAAAATCGTATACAGGGTGCCTTTGCCCCGTGTCGACTGAATTTGAATATCACCGCCGATGGTTTCAATCTGGGTGCGCACCGCATCCATGCCCACACCCCGGCCCGAAATATCTGTGGCCGTGTCCTGGGTCGAAAGACCGGGAGCAAAGACCAATCTCAGCGCCTGATCTTCGCTCATTTGCAAAGCCGACTGCTCGGAGACAATGCCCCTTTCAACCGCTTTGTAGCGCAGTTTTGTGGTGTCGATTCCCCGGCCATCGTCGCGGATATCAATCCGGAAGACCTCACGCTCGTAGGTGGCATTGAGTTCAATCAGCCCACGGCTGGGTTTGCCTCTGCGCAGACGCTCGTCTGGGGGTTCAAGCCCATGATCGGCGGCATTGCGAATCATGTGCATCAGGGCATTGCCCAGTTCATCAATCAGGGTGCGATCCATTTCGAGTTCACGCCCCTCCATGACCAGGTCAATTTCTTTGCCCAGAGATTTGGACAAATCGCGAATCATACGCGGGAAGCGGTTAAAGACCTGCTCCACCGAGACCATTTGCAATTGAATGCTGAGAGAGTGTAATGCAGTGGCAACGGTTCCCAAAGCATGAAGCGGATGTTCCAATTCCAGACTGAGATTGGCTTTGGCTGCATACATCAACTCGGCCCGGCACATCACCAATTCATCCACCAGATGCAATAATTGCTCCAATTTGCCCGCATCAACCCGCACCAGTGGTGAGGCCCGAGAGCCAGGAAAACGCAGAGTGGGGGGAGGTAATTTGGGAGGCAACTCATTCAATTCAGGCAGAGGCTCCAAAACCGGCGTCAATTCCGAACGGGGCGCCTGCATAGGCATCGGGGTGGCATGTCCATCAGGGCTCAGCGCAGAGACAATTTCGTCATTGACGCTCATGGTCATCACATCGAGTGAGTCTTTGACCTCGCCAACAGAGAGAATCGCTTCGCGCAAGGTCTCTGGGCTGGCTTGGGTGAGTAAAATGACCTCAAAGAAATTGCCAAAACGCTCTTCTTCGAGTTCGATCACAGGGGGCACCGATTTTATGATATCGCCATATTTTTCCAAAGTACGGAAAACCAACGTGGCACGGGCCGCTTTGAGAACCACATTGGGAAAAAGCCGAATACCCAGCAAGACAGCACCATAGCCCTGGGTTTTGGCCACCTTGAGCACGTTTAACTCAAATTCATTCAGCTCTGGCAGGGTAAAAACCTCTTCGGTTTCAACCTTGCTGGGCAGTTGAGAGGTATAGACCGTTTCACCCAAGAGGTTGATCGTACGCACCGCAGCCACCTCAGCCACAGAGGCCACCTCTTCGGCCAGATTTTCGCCTTCGCTGCCGGTCACCAAGCTGATAATAAAGCTGTCATCAAAATTGCCCAACGCCAAATCCTGGCGATCGGGCAGGGTTTTGATAATCTCACTGTTTTCGGCCAAGAAGCCCAGAATCATTTGGGCACGCAGGGCTTTCATCAGGCAATTTGGAAAGAGTTTTATGCGAATTTCAAAGCAATTTTTGCCATATTTGGCCGCCTGTAAAATCTTTTCACTTTCGCTATCGGAATAGGCGTGTTGCCAGTCGTTTTCCCAAAGTGGATCGGCGGGAACAGACTCAGCCGCTTTGGCTTGGGGTGAGCTGAATTCTTCGAGGTGCTGAAAGAGATAGCTGATGTCTTGGGACATGGCGTTTTCTGGATCTTGAATATTGCCAATCAGGAGATCCAGGCCATCGACACAGGCAAAGAGCAGGTCGAGGACGTGGTTGTCGAGTTTGAAAGTGTGATTGCGCAGACCGTCGAGCAGGGTTTCCATTTCATGGCTAAGGCGGGTGATTTCGTCAAAATAGTCAAACTCGACCAAAGTTGCGGCCATGCCTTTGATCGTGTGAATGCCCCGGAAAAGCTCATTCAGATATGCAGAATCATCAGGCGCATTTTCCAACGCCAGCAGCGAATCACTGCATTGCTGGAGATGCAAACGGGCCTCGTCAACAAATATGCCAATGTATTGTGAAAGATCCATGGTGCCAACGGTTTTAATGTAATCATCATAACATGCTTTCGTTTTCACGCTGAGCGACTTATGTCATGAGAAGGGCCAATTGACGGGTTTCATCGACTTTTTTTGCTAAAATGGGCAAGAGTTTCTCCAGGTCCAAAACCCGTATACCAAGCACCTCTTCGATCAAGGGCGCATGTTGCTCAAAACGCAGACGGGCGGTGGTATCTTCGTGCAACATTTTAACCAATAAATTGGCGGTGGCCACCAACGTGGGCAATAAATCAATCTTGCCATTATCATAAAGCGGCTCAAAGGTGTGGTGGCGGCGAATCGACTCGACCAGCATAGGGGGGAAATTCCAGCGTTCAGCCAGGGCCCCACCAATCGCGGCATGGTCAAAAGAGAGAATTTGCTGCTCGGCCTCATAGACGGGGATCTGCTCTTTTTGATGCAAATTGGTGGCTTTGTAGACTTCAGGCAAGGCGTATTGGTTGAGTACCATTTTGCCAATATCGTGAATCAAACCAGCAATAAAACACTCTTCGGGTTCGCGGTGTTTGAGCTGCACAGCCAGATAACGTGAGATTTCAGCAGCCCCAATCGAATGCTCCCAGAAATAACCCGCATTGAGTTTATAACCGAGCAGGCCCTTGTTGAGTGTACTTTGGGTCGTAATCATCATGACCAAACTTTTGATCGAGCTGAAGCCAATGATCATCACCGCTTCGGAGATCGTGGTGACCTTGCGCGACAGGCCATAATAAGCTGAATTGCAGAGGCGCAGCACTTTGGCTGTGAGGGCCTGATCTGAGCTGATCACGTCCGCCAAACTGGCGACATCGGTGTCGGGGTCATTTAACAATTGAATCACCCGCAGCGCCGTTTGTGGCACTTCTGGCAATTCATCTACCCGATTGAGGATATTTCGGATCGAAAGTTCTCTCACACTCTGCCCAGCTTTTGTCTTTGGTAAAAATACGATGATAACCGATTGTAACCAATCTCCTGGGCTTGAATCAACTGTTCGGCCCCCCCCACAAATAAAACCCCACCCTCACGCAGGGATTGGTAAAAATGTTGGTAGACCCGGTGTTTGGCTTCGCGGGTAAAATAAATCATGACATTGCGACAGGCAATCAGGTCAAAATTACCTGGATAATCGTCTTGCAGCAAATCGTGGTGAATAAAATGCACCTTCTGCCGCCATTGGGGTTTAAAACAATAGGCATCGTGCCGATTGTTTAAGCTGCAGGGCTCAAAAAAAGTGCTGATATCGGTTTTGTTGACGTTATGTAATAAGTCCGGTAAAAAAATGCCTGAACGGGCCTGTTCCACCGCCTCGCGGTCGATATCACTGGCAACAAAATGGCACTGATCGGCAATGCCGAGATGCTCCATCAACATCACCAAGGAAAAAATCTCGGCACCGACCGAACAGCCTGCACTCCAAATGCGCAAACGGCTGCGTTTGCTCAGCAACTCGGGCAGAATTTTTTGACGCAATTCCTGAAAGCGCTCGGGATTGCGAAAAAACTCAGAGACGTTGATGCTCAGCTCATCGAGAAAGCGGCGCACCTCGGCAGGCCGATCGCGCAGATAATCAAAAAAAGCCTGGAGCGTCTCACAGCGAGCCGCTTGCATATATTCCTGCAAGCGCCGGTCCATTTGGACATTTTTATAATTTTCGAGGTTATAACCTGAGAGCTGATGAAACTGGCGCTTGAACAGACTCAGTTCAGCAAGGGGTATCGGCTGCATGTCTGGGCCTATCCCCTCTCATGCTGAAAAAATCCGCGAAAAAGCCAGGAATTCGGCCTGCAGATCTTTGAGTCGCAATTCAAATTGGCTGCCCGACAAAGCACGGGAAGCGGATTCTTCCCAGTGGATCTGCAGGCCTTTGTCGTGTAAATCAAAGCGCAATTCTGAGATGTCTGGAGAAGGCACCCCCAGGAGTTCGGCCAAGGGGGTGGGGCAAAATTGCCAGGCCTCACTCAAATCGCTCAGAGCCTGCTCCTGGCACTCTCCCAATTGCAGCAGGCAAAAACCCCTTTGAAAGAGCGAAAGGCCTTGTAAATAAGGGTCTTCGCTCATAAACAGGGCCAAAGTCAAATCTTCGACTGCTGAGGGCAAATTTTTCTGAAGGCGGTGCAGGGTACCTCGCAGATTGTAAATCGCCGCCAAAAAGGACAAATAACCTGTGTCTTGCTCACGTTCGTAGGCCCAATCGATGTCTTCAAAGCAGAGATCCGAAACTTCAGCTTGAATCAATTTGAGCAAACGGGTGGCATCTTCAATCGCCGCTTCGGGCTTGCGCCAAAGCGTATGAGCATAAGCCCGATAACCCAAAAACTGGATTTGTTCGGCCAGCGAAATCCCGCTCGAAAGCGCCTGATTAAGCACCTGCACCGCCTGTTTGTAACGGGCTTGGCCAATTAAGTCAGCCGCTTTTTGTCGCCAGAGCTCGGCCTGTTCAGCCGAAACATGTTGTATGAAAGTAGAGCCAGCTTGAGATTTCATCGTCTGAGCGATCCTTGCAAAAAAATATTAACCGCCCTCAGCAGAACCAAAACCACCCCGAAGCGGCTCTGGACGGATATTATAAACTTCTGCTGGAAAGAGCCCCGCAAGGTATTCAACAATGTCTTTGACCGAGATAATCCCACTCAAGACACCGTCATGATCGACGATCGGAATATGCCGAAATCCGCCCACGGTCATGCGGTTGAGCGCAAAGGCAATTTTGTCTTCAATAAAAAGACTGACGGGATCGGGAGTCATAAAATCTTTCAGCGGGGTTTGCAGGAAGTCGGGAGCTGCTTTTAAAACTTTAAACAAAACATCTCTTTCGGTAAAAATACCCACGGGTTGGTTATTTTCGACCACGACCACAGCCCCAATCCGCTTGGCCTGCATCAATTCAATCGCCTCTTGCAGAGTGGCAGATGGAGACAAGGTGATGGGTTTGCGTGGAGACAGACGGCGGATGGTTTCTGCGCTGATTGCGGTTTTAATTGGGTCATGAACCATATAATCACTCAAATCGTCGGCATCGAGCATTTCATCCATCAACGTCATGGCGGAACCCTCCTTTGGTCTGTTATGCCTAAAATTGGCTGTTGAGATGGGAACAGCCCTGTTTTGGGGCTTTCTGAACTCTTTCTATTTTAGCATGTCCTGCGGATCGGGGAAATCTTAAAACCACCCGTAGCCAGTCTCTTCAACCACCTGCCCAGCCATCTCCAGGCTGCGCTGCAAGCAGACTTTCCCACCTTGGGAAGCGTAAAAGCCACACGCTTTTTGGTTGCGGCTGGCGACCCAAACCAGAATCGCAGAATAACCCTGGGCCCGGAGCAAATCAAAGCCTTTAAACAAAAGGCGTTTGCCCCAGCCTTGCCCCTGCCAGGCATCCAAGAGATAAAGGGCGTAGATCTCGCCTTGAAAATCCGGCAAACCTGTGCGCTCGGGGCCGCCACAGACAAAACCGACAATTTGCCCTGTGGGGCTTTCGGCCACCCAGACCCAGTTGGAGGGCTGGGTTTGCTCTGGACTGGAGGGTTCCAGCCATTTGGCCCAATTTTCTGTGCGCTCAGCGAGGGAAAGCTGATCAAGCAATTGATCAGCCAAAATCCCCCGGTAGGTGCTGAGCCAAGAATCAATATGCACCTGGGCAATACCTCTGGCATCGGCCTGATTGGCCTGGCGCAAGATCATGCCAGCGTTCTCGGAAGTCACTGTGCGTTTAAGCTCCCTGGTTCTTTTGCACGCCGATCAAAGCCAAGAACTTTTCCATGCGGGGAAAGAACTTGATGGCTCTGAGCAGCGGATTCAACCAGCCAGTGGTAATACAATAATAGGTATCAAAAGGGGGCGTGTGGTGGATATTGTGGTGGTGGGTCTCCAAGACCAGCCGGTACTCTTGCATAAAGAGCATCCAGGCCGGTTTTTTCGGCAAATGCGCCCATTTGTGGAAGAGGTTGGTGAGCACCAAAAACAAATTGGCCAGCGTGGCAAAGAGCAGGAGCGCACTGACCAGCGGCCCACGTCCGGCCAGATACCAGGCGCCAATAAACGAGATAATCATGGGCACCACCCAGAGGCAGACGTGGCCGACCGTAAAAACCAGACCGCTGTTGCAGATATCTTCGGGCAGGTCGTGGTGCACGCGAAACAATTCAATCGTCTGGCCAAAGACCGGGGTTTGGGGAGAGCCATAATTGTCAAAAAACCAGTGAAAGAGGCCCGAGGTAAAATCGCTGGCCAAGACACCGCCCGCAAAGAGCAGGGGCAGGCTCCAGGCGTAGCCACTTTGTCCGAGTACTGTGGCAGAGAGCCAGACACTGAGGGCAATCAGAGGCCAGGTCAGCCAGACCGAAACATGCAGCAGAGCCGTGTAAAAGGGGTGGTTTTCTTCGACACGGGCGGGGGGGGCTTCAGAAAGGGGTGAATCGGGGTGAGTGATCATAATTTTCTAGCTCCTAATTGGCTTATTTTAACACAGAGCAAAGGTTGGCTTTGGGGGTTAAGGGGGATGGCTTGTTATAATTTGAGGTGGCCCAAAACAAAATTGGGAGATTTTGCAACGCACTTTAAATCACAAGGAAAAATCATGCATCAGCTCAAAATGAGACGGTCTCTGACACTGGTCGTGTTGCTCTGTCTTGGGTTTGCCAACCCTGTTCTGGCCGAAACGCAGCCTCAAAAGCTGCAGGCTGAAAAATTGGCACAGCAACTCAGTGAGCATTATGCCAGCAAAAATCTGGCCAAACTGGATGTTGCTTCCTCAGCTTTAATTATTTTTCTCGTTAGGTGCTAAAATATAATCATATTTCTGGCCAGATAATTCTTTTGCTGGGGGTGGGATGAACCTAAAGCCTTTGGGATACACTGCTCTAATCCAAAAGTATGACCTTGCAGTGATGCCACATTATTGCAGTTCGTATCTTTTAAACTCAGGTGTGATGCGGGTTGAAAGGGTGGGAGAGCAGATTCAAACCTTTTACCCTGCTAAATATGAACCGGGTGAAAGTGACGGAGACCAACTCAGTTTTGCCTTGAAATATGAAGGTGTTCATCTTTCCCTGCTGGATCGCCTGTTTCAATTGATGCCTCCCCGCGAACTCTGTGCCTATTTGATTCAAAAGCCCACGGGCAAATATGTTCGGCGAATTTGGTTTTTTTATGAGTTTCTGACAGGGCATCGGCTTGAATTGCCCGATTTGCAGCAGGGCAATTATACCGACCTTTTGGATCCAGAAAGGTATTATGTCAATCCCCAGCCAGACAAGGTGGGCAGGCAAAGGATCAATGTCAATTTCTGGGGCACTTCGCGTTTTTGTCCTGTGGTGCGACGCACAGAAATACTCAAACAATTTGAGCAGATGGATCTCTCTGCACGTTGCAGCCAAGTGATTGCTGCGTATTCTCCGCATTTACTCAAGCGGGCTTTGGGGTATTTGTATACCCGTGAAACCCGCTCTTCGTTTGAAATTGAGCAGGAGCAACCGACTACAGATCGGGTGGCCCGTTTTGTGCAACTGTTGCAGTTGGCGGAACGAGACGACTTTTGCCAAAAAGCAGCCTTGATCGATTTACAAAATCGCACAGTCGATCCCCGTTTTTGTGATCACGATTATCGCCAGACCCAGAATTATGTCGGTGAAACGGCCCATTGGCACCAAGAAATTATCCATTTCGTGGCTCCCAAACCCGAAGATTTGCCCGAACTGATGGCCGGTTTGATTGAGACCCATCAAAAAATGGGGAAAAAAGGTCTTTCGCCTGTGATTCATGCTGCCATCATTGCCTATGGCTTTGTTTTTTTTCACCCCTTTGAAGATGGCAATGGCCGCATTCACCGTTTTTTAATGCACAATATTTTGGCGCGTCGGGGCTTTTCTCCCAAAGGCATTATGTTTCCCCTCTCGGCTTGGCTGCTCAAACAGCCCCTGGCCTATGAGGCCTCGTTGGATGCTTTTTCCAAGCCCCTGATGCCCCTGCTGGATTATGACCTCGATTCAGAGGGGCAAATGACCGTTCACAACCACACAGCAGATTTTTACCGCTATCCCGACTTGACGCCCCAAGCTGAGGCCCTGTTTGGATTTATTCAAGCGACCCTGGAAAAAGAATTGGCGCCCGAATTGGCATTTCTCTTGCAATATGACACCTGCAAACAGGCTCTGCAAAACACACTGGATTTGCCTGATCGCCAGATAGATTTGTTTATTCGCTTCTGTTTGCAAAACCAGGGACAGCTTTCGGCAAGCAAACGCAAGCGCCATTTTGCTGAATTAACAGATGCCGAAATCGCAGCGTTGGAGGCGGCTTTTCAGGCGGCTTTTGGTGAAGGCGCTCGCATTTAAAGGGAGCTGGGGGCTCCAGTGGGTGCAATCCTCTGACGTTCGGGCTGCACCTTCGACTGTCTCGACTCTCCTTCGGCTTCGCTCAGGCAAAGCTCGACAGACATCTCAGGAAACGAAGGGGAATCCTGATTGGCCTCAATTCTGAAGCGAATCAGTCGCGTTAAAATCTCCCACCATCCTGATTTTTATAACGATAGCCGTTGTGACCTGGAACCCACCCTGTTCGCCCATTTCCCCATTGAATTTTGACCCACCAATCCAAAGAGGGAGGAGATGAAAACTGCCCCCAACAGTGTGGATCTTTACCGAGACACCTTTTTGTCGCATCATCAGTATAGGGGCTGACCATCAGGGACTCTGTATACATTTTGCCCTTAAACCACACCAAGTAACTGCCTTCACCATAATAGGTATAGACCACCAATTGATCGTTGGGTTGGTAAGGTTGATGGGCTTTGGTGACGGTAAAGATCTTGCCATAGGTGATGACATGGCCCGTTAACGCTTGAATGGGCATTGTTTTGGGCAATAAAGCAATTTGTCTGGATTTTAAACTGGGAGCCTGAAAAACCGGGGTCTTTTGAAGGGTTACCCATTTGCCGTAAACACAGTATTCATAGGGACAAGCCCCATAATCGGTAAAAAAGCTGGGCGCGCGCAGCAACTCTCTCACAGCAGCACCGGCAACCATCCAGATCATGAGAGATGCAATGGGGATCACGTACATCATTTCCCCCCAAAAACAGATACAAGCTTAAAAATGATTTTAGCACAGCCCCCAAAATCCCTCGACAATTAACCTCGACAATTAGCATAGACCCTTGGGTTTTCTCTCTTTACCCCATCCAAATATGGGGTTTATGCGCGCGGATCAAGGCCTGCTCTTCTTTGGACAATTTTCGTGACATCTATTTGAATTGGGTTTCCTCCCAAGCGCAAACGACCATGGCTTTGCTGCTACCCAAGCGGCTTTCTGGGCCATTGAAATAGTTCATACTTCACTCATCTTCATCGTTTGCTTTGTCTTTGGGTTTCCATTTCGTGGGGTTATCTGGCCCATAATAGATTTTCATGTCTTTTAACATTTTGGGAATCGCTTTATGGGCTTCTTCCTGCATAAAGGCAGCCAGCACTTTAGGGTAATAGGCCTCGTTTAAAATGAACCATGCTTTGCCTATTTTTCCTGAGTTGCGAATGGGTAAATCTGCATAAGAAACCAAGTATTGTTCTATGGTCTCATGCTCTTGTTTGAGATAAGCATAGAGCAGGTGAGGGTAGTTTTGGGTATACATTTTGACACGGTGATCTGCGGGCAAGGCCTCGATTTGGGGCAAAGGAGAGCCCTTGTGATTTTTATTGACGATAAAAGGCCAATCGAAATAGCTGTACCCAACAATTTTCAGGTGTTTATCCACGATCAAAATTAATTTGATATAAGCATATTCGCTATTCGTCATCACCAAAGCTGTATAGCTTTTGATATTATGTACTTTGACTTTTTTGCCATAGGTCTTTTCCAGTTCCTGCTTGAGGGTGGAAATACTTTGCACTTGTCGTCCATAATAAGGTTCTATAAAAACACCATTATATCCCAATGCTTGTGTATTTAAATTTCCATCGTTAAAAACGGAACCAGTTGTCCAAGCTTCACTATAAGTGCGGTCAAAGCCAATTGGGATGGCATTTGCATCTATAGTAACAGACAGAAAGAACTGGCTTGCTAACATACCACTAGCTATTATTTTGTTTATAAACATGAACAATAACTCCTGTATTGAAATACTATATTAAGCACACTCAATGGTCCATTGGTGTCATTTGAATTGAGAGATAATTTAATTCGAATACTGTATTTTTCATTAAACTTAACCACCAATATAGCGGATTGTCCGGTTTGCTTTATTTTTGATAAACAATGGATTTGAGCCCTGTTTCATCAACGGCAACATAAGAACCCAAAGGCACTGGGCTAATCAAATTTAAAAAAGAGTAGCTCTGCGCGCCCCCCTTTGGGGGACTCAATTGATTACCCCTGGTTGGCATCCACATCGTCAGGGCCTATGATAAGATCTTGTGTATGATTGTCTACACCATCAGAGTATACAAAACGCATGATGGCAAGATTCCTTTTGAGGATTGGCTGAAAAACCTGAAAGATCGCAAAGCTGCCATGGCAATAACAAGGCGCTTCGCCAAACAGATTACAGCCGGTTCAATGGGTGATTTCAAATCTGTCCAAGGCAGTAAAGGCATCCTTGAATTCAGGAACCATATGGGGCCAGGGTATAGGGTGTATTGCTTGATCCATGAGGGAAGCGTTATCATCTTATTGTGTGGCGGTGACAAGTCAACACAAGATCGAGACATCAGAAAGGCCGAGGAATACCGGGATGACCTCTTTAAACGTGGAATCAACAACGGTCCCATTTAATGATGTGCTATACCCCATGTTGCAGACGCCACGTGATGCCGCTGAATACCTTTTTGATGCCTTCGGAGACACCAAAGACAATCATGCCATTGTAAACGCGCTTAAAGACATCATCCTGGCAAACAGGCAAAAATGGGTTCTCCCATTGCTTTCTGTCTATTTTTCGGTTGGTCGCATCAACGCAACCAAGCTGGAAGGAATTATAGATTTCATGGAAGAAACTTTAGAACCCGATGTCCGCTCTTTTCTGGCCAGCTCCGGAGCCACAAAAGCCTTGCGCTTTTTTGCGTCTGAGTACCGTAAACGCGGCGGCAAAGTTAAATTCAACCTTAATATCAACATCAATACTGATGGCAAGCCCGGCCCTGGAATGCAGGAAGCTCAAAATGCCTTAAAAAACGCCTTTGCAGATAACCAGGCGCAAGCAGCCTTACTGGAAATGCAGAGCGTTTTAATTGTGGCATAGCTTCCGACGAATAGGGCATAGTAGGGCTCTCCGCAACCCTTTGGGGGGTATAAATGTGGTTGCATCAGAGCTGAACAAACACAGCTATTATGCGACACAGCACAATGGCCAAAAGAGCTTGTTGCGATGCCTGGTATGCCAAGAAATCTTTTCAGAAACGCGAAATAGTACACTATTTTGTCAGACCTCATTTCACAACAGGAATCGTGCCTGCTGTGGCATTGGGAATTCTCAATACAGGCTTTTCTATAGAGCAAACATTGGCTCTGAGACGGTTTCTTTGAACTCTCAGCAATGACAACCAATGCCTTTTCTCCAACTCACTCAGACTTTTTCAATACAATTAGCCCTGTACCAAGAATATGGTATCCTCAACCAGAGGTTTGATCTGGCATGAATGGTTTAAATCACCCGTTTTTACCCCATCGCAGGGCCCTCATCACAGGAGTTGCGCTGGTGCTTGGGGCCTTGATGGGTTGTGGGCCCAGCAAATTGACTGAGCAGAAGCCCTACAAACCCAGCCGCGCCTTCGGACGCGAAGCAGGCTTTCGGCTGGGGCTACAGGCCCGCTCGGATCTGCCTTTGAGCTATGCCCCCACATTGGACTGGCTGGCGCAGACCCTCCAAAACCGCCCAATCGAACACAAACCAATTGGGCTCTTTGCCTCTCAGCGAGAATACGCCTTTCGCCGCACGGGCGCAAATGTCTATTTTGACTGGCGCTATGGTCTCAAAGAGGCACTCAACCAGGATTTTTCGCCCAGTTTGATTGTCTTACACTCCACCGAAGGCGAAGACGAAAGCCATGCCTTTGCGATCTTTAACCGCAACACGCCCCAACAATACCTGGGTGGGGCCTGGACCCATTTTAGTGTCGATGCCCAAGGCCAGATTTACCAATACAGCCCGCTCGATCGCATCAGCAAAGGCCAGTCGGGCATCGATGACCAAGCCGTGGGGATTGAATTGGTGGGCAATGCCAGCCTCTGGGACCAACAAGGAGATCAACGCAGTGACAAACACGGCATGCCCACCAGCACAGGCTCGCTGATAACCCGCTGGCAGGCGGGCAACAGGGCCCAGCTCGAAGCCGCAGCAGATTTGGTGGCAACCCTGCAAAAGCAGTTTGCGATTCCCGCCGAGCGGGTCTATTCCCACGAAGACATTGGCAAAGTGGCGCTGCGGCGGGGCCCCAGCCCCAGTTTCCCGGATTATAACTTTCTGGCAGGCAGCATTCGCGACAAGGTCTATTTGGCCCTGCTGCCCGATTTGGGGCCGGGGCGCAAACCGGATGTTTGGTACGGCTTTTTAGAGCCTTACGATCGCAAAGATCCGGGCCGCGACGTCATGCGTGAGATTTACTCTTTGCTCCAGGGCAGTGGGCCCCAAAACTGATAATACTGGCAGGGAATCTTGCCATTAAACAATTTGCGGCGTTTGCTGGCCTTGCGGTTGATCCGGGTTTCGAGTTCATGATCGGCAGTGAGAATAAAATACGACCAGGTATCGGCCTCGTCCATCAGGGCCTTGAGATCGTGGTAGAGCATTTCAACGATCGTGCGCTCGCCAATCCGCTCGCCATACGGGGGGTTGATAATCACCACGCCAAATTTCTTGCGCGAGCGAAATTCTCCCAAACTCAGTGTTTGAATGCCTACCTGCTCTTCGACACCGGCATTGATCGCGTTTTGCCGCGCTTTTTTGAGCACCTTGCTGTCCATGTCTGAAGCCAAAATCCGGAAGTCGCCGGGCAATTCTTGGGCCTGGGCCTCTGCGCGCAGGCTTTGCCAAAGCTTTTTGTCGGCATCGGGCCAGGTCTCAGCCGTAAAGCTGCGCTTGAGTCCGGGGGCGCGGTTGAGGCCAATCAGCGCCGCTTCAATTGCAATCGTGCCCGAGCCACAACAGGGGTCACTCAGGGTGCGCGAAGGGTCCCAGCGGCTGAGCAGCACCATCGCCGCCGCCAAGGTCTCTTTGAGTGGGGCATCCCCCGCATCGGAGCGATAACCCCGTTTGTGCAAGCTGGCACCTGTGCAGTCGAGGGTCAAAGTGGCGACATCGTTGAGCATTGAGATTTCAATTTTATACAGGGCACCGGTTTCGGGCAGGGTTTGGTGTTTGTATTTGCGCTGCATGGCTTTGACCAGGGCTTTTTTGACCAGCGACTGGCAATCGCGCACACTGAAGAGTTTGGACTTGTGGGAGCGCCCGGTAATGTGCATCACGGCGTCCACAGGCAGCCAGTTTTCCCAAGGCAGGGCACAGGTTTGGTCGAAGAGTTCGTCAAAGCTCTCGGCTTTAAAATTGGCAATTTCGATCCCGATCCGATCGGCAGTGCGCAGCCAGAGCAAAGCCAAAGCCAGCTCTTTTTCGCCACCGCGAAAGCGGATTTTGCCGTTTTCGGTGTGAACGTCTTCGATGCCCAATTTGCGCAACTCATCGCTGACCAGGGACTCCAGTCCAAAGGCACAGGCCACCACCAACATCTGGTCTTTTTTAAAGAAGGACATCAGAGGATGACCTCAGGCGTTGGGCATGTGAACGCGGCGGCGGGTGCTGTCGAGCAATTGCTGAAAGTTTTCACGCTGTTGCATGAGCGGGGCAAAGCTAATTTCTTCTTCAAAGCGGGTGCGGGTTTCATTTTCTAATCCTTGAATAATGGCCACAATCTTGTCGTAGCGCGTTTGCAGTTCGGCATCAAAACGTTCAGCACGGGCCACTTCTTCGGCGGTGGCATGCATGCGCAATTGAATCACGTGGCGGGTCAGCAGCTTAAAGTCCTGTTTAACCCACTCACTCATTTCGGCCAATTGTTGAGAGATATGTAAGCAGCTCTGGCATTTCTGGCAAAGATTTTCCAAACCCTGCAATTGCAATTCCAATTCGGTGATGTCCTTGTGGGGACGCAAAATCTCCAAACGCTGACGAATCGCACGGGTAAAAGCCGTCAGTTCTTGGGTGCGGTGTTTCATTTCCGCCAGGCCTTCGGGTCGGGTGACCACCTCCGGGGCAGGTTCATGATCGATCAATTGCAATTGGGTATAAAGCAGGGTTTCGGTTTTGGCGTAAAGCTCTTCGGGTTGGATGTCTTGATCTTCGGGGAGCACTTCTTCGAGGCGCACCCCAGCCACCATACAGAGCTCAGACAGATCAGCAAAGGCATTGGAAACCGCTGAACAGGTCTGAATCAGGCGATTGAGATCTTCGGCTTCGGGATAACCCGGTGCCAAACGCAACGCCAAGCGCACATATTTGCCTGCCGAGTGATAGTCTTCGAGAATCGTGAGCAAATACGCCATGCCCAAATAGGGTTCGGGCCGCGAACGGGCATGGTGAATGGCCAGAATAAACTGGTCACAGGACTGTACCAAGCGCTCTTGGCGCTCAACCCCATCCAACTCCTGGGCCTCCGACAGCGCTTGCATGCCGTCGGCCCAGGCTTTGCCAAAGAGACTGTCCCGGTCAATCGGGCTCAGTTGGCTGTCGAGGGATTGTAAAAATTGGTCCACTACTAGCGCCCAATAAACTGGGTTGCCACCCAACCAATTTCACCGTTGGCAAGGCGAATTTTGGCCCAGGTTAGGCCCTGACTTTTGACAAATTTGTCGGAGAGCAGGGTCACGGGTGTGCCTTCGACACCGAGTGCAATAATTTTAGAAGCCGTGCTGGCTTCTTTGCGAATATTCACTCTGTCGCCCCGGATATAGCGGCGGCGGCTGGGGGTGGGGGTGGGTTTGGCTGCCGGGCCCGTCTGCGAAGTGGTGCTCAAAAACTGAGACACCACCCAACCCTGGGTACCGTTGCTGAGCTGAATCGCCCGCCAGGTATGCACCCCTTGTTTAACCGGCTTTTTGGCCAATAATTTGACTTGGCCTGGGCCAGAAATCTGACCGACAATTTTGCCATTGGTCGAAGGCAAACTGCGCACGTTGATATCTGTACCACGCACCGCAGCGTAACCGGCTTTGATTGCATTGTTCGGCTTGGCCGGGGGGGTGGGGGTGTTTTTGACCGCTGGCGGAGCCACCTGACGGGGGCTGCTCAAAAAGGTCGAGGCGACCCAACCCTCTTGGCCATCAGGCAGACGAATGTGCATCCACTGATAACCATCGGCTTTGACAGGCGCAGGATCGAGCAATTGCACTGTCGTTCCACCCATCGCACGGGTCACAAGGGTGCCGCTGAGCGAAGGTGAGCGGCGGATATTGACATCATCGGATTTAATTTCGCGGCTCTCACCTGTGCCACTGCTGCTATTGTTATTGCTGGGAGGCGTATTTCGGGGCTGGGTCGGGGGCGTCACAGGGGGCGTAGCGGTCAAAGAGCTGACCAATAAATTGGCAGCAATCCAACCCACTGTGCCGTCACTGGTTTTGACCTTGCTCCATTGGTAACCGTCCGACTCATAGGCTTTGTCCATTAAAATTTCGACCTGGGCCCCGCGTTTAAGGCTGCTCAGCGACTCGGCGTAGAGATACGGCGATTGGCGCAGATTGACCTGATCGGCGTTGACCAGACGGGTATTGCCAGTCGGGGCCGGGGGGGTGGAGCTGTTATTGCTGTTGCTCGTGGTATTGGACCCTTGGTTATTGGGGCCAATCGGCTGAACGCCTTTGTCTTGCTCTTGCATGGCTTTGGTCCATTGTTCAACCCGCGATGTGACCATCGAATTGGTGCTGGCATTGGGGGCGGTTTGTGCCAAGTCAATTGCCTCTTTGTACTTGCCTTTGTACGCCAAGAGTGAGGCCTGCTGCAAAATTTCGTCGGCCTTTTTGTCTTCTTGGCGGGAGTCGATCAGGGCCTTCCATTTTTGCGAAGAGTCGTCGATTTCTTTGTCGAGAGGGGTATTGCGGGGGGCCTGGCTGACCAATTGCAGGGCCTTTTCATACTCTTCGTTCTGGGCAATATTCAAAGCGCTGTAATATTTCAGGCGCGCCTCTTTGTATTGGGCCACAAAGGCATGTTCACGATCGAGACGCAAGATGCTCTCATAAGCCACTTTGGCTTCGTCCATGCGGTTGAATTTGACATAGAGTTGGGCCAAGGCAATCTGGGCCTTGAGGTGGTCGGGGTTGAGCTGGGTGGTCTGAACATAATAGCCCAAGGCTTTTTCTTCTTGACCTTGGCGTTCGAGGGCTTCGGCATAGGCATAAAGTTCTTCGGCATTTTGGGGATCGGGCTCCTTTGGCAAGGGGGCCTGGGCCTCTTGTTGCGGCGGTTTGCTCTCTTCGGGTTTGGGATCCTGGCTGGCAGCACAGGCCCCCAACATATTAATGCTCAAAGCCAAGCTAAGTGCCAATAAAGCGCTTTTGTGAAACTGCATAATTATTCCTTTACTTCCCAGGTGTCGCCGGAGAAGAGCAATTTGCGCAGATCTCCCCCACCTTTTTTATTGCGGATATCTTCAATTTGCTGGTGCACTTTCTCGGTAAAACTGGGTGCTTCCACCGAGCGAAAGACCCCCAAGGGGGTGGGAAACTCTGGCGAACGCATCCGGCTGAGGAAATAGGCCAGGGTGGGTTCCGGGGCCCGTTCGTCGTGAATCAAGAGATCCGCTTCGCTGATGCCATTTTCGCCAAGGGTGACCACCTCGGGGGTGATCCCATTGAGGCGAATGCCTTTGTCGCGATTGGCACCAAAAATCATCGGTTTGCCATGTTCGAGACGCAATTGCATGTCATCTTTGCTGGCCCGGTCGGTAATTGCCTTGTGGGCGCCATCATTGAAGATCACGCAGTTTTGCAGAATTTCAACCACCGACATGCCTTTGTGGGCGGCAGCGCGGGCAAAGATCTCTTGCATGTATTTGGGCTCGGAATCAATGGTGCGGGCAAAGAAGGTCGCTTCGGCCCCAATCGAGAGACTGGCAGCCGAAAAACTGCGCTCCAGCGAACCAAAGGGCGAAGACTTGGTCACCAGACCCGTGGGGCTGGTGGGTGAGTACTGGCCTTTGGTCAGACCATAAATTTCGTTGTTAAATAACAACACGTTTAAATCCACATTGCGGCGAATGGCGTGAATAAAGTGATTCCCACCAATCGAAAGCGAATCACCATCGCCTGTGACAACCCAGACTGAAAGTTCTGGGTTCACCGTTTTGAGACCCGTGGCAATGGCCGCGGCCCGGCCATGAATGGTATGAAAGCCATAGGTCGACATATAGTAGGGAAAGCGCGAACTGCAGCCAATTCCCGACACAAAGACGGTTTTCTCTTTGGGAATGCCCAGGGTGGGCATGAGGGACTGCACGGCGTTGAGAATGGCATAATCGCCGCAGCCGGGACACCAACGAACCTCTTGATCCGAGGCAAAGTCTTTTTTAGTGAGGGTTTGAGACATTTCCGGTTTTCTCCTTAGCCAAGCATCTGCTCAATTTTTTCGCGCAGCTCACGAATCTTAAAGGGCTGTCCCTGAATCTTGGTATACGATTCAAGCGGGATTTCATAGGTATACTTTAAGACCTTGGAAAGCTGGCCCATGTTCAATTCGGGCACCAAAATCTGTTTGTATTTGCGCATCAGGCTCTCCAGATTTTTTGGAAAGGGATTGAGGTAACGCAAATGGGCGTGGGCCACAGATTTGCCTTGGCGCTGCATCTGCTGCACGGCCGAATAGACAGCGCCGTAAGTCCCGCCCCAGCTGATCACCAGCAAGTCGCCCTCTTCAGGCCCACTCACACTCTGCTCGGGAATAAATTCAGCAATGCGCTGAATTTTGTCTGCGCGCAATTGGCTCATGCGGGCATGGTTAACAGGGTCGTAGCTCACATTGCCGGTATTTTCCTGGCCTTCGATCCCGCCTATGCGGTGTTCAAAACCGGGCATACCGGGAATCGCCCATGCCCGCGCAAGGTGTTCTTCGTCGCGTTTAAAGGGCTGAAATTCGGAGGGATCCACCGGTCTACGCACATGAATGGTTGGCAAATTGTCGGGGTCGGGCAACTTCCAAGGCCCTGTGCCGTTGGCGATATAGCCATCGGAGAGCAGAATCACGGGGGTCATAAAGGTCACCGCTATCCGGGCCGCTTCGAGGGCCACATCAAAGCAGTCGGTCGGGCGGCTGCAAGAGATCACACAAATCGGGGATTCGCCGTGACGGCCATAAAGCGAGAGCATCAGATCGGATTGTTCGGTCTTGGTGGGCATGCCGGTCGAAGGGCCCGCCCGTTGCACGTCGATAATGATCAGGGGCAATTCGGTTTTGACAGCCAGGCCCATGGCCTCGGCTTTGAGACACATGCCTGGGCCCGAGGTCGAGGTAATCCCCAAACCACCGCCATAGCTGGCCCCAATCGTGGAACAGATCGCGGCGATTTCATCTTCGGCCTGGAAGGTGATCACACCGTATTCTTTGTGTTTGGCCAACTCATGCAAAATATCTGTGGCGGGCGTAATGGGATAGGTGCCCAAAAACAGCGGCAGACCGGCTTGGCGCGAAGCCGCAATCAGGCCCAAAGCCAGAGATTGATTGCCCGAAATACTGCGGTAGGTGCCCGCTTCGATACTGGCGGGTTTAACTTCAAACGAGCTGGGCATTAAATCGGCGGTATTGGCGTAGTTAAACCCGGCTGTCATGGCCAGTTTATTGGCTTCGGCTAAAATGGGCTTTTTTGCAAATTTGCGTTCGATCCAGTCTTTGCTGGGACCCATCGGGCGATTATACATCCAATACATCATGCCCAGGGCAAAAAAGTTTTTGCAGCGGCCTTTGGCGCGGTTATCTATTTCAACACTTTCAAGCGCGTTGAGCGTCAGTTTGGAGATATCCACTTTGATCACGCGGTAGCCGTCGAGGCTGCCATCATCAAGGGGGTTGGAAGCATAATTGGCTTTGTCGAGGTTGCGGGCCGTGAATTGTGATTCATCAACGACCAATGTTGCGCCTTTGGGCAAAGCCGCCAGATTGGCTTTGAGGGCCGCCGGGTTCATGGCGACCAAGACATCGGGTTCATCCCCAGGGGTATAAATATCCACCTCGCCAATTTGGACCTGAAAGCTGGAAACACCGGGCAAAGTTCCGGCTGGGGCGCGGATTTCGGCGGGAAAGTCGGGGAAAGTGGCCAGGTCGTTGCCGACAATGGCAGAGGTATTGGTGAATTGGGTGCCTGTTAATTGCATGCCATCACCTGAGTCACCAGCAAAGCGAATGGTGACGTGGTCCAGTTCGATGCGGGATTTGGTTGTCATGAAAGAAAAACCTTTAAGCTGAGATTTGACAGATGGGGAGTGGGGGTATTGAAGATGCACAGACCCATCTGTGACACTTTGACATTTTAGCACGAGTCAGAGTTGGGAAAATGGAGAATTGAGAATGGAAAAGGGAAAGCGACGTCAAAGACGCTGACACCAATCCTTCACCCGTTCTATCACCCACTCGGGCGCATCCAGGGGCAAATCATGGCCGGCATGGGGATGGGTCTGCCAGGGCACATCCAGGTATTTGCCCAGGGCCTCGGTACAGACCGGATTGACGAAGCGGTCGCCCTCGGAGTTGAGTAGGAGCAGCGGAATGCCCGTCGGTTTGCTTTTGAGGCTGTAGCGTGAAGCGGCGTAGAGCTGGCGCAGGGCATTGGCCCGCGAAATGGGACGCAGGTGTTGGATCGCTGCAAATTTGGCGGCGGCCAGAGCGTGGTGCTGGGGCTCGTTGCTGACCAGTTTGAGCAATTGGCGCTCGCGCACCTCGGGGCTGGGAGTGGCCAATAATTTGAGAATCCAGGGGTAATTATGGGGTTGCAAACGCTCATAAACGGGATTGAGGCTGCGCAAGCTGGTATTGATCAGCACCGCTCCGCCAAATTGGGCAGGGTAACGTGAAAGCCATTCCAAAGCCACCATCGATCCCAGCGAGATCGAGAGAATCAGGGGTTTTTCATGCAGGTTTGGCAAGCGCTTGGCAAAGTCGCTTTGCAGGGCTTCGACCATGGCTCCAATTTCAGTTGGGCTATCTGCTTGGAAGTGTTGGCCTGTGCCGGGAATTTCAAAAAAATGGACCCGGTCTTGGGGAAAAGCGTGTTTGAACTGCCGGGGAAATTGCAGCCAATGGCCCGCCTCGCGAATCAGCCCCCTGAGAAAAATCCAGTCTGTCATGCCTGAGAAGGGGGACCAGCCAGCTCTTGTGACAAACAGCTCAAATCCGTGCCCAGGCCGAGCACACGCAGATAAGCGCCCTGGAACAGGCGTTTGCCACTGAGTCTGAGCAAAATCCGGACCTCGTGCCCCTGTTTGTGCAACAGCTTGAGCGGGATCGGCCCTGTGGGCAAATTTTGGGCTAGCACCTCTTCTCTCAGCCCCTTGGCCCAGGCTTCATTTGAGGGGGCCAAAATCTGTTGCCAAGCGCTCCAGCTATTGGTCAATTCCGAATTTTTATAACCGAGCATTTCTTTTAAACGCGAGGAAAAATACACAGACATGGATTGGGGATTCCAGTCAAAAAAACCATCGTTGCCAGCATCCAAAAAGAGCTGAAAGAGTTCCTGCTGGTGCTGCAATTCCTCTTCGAGTTGGGCCTCGCGAGTCTGGTCGCGAAAGACATAGACCACCCGCAGAGCTTCTCCTTCAGGCGAACGCAAAATGCGCCCCGAACAAAAGAGGGTGATCAAACTGCCGTCGAGGTGCATGAAGCGGGTGCGGTGCTCCAATTGAGTGGCATTGCCGTTGATCGCATTCCAGATCTGGGTTTGAACCGGTTCGGCTTCTGCCGGAGAGAGGGAATTAAAAAAGATCTGAATGGTTTGGGGCAGAGCCACCAAGCCCAAGCCCAGCATGGCCCGCAGCCGCATTGAATAGCGGGTATGCCCTGTTTTGAGATCCCAATCCAACATGCCTTCAGCGGCTTCTTCGGCCAGAATTTTTTGCCATTGCAATTCCATCTCCTGGCTGGGAGACTTTTCCTCGGCTTTGCGAAAACTCAGCAGCAGACCGTGTTCCAGCCGAACCAGTCGCACTTCCCATTGGGGGCTTTCGGGATTGTCTGCGGGGTGATAGCACCAATTTTTGTGCTCACCAGAGTCCATCACGTGTAAATAAATCAGCCAAATGGATTCGGGCACATGATCTGAAAAATCCCTGCGCAATTGCAGGTATTCGGAAATATCTGGAGAAATGTTGAGCCATTGTGAAGCCTGGGAATTGAGATTTTCGATGCGAAAATCTTCAATTTCGTTCTCGGCATTGATAATCGGGGTGCAGTAGAGACAGGGGTCAAAGGAACTGGCCATGACCGCGCTGATAATCGCCTCGTCCATGGACATGGATTACACCTCATTTCTGCAGCTCTTCTCAAGCATACCCAAAGCGGGCCAAAAACTCAAGGCGTGTCAGTGGTCGGTGGGGTCAGCCGGGCATGAATATGATCGGCAATCTGCAGTCCCGCATCGACCCGTTTGTGGCGTTGGATCTGCGCCTGCATCTGGCTGTAGAGCGCGGGTTCACTTACCAGTTTTTGGATCGCAGGCACCAGCTCTGAGGCGCTGCTGATCACTGTGCCAATGCCGTGTTCGGCAATATAATTGACATTGCCTTTTTCCTGGTACATGGTGTAGTTGCTGTCGTCGAGAATAATCGGCAAATCCCGCGCCATGGCTTCCATGATCGTGCCAGGCCCCGGTTTGGTTACAATCGCCTGGCAGAGTCCCATCAAATTGGGAATATCTGTGGTAAAACCAAAGGCATGAATGGGAATGGGAGAAGTTTGGGCAAAAATCTGCATCTGATTCAACAGCCAGGCGTCTTTGCCACACATCGCCACCACCTGCACGGGCAGGCCACTTTCGGCCAAAAGTTTGGAGAAGCGCAAAATCTTTTTGCCGCCAGCGCCGCCCATCATGATCATCACCGTGAATTTATCCGGATCGATGCCATATTGCTGGCAGAGTTCTTCACGTGGTGGGGCTGGGATTGCAAAACGGGGATCCATCGGATGACCGACAATTTCGATTTTTTCAGGCGCAATGCCCTCAGCCAAACAGGCTTCCCGCGCTTCGGGGGTGGAGACAATAATATGGTCGCATTCGGGGTGCACCCAGGAGTCACGGATCGTGACAGCATCGGTGACCACCGTTAAATTGGGGATATAGCCATCGGCTTTGATACTGGCATGAAAGACCTCATGGGCACCGTGGATCAACATCACCACCATATCTGGCTGTAACTCGGCCAGAACCTTGCGAAAATGAGGCACCCCAAAGGGCAGCAAAGAGTTGCGAGAAGCACTCAAAGAGTTAAAAATCAAAGGCTCCATCCAATACTGATTGTATTGCAGGGCCAAATTATACGAGCCCACATAAACGGTTCCCAAGAACCGGCCAAAAGGCCCAATCATATTTTCAATAGCCAGAATTGGGGTCTCGTATTGTTCGGGGTATTTTTCGTGCAGAGCTTGGCTGATGGCCCGTGCCGCGCTGATATGCCCGCCTCCTGCTTCACAAATAACAAAAGCCACACGGGGTTTGGCTTTGGCTGAGACAGGGGCCTGTTTGTGTCGGGTGGAAGAGAGAGCGCCGGTGGAAGAGTGATTGGTCTGCATGGCTATTATTTTAGCGTATCCCCTTGATACTGGATAGATTCTTTAAAGTTTTGCGGATTCGGGTCTGGGTGAAGTGTCCCCAGTCACGGGCCTCAGGCTGGAGGCCCCACTCAGGTTGGGAATCAACTGCGGATTGCCGCCATAGGTCAATTCTGAAGCCCCACTGAGGGTGGCCTGCAAGCGGCTGCTCACCGTTAAACTGCCTTTGCTGGCGCGCTCAAACGTGAGCTGGGCTTCTGTCACACGCAGATTCAGCGCCAAGAGACGCGAAGCCCCATCGGCAGTCAAAGTTAAACTATCGAGGCTGCCATAGGCCCGCAATGCCGAGGATTCAGTCAGGCTGACCTCTGCTTTTTGCCCTTTCAAATCGCGGATCTCCAACTCAGACGAGCCAGAGCCTTTGAGTTTGAGACTATCAGAAGCGGGCCCTGAGAGCAAAACCGAGGCTGCGCCAGAGGCTTCAACACTGAGCGGCTGTTTGCCTGAGAGCGCCAGCAGCGAGACTTTGGCGGGAGCAGAAACAATCACCTCGCTGAGCGCAGGGCCTTTGAGCAGCATTTTGACCTGGGTCGCAGAGTCGTAGCTCTGGGCCAATTTGACCAAGAGGCGGTTATTGCTAACCGTGGTTTGAATCAGCGGCAGAATATTGCTATCTGCTGTCAGTGTCAGCCCTTTATCGCTGTCGCTCTGGCTGTATTCCACTTCAATTGGGGCCTGAATATCCAGGGTTTCAAATCTGCCATCGAGGGGCCGCTCTTCACTTTTGATCACACCATCACCTTTGACACTGTTGACCAGCGAACCCAGGCCACTGACCAGGGTATTCAGATTGAGCTGTTCACAGCCCGTGAGCAGCAGACAGGTACTCAGGCCCAGACCAGACAGAAAACCCCTCACGCGGAATCTCCAGGCAGGGGCTCACTCAATTCGAGCAAAATGCCGCCAGTGGCTTTGGGATGGACAAAAGCAACGCGTTTATTGTCTGCACCGGGTTTGGGCACTTTATCGATCAATTGTATGCCAGCGGCATCGAGCTTTTGCAAGAGTTCGGGCAGGTTTTGCACCTTGAGGCAGAGATGGTGAATACCGGGGCCGCGTTTTTCCAAAGATTTGGCAATCGGGCTGTCGGGCGAGGTCGGTTCGAGCAGCTCCAGATGGCATTCCCCGGTATTGAGAAAGGCCACTTTGACCTTTTCGCTGGGCACTTCTTCGCTTTTTAAAACTTGCAAGCCCAACAATTGGTAAAAAGGCAGGGCGGCCTCTAAACTCTGTACGGCCACACCAATATGGTCGAGTCGAAAGCCCTGTAATTCCGTCGGCAAATGAATGGGCAAAGCAGAAGTATTCATGATTTTGCATGCTCCCACATGGCGTTGAGATCGGGCATCTCACTGCCAGGCACACAGGCATATTGGTCAAAGTCGGTCACACCCGCACCCCGCAAAAGCGGCTCATCGAGCAGGGCCTGGCCACTGTAAACCAGTGGCGCTTTTGTGACAATTTCCAGCACCGCATCCGCCATAATACTGGCTTTGCGCCAGAGGGCCCGGTCGCCCAGGCCCCAATTGATGGTGGCTTGGCTTTCGATCAGGGTCACGGGCCAGAGGGCACAGGCCCCAATTCCGTGTTCGCGCATTTCTTCTGCCAGCCCCAAGGCCAGCATGGTCATGCCGTATTTGCTGATCATATACGCAATGCGGTTGGGCACGTGGTCCATGTCGATCGGGGGCGACATATTGATGATATAGCCACTTTTTTGCTCAATCATGGTGGGCAGCACGGCCTGGGCACAGAAAAACGAAGCCCGGGCGTTGATATCCATCACCAAATCAAAACGTTTGGGCGGGGTCTCCATCAGCGGGCGCCACCAGAGCGCACCGGCATTGTTGATCAAAATATCGATGCGGCCAAATTTGGCTTGGGTCGCTTCGGCCATGGCTTGAATCTGCGCTTCTTCGCGCACATCGAGTTGCAGCGGCAGGGCCTTCACGCCCAAGGCTTCAATTTCTTCGGCAACGGTATAAATCGTGCCCGGCAATTTGGGATCGGGCTGAGTGGTTTTGCCAGTGACCACAATATTACAGCCCTCTTTGGCCAGGGCCAAGGCAATTTCGCGGCCAATGCCACGGGTGCTGCCGGTGATAATCGCCACTTTGTCTTTTAATTTCATGTTTTGCCTCTTATTTGCGGGGGCTTGCTGTTTAAAACGCCCGCTGAAAACGGATTGTTGGCATTATACCCCAAGCCAAGGACGAGCGTCCCAAAAGCCCTCCCTGGTCTGGGCAATTATCACATGGGCGCTTCTGGTTCAAGCAAATCGCTGAATCATGGCTGGTTCCTGGTCTGTCAGGGCCGTGACAGGCTCCATCAACATGATCATCGGCATCATATCCTGTTTGGCCTGATTATAATCATTCAAATGGGTTTGCCACTTGAGCACATCCCGCTGGGCTTCAATCAAGAAAGCATCCAATTGTCGTACAGTTTTGCCCTCTTCGGCGATCAGGCGCTGTCTTTCCGTTGGATCTGAATAATTATGCAAGGCCAACTCATAGCGGGCCAGGTCGCGGGTAATCTGACCAATATGGGGGATATTCGGATGCAATTCTGCCATTCTTTGCTCCACCAGCGTGTCCACTGTTTCGCCAATTTTTTCCTGTAATTTGCCATAATCGCGGGCCGCCTCCAGTTTGGGGCCAATCTGAACCTCGGGGTCATCCATTTGGGCCAAAATGCCATGGGCTTGGGCCGCGGTCATGCGCAAATCTGGGTTGGGATTCAAAAGCCCCTGAAAGAGGGTATTGAGGGGATCTGGGTAGGTACTAAAATCCACGGCAAAGGTCGAGCCATCGACCTTGAGCAAGGGCTCACCATTGGCAAAACGCGTCGCATTAAGCGCGGTTTGCGTGGCCACAGAAGGGTCATTTCTGCCGGGTACAGCAGCATCAAAGGGATGTGAGCCTCGGAGCATCTCATGCAACATAATCCCCAAGGCCCAGTTATCTGCAGGTTGAGAAGCAACCCGTCCCACTTCATTGACCTCAGGAGCCAAATAGTCAGGGGTGCCCAGGATCTCTGTGTAACCTGTGGTATCGGGCAGGGCTTCCCCCATATCTCCCAGCTTTGTGGAACCGGTTTCTGTTACGAAGAAATTCTGGGGTTTGATATCGCGGTGAACCATGCCTTTGCTGTGGAAATCAGACAGGGCCTGTGCCGCTCCCATGCCCAAACGCAGATTGATGGTTTGAGCATCTGCTTGAGAGAGGTGCCCATCTGCCACAGAGGTCTTCATAAAGTTCAGGTTATTCATCATTTCGCCGCCACCAGCCAATTCAATCATGGCAAAGACCTGATTGCCCTCTTTGAGCACCCCAGCAATCTGCAATGAGGAATCACCCGCTGCCCGGATTTGGATCTGCAATTCATTCACGGCGCGGGGATCCGCATCCAGCGGTTTGAGCGCGAATTTTCGACTGTCGGGTGCGGGCCCTTCAATTAACATGACAGCGCCGCATTGACCCCGTCCCAGTTCTTTGACCACGTTATAATCAACCCCACCATGGCGGACAGAGGTAATTTGCATGGTGTCTTGGTCGAAATTGACTGAGCCAAAAGCCCCGTTCACACCCCGTTGAATCGCTGCGGCGATTTCAGGCGGATTGTGGCCAAGGGTTGTGATCAAAGCCTGCTGCATTTCAGCGGCAGATTGGCCCATACATTGAATCGAGAGCGGATGCAAATTGCCCAAATTCTGGAAACTGGTTCTGGAGGCAACTTCGAGCTGATCGAGGCTTTGGGCAATTGAGCCCTTGGTGGGGCCGGGGGGCTGTCTTCTCATCCCAGCCTGTATTCCAGCTACGGTGCGATCGACCCAGGCTTTTTTCTTGTCTGAGAGATGGGCCATCTCGCGGTCAGAATAGCCCATCATTTTTTGCATAGAATCAGTGACAATGGTCTTGATTTCCGCCTGGCTTTTGCCTTTGAGCAGATAAGAGACATCGCTATTTGAACCAATACTGCGCATCAACAGACGGGCAGCATCTTCGCTGCTATCGAGAGCAGTATTAATTTTGGCCTGACGGCCAAAGCCGGAATCAGCATCCCGCACACCTTCCAGCGAGGGCAATAGGTTATTGGCCAAAAACAAGGAGATATCTGTATTTTTGGCGGCTGTCATCACGGCATTCGCAACTTGAAAATGAGCATCTTTCAGCCCATCGGACAATAAGTCTGACATTTGGGGGACAGGGGGAGGGGCGGGTTGGGCAATCTGAGGGGCGTCTTGCTGAATATCAGGCAACGGTGGGGCAATCTGAGGGGCATCTTGCTGAATATCAGGGGCGGGTTGGGCAATCTGAGGGGCATCTTGCTGAATATCAGGCGGCGGTGGAGCTGGATGCTCAATCGGGAGCGGATCTTGATCGGGCTCAGGAATAGCCAGATTCCGAGCGATGGGAGAAGGCTGGTCACGCTCATCATCCATGGGTAAAAGCGAGTCTTGCTCAGGCTCATTTAGGTGGGGGGAGGGGCCCATCTGTGCGGGGCGAGCAGGCATTTCCGACGACATCGCCAGCACCGATTCAGAATCCGTACTCTCAATCTTTTCGCTGAGCTGTTTGGGATCAGGCAAAGGAGGCAGGGGGGGCATGGATTGGCTCGACGATGGCCCAAAGACCGAAGAAGAAGTCCGGGTGACATCGCTGGGGGGAGAAGGGGAGGCCTGTAAGGTTCGGGTGGATCCAATCGAGTTCAAACTTGAGGTTCGTTGAAAATCAGGTCTTTGGCCTACATTAAATCCAGACATGAGAATCAACCCACCTAATAAATAAAATTATGTTTACATCGCTTACTTTAGCTTATATTGTTCATTTTAGCAAGCTCAAGCAAACACAATCAGGAAAAACAATTCATCGGCAACACCACGCTATCTGCTAAACTGAAAGAAGCATCGGATTCCAGGAGTACTCATGACTCTCACCCCTTTTTGCCTCGTCTTTCCCGGCCAGGGCTCTCAGGCCTTGGGCATGGGCCAAAGCTATTTCACTCACCCCGTTTATACCGAGGTCATCCAGGCTGCAGAGGCCATTTTGCAGCAACCTCTGGCCCAGCTCATGGCCGAGGGGCCTTTAGAGAACTTGACCCGCACCGAAATGGCCCAACCCGCCCTCTTGAGTGTGGGCTATGGCATCTACCAAGTCTTGCAAAGCCAAACAGATCGCCAACCCGAAGCGGTTGCGGGGCACAGCCTGGGCGAATACACAGCCTTGGCCTGTGCCGGAGCCCTGGACTTTGAATCAGCTTTAAAGCTGGTGCAATTGCGCGGCCAACTCATGCAAAAAGCCTGCGAGCAATCCCCCGGTGCCATGGGTGCCGTGCTCAAAGCAGACTTTGCAGGCATCACCACCCTTTTGGCTGAGCCCCAATGGCAGGGCAAAGTGGGCGTCGGCAATTATAACAGCCCCTCCCAATGGGTACTGTCGGGAGAGGCCACAGCCCTGGAAGCGATGGGCACTGAAATTCGCACCCGCAAATTGGGCAGACTCATCCCGCTTAAAGTCAGTGGGGCCTTTCACTCGCCGTTGATGGCCGAGGCCCAAGCAGAACTCAATGCCGCCATCGACACCTTGCCTTTACAAGATGCGCGTTTTCCGGTGGTGACCAATCTTGATGGCGAAGCCACAGTGGTCGCTGAAGATTTCAGGCGCAAATTGCGCGCCCACTTGCTCTCACCCGTGCGCTGGGAGGCCTGCACGCGCACCTTGGGGCATTTTGCCCCGCGTTTTTTTGAAATAGGCCCAGGCCAAGTGCTTTCAGGCCTGATTCGCCAGACTTTGCCCGATGCTGAAGTTATTTCGCTGGCGGATGCCAGCACACTTTCTATCTCTCTCAATGGGGTTTCTGATCATGCCTAAAACAGCCAACAAATCTGCCCATAAAGCAACAAGTGCCGTGAATATTCCCGAACAGGTGGCCGCACACCGGGCCTTTTTTAGATCGGGGCAAACCCGCCCCCTGGCCTTTCGCCTGCAGAGCCTGCACCGCCTGCAGGAATCGATTCGCCACCGCCAGCGGGATATTTTACACGCCCTCAACAAAGACTTCAGCAAATCCAGCTTCGAAGGCTATGCCACCGAAGTCGGTTATGTGCTCGAAGAGCTGAGCTTCACGCTCAAACACCTGCCCGAATGGGTCACCCCCCAAACCGTGCCCACCCCCTTGGTACACCAGCCCGCCACCAGCGTTATCTACCCCGAACCCTACGGCGTGGCCCTGATTCTCGCCCCTTGGAACTACCCCTTTCAATTGGTGATCGCGCCCCTGATTGGTGCAATTGCAGCGGGCAATTGCGCCCTGCTCAAACCCTCGGAATTTACCCCTGCCACGACCGCGATTCTCAAAGAGATCGTCCACCAGTGTTTTGACCCCGCCCATATCTCGGTTGTGGAAGGGGCCGTGCCTGAGACCCAGGCTCTGCTCGAAGAGCGCTTTGACCATATTTTCTTTACTGGCAGCACCGCTGTGGGCCGAATTGTGATGGAAAAAGCCGCCAAACACCTCACCCCTGTGGTGCTTGAACTTGGCGGAAAAAGCCCCTGTATTGTCGATCGGGGCGTCAATTTGGAAATGACCGCCCGGCGCATTGCCTGGGGCAAATTTGTCAATGCCGGTCAAACCTGTGTGGCCCCGGATTATGTCTACGTGCCTCAGGAACTCAAAGCCGAGCTGATTGCTGCGCTCTGCGTGCAAATCCAGTCGTTTTATGGCCAGAATCCCAAAAGCAGTGCCGACTATCCCCGGATTATTTCCGACAGCCATTTTGAACGCCTCTCACGTCTGATGCAATCGGGTCGGGTGGTCTTTGGCGGCAATAGCGACGCTTCCTGCCGCTATATTTCACCCACCTTGCTCGATGGCGTGAGCTGGGATGACCCGGTGATGCAAGACGAGATCTTTGGCCCGATTCTGCCCATTCTGGGTTATGACAACCTCGATGAGGTCTTCAACGAAGTGGCCTCCCGCCCCCAACCCCTGGCCCTGTATTTTTTCTCCGAAGACGAAGGCCGCCAACAGCGCGTTTTACAGGAGTTGTCCTTTGGTGGCGGCTGTATCAACGACACCTTGGTGCATCTGGCCAATCCCCATCTGCCCTTTGGCGGCGTGGGCCCCAGTGGCATGGGGGCCTACCACGGCAAATACAGCTTCGACACCTTCTCTCACCACAAAAGCGTGATGCACCGCCAAATGCGTCTGGACCTGCCCGTGCGTTACCCCCCTTATGGGGCGGTCAAGCAACAGGTGATTCGCCAGATTTTTAAATAGGGCTTTTCGCCCCGATTTTCGCAACCATGCGTTGCAGCCCCGCCTGGGCCATCTCATCTTGGGGATTGTTCAGCAAAGTCTGGGTATAGCCCTGCAGGGCCTCCGCGAAACGTCCCCGCAATTCGGCCACAGCAGCGGCATAATAGGCAGTTTTATAATCAGGGCCAGAACGGGCAAGGATACGGGCATTGAGTCGCAGGCAGTCGTCGAGTTGGCCCAGCTCATAATACAAATGCCGCAGCCATTCATAGGCCGAATCAAAGCCCGCCACCCCATCATAGAGCTGGGCTTCGACCTGTTTGAGCAAACCTGGCAGATCGTCTTCGAAATAATCGAGTCCCACACCGGTCAACGCTTCGGCCAAATACGGAGCCAATACCAGAAAATAATAGACATCGTAACAGGCCGTCTGGATGGCCGCCATCGCCATCAGATAGCGCTCTTTAAGTTCAATTTCAGACAAAATATCCTTGCTTTTAAACAATTCCAGCAAGATAAACAGGCCCTTGATCGGATTTTGGCGCACAAAACGCTCTTGCAAACAATAGCGGGTCTGGGTCAAAGGCGTTCGGCTGGCCAAAGGGGTAATGCCCACCAAACTGGTGAGTGAATAATATTCTTGGGTGGCTTGAGCCACCCCACCCGCTTGTTTAAAAAAGCGGGCCAGTGCGTGATAATTCACCATATAGCTGAAGACCCCCGTATGGGGGGTAAACGGCACCGGACGCAGACCCTGTAAATAAGCGGGGTCGTGAAAACCTTTATCTGTCGAGATCAGCATCAGGCCCTGGGGGCTGAGCTTTTCGAGCTGGTTTAAAACCTGAAAAGCCCCTGTGGGAAAAAGCAAACTGAGTTCCGGTGCCTCTTTGCGGTAGGTCTCCAAAAGGGCATTTAAACGGGGCTCAGCATAACGGGGTTGCTTGAGGGGGCAATAGCGATCACGCAAATGAATCCGCTCAAAACGCGGCGGGGCATGCGGATGTTCAGGCTCCGGTTCATGCACCAAGCTGACCAGGGCCTCTTGAATTTGCCCGTTTACAATTTGAAAATAGTCCTGGCGAATGCTATCAAAAAAATAATTGGCAAAGGCAATCAGCGGGTTTGCCAAACTTCCCACCTGAATGACTTGGCGGGAGCACAAGAGCTTAAATTTGGCCTGGGACTCGGGCTTAAACAGGGCAAAGTCCAAGCGCCCAGATTGCACAAATGGGGCCAATTGGCGGGATTGCTCCCAGGCTTTGAGGTTTTTCTGGCTAAAGTCAGACATCACATAGACCACCGACAGGCGGATCAAAGCGGGAAAACAGCGCAATTTGCGCTCCAGTACCTGCAAACACAAAAAGCTGAAATAACCCGAACCCACCGCCAACTCCAAGATATAAACGGGGGCTTGGGGGTTTAAATCGGGAGCGAGGTCCAATAAAAAAGCCAGCACCAATTCGGCATATTGCTCGGCGATAAAGGCATTGCTGGTGGCATAAAAGGGCAATTGCAGCCAGGCATCCTGACCTGCGCGCTGGTAAAATTTTTCGAGCAGGGTCCAGAGTTTGGACTCAGAGAGCCGTTTGTCTTTTTCGAGCAACTGAAAGCGGGATTCTGACACGAAAGGAGATTCCTTTGCGAAAATTCTGTTCCAGACAGCTTAACATACCTGCGCCAAAGGCTTGTCAGGCCTAGCAACAGCCCGCTATGCTGGGACAGATTATGCAAAGGAGCGTCCCCATGGAAAACCGACAGGCCCGTGTCCGGCTCAAACCTGGCCGTGAAAAATCCATTCAGGGGCGGCATCCCTGGGTCTTTTCAGGAGCCATTGAAGGCCTCGAAGGGGAGGCTTCGCCCGGTGATTTGCTCAAGGTGGTATCCCACAAAGGCGAATTTTTGGCCCAGGGCTTTTACAATCCCCACTCGCAGATTGCCCTGCGCCTCTTGAGTTTTCGCAAAGAGACCCTCGATGCGGATTTTTTCAGACAGCGCTTGCAGCAAGCCATCGACTTTCGCACAAAGATGGCCATTCCCAGCACCGCCCTGCGGCTGGTTCACGGCGATGCCGATGGCCTCCCTGGCTTGGTCTTGGATGCCTACGGGCCCTATTTGGTCTTACAAATCTCCAGTTTGGGCATGAATCGCATCAAGCCTCAATTGCTGGAGATCTTACAGGAATTACTCAGCCCCGAAGGCATCATCGAGCGCAGTGAGTCCGCAGGCCTCAAAGAAGAGGGCCTGGAATCCAACAAAGCGGTTTTAAGGGGCCCGGCTGAACCGCGCACCCTGATCGAAGAAAATGGAGCCAAGTTTGCCATCGATTTGCTCGGCGGGCAAAAGACCGGCTTTTTTATCGACCAGCGCGACAACCGCCAAGCCGTGGCCAAGTGGACCGCGGGCAAACGCCTCTTGAACTGCTTTTCGTATACAGGTGGTTTTAGTGTCTTGGCCGCCCTGGCCGGGGCTCAAACCACCTCGGTTGAGATCTCCGAACCGGCCCAGGCCCTGGCCCGCGAAAACTTCAAACTCAACGGCCTCGACCCCGAACAGCACCAATTTATCACCGCCAATGTCTTCGACTACCTGCGCCAATTGGAACCGAGCTACGAGATGATAGTGCTCGACCCTCCGGCCTTTGTCAAAAACAAAAACCACCTCAAACAGGCCTGCCGCGCTTATCAAGACATTAACCGCATCGCCATGCGCCAAAGCTTGCCCGATGGCCTTTTGCTGACCTGCTCCTGTTCCCATTACCTCGATTGGGAGCTCTTTCAGAAAATCCTGTTCTCTGCCGCAACCGAGTCAGGCCGCCAGGTACAAATTTTGCAACGCCTGGGTCAGCCGCTCGATCACCCGGTTTCGCTCTTTCATCCCGAAGGCGAATACCTCAAGGCCTTTTTGTTGCGCGTGATCTAAGTTTGTTTTTCGGTTAAGCTTCGCTCAACAATTGGTAAATCCAGGTCAGAAAGCCCTGCTTCTGGCGTATAAAATAATCAGCGGAATATTTTATAGCGTGAGAGAGCATTTAAACATATGAAAAAACATTGGTTGTCCCCTTTGCAAACCTCCCTTGTATCAGGGCTTTTGGCCTGCTTGAGCCTGACAGCCTGTGGTTCCGCTTCACTCTCTCCCGCACAAATGGCCCCTTATTCCGCCCAACTTCAAAACATGCAGGCCATGCGCTCTCCCGCTACACTGCAGGCCCAAGCTCAAGCTCAATCCCGCTCCAATACCGCCCTGCAGGTCAGTTTTGTCAAAGCCTATAGCCGCAATACCGCCGAGAATGAAGCAGTTACCCGCAAAGACCCCAATAGCCCTGGAGCCATGTTGGTGCGCCTGATCGATTCCGCCCGCCAAACCCTCGATGGCTCCTTTTATGATATCGACAGCGCCCTGATTGTTGAAGCTTTGATTCGCGCCCAAAAGCGCGGCGTGCGTGTTCGCCTCGTCACCGACAGCGACAATATCACCGTCAAAAATTCGGGTCCCCAGGGCCCACCCCGTCCTGCGATTGTGGCTCTCAAAAAAGCGGGTATCCCCGTAATCGACGATCAGCGCTCGGGCATTATGCACAATAAATTTATCGTGGCCGATGGCCAATCTGTCTGGTGCGGCTCGACCAATTTGACCGACACCAGCCTTTACAGCCACAATAACAATGCCTTGGTGATCAATTCAGTCCAGTTGGCAGAAAGTTATACCAACGAATTTGTGCGACTCTTTACCTATCGGATCTTTGGCCCCAACCCGCCCCGCACCGTGCCCTACCCCCGCGTCCAAGTAGGCTCAGCCACCGTCGATGTTTACTTCTCTCCCCGTGGTGGGGGCCAAGAAGCCGTGATGCGTGAGTTGAACAATGCCAAAAAACGCATTCTCTTTATGACTTTCTCTCTGACCGACAAAACTGCCGGGGATATTATCGCCCAAAAACAGACCCAAGGCGTGCAAATTGCCGGCGTCTTTGACAGTTGGCTAGGCGCGGGCAAATACAGTCTCTTCAGCCCCCTCAAAGCCGACGGCATGGATGTGCGCAAAGACGGCAACGAGGCCCTTTTGCACCACAAGGTGATTATCGTGGACGATACGGTGATCACCGGCTCGTATAATTATTCCAACAATGCCGAAAATTCCAATAACGAAAATTTCCTGATCATCCGCAATGCCCCGGCGATCACCGCAGCCTATCTGCAGGAATTTGATCGGGTGCGCTCCGTTTCACGTCCGGGTGCCGTTCGCCCAGAATTTCAATAGGACTTTAATAGGGACAATGGCCCGAAAACCCCTGAACTGCCTGCGCGGAGATCAGCTTTTATTGAGCGAGGTGGCCCATGCCAATTCTTTTTTTACCCGTCTGCGCGGCCTCTTGGGCCAAAAACAGCTGAAACAAGAACAGGGCCTTTTAATTACCCCCTGCCATTCGGTGCACACCCTGGGTATGCACTTTGCGATTGGGGTGGTCTTTTTAAACCGCGAGGGAGCGGTCATCCACCAAATCGCTGAGATGCCCCCTGGCCAACTCAGCCCTGTGATCAAAGGGGCCAAACAGGTGCTGGAATTGCACCCTGAGACCTTGGCCTCTTGGGGTTTAGAAACGGGAGATGTCTTGGTTTTTCGTTGAAGCGGAGTCCGACGCAAATGATACCCCAAAGCAGTGCTTTAAACCTGATCGGCATTGTGTTTACCTCTATTTATTAGAGAGTTCATTTGCAATCATTTCAGCTTGCTTTAGTACAGTTTCTGTTGCTAAAAGTTGCATATCGGGTGGATAACCATATTGGCGTAAAGTACGTTTGACAATGACTTTGAGCTTTGCACGGACATTTTCTTTAATCGTCCAGTCAATCGACGCATTCTCTCTGACTCTCTGAGTAAGCACCACTGCCAGTTCGCGCAACTTATCATGCTCCATAATCTCAGGCGCACTATCATTATTGGCGACAGCGGTATAGAAGGCATACTCAAAGTCGCTTAAACCCAACTTTTTAGCAGCATCATCCGAAGCAACAATTTCTTTGCTGATGCGGATCAATTCTTCCATCACTTCGGCAGCAGTCAAGATTTTATTATGGTACTTTTTGATCGCCTTTTCGAGCATAGCCATCAGGCTTTTGCTCTGCACCAGATTCTTTTTGGAGCGAACCTTGAGTTCATCGTTTAAAAGTTTTTTCATAACCTCAAGGGCGATATTTTTATGTTCATAACCTTTCAACTCTGCCAAGAATTCATCTGACAGGATTGAGATATCTGGTTTTTTTATACCTGCTGCGTCAAATACATCTATGACTTGCTCAGAGACCAATGCCCGATCGATAACCTGACGTATAGTGGTTTCAATTTCTTCATCGCTTCGCCCTTCGCCTGTACTTTCAAATTTGGCCAAACGGGCTTTGACCGCTTGAAAAAAGGCGACCTCGTCTTTTGCATCCATGGCCTGCTCATGAGGAATGGCTATTGCAAAGGCTTTGGAAAGTGCTGTGACTTCATTAAATTGATGTAGGTGAAGTATGCTTTACCGAAGTGCCTGTCGAACTCCCCAAAACATACCATTGGTATTCATTTGTCTTCATAAGAAAATACAAAAAATATTTGCCGATTTTATTTTTGATTTCTACTTTTCCAACACGTTGATTATATGAACTACATCCCTCCAACCCAAATGGGTATGGAGTGAGTTTCGTGTTTCGCAGAGAAAGACTTCTCTCCACACAGGGCCGATTCCCGACCCTTAATACTCT
>JADMKE010000004.1:0-179675 GCA_018780035.1 Candidatus Sericytochromatia bacterium
GTTATCGCAAGCTGCAAAAGGCTAGACGCAAGGTGAGTAAGCGTTACCAGCAGCGCATCCGGGATTTGCGCCACAAAGGGACTCGCAAAGTGATAGATTTCTGCATCAAACATCAGGTAGGCAGCTTGTTTGTGGGCAATCCTCATGGTGTCAGAGAAAAAAAATCTGGCAGAAAACACAATCAACGGATGTCAAATTGGGAATACGGAATGGATATCCAGTATCTCAAAGAGAAGTCAGTCAAAGCGGGCATTCACTGTTTCAGCAATGCTGTCCTCGGTTGTAAGGCTCATAAATTCGCCAACAACCAAGGCTCTGGTTCAGAAAGGGGAACTTCAAGCCAGTGTCCAGAATGTTCGCATCGAACCAAGCCCAAGGGCAGGCAATGGAAGTGTCGAAAATGTGGTTTTTCTGGTCACAGAGATGTGGTTGGAAGCGTCAACATGCACACCATTGCATTCAATATCAAGGTAGGGTTCCCCCAGATTATCACGTATCTACGACCTGGCTATCTCAGCCAGAGACGTAGTAGTAGCCTGGACACGGGCCAAGGTTGCCTGAATCGTTTGCGACAAGAGAAGCATTATGAGACAGGACAGCATTGTTGTCTGAGGAAGTCTGAGCATCAGCCACCTGCTTGCAGGGTCTCGCAAGAGACTGGTCATCGCTCAGAAGTTGCTTAGAAGCCCATCCACTTCAGTGGACATTGTGCCCGTATGGGTATTGGGAGTGTCACTGATTCCGATCATTGCAATCGTGGTCTGGTCGCCGATTGGCAAAGCCATCTCTCTTGCGATTGTGCAGGGCGCAGGCGCGCATTCGGATGATGAAATTGCTGCATTAACGGCACGTGTACAGCAATTGGAGTTAAAAGCCTTAGAACAAGAACAACAAGTTCAACTCCTGCAAGAAAACAGTTCTTTTTACAAACAATTGTTGGAGTCTAAACAGGAGATTTCAAAACCGTTTTAGTTGAGCCAGCCATAGAGCAAATCTGGCACGGTATCGCCCAAACGCCGATCAAGGACTTCAATTCCTCTGTACACTTGTTTGGCCCCAGTGGCCATAATCGAGACCGCCCCTTGAGCTGTGCTTTGAATCGCATTGCCCATTTGATGCAAACCCGAAAAATTATCTCCGGCAGGGAGCTTGAGCGATTTTGCCAACTCCGGATCAGCCGCTTGTGCTGAAAAGTACTGGTTCCACTCCTTGACCACCGGGGCGAGGTTGTCGCGATCATCAAAGCCATAGTCGTGGCCATCCATGGACTTGCCCTGGGCCTGGTACGACCAGAGGGTATAGCCCTGAACGCCTGCTTGCATCGACCGGGCGATGTCCAGGCGCAGCAATTTTTGCCGGTCTTCGCCATGGGTCTGTTTAAAGCCGACCTCGCCAATATACAGGGGTTTGCCCAGATCTTGGGCAATCTGGATATTCTCCTGGTTCATCTGATCCCAGCGGCCCCGCAGCGTAAGCGGGTTTTGGATTTGTACCCCCAGGGTATTGAGGGCCCAATTGTCGACTTTGCGAGAGGCCCATGAGAGCACCTGATCGGCTTTGCCAAATTGGGCGCCTTTTTCGTGCTCGCCCGAAAAGCGCGCGAGAATATCCAGGCGCTCCAGCAGGGTGGCATCGTAAGAATAATTGTGGATCGAGGCGGCATCGAGGCTGGGAATGGCATAGAGTTTGCGAAAGCTCTCTGTCGACAGACGGCTGAGCTGCGAGCCAAATTTATCGCCAATGCCGCCAATTGTGCCAAGGGAGATCAAATGGTTGGGATTGGTTTTTTTGATCGCTTCTGAGACCGTTTTGCTGAAATGGTACATCGACTCAAATTCTTCGGTTTCGGGCTCGTTGACCAATTCCCAGAGCATGATCTCGGGCCGATCTTTGAGTTTTTCGGTCATGTCGAGCACACGGGGCAAATAGCTGCGTTCAAAGCCCGCTTTGTAAAAATGGTCGTCTTTGCGATCGGCTTCGCTCATCACCCAGCGGTCGGCCAAACAGGGGATCAGCTTGAGCTGGTATTTGGCGGCCAGATCACAGAGCCGCTGCAGGATTTCGGGGGTGGCCCCATAATTTTCGTAGGCCCAAAAGCGCACCACCGTAAAGCCGTGCTCAGCGGCATCTTTGAGCATTTTTTCTTGAACTTCGGGCTTCTCTTTGGCCAGGCTGTACATATTGGTGCCCACATAGCGAAAGGGTTTGCCCTCCACCGAAAATTGCCCGTGGTTATTTTTGACAAAGCCCGAGTGGGGCAATTTTAATGGCTGGGCAGGCAGGGCTGTGGCTTTGGTGCTGCCTGTACTGAGTTGGAGCTGATCCGCAGGCTGAATAGGTTCTGCCGCTGTTGGGTTCTTTGACGGGGGCGGTGCTGTGGCAGGTGGAGGCAAGCTGCGTGCCAGCGTTGGCGCAGCGGATTCCTTCCAGGGAGAGATCACCACAATTCCCGACATAAATTCCTCTTTGTAAATTCACACACACTTGAAGCTGATTCTTTTTTATCGGGCACTTAATCAGATTTCTGAGGGGGAAAAGATTTAGAGAGAACTAACTTTTGATTAAATTTTGTCTTTGCTATGCGGGCTTTGGCTAAGCCCTGGATCAGTGCCGCTCCAAAAAAAGGCCCAATTGCTGACTGCCACAGACCTGCGCAAAATCCCGCAATTGCGCCAAACAGGCCCGCATGGCGGGCAACGTCACTTGGCGCACATCATCATCTTGCAAATCCGCAGGCAGGGGCGCGTCGCCTGACAGATCATAAGCCGCCAAGTCTTCAGCCAATTGCAAGGCTTCTTCGGCGCTGAGCCAGCCCAAACAGCCTTCGCCATACCCCCCGTCGGCCCAGCCCCAGATGGCTGCCCGCTTGCACAAACGCGCCAATAAAAGCGGCAGGCGGTCTTGGGCCGCCAAAAAAGCCCTTTCAGCGTCTGTGTATTCCAGCCCCAATTCGTTGCCATACCACCAGGCCAGCGTATAAAACTGAAAATCTTTGCCCAGATTGACGGGAGCTGGGCTCTCCAGCCAATGGGCTTTGGCCTTTGCCTGGAATACCCGCATGAAATGTTCGCTGCGGAGCGGGGCCTGCGAGCGCCTGTGGAAGGGGCAGCGCTCTCGGGCCTCACAGTCTGTGGCATTACATCCCCCTTGGCGATCGGCTTGGATCTCTGACAAGGTGCTGAGCCCGTGATGTTTGACGCCCAAATCCAGATCCAGTTTTTGGCAGGCCTCAAGCAAATCCCATTTTGCCAGTGCTGCCCGCAGGTCTGGGAGTTCGCTCTCTCGGTAGCGCTCTAAATCAAAGGCCATAACCTGTGTATAAGCGCCCATGGGTTTATTCGTCGCGGCTCGGCGCGGGCAAGAGCCCCATCCGGTTGTTGATCCGGGTTTTGCGCCAAAGGGCATCAGACAGGTGCTCGATGAGCTCGGCCCCATTTTCCTGCTGCTCAAAGGCCACCAGATGCCCCGAAAAAAAGCCGTATTGCATCTCAGCGCCCCAGAGATAGAGATGGCCCCCACTCATTTGCCAACCCACCCGCTGGACCTCAAAACTGAGCCGGTTGACCAATGTGCAATGCCGATCCCAGGCCCGTTGCGGATCAAAACAGAGCTGTTCTGAGATCTGGATGCTGCGGTTTTCGAGGCTGTTGAAATAGGCCAAAACAGCTTCAATCCGTGTTTTCTGTGTGTCTGACATGAGTGCTATTTTAGGGCTCTGGGCCAATCGGGTCAAGTCGGGCAAGTCGGTCCTTTGCTGAGACCTTGTTCTCAGGCTGGGTTCTGCGCTAGATTAAGGGTACCTCTGCCTGCAAAAGGAAACACACCCATGTGCCTGATTGTCTGGGCCTGGCAGGTCCATCCCCGCTACCCGCTGATCCTGCTCGCCAACCGCGACGAATTTAAGCAGCGCCCCACCACCCCTCTGCACCCCTGGCCCACAGACCCCCTGATCTATGCCGGTCAAGACGAAGTGCAGGGCGGCACCTGGCTGGGTATCACACCCCAGGGCCGCTGGGCAGCGGTGACCAATTTCCGTGCCCCTGCCGAAACAGCCGCTCCCCTCAGTCGGGGCTGGCTGGTGCGCGATTTTTTGCTGCAAAACACCTCCCCCGAAGACTTTATCCTCAATCTGCAACCCGCGTTATACGCCGGTTTTAACCTGCTGCTGGGCACCCCCGACGAAGTCTGTTGGTTTTCCAACCGGGGCGGAGCTTATCGCCGCTTGGCTCCCGGCCTCTACGGCGTGAGCAATGCTCTGCTCGATACCCCCTGGCCCAAACTCCTCAACGCCAAAGCTGGCCTAGAAAATCACCTGTCCGAGGCCGAGCCCGACCCAGCCGCCCTGCTCAATTTGATGCAAAACACCGATCCCTATCCCGACGAGACCCTGCCCCAAACCGGTGTAGGTCCTGAATTAGAGCGCAGCTTGGCCCCAATTTTTATCCCCGGCGAGCGCTACGGCACCCGCTCCACCACCTTGCTGCGCCAAAACAATGTGGGCCAAACCCTGCTGATCGAGCGCAGCTATTTGCCTGCAGGCATGTCGGAAACGGCTTTGCAGTTCGAATTGGCCAAATATTAAATTTGTGTTAAAATAACTGAATACCCAGTTCCACATTTCCCTATTCCGAGGTCCATCCATGTTCAAACGTCTCGCTTCTCTGGCTCTGCTCTTTGGCCTGTCTACTGCCTGTGCTCCCCAAATGGCAGGTTTGCCGCCCGCCCAACTCAACCAACTCCAAGCTCAGTCTCGCCCTCAGACGGCCCGCACTCATCTCTTTCAGGCCCAAACCGGCTTTGAGTGGGTCTACGAAGTGACCGCTGCCCCCGTGATGGACCCCTACGACGAAAAGACCATGCAGGTCGTGCTGCGCACCGACAAAGTCACCCAACAGGGCGCAGATACCGTGCTGGAACTGCGTTTTGACGACCCTTTCTCCAATGGCTATACCTTTCCCAGTCTGCGGTTGACCCCTGCAGGTGCGGTCGTTCAAGACGCGACCTTCCTCGGTGCAGGCGCAGATTATCCCGAAGGGCTGCAACTGGACTTTATGCACTTTCCTTTGAATGTGGGTGAGCGCTGGGAAGAAGAAAATTGGCTGGCCAAGGTGCGCGGCCCCGAAAAGATCGTGGTGCCTGCAGGCAGTTTTGATGCCACCCGCGTTGATGTGATTGGCACCTACCAGCAGGCCTATACCAATGTCGGCGATTATTGGCTCGTGCCCGGCCTGGGCATTGTCTATGCCAAATACACCATTCCCGGCTGGCATGTCGAAATGAAGCTGGTCAAAACGGGTGTCAAAGCCCAAGCGGCTGTGCCCCGCCAAAAGCCTGTGCTGCGCAAAGGCACACCCACCCGTGTGACCACGCGGCCTGTTTTGAAATAGCTTTTAAGTTTTGGCCTGAGCCCTTTTTAGGGGGCTTTAGGACATAACATAGCCGAGCAGGATATACAGCAAAGGCAGCAGCGACTGAAAGATCAGCCATTGTTTGTCAAAGCGGAGTTCTGAGGGCGGGGGAATGCCTTCGCTTTCTTCGGGATAACCCGGTTTGAAATAGGGCTCAAACATAAAATACAGCCCCACAATTGGGAATAAGCTATAGACCAGCCGGGAGGCAGGTTCATGCATGTCGCGCAGCCGTTTGATCGCTGCCATGATCATAAGCGTAACGGCAATAAACAGCATCAGTACCATGGCCCAGCTTTGAGACTCCCATTTCATGGCCGTAAAAAATTGATAGAGCGCAACAAAGAGAATGAAATTAAACAATTGGGTGTTTAAATATTCAATCCGGCTGAGGCGGCCATAAGGGTGAAAATGCTGCTTGCAAAACCAAATGAAATGGGTAAAAAATGGTTTTTTACCCATTGGACTCTCAAACATTCACTTATTTCGCCTGAACCGCATCCAGGCGTTTTTGCAGGGCATCCCGCTGGGCCTTGAGATCTGCGAGGCGGCGCTGCAGCCCCTGCAATTCAGCTTCAAAGCCTTCGCGGCGGCGCACACTCAGGGCGTCGGTTTTTTCGATCAGGCCTGCGATCTGCTGCTTGAGCTCCGTCTCGTGGGTGCTCAATTGTTCAATTGAGGGCGTGAGCAGGGCCAATTGGGCCTTGAGCTGTTCGGCATTGAGTTCGGTGGTATTGGCGGCCACAACCTGTACCTGGAGTTTCTCCAGCTCGGCAATCGTCTTCTCTAACTCGGCCTGTTTGGTGTTGAGGCTGTCGTTGATGGTCTGCAATTCGCTCTGGCTCTGGCTGAGTTGCTCTTGGGCTGCGGCCCCGCCCTGGCTGAGCAAGACCTTGGATTGGCTAAAGACCATGCTGCGGCGCTGCAGGAGCACATCGACATCTTTTCGCTGGGTCTCAGCCTGTTGCAAAAGCAGCAGCAATTTGACCATGTCTGTGGCCGTGCTCTGAGACTCCAGGCTCTTGAGCTCACTTTCGATGGCGGTCAGGCGGGCCTCTTTGGGTTCAATTTGTTGGGCCAGGCTGTTTAGCTCTGAGCGCACTTGTTCGAGTTGAATGCGGTCCTCAGGGGCCTGGGAGCGCAGCAGGGTGCGGGCCTGCACCAAGAGGGTGCTGTTTTGCTGGTAGAGGCCCTGCAGGTCTTTTTGCAGGCTCAATTGTTCTTGCCAGCGGCTGCTCAGGGTTAGCACTTGGCTCGGGCTGGTGCTGCCCAAGACCTGAGCACTGCTGCCATAGACCGCCAATTTGAGGGTCGATTCGCCATTGGCAACGGTTTTCAGGCTCTGGCTGAGGCTTTGCAGCTCTTTGCCGTCTTTGTCCAAGAAGCTGATTTTGACTTCTACCTGGCCCACGGGAATTTTTTGAGTGGTGCGCGAGAGTTCGGCAGCCGCTTTGGCCGAATCGTCGAGGGAGATTTCATCGCTCTTGAGGTTGCTGTTGTTCTCGCGGATCTCCAGCTTGAGGGTCTTGAGTTTGTTCAAGAATTCACCGGGGGCATTGGTGGGCTGTTGGGGGTCTTGAAAGAGCAGAGTCAGTTTGAGGCTGGCCGTTTGGGCACTCTGCTGATTGGTGCCAACCGAGCCCGGCAAAAGCCGTTCGGTACAGCTACTCAGCGTAGACATCAAGGCGGGCATCAGGGCCAGACTCACGATCAAAGACAAAGCCATGCGTTTCATACAAAAATACCTCTATATATTCAAACTGACGCAGCGGAGCCCGAGAGGTTCCTGCGTTCGCTCTGTTGGCGGCGTAAACGTACAAAATCCCCGCAGAAAAACTCAAGAGCCAATTTGGTATTGCCGTAGACCGAAAGGGTCTCCAGGGTCTGCTCAAAGAGCGAGAGATAGGCCTGGGCCCGGCGCAAGAGCGAGACCGATGGCTTTTTCTGCAAATGCCCACGCAGCCGTTGCCAGCAGGCCTTTTGCCAGAGCTGCATCTGCAAGACCAAAACAGGCCGGGTCAGACCCTCCAAATAACGGTAGAGACTCAATTGGCCCTCGACATTGATGATCGCTTCCAATTGCTCCCAGCTCCAGAGGTCGGCATTTTCGGGGTTGCTGTCTGCACTGCTGGGGCTGTGCCCGACCTGCAAAGCGACTTGTTGGCTGCGCGAGCGCAGGGTGGGCAGCACCCGTGCGGGGTAGGGGGAGACCAAGATCAAGAGCGAACTGGAGACGGGTTCTTCGAGGGTTTTGAGCAGGGCATTGCCACTTTCGGCATTCATATTTTCGGCGTGTTCAATCACAAAGATCTGCACCTTGGATTGCAGGGGCGGCAGGGTGACCTGTTCGATCAGCTTTTTGATTTGGGCCAATTTGAGAATCGGGGATTTGGCCTCGGGGGCTGTGCGCACAAAGTGCAAATCTGGCCAGCTCTCGTGGGCCACCGAGAGGCAGGTGGAGCAGGCGCCGCAGCCGCCATTTGGGCAAAACAGGCTCTGGGCCAGGGCCGTGATCAGCGGGGCGGCCACCACGGGCTGGCTTTTGAGCAGATAGGCGTGGGAGAGCCGCTGAGACTTCAAGACCTGTTGAAAAAAGCCCACAGCCAAAGGTTGGCTGGGCTTCAAAGCAGAGAGCACCTGTGATTCTGTCATCAGGTGCCCTCGCTCAAAACCAAGTGAAAGACGCAGCTAATCAGGAGTTGTACTGCCAAAATTTGAGCCCTGCGGATTTGCTGGCAAAGCAGATCAGCTGGTGGCGACCGTCTTTGCGGGCCAGGTTCAGGCGTTTGTCGGCCAATTGAATCAAACCACGGGCCGAGGTGGTCTCGGAGGTGCTGCACATGCCTACCACGACCTGCAGCAGGGGGTTGATGCGCACCAAAGCTTTGATACAGCGGCCAAAGACATCGACGGCGGCTTCGGGGGGGGTATTGGGGAAATAAAACAGGATTTCAAAATTGTCCCAGCGCACGACCCAGTCCGTTTGACGAAGCAGGTTGCGCAGGGTTTTGCCTGCCATTGAGAGCAATTGGTTTTGTTCTTCGAGCGGCAACATGCGCACCATGGCGGCCAGGTCGTCCATGCCCATGACAGCGACCACACCAATTTCTTTCGAGCGGCTCAGGCGCTCGCTCTCTTCGCGAAAGCGCTCGTTAAAATACGAGCGTTTCCAGAGGCCTGTCATTTTGTCGCTGCTGGTGCGTTTTTCGACTTCGTCTTGCATTTCGGTGGCAAAACGGGCCAAGGTAAACTGGGGCAAGAGCACCTGGATATATTGCTCAGCCATTTGCTGCGAAACATCGTCTTTGAGTTGGACCAGCATCAGCCCCAGCATCTGGGTGCCAAGTTTGACCGACATGCTGTAACAATTTTCAAGATTGGGAATCGGCTGAAGCGCGTCGCTTTGGACCACGTCACCGCGTTTGAGCGATTGCACGTAGTCAGAAAAAATGCTTTCAGCATCGGGGGTGAGATAAATGGCGTCGTTGGTTTGGGTCCAATAGGTGGCCATTTCAATTTCGGGAACATTGACCGAATACAAATCGGAAATCTGTGTGGCGTTGTTTTTCCAGTCTGTGGTCAGGTGCAGCTTCGAGGAAATGCTAAAGAGGCGTTCCTTGTCAGCCTTTGTGAGTTTTGACATGCGACATCTATTCTCCAGCTCTAGAGGGTTACGGGTGGGATCAGGATTCCAACAGCGGGGTCAGTAGGCGAATGGTTTCTTTCATTTCAATCCTTAACAAACCCAGATTGATATTACTCCGGGCCATAACGGCCAGAATAAACAGGGAGGAAACCGACATGATCAGCTTTTCGTCACCCTGGCGCTCGATGATCAACTGTTGGATGCTTTCACCTTTAAGACCTGTCTTGGTACTGCGTTCGAAAGAGTGAATGGCGCGGGCGAACAGAGAGGCCAATTCCTCGGCGTTGTTCATTTCCGTGGATTCTTCTTTGGCAATCAGCAAACCATCGCGATCGACGACCACGCAGGCTTGCACGCCGTCCACGGATTTCAGATTATTCAAAATTTTGGTAATGGCCTGTAACATTCGAATGCCTCACCGGTTTAAGTCTTAATTAATATTAACTGAAGAGCTTGTAGGTATCAACAGCCAGAGTCACAAAAGAGGGTTATTTTCTTTTATTTTCCGACACAGAAGCGATGAAAGACCCGATCGATCACCTCATCATGCACCGCTGCGCCGATCATTTCACCAAAAGCGACGATCGCCTCTTTTAAATCGATGGCGATAAAATCTGCAGGCAAGCCGCTGAGCAAGGTCTCTCGGGCTTTGCCCAAAGCGACCTGAGAACGGGCCAGACACAGCTTGTGGCGTTCATTGATCGTCACTTTAAAGTCCAGGGGCTGGTTTTTTAAAATTTCCTCTTTGAGCAGTTCTTCCAAGTCCTCCAAGCCTTGTTTGGTCAAGGCAGCGACCTGGGCCTGAGGCAGATCAAATTCAGGTGGCAAGGCAGGGGGCGTTGCCACTTGATCGATTTTATTCCAGACCACCACGGTCTTTTTCTGGGCTTGGGTGTGCAGCAATTCCCGGTCGTAGTCGGTGAGTCCCACCGTGGCATCGAGAATCAACAAGACGAGATCGGCACTTTCAAGGGCTTTGAGGCTGCGCTCAATGCCTATCTGCTCAATTTTATCCCCGGTCTGGCGCAAGCCAGCGGTGTCGACCAGACGCACAGGAATGCCCCCGAGTGAATAATCGTCTTCGACGGTGTCGCGGGTGGTGCCGGGAATTTCACTCACAATCGCGCGCTCATAGCGCAAAAGGCCATTCAACAAGGTCGATTTGCCCACATTTGGTTGGCCGATCAGGGCCAATTGCAGCCCTTCTTTCCAGATCCGTCCGGCCTGATGGGTCGCCAAAAGGGCTTCAGCCTGGGCCAGGGCAGTCTCTATCGCCTGGGCCAATTCATCTTCGGGCACCGGGTCGACCTCATCGGGGAAGTCGATATTCGCCTCGATGGCGGCCAGGGCTTCCATCAATTGTTCGCGCAGGACCCGAATCGGGCCCGAAAGCTGTCCTTCGAGCTGGTGTGAGGCCTGAAACAGGGCTGGGTCGCTGCGGCTGTGGATCAGATCCATGATCGCTTCGGCCTGGGTCAGATCGAGTTTGCCATTGAGAAAGGCCCGCTGCGAAAACTCGCCAGGACTGGCGGGACGGGCCCCGCTCTGCAAACAGAGGTTGAGCACTGTGCGCAACAGATGTACACCGCCGTGGCAGTGAAACTCGACCACGTCTTCGCCGGTAAAACTATGCGGGGCCCGCATATACAAAAGCAGGGCCTGATCCAACGGTTGCCCAGATTCTGGGTGGCGGATCAGGCCCAAATGGGCGCGGTGACTCTGCGGTGTTGCGACCCCTGCAAACAGGCCCTGGGCAATGGCCAGGGCCTGGGGGCCACTCAAGCGAACAATCCCAATTGCGCCAGCCCCAACAGGGGTAGAGATGGCGGCAATGGTATCGTCAAGCATCGCCCTTAATTGTTGTTGCTGTTGTAATAACGGCTGTGACGGTTATAGCGGTAGCGATTGCCGCCACCACCACTGTTGCCAGTGCGGGCGGGGCGCTCAGCATAATCTGCGCGTTTGAGCGAGATCACGACCCGGCGATTGGGTTCAACCCCGACGCTGGAGGAAGACAATTCAGGGAAGGGTTTGATCGCTTCGTGAATGATCTTGCGGTCGCGGGCATCCATGGGCTTCAGGGTCACACGGCGGCGGCGGCGCAGCACGCGGTCGGCCAATTGTTCGGCAATTTTGACCAGGTATTCTTTGTGGCGCTCGCGGTAATTGGCCACGTCCAGCACCAGATTGGTGTCTTTGGAGTTGACGATCAATTGCAGCATATACTGCAGGGCGTCGAGGGTTTGACCCTGACGGCCAATCAAGACCCCGGCGTCGTCGCTGAGGATGTTGATATAGATCGTGCGGTCGCTGCGTTTGTATTCGAGTTCGAGCTGGGCATCAATTTCCAAGGCATCGAGCATTTTTTTCAGAGATTCGCGGGCCAGGCCCACTTCATCCGGATTTTTGAGCCAAACACGCACAACTGCGGGCTTGGGATCCATGTCTTCGTCCCCTGGTTCGCCGGCTTCGAGCACTTCGTACTCGATGGAATCAGAGTCCACTTCTAACTCTTCCAGCGCATACTGAAGAGCCTCATCAACGGTTTCACCCTCTTTTTCAATTGCATCCAATTGCATGGCATCTACCTCAAAGGAATTTTATTTGCGTTTCTTTTTTTTGGCGCTTTTTTTGACTTTGTATTTATTGCCTGCGACGGCAGACAATGTTTCGCCTTTGTCATCATTTTCAACGTCTTCTTCGGCTTTGTCCAGAGCGGCGACGGGAGCGCCACCTGCTGCCACCAATTTGGCTTCACGGGACGCACTTTGGGCGTTTAAGAAGCCGTATTGGGCGATGGTGATCAGATTGGAGATCACCAGATAGACAAAGACACCCGAAGGCACGGGGAAAAACAAAAACATGGCAGTAATAATCACTGGCATGGCCGCCATCGAGCGCTGCATGGCGGCTTGCTGGGGATCTTCGGGCACCCCCGGTGGGGTCATGATTCTTTGCTGGTACCAAGTCGTAATCCCGAACATGGCGACCATAAAGAGATTGTCAAAATACGGGGTATTGCCGTGCATCACGCCAATTTTGGCCAAGTCGTCCATGAATAAAAACGACTTGTGCCCGCTGCTTTCGAGCATTTTTTTGAACTGGGGACCAATCAAAGAGGCATAAAGCGCAATCAAAAAGGGCATCTGGATCAACATCGGCAGACAGCCGCCGAGGGGGTTGACCTTGTTTTCCCGGTAGAGCATCATCATCTGTTTGTTCAGCTCTTCGGGTTTGCCGCGATAGCGCTCCTGAATCTTTTTCAGCTTGGGCTGAATTTTCTGCATCGCTTTCATTGAATAATAGGACTGTACCGTTAAAGGCATCAGCACCATTTTAATGATCACGGTCAGCAGCACAATCGCCCAGCCGTAGTTGCCGGTAATGGAATAACAGGTTTCCACGATGGGCAACATCATTTTTGCTACGAGAAAATCAATCGGGTTCATTCGGTTTTCCTAATATCTAGATCTCGGACTGACACCTGTGGGGCCGCTTGTTTACTGGGTCTGCCGGGTTTACGGGATCATAGCCCCCGGGGTGAAAGGGGTGGCATTTTCCCAAACGTTTGAGACTGAGCCAACTTCCTTTGAGGGAACCATGGGTTTGCAGGGCCTCAACGGCATACTGCGAACAACTGGGGTAAAAACGGCAAACGGGCGGGCGCAGGGGACGGGTCCATTGGTAAATTTTAATCAGACGCACAAGCAGGCGTACCAGCATTTTTGCTTGAATACACTCCAGCCTCGCCCAAAAGGCGTTTGATCTGAATTTGAATTTCATCAAAACTGGCGTTGAGAATGGCGTCTTGGGCGACAAACAGCAAAAACACCCCCCGGTTGACCTGGGGGTAAAAAACACGATAAGCGGAACGCAACCGCCGTTTGATGCGATTGCGTTCCGTGGCTTTTTTGCTGATGCGCTTGCTGACGGTAAACCCGACTAACCTGCGTTCATCTGGTGCAGGAGCCACGATGAGACGAAGAAGCCGTGAGCGCAAAGACTTTCCCGCTTTTTGCAGGTGAGAAAAATCATTGCGCCGACAGAGGCGTTCTTCACGAGGCAACATCGTTGCGCTCCCGAATCAGGCTAAGCAGCCAGCCGTTTCCTGCCCTTGCGACGACGGGCACTCAGTACACGACGTCCGCCAACAGTACTCATTCTGACGCGAAACCCGTGTGTTTTATGTCTTTTCCGTTTGTTTGGCTGAAATGTACGCTTCACAGTTCGCTGGTCCTTCCGAAAAAATCTTTAAGCTTTTTAAAAAATAGGGGGAAGAGAGACCCATTAAGAGGGGCTTTCTTCAATAATATGTAGAGACCTGGGGCGTAAGAGGATTTCCTGGCTTGGGCCGGTTATCTCGTTGCGGGGGCGCGGATCTCCGGGTGGAGAAAGGGCCCAACTGTACGCGGAGTAAAAATCTGCGGAAGCAGGTTTCTAACATACAGCTAACAGTCTAACATACTTGCAAAAGGATCCATATTACTTCGCTTTGATTGCTTTGCAAACAGGGGGTTAAAGCCTGTGCCTGTCAGAAAAATTAGCCAAAAAATAAACTGGGGATAATCTTTTTTGCGTCAGAAAACGGGGTTTGCAACGGATAAAAACCTATCCATATGATTGCGTAGAGGTTCTTTATGTCCGTCTTGAAATCCCTGTCTGCTGTCTTGGCCAGCGCCTTATTCCTGGCTTCTTGCGCTGCCAGCCCACTGGTCTCTCCCCTGCAACCGGGCCGCGCTCTATCATCCCCTTTGCAGGCCCTCAGTCAGTCCGCTTTTTCTGCCGGGGCCTACCAAAACTTTCAGGCCCAGCCCCAATTGCCCGTTGGCAAAGAACCCCGCAAAGCCGTTAAACTCACATATATGATGGCCGATGACGAAGGCCACCAAAGCCCCTGGTCGCGCCAAATGTTGGAAATGATGGACGATCTGCCCCAAAACCAGGTCTACAATCTGGTCTTTCGCGATGGCAATCAAATGGGGGACAGCCGCTTGTATTATCTGCAAGAGGCAGATACCGATCCCAAAACCGTCCGCGCGCCCCAAAGCGTTTTGGCACCGGGGGTGGGCGAAGTACAGTCCAACAATCCCGCTGTTTTTTCTGAGGTACTCAAATGGAGCCTCGATCGCTATCCCGCCCAATACAAATACCTGCAGATCTACACCCACGGCGGTGGCCTGATGGGGATCGGCACCGACAAGGTACAGACCGCCCCCAGCGGTCAGATTTTGCCCGCAACACAGCAACAAAAGATGTTAACGCCCGCTCTGCTCAATGGTGCCATGCGCCAAGCCCTGCGGGGCCGCAAACTCGATCTGGTGTATTTCCGCGCCTGTTTGATGGGCAATCTCGAAGCGCTGTATGAACTCACTGGCACCGTCGATTACGCCCTGGCCTCGGAAGATGTCTCCTATTCGGTCGAAAATTCGAATATCACCATGACCCGCATGTTTGACGACATGGCTGGCCAAGGCGTGGCTCCGCGTGAGATTGCCCGCCAATTGGCGATCCAGGCCAATGCCAAAAATGGCGGCAAGCGCCAAGGTTATACCACCTTGGCGGCCTTTGACCTCAATCAACTCGGCGGTCTCAAAACAGCTGTGAATCAATTGGCCAACGTCCTCAAAGCCAAAATGCCGACCCATGGCGCTCAGATCCGTGCAGTCTATCTCTCGGTGCCGGGCTTTAAAGAAAACAACGAAGGTTATTTCCTGCGCGATTTTTGGGCCTTTGGCTCGGCCCTCTTGGAGCAAATCAACGATCCCCAAATCGAAGCGGCGGTTTTAAATGCCCGCCGGGCCCAAGAAGCGGCCACGATTCATGCCCGCGATAGCTTTGGCGCCAAGGCCAACGGGCTCTCGATCTTGATGCCCCCCGGCACGGCCCTGGCCGAAGACAAATACCGCAATTACCTGCTCAAAACCTACCAAGAGACCCGCTTTGCCCGCGAAAGTGCCTGGGATGACTTCTTGCTGGCACTCTCAGACTTTATGCGCAGCACTCCGGCTCCAGTGTTTGAGGATTAGGGGTTAGGTGCCTGGGTATTGCCAGCCGTGGGCCATCAGGGCGGCGACAAAGACAATGCTGACGGTGAGACCGGCTTCGATTCGGCTGAATAGGGCATAGCGTTGCAGCAGGGCCACGGGGGGCTGCCAGGGTTGTTTGGCTGATTGTATGCGGGCTTTGATCAAGGTGAGCATGGGCGGCAGCTCCAGCGCAAAGATCAGGCCAAAGAGCGCCATCTTGACCCAGAAGACACCGTAGCTCAGGTACCAGAGGGTGGGTTTTTCGAGCCCGCCCAAGAGCCGCCAGAGGCCGCTGCCAATCCAGAACAGGGCTGCCAGGCCCCAGAGATTGTCCCCCAAGAAGAGCCGGGCCCGCCATTGGGGGTTGTCGGGGTCTTTGGCCAATTCAGAAAATGCCACAGCCCGCAAGACAATGCCTCCCAGACCCAAAGCCAGGCTGAGCAGGTGCAGGGCGCTGGCCAAAGCGGGCCAGAATGTCATGGTGTTTTACCTCTGTTGTGATCTGGATTGAAGGAAAGTATATGCAACAAGTTGCATAGTGTTATACTGATTCTATATGCAACTTGTTGCATAAGTCAAGTCTCAGCCGCGCAAGGAGAAAACCATGTCTTTGTCCCACGCCCTTTTGGCCGCGCTCAGCCAGCAATGTGCCACGGGTTATGAATTGGCCCAGCATTTTGATGGCTGCCTGGGCCATTTCTGGAAGGCCAGCCACCAGCAAATTTACAGGGATTTGGCCAAACTCGAAGCCCAAGGCCAGGTGCAACACGAGGTCATGCCCCAGGTGGGCAAACCCGAGCGCAAGCTTTACCAAATCACCCCCTTGGGGCTGGGTGAACTCCAGCGCTGGATTGCCAGCCCTGCCGACCCCTCCCCGATCCGCGATGCCCTTTTGGTCAAGCTCTATGCCGGCAATTGCGTTGAGCCCGCCGTCCTCTTGGCTGAATTGGCCCAGCAGCGCGCCCAACACGCCAACCGGCTGGAGATGTATCAGGCGATTGAAAGCCAGTATTTTGCCGACCCCGCCAGCTTGGCTTATGCCCAGCGCCTGATCTGGCTGACCCTGCAAGCGGGCCTGATGTATGAGCAGCAGCGCTTGGCCTGGTGTGATTTGGCCCTGAAGGAGATAAATAGGTGTTAGCGGTTACTGCTTTTAAATTCCCGCTGTGTTAAACTCTCGAAAAAAGCCGCTCTTGCCGGGTATAATCAAAATATGCAACGCCAAAGCTCCAAAGCCAGCTCCAAATCTTCTTGCGCCAATGACTGGGCAGCGCCCGAGCTGCGCAAATTTGTGCGTTTTCATTCCCGGCGTTTGCCCGATCACCACCGCCACCGTTTAGAGGTGCATGCGCGGGCTCTGGCTCCCCATTTGCCCCATGCCTATTTGGTCCAAGAACTCAGCCATTTGATTCAGCAATTCTCCGACGAGGAAAAATACCTCAGCCCAGAATTGCGCCGCCAATTTGACCCGCTCTCGGAGATCAGCCGCCGGGTCTTTGTGCGGGAGATCAAGCGCCTGATGGAAATGAGCCCCGCTGAGCGTGAGGCCTATCTCGATGCCACTGAGAGCTTTCGCGGCGAACACGGTCTGGGCGATTGTGGCCCGGTGCAGCGCCAGGCCTTGCAGGTGCTGGGTCTGCAATACCCCTGCAGCCTCAACGAGATCAAACAGGCCTACCGCCGCCAAGCCAAACAGTTTCACCCCGACCAGGGCGGTCAGGCCGAGCGCTTCTTGCATTTGCAGCAGGCCTATTTAACCGCGATCAAGAGTCACCGCTTGGTTTAAAGGCGGGGTTAAGACCATACGTTGACACGCCTAGCGAACAACCGTTTTGTAATCCCCTTTGGGGAGGGTATTGTAGATATTAAAAAGTGTTTTTCTCTTGCCCGTAGCCACGTCATAGAGGGCCAACTCATGAATGGTATTGCGCTCGGCATCTTCGGCAATTCCTTGTACCGTCACAAACTGACTGAAGTCTGGAGAGAAGGCATCTGGGTCCAAAATTCTGCCATCGGTTAGATAAGCGTTGATCTTATCCAGGTCTGGTCGCGGATTCCGCTGATGCTTTACGTAGTCATATTCAAAATATTCCAGGGGGGGAGAGCCTGTCTCCTTACCGAAGATCAGTTTGTTATCTGGAGAGATGCCCCAAAAGACCATGCGAATGCCAAAGGGTTTTTCCAGGGAAATGAGTTTTTCGATCTGGGTAATTTTGTTGTCTTGAAGCAAAGCTGTGGCGTAGGTTTTGGGCGGGTGTGGCTTTTCAGGCGTGTATCCAACACTGCCTGAAAGGATCAATCGTAAAACACCATTTCTCTCAAAAATCTGCTCAATCTTGTATTCAGGGATATTTTCGTCTTGGATAAATTTTTGAACGGATTCGTCTGGCTCAATTGCAATCTTTTCCTGGTTGGAACGATTGAGTCTGATGAGCTTGTTTTGTTTATTAATATCTTTAAATAAAATAAAAAATTGCTCATTTAAATACATAGGGCAAGAGGGATTGGGGGTGTCAATTTTCTCATTTGATCCCGTTGTATTAAATAAATAGAAAAATAGCTCACTATCTTTAACATTTTTTGTTGAGAGTACATATTGTTTGTCAGAAAATAAACCACAATAATATTGACTTTCTGAAATGAGCTTGATTTTATTTAAACTGAAATCAAATGTATACAATAAATGATCGCCATAAATATTATTGTTTATTTTTTTTCCGTACATATAATCTAAAACCAAAAACTTCCCATCTGGCGACCATTGAATTTGATTAACTTCCTGTAGATACTGCTTATAATCCCTTGGCCCAGTAGGCCCACAACCTGAAAGCCCCAGCACCAGTCCCGCCAGTGACAAGGTCAATAATTCTTTGAGTAAACTTTTCTTCATCTCTCAAACGCCTTAAACGTCAGCCCAAACAGCGTGGCATAAATCACCGTGTGACGCGGGTTTACATCAAAACTCTGCGGGTCAGGAAATTGAAGCCGGCGTTGAGGTTTCACTTTTTCTGAATCAGCCAGTGCCAGGGTATAGATGCGTAAATTTATAAAATCCAAAATGTAAATAGGGTTTTTCCTTTCCTCATTTAAGGCACGGTTGTACTGGCGCTTTTGCCTGCCGGGTCGATGGAGTTGCCCGCTGGGTCAAAGATTGGGTTGATCACTTCAATACTAAGGACATCTCCCGTTTGCCACCAACGCCAATCACTGTTTGCCGACCAATTTTGGGCACCCGTGGCCAGACTGCTGGGGAAAGCCGTGCCGGGAGTCTCAATGCCCAGGGGTTTCCAGCCCAGAACCTCACCATCGCTACTCTCCAGCCGTAATTTAAGCTGGCTGCCATCGGCACTGGCCTGCACTTGCCAATTCCCTTCTTCGGGGCTATTGGTCTGCAACGCCAATTGCAGTTGGGTCGCCCATTCAGGCGCACTGCGCAAGGCATGGCCTGCCAATGTGGCCATGCGCTGCGGCCCCAGTGAACCATCGCGGCGCACCCCCTGCCAGCGCAAAACCCAAGTTTGTTCGGGGCTGCTGCCTTGGCCAAAACCAGCAGGAATAGCCGCCGTGTTGACCCAGGTATAACTGGGGTAAAAGCCATTCACAGCCTGGCTGCTGCGGGGCGGATACAGTCTCACACTTTGGCGGCTGGCATCGTCGCTGTCATAGCGCGCTTCACCGCCCAGGGCTTTCCACGTGGTGTTGAGGATTTCTGAACCCCCACGGGTCATTTTGAGCTTGTAATTGGCTGCCGTTTTACGCCCCGTGACATTGCCCAAATTGCCAGGATATTCTGCCGGGGAACGGGTTTCGCTGCCGGGCAATCCCGGTGCCAGCATGTCGATCATGCCGCCTGCGATCAGGTATTTGTAGGTCTGGATCGCCATAATTTCGCTAAAATTGAGGCGCAGTGAGGCTTCGAGCGGTTGAAGGGAGAGCAGGCGGGGTGCATCATCATCTGTTGGGATCGTGTATTTATAAAAATCTGAAGCCTGAGTGGGGTTGTTATAAACAAAATGTTTTTCCGTTCGCGCATTGCCCGCTAGATCACGAAGGCTTCGGTTTTTGCCTTCGGGGTCCACAAAGGCTAATCCGTGCGGAGTAGTGCTAGCATTTACATTACTAAAGAGCTGTATTCCAGGCTTAAAAGAGATACCTACTTCGCTGTGTTCTGCATTCCATTGAAATTTTAAATTCTGGGGTGTGATTACCAAACTGCTATCTGAATTCGGTTGAGTTGGCTCCCAAAGACTAAACAGATAATTATATTTATTATCATCGCCAGAATAATAAAATTTCTGTAAAACCCGTATCCAAAGACTAGAATCCATACGTGAGACAATATAGAATTTTTTCTCAATATCTCCTGTTTCAACAGGTTCACTGAAACGGAGTGAGAATTCAGGAGAAAATTTATTGGAATTACTCTTAAATCCAACGAATTCAACTTCAGGGCGGTCATCCAAAAATAGTTCTGGATGATGGCTGTAATCAGTCCCATCACCCCCAAAATCAACATTAAATGTATCTGGATAATTAGGGGCAATGGGTGATTTATAATTTCTCAAACTAAAACTGCGGCTGGCAAAGCCTGCTTTACTCACCTTTAAAACATGGTCAAGTCCAGAACGGCCTCGAAAAATGTATTGACCCTCTGTTCCTGTCATCAATGTTTGAGTAAGACCGTTTCCAACAAATTCTACTTTAACACCGCTCATGGGCTTGCCTGATTGGTCGTAAATGACTCCACTCACTCCAGGACAGACTCCCATATCTGGATGCTCAATATACAGATAACAAGGATCTTTACTTGTGGGCGTTGGCACAGGTGTGGGTTGCTCTGGGGGACAGGCAATCAAACGAGGCTTAAAAGGATCTGTGGAATCAATACATTGAAGCGCAGCACTCGGCGTTACAGAAACACTTGGCAATGGAACGGGTGAAAACGGCAAAGGCGCAACAGGCGTGGGACTGGGTGTCCTAGAGGCATTTACTGTGGGTGCAACAGAAGGTAAAGATGAAGGTCTGGGTATCTCTGTCACAGTTGGCGATTGAACAGGTGACACCGATGCCGCGGGTATACTCGCTCCCTGAAGCCCTTGGCAAGAAAACGATGATAACACAATAAAAAAAGATAGAGTTATTTTATAGATGTTTTTTCTGATTAATGCCATAAATAAAGACCGAACCGTCTCCGCCGTTCCATCCGCAGTCACCTTTGCCTGATAGCCAAAACCAAACTTCCCTAGCGCTGATTGAATGGAAAAATCTTGTTTGTGATCAGCAACAATGGGTTTGCTTTTGTTCTGATTTGGATTTGAAACAGGAGAACAGGCAAGAAGGAGAAATTTACCGCTCATAATAAGGCATAAAAATTGAAAGAAAAGTTTCTTTTTCATTAGGGTATATCCTTATTCGGTAAGTCTGACATAACAAATAAAAGAGATTTTGCTTGGGTACCATCAGGATTTGAAATAATTAATTGGGTATTGAGGGGATTGATTGTGTCTTGTTGGGTATAGGCAACTTTTTTAAAGTCTGGAGAGAAAATAGCTTTGTAAATGGGGTTTTTTAATGCCGTTAGAATAGGCTGTGAGATATCTGAGCGCAAAGAAACTATTTTATTAGCAAGATCGAACTCATAAATGGCTGTATCAGAACGTTGAAAATACACAATGGTATGTTCATTTTTCCAGCCTAAAAATGTGACTTCATGTAAATGTCCTTGTTCTTGTGGGTTATCTTTGTCAAAAGAAATGGACTTGAACACAATGGGTTGAGCAATCGTACCTGTTTCAGAGTCAAGTTCTGCAATGAAATGTTGATAGTTCGAATCTGATTTAGACAAAATTCCACTGAAATAAATTTGATTTTTATAGGGAGAGCAGGCAAAAGGGTTTGTCATGTTCAGCCTTTGATTGGCAGGAGTTCCATCTTCCCAAGATAAAAATTTAAGCTTATCAAAAGAGCTACCAGTGTTTTTATTAAGAGAACCCAGTCTTATATTCATTTGTGAGCTAGCTAGAATATATAAATTTCCATTCAAAATACATGTATGGCCAAAATAATCCTGATTTTGATCTTTGTTAAGATTCAGGAGTATTTGCTGTGCTTCTTGATCATTTAGTTTTACTGAATAAATATTTAAGCGCCCTCCTGTAATAATCTCTGGGTAAGGAGCCCACTGGTGTCAGTAATAAGGAGAGCTACTTTCAGGATTAAACTGAACGCGTTTTAAACCCGTACCATCCACGTTAATGACATACAGGCTGCTGCGATAAAAAGAGATATTGTGGTTTGTTTCTTTATCATTTTCATACATAAAAGCCAGCTTTTGACCATCAGGAGACCAGGCCAGATTTGTAATCTGTTGTTGGGTAGGAATAAAATCATTGGGACCCCATCCACACGAAAACAACAAAACAGATAATAAAAACAGTTGATTAAAACGTTTAATCATCTCTCAAACTCCTTCAACGCCATCCCAAACGGCGTGGCATAGTGAGTGCCCTTCTATTTGGTACACAACACAGAAAGAATTTGAACATCTCATTTTCCACTGCCTGCTTGCCCGTCCGGGGGCGGGGGACACCCCTCTCTTTTCGGAAAGTCGATTTTAATGGGGGCAGCAGTTAAATACTCACCTGATTTAAGCTTGATTTGAGGGTTTATGTACCAAGTATTACCAGAATATTCAGTGCATTTTGAAAGTGATTTTTCAATAATAGGATTTTCTTGTTTTGAATAGGGACTTCTTCCTACTAAATCAAAAGAATTTTCTTGTAAATCAATCTGTTGATTGATAAATTTATCTGCGAGAATACTTGATGTAATAAAATAATAAATATAATCAATTTCATTTTTAGAGATACAAGAAGAAGAGATATCAAGTTTAAAATCTTCTTGATTTATATTTTTTATATTTAATTGAGGAAGGCAATTTAAATTTAACTTATTTAGTGATTTAAATTCTTGAATCGTATTAATATCATAAGGATTATATATATTGTTTTTAGTTCTTATAATTTGACCGGATTTAAGGTTTGTTTCGCTAAAATAATACAATCCATTAAGCCATTTATGTTTTTTTTTATAAGGAGCAGTCAGACTTCTTGAACGCAATACATGACCACCTCTATCTAAAAAAGAAGTGTAATAATCAACACTCTTGATTTCTTTCGGTTCTGAGCAAGGGTGATAAGTTTCTAATATTACAGAGTCCTCATCACTTCCTGCCAAAGCGTAAATCTCAGGCAAACAGGCCAGAAACTGGTCTGTTTCTGAAAGTGGGCTTGAATTGGCTTGAGCATTATCTGGCGGCAGATTGGGCAAGGCATTGTTTTGAAGGGAACAAGCGCTAAAAAGCCCCCAAACGAGCAGAATTAAAACCCAAATAAAGAGCGCTGGTTGTTGAGACTTTTTCACGTAAACTTTAAGTCCTCTTGAGATACTTTTCTGATAGTATCACCGCCGTCTTGAAAATAGAAGCCAGGCAATGGCTTAAAAAGGGGTTTAAAAATTTTGTTTATGTATTTTTATTGTCATGATTTCGACATGAAAATTCCCCAAAGACAGGGAGAAATTAAGCGACTGTTTTGCTTCTTACAGGCCGAGCAAATAACTCACCGTATCTGCGATTTCTTTCTGAATGCGATCAGGCTGAGTTTTAGCTCTGAGGCTATCCTGGCGACTTCTGCGGCAGTGGCCCGTATCTCTCCCGGTACTGCTCTTCGTAGGTGCGTTCGATCTTTTTGCGGATCTCTTCCCGATTTTTTTGACTGACCGGCGAAAACATCTGCCAAAGCACGGCAAACAGCAAGAAAGTGATCCCACCCAGGAGCAAATAGGTGCGGTATTTGGCCGGCAGGGGCTCGGTCCAGACATTTTTTTGGACCTGCAAAGACGTTGGCTTGCCCGCTTTGAGGGCCAAGAGGTCTGTCTGCAAGGCCTTGGCATCGGGGTAGCGGTGTTGCCAATCGGGGGCGATCATCTTTTCGAGCACGTCGGCAAAGGCCTCAGGCAATTTTACCCAGGGGCGAAAGTTCAATTGCAGCCCTGTGCTCTCCAGCTCTTCAGGCGCTTTGCGGGTCAGGGCGTAGATCAGGGTCACGCCCAGGCTGTAGATATCTGAAGCTGGATAGGCCTTGCCTTGGAATTGTTCAGGGGCCATATAACCAAAGGTACCTACAACTGTTGAACCCCCTGCCTCGGTGGCTGGATTGAGGGTGTCGCGTACCGCGCCAAAGTCAATCAAATGGGGCTGATCGCGGTTGTCGATAATAATATTACCGGGTTTGATATCCCTGTGAATCAAAGGCGGGGAAAATTTTTGCAAATAGACCAGGATTTCTGTCAAAGAAAGGGCCAAATCGAGGACGTGTGAGTGTGTGAAATTGCCTTTTTGCTTGAGCCACTGTTCCAGAGATTGACCAGGAACATAACTCTGGACCAAACACAGGGTCTGATCTTGCTGAATATACTCCAGGAATTGAGGAATCTGAGGATGAGAAAGGCCTTGCAGCACCTTGGCCTCGCGCTCAAAGAGTTCGAGGCTTTTCCAGTCTTTTAAGCGGTCCCAGGCCAAGACTTTGACCACACAGGCCAAGCCATCGCTCTCGCGCCGGGCCAGATAGCTGCTGCCAAAGCCCCCACTGCCCAGCAACGATTCAATCGGGTAGTTGGGCAAGCTCGGCGCGTTTGAGTTGGCATTCATCAGGTCTTGCGCGGGAGACTCCTGCATTCATGCCGGAGAGGCAGAGCGCATCCGGTGTAAGCCGGACGTGTCTTTTCCACACTCCTTTCTATGTGTATTTTGTTGAATACTTTGTGATATTATATGAACATGATTATTCAGCGAACGATTAAACTTAGATTGCGTCCAACACCTGAGCAAGCGTCTATTCTGACTCAGGCAATTCAAGCATATACAGACTCTTTTAACCAAGTCTCTGCTTATGGTTGGACGCATAAAGTGTTTAATGGTATCGAATTGCATAAAGCCACCTATCGTACTCAAAGAGAGCTGTTTGCTTTGCCTTCTCAATTGGCTATTTCTGCCAGAATGAAAGCAACTGAGGCATTGGTTTCTGTCAAAGCACTTTTGCGCAAAGGGAAAAAAGCGCATCAACCGCAATCTCTGCGCTGCCCGATTCGCTATGACCAGCGTTCGTATGGACTTTGGTTTGACAGAAGCGAAGTCTCTCTGCTGACTTTGCAAGGCCGTTTGAGAATCACATTTACGATTGCCAAGCATTACCAGCAATACAAAACTTGGCAACGTTGCAGTGCCGATGTGATTCAAGACCGCAAAGGCAGATGGTGGCTGCATGTCGTCATGAGTAAAGATATTCAAGAAATTCCACCCAATGACACTGATGACAGTTTTGTTGGGGTTGATTTGGGGATTGTGAATCCTGCTGCAGATAGCAGGGGACAATTTTATGGTTCTGAACATTGGGAAGAAGTGGAGCGAAAACATGCTGTTTTGCGTTCTGAGCTTCAGTCTAAAGGCACTCGCTCTGCCAAGCGCAAATTGAAGCGCACCTCTGGCAGACAGAGACGTTTCAGACGCGATTGTGACCATGTTCTGAGCAAACGACTTGTTCAAACGATGGAATCTGGGCAAACGCTGGTGTTTGAAAATCTGACAGATATTCGTGGCAGAGTCAAACTGAAAAAAGCCCAGCGTAAGCGGCTTCACAAATGGAGCTTTGCCCAATTGCAAACATTTGTGGAATACAAGGCGCAGGCTGTGGGAGTCAGTGTTGTTTTTGTTGACCCTCGTTATACCTCGCAGAAGTGTTCTCAGTGCAAGCATGTGTCTCGCTCCAATCGACCTGAACAGTCTGTATTTAAGTGTCGCGTGTGTAAATTCACCTGCCACGCTGACCACAACGCTGCGATTAATATTCGCGCCAATTACTTGCAATTTAAAGGGCTGTCTGTCAACCAGCCTATTGTAGCGACTCAAGGGGACATCTCCTTCGGTTAGTTACAAGCTCCGGCCTTCTAGGCCGGGGTCGTTGACCGGCGAATTATAACACGCCCTTCGACTTCCTTCGACTGGCTCAGGGACACGCTCAGGGCCCGGACTGGGGGGCATTCAGACCTCAAATGAAGCCGATGCTAATGGCTCAAAATGGACGCTGACCCCAACGTTGACTGAGCGGAGTCGAAGTCAGGCATTGAAGGGTCGTCCCAACAGGGTACAGACACTGCCCACCAAAAGCGCGGCCCCGGCCTGCACGGCCACCACGGCATAGCCCGTGGGCAGATCCCAGACATAAGAGGCGATCAAGGCCCCGAGGTTCAAGAGCAGTCCCAGGCCCCAGGCCACCCAGAGCGTGTGTTTGACGCGCAAATAGAGGGCGATCAGGGCCGGGCCAATCAAGAGCACAAAGACCACCAGCACCCCGGCCAATTTCACCGAGCTGGTCACGGTGGCGGCAAAGCTCAAAAAGAAAATGCCCTCGCGCAGCGGGCCTTGAATCTTGCGCGTGAGCGCCAAAAGGGTGCCCAGGGCGGCATAGATCAGGGCGGTTTTGCCCACTTCAGCCAGGGGGGTAAACAAGATATCGTAGGCCATCAGGTTTTGGATCTCTTCCATGCCGTGGGGAGATTTGGCCAAAAGCAAAAACACCCCCGCGATGCCCAGGGCATACATCAGGCCAATCAGGGGTTCCGCTTGATTCCCCCCTTTGCGCGAGAGCAGGCCAATCAGGCCGCCGCCGAGCAGGGCAAAGGCCAGCGAGACCGGGTAGAGATGCTGGCCTTCCCAGAGCAGCAGGCAGAGTGCACTGCCAAAAGCCGCCCATTGGCCAATCGCCAGGTCGGTAAAAATAATCCCCCGGCGGATGATTTCCAGGCCAAAAAAGGAGTGAATGCCCAGCAGCACCAGCGAGACGGCAAAGGCTGGCCAGAGCAGCTCGATCATCGGCTCAGCCGGCTGACCAAGGTATCAAAGAGCGAGAAGAGGTCTTTGGCCTCGGGCACCGCCCCCACGTCGTGGGGCAGCGTGATCAGCGGAATCCCGCTTTTTTCCGAGACAAAACGCGAAGGGGGTTCGGGATTGTAGACCCCGCGCAGATTGAGCGAGACCCCTGCCTTTTTTGCCCGGGTGACGGTTTCTGCCGTGTGGGCCGGGCTGGGAGGAATGCCCGGCAACGGCTCGACCGTGCCCACCAGAATCAGGCCATAGCGCTGAATCAGATAGTCGTGCAGGCGGTGGTATTCGAGCACTTTTTTGCCTTTGAGTTTTTTCAATTGGGCGTCCCAGCCTTGGAGTTTGGCCTGCCAGCGCTGGTTAAACTGGGCTTGGTTGCTGCGAAAGTCGCTGCAGTCGCCCGGCTCCAATTGGCAGAGTTTTTCAGCCACACTTTTGGCCAGGGGCGGCACCAAATGAGGATCGGTAATAAAGTGGGGATTGCCCTGGGGATGTACGTCGCCTTGGGCGCGTGAGACATTTTGGGGCTTTTGGATCAGCTGCACGGAATTGGAAAGCTCCAAAAAGCCGGGCTGGCCGGGTTGGACTTTGGCATTGTTGGCCTGGCGCAACAAAGGGGGCAGCCAGCCGATTTCCAATTGTGCGCCGTTGATCACCAATAATTCAGCTTTGCGCAGCTTGGCAATCAGCGAAGGGCGGGCGACCACAAAATGGGGATCCCAATCGCCCCGCGCCAGGGCGCTGACCTGGACTTTGTCTTTGCCAACTTCTTTGACCAGCTCAGCAATATACGGATAGGTTGTCACGACCTCCACTTTGGCCCAGGCCGGAGCGCAAAACGCGCTCGACGCGCTCAAAAGGGCGAGTGCCAGCAGCGGGCTCCAAAGAGCGGCTTTAAACAGCTTTAATTGCATGATGTCCATCCTAAAATTGATCTGCCTTTAAAATTGATGGGCGCCATGCGCGCCCATGGCCAGATTTAAATTCAAAAAGACCGATTGAACCGGCGTTTGTACCCCATCCGCAAAGCGAGTGAGATCGTAATTGTATTCCAGCCGCAGCCGGGAAAACTCGCTGGGGTGGTATTCCAGCATGGCAGTATACCTGGGCAGCAAAGTCGCTCCGGGCTTGAGTTGGGCATTTTCCCAACTGTCGTTGCGGGTGACCAGATCCAGCCGAAGACCTGTGCGCCATTGCCAATCAAAGCGCCAGACCAGTTCAGAATACAGCCCCGACTGCTCTTTGGCCAGGGGAACGCGGCCCGTGGCGTCGTAGCGGCTGCCATCGAGTGAACGGTGCAAAAATTCGCTTTGCCAGCTCAATTCGCGGTAGGAGTCGATCAGCCAGCGCAGGCTTAAATCCGCGCCCAAGAGGCGGCTGCCGCCGGCAAAGGCCCCAATTGGCGTGGGAGCCAGTTGATGCACATGGGCGTCTGTTGCCGCTTCGGCACTGCCACTTTGCCGGGTTCCGCCCTGGGCGTAAGACAGTCCTCCCAACAGTACCAAATCGTCTGTCAGATCGACTGAGGTCTTGGCATAAGCCACGGCCAGATTGGGTAACTCGACGGCTTTTAATTGCTGATCGCCCACGCTAAAACCTGCTGTGCCAAAGCTTTCAGCGTTACTGCCCTGCAAAACCTCCAGGCCCAGATTGAGGAAAAAATCTGTGGGAGCCAGCCAACTGATCTGGGCCCCAATTTCGTTCAGGGCCTCGCCCCCCAAAAAGTCCGCATAGACCATCGGGAGTTGGTTAAAATTCCAGAAATGGGCGTGTTGGTTGTTGATACGGCCAAAATGGCTGAGAAATTTACCTGCCTTGACCTGAAAATTGCCGGGCAGGCCGCGCGAAGCGAAATAGGCCTCTTCGATTTCAAACTCTGAGGGGGAGAGATGAAAGGTGGCAAAGACATCAAAAAAGGGATCTGCTGGGGCCTGCAGGGTGAGTTCGGCATAGTTTAAATTAAAGCCATTGTGGGCATTTAGACTGTGGCCGTGGCCACTGCTGAGGCCCTGCAATTTGAGGGGCGATTGCAGCGCTTCAAAACCCCCATTGCTGAGATTGCGCAGCCCGCCTGAGAGATCCAGAATTAGCGAAATATCTGGCACAAAGTTTTGCTGGCTAAAAGGGGAATTAAAGGGGTTGGATTGGGTTGTGTCATCGACCGGCGGGGGTGCTTCACTGGCGCTGACCTCAGTGGGGGTGATCACCTCTTCTTCAGTGCTTTCAGGTTCTTGTGGCTCTTGTGACTCTGTTGGCACTGGAGAAGGAGAGCTTTGATTCAAACTTTGGGCCAAACTTTGGGCCAAACTTGGACTGGCCCAGAGCGAACACAGCCCAAGCGAGAGACAGAGCCAAATCCCGAGGCCGAGGCTGAAGCGTCTCTGAATGGGCCGCATCAATGACTGTGTCCTGTTTCTTCGTGGTGGTCATCGTTTTCCAGTTTGAGCGAGACCAAGGCTGAAGCGGCGGGGTATTGAAAGCCGTCTTTGACGTCTTTGAGCAGACGTACAGGGCTGGTTTCGACACTGCCTTCGTCGGCACTTTTTTGGCGGGGGAATTGAAAATTGCCTTGACCTGGGGCTTGATTGACTTCGCTGCCTGCGTCAAAGAGTTCGAGTTGGGCGCTGAGGTCGCCGGAGAGGGGTTCGTTTTTGCTGTCAAAGAGCGCCAAACTGCCATTGGCTGGGGCCAAAAGCAGATCGTTGCTCTCGGCCAGCATCGTGGCAAAGCTCAGTTTTTGGCCCGCTTTGGCTTTAAAATTAAACGTCACTTTTTGGCCGGGGGCCAGGGTCTCGCTCCACATTCCAGCAAGCCCGCTGGCGGTTTGGGCACTCAGGCTTTTTTGCAGCGGGCCAGTCTCGCCACTTTCGGCCAGACGCTGCAATTCTGCGCTGGCATTTTTGCCAATTTCGAACAGCGAAGGTTGGGCTGAAACTTGCCATACCCCTGACGAAAAAGCCGTTTTTAGAGTGGTTTGGCTTGAGCGATTTTCCAGTGTCAGCGTAAAGCTGACCTCAAAATTGGCATCATGGGCCGTGCTGGGCTGCACTTTGACGGGATTGTCCTGGCTGCAGCCGTTAAAACCCAGGCTGAACAGACAGAGACCCAGGCTGATTTGTTTGAGCGACATGATTTTGAGCGACATAATTGGGCTTCCCTCTGCGGCTTAAATTAGAACGAATCATTTGGCGATTAGTTGTCGGTTACCTGTCGATTACTTGCAAATCATTTGCAAATTCTGAATGAACTCTATTAGTAACATGGCGCAGCATCCCCCTGCAATAGTGTGGATTGATCGAATGTTTGAATTTTTCTCAAAAAACCGTATTACAATTGGTTTGAATTAAATCCCCTCAGGCTGCAGCTCTGTATTTGCCCTCTGCATGGCTGCGCACAGTCTGGACCTGAACAGATTTGAGAATATATCCCAAAAAAAGCCGGGAAAGCAGACCCAAAGCGGGTAAGGATCCCCTGGACGGTTTGTATTTGGCTTGAGATCTGTAGTAAGATTGTAGTTGAACAACCCTTTGTGATAGACAGGTATTGAACTTTTAGGTAGGAGTGTCATTTAAGCCATGGCGGTTACCCGAATCCAGCGGAACAGTACGAATCCACAGACCACTGAAACCAATGCCAGGGACCATACAACGTCCAAAACTGCTGGCAACCCGGATGCAACCCCTGCCAAAGCGCAGTTTGACAACCCCGTTGCTAAAAATGAGCTGGTCAAAGGCAATCAGGGTGGCTCTCAGGCCTCTACTCCCCATGGCCAGACCAATGTCTACAACAACGAACAATCCACCCGCCATCAATTGGACGTTAAACCCCCCGGAGAAGAATCCGCCCAGTTCAAAGGCGATAATTACAACCCCTCTTCATCGATCACACGCAACAAAGAAACCGATACCAACGAAAAAGATGATCGCGACCACAAAGTCAAACGCAAAGGTGAGCGCGACAGCGACGAAGAAGAAGCGGAAGGCGAAGGCGGCGGAGAACGTAAGCGCCGCCGTCCCCGTCAACCCGGTGCCAAACGCGCCGGTGGCGGTGGCTCGATTCCCGGTGGGGGCGCGGGTGTGCCTGCCATTGCCGGTGGGGGGGGCGGCGTTCCCTCTTTGGCCTCGGCCTCGGCCTCCGATGGCCGCCGGGTAAATATGGGCTCTTTAAAAGGGGCCACCGTTCTCGATGGGCAGTCTCAGGATTTATTCCAGCCCAGCATTTCCAATCAATCGACAGCCGCCAAAACCCAAGAGCGCAGCGTTCGCGAACAAATTTCGATGTACAGCTTGGGGGCTGTGGGGGCTGCCGTGTTTACCGCAGTTGCAGCCAATGCCGATCCCAATGGCGACAATGGCATGGGGGGCAATATGCAAAAGGTCTTGCTCAATCAGTCGATTGAAGCCATGGCCGAGGCCCCAGATATTCTCTCGGTTCAGTTCCGCGAAATTGTGCGTGAAATTGTCCAAGGCACCTTGCAAGCGGCCAAAGAAAACGATATCCAGACCCAGGCCGCGATCAAAATGTTGGTCACCAGTCTGATGGCCGTCTCGCCCCACGACGATGATCCCAAGATGATGTGTGAAGCCCTGAAGGTCATTTCTTCGGAAATCCTCTATGGCAAGCTCAATATGGGGTATTCGATGAAATTGGCGGCTTATGCCCTCGGTGGCGCGCTGTTCATGCTCTCGATCTATTACAAAAATTACCAAAAGCGCATCGACTATACCAAACAGCTTGAGCAAAAACTCAAATATGCTTGCAATGACGGCATCTGGGAAGCCACCGGCGAAGTCACAGGCTTCTCCGAAGAGCATGCCCGCGCCAATACGGATCGCTTTGTGGCGGGCCGTATTGAAGAGGAAAAAGAGTTCCAACGCAATATGTTCAAAGGCATTATTCTCATGCCCCTCAAGAAGATGGAAAACGTGCCTTTGGTGCGCAAAATTCTCTCTAGATTCCAGAAGGGGAGTATCTAAACTGTGGCTGAGCTGTCCGAAGATTCAACCTTGGAGCAACCCCAGGGCGCGTCTGTTGCCTCTGTGCAGCTCGAAGGTGAAGTCCGTGTTAAAACGAGCATGTCGATGCTCTTTTCAGATATTCTCAGCCAGGAACTCTCTTCTGCAATTGCCTCTCCCGATTCGGTTGGGGTTTTGCAGAAATACCTGCGCAACAAACCCTTGGACCAGCTCAATCCCGCAGAATTGCGGCCCTTTCTTGAGAATATGCCGGATTCGATCGCCCAGATTCTCAAAGAGGCCGTTTTTTGCAGCGGTGCCGCAGTCAAGCGCATTCACTGCGAGTATCCGCTCAAGGTGGGCGATCGCTTTATTTTTAGAGGTTCGGGTCTGATGGCAGATTTGGAATTACTCGATGGCCGTGTGGTTTCCATCAAACCCTTGAAAAAGCGTTAAATCCGCCTATGAATCAGTCCTCTTTGCCGCTGCAGCAGCAAGAGTCGGCCCTGCAGGCTGAGGCCTTGCAACCAGAAAGCCAATCGCTTCAGCAATTAATTCAGATGCTGAAGTCGGAAGATCTGGAGCAATTGAACAATGCCGTGCAAATGCTCTTGGAGCAGGGGACAGCAGCAACACCTGTCCTGATCGAATACCTGTCTTCGGTGGATGAAGAGATCCGCAAAAATGTGGCCTGGGTTTTGGGCTATTTGCGCGATCCGCAGTCAATCGAAGCGCTCTTTCGTTCACTTTTACAGGAATCCAGTCTGGATGTGCGTCTCAGCGCCGCTTGGGCCTTGCGCAATTTTTCACCGACTGAGATTTACCCTTATGTCTTTACCAAGCTTGCGCCGCCGGGCAGTCTTGAAGACGTGGTCTATTATCTCGAAAGCAAGAGCTGGAAAGCCCGTTGGTATTGCTCTGTCTTGCTCTCCAAACAAAAGATCGAGAGCTGTCTGCCCCATCTGATCAGATTGGCTGAGAGTGATGAAAACGTGGTCGTGCGCTGCAGTGCCATTTTGACCCTCGCCAGCTATCCTGGCAGTGAAAGCGCGGATTGCCTGTGTCAGTTGGTCGGGGATTTTAATGACTTTGTTAAAATTGAAGCGGCTTCCGTTTTGGCTCTTAAAAATTACCAGCCCGCTTTGCCCTATCTGCTCAAACAGCTCAAGGCTTTTAATGAAAACGTGCGTGTGAGTGTGATTGCCGCTTTGGGGGCTTTGGGCGACAGCAGTGTGATTGCTCCTCTCTGTCAGGCCTTGCAGGATCCGGTCGATCTGGTCAGAGTCAATGCTGCCATGGCCCTGCTGGATATTGCCCTGCGTCTGCGCCGTCCCCACTCCCAGATGGTCAAATACCTGCTCAAGGCCCTCAAAGATCCCAATACCTACGTGGTTCGCAATGCCGCGCGCACCTTGGGTGTGGTCGGCAATGCCGATGCGGTCACAGCGATTATCTCAATGCTCAAGCAGGAACAGCGACCCGAAATCCTGGCCCATTTGGTCTTGGCTTTGGGGCTTTTGCACGATCAACGGGCCCTCAAAATTTTACTCAAACACCTGCGCCATGGCCATTGGGAAGTGCGTTTTGAAGCTGCTAAAGCGTTGGGTGAATTGTCCAATCCGGGCGCTTATGGCGGCCTGATTCAGGGCCTGCGCGATCCTTCCCATTTGGTGCGGGAGCAGGTGATTTATTCTCTGGGCAAGTTGGGCAATCGCAAAGCCATTGCTCACCTCGAAAAGCTCAAATTACAACATCCCTATGGCGTTGTAAACAAAGCCATAGGGATGGCGCTCGATCGTCTGCTTTCGCTTTAGATTCGGCGTTTAATTATTACTGGTATTTGGCTTCCTGTTGGTGCACAATTTCGTCCATGATCGGGCTGTAATGTGCCTCATCTTTTTGGATCATTTTACTCAGCACCAAATGGGCAAAGCGGGGAATGTCTGTGCGGTGCAGACCCACGGGTGAGACGATATGGTACAACACACTGTCTGGGAAGATAAACAGGGAGTCTTCTTCGATCGTGGACAGTTGTTCGGGATCGTCGATTTCGAGATTGCGGTAATCGCCCTGAAAGACCACCACGCGGCCGCAGAGACCGGATTGGCCTTGGACTTCAACCGAGCAGAGTTTGATCTCGGGCATCGAAAAGACGCTGCTGAGAGAATCGCCCATTTTGAGCACGATGTAGTCACCAGAAGGGGCTTTGTACATTTTGATCTGATTGGGATCGCCGCCGTAGGCCTGTAAATCTGCTTTCATTTCGTTGATCATTTCTTCAAAGACCTTGAAGAGATAACTGACAGCATGGCGGTGATATTCAGTCAATTTTTGCTTTTCACGCAGGCGGTCTCGCAGAATGAGTGCTAGTTCTTTGGTTTCCTGGCTCATAGTACCTCTAATTATCCTGAATGCTTATTGGTATGATGGTGGGCTCTTTGCCTTTGGGTTTGCGGGCCGAGCGTGTGCGAAAAGGGTTGGGCAAATCCTGAAAGGTGTCGCGCACGCTGCCACCAATGGTCTGCCCCTGTTTGCCGATTTCTTCTACTTCGTGAATGGCGCTGCGCGCGACCTGCCCCATGCCGTGAATAAATTCATTGCAGAGGGTCACGCCATCTTGAATGCTCTCTTTGAGCAACATTTGGGTCGTGTGACGGGTCTCTTGATGGGCATCTCCAAGCTTTTGCATGAGATTTCCCACTTGGCGGCCCAATTCTTCACTGCGATTGAGGACCCGTGTGGTTTGGCCCAAACCTTCAATCAGCAGATCTGCTGTCAATTGCATGCCCTGTTCCAGCACGGCTTCCACGCCTTGGAAAAGCGGATTTAAAAGAGAAACGGTCCGGGTGGGATCCGCAGAACGCTCAGAGCTGGTGTGATTGCGCGTATTCATGATAAATACCTTTGTGGTTATTACCGCAGGGCATGACTCTCATTCCTGCCGATGCCTCACCTTATCTTAACATACCCAGAATGGGGAGACAAAATACAAACGCGCTCAGGCCTGGGCCTTTTAAAAACTTCCCAGCAAAACCTCAAAATGCCAATGGCTTTCTTGGCCTTTGACAGGGGTTTGCACCAGTTTGGGTTGCCATTGGGCCCAGTTTTCTTCTAAGGCTTTTTCGAAGGCGCTCTGCCAGGCCGCATTTTTTTCGTTTTGCACGCCATAGGCATCAAAAATATTCCAAATATACATGCTGATCGTCGCCAGGGTCGCAGCCACGATAAAAAAGGGCACAGCCTGTTGCAATTCGGCCCCGCTCCAGCCCGGCACTTTGCCAATTTCGAGCAGGGCCATGGTCAGGGTTGAGAGCGCCCAAGGGGCAATCAGGGTGCCGGCCATAAAGCCCCAGCCGCGCAGGGATTCGCCCAAAAAGAGTTGGCCGCTGCCCGGCAGAAAAAACGAGGCGCTCCAACAGGCCTCTCCACAGAAGGGGCGTGGGGGCGGGGGCACGGGATCGGGGGGCAGGACGGCGTAGGTCTCCACAGTCAGGGGGGCGGCGTTCGGCGATGGGGAAGCGGGTGTGGTATTTGTGGCTGGGCTCTTGCCTGCTGTTGAAACGGTTTCGAGCGCCGCCAGGGCGGGGCTCAGATTGGCTTGCAGGCTCAAGAGGAGTGTGAGCAGGAGGCAGAGGAGGGGGTGCAAGAGTGGGCGGCGCATCAGTAGATGACCTTAAAGGCTTGGCCTGTGCCAGGGATGGTTTCGTGGATCTGTTCAAAGTGCAGGCCTTCGAGGGGCGCGGCCTGTTTCACTGTGCCCGTCACCAAAATTTCACCGGCTTTGGCGGTGTCTTCGCCCAATTTTGAGGCCGCGTTGACCTCGGCCCCAAAGACGTCGGCATCGCCAATTTTGAGGACTTCGCCATAACCCAGCCCAATACAGAGCAAAACCTGCTCGGCTTCGGGTCTGTCAGCATTGTAGGGAATCAACGACTTTTGCATCGCCAGGGCACATTCCAGGGCCTTTTGGGGGCGTTTAAAGATCACCAACATGCTGTCACCCTCTTGTTTGAGCAAAATACCGTCGTAGGCATCGATGCAGGGAATGAGCAGGCGCTGAGATTCAAAAATGGTCTGTAAAAAGTGGATAATGCCAAATTCATCCACCCGCCGTGAAAACCCTGCCAAGTCGGTAAACATAATCGCCCAGGTTTCACCAAAGAGATCCCAGATGCGCTTGTCCAGGGCCTGTTTGTCGGTTTCGGGCAGCATGCGGGCGGCAATCAGCTGTTCCAGGCGATCTTGTGAAGCCTGGGACTGAATGCGCAGGGTATAAGGCATGGGGTTCCTCCAGCGGGCGATTGGCACGAATTCAAAGATGGTGGATTGTAACATAAAATATGCTAAAATACCAGCAAATTCAAGCCCTTCAGGCCGCTCTGTAGGTGACTCTATAGGTTATTGTACAGACCAAAAGGCGGGGGCTGTTGCTCAGGAAAAAAGATGAAAAAAATCCTTGTGGTCTTTGGCACCCGTCCCGAAATTATCAAGATGTTCCCGGTCATCGAAGAACTCAAAGGCAGTGAATTCGACTGCTTGGTCTTAACCACGGCCCAGCACCGCGAAATGACAGATATGTTCTTGCAGACCTTTGGCATCGCTCCGGATATCGACCTCGATCTGATGCAAGCACGCCAGACCCTGCCCGATCTCACCGCTCGGCTCATGAGCACGATTTCGCCGGTTTTGGCTGAACACAAGCCAGATATGGTGCTGGTGCAGGGCGACACCACCACGGTCATGGTCACGGCTTTGGCTGCGGCTTATCAGCAGATTCCGGTTGGACATGTCGAAGCGGGCCTGCGTACTGAGCAGCTCTTTAACCCCTTTCCCGAAGAGATCAACCGCCGTTTGTGTGGTCAGCTCACGCGCCTGCATTTTGCCCCCACCCAGATTGCCGAACAGGCTTTGCTGGCCGAAAATATCCCCGCTGAGTGGATCTACCGCACCGGCAATACTGTGATTGACGCCATTCTGCGCATGCACGACCGCAATCCAGATTTTAATTACCCGGCTTCGATTGGCCTGGATTTGAGCCAAGGCCAGCGTTTGGTCTTGGTGACGGCCCACCGCCGTGAAAACTGGGGGGCCCCCATGGAGCAGATCTGCCAGGCCCTCTTGGCGCTCTGTGAGCGCTATGCTGATTTGCGCTTGGTTTTCCCCGTTCACCGCAACCCGATTGTGCGTGAGACGGTCTTTCCCCTGCTCGAAAACCACCCCCAAATTCAGCTGGTTGAGCCCCTGGACTATATCCCGCTGATGGATTTAATTCGCCGTTCGAGCTTGGTCTTAACCGACTCGGGGGGAATCCAAGAAGAGGCGCCATCGCTGGGCAAACCCGTCTTGGTGATGCGCGAAACCACCGAACGCCCCGAAGGGGTGGCTATGGGTACGGCCAAATTGGTGGGCACCGATCCCGAAAAAATTCTGGCAGAAGCTTCTCGCCTTTTGGATGACCCTGTGGCTTACCAGGCCATGAGCCAGGCGATCAATCCCTATGGCGATGGCCGTGCCGCTGAGCGAATAGTGCAGGCCCTGCGGCATTATTTTGGCACAGGCCAGCGCCCGGCGGCCTTTGATGCAATTGGCTGAAGCCCAACAGAAGATTGAGCGGGCCCTGCTCAGTTTTGGCCTTGAAGCCAGCGAAGCCGAGGCCGAAACCCGTTGGATTTTAGACCACCTGGGTTTTTCGACCTTGACCCAGCGTGTGTCGCCCGGCCAATTGCTGGCGCCTTTGCAATGGGAGCAGGCCCAGGCCCTTTTGGCCCGCCGTCAGGTCCACGAACCTCTGCAGTATATTTTGGGCAACCAGCCTTTTTGTGGTTTGCTGCTCAAGGTGACCCCTGCGGTTTTGATTCCACGGCCCGAAACCGAAGAATTGGTGCATTTGGCTTTAAATACCCTGCCAGTCATTGCTGAGGCGCTGCGGATCGCCGATTTTGGCACAGGCAGCGGAGCCATTGCCCTGGCCCTGGCCCAGGAATTGCAAAAGCGCAGGCAGGCAAGCCAGATCTGGGCCTCGGATCTCTCTGCAGCCGCCCTGGCTCTGGCGGCTGAAAATGCCCATTTGAATCATCTCAATGAAGCGGTGATTTTTTTAGAAGGCGATGGTCTGGCCCCGTTTTTGGCCTTGGACCTGGAATTGGATTTGCTGATTTCCAACCCGCCGTATGTCCCACTGGCGCAATGGCAAACCCTGGCACCCGAGGTGCAGCTCTATGAGCCACAAATGGCCCTTACGCCTGGCGAAGACCCGCTGCGCTTTTACCGGCTTTTGGCTGAGCAGGGGCCGCACTTGCTGCGCTCTGGGGGGCAGCTCTGGCTGGAGTTGGAAGCCTCGCTGGCAAGCGAAACCCAGTCTCTGTTTCTCAACGAAGACTGGGTTCAGGTCAGGCTCCTGCCTGACTTTGCCGGACAAACGCGCTTTTTAAACGCGCTGCGGGTTTAAATGTCAAAGACGTTGCTGGCCAGGGTGGGATTGACTTCCATCTGTTCCAGTTTGGCGGCGTAGACCAATTCAGTGCCCACATACATTTCGTGTAAGCGGGGCAGCCAGGTTTTGGCGTCCAGACCGAGGTGTTCTTTGGTGATGCGATTGTCAAAATGGTTTTGGGTTTTGATTTCCAACACGATTACTTCGGCGCCATTCTGGGTGGTTTTGCCCAACACCTTGGTGGTTGCACTGGGCTGGGTCAAGCGGGTGACCGTTGAGGTCAGGTCGATTTGGCCAATTAAATAGCCCCGGCCAGATTTAACCTTGGAATCGCTCATTGAAAGGGTGACAGGCACCAGGCTCAAGAGGCCTGTGGCACGGGCGCGCACCTGATCTCCATTGGTTTGATAGCTCAGTTTGATGCCTTTGCGGCTGGGATCCGAACTCTGTAAAACATCAATTTTGACCTGGCCCGGTTTGCGGTAATAATACTGAATTTTGCCTTGACCCGGTTGGGTGCCTTTTTCAAAATTGGCAATCGTGGCAGACAGGCTCTGCAGTTTGTCCATGGCCTGACGGGCATTGCTCAAAAATTGGGCGACCTGAGTGGTTGCCGTGGTTTTGGCGGGCGTGGTGGTTTTGGGCGCGGTGGTGGTTTTTGCAGGAGCGGTGGTTTTGGGGGCCGTGGTGGTTTTGGCGGGGGCAGCGGTTGATGGCGCGCTGGCATAACCTGTTTGGTCTGTGGGCTGATTGGTATAACCTGTCTGGGCACCGGGCTGGGTGGCATAGCCCTGTTGGGGGGCGCCATAGCCATTGATTGCTGGGTTCATTTGTTGGTTGGGATCGGTATAACCGGTCGTCATGCCCGTTTGGCCGGTCATGCCCGTTTGGCCATAAACCGAAGAAGCATAACCGGGCTGATAGGCGCTTTGGCCTGTGGGGGTTTGGCCATAAGCCGCCTGGCCATAAGCCGCTTGACCGTATCCGGCCTGTTGACCATATCCGGCCTGTCCATAGGGGTTATAAGCACCTGTCATGGCATTGTTGCCACAAGCAGTCAGTAACAGGGAGCTGAGTAACAGGGACAGGCTGCGGTGCTTCATGGATCAAACCTCTTTTAATTTAACGCGGTGATTATTATTTATGCGGTCTTTTTAAGCGCTTCTGACGTGAGAAAAAATAAGGATAGTTTAAGATAAAATGAAAAATTGGGGTAATTTCAAAAACCTGCGAGAAAAAGCGGATTTGGCAAGGGGATTTGCGTGTTCTGTCTCTGAGGTACTCTGTGATATACTGACCCTGTCTGCATTTCACACCATTAAATGAGAAATTATCGAGAGAAATTATCGAGCATGCGGTTGCGCGGTTGAATGATTGAAGTGTCCAGCAAAGAGGCGCGAGAATTGATCTGCCACACCTGCGGTTTTGCCAATATGATTGGCGAAAAATACTGCAGTGAGTGTGGTGCGCCTTTGGCCCACGATCCCCCGGCCCCTCCGGTTCGTCTGGTGGAGTTGATCTCCGATGACGATGAAGAGACGGATGCTCTCAACTCAGAAAACGCACCTGAGTCGCCCATCCCACTCACCCCGCCGCCGGTGCCGGAAACGCCCCCATCCTCTCTTCGACCCGGCTCAGAGACCGGCAATGGGCAGCGGCCAGGTCAACGCCCAAGCAGTTCCCGCAAAGACAAACAGGTCTATTGCCGTTATTGTGGCTCCAAAAATATTCTGGGCAATAAATACTGCCATGAATGTGGGGCCCCGCTGGTCTCACATACCCATCCCAATCAAAGTGTGCAGGCCACCCAATCTGCTGTACGCGCCCGCAAATCTTACAAACCCGAAGACGATGAAGATGCCGGTCCGACCCTTTTGCCCGAAAATGCGGTTTTGCAGGGGCGCTACCAGATCACCAAATTAATTGGTCAGGGCGGCATGGGCGCGATTTATCTGGCCGACGATCTGCGTTTTTCCCGCCGCGTGGCGGTGATCAAAGAAATGCTCGACCATTTTACCGACCCCGATCAGCGGCGCACGGCCACCAGCAATTTTGATCGCGAAGCCGAAATGCTGGCCAATCTCAAACACATGGGCATTCCCGAGGTCTACGACCGCTTTACCGAAGGCAATCGCCATTATTTGGTGATGGAATATATCGACGGGGCCGATTTAGAGCAGCGCCTGCTGGCCCAAGACAACGCCCCCTTTGAAGAGCACGAGGTGCTCGACTGGAGCGTGCAGATCTGTGAAATTCTCTCGTATTTACACGAACAGGATCCGGCGATTGTCTACCGCGATATGAAACCCGCCAATTTGATCTTGAATAAAAAAGGCAAAATTTATGTCGTGGATTTTGGCATTGCCCGCCACTTTAATCCGACCAAAAAAGGGACCATGATTGGCACCCAGGGTTATGCGCCGCCCGAACAATACCGGGGCCAGGTGGAGCCGCGTTCAGATATTTATGCTTTGGCAGCGACGGTGCACCATTTGCTCACCGGGCGCGATCCCCAGGGCGAAGCGCCATTCAGCTTCCCGCCTCTGCGCGAAGAAAATCCCAAAATTTCACCCCCGATGGAAAAATTGGTGGCCCGCTGTTTGAGCATGGAACCTGAGGCCCGGTTTAAAAATGCCCGTGAAATGATGGAGGCTTTGCAAAAGATCGGCAGTCGGCGATCTTCCCCTCCGCCTACAATTCCTGGTACAGTACCGATCCAGTCCCGTGGAATTTCGACCGCTTTGATGAAACTCGGGCTTTCGCACAAGCTCTTTTCGGCAGAGTGGCTTTTGCGCTTGAATATTGTTCTGCTGAGCATCATTGTGATTTTACTCGTGATGCTCTTGGCAAAAAACTGAACCGGAAAGGGAATCGCAGCACGTGTCCGCACCAGATAAATCCGATCTTCAAAGATCTTCGTCCAGTGCTTCGGAACCCAATCTGGAGCCGGGCTCAAAACTGCGCAACCGCTACCGGATTGATGCCTTTTTAGAGGTGCGCAGCGGGGCCAGTTTGTACCGTGCCACCGATGAAGTCACCAATTTGACGGTGATTGTCAAAGAGCAGGGCCGCAGTGGCAAAAGCCGCATCTCTCAAGGCTTGCTCAAAAACCCCTGGTATGACGAATTTACGATTCTGCGCTCGATCAGCTATCCGACCGTGGTCAAAGCGGTGGATATGTTCGAAGAGAACCAGCGCTATTATTTGATTATCGAGCAGCTCGAAGGCCGCGACTTGGGCTTTTTCCTGACCAAAGAAAAGGTCACCGTGCACCAGTCCTGCGACTGGATGATCCAGCTCTGCCAGTCTTTGAGCCAATTGCACCGCCGCAAAATTGTCCATCTCGACCTCAACCCGCGCTGCATTGTGGTCACCCACGACTTCCAGCGTGTGCGCCTGACAGGCTTCAGCCGCGCCCTGCAATTGCCGATTATGTTCCCCCTGCAGAGCAATACCCCCGGCTATTCTGCGCCAGAGTTGGAGCAGCAGGGCAAACACACGATTGACGAGCGGGCAGATATCTATTCCCTGGGTGTGATCTGGCACGAACTCGTAACCGGCTGCAGCCCCCTGCGCCACCGCCGTGACGAAGACGGACTGGTGATCTTCCCTGAGGTCACGTATTATGTGCCGGATATCAACCCCCAGATCAACAGCATCATCATGAAGATGATCGATGTGGAGCCCAAATACCGCTACCAGAATATCGACGAAGTCAAACGTGCGATTCTGGGGCTTTTCCACAATACCCCTTTTTACGCCAGTTTTATCACCGACGTGGGCATGGTGCGCGAAGCCAACGAAGACAGCTATTTCGTGCAGGACTGGCACTATGTCAGCCAGACCCAGCGCCAGAGCTATGGCATTTTTATCGTGGCCGATGGCATGGGCGGGGCCCAGGCCGGAGAATACGCCAGCGCCCTGGCGACCCGCGATGTCTCCCAGGTGATCAATCACCGCTTTGAACAGCTCAAAGACAATCCAGGCCGCGAGTTAAATATCCCCGAAATTCTCGAAGAGGCGATCAAAAAAGCCAACCGCAGCATTTACGATGCGGCCAAACGCAACCCCCAATACCAGGGCATGGGCACGACGGTGACTGCTGCTGTGGTCTATCAGGGCATGATGTATATGGGCCATGTCGGCGACAGCCGGGCCTATTTGATTGCCAAACAAGAGATCGAAAAAGTCACCCGCGATCACTCTTTGGTGGGCCGCCTGCTCGAAATTGGCCAGATCACCGAAGAAGAGGCGGCCGTGCATCCCCAGCGCAATTTGATCTACCGCTCTTTGGGCGCTTATCCCAACGTCGAAGTCGATCTCTACGAACGGCCCTTTGTGCCTGGCAATTGTCTGCTGCTCTGCTCTGATGGTCTGGTGGAACATGTCAAAGACCCCGAAATTCACCAAGTGGTCACCCAGGCCAAAGACCAGTGGCGCTCGTGTAATCAACTGGTTAATATGGCCAATATTCGCGGCGGCGACGACAATACCACAATCATCATTGTGTATATGGATGATTTGCGCTGAGCGCAAGCAGTGGTAAGCTGGGATCACTTTGAATTTCCATCTTCAATTATTTTAGGAGATCCCCACATGTACCATGCCTTTTTTCAGAACGCTGCTAAAATGCTGCTCAATATTGGCGCTTGGCTCGACAAAGCCGAGGCCCATGCCGCCGAGCGCAAATGTGACCCTGCCAATTTTCTCAATTCGCGTTTGGCTCCCGATCAGTTTCACTTGACCAAACAGATTCAGACGGCCTGTGACAATGCCAAATTGGCCTCTTCGCGTCTGAGCGGTCGCCAAGCCCCTGTCAACGAAGACAATGAGACCACTGTGGCCGAACTCAAATCCCGCATCAATGCCACTGTCGATTATCTGCGCAGCTTTCAGGCCGACGATTTTGCCGGGGCGGCAGATCGCCAGATTGTCTTGCCGTTTATGCCCGATCTCTACATGAATGGCGATGAATATTTCCAAGAATTTGTGATTCCCAATTTTTATTTCCACCTCAGCATGGCCTACGCCATTTTGCGTGAAAGTGGTGTCAACCTCGGCAAACAGGACTTTATGGGCTCTTTGCCAATGAAGCCCCTGCAGAAATAGGCAATTGAAAAGGATTCAAGAGGTAAACTATGCGTAAAATGATTCTGCTCGTGAGCTGTGTTTGGCTTGCGGCGTGTAGCCCGGCAGCCAATCAGGCCGCTCCCAACTTGTCTACCACTGAGATAGATACCGTTTTGGCCAGCAGCAAAAAATCCTGCACGGATGAGTTGACCAAACAGTCAGGCGCAGAAGCGGCTGAGAAGATCTGCGGCTGTGCTTCGACCAAAGTGGGTGAGGCAATCAAAAAAGATCCTGCGGTTGCGTCTGATGACAAGAAGTTTGGCGAACTTCTGCCCGGTGTGATCTCTGCCTGTGTGAAAGAACTGGCGGCATCGCCAAGTCCTTCACCAAGTCCTTCACCAAGTCCTTCTCCCAGCCCAAGCGCGTCTCCAGGCGCTTAAGCTGGGCAAGGGCTTACCAGTTCAAGTCCCTTTCATACCCCAATTGAATCAGCTCAGGGCCAATCAAGGCCTTGAGCTGTTCTTTTAATTGGGGAGTGAAGTGCGCTTGCCAATCTCCCACCAGGCCCCGGCGGTGGCTGCCATAATTCAACTCTTGGGGGTCCATGGCCTGGCCCCGCTTGCGCCGCCCGTGGGTTTGAAATTCAAAATCCTCCAGGCGCAAGGCCCGTTTGAATTGCTCTGGAGCGAGGCTGTAATAGGGCTGCTCCAAGAGACCCTGGGCAGTCAAGAGCTTGAGATACGTCGCTTCGGGGGCTTGGTGCAGGTCTTCAAAGCGCACAACAGAGACCTGTGGGCTGTTGAGGCAGGTCAGATAGTGCTGGGCCAGGGTTTTGAGATCGGGAAAGTCAAGCAGCTTATTAAACGAGAGGTATTGCCAGCCATTTTCGGCCAAGCTCTGCAAAAGCGCCGCTTTGTGGGTTTGGGGATATTCCGTCTGGTAGCGCTGATAATCCAAAAAATAGCCCTTGTTGAGATAGGCAAAATAAAAGCTGATCAGCACATCGCGGGGATCGCGCATCAGGGCGATCAGGCGTGTGTTTTCGAGTTTTAAAAAGGGCTCAATTGGCACAAAGACATGGCAATGCAAGAGCCGTGCCTGGTAAAAATCCAGATCGGCCAGTTCCTGCAAATAATAGGCCAGGATCTGCTCTCTGCTGGGAAAACGCAGCGCAGGATCCCACATGCTGGCGCGGATCCTGGCCACAGGATCGGTCAGCGCGGTCAGCGGGAGTGCTTTGACCTGTTGTTCAGCGGGCCAGCGCAACCCAGACATCAGCCGCCGGTTCTCGTCGGGATAGCCACACACCGCGGTCTGCCGCCCGAGGGCCTTGAGCAAACTCTCCAACACGGGCCAAAAGCGCAAGGTGCCAGAGCGGGTCACAGTGTGGATCAGCAGCGGCTGGGGGGGATCAAAATCCCGGTTGGGCCAGTGGCCTGCGGGCAAAAAAGGCAAAACCCAGCGGCCTTTAAAATTTAATTTGGGCAAAAGATTGCGGGTGGTGCTGAGATAGTCGCCAGGGGGCAGACAGAGCACATACGTGATGGCCTGATCGCTTGGCAGGGGGCAATAGCGCAGGTAAATAAAAAAATTGGTATAACTCTGCGGGGACTCGTTGTAGAGCGAAATATCTGGAAAATGCCCCAAATAGCGCTGGGGCTGCGTGCTGGCAGCCCATTGAGCCAGATCTCCGGCCCAGGATGCGTGGCCAAGCAAGACAAAGACACTTTCAGGGCCGAGGCTGTCTAAAAAGGCAATCAATTGGCTCAAGAGATAAACGTCATTCTGGGCCTGTTCAAGCAGCCCCAGACCGATCACACAATCGGGTTCCTGCGGCAAAACGGCCAGCATAAATCGGGCTTAATGCTTGGGCGTGAGTTTTTTGGCCATCAGGAATTCCTGGGCCATATACTCCTGATACAGTGCCAAAATCCGCTCTTTGCGCCCTTGACCGACATCGGCCAGGGGGCAGGTGCCAATCTCATTGCGCACCAAGGCCATCATCACATCTGTGGCCCCGTTGACCAATTGGCGCACGGCATGAATGCCCATTTTGCTGCTCAAGACCCGATCAAAGGCCGATGGCGAGCCACCGCGCTGAATATGGCCGAGCTGGGTAAAGCGGATATCCAGATCTTCGATCCCGCGTTCAGCGAGATAGTCCGACAGTTCGGTTTCCAGTTCGGCATTGTTCAGGCGGGTAAACCCCTCCGCTTTGATCACAATGGCGTGTTTTTTCGAGCGCCGGAAGGCCTTGTGGATCAAATTGCAAAAATCACCGGGGTCAAATTCAGCTTGGTTTTCGGGGATCAAGGCGGTCAATGCGCCACAGGCCATGCCGCTGAGCAGGGCCAAATAGCCACAGTCGCGCCCCATCACCTCAATCACAAACAGGCGGCTGTGGGAGCTGGCGGTGTCTTTGATCTTGTCGACATTGTAGACAATCGTATTGAGGGCGGTATCGACGCCCACACACATATCTGTGCCATTGAGGTCATTGTCGATCGAACCCGGAATCCCGACCACAGGAATGCCCGTTTCGAGGAAGAGGGCGTGGGCGCCTGCCAGCGAGCCATTGCCCCCGATCACCACCAAGCCGTCAATATCCCGGTGTTTCAGGTTTTGGTAGGCCTTCATCAGGTAGGGTTTTTCCTGAAAGCGGGGGTAGCGGGCCGTGCCCAGAATCGTTCCACCCAATTGCAGGGTGCCTGCGATGTCTTGGTTGGTGAGCGGCAAAATATTGCCCTCAACCAGCCCGCGAAAGCCATCGTGGGCGGCATAGACCTGGATATCGTTGAAGCTGGCTTCGCGCACCACGCCCCGAATGGCGGTGTTCATACCGGGGGCATCGCCCCCGCTGGTCAGAACGAGAATCTTTTTCATGCAACAATCACTTTGCTTCCGTTTAATAAGGGTTGAATCAGTTTGACTTTTTCAATCAAATGGGTGAGGTCGGAGGGGTTGTGTTTGACATCCAGCGCCAGAAAGGGCTCTTCGGGGGTGACCACGTCTTCTCTGACCAGGGTTTGCAGGGTGCCCTCCACCGAGGCGGCCAAGGCTGTTACGTTATAGCCCCCTTCGAGCACAAAGCCAACGCGGCCTTTGCAGTGGCGCTCGGCGAGTTTCATCACCTCGGCGGTCATTTCCGAAAAGCCCCGCGCCGTCAGACCCATATTGGTGATTAAATCTGCCAAATGGGCGTCGTAACCCGCAGAGACCAGAATCAGCTCGGGTTTGTAGGCGGCAGTGAGGGGTTCGATAATTTCTTTAAAGGTGCGCAGATATTCGGCGTCGCCGTAGCGCATCGGCATCGGGATATTGACATTGGTGCCAAACCCCGCGCCCTCTCCCCGGTCTTCGAGGGCGCCTGTGCCCGGCCAATTGGGGGTTTGGTGCCAAGAGACAAAGAGCACGCGTGGATCGCTGTAAAACATGTGCTCGGTGGCATTGCCGTGGTGGGCATCCCAATCGAGAATCATCACCCGTTGCAGGCCTTGCTCCAGGGCCCGGCGGGCCGCCAGGGCGATATTGTTAAACAGGCAAAAGCCCATGGTATAAGCGGGCATGGCATGGTGCCCCGGTGGGCGGGCCAGCGAAAAGGCACTTTGGCACTCGCCTGCCAAGAGGGCATCGACCAGATTCACAGCCGCTCCCCCGGCCAGCATAGCCGCTCGGTAAGAGCCCTCCGACACCACAGTATTTTCGTCGATGCGTTGGCCCTCGGCCGCTGAGCTGCAAAAGCGCTCCAACATGCGCACATAGGCCGGATCATGCAGGGCAAAGAGCAGGTTTTGATCAATCGGGGTGGGCGTGCGGCGGGGCAATTCATCCCACAGGCGGCTCTCGCGCAGGCGCTTGAGAATGCTCTCCAGGCGCAGGGGCGACTCTGGGTGATCGGGCGTCTGGTGTTTAAAATATTCCTCAGAATAAAAAAGCAGGGGTTTGGTCATTTTAGCGCGTTCCCGGATCTGACTTGGGCTCTTTTGGTAAATGCTCTTTGGGGCCTTCTGGCCTGGGTTCTGGTGGGAGCTCTCGGCTGGGATTGGCCGGCAATTCCCTGAGCCGATCGGTTTGCTGGGCGCGCTGGGGGGGCAGCGGGCTGGTGGGTTGACGGCGCGCGGGCAGCATTTCTGCCAGCCCTTTTAAGGGTTTGCCGGGTTTGGCAAAGGCCTGTTTGCCAAAGAGCTGATCGGGGGGTTTGATCTCCTCCGGGGGAGGGCTGGGCAAAATGGTCACACCCTGAAACAAAACACTCGGGTCCAGCATCGGAACCTGGCCAGCCGCCCGCAATTGCTCAGGGCTCAGCAGCTCGGTCGGTTCCTGGTCGGGGGCGGACTGAGTGACTTTGCGGATAATATCTGAGAGCGTCCGGGGCACCGGCCGGTATTTTCCCACGCGGCAATATCCTTGATCCTGAAATTCTTGTGGAAACGCTTCAATTATAGCGGAGATTGGCTAACGATACCAGGATCTTGCTCACAGCTTGCTTGGCCCGCTGCTCGTATTGACAGGCTCAGTCGGCTAATGTAACTTTTTAGAAAATGTCTGAGCTGGAGACACAATGGGCCCAAAACGAATTCAATTTATGCTCGTCGAAGATGATGGTTCCATTATCGATGGTCTGACGCGCTATTTTCAGGATCGCAGTTATCAGGGGTATGACCTGGAACTGCTGGGCTACAGCCGATTTGGAATGCCATTTTTGGATATGGTTGCAGCCCAGAAGCCGGATATTGCGATTGTGGATATGGGCCTGCCAGATATTCATGGAATTGAATTGGCCAAACGGATCAGGGCTTTGCCTGATCCTCCCCAGATTCTCTTTTTGAGTGCCCGAAGTGATTGCTTGGATTATGAGCAAATGATTCAAGCGGGTTTTCTGGGTTATATGAGCAAAACAAGTATCTTTCAATTGCCCCAGGCCCTCTTGAGTTTGTATCAAGGCAAGCCTTGGCTGGATCCCGAGGTGCTCCGAGTGATGTTTGACCGCTCTCAGAAGGCCCAGCGAAAAAAAATCACAGTCTATACACCTCAGCCAGCCCCCCTCTCTAGACGGGAGGAGATCCGCCAAGCGATTACGCCCGGTCAACGTGCTGTGTTTGACCTTTTCTTGAAAGGCATAAAACCCAAACAAATGGCCTTGGCTTTGGGGATTAAGGTCTCCACGGTTAAAAGCCATTTGACCCATATCCGCCAGATCATTGGCTTTTCAACGCTGGATGAACTGCGCGATTTTTTGGCTGAATAAAATTAACCCCGTCTCCACCGATCGGAGGATGTGCTTTTTTTGTTTTTGCGATTCAATAGATTTAAACGGGTTTTTTTGACTTGGGCTGAATCATGGGGGAAAGCAACGTGAAACCACTGAAACAGAATTTATTTACCAAAGCTGGACTGGTCTGGCTCTTGCTGGTGATTGTGCTTTTGTCGTGTACGCAGCAGCCGCTGCCGGTGGGGCCGGGTGGCCCAAACACAGGGGGTAAAAATCCTGTTCAGAAAGGTTTTTCTGTTAAGGCGGCATCAGGCCTTTGTTTTTCTTCTTCACCAGCCTACCAAAACGCACTTTTGACCAATGGCTCAATACCTGTTGATGTCAACAATTCTTTTTCAGATGGCAGCCCCGCATATAGCCCAGACCCAATATTTTTTTCTACGAATAGCAGTACTTATCTGACTTGGTATATTTCTGAAGGCAGCCTATACATAGGCACCTTTGAAGCCCATGCATTCAGTGGGCCTTATGGCTATCATTTGTATCTTTCCAGAAGCAATGACCCAATTATCAAAACAGGCTTGCTTGAAGTGCGCGATGGGTATACCTTTACCGCAAATGTCTTGGGCTCTGCACGCTATGAATTTGGTAGTTCAGCAGGAAATAGTTACGATTTAAAGGGTACTCTTGAGTTCCGATTTGAAGCAGGCCAAATCCACGTTACTTTTGATGTCAACGGCGATCTTTTGCCGCAAGAATCTGGTTTGGGACACAGCAGTGGCCAAGTAGATGTCACAGGGACGGCTTCTTTTGGCTCAGGTATCCCACTGGTTACATGTCAATATCCAGAACCAGACCCTTCAGAATCACCCGACCGCCCTTGCATAGATACCTGGGGGCCCGAATGTGCCTGCCCAGCAGGACAAATTTGCAAGGTTTTAGAGACAACACCCGATGGACCTCGCTATTGTGAAATCAGAAGTGTAAACAGGGGAGAGAAACGCAGTTGTTTTTACTGTGACCCTGGAGAGTCGATTGTGTTTGAAAACGATGTACCCAAGCGGTGCAGCAATGCAGTTCAGACAGGCAATCAAAGTGCCCCTTTTGGGATTTTAGCCACCAATCGCCAAGCTATTTATGAAGATCTTTGTACAGGAGCACCCATTGCACCATGAAACGCTTTTTTCAGTCTTTCTCCTCTCTGATTGCTGTGTTCTTGGTGCTATGTGTCGGTTTGAATGCCTGTACTCCCCCAGGAAAAATGGTTGCTACACGGCCTGAATCTGAAAAGGGGGCGTTTAAAACTCTTCAAGCAAATAACGAACAAGAACCTCCTGAACCTGACCCTTTGGCAGCTTTGCCTACAGGCGATGATCCTGACCAAGTGGTTATTTTAGAAGCAGACAGCACAATCCCTATCAAAGTAACTGTAGAGCAACCCTATCCAAAAAACAGTAAGCTGGAACTTCAGAATATTCAGTTTCAACCAGCAATTATCCAACCTGTTTTTGTAAAGGGAAATACGCCTGAAGAGTTAAGAGCGCTTGAAAAAGGGCATTTACAGGCAACGAAAGCCTGGTACAGGGATATTTATCGTGTTATTCGCCGGTCACTTGTCGATTACCAGCGCCAAACCCTCAAAGATGCCCGTGAAAAATTTGAGCATGAATTGGCTTTTGCTGATGGAAAAGCTGATCGCAAAGTTTTAAGAGCCCAGTTTGAAGCCGAACAAAAAGAGCGGCGGAGCACGTTTAGAGAGCAGCGGAAAGAATTAAAGAAAACACGTAAAGAAGATATTGCTTTAATTCAGGAAAATGTACGTCAACAGTTTCAGAAATCAGAAAGTGGTTTTTCTATTTCAGCTGTGCCGTTTGCAGTGCCTGTTTTCATCGTAGTTGGAATTTTCGCCCTGGCATGTAACTTTGTTTTTAATTGTAAAGAGATTTTCTTAAACAGCAATAAACCAGCTCCCACGCCACCCCCTCACACAGCAGATTATTATACATACCCAGCAAATGCCACCGGGACCAATATGCTTCCGGGTGATGTCTCTACAGACATTCAAACCAGTGAGATACCTGCTTTGGAGGTCATTCCCAGTGATGAAATGTATCAAAAAGCAAAAAAATACCTTCAAGACAATCAATTAAGCAGTGCTGGTTTAGCTGTTCGCAGCAAAGATATTTTAGAGGAACTTCAATTTAGCTTGGATCCTGCAGACCTGAATCGTTATGCTCATTGCAATACAAGAACAGAATTAGGGCAATTACCCCCAAATTGTGATGTGGCTTTGGAAGGATTGTTAAATGGACTCAATCAAAACAATTTACCGGGTACTCTCACAACCCAAACCTTTCGAGATCAAGGTACCAGCAGTTATATTTTCAGTGTTCGTTTTAATGCCCCAGCCGCTGGCCAAACAGAGTCAGACAGATCGGTAAAAAAATGGCTCGCACATTTATTCGCAACCCAATATCCTGCGTCTTACGATAATCCCAGTAACAAAGCAAAATTAGAACAACTTAATTACAGCTTAATGGGGTTGGAGCTTAAAACTCCTGCAACCTGTAAAGATCCCAAAACATTAAAATATGAAACACAAGGCATTGTTTCTTTTCAAGCAGCCCAACCGGGCAGTGCTCTCATGGTCGATGGCGACTACACCCTTCAGTTTTATGTTGGTAATCCAAATCAAAAAACATATCTGGACAAAGCCAAAGTTACCATTGAGAAACTATCAGAAAAACTTGGCATAGCAGCCTACCAATTGCATCAAAAAGGCTTAATGCCGCTGACATTTGGTAAGTTAGTGCCTATTTCACATAAAATTTTACATGTCCAGGTAAACAACAAGACCGCCAATCACTGGAATGCAGCGATTGAAAAAGTCAGTAGTTCTACTCTTCCACCTTCTCGCTTACCCTGTTCACCTGTTTATTCCGTCGATTGCATGAATACACCTTCCGGGACATTCCGAATTGACACAGCTTTTTATGAGTCAGGCCTTTATCGCTTAACGGCTCAGTATTCAACAAGCACCTATCCCAATAATGCCGCTATTTTAGCTGAGAATACTTCGGCAAAACACACGGACGATTCAACCCCCCTCAATCCAAGATTTACAGATGGCGAAAGTGGTTATAAATTTTTAGTTCCTAATTTGGTCTACTCCACTTTTTCTCGCTATACAAATTACCCTGAGTCGATATCCTTGGCTTCACAATTTAACCCCAATATTTCAACAGACATCTTAAGTCATCTTTTGGATTTTAAACAGGGTTTCACTGGTTTAAATTGGCCTGATGAATTTGATGAAAACACAGCTCGCCCTACGCAGATCAGTCGGCCATTCATTGCACCAGATGCACAAAGTGACTTGCCCGGCAGCAAAATTATCTCGGAGTCTTTAAAAACATTTAATGCCACTCCAAATAGCCATATTTTTCAAGCAACAAATGAAAGCCCTTGGCAAACAGCCTTGAAAGAAAGACTGTTTGTGGATCTCGCCAAGTCTCAAAATAATGCCCCTTTTGCTGCTTTCAGAAATACCCAAATCACTCCTGATGAAACACCCCGCTTTTTAAATGTGGGAGCTGTGATTAATCTTTCAAATCGGGTATTCCGTTTGAACAAAGCATTAGCGGGCAGAAACCCCAGTGAAATCCCCTTAATTCTGGAAGTCCGCACTCAGCAAAATATTGCTATAGCAAAATGGCGCTTTAATGCACGCATTGGGGCGTATACTGTTTTTCAAGAGTATTGGGATGGGCAACCTCGCACATTGGAAGATGATGAAAACGAGAAAGAAGTCCAAAGCCCAACATATACCCAAGGTAATTACCAGATCGTCGTTAGCTTAGACAATGAGGCTTATAACTCAGAAGCTTGGTTTAATTTAAAACGCCTCCAACATGATGGGGCGTTTATCATGAAGCCCTTCATTTCGTCTGCATCTACCCAGTCCACAGTCGCGATTTCAAAAACAAGCCCTGTAAACACTGCTCAAACCTGTGATAACTTAAAAGCTTTGGCCACAGCCATTGATGCAAGATATACCCAATTGGCCAGTATCAACCTGAGTAAACCAGCCAATTGGATTGATAAAAGTTTTTCGATTGCGGCAGAAACCGTTCCTCCTGCGGATTATCAAACCGCTCTCACAAATTTAAAAGCACTTGAAACGCAATTGGCAAGAGTGCGAGATGCTTGCAAGAGTTGTAATCAGGAACAAGCCACCGCTTTGAGCCTGGAATTGAAAACAGCCACAGATAACTTACAGTCGCAAATGGGTTATGAGTGGATGTTAACCAATTTCCGAAGTGAGCTACTCAAAACCGTAGCTGTATCCAATTTGGTGATTTCTTATTTGCGAACCGACTCCTCTTCTCTGCGCGAAGCAGCAAGAGAAGCGATTGCCAAAGTGGAAGCGGTCAATCCTCAGTTTATCAATCTGGGTTCTTTAGACAGCCAGTTAGATTTGTTTGTTGAGTTGGCGCTGCAACATGAGCATCTTCTCCAATTTGTCGAAGAGTTATTGGAGCGTCCCTCCACCAGTTGGACAGCCACAGATGTTGCAAACCTACGGCTTTGGGCCAATGAGTTAAGCAGCTTGGGCAACCAAATGCAATCAATATTGAACCCCGATCAAAGTTTCCGAACCCAAAATATTTTTGCCATTGGCCTCGCTGTTACCAATCCGTGGATTGGAGTGGCACTTCTGGTGACTACTTTTGCGTTGCCTCCAATTTTGAATCATCTGGCTTCGAATCAAGAAAAATACTTGGAAGCTCCGAACCCACTTTTGCTCACCAATTTAGGTTTGCAAATTCAAGCGGCTGTGAGTGTGATAAATGCGTATCGTTCATTTAGTGACACGTTAACTTATGGAGATATTGGTCTTGGCGACTCTGATTTAACGGATGACTTGGTTGAAAGTGAAGCCACCACAGGGCCCTTGTGGGATAATATTCGTGGTGGATTAAAACCCGAAGCCTTGCCGAACTGGGAGCCTTGGGATAATGCTCACCATATTATTCCGCAAACAGCTACCAGAGAGAGAATAAAAGCTGCTAGAGATACTGTTGCAGAATGCAATAGTAACCAAGGTGGCATTCATTCAAAATCAAACGGTTCTGTTTTACATCCTTGGTTTCACCACCTTTTACACAACGATAATGCTTATGCAAATTTGCGTAATTACATTGTTGATGAGTTAAGTAAGTCGAAAAATAATGATAAATTTGGTGTTTGTAACTTAAAAAATGGCGATAAATGCGCAAAAATAAATGAATTTATCGAAAATTATTTAGACAAATACTTAAATAAATTAAATGAAGAACATAAAAAAGTGATTGAAGAACTAGTCAAAGATTATTTGCAAAAGAATTCTAAAGTGTCAAATGTCAAAAAAATTAATGCTGAACTAGCAAAATCAAACTCAAGTTTAATTCGAGGAAATGGCCCTAGAGTGGGTAAAGTTGAAATCAATAGAATTCTTTATAACAAAACCAAAGGCTCACAAAGGATTGGTCTTGAAGGACCTCAACGGCAAAAAATTGAATTTGCATACAAAGAAAAAATTAACAACGGTTCATTAAAAATGCCAGAATATAGAAATAAAAGAATAAGATTAGAAGAATTGTGTGATTTAATAAATAAATATCTAAATAGATGATGAATATATATTCTATTATTTCTCAAAAATCTTATTATAGTAAGTTTATGGATGCTTGTCTCATCAATCAAAAACAACCTTTTCAAATTGAATTTTTTTCAAGGCAAGGAAAATCTGAAGTAGCAAAAAAAATACCAGATCTTTCCATACTAGATACTTCTCACCATCCAGATTTGAATTTAAATAGTGAATCTCGTCTGTTTTCTGAAAGAGCAATGAGATTGTTTGAACCATTCATTGAGTTAAATAAACTAGAATATAATGTGTTTTTCTATGAGCAAATGCCTTTTTATGCTTTTAATGCCCCAAGTATCATTCCGGCAAATTATTCTGATGAAGATATTTCAAAAAGTATCTCATTAGAAACTGCCATTCAAAAGCATTTAACGCCTCATGTTCATTATTTTCAACTATCACCTCGTTTTCTAATATATGTCACTGATTCGTTGTGTCAGCATCTTATTCAAAATAAAGTGTCAGGAATTGAATTTCAATTAGAGTGGGAAGGCATATTGTGAATCTCTTTAGTGTATTAGCCCAAAGAGATACCTTATTTCATCAGGTAGACTGGAATCGTTTAGAACATCAGGATTTTAATCTTTCCTCTTACCAAATCCATTCTGAAAAATTTTATATTTTTAATGGTTTATTTGTAGGTCATCCTTCTCACGAAAAACATATTCTTGTTTTTTATCCTCAAGCATTTCAAATATTATCTGATTTATTAATATCAAATAAAAATAGTATTTTTTATGCTAAGGATGTTAAAAATAATGAATTTAAAGACGAAAGAAAAAATGCACCTCTTTTTTGCGTTCTCCCCACCCACGTTGACTGCGGTGAACCCTACCCCACCTATGCCAGCATTGCGCAACACCGCCCCGCAGATTTGCACTTTTTTAAAAAGTTTGCCGATGCAGATTTTTATTTGGTGACCCAGACCTTTGTCGACCGTGTCAAAGCCACGGGTGTACGGGGCTTGAGCTTTGTGTTACGCTGGGATGGAGAGCGCTCTTATCCCCTTTTGCCCAAAACCTAACCCCCAGCGAGGTCTTATGCGCAAACGACTCAAGCACTTATTGCCGCTGCTGCTCTGCCTGCACCTGCAGGGCTGTGTCTGGACCGTTTACAATTGGCGGGAGATCCCCGACCCCGACACAATCGAGCAATACCAATCCAAAGCGGAAAAGCTGGAACACTATCAGAAATACGCCATTCAAGACTTAAAATTCAAGAGTACCTTTATCCTCTTCGACCAAATGGCATTTTCGACTCTGTTTCAACCACAAACCTATTACGATTTAAACTCGTATGCTCCTGTGATTTACCAACTGGCCCCAGAAACTGAGACTCACTTTGCCCAGGCCCAAAATCTTCAACTGTATCGAGAAATCGTTAATATGGGCGGACTTATTTTGGCGTTTGTATTTTGTTTTCAGGAGATGCTAAGCCTAGCCTCGTCTAATGCTACTCAAGATAGCGAAATCAAGCAGAAGTCATTTGATTCGAGTCTATGGATGTTTGGCGGCATAGTGGCTTTACTGGGCGCAGACATCTACCTCATCAACCAAGAACAAGCCCAATACGCAAAAATCAAAGAGACCTACAACGCTGCCCTGCGCAAACAGCTTGAATTGGAAGAGACCGACCTGGGGGCCTTGCCGCCACCGAGCCTGGCCCTGAGCTGGGAATCCCCCCAATAAGGGCACAAGCGCGCAGGCCCAAGCTTTAAGCCACAGGCTCCCAACGCTTGAGATGCTTTAAGTTCGCCTTTTGCCGCGCCAACCAAAGATCATATTGCAATTGAAGCTGCAGCCAGCTTTCTGCCGAGCGGCCAAAGACAGTGGCTAAACGCAGAGCCATTTCAGGGCTGATCCCAGATTTCCCATTCAAAAGGCCCGACAGGGTTTTGCGGGTGACGCCCAAAGAACGGGCCGCTTCAGTCACACTTAACTCAAGCGCATCAACACAAAACTCACGAATAATTTCGCCAGGATGGGGGGGGCTGTGCATTTCCATTTTAAGCTCTCCTTCTAATGATAATCTTCATAATCAAGCAAAATGACATTTCCGTGTTCCCATTGAAACGTGATGCGCCAATTGCCACTGACAGAGACGGCCCAGGTTCCTTTTCGCTCACCTTTGAGTTCATGTAATTTCAAACCCGGCAAATTCATGTCTTCAATGCTGAATGCTGTGTTGAGCAAAGCCAGAATACGGGTGATGCGTGGGATGTGTTGCGGATTAATGCCTGAAGCATGACCCGTTTGAAATAATTTTTTTAAACCTTTGTGGCGAAAACTCACGATCATATCTCAATCGTAACATGTAACGTATCAGGTTTCAATGTGCTTAATGCCCCTCAAAACATAAACCTAATGCGAGGTCTTATGCGCAAACCGTTCGAACTGGAAGAAGCCGAACTGGGGGCTTTGCTGCCACCGAGCCTGGCTCTGAGCTGGGAATCCCCCCGTCCTTCAGAATAAACCCGCAGCATCCGTACCCCAAAATCCAAATGGTATAATTTGGGCAGGAGGTGTTTATGCTCAACGACCAAAAAATTCTTGAAGAACTCACTAAAATGCCGCCTCCGCTCAAAGCAGAGTTGCTGCATTACATGGATTATCTGATGGGCAAATACGCTCGGACACCTCCCCCCCCTAAACGCCCTCAATTTGGTTCAGCCAAGGGGTTTTACAAGACCACAGAAGACTTTGATGCCCCGCTTGAAGACTTTGCGGAGTATATGTAATTGCAATGCGCCAATTACTTGATACCCATGTGTTTATTTGGTATATGCGCGGAGATTCAGCCATTTCTCAAAAAGATTCCGCTGATCACAGCCGATGAAATCATCCCTCAATATCCACTGCAAATCTGTTGGTAATCCGGTGTCACAGGAGTTTGATGTACCCCAAGCCTTTATAGATGCCTGTCATGCGGGGGATATCAAGACAGTTCAATGTTTTTTTGAACAAGGCCTCTCTCTGAACGGAGCACAGAATGATCTGAGTATTTTTGGTGACTTAAGAATTAGCAAAAATAAAGAACTGGCTTTACTGTTAGTTGAACATGAGCTCGACCCAAGGCTAAATAAAAACGAAATTCCCATAAAAGTCGAAGAAGATATTTATTCCTTTATCGAAGATCTTGCTGACGGAGTGGATTTTCCTCATCCTTACCCAGACGCGGAATTTATCGACGTTTTAATTACGATGGGAGCGGATATCAATGCCCTCAGAGAAGGGTCATGTCAAACCGCTTTGGATATTGCTTTGAGTGTCAAAAACGATCAAGGCGGGTATTTGCATCTCCGAGCAGTGGAGTTACTCCAAGCCCACGGGGCCAAACAGGCTTCAGAGTTGAGTGACGAAGAGTGGCAACAAAGAATCAACCTCACGGACCTGTGTCGCCAAGGGCTTTTACAAGGAGTCAAGCAACATCCAGATATTGCGACCCTCTCTGAAAAGCCTCTCTGGTTTGGCTTGCTTATACACTGTTTGAGCCGGTGGTATTTGGGTATGGCTTGGCGGGGCTCACATTCCGAGCGCGATTTTGAGGGCGTGTTTCGTTTCCTTTTGGGATTGGGAGTGCCTTTAAATGAAGTTGATTTCTGTTTGGGTCATTTTTGCGCAGGTTATTTTCATGCTTTGCATAAAGGTTTAAAGTATGTACATCCTTCAGCTTATTTCACACCGCCCTTTCCGCCCGAGCCGCCCGACCCCTATTTCCCGGTCTTCTCCCTCACCCGTGTCATGAAAATGCTTTACACCCATGGCGCAGCCATCAACGGCGTCACAGAAGAGGATCAATACAAAGCGCTGACCGTCAGTACTGCCCTGGACTATGTTCTGGCTGCCCAAGCTGAAGCCTTGCAGCTTTGGGAGAAAGAGTCTGACCGATACAGTCCCGCTATGTTTGCTCGGCTGACCCCGCGTCAGCAAGCAGTCAGGTTGCAAGAGCGCGAGCCACGCCAAGAGCGTCTGCAGCGGATTATGCGGGAGAGCGAAGAGGCCTTGGCCTTTTTAATCGCCCACGGTGCCAAAACCTATGCTGGAATCTCGGCCTAACGCGAGAATGTGTGAATTTCAAGCTTTGTGTTACGCTAAAATGATGACTACTCGTATTCCTATTTGCCCATAGAAAATGTATATTTACACCCTACACACAAGAAATAAGTATTTTTTTGCAAGACTTATAACAACACGGGTTCACTTGCAAATAGATTTTGTTGCTAAAAACAACAAAGTTCAAAAAATAGACAGAACGATACCAGATCATCTTGAGTTGAATCCCTTTTTAGAGACTTCTTTAGAGCCAGACTTGCATCATTATGGGTTATATTCTAAAAAAGCATTTGATTTGTTTTGTCATTTATTTAATTTAGAAGATGCTAAAATCACCACCGTTTGGTATGAGAAAATCCCTTTTTACGCTATTAAGCCACCTTTAATAACGCCTAATTCTATCAGTAAAAAAAGCATTTCCGTAGCAGAGGTCATGCTTAAATACTATAAAAAACAACCATTAGATATGTTTCTCTGTAGCAACGATGGACATCCCCATGTATCTGAAAATTTTAAGAAGACAGTAGAATCGTATCAACTTACGGGCTTTGATTTTCAGTTGGTTTGGAAAGATTCGGCTACAGTATGAAGCTTTATACAATCAAACCTTACCGAGAAAACTCTTTTAAAGCTCCGCTACTATGGAAACCTGTCTTACCTCAACATTTAGAGCCTCATCTCTCCCCACCAGCCCATTCAGAAAAATACTATGTGTTTGAATCCTTTATTCTCGAAGAACAAAAAGGAAAACCTGTTGTTTATCCAATTCTTTTCTATCCACAGGCTTTTTATCCTTTGGCAGACCTGTTAATAGCCGGAAATAATGCCAAATGTGTTTTAAACAAACAAGGCATTCCCGAACTGTTTCGTATTTATCCCACCCACGTCGACTGCGGAGAACCCTATCCCACTTATGCCAGCATTGCGCAACACCGCCCCGCAGATTTGCACTTTTTTAAAAAGTTTGCCGATGCAGATTTTTATTTGGTGACCCAGACCTTTGTCGACCGTGTCAAAGCCACGGGTGTACGGGGCTTGAGCTTTGTGTTACGCTGGGATGGAGAGCGCTCTTATCCCCTTTTGCCCAAAACCTAACCCCCAGCGAGGTCTTATGCGCAAACGACTCAAGCACTTATTGCCGCTGCTGCTCTGCCTGCACCTGCAGGGCTGTGTCTGGACCGTTTACAATTGGCGGGAGATCCCCGACCCCGACACAATCGAAAAATACCAATCCAAAGCGGAAAAGCTGGAACACTATCAGAAATATGCTATTCAAGACTTAAAATTTAAAGATTCGTGGAGGATGGCGTATCAGATGGGGTTTTCAACAGTGGCTGAACCCCAAACCTATTACGATTTAAACTCGTATGCTCCCGTGATTTACCAACTGGCCCCAGAAGCGGAGGCCTACTTTGCCGAGGCCCAAAATATGCAATTCTACCGAGAGCTCAGCATTTTTTCTTCCAGCGGCATAACCCTCTTTTTAACCTTCCCTTTGGTAATTCTTGCTTGGGGCACAGAGTTTGCACTGAAGCAAGACCCTTCACTTCAGCGGACTGAAGCCGGTTCAAATTTTGCTATCGCAGGTTTAATTACAAGCTCTGTGGCTTTGGCTTTGCTTGGATTGGATTATTATTTGCTTTTTCAACAAGAGGCCCAATACGCAAAAATCAAAGAGACCTACAACGCCGCCCTGCGCAAACAGCTTGAATTGGAAGAGACCGACCTGGGGGCCTTGCCGCCACCGAGCCTGGCCCTGAGCTGGGAATCCCCCCAATAAGGGCACAAGCGCGCAGGCCCAAGCTTTAAGCCACAGGCTCCCAACGCTTGAGATGCTTTAAGTTCGCCTTTTGCCGCGCCAACCAAAGATCATATTGCAATTGAAGCTGCAGCCAGCTTTCTGCCGAGCGGCCAAAGACAGTGGCTAAACGCAGAGCCATTTCAGGGCTGATCCCAGATTTCCCATTCAAAAGGCCCGACAGGGTTTTGCGGGTGACGCCCAAAGAACGGGCCGCTTCAGTCACACTTAACTCAAGCGCATCAACACAAAATTTTCGAATAATTTCGCCAGGATGGGGGGCTATGCATTTCCATTTTAAGCTCTCCTTTGAGTTCATGTAATTTCAAACCCGGCAAATTCATGTCTTCAATGCTGAATGCCGTGTTGAGCTTAAAGCCACAGGTGTATTGGGGTTGAGCTTTGTGTTACTCTGGGATGGAGAGCGCTCGTATCCTCTTTTGCCCAAACCTCCTAAACCTACCGCGAGGTCTTACAGGCCAGTCACAGCGCAGAGACTTCCTTTTATGGGTTAGCTTAAAGGGCTGCGACTTCCGCTTCGCTTAAACCCGTGTACTTGCAGATACTGGCCACAGGCATGCCATCCGCTTTCATCTGGCGGGCGGTTTCTCGTTTGCCTTCGAGTTTGCCTTCGAGTTTGCCTTCGAGTTTGCCTTCGAGTTTGCCTTCGAGCTTGCCTTTTAGTTGCCCTTGCTGTTCCCGTTCAGCCAGTTCCTGCTCAAGATCGGGTTTGACCAACTCCAGCATGGTTTTTCTCAGTTCCTGACGTTCTGCAGCCAATCCCATCTTTTTAAGTACCTCCTGAGAATCTAATGGGTGAATCAGTTCCATAACGGTGAGCATGGCTTCTAGCCAGCTTTGTCTCTGCTCTGATTCTAACACGGCCTGAAAGATTTGCTGTAAGGGTTCGCCAGATTTAATAAACAGCTTGAGCTGACTGTAGGGCAATTCTAAGGGCAAATGGTTATAGGCCACCAGATAGAGAGGGAAAAGCGTTTTTGCCTGCCAGAATCCCGGCAGAATTTCTTGAATTTCAATCTGGTAATGTGCCAAAGCCTGTTCAAGCGTAGGGGTTAAACTTGGTACCACCAACCAAGAGCTGAGATGAGCCCCATAGCCAATTTTGAATTTGACCCGATAGAGCAGGGTATAGGCCAGAAGGACTTCAAAATCTCCAGGTTTCAGTGGATCAGCGATGGACTTGAATTCGAGCAGATTCTGATCGGTTAAAAATTTCCAGAGGGGGTGAGTTTGCCATTCTCCCTGCTGGTTTTGCGGAGAGATAATCACCAGATCTGCTTTGAGGGGGAGCTTGCCCAATTTAGGGTCTTCCATCACTTCTAAGCCAAGCGTACTCAGGGTTTCACGCATTAATTGCTTAAAGGCGTCGTCCCAGGGAATATGTTCGCTTTTGGCATGTGTCATGGCTGTATTTTAGCAGAGCAAGATGTAATGAGTCCGTATCCCTTTGTCCAAGCATGGAAAAGAAATGCGGCCATGCTATTCAAACTTAAAGCGGAGCGCTCAACGCTTTCAGGGCATTGACCAGACCGTGGCCATAGAGGTCATCGCGACCGGCGGCACCCCGGTCGGTGGCGGTGCTTTCGAGGCGCTGTTTGATCCAGGCGGGGGTGGCGGTGTTGCCAAACTTGCTGCGCAGCAGGGCGGCCAGACCTGCCACCTGGGGAGCGGCCATCGAAGTGCCACTCATTTGTACATAGGGGCGAAACTTGAGGAACGAGGGCACGGTGGAGATAATGTCTTGGCCAGGGGCGGCAATCGAGACATAGTCGCCGGAGTTGGAGAAGAGGGCCACATTGTTGTTTAAATCTGTCGCGCCCACGCCAATTACACCGGGAATCGCAGCCAGATGGTTGCGGGCATTGCCGTTTTGGCGATCGTTGCCAGCGGCCACAACCACACTCACATTTTTGTCGAGGGCGTATTTCACAGCGCGTTCCAGGGTGGCACTCTGCTCACTCACGGAGAGGCTCATATTGATCACGTGGGCACCGTGGTCGGCGGCCCAAACCACCCCATCGGCCAGCACAGAGATAATCGTCTGGTTGGCATCGGGATCGGGAGCGAGAATTGAGCTGATAATATCTGCCACATCGGGATAAATTTTGATCGGCATGATTTTGGCTTCGGGGGCCACACCGGCGATGCCCTGGCCATTATTGGCTTCGGCAGCGATAATGCCCGCCACATGGGAGCCATGTTTGTAAGTGGAGAAGACGTAGTTCAGGCTGCTCACGTCACCGGTGGTGCCGCCTTCTCTCAGTGAGAGGGCATCGTAGCCGGGCACAACGCGGTTTTTTAAATCTGCATGGCTGAGCGAAACACCCGTGTCGATCACGGCAATCACCATGTCTTTGCCCTTGGAATAAGACCAGGCTTCGGGCACTTGCATTTCTTCCAGGGCGTATTGATCTTTAAAATATTTGTCGTTGACGAGGGCGGTGGAAAAGAGTTTAAAGCCCTCGTTGATTTCTTTTTCGTCTTCGGGTTTTTGGCTGGCAACATGGTCGGTTTCGACAAAGGCAAAGAGTGATTCTTTTGAAAGCACTTCAACCAGGCCTTTGACTTCTTGGCCACGGGTTTTTAAAACCAGGGAGTGAATCCCTTTGATATAACGCTCAACGTCCAATTTTAATTCAGCGGCCAGGGCTTTGGCCTGGGGCAAGTCGGCATCGGAGCGCAGGCCCACCACCAGGGTCTGGGTGCTGTAATTGCTGGCGATATTGACCTGGGGGGCTGTTAGGGGGGCTGCGTTCTGTTGCAGAGGGGCTGTCTTCCCTGCTACCTGAGCGGCAGTCGAAGGGGCGGCTGTCGTGGCACCTGAGTCCTGTCGAAGGGCAGATTTTTGGGGAGCGCGGTTCAGGGAAGTGGTTGGGTTGAGAGTGGACGCAGGGGTGTTGGCACGGTTCAGTTGGGTGGTTTGAGGAGCGCGGATCGGGGTGGGGGCAGTCAGAGAGCTGGGGGCACTTTGCAGCACAGGTGCTGTGGCAGATTGTACGATGGGAGCTGAGTTACAGCCGGTTAAAAGCAACCAGCTGAGGAGTGAAAGGCCAATTTGTTTTTGCATGTGAGTTTCCCTACGCGTCTCTCTTGATAAAACTATTGTAGGCAAAAGGCCCGCTGATGCTGCTACTTAAAAGTTAAAGTCCGATTTTATTTGTGTTAATTTTCAGGTAAGAATGCGGGGCTGAGAGGTCTCTTTGCAAGAGTGGCAAGCAAAAACCTGGAATTTTGCAGAGACTTCACCTATAATAGCTGTATTGAATTCAATTGAAAAAGGAGCTGCTTGATGCCCCCCATCGAAAGAACAGGCATTGCGTCTCAGGCTTTACACCAGGCGGAAATCACCAAAAAGAGCGCGGATATTTCTGCGGTCTCCCCCGCCGCAGCCACATCCCCCTCTTCTCAACAGCTCTCCGCCCAGGATTTTCAGGCCAAACTCAAGCTCAAAGAAGGGCCTTTGGATTTGGCCTCAGATCGTCAGAGCCTGCAATCGGCGATCCAGGAAGGTGGCAGTTTAAAAATGCCCGATAGCTTGAATCGCAGTGAGCGCTTTCAGAGCTTTATGCAACAGTTTTTTAGTTCCTCTCAGATCGGAGACGATCCCACTTCGCATCAAGCGTTACAGATGCAGGCGCAATTCTTGATGCCGCGTTCTGAGACGGATGCATCCCATGTCTAACCCCGAGCCTGTTTTGCCTCCTGAAAATCCTGTCTCCCATTGGAAATTTAAGGCCCTGCTCGAAGAAGAATATGTCTGGCCGACAGATTTTCACTTTAAATTTATTGTGCCCGTAGCCCAGGTGGATGCCCTGCAGGGGCTGCTCAATACCACCGCGCGAATTGTGGTCAAACTCTCCCGCAACAACCGCTATGCCAGTGTCAGCGCCCGCATGAAAATGGCCTCCAGTGATGAAGTGGTCTATGTTTATGAGCTGGTCAGTGGTATTGAGGGCATTATCGCGCTCTAAAAATAATCATTTTATTTGTTCTGTTTTGTCCTGGGTTGGATGATTCAGTTTTGCCTTTCCCTGTGTTAAGATAGCTACAAAGACAGGCTATGTCCCATCAGATTGTTCCAAAGATTCAGGAGTCACCCGAGACATGACAGATTCCGAAGATTCTCAATCCGGTTACGATAAAGTTTTGCGCGATACCCTTTTGCAGCGTACCGGACGCAATTTTCAGCGCGAGCTGGATCATGCCCCTTTGCCCACTGCTCCCAAGCGCATGAACAAAGAAGAAGCCGCCAATCTGATCTTCGACAATATCTTAAAAAAGCGCGAACAGCGCATGGTTCAGTCAGAACAGCCCCCGGTCTCAGAACCCGACTCCACGCCCCTGCCCGCTTCGGTTCACGGCGATGCTGCGCTCACCATCTCTGAGAATCGCCCCACCTCGATCAGTGGGACCTATGGCGAAATTTTGGATTCGATTCTTTGGGGCGAAGAAGAAAATGCACCTCCTGAGCCCACGTGGTCTGATCTGCGCAGCACGGTTGCTGAGAATGCAGAATCTGCGCCTCCCTCTCCGAATTACCAGAATATTCTCGAAAAAACCCTGGTCAACCGCACAGCCAAACCCCCTGTGGCGGCTCCGAAGAAGCAGTCGATCTCCTCGATCAGCCAAACCTTTTCCTCGGCCTTGGATGCCGTCTTAAAAGATGACCCGCTGCCACCGCCAGAGGCCAAAATCCCGCCCCGCAAGGGCAAAGCGTCTCCCTCAGATGGCTTGACGCAAACCGTTTACAACCAACAACTCGACGAAATTCTCTGGCCTTCAGAGGCAAAAAAAAAATAAAGACGCGCCAGAGACCCCCCCGGTCAATGAGTCGCGAATCAAAAGCCAGGTGGCAGATTTCCTCCGCAGCCTGATCAGCCTTGATGGGCACAGTATGATTGGGCCGCGTCGTCTTTTTTATGTCGAACGTTATGCCCGTCTCTTGGTGGCCAAAACCTTAAATACTTTTCAGCAATTGCACCAGGATCTTGAGACTGAATTTGTGCTCTGGACATTTATGCAACACCTGGATCTGGTGCGCAAAATGGTCGACCGGAGTTTTGTCGTTCGCCACACCCTGGCCATGCAATCGATGTTGCCCCAAAAAAAAGCCGATCGGCTTTTTCTGAGAACATTGGCGAATCAAGAGCAGCGCCTGCTTTTTGATGGCATGATCAACAATAAATTCGAAGATATTAAACGCCTGCTCAAATCCAATTCGGAGCATTTATCTGAAGAAGAGGGTTTTCATCTGTTTAACTTCTTCCGGATCAAATTGCCTGAAATTTTTAATGAGCACAAAAAATCGGTGCTCTTGCTTTTACAGGGGCACCCCGACCCCGATTTCCCACTGCCCTTTTTAGAGGACTTTGTGCGTGATTTGCTGCAGTCGGAGTTTTTTCTCAACTGGTTGCAGGGACGCCCTGAAAATCTGCGCAATCAGGAATACCGGCAGTTTTTGAGAGAAAAAGCCAGTACCGCCAGCCCAGAAATGGATCAGATCCTGGCTGTGTCTTTGAGTACAATGGATCTCTTTCACGAAAAAGCCAGTTTGTTTGAGCCTGAACAGCGCCAATTATTGACTCAATTGCTGACTTTTGTGCAGAATCTCTGTGGCTATACGACCGAGGCTGTTTTTCAACGCGAATCGTTTATGATGGCCCTGGAAGAAAATGTGACAGAGCGTGTGCGGGTGCTCTACCAGCTTGAGGCCAATATCCTCAGGCCGCTCTACGATGAGTTGCAAGGGGCGCATACCCGCAGCACTCAGGCCCAACAATTTTTACATGCCCAGGCCAAACAGACGGGCAAAGCCATCTCCGCTTTAGAGGGCTTTGCCAATTTGGAACAACATCAGGCCCATTTTCAATACCTGAATAATCTGTATACCAAACATATGGGGGAGATCACCCAGAGTTTTCACAAGCGCCAAGAGACCTTGGAAAAACTCAAAAGCCCTGAATTTGCAAACAAACGCAAGGGCTATTTTCTGAAAAAATTAGACAGCTGCCTGCGTTTTATTCCCCGCGCCAAACGGGAGCACAAACCGGTTGTGATCAAGTACCACAAAATTCCTGAGGCCATTCTCTTGAGCGAACAGGAGTCGGCACTGGGCAATTTTATTGCCGAAAATGACTATGAAAAATTGATCTGTTTGCGGGCCTTTGAAAAGGGCCGAAATATACTCAACGGTTTGCACCAGTCCAAAGGCACAGTTAAACTCAATCTGCGCCAGCTCTTTGGTGAAGCACTTAGCAAAGAACGCTGTTTTGTGCTTTTTCAAGAGGCGCTTGCGGAGTTGTGGCAAGTGGCTTCGGCCCATCCCGATGAAACCAGCGATTTTTTACTGCATCAATTCGAAATTTATCTCAAAGGTCTGGGGTTGCCTGAATACCCTTCCCGCTCGGGCCTCTCTGCTTTTGAACGCACAGGGTATATTTTGGCCTATTTGGCCCAAAGTGAACATATTAAATTGCTGGTGGAGATCAAATACCACCAATTGATCTACGATTGGGAAGCCCTGTTTAATCTCTCTCACTTTTTGCTCATGCTCGACTCCCGCTTGCGCAATTCTCAGGCCTCTTTTGAAGAGCATTTTTGCAATACCCTCGATCAGGCCTGGGATTGTCTGACCCATTATTGTCTCTTTGCTGGCCCAGGCCAATACAATCAACTGGCCAATCCGCTGACTCTGTTTGACTACAGCTATGCCGAAGCCCTGGATGAATATGGCAGCCCGCCGCTCACGTTGACCCTGCTCGACAGCCCTGATGACGATAGTTCCGATTTTGGGCTTTTGCATTTGGAGGCCCCGGCCGCTCAAGCAGCCCTGCCAGCCGCCCGTTCGCCCAAGCGTTCCCAGGCTTTGGTGCCTTGGCAAGAACATACCCCAGCCGCAGCTGAGCCTGCGGCGGCTTATTCCGACGACGATGACGATGACGATGATTATGGTTCTCCCGTGCAGCGCCGAGGGCCAGCCGCTCCCGCCGCAGGTGTGCCTGGTGGTGCGACGCCTGGTGCTGCAACGCCGGGCCGCCGTTTGATTCCCCATGCGCCAGCCCCTGGCAAGGTCGAAATTTATACCGCTCCGACCCGCCGGGCCATGCCGGGTGCTGGTCAGATCATGATGCCGGATGAAGATGATTTTTACAAAGTCATGAGCGGGCAGACCGTGAATATGCCGCCCGCAACCCCTGCCGCCAGCCCTTCTCCGCCTGCGCCACCGCCGCCACCCCCTGTTGCTGGAGCGGGGGAAACGCCGTTCTACCGCTCGCGCGGCGCGATGGCGGCCGAGCCCGAACCCCCTGTTCCGGCCCCTAAAAGCAAACCCAAGCGTGAACCTTGGCTGGAGTTGACCCCTCAGCCCCACAAGGCTGAGAATTATGACGATATCATGGACCATATTTTGACCCGCAGCCAGGGGCCGGGGGGAGCCGGAGCTGCGCCACCATCCGCCAAAGCACCTGATCCCACCAATGATGGGGATTATAACCAATTGGTCGAAGATATTCTCAGACGCAACCGCTTTGATCCCAATGCCCGTGTCAGCAGTGGCGAGACCATTTCCACACACAATCAAGAAGAGATCAAGCAAAACAAAAAACGACCCGGTTTTTCGTGATTGGTAAAACAAATTACAGTCATTGAAACTTTGTATTAAGCCTGGGCTTTTCTCTGATTGGCGCGCATGGCAACCCTTCGGGGCCTGTGCTATAATTCGGAGTACGATGTCGGAATTAAGCTTAATTGTCCTTTGAGGCCCAAATCTGGCACATGATTATCAGAATTAATTATCGGAATTAGTTGGAGGTTCCCCCATGTCTTTAGTTGGTAAAAAAGCCCCTGATTTCACAGCCAAAGCCGTTGTGAAAGGCGAAATTGTAAACGAATTTAAATTGTCCAATCTGCAGGGCAAATATGTTGTTCTGTTTTTCTATCCCCTCGACTTCACCTTTGTTTGCCCCACCGAAATTCACGCTTTCCAAGAGAAGCTGAGTGCCTTTGCTGAGCGCAATACCGAAGTGGTCGGCGTCTCGACCGATTCTCACTTCTCTCACTTGGCTTGGCTCAACACCCCCAAAGCGGTGGGTGGTATTCAGGGCGTGGAATATCCCCTGGTGGCCGACTTCAACAAGACCATTGCCCGCGATTATGATGTGCTGATCGAAGATGCCGGTGTCGCTCTGCGCGGTCTCTTCTTGATCGACCAAAACGGCGTGGTGCAACACTCTGTCGTCAATAACCTGCCCCTGGGCCGCAATATTGACGAAGCTATCCGCATGGTGGATGCTCTGCAATACACTGAAAAACATGGCGAAGTATGCCCCGCCAACTGGAACCAAGGTGAAAAAGCAATGAAAGCAACCCAAGACGGTCTGAAAACCTTTTTCGGCGGCAATTAATCCCCCTTTCTGACTGCGGCAAATGGCTTTAAGCGGCTATCTGCCGCAGTTTTACATTTATACACCCAAGGAGATCCCCTATGGCTTTTGAATTACCCGCTCTGCCCTACGCTTACGACGCGTTGGAGCCCTATTATGATCGTGAAACCCTGGAAATTCACCACGGCAAACACCACCAGACCTACACCACCAAATTCAACGAAGCTGTGCAAGCAGCTGGGATTGAAGGCAAGTCTGTGCTCGAAATTTTGACCAGTCTCGACAGCATTCCCGCTGACAAGCGCAACCCTGTGATCAACCACGGCGGCGGCTATTACAACCACACCTTCTTTTGGGAGTCGATGAGCCCCGAGGGTGGTCAGCCCAGTGGCGATCTGCTCGCCGCGCTGGAGGCTGAATTTGGCTCTGTTGAGGCTTTTAAAGAGGCCTTTAGCAACAAAGCGATTGCCCATTTTGGCTCAGGTTGGGCTTGGCTGGTGCAAACCGCTGAAGGCAAATTGGCGATCACAGACACCCACGATCAGGTCTGCCCGGTTTCTCTCGGTCAGGTGCCCTTGCTGACTGTCGATGTCTGGGAGCACGCCTATTACCTCAAATACCGCAATGTCCGTCCCGAGTGGGTCAAGGCCTTCTGGAATGTGGTCAATTGGAATAAAGTGGCTGAACGCTTTGCTGCAGCCAAAGGCTAGTTTTTAAAAGCGCTCCAGACGGGGAGTGGCTTAGAAGCGATCAGGTCTGTCCTGGTCGCTTTTTTGCTGGGTATTTTGGCCCGTGTATTTCTGCTCAGGCTTTATGGCTCGTGCTTTATGGCTGGGGTGAATCGCCTTCAGACTCATCTTCTGGCTCATCTTGATCTTCGTCTGGCCAGGGGGCGCTGCTTTCAACCGCAGCGCTTTGCAGCCAAGGCTTGAGCAAATCCAGCAGGGCATCGGCTTGGGTGGCATTTAAGGCTTGGGCCAGCAACAGCGTTTGTTCTTCTTGCACTTCAGAGCTGGGTGGCCGCCAACTCAGAATCAGGCTTTGCCGATCAAAGGCACCGGGCTCCAAAACCAATTTGCCCAGCTCAGAGAGGGGGTAACTTTGCCAAGCTCCCCGGCGACGCAGTGAGAGACTTTGGCCACTGAGGGCAAATTCTTTGCGCCAGCGCAGGGGCCAGACCAGCCAGAGCAAGAGCAGCAGGGCCGCCAGGCCACCGCCAAAGGCGGCCAGGGGCACATAATGAACCTGTTCAATTGGGGCTGCTTTATCTGCAAAGCCTTGGGCAAAGAGCCGGATATTGCCCGCCAAAATATGGGCGGCGGGCTCTTCTGAAAGCGTGGTGATCCAGATTTGGTTTTGGGTGGTTTGCAGCACGATATCAAAGACAGGGATCGGCTCTTTTTGCTCGGGCTGTTGGATCGTTTTGGGGATCACCAGGATGTCGCGGATCGCCCCCACAGGAATGGCGTTGCGGGTCTGGCGCAGCAGGGCCTGTTCCTGAAAGACGCAGGCCGGTTCGGGGGTTTTGGCGCAATAGAAGCTGAGTTTTAGCACCTGGGTCTGATCGTAAGCAACAATACCAATCAACAAGAAAACAACCGAGAGCAAGAGCAGGGTCAGGCGGGCCCAGGCCCCGCCGCGCTGTTTGATCCGCAATTGGCCGCTGGTTTCGCGGTAGATCCAGGTGTTGCGCCAGTTGAGACCTGGCGAGAGACGTTCGGCTTTGACTTTGGGACGCCGTTGCAGGGCTGGGGCTTCTGTCGCTATTTGTGCCTGTGTTTCTGGCTCTGTTTCTGGGGTTGTGGCAGGCTGTGATGGCCAGGTCTCTGCTTGGGTTGAAAAGGGCTCAAGATAAACTTCAGTGGGGCTTTCGCTGGCTGTGCTTCCGGTTTCTGTATTTGCGGGCACGGTTATTTCGGGCTCGGCCTCACTTGGTGCAAGTGCTGGGGTGCTGTCTATCGCTGTCGCGAGAGCGGGATCGACTGTGGCCTCGGAGGTCTTTTCCTCAGCCAAGCTGTCGGGAATGTCGAGGCTGTCGGGGCTGTCTGCTTCTGGAGCGGCTTCCGCAGGGATCGGCACCCGAATCCATTTTGCTTTAACAAAAGGCAGGGCCAACGGGTAGCGGTAGAGCTGGCTTTTGCCTGCCCGAATGGCGGCGCTGATACCGGCTACCAATCCGACCAAAACCAGCAGCCCGCCCAGACCCAGGCCGAGATAGACAAAGTATTCCGAGTTGAGTTCAATTGGCAATTTGATCGGTACATAGCTCTGCACCAAAAAGATCCAGGCCAAACCAACCGTCAGGCCACCCAAGAGCAGCAGATGTAAGACAAAAGAGAGCTGAAAATTGAGCAGGCTGCGGGCGTGTTGGGCCAAAAAGACCGAACGGCGGCGTTGGCGCAGCCAAACGATCAGGGGCAAGAAGAAAAAACCGGGCAGGCCGAGCAAATGCAACAAGACGGCGGCCCGCCGCTCTTTTTTGCTGCTTTCAATTTGGGTTGGTTTGTCGTCGGGATCGAGGCTCAACGGGCGGCCCAATACCGCCTCGCGGAAGGGTCTGAGCACCATCAAGAGCGGTGAGAAGAGAATCGTGAAGATTTTAATATCCTGCATTTGCAGCAGCAGGAGAATGCCGACAATGCCAAAGGCCAGATTCTGAACCCAGGCCGCCAAGACGGGGGGTACGGTACCCGCTGCCCCCAAACTGGTAAAGGTCGAATAGGCCAAATACCAGACAAAGACCAGGGCAATGCTGATTGCCACGCCAAAATAATTGCCCATTTTGGAAAAGCGAATGCCAATCGGGGCCGCCAGCAGAATCGTAAAAAAGGTTGCCAGCGGCAGCGAAAATTTGGTGTGGTAGTCCATTTCGTCGCGTTTGGTGTCTTCGCCCCGCTTGCGCTTTTCGTCGATCAATTTGGCGGCTTCTCCCGAAGCGACCTGGCGTACGTCCACGCCATTGTTAAAGATCAGCTCGGGTTTGAGATCCATTTCAATTTCCATGCGCTCAAAGCGGATCTCATGATCGACAAAACCCTGGTAGTCGAGTTTGCGCAGCACCCCTTTGTTGAGAATCCACTTGGTCTGTTTGCGCGTGGCGGTCTCAGCGGTAATGATCTGGGGGTGCCCGCCTTTGCTCTGGTCCATGATATATATTTTTTTGAGCAGGTTCTTTTTGCGGTCGATCGACTGCACATAAAAATTGCGGTTATCCGCCTTGAGGAAGTTTTTCTCTTTCAGCGCTTGCAGCGGCTCGCGCTTCATCATGTTTTTGAGAATTTCCACGGTCTGCTGGTTGGCCCAGGGCACGACTTTTTCTTGCAGCCCCCAGCCAATCGCGCTGATCACAATCGAGGCCAGAATCACCGAAGCTATGACGCGGTTGAGACTGATCCCCGCGGCCCGCAGGGCAATGATCTCCGAATCGCGCCCCAATCGCCCCAAGGCCAGCAAGGTGGCAAACATATACGCCACGGGCAGGGTGACAACCACAATTGCAGGCAGGTTAAAGGCCAACATCCGCCCCACGGTGCCCGGATCGATATTGCTTTTGACGATCAGCTCCATGAAAATATACAGGGTATTGGAGATCATGATGATCATAAAGGCCAACACCCCGGCGAGAAAGGGCTTAAACAGCTCTCCGAGGATATAGCGGTCGATCAGACGAAAGAAGGGCATGAATTTACCTGTTTACCAAATGGGGCGAAACGTATTTTGTTGGAGCAAAGCAGGGGCCCAAACAGAGACAAGATGTTTTAGCTTGGATTTTTAATTTTAATCCCTTTTTATGTGTGTGTGCATGTATGCATTCGTATTTAATTCGGTTCCAATCAAAATATCAGCTGTTTTTACCCGATAATACCCGGCGCAGAAAAGCCTGGATTTTGGCTTGAACCAGCGGGGTCGCCTGAGGCGATTTAATCTGGCCCGCCAGGATGTGCTGGCTGGGATCTTCAGCCTGCCTAAAAGCCCAGAGTTCTTTTTTTGCACTGCCCAAACGGGAGAATGCCCTTTCAATGGCAAGCGGGCTGACGACGGTGTCCTGCGGCGCGTAAATCAAGAGGGTCGGAACGGTTATCTTTTGCAGGTTCTGAGCTTGAACAAGCTGGACCACTCCCATCATGGGCATCAGGGCCTGAACGGGATAATGCCAGGTCCAGAAACGGGCTTCCTCGGCGTTTGTTGGCTGCCAAATCCGCTCTGGTCCGAGCAGCAGTTTGGCCAATTGTGCTCCCCAAGGCCAGCCCAGCATTTGCCCCTGGGGATTGGCCAGTCCGTAATTGGGGGAAATCAGAATCAGCGCTGCCAGTTCTGGGTATTGCTGCTGAACGGCAGCCCAGGTCGCGAGACTGGCGCCTGTTGAGACGGCGACCAAGACGGTTTTTTTTCCCAGTCGTCGGCCCAGCAGCAGGGCCTCATGTGTATCGTTGACCCAGTCATTCACGCTCGCTTCGGCCAGAGCGGTGCCGGGACGGCCATGGCCCTTAAAACGTGTCAAAAAGAGATTGGCTCCCATTTGCTGGGCCAAATGCTCACACAGAGGCGACACTTCCTGCCGTGTGGCCGAAAAGCCGTGTAGGTAGACCAAGGCCACCGGCGTTTGCTGCCCCGGCTCATTCGCCCAGATGATTTTTTTTTCGCTGCCTGGGGTCACGTCCCGAAAGGGGGCCTCTGACTGCTGCAGATAGGCGTCCAGTTGCGCAGACAAGGTCACTGGATGCAGCGTTTCGTCGATTTTAATGCGGGGGCCAGAAAAAAACAGCAAGACGAGAAGCACTGCCAGAAGCACTGGCAAAGCAGCCCAAAAGACGTGTTTGCGCTTCAGAAATGACATCTGGCTCATCCTGCTCTCTCTTTGGTTCAATTGTAACCCTGTGAGCAGGTTCTGTGAAACATGGGGTTGGGTTTGTTTGAGATGAGGGCTTCTTTTGGGGGGAGGCAGGAAGCGCTATTGGGAAAAAATTGCCCAGGCACTCAGCGACTGTCAGTTTTTCGGCCATAAATAACCAAGATAATTGTATAAAACGTGTCTTTTGTGTTTGAAAAGGAAGGATCTGTAGATGGGTTAGAATAGAAACAATGGGATTTAAGGAGTGGGTTATGACAAAAATAAAGATCTTTGGCTGGCTGCTTTTATTGGCTGCTTGTATGCCTTTGGCGACGAATCAAGGGCCTGTAACCCAGCCTTCCTCTAGCCGTGCCACTACACAACTTCCTACCAGCCCAACCCCTAGTGCAAAAGTTTTTTCATCGCCACATCGCACCTTACCCACGGTCTTTCCTGAGTCTGTTGCTTTGCCCTCAGCAATTTCAACACCCATGCCGAGGCCTTTAGAGACCCCCTTTTCCGAAAGAGGAATCACAATCACCCCCTTGGCAGGAAACGGTATGAGAGGAAATCAAGACGGGGCTGCATTAGAAGCTCAATTTAATGGTGTGGGCCAAGTCTGTCAAGATTCTAAAGGGAATTTGTATATTTTGGATAGATTTGCTGTTCGGTTGCTCTCTACTGATGGCAGAATTTCCTCTCTGGCTGGCACTGGAGAATCTGGTTTTAAAGATGATATAGGTGTCCAGGCACAATTTGGCAGTCTTATGGCTTGTGCAGTAGATCAAGATGATTTTGTCTACGTTTTGGATTTAAACAATGGTCGTATTCGAAAAATTACTGCTCATGGTATCGTTTCTACTTGGAGTGGAAGTGGGCGGTCAGATTTGGTAGATGGACCACCAGAAAAAGCCTCTTTATTTAGGGCTTATGGCATGGTTCTGGATCGTCGCAAGCAAGAATTTTTTGTCTTGGATGCTTATGGTTTACGCAGAGTGAGCCTTTCTACAGGAAATGTGTTGACGCTTTATAATGCTACAGTGAGAGCAAAAAATCTTCATGCTGGTAGCAATAATACTTTAATAGATGGCTCTCTTCAAGATGTGGCCCTTTTAGGAAGCCCGTCAAATACGCTGCTCTTGGGTATAGACTCCCTATCTTCAAAAATTTATATATATGATTCTGAAAATTATGCTGTTCGTATTTTATCCGAAAATAATGTAACAACTTTAGCGGGTGGGGCAACCCATCAAGCTTATCGTGATGATATTGCTTTGAATGCTCGTTTTAATAGTGTTTCTCAAATCACCTTTGACTCTGAACGCAATGTTCTTTATATCCTTGATAACTTACCTGAACATCAATTTATCCGGGTGTTAGAACCTTCAGGATTGGTCAGAACTTTGCTTTTGCCTGGTCAAACACAAGAAAGAAATCTGTTTTTTCGACAAATTGGCAGTATCTTTATCCAAGACAAAAATCATCTTCTTGTTTCTGCATTGCCTCGTTCTACGAGTCAATCGAATGAAAATGAAGTTCCTCGTTTATATATGGTGACATTGCCAGATACATTGCCACTCATTTCGCGCCGAGAATAGCTGTCTGACCTTTTCCTAAAAAATGGGTGGAGCCCCAGCAGCAAGGAACTTGGGTATTCGTAATAATATGATCATCCAAGAAGTTGAATTAACCCGCTTAGGCTCCATGGATGTGGGCAATGCAGAAATACTTCGTCAGGGTTGTTGTTTCATTCGGATCGTGGTTCACAGTATCCATCTCAGTCAATTCAGTTGCATTTAAAAGGCTGAGGTCTCCAGCACAATTTTCGAATATATTGAGGTCTTTTACAATCGGCAAAGACTCCATCAACTAAAAAGAGAACCCACAACTTGCGGCTTCTCTTTTAAAAACTCACTCAACCCCTGTTCAAGGACTGGGATGTGCTGACACACCCGGACGGTCGTAAGCCGCGTAAAGCCGTTTGACGCGGTGATAGGTCAGGGCCTGGTGGGCACCCAAAATGATCCCGCCGCCGACCAACCAACCCACACCCCATTGGATCGGGCCAGGAGGCAGATAATACCAAGCGGCGGCCAAAACAATATTCAGCAGCGACATCGGCACCAGGTATTTCCAGCAGAAATTGAGCATGAGATCGACGCGGAAGCGGGGCAAAGTGCCTCTGAACCAGAAGATCACAAAGATAATGGCGTAGCTTTTGAGCATGAACCAGACCCAGCTGGGCAAAAAGGCGGGGCCGAGCCAGCCGCCCAAGAAAAAGGTGGTGGCAAAAGCCGCAATCGCAAAGGCACCCAAAAATTCGGCCATGTAAAAGAGGCCAAACTTCATGCCGCTGTATTCGGTGTGAAAACCGGCAATCAATTCAGATTCGGCTTCGGGCATGTCAAAAGGGGAGCGGTTGACCTCGGCCACGCCGCTGATAAAAAAGATCAAAAAGCCGAGCAGGCCCCAGGGGGTAAAGATATACCAGCCCGCTTCCTGGGATTTGACAATCTCCAGCGTGGACATCGAGCCCGACATCATCAGCACCACGACCATCGAAAAACCCATCGGAATTTCATAGGAAATGACCTGGGCCGCTCCACGCAGGGAGCTGATCAGCGAGTAGGTATTGTGCGAACTCCAGCCCGCCATCAGAATCGCAATCGTCTCAATCGAGGAGATGCTCATGATAAAAATCGTGGCCACATTGAGGTTGACCAAGAGCATGTCTTTGCCAAAAGGCAGTACCGAAAAGAGCATTACAGCGGGAATCACGACCAACATCGGGGCCAAACTGTGTAAAAGCGGGTCGGCCGCTTTGGGAATAATGTCTTCTTTGACAAACATCTTGATCCCGTCGGCAAAGGGCTGCAGCGAGCCAAAAATACCGACGCGGTTGGGGCCATAGCGCTTTTGCATGCGCGCCACCACTTTGCGCTCCATCCAGGTCAGAAAGAGCATGGTGGCAGGGCCAAAGATCAAAATGGCAGTGATGCCCACCATGATCCCCAGTTGGGTCGAAACTTGTTTGTAAATCGGGGCGGGAATCAGGGTCTCATTGACCTTCATAATCAGGGCGTAGAGCCCTGTAAACAGACCTTCGATTGGATTCATTGCCAGTCCAAACCTCCTTTGCGCCAAGCATATGCAAGCCCGAGCAGGAGCACCGACAAAAACACGGCCATTTCAGCCAGGGCCACCGGCCCCAATTTTTTGAAGTTGACTGCCCAGGGATAGACATAGAGAATTTCGATCGAGAAGATCAAAAAGGCCAGGGCAAACAGATAATACTGAATATTGTATTGGACATGCGGGTCGGATTTGGGGTGCAGACCGCACTCATAACTGGCCTCTTTGGCCGCATTGCCTTTGCGCGGGCGAAAGAAAAAGGCCCCAGCAATGGGCAGGGTCGAAAAAATGATTGCGACCAGTGAAAAAATACCAATAATGCTCCAGGCGGCTTGTTGTGTCATGCTTCAGTCTCCTTTTCAGGGGCGGGTGCGGTTACTTCTGCTACCGCTTCTTCCGCCGGAGGTGTTGAATTTTCTGTTGTGGGGGCTGGCTCTGCCGCGGCTTCCGTTGCTGCTTTCTCGGCTGCTGCTTTTTCGGCTGCTTTTTTCGCTTTGACTTCCGCCGCTTTTTTGAGAGCGGCTTCTTTCAGGGCAGCCTTTTCTTCGTCACTTAAGACCTTTTTGGCGGGTTTTTCGGCAGGGGTTTCGCTGCTCTCCGGGGCAGAGGGAGCTGTTTCTGCCGCTTCAGCCACAGGGGTTCCATCTGCTGTTCCAGCTTCCGCTGCGGCTTTTTCAGCGGCCTTTTTGGCCTTGAGCTCGGCGGCTTTTTTGAGAGCCGCTTCTTTCATCGCCGCTTTTTCTTCGTCAGTTAAAACCTTTTTGGCGGGTTTTTCAGCGCCTGCTGTTACAGCAGCGCCCTCTGCCGCAGGGGTGGCTGCCTCTTCTTTGGCGGCAGCGGCTTTGGCGGCAGCTGCGGCTTTTTTGGCTTCTTCTTTGGCTTTTTTGGCCTCTTCGTCTTTGCGGCGGGTCTCGTCTTCGGTGGCACTGGCCTGGGGCCGAACCTGGGCGTAATACTCAGCGGGTACGTGCAGCTTGTCGATATCGTAGACGTAGTTTTCGCGGCGATTTTCGGTCACGGTCAGCTCAAATTGATGGTCCATTTTGATCGCATCAAAAGGGCAAAATTCGGAGCAGAGCCCACAATTCATGCAGACCGAGGTGTCGATAAAAAATTCATCGGGTTTGGGGATGGGTTTGCCTGCATCGTCGGTTTGCTGCACGATCCAGATACATTGCGGTGGGCAGACCTTGGCGCAGATCCCGCAGGAGGTGCAGCGGGTTTCTTGTTCGCCATTTTCTTTTTTGTCGTAGATCAGCATGGGCAAGACGCGGAAGCGCTCATAGGTCGCCCCAATCGGCATCGCCACATCCGGGTACTGCACCGTGACCACACCCTCGGAATAGCTGCGCAAGCCATTTTCGGGCTGGCCTTTGCCAGACAGGCGTTTAAAATCTTCGACATAGGTGTCTACAAAGGTTTTCAGGGTGTAGAGCAACCCTTTGAGAACGGATGTGCCGTAAATTTTCATCGATCCACTTCTCCCAGTACAATATCCAGGCTGCCCAGAATGACGACCACGTCAGCCACCTGATGGCCCCGGCTCATCTTTTCGAGGGCCGTGAGGTTGATAAAGCTGCCTGAGCGAATATGATAGCGGTAGGGGTTGGCTTTGCCGTCGCTGACGACATAATAGCCCAATTGGCCTTTGGGGCTTTCAACAGCGGCATAGACCTGGCCTGCGGGCACGCGCATATTCCACTGCTTCTTGGAGATGATCTCCCCTTCGGGCAGCCCTTGGCGGGCCTGTTTGAGAATCTTGAGTGATTCATGCAATTCACCCAAACGCACCAGATAGCGCGAGTAGACATCGCCTTTGGGCTGGGTGATCACGTTAAAGTCAAAGCGATCGTAGATCGAGTAGGGCTGATTGCGGCGCAGGTCGTAGTCCACGCCACTGGCCCGCAAGACGGGGCCGGAGCAGCTATAGGCAATCGCTTCTTCAGCTGAAAGTACGCCCAGGCCCTGGGTGCGTTCCATGACAATTTCATTGGTGGTCAAGAACCTATCCAGCTCGTCGATCATACGTGGCAAACGCTCGTTGAGCAAATGGTCAAAGGGCTTGTAAAATTCGTCGGGCAAATCGTGGGCCACGCCGCCAAAACGCATATAATTGCACATGATCCGCGCGCCACTGACCATTTCAAACAGATCGAGAATCAGCTCGCGCTCTTGGGCGGCATACAACATCGGCGTAAAAAAGGCTCCGAGGTCATTCAACAAAAAGCCCTGGGCCCAAAGATGGCTGGCAATGCGGGTCAACTCCGACATAATCACGCGGATATACTCAGCACGTTCGGGCACTTCCATGCCTGCCAGTTTTTCGACCGCCAAAACATAGCCGTGGTTATTGGCCATTGAGGTGATATAGTCGAGGCGATCGGTGTAAGGGATATTCATAATCCAGGAATTGCGCTCGCCGATCTTCTCATGGTTGCGGTGCAAATAGCCCATGATCGGGTAGAGACGCACCACCCGCTCGCCATCAAGCGCCAATTTCATGCGAAACACGCCATGGGTACTCGGGTGCTGCGGGCCCATATTTACTTCAACCAGATCGGTCTGCAGGCCCCCTTCGGGGCTGATCGCAGCCAGAGCCGGATCGTCGTCTTGGTAGTCGAAAGTGTCGGGATCCCAGCTTTCGGGGTAACGCACATTGCGGCCCCAGATGTTTTTGTCTTCGGCAAAATTGTGGTGGCCTTCGCGCCAGCGCGAGCCAAAGATCTTGATCGGCTCTTCGTAATAGGGTTCGAGGTAATCTTTGCGCAGGGGAAAGCCTTCAAAACCGTCCCACATCAGAATGCGGCGCAGATTGGGGTGGCCCTCAAAGCGAATGCCCAGCATATCGTAAGCTTCGCGCTCCTGGAAGTCGGCTCCCGGCCAGAAGGGCGTCAAAGAGGGTACGCTGGGTTTTGCTTTGTCGGCCCGCACCACCAGGGTGATGGGGGCTTTCTCGGCTGAGGTGTGCCGCGGAGCGCTGAGGTTATAGACCACTTCGAAGCAATCGAGAAAGTCCACGGCGGTCAAATTGGCCAAATAGGTATAACCCTGTTCGCGCAGTTTAAAGACCACACTTTGGAGCTGATTGACTGGCACGAGCAGGGTGCTGGCAGTGGTGACTTTGACTTCTTGAAAGGCGTTGACGATCTCCTGCATGGCAGGGGTCACAGTGGGCGGGTCTACAGCTTTTTTCTTGCGGGCTGCGAGTTTCTTTTTCTTGTCGTCGGCTTCATCCGCTGCGGGGTCTGCCGGCGGTTCGGGGGGTTCGGGCTCATAAACGGGAAAAGCGGCGAAGTATTCAGGCAAAATGGCGGGCGCGGGTTGGGTCTTGCCCTCGGCGATGGCCTGTTTGATCGCCGGGATTTGGCGCGGATCGACCAAATCGGGGCCGAGACGGGGAACAACCCGTTCATCGGTGCTGTTTTTGGTGTACCAACGCACATCGCGGTGGTGCTGTTTGTCGATTTTTTCTTGTAATTCAATTAAACCTGCAAACAGAGCCTGGGGCGTGGGCGGGCAGCCGGTGATATACACATCCACCGGGATAAATTCGTCAATGCCCGAAACCACGTTATAGCCCTCTTTAAACGGGCCTCCCCCGGTCGAACAGGCGCCCATCGAGAGCACGTATTTGGGCTCGGGCATTTGGTTGTACAGGCGCACAATCATCGGGATCATGCGTTTGGTGACGGTGCCAGAGACAATCATCAAATCGGCTTGGCGGGGCGAGGCTCTAAACAGCTCAGAGCCAAAGCGAGAGATATCGTAACGGGAGCTGGCGGCACAGATCATTTCGATCGCACAGCAGGCAAGGCCAAATTGCATCGGCCAAATCGAGGAGCGGCGGCCCCAATTGCTCAAAAAGTCGATCACTTTATCAACGGAAGTGATGGAAACGTGTTTGCGAACCTCTGCCTCAAGGGCAGCAGCTTCGTCCTGGGGACCTTGTATGACGCGTAGTTCACTCATGCTTGATTACCGGTAGGTGGGCTGGGTTGTTTCTGCAGATTGCTGTTAAGTGTAACATAAATGCGCTCCAGGTCATGAGGGGATAGCGCGCAGCCATTTTGGCTGTATAATGGCAACGGCCTAAATCAAACAGCTGTCATTTTCCTCGTGGACGGTCGCGGCTTTCCAGCAGCTGTCGAGATGGGTTTCGACCAAGGCGATCAGATCGGTGTCCAACTTGTTTTTGAGTCCCATGTCTTTTAAGATCGCCAAAATTTTTTCAGGGGGCAACGGGCCTCGGTAGGGGCGGGTCTGGGCCAGGGCTTGAAAGACGTCAGCCACCGCCACAATTCGGGCTTCTTGTGAGAGGTGAACCTTTCTCAGCCGGTAGGGATACCCTTCTCCTGAGAGGGTCTCATGGTGAAACGCAGCCCATTCCGCCACTTTTTCCAGTCCATCGATTTGGCGCAGAATCTGGTAGCTCTCAAAGCTGTGACGCATCATTACGGCTTTTTCGGCTTCGTTCAGGGGGCCTGTTTTATCCAGAATGGCGTCGGGGATATTGAGCTTGCCCAAATCGTGTAACAGACCCGCCACTTCGAGCAAATAACAGGTCTGTTTGTTGAGGCCCGCTAATTGGCCAAGGTGGTGGGCCAGATTGCCCACTCCCAGCGAATGACTGGCAGTAAAGGGGCTTTTGGCATCGACAATACAGGCAAAGAGTTTGGCGACTTGCAAAAATTCATCGGGGCTCATCTCGCGGTTGAGGTGGTGTTGCGACATTTCGCGCAGGTAGAGATTTAAATGCCGCATCTCCAGCGTTAACCAGAAAAATTCGCTGCTGCTGGTGTCCAAAAAGGCCGTGAGCAAATGGGGAGAAAACATGGTTTCGCCATGGCCGCTCAGGGTCGTTTGAATTTCGTTGCGAGCGAGCAAAATATCTTGATCCTTGTGGTGGGAGGCCAGGGCATCTATGCGGTCGGTCAAAAAGATCAGATTGGCCATCAGCCGGGTGTCTTCTTCAAGGGGGCGTTCTTGCAGTCGATCCCAATGGGTGTGGTGATAGAGTACAATCTCCGCTAAATGTTTAAATGTCGGCTGTTCTTCGAGCATGCTATAGCCCCGAGTACAGTGATTGCCCGAGCCCCGCCAGTCGAGTTCTCCAACCAAATGGGCGTGTTCGCGGGTGGACGATACCCCGCAATCGTGTAGAAGTCCAGCGTGGTAAATCTTATCCAGATCCGCTTGCGGCCATTCCATGTGACGGGCGCATTCGGTGGCCATAAAGGCCACCCGCTTGCAGTGTTGGTAATCATCGACCCCGACCAGATCCAGGGTGTCGGAGAGGGCATTTACAATTTGGCGAAAATCTATATTCATCAGCAGCTATCTCAATCCTGTCAGATGCCCGGTATTTTTTAAAAGAGGCGTATTGATGTGATTCGGAAGGGATTTGTAATTGTCTCACATTATAAACGGAAAAGAACCTTCCACACAGATTTTTTTTTAGGTGTTTTGGCTGGGTGAACACTGGGAATAAATGGGTTATCCTTGCGAAAAAGGACTGTTTACTTCAAGATGTGCGGAAAAAAAATACTTGTTTTGAGTTTGGTTTGCCTATTTGGATGGTGGTTGGTTTTTGAATCACCTGTCTGTAGCTGTCAATATATGAGCCCTGCTTCTTCGACCAAATCCAATATGCACACCCTACAAACCACTTTGGAAACCTATGGGGTGGATTGGGGCGGGATGTATCCCGCTTCGCTCTCTGAACTCTATCAAGCAGCGACAAGAGCTTCCAATCCCTATTGGAAAGACGCGAACCGGCCCGCTTCTCAAGCTGATAAACAAGCGACTGCGTTTGTCGATTTTGAGGCGCGGACCCAAGCCGAAGAAGTCAGACGCCGAGACCGGTACACCGAATGGTTGGGTATTCGCTTTTATACCTATGCCAAGGCCCGCTCTCGGTTCTTGGTTTTGTACCAGTCAGAATCTCCAACTCGTTATTTTATTTATGGCTTAGATGGCGAGGGTCAGTTTCTCAAAGACAGAGGTGAGATCTTCGTGCTGTCAAATGGTTAGTGAAATTGATAAATTTAAAACAGCTTAAAACTTGGGGCAGATCTCTTTTGGCTTTGGGCTTTTTCAATGCTTTTGTGACCTTGTTCTTTTTGACCTGTGTCTTTGCCTGGGTTTGGATGGATATTTTTTACGGTTTTCTCATTTGGTCTTCATGTGATTTTCCTCGCCCATTCTTGAGCATAGAAGATGTTTTTCCCCACCGGATGAATGGGCAAAATTTGCGGGTTATTTTCGCTTTTTGGCTGGTTTTGTCTTTGTTCGAAAGCGCTGTCGCTTGGCTTTGGTTGCGCCTTTCGCTTTTGCGTTTGGCTCAGAGCCTGGGTCAGATCTTTTTTAAAAATACGGTGGCTTTGCTGGTTTTAATGGGGTTTTTGGCCCAGCCGAATTATCGGGGGATCTATTTCTTGTTGGCCTTTTTCTTGGGTATTCACCACTGTGATCAGTATCAAAAAACGGCCAAGCAGAGGCAGCTTCAAAACGCCTGATACCCGCCTCATCCATTTGCCGCTCTTCGGAAAAAGGCCAAAATCTGCTACCATGTGGAAATGCCTTTCTAAAAAATCACACGGGCAGAAACACAAGGAGCAGGCATGAGTTCAAACCTGGGAATGGCCACCGGCGAACTGCAGCAAATGCATGTCGAAGGGGGCGGAGAGTCTATTACCACCTCTGCGCAGACTCTCCGGGTGGCAATTGCAAAGCCCTGATTCCATTTTTGTCAAAGACGTAGAGGGTGTGGCAGGGTCCCAAAACCAAATGGCGCGGAGTATCCAATTGCCCCTCTTTGAACGCGCCATTGGCTGACCCAGGCTGGCCATTGCCAGCCAAAGTGGTCACATTGCCTTCGGGGTCTATTTTGCGAATGGCATGGTTTTGGGTGTCTGAAACATAGAGGGTGCCATCTTTGGCTGCAACGAGATAACCCGGATTGTGAAACTGCGCTTCTGCGCCCTTGCCATCTTTAAACCCCCGTGTTTTGCTTCCAGCCAAAAGCTCCCGTTTGCCGTCTTTAATCCGGTAGATCTCTCCTGCCATATATTTGTCCCGGCCCATGGCTTTCACTTCTTTACCAGTGGTAGCGTCATAATAACCAACAGATGTATTAAGGTTGCTGACTGGGTGAATAATTTTGCCCTGTTTAATCAACTCGCCAATATCAAACGGGTTGACTTCTTCTGCCGAATTGGGCGGAAAATCTGAAGAGATTTGTATCGTGAAGAAAGAACCATTGGCTGAAGCTGTAACATTTTCTTCAAATTCAATTTCGGTACTGTTGGGATCACGGGGCAGGCATCTCTGGGGATCAGCATAAACGGTCTCCCATTTTGAGCCCCAACTGTGATAAATAAAGACCTTACACAGGCCAAAAAAAATCAACTCGTTGGGTTTAACTGCTTGAATATTGTGAGTAATCCCAGCAATGTCCTCTATTTTGGGGTACTCAAAAAGAGATATGGGGTGAAAAAAGAGCCCCAGATCCATTTCTGCCAGCTTTGCATTTTGCCCTTTTTCGCCTCGCTCTGTATATAACATGTCTTTATAAACAGCAATGCGACCAGAGTGATAGTATATTATGGGTGGACTATATGTTCTGCCAATAGATACCTCGATTCCACCACCAGAAGGTGAAATCCCATCGGGTCCCACAATAAGATAAGATTTAACCCCGTTGCGATCCATCTTGGTAATAAAGTTATCGCGATAGGGTGGATCTGGAGGGCGTTTCGCTGAATCCTTCTTTAGTGGCGTTGCTGCAAAGTAGAAGTCTCCGTTTGCATGGATATCCACATTGCTAAATTCAAAATCGGGTTTCCAACTCAATGTCATTATTCGGTTTTGGTTGCTTGGATTGCTGCAACTGGGCAGGGGGGCCAGTTGCACACAAGCATTTAAGCCCAAACAAAGAAAAACACCTAGAGAGGCCCATAATTTTGCTTTCATCAGTATTGACACATATCTATAGTAAACTTGCCTACCACGGCAGGCCGTGGTAGATCAAAATTTTGAGCCAAGAAAGTAAACTTAAGGGTATTGCCCCCCGTTCCAAAATAAGCGGGGTTAATATTCAGGGTTTTAGCTCCTGACTGAGATTCAATTTGGGAGACATTGCCAATATCTCTTCCCGCCACAGCTGCCGTTGCAAACTGACTGGCTTGAACTTGGGCTGTTGCAGAGCGCACATACCAACCCAAAGGCAATGCAAAGTCTTTGAAAATAACATAGCTACATTGCACACATTGACCCGCACTCACCCAGATTGGGAAGGCTCCTGGAATTGCTACACCAAAAACAGGATCCGTCACTATATATGTTCCACCATTTTGCCATTGCCAACTTGTATCTGTCACGATTGTTTGAGTCATGCAATTGCTGGTGGGCAAAGGCGTGGGAGTAGGCGACAGCGTTATTACATTCAGAGGTGTTGAAAAAGTACTGGAGCCTCTGCTATTTAAAGCGACTACCTGTACAGTATAATTTGTGTTCGGGCTCAAAACCGTAGGTGAGGTGGGAAAATACTGGACAATGGCCTCAGGTGTTGTGACATTCATTATCTGAATACTATTGACATACACATTATAGCTTGTTGCCAGTGGGGAGGGAGTCCAATCCACTTTAAAGCTATTGGTGGCAATATTGCGGGCGGCCAAACCTGTCGGTGGCAAAGGCACTAAAAATTCTTGTAATTGGTGCACATGCAAGGTATTTCCAGACAAGTGCCCGTCTATTTTGACCTGGCTATTTACTACAGTGGAAATAGATTTGAAACTTCGAGTTGGACTGGAGATATCACCGACCTGTAAATTATATTGGTTGTTTAGTAGGTTAACACTACTGAGCTGCCCCCATTGCAAAAGATAGCGTGCAGAGGGTGTTGTATCGGGTTCTAATTGGTAATTATCACCAGCCTGACGTAAAAATCCGTAAAAAGATTTCATATGACCATCACCCGTAAAATTATCGTTATACACTTTAGAGAGCGCTCTTTCAGCATCCACCATATTAATGGTTAATGTTCGCGGTCCTAAAGGCAAACCATTTTTGTCCAACATAAACAGATCTGTATATGTTTTGTTTAGTGCGGTATTGGACAGAGCCAAAGATGCTTCCACAAAGGAAATATTATCTTTCATTCCTTTCATTAAAGCCACAATACCTGCAATAATCGGGGCTGACATGCTTGTTCCATCAACCTGTTGAGTGCTAGGAAGCAAAACAGAGTTTCCACTCAAAATTGGTACAGTAGCAGAAGGAGGTGTTCCAATTGGGAATGCGGTTGAACCAGGGACAGGGGCAAGTTGTACGAAAGGTACACTCATCGCTCCAATCTCTCTACCAGGCGCATAAATATTAATCGGTTTAATGGCTGGCCCTGGGCCAGAATCCAAAGTCCAATTGCTAAAATCTGAGCGAATTAAAATATTGGGGTTGGGGACAGCGGGTAAAGAAGGAGGGTTGAGTCTCACTGGAGGAACAGGGCTAGGAGGTGGAAGCGGGCTTGCAGGAACCTCTAAAGCACCCACAATCAAAGCAGGCTGATTCAAAGTATACCAATTTAATTTTGAATCTTGGGAGTTATTGCCTGCTGAAAGAACGATGATAACACCTTTGCCGGCAAGATCAGTCAAAACCTTGTGAAGTCGAGCATAAGCGCCGTCACCAAATCTTCCTGCCAGAATTTTTTCAATACCAGCAATTTCGGCTGGTAAAACTGGTTTAGTAATTGACGTACCTATACTCATATTAATCACATCAATCTCATTGAGAGCCGGATGGTCGCGAATGACCTTAAAGGCATCGATTATTTCTGAAGCTTTAATAGTTTGCCCATCGCCAACTTTAATTGGGACAATCTCGGCATAAGGAGCAACGCCTGCATAACCACTTAAGTTATTTATCCCGCCAGCTAAAATTGAAATAACTACTGTTCCATGGCCTTGAGGGACATTGATTACGGTTGGGAAAGGCCCTTTTCCAGGAATGGTTGGCTGGCCAGGAATGATCACATCGGATATTGGTGCGTAAAAGGTGTCATACCAATTTTGAAAGGAGGAAATTGTACAAGGGCGAGTACTTCCCGTACAATTAACATTTAATGTATCTTCATCGATTAATCTTGGAGAACTAGAATTGAAAAACCGAATTGGTTGGTTGGGAACGGGTATCTTAGTGCACCCGAACCAACAATTAAAAGGTTCTGTTGGCCCTACAACACCGTCTATACCTACAAACTCAAAATTTTGTTGATCAATAAAGCCCAAATTACCTTTGATTCTTCCTGCCAGTTCTTCTCTATTGGTGGCTAATTGCTCTAAACCAGCAAATCCACCATCAATAACAGCCACCTGTACAGGTTTATTGAGGGTGCGGTTATACCCCATATTAAAAGCCCAAGCTTGATTCACTTTGGTTGAGTGTTCATTGAGCCACCAAAAGTTTTGAACATCATGAGGATATGCGCTGGCAGTTGGGCCTGGGTAGGGTGGTAAAGAAATGCTTGTAGACGAGAGACTTAGCGGTGCTTCCTCACTGCTAAAATTACTTTCTGTTTTTGCAAAAGTGTTAAAATCCACGCCTTTGACCAAATTGCTGGCCAATAAATCGACCATCAAAGCGAATGTTCTGGCAGATTCAAGGTTTCCGAATGAAGCCGATCGAATCATGAGCTGAGGATCTGCTATTTCAGTATTAAGCAATTGAAGATTGTGCTGTAAATTCGCAAGATCCACAGCTTTTAAATTAACTTTGAGCAAATAAAACCCATCAGCCTCATCAATGGGAACTACACTGCCTACATACCGGCTTCGGATTGTGTCTACATTTGCAGCAACAGGGGCTTGAACGTGAATCATCAGCTCTCCAATGGCCGCGTCTGGCAAAGACTCTCCATTCACTTCTAAATAGGTTTGCTCTGTTTGAGGCTCTTCTACATCGGCATTTCCCGGTACGTTGGGATAGAGATCTCCTAAACTGGCAGGATCTGCTGGATCAAAGACAACTTCATCATCCGGGCTAAAACTTGGTAAAGGCGTCGGTGTGGGTGCTGGGGTTGGAGACTCTGTAGCTACAGGTGTTGGTGTGGGTGATGGAGATTCTGTTGCTAAGGGTGTCGGTGTCGGAGACTCTGTGGGAGAACTGCTTTGTTCTGGCGTGGACGAGGCGCTAGGGGCATTTGTCGGCTCTGGAGAAGGGGAATTCTGGGCAATAATTTGAGTATAGGGCTTATTGCCCACTTCACACATCAATGCACTTACAATTGGCAAATCACTTTCCCAAGACAGTACCACATTGGGATTATAAATCATCTGACTATTGCCATTGCGGTTTAGATTGGCTTGTCCAGTGGTGCACAATTCCCCTTCAAAGATAGCACTGGGATTAAGGTTCATTGAAAGACTGCCATTATTGAGAATGGCGTAGATTCCCTGGATCTTGGCATTGCCGCTCATGTTGAAATTATTCGAACGAGCGCCAACAAAGACTCCTTTTAGTAAGGACGAATTGCTCAAACTGGTATTTAAATCTCCACGGGTATTAAATATCCCCATTACACTTTGATTGATAGTTAGGTTATTTTGTATAGATACAAACAATTTGGTATTGGGAATTGGGTGGTTAATATTCATTGCCCCACCATAAATAGCCATTTCAGGACACTGGGCTGCTTGAATCGTTTTGTCAAGGGCACCACTACATTGAAAGCCTGTGCTGGTGCTATTACAATTGCCATTTTGGGGGTTACTGCTGGGTTTATAAACACATTGACTTTTACCAGCAGCAATCAGCTCATCGGCTTTCTCTAAAACAGTCTGATCAAGGTGGCTAAAAAGCTGTTCGCCTGCCAGCGTTGGACTGGGACTTGCTGTGGTCGGGCTATCATTACACTGTTGGGCTGGGTTATTGGATGCTGTAGACGTTCTCCCATTGAGAACCCAGACCAAGGGACTGCCGTTAAAATCAACGCTAAAGGCTGCGTTGGGGTAAAAAGGTGTGCGACCAGGTAGAAAGTTATAAGGTTGACCACGATCCTGTGGCCCTGGGTTGAAACGGTTATTTTCCCCAATGGGCAAAGAAACAGGGCCATCATTTTCATTTTTATAACCAAAAAAAGCTGTGTAGGATCCATTCAAATTATGGCGTACACATTCCAAAATTGGACGCACTGGTTGAGTAAGATCAACAGTCGCTTTAACTCGAAAACTGCCCTTTTGGCGGTCTATTACGCGTGAGTAGCCTACTCCCAAATCTTTTTCAGACTCCAAGTCAATGACAGGCAATTGAGCGTAACTTTTACTGATTAAAGAAGGGTCAAATTTTAAGTCAATCTTAGCTGGGATCTGGGTATGATTAGGCAATACCGTTTTACCATTACCAGCGGTACTGCCAAAATGCGTATAACTTTGATTTTGACAAGCGGTTACCAACCCTAAACTCAAGATAACAAAAATAGAGATGTATTTTTGCCATTTGTCCTTCATAGATGCCCCTCTTTAAGGATTAAACCTAAAACGTGTATTGCCAAAAGGTGTTGAATAAATCAACTGATGTTCTTCATTGGCCAGTTCACTAGGTGCTTCAGCAATCAAAACATCATTATTACCATCATTACTGACAGAGATAATGTTTAATTTATCTTGATTTAAACGTAGCTCTGAGAAAAATGGATTACGCATAAAATATTTACCAATGATCTCTAAGGTATTATCACCTTTAAGGTTTACTGCATTGATTTCAGGAAACAAGATTAACGGTGTATCTGGAGCGCCTATAACAATATATATTTGTAATAGATTGGCTCCAATTCTAAGGCGGAGTTTATGAGGACCTGCCAAATAGAGGTCAGGAATCCATTTTGTATCTAATTCCAGTGTTAATTGCTGGGGGCTGATCGATGTTGGCTTAAAATGGATGTCATTGTTTAGAACAGCTGCTACATCTGTTAATTGCGCACTTCCAAAATGACCTGAGATTATCAACTCAACCATTTTGCCATCAAAATTAGGATGCAATGCAGCACTTCCTGTTCCAGCTTGAATACTATTCCCTTGAATAAGAACATCTTGAATAGAAGGAGTTAAGAATTCTTGTACGACTGTTGGGGGTGTAATATTAGGACTACCACCAGTAGGACTTCCTCCTAATGCACCAGCAGCAGCTGAAGAAATAGGAGAATGTGAAGGGATAAGAGTCGGATTGTTAACACCCGAAGAGTTCTTTAATGGCAAGCTTTTGTTTTCATTTGGAGCAGGTGTTTTCAAAACTTCACTGGGTATCTGATGTAAAGGTGCAGAAATTTGAGGCTTCACACTTATTTGCCCTGGAGAAGGTTTAGAACCCAAGCCTGTCTGCCTAGAATGACTTATGCCGGGTAAAGCAGATGACACTACACAACCCGTTATTAATACGATCAAAAAACAAAAATAAAAAATATGCAAGCGTTGCACTAAAGCCCCACCCTATTTACTGTTTTGACGATTTAGATATTGCCCTAAAGAGGGCAAAAATTTACTATTAAAATTAATAATAGCATCCAAAATTTAAGAATAAGTTAAGCGTTTTGACTGGGCTTTTCAGAAATTACCCATAATGTAGAAATTTTGTCACATAAATTGTCATAAAACTCAGAGATAAAACTCCAAAGCAAGAAGTAGTCTAATTGCTCCTATTATTTTGAGATACTTATTTTGTCATAATCAAAAATTATTAAGTTTTATAAACTTTCCCTCATATTTTAAAGTTTCAAATATATATTTGAAACTTTTCCTTGATATTAAGGAGTCGTCAATGTCATCTGATATAGCCTTGGAACGGATGAGCAGAGAAAAACCGTTAGTGTGCGTGCAAAGAAGGCAAACTCTTCTCCTTACCGGTTGATACCCGCCTCATCCATTTGCCGCTCTTCGGAAAAAGGCCAAAATCTGCTACCATGTGGAAATGCCTTTCTAAAAAATCACACGGGCAGAAACACAAGGAGCAGGCATGAGTTCAAACCTGGGAATGGCCACCGGCGAACTGCAGCAAATGCATGTCGAAGGGGGCGGAGAGAGTCTCTGGAGAGAGGCCTTAAAGCGCCTGCTTCGGGATAAAATTGCCGTCTTTGGCGGAATTGTGATTGTCTTGTTGGTCTTTGTGGCTGTGGCCGCCCCCCTGATCACGCCCCACAAGCCCCACGACCAAGCTGGCAACGGCACTTCGGCCTATGGCATGCCTTTGCCGATCAACAGCTGGGGCAAAAAACTCACGCTCGAACTCAAAGCGCCGGTTGAACGGGAACTGATCATTCCCCCCAATGTCATCTACGTTACCCCCCAGGGCGAAGAATTCACGGCCCGTGACAATATCACCTTCAAGCCCGGCGAAAAGACCCTGACCGTGCCCGTCAACCCCGTCAGCCCGGCCATGGCCAAAGCCCAAGGTGGCAGCATGCTCAAACTTGAAAATGCCGACGATCTCAATTTGCCTGTGGCTTCTGCCCAATTGCTCAACGACAAGCTCTTTTTGCTCGGCACCGATGCCAGTGGGCGCGATGTCTTGAGCCGCCTGATTTTTGGCGCTCAGGTTTCGCTCCAGGTCGGCGTGATCGCCATTGGCCTGGCCGTGGTGATTGGCACCGTGTTGGGCCTGATCTCGGGCTATTTTGGTGGCTGGGTCGATACGGTGATCATGCGCTTTACCGACATCATGATGGCCTTTCCTGATCTGCTTTTGGTCATGGCGATTGTGGCGGTGATCAATCCCTCCCAATTGGGCAACAGTGACAGGGCCTTAGACAAGATCTTAAATGGTTTTTTTGGCATTGCTGCGCTGGCAGGCATCACCCCTGAGGTGATCTTTATTTGTATTGCCATTTCAATTGTGAGCTGGACCCAATACGCCCGTCTCGTACGCGGCCAAGTCCTCACGATCCGCGAAATGGAATTTGTCGAGGCCTCGCAATCGCTGGGGGCCAAATCTTCGTATATTATGTTCCGGCATATTTTGCCCAATGTGGTGGCCCCGATTATTGTGGTGGCAACCATGGGGGTGGCCGGTGCGATCATGACCGAGGCCTCGCTCAGCTTTTTGGGTTTTGGGGTCAAGGTGCCCACCTCCAGTTGGGGCAGCATGATCAACGATGGGCTGGGGTATTTCCGTGACGCACCCCTGATTCCACTGATTCCCGGCCTGGCCATTGCGATCACGGTTTTTGCCTTTAATCTCTTTGGCGATGGGGTGCGGGATGCCCTCGATCCACGTTTAAAATAATCCCGCGTTTAAAATCGTCGGTCATCTGTTTTATGAATCATTATTGGGGTAGGTTTGTTTATGTCTCGCAAGGTTTCACTGCTCACAGTTCTTTTATTGGGTTTGACGGCCTGTGCGCCTCTTTCCCCTCCTCCGGCCAATCCAGCAGCCAATCCTGCTGCTTTGATTCAGGCCCAAAATGCCCAAAATGGGCAAGAGCCGCTGCCCGCGTCTTTTAACGAAAAACAATACCTCGACTTGTCTGTCAAAACCATTCTCGAAGATCTCGATCAGGGCTCTGAAGCCAGTTTGCAGGCCTATCTCGACTGGGGCAAAAGCCAACCCGAATATTTTAAAGGTTCTCGCAACGCAATCGGTGCCCAGGTGGCTCAAACCCTGCGCAGCCGCTCTGCCAACGCTGGCCGTCTTGCGGGCCGCGTGGCAGAAATCGAAGCCCTGTTAAAAACCCCCGTCAAAGGGGTCTCGCCCGAGGCCTATAAGCCGATCGATTTTAACCGTGATCAGGGGGCGCACAAGTCCAAATTGGCGGAGTGGTGGTATTATACCGGCCATTTGCAGACCGCTGAAGGCCGCCCCTATGGCTACGAACTCTGCTATTTCCGCGTCGCGCCGGTGATCAATTTTGCCCACTTGGCCGTGACCGACGAAAAAAACCAAACCTTTACCTACGAGCGCAATTTTTATAGGCCCTCAGCCGTGAGCTTCTCAAGTGAAAAGAACAAAGTGGGGTATGGCCCCTTGCTGAGTGATCAGGTCGGCCCTTTTGCCTATACCCTGCAGTTCCCGCTGGGTGGGCGTTTTAAGTTGAATTTGCGTATGGAAGCCGAAAAACAGCCCCTGATGATCAACGGCAATGGCCTGATCGACATGCCCGAAGGTCTGGATTCCTATTATTATTCAGTCACCCGTATGAAAACGGTGGGCACCCTCGAAGTCGATGGCAAGGCCTTTCCCGTCACAGGCCAGTCTTGGATGGATCACCAATGGGGCCATTTTGTTGCCTTGCGCATCGGCTGGGATTGGTTTTCGTTCCAAATGGACGATGGCAGTGAATACAATCTCTTTGGCTTCCGCAAGCGCAATGGCGAAAAGCTGGAGCGCTATGTCAATGGCCTCGACAGCCGCAGCAAACCCATCCATGGCGAAGGTTTTAAAATTGAGCGCCTGCAGTGGTGGAAGAGCCCCAAAACAGGCCGTCTCTATGTGACCCGCTGGCGCGTTCATCTGCCCCAGACCGGGGAGAGCTTTGAAGTCGAAGCCGTGCAGGCCGATCAAGAAGTGGCGGCCACCAAGCCCTATGATATTGCCCCGACCTATTGGGAAGGGCGCTGCAAGATCACCAAAATCCGGCCTGATGGCAGCCGTGTGAGTGGCATGGGTTATACCGAGCATTTTGACTATACCCGGCAAATTGGCGCAGACTAATCTGCGGGTATCAGCCCTGAACGGAGTCGAAGAGCACTTCACTCGTGCGAGTGGGAGCAGCCGCCGCCTTCGCGGTAGACCAAAGCGCGAATCAGATCTTCTTCACCGATCTCTGCCAGGGCCTTGGGCAGGTGGTAGTGCAGAGCCCGGCTCTCAGGGGGCTGCACGCTTAAAAGGGTTTCTCTTTCACCTGTGGGCAGCTGGCCTTCTTGTAGGCTGATGCGGGTCTCGGGACTGAGGGGCAAAAGCTGGCGCAGGGTCGCTTCCAGCTTGGCCTGAAGTGTGTCTTCTGTGTCTTTTGGAGGCATGGGCTCAGACATAAGGCAAACGCAGACGGGCCCGGGCCCCTTGGGGAATGTTGGGCAGCAATTCCAATTGGCCCCCCAAAGCCGTAGCCAGCAAATAGACCGAGTAGAGCCCGAGCCCCGTGCCCGTCGGGCGCGTGGTCACAAAGGGCTCACCCAGGTGGCTTTTCACAATTTCGGGCCAGCCAGGGCCATGATCTGCCACTTCCAGCAGCACATGGCCAGTTTGGGTCTTTAAACAAATTTCCACTGGCTGTGCGGGCCCGGCAGCCTGGGCTGCATTGTCGAGCAAATTAAACAGGGCCTGTTTCAGAGCCAGTTCTGGCAGTGGAACTTTGAGTGATTCAGGCAGATCAAAGTCCAGTTTGAGGGGGGGAGCGGGGTTTTTCTTGGCCCATTGGCGGCTCAGTTCGCGCAGCATGGGTTCCAGAGGCAGAGGCTTGAGGCTCGATAAACTCTCTGCTGTGGGCAAAGAGGCCAGATTGTGCAAGCGGCTTTCACATTGGGCTTGGGCCTGTAATGCGGCGATCAGATCTGGGGGCTGTTGATCGGTGTCATAGTGGCGCCCCAGGCGTTGCAAGCGCAAACGCAGGGTGTTTAAAGGTGTTGCAAATTCATGGGCCACCCCGGCCCCCAGAGCGCCGAGCAAATGAATCCGCTGCAAGCGCTCCTGTTGCGTTTGCAAGCGTTGCAATTGCTGTCGGTAATGGCTCAAATTGAGAGAAACCCAATGCACAAAGCCCCAAACGGCAACCAAAATCAGGCTTTCTATCGCCGTGGCCAGCAGCGAAGAGAGCCGGATATAGCCACCAAATTGGCTCCAGAGATAGGTGACAGGGTTGAGCAAATAGACCGAGACCAGCACAAGACCTAAAAAAAGCAGGCTGATGCCTGTGGGCAACAGCACGGCAGCGAGGGTCACATGTAAAAAGACCAGCGGAAAAAAGGGATTGTGTATCCCGCTTACCAAGCTGATGGGAACCAAAAACAGTACCCAGTCCATCAGCATCCAAAAGAGCAGACGCCCAGGGTGTTCTGGACGCTCCGACTCAGGCGACTGGGCTCTGAGCCGCCAGCCTGCGATCAGATTGGCAAACACCAGGAGCAGCGTCAGCCCAGCCAATACGGGCACCACTTTAGGCAGAATGAGATTCAAACTGGCGGCCAAAATGATGCCTGCGGCCTGTACGCCCACGGTCAACCAGCGCAAGAGTACCAACCAGCCCAGCTTGGCTTCGGTTTCGCTGGGCTGTGGCCGGGTGGGCAAAAGCCACTGGGGCAGGTTATTGATATTCAGAGCCGCTGACATCTTTGCTTTTTCTTCTGCTTCAATGCTGCACTTGCAGGATCTGGTCCAGAGGTGATATAACCCATCTTAACACCGACCTCGATTATTTTGTTTTGGGAGTTTAGTTTGTGACCCCTGTTGAACCTTCCCCCGCGCTGCTTTTGGTTGAAGACGATGCGGATTTTCGTGCCACATTGCAGCTTGAATTTGGCGAAAAAGGGTATGCCGTGAGCGAATCTGCAAACCTAGCTGAGGTGCAAATTCTGCTTGAAAAACAGATCTTTCGCTTTGCTGTGGTGGACTTGCGCCTTCAGGGCGATTGGGGCCTGGATGTGGTCAGCACGATTCAAACAACCCAGCCAGGCTGTCGCACGGTGGTTTTAACCGGCTATGGCAGTATCTCGACGGCAGTTGATGCCATCAAACGCGGGGCTGTAAACTACCTCACCAAACCGGTTTCGCTGGAGCGGCTCGAAAAGGCCCTCTGGGTCGATTTGCCGCCTGGAGAAGAGGATCCCGACGAGCCGATCGAAAGCCTGGAGCGCCATGAGCGCGAGTACTTGGAATATGTCTTGGCCCGCTGTGGCGGCAATATCTCCAAAGCAGCCCGCTGGCTCAATCTTCACCGCCAAAGCCTGCAGCGCAAATTGCGCCAGACCGGCCTGAAATAAGCGGCCTGCAACAAATTGCTGCAGGCCGCTCTGCGGCTATCTGCTTGGGCTGAGTTCCACTTCTCGCTATGCTGGAAATGCTATTTCTGCTTTTAGTTAAAGGAGTGTTTTCCATGCGTCGCTTTGCTTCTGTTTTAACTTTGCCCTGTTTGCTGGTGGCCTGTGCGGCTCCTGTGAGTACCCCTGCTCCCCAATCCTCTGCCAGCCCTGCTGTTGCAAATGGAGAAAAGATCAACATTCAATTTAAAGCCGAGGTCAATGGCCAGCCTTTCGCCTGTGGCCAGAGCTATACAGGCCTGGGCAGCAGCAAAACCCAAATCTCCCCGCTGGATTTTCGCCTGTATCTGAGCCAAGTTCAGCTGATCAATGCCCAGGGCCAAGCTGTGCCTGTGCAATTGGAGCAAGATGGCAAATGGCAACACAAGAATCTGGCCCTGCTGGATTTTGAAGACAAAACTGGCACCTGCGAAGGCACCCCTGAGACCCATTTTGAAGTGTCTGGAACGGTTCCTGCAGGCACTTATAAGGGGCTGAAATTTGAATTGGGCGTGCCTTTTGACCTGAACCATGGCGATGTCAACCAAGCGGCTTCTCCGCTCAACTTAACCTCGCTGTTCTGGGTCTGGCGCTCGGGTTATAAATTTGCCCGTCTCGATCTGCGCAGCACAGGTCAGCCTACGGGATGGTTCTTGCATTTGGGCAGCACAGGCTGTACGGGTATGCCCACGCCTGTCGCCTCGGCTACGGCCCATGCCGCAGATATGCATGTTCAGCACGAAACGGCAGCTCCAACAGCGGCCCATGGCGATACCTCGGACCTCTCGACCACTCCGCCCGCCAATTGTGCCCAGCCGAACCGCGTAACTGTCAATTTGCCTGAATTTGATGCTCAAAAACATACAGTAGTGGCCGATTTGGGCAAATTGCTGGCAGACAGCAATCTCGACCAAAACCAGGTCAATAGTGCTGGGGGCTGTATGTCTTCTCCTGATGATGCCGATTGTGCAGGGGTTTTCAAAAATTTTGGCTTGCCCTTTGGGAATCAGGCAACGTCAAGCCAGACTTTCTTTGCGCAGAAATAAAATGCTTGGATTTGCCTGGCTGATAGGTGTCTTATTGGTTTTAAGTGCCTGTCAGCCCGTTTCTGCGGTTTTGACCTCTGCATCAGCAAAGGTGCCAGAGCGGCCAACCACGTCTGATTGGAAATGGCAATTGCCGCCGGGTTATCCCGAACCCACTGTGCCCGCAGACAACCCCATGACTTCTGCCAAAGTGGCACTGGGACGCCACCTCTTTTATGACCCCCGTTTATCTGCCAATGGCAAAATGGCATGCGCCTCTTGCCACGAACAAAAACGGGCTTTCAGCGATGGCAAGGCCACTCCCCAAGGGGTGCATGGCGATACCCTCAGCCGCAATAGCATGGCCCTTAGCAATGTGGCTTATGCCGCCGTCTTGACCTGGGCCAACCCCCATTTGACCCGCCTCGAAACCCAGATGTTGGTGCCACTCTTTGGCGAAACGCCTCCAGAATTGGGCTTGGTGGGACAAGAGACGGCGTTATTGGAAAAATTAAAGGCCGTGCCGCTTTATGTCTCGCTTTTTGCGCAGGCCTATCCTGGGCAGACAGAGCCGTTCCAACTCAAAAATCTGACGGCGGCCATTGCTTCTTTTGAGCGCAGCCTGATTTCTGCCAACAGTCCTTATGATCGCGCTGTCTATTACAAAGAACCCCTGCCTGCCGATGCTCAGCGCGGAGCGGATCTTTTTTTCAGTGAGCGCCTGGAATGTTTTCACTGCCATGGGGGCTTTAATTTTTCGGATGCCACGCGCCACAAACGGACAACCTTTGCAGAATTCAGTTTTCACAATACCGGACTGTATAACCTGGGCGGGAGCGGTGCTTACCCCGAACCCAACCGGGGCCTTTATGAACTGAGCTTTGCGAGGCAGGACATGGGCCGTTTTAAAGCCCCGAGTTTGCGCAATATTGCCGTGACGGGGCCCTATATGCACGATGGCAGCATTGAAACGCTGGCAGGTGTGATTGAGCATTATGCTGCGGGCGGGCGGACCCTTCGTGGCGGTCCTCACGCGGGGGTGGGAGCCGAAAATCCATATAAAAGTGGATTTGTTAAAGGTTTTCAGCTCAGCGAGCAGGAAAAAGCAGACCTTTTGGCCTTTTTAAACAGTTTGACAGATACGGCATTTCTGAGTGACCCCGCTTTGAGTAATCCCTTTTGAATCATTGCTTTTGAGTCATTGCTATTGAGCCCTTGATTAAGTGCCGCTCCGTTTGTTTTCACTTGCCTGCAACAAATTGCTGCACCTCTGTCTGCCGCTATTTGCTTGGGGGAGAGAAAGCGGCCTGTTAGATTGAATGCATGTTGAAATCTTTTAAACGCTTTTATTCTAACTTCTTTGCTCCTTGTTTGAGTTTGGGTTTGAGCCTGGGTTTGGGCCTCTCTGTTTGGATGCTGCCTGTTCAACCGGCTCTTGCCTGTCTGAGCTGTGGCTGCGGAGGCACCGGCAGTTCGGCTGATCTCGGCGCAATTGGCGGGGCAGCCAGTCTCTTTTCGGGATCCAGTAAGTGGCTGATTCAATCGGGTGTCAGTTTTCGCCAATACACAGGCAGCTTTAACGAGCGCGGGCAGTGGAATCCCATGCCCGAAGAGAGCCTGATGCAAGGCTACCAGGCACTTTTGGGGGTGCTCTATTTCCCCTCGCCCGAAAGCAGCATTGGACTGCAATTGCCCCTGCAAGGCAATTTATTGTCTGGCGCGGCCTGGGGGGCTTTTGGCAGTGTGGCGCCTACTGATCGCGCCAATGTCTTTGGGGCTGGGCTCAGCGATCTGCAGTTTCAGGGCAGTTATAAATTTCTGGAATACGAAAACGCCGCTTTGGCTGCCTGGGGCAATCTGAGTTTGCCAACGGGCCAAGTCAATCCGAGTTTGCCCGAATGGACCACCGGAGCTGGTCTGGCAACGGCTTCAGCGGGCTTGCTTGGTCTGTACAAACCCAATTTTGATTGGGAGTTTTTTCTCAATCTGGGTTATTCCCGTGCCCTGGGTGAACCGGCTACGACCCTCAGCCCTTTCTTTGTGGGCCAGAGTTTGCTTTACCAGCTGCAGGCCAATTTTCAGTTTTTGCCCCGCTGGCATTTGGGCTTGGGCCTCAATGGCCAATGGGGGGCCTGGTCAGCGGGCAGCAGCGGCTTTCAGCCTGCTGCCAAACTCAAATTGGTGCCCAGTTTGCAATACGAATTTGACCGCTATCAAGGGGTGCGTATGGCGGTTGGGATAGATTTACCTCTGGCGGGTTACAACGCCCAGACAGATTATGCGCTCTATCTGATCTATTACCAATTTATTGAATAAGGAATCTTTGGCATGAAAAAATTATTGCTTTTCTGTGTTTGTCTGGGCCTGTTGGCGTCTTGCCAAACCTCTCCTGCTGCCTTTCCTTCGGTCCAGGCCTCATCTTCTGCTTTGCCTGCGCCTTTTGCCACGATTCAGGTGGGCAAATCTCCCCATGGCATGGCCGCTGCTCAGGGCTTTGTCTACAATGCCAACAGCGGTGAAAACACCGTCTCGGTGATCGACAGCCGCAGCAATAAAGTGGTCAAAACCCTCACGCTGCCCCAGGGAAAACCCGGTTATCTCAAGGCCTTTCACAGCGAGACCCATGTGCTTTTGCTCAATCCCGAAGCGGGTTTGTTGCATGTGATCGATTCCAAACAAGATCATGCCCTTTTGTACAGCTTGCAAGTGGGCCAAGGGCCCGACAAAGTCGTGGTCAGCGCCGATGATAAAAAAGCCTGGGTTTCGCTCACAGGCGAAGCCGCTGTGACAGAGTTGGATTTTAGCGCTGGCTTGGCCCAAGCGCCAGTTCTGCGCAAATTAAATGTCGGCAAAGGCAGCAGCGATGGTCATGGGCACCGCGCTCTGGCCGTGGGCTTGCAGTGGCTGGCCGTGCCCAATCCGGGCGACAACGATCTGAGTCTCTTTCAGTCTGCAGGTACCGAACGCAAAGTCAAAGCGGGCAACAGTCCCTCTGTGCTGGCCCTGCTCAATTGGGAGGGAGCCGATCAGGTTTTGGCCATTGGCAACAATGCCTCCAACACAATCAGCTTCCACGATATCGCCAAAAACAACACCACGACTTTGTCTGAAACCTTTATGGCTCCGACAGAAATGGCGGTCGTGGCTGAGTCGAAGCGCCTCTTTGTCACCCTCAGTGGCAGCAACGAAGTCGCGGCTTTTGATGCCGCCCAACAGAAATTACTGGGACGGATCAAAACCGGCCTGCGCCCTGTGCATATCTATTTGGCTCCCGCTCTCATGGCGACCAAACACGAGGGCCACGATCATGGGGCCGAGCTGTGGGTGGCCAATGATTCGGGTGATTCCGTGACCGTGATCGACAGTGAGACTTTGGCGGTCAAACGCACCCTGGCGGTGGGCAAAGGCCATCACAAAATGGCCTTTGCGGGCAATCAGGTCTATGTTAGCAATATTACCGACGGTACGGTCTCGGTGCTCAAACGTGAGTAAGCCTTAATCCCGCTCAGGGCGTTTGCGGTAGCCGGGTTGATCCCATTTTGCGTGGCTTTGCAATTTGTCGCGCTCTTGCAAGAGCTGGGCAGCAATGCTGATGGCAATTTCAGCCGGTTCGTTGCTGCCCAAAGGCAAGCCGACGGGGCAATGTAATTGGGCCAGCAGCTCTTTTGGGATACCTTGTTTTCCCAGTTCGCGTTTGAGCACACCCGCTTTGGCGGGGCTGCCAATCACCCCCAAAAAGGCAAAGGCCTTGGGATCCTGCGCTTGGTGCTGGAGGGCCGTGGCCAGAATGGGGGTGTCGTGGGCATGGCCCATGGTCAACGAGAGCAAATAGCTGCCAACAGGCAAGTCGGTCACTTTTTCTGCGGGTTGTTCCGCCACTGCGGCCCTGAGCCGGGGGTGGCTGGGCAAGGCTTCAATCCACTCTGGGCGGGGGTCCCAGCAGTAAATCTGGCAGGGCAATGTCGTGAGCAGGGGAATCAGGGCCTGGGCCACGTGCCCTGCGCCAAACACGGCGATCGTCCAGGCTTGGGGGCGGTAGGCCTCTAAAAAGATCCGCACGATCCCACCACAGGTCATGCCAATCTCTGTTTGCAGGTTCCATTCGAAATAGGCGTGGCTCTGGGAGCTTTTGAGCAATTTTAAGGCCTCTTGAATCACGCGGGCCTCAATTTTTCCCCCACCAATCGTGCCGCTGTGCAGACCGGCTTCGGTCACCACCATGCGCGCCCCCACGTTTTGGGGTGCGCTGCCGGTGATGTCTACCAAAAGAGCGACCACCCAAGGTCGGCCAGCTTGGTGCAAATCGTTGAGCTGCGCAGCAAATGTTGGTGTGTCATACATACCCCCGATTTTAACACGCTCCCCACCCTTGGGTCACATAGCTTGACAGGCTCTGTGTTATACTAAATTTTGATATCGCGCAAAAGGGTAATTACCATGAAAAAAATTAGACATATTGCAACCTGGGCTTTCTTAATTGGCAATGCGCTGCTTTTAACCGCCTGCCGCGCCAATTTGGGGAATTTCTTCGATCTCTATTAACTTAGGCCGTGTCTTCTTCACTTCAGCAAGACTATCATCTGTCCTCGGTTACCTATAAAATTCAGCGCCTGTTCGAATTGCGGTCAGGCCTGTCTTTGTATTCAGAAGTGGGTCAGCTTTTAGATAAGCTACAAGCGCCCCAACTCCAGGCTATTTTGCTTTCTCCCGACATACCTGAATTGCGGCAGATGCTCTGCCAATATTTGCTCTCGCGCCATTTTGGCCCTTTTCAAATCAATACCTTGCCCGCGCCACTTTTTGACTTAACCGCACCTTTTTTGCGGGAGTTTGTGCCTGCCTTGATCGCCGAACTCGAAGATCTGCTGCGCCAGGGCAAATTGTCTTTTTATTTGCTGGCCCGCAATATTTTGCTGCGCGAGATTCACTTTCTCGAAGAGGTCATGTCGCATTTTCAGATTCGCACCACCCCTCAAGACGCCCGGCGGCCCTTTCTCTTTGCCCATGCAGGCATCTATTTGGCTCTGCTGCGCACCCCTTCGGGGCCCTATGTGGGGGTCAACCAGCTGCTTTGGCAATTGCTCAATGATTATGGCTGGATTCAGCGCTGGCAGACCGATTCCCAGCCGTTGCAGCAACCCCTACAACAGCGACTTTCGCCCAAACAGGAAATTGCGGGGTACAAGCTGACTGAGACGGGCAAATTGCTCTATGCGGCGCTCGAACCTGTAGATATGCTCTCAGAGGCCTTTCAAGAGGCCTTGCATCACCATGTCGGACAGCGCCTCAAACAAGCGGCCCCCATGCTCAATTCCGAGCTGGAAAAAGACCTGCGAGAATTGACCCAGGTCGTGATGCAATTGGCTGTGCGCAAACACCCGGCCGTCGAAAAAATCACAGCCCAATTGATCTCGGTGGTCTGCCATTATTTGCCCCCGGGTAGCCCTGCCTTGCGTGTCTTGGTCATCTTTACCCTGGTACAAGAACAGGTCTTGGGCACCCAAAATCTCAAATACCGCCTCAATGACAGCACCCGAGGCATGGCCGTTGCAATGGCCCGACTGATGGGGGAACATCCGGAGTGGCGAGCAGATTTGGCCTGGGTGATGGCAGCCCTGCTCGATGGGGTCTTGGAAATCTATGAATCCTTTAATTTGGCAGACAATGCCCTGCGCTCGTTTTTAGAGGCCTTTGCCCAGGAAAAAGAGCAATTGATGCATTTAAATTGGGGAAACCAGGCAGCGAAAGCCCAGGCGCTTTTGGCGGCTATTCAAACTTAAATCCGAGATCCGCAGAGAATTTTTCTTCCCAAGTGCTGGTCTCTTTGCCGCCATATTGCCACTGTTGGGTGGCACCGACCCAGACGCTTTTGGCTTCGTTGACATAATAGCGGGCAGAAACGCGAATACCCACATCTGTGTTGGCAATGTTTGCGCCGTTTTGCAGTGGGTTAAAGGCATTGACCTGGGCCCGGCCTTCGAGACGATCGAGAAAAGCCACATTTTCGGATTTGACACCCGTGGCGGAGACAATCGGGGCTTTCATAAAGCCCAGACTCTGTTTGGCTTCGACAACCATTTCGACCCCGACCTCATTGTTCCAGCTCTTGCTGGCCGGATCGTGGGTCTGTTGCAGACCTGCCCCGACTTTGACTGAGTATTCACCCTGTTTGTCGTCGGTGGTATACGTGACTTTGGCACCGGTGGTCTCGCGGAACTTGCGCCCGTCGATTTCGGTCAGCGGGCCTTTGGTATACAGCGAGACATAAGGCACTTCAATTTTGACATTGCCCTGTTCGCCAATTTTATGGGCGGCTTCGCTGGTCAGTTCAAGATTGTTGCGAGAAATGGATGTTTGATTTTCATTTTTAACAAAAGTATTGCCGTATTCCACCAGCAGGCGGTTTTTCCAACTGGTTTTGCCCTCTTCGTAATTGATATCTGTTTGCAAGGAGCCTTCAACTTTAATTGCGGTCTTTTCGCTGCCGTACTGGCCGTTCCAACCATCGCTGACAGAGGTATAATTGGCGTTGCCCTGAACTGTATAAATGCTTTTCCAGGGGCTCTTTTTTTCGGGCTCGGCTGCTTTCTCGGCTGGCTTGTCTGCTGCGGGAGTCGCTGGTTGGGCGGGAGAGGGCGCTTGCAGGCCCTGAGAGACGAGAGCGATCACATGGGGAACCACGCTGCGATCAAATTGGTTCTGGGTCAGCGTGTCCATCAGGAGCTGGCTTTCCTCGGGGGACACCAATTTGTCTTTCAGCACTTCAGCCTGGATTTTTTCAAAGCCAACAGCGTTGATTTTTTGACCGCCCGTTTGAGCTTGGGTCATTACCTGTTTCAGCGCTTGGATATCCATGGTCTCTCTCTGTTGAATCTCTTTGTTGAAAATTTTAAAAAGGCTTGATACAGATCTTATAGCCTTTTTGGGGGGCTGACTGCACCAAGACCTTAATAAATCTTGATTAAATGAGTGTTAAATCTTCGGCTATTTGGCTTTGGCGTCAATCCGGCCTGAGGTCAGGCTTTGAATCTCAAAGCCAAATTTTTTCAGAGCTGCGTTTTCTGAGAGAGAATCACCCAGATTATCCGCTTTGCCCGCAAATTCAATTTCATACTGGGCCTCTTGGTTGCGGTAGACCTTGCGCGTCAATTTACGCACACCATTGACTTTGCGCACGGCTTCTTGAAAGGCTTTTTCACGGGCAAAACTCAGGCCTTTAACCACCATTTGCAGTGTCTGGGTGGTGGAAGCGGGCAGTTTGGCAATTTGTTTGGAAAAATAGCTGCCTGCGTCTCCGGCTGCTTTTTCGATTGCTTTGGCTTCAGCTATTGCCTGGGTGGAACCACCCGCAACGCCATTGAATGATTTGGCGGCCAAAATTTCACCTGTATCCACCCGAATCACCCGTGCATCAATCCGACCTTCGGTCAGAATCGTTTTGATGCCGCCATAGGTCTCCATGGCGCCGGTCTCGGTCGGGCGGGTAAAGGTTTTGCCTGCCACCAGGACATCCACCCCGTTGTCACGCAGGGTGGGCAGGGCCGCCATATAATTGCCTTTGAGAATTTGATTCATGATCTGGGGTTGGTTGAGTTGCACCAGCGCATTTTCGTCAGCGACTTTAAAGCCCATTTCGAGAATGGAGCTGTTTAATTTGATGCGAGCTGATTCGGTCGATTCTTGGGCGGTTTTACCGTCCGGGGGAGCCAGCACCACAGCCACGGTCCACTCGCGTAAGAGACCCATTTTGGCCAATTGTTCAACCAGCGGCTCCACACCCACAGTGGCCTGGAGCTTGACATGGTAAATCTTGCCCTGGGCTTTTTCGGAAATAATTTTATAGCCACTCACAAACCCACTGGCTTTGGTCAGAATGCTGTCTTTGATCACGACTGCATTTTCAACCAAGGTTTCCGACACCACATAAACGCCCATGGCCTGCTCGACAGCCAGCCGATTGGCCTGGGCAATGGCCATTTCGCGGGCCTGGGCCTGGGAGCTGTCAATCGCGGCTTCCCCTTCAACGGTCACCACCTGGCTTTCTTGCACAGCGGCGGTCACAGGCAAACTGCAGGCCAGTACCAAGAGGGCGGCGATCAGGGTTTTGCTGAGTTTTTTCATGGCTATCTCCCTTAGGATTTGTAAAAGATTGAGACGGTGGTATTTCCGCAAAGATCGCCGTCTTCATCAGACACGGCACTTTCGCTCTGTAAGATGTTGACGATTTCTATCTCTGCATGTTCCTTCAGCCAGTCATTTAGATTGTCTTGAAGTTCTTCGGCATCACCGGCTTCAAATATGCGCACTTGTATCATAATTACCTATTGTCTACCCTTGGTCTATCTTTGGTCTAATCTTGCTCAGAATTGCCTGCAGTATACCACAGGGCACTCTTGCGACTTTTTTGAGGGGTTGTTTTCAGTGGGCAGATTTTTTAGCCAAAACGTTTTATAATCAGAGCATGAAAAACGCTGTTTTCTTTTTCGGCTTCTGGCTTTGCCTGAGTGGTTTGGCTTTGGCAAGCCAGGCCGTTGACCCCTGCTCCATTGCTGGGGCCACGAGTCGCTGTCAGCCCACCGAAATGAATTTTTGGCAAATCTACGACCTGATTCAAATCCGTGAGGCCTTGGGCTTGCCTGTCGCTGAGCTCTGGACCCAATTGCACTTAAAATTTTCTTTGCCTTTGGCGCCTTTTTTCATCACGCTCTTGGTGGCTCCCTTGGGACTCCTGATCGCCAAACGGGGGGCTTCTGTCAGCGTGGCTTTGAGCATTGGTTTGGTCTTTGTCTGGTATTTGCTCTATTCGACCTTTGCACCGCTGGGCCAGACCGGCGTGGTAGCTCCATTTTTGGCTGCCTGGATTCAGAACCTGATTTTTGGTCTGGTCGGCCTCGCTATTTTGCTCTGGTTCAACCGTGACCGCCTGAGCTTCTGGCAAACTTAATCTGGCAAACTTAATCTGGCAAACCTAAATCTGGCTCGCACACGAATGTAAACTCAGGCTTTGGGTTTGAGCTTGCCTTTGACTGGGTACAAAAAGTTCACAATTTTTTCCAGGGCATCCAGCACGCGGGGTGCGGGGCGCGAGATCAGATCGTCGTTGATCAGCAGAATTCGTTTCTGTTGGACGGCCTGCAGCCGATCAAAGGGGCTGCGGTTTAATTTCACCCGGCTGGCCACGGTCTCGGGCAGAATCAATACCTCGGGATTGGTTTTGAGCAGGTGCTCCAAGCTGATATGTGGAAACGGAGCCTGTAATTGTGGCACCACATTGCGGGCACCCGCCAATTGCAGCACATCGCCAATAAAACTCTGGGGGCCCGCAGAAATCAGGGGCTGATCCCAGAGCAAATAAAAGACCGAAGGGGGCGGGCGTTTGGGAATTTTGCTGCGGATTTTGGCCAGACGTGTTTGCATGGCTTGGGCGGCTTTGAGCCCCTGAGCCGGGCGGCCCACTGCGTTGCCTATCTGTTTGAGATTGCTGCTGATTTGGCTCACACTGGCACTGGAAAAGCCCAGTACCGGCACTTGCAGGCGTTTGAGTGGGGTTAGCACTTTTTGCATGTCCGAGGTGACCAGAATCAGGTCGGGTTGCAATTTCACCAAGGTCTCCAATTGCACGGCCCCAAAGCGCCCCACGCTTTTTTTGCTTCGGGCTTGTGGCGGATAATTGCAGTCTTCGGTCACACCCACCAAAAGCCCGCCTGCGCCAACCGCAAAGAGCATTTCGGTTGTGGCAGGAGAGAGCGAGACGATGCGGCGCGGGGCCGAGGGCCATTTCAATTTTCTGCCAAAGAGGTCGGCCGGTGCAGCTTGGACCTCCGGCTGAAAAAAGCCCAAGCCAGACAAAATACCTAAAGCGAGTAAGAAACCCGTCAAGAGGTGTAACAAATATCCTTTGAACTGCATGTTTAATCCGCTTGCAGCAGGGCCAGCAATTCGTCGGCAGTGACGCCATGGCCCCCTTCGGCGGTCTCTGCATAAATGCCAGCCACCAAGGCCTGTTTTTTGGCCTGAAGCGTGAGAATTTTCTCTTCAACGGTTTTTTCAGCGATGAGTTTATAGACAAAGACCCGCTTGTCTTGGCCGATACGCCAGGCCCGGTCGGTGGCCTGATTTTCGACGGCAGGGTTCCACCAGGGATCGTAATGAATCACCGTATCTGCTGCTGTCAAATTCAGACCCACACCCCCGGCTTTGAGGCTGATCAAAAAGACCGGTACTTCACCGTTTTGAAAGCGATCCACTTCGCGTTCGCGTTGGCGGGTTTCTCCGGTCAAAAGGGCATAGTCGATATTCAAGACTTTTAATTCGTTTTCAATCAAACGCAACATGCTCACAAATTGCGAAAAGATCAGAATCCGTCCCCCTTCGGACAGGATCTCAGGCACCATCTCCATCAGGGCTTCGAGTTTGGCCGATTTATTCAAGGCCAGGGCTTCTTGCATTGCCAAAAGACGGGGATCGCAGCAGAGTTGGCGCAATTTGAGCAGGGCATCCAGAATCATGATTTGGCTGCGTTTAACGCCCATTTTTTGCACCTCTTCACGCACACGGGCATCCATGGCGACCCGCAGGGTTTCGTAGAGATCGCGCTGCTTGCCTTCCAGGGCAATATATCTCACAATTTCGGTCTTTTCGGGCAGGTCGTCGAGCACTGCCTGTTTGGTGCGGCGCAGCAAAAACGGTTTGATGCGCTCTTGCAATTGCAGGCGACGGGGGGTGTCTGCCAATTTTTCAATCGGGGTGCGAAAGAGCCGGGTAAAGCGATCGAGCGGGCCCAAAAATCCAGGCATCACAAAGCGGTAAATGGACCAGAGTTCGGCCAGGTGGTTTTCCATCGGCGTGCCCGTCAGGGCCAAACGTTGACTGGCCTGCAATTGAAACAGGGCCTGGGCCGTTTTGGAGCTGGGGTTTTTGATATTCTGGGCCTCATCCAGCAGAATCATGGCGTAGTGAATGCGTTTGTGCCGGGCCAGATCTTGGCGCACCAAGGCATAGGTGGTAATGATCAGATCATAAGCTTGTAATTCTTCCGGGTCTGGATTGCGCTGAGTGCCATGCAAGACCAGGCTATTTAATGCTGGCGCAAAGCGTGCCGCTTCGCGCTGCCAATTAAACAACAAACTGGCGGGCACAACCACCAGGGCCGGACTCGTCAGGCGATCGGCCTCTTTTTCAATCAGAATATGCGCCAGGGCCTGAATTGTTTTGCCCAGACCCATATCGTCGGCCAGTACGCCGCCCAAGCCATATTGTCTGAGAAATTGCAACCAGTTTAAGCCCTCCTGCTGGTAGGGCCTCAATTCGGTTTTCAGCCCGGCAGGTACTTCGCTGGTGGTGATGCCTTTAAACTTTTGCAGGTTTTGGCACAACTCCTGCAAACGTCCTGCGCCCTGCCAATTGAGTTCAGGATCATTGAGCAATAAATGCAATTGCAGGCTTTCACTTTCAGACAGCTCAAGCTTGCCCTCTTCGTTTAAGGGTTCTTTGTCGTAGAGTTCAATCAGGGTATCCAGAATCGCCAAGAGTCTCTGGCTCGGGACACGCAACCAGCGCGATTCGCCCAGAGGCAGCAGTACCGTGCTTTGGGCCCCGACCATGGCACGCAATTGCTGAGGGCTTTCAGCTTGGCGCAAGAGGCCGACCAAAATCGGCAAGAGATTGATCTGCTCACCCTGAATCTCAATCCCCAAACTCAATTCAAACCAGCCGTTTTCATTGGCTGTATCCACTTGACCAAACCAATCTTGGCCCTCTTCAATCCGCAAAAATCCGCTGTCTGTATGGATTTGCCAGCCTTTTTGCTTTAGCTCAGGCACTGCTGTTTGCAAAAAACGGTCCCAAGCCGTGACTTTTTCCATCAGGCTGCCCAGGGGAAAACCAAAACGCAAAGGCGGTTCCGAGGTGCGTGGGTCTTTCCATGGCAGGGCACTCAAACCCCAATGGGTCAATGTTTTGAGGGCCTCTTGCTCCTGTGCCAGAGCGCGGTAGACCCGCAAACGGGCGCGTCCCTGAAAAAGGGTTTGTACTTCGCGCATCACGGGTGTGCTGATCCGGGCGCCTGCGTAGTCAAACTCCAGCCGGGCCAGATGCAAGGCTTCTGCTGGCGAGTCGGATTTCCCTGCGACAGTCAGGGTCAAATGGACCACGGGGAGAATCCCCTGAACCTCACGCTGCTCCATTTCGAGGCCCGTGGGGAGGGGCAGATGCAATTGGGGTAGGCGCTCATGTAGACGGGGCACCAGCGATTCCAATGTGCTGCGTGGGATTTCGGGGGCCTTGAGCAAAAGTGGGATCAGCGAACGCTCCAAATCACTTTCAAGTGGACCCATCTGGCCTTGAACGGCATCCCAATAGAGCAATTCAGGAGAGATTAAAATATCACTGCAGGGCGGATCTGTAATCAGCTGTAAACGCTCGCCACGAGCGGTGCTTTGCCAGGTGGCCTGCAGATGGCGGGGGGCGCCGGCAATCACCAATGGGCCTTCGGTGTCTTCCCAATGACAGCGCTGGGTACTTAAGATTTTTTCCAGGGCCAAGAGACCCAAGCCACTGTTTAACGGAATGGGGGGCTGACTGGCTGAGCCTTGATAAGAACCAAAGCGCCCAAAGCTTTCGGCCCGCAGCAGTCGGGCAATTTCTTGATCGGCTTCACTCACGCCTTCTGGTGGGCTGCTGCTGGTCAAACTCAATAGGTCTTGGGAGCGGGATTTGCCCCAGGTGCCATTCTTGAGCAATTGGGTGCGCACGACTTTGACCTGCGGCAATTTATCTGTATCCAGAGAAAGCAGATAGGCAATCCGGATCTGACTGTGTAGATTTGAATGGGTGAGTGTGGGTGCTGGGGCCTGCAAGAGATTTTCCAGCCAGCGTTCAACAGCGGTTTTTCCGACACTTTTGAGGGTTGGTACAGCTGGTTCCAAACCGTTGCGTAAATATTCATAAGCCACGGCGGCACAGTGTTTGCAGTCGTTGCCAACCGGGCAGGAGCAGGCGCCTTCAAGCCACAGATCTTCCCCCTGGGCGACCACAGTCAGCGACACCCGGTAAGTTTTGCTGCCATTCACACGGGCAGAAATCACCACCTGGCCTCCCGGTTTTTCGAGCAATGAGGTAATCTCAACACGTTTTTCCTGTTGATAGACGGAACCTCTCTGGGCGTAAATACTGCCAAAATTTTGCACAATTCCTGCGGCGTTAAGGGTGGCGGTACTCATAGCATAAACATAGTTTTGTCAGACATTCAGATGGTTTTCATTTCAAATTTTAAAGATAGGGATTTTTGCACTCAACCAGCGCAAAAACTCAAACGTTCATTATACGTTGCTTTCGGCTTGAAAAGACAAGGTTTCCACACAAACTATAAATTCAGACGCAAGTTTGGTTCCCAATAAAGCTACAAATGATTCGGGTACAACTCAACATCTCATTGTTTAGGGTGAGTATGGGTTTCCTCAGCTATTTTGGTGGTGCATTTAAATAAAGTATGTGTTCTAAAAATATGTGCGTAGAAGAAAAACGAAGTTTATTGCAATGAGCAAAGATTCAGAACGTTATCTCTTGATCCTCGAAGACAGCCAAACGTTGGCTCATTTGGCACGTAAAAAAATTGAAGAACATACCCCCTATTCGACTGTCTGCGCGACCACCCTTGAGCAGGCTCTCGGGTTGCTCGACAGTGGTGAGTACGCTTTTGAAAAAGCCCTGGTGGATCTGACCTTGCCGGATGCTGCCGGTGAAGAAATTATCGACGCACTTCAGCCGTATCAACTGCACATGATTGTCATGACGGGCACCTTTGGCAAAGAATGGCGCGGCATTTTGCAGGGCAAAAATGTCGTAGACTATTTCATCAAAAATAAAATCAACAGCTACGACGAAGTGATCGCCTGTCTCAATCGCTTGGATCGCAATACCCAGGTTCAAATTTTGGTGGTTGACGACTCGATCAGCTACCGCAGTTTGGTCAAACGCATGCTCGGTCTTCAGAATTACCAGGTTTTGCAGGCCAGTTCTGGCGCAGAAGCACTTGAAATGCTCGCGGCCAACCCCAATATTCAATTGGTGATTACCGATTATATGATGAAAGACATGAATGGCATCATGTTGACCGAAACCATTCGCCAGAAATTCAAGCCCCATCGCCTGGGGCTCATCGGTATTTCTGCGACAGAAGATCTCTCACTCTCGGCTCAATTTCTCAAGGCCGGGGCTTCCGACTTCTTGCGCAAACCCTTTACGGTTGAAGAATTCAACTGCCGGGTGGAGCAAAATATTCAACGCATGGAGCAGTTTGAGCTTCTGCAAAAGTCGATTGATGTCAAAGATCATTTTTTAGGCATTGCTGCCCATGATTTGCGCAGTCCAATGGGGATTATTTATTCCTATTGCCAGCTCTTTTTGGGGGGGCGCTTGGGTGATTTGACCGAAGATCAGGAGAAAGTGCTCGCGCAGATCAAAAAAACCACAGCCCAATCGTTGTCTTTGCTCGAAGGCCTTTTGGATATTACGGCCATTGAGAGTGGCAGTCTGCGTTTGCGCCAAGTTGAAGCGGATATCTTGCCCCTCTTGAATGAACGGCTTGAGCTGCAGCGCATGCGGGCCCGCGAAAAAGACATTGAGCTGAATTTGTACGTTCAGAATGTGCCCTCTGTTTCGCATGACCCTGAGCGCTTGGGACAAATCATTGATAATTTTGTCAGCAATGCAATAAAATACTCACCGCTCAAAAGTACAATTACGATTTCACTCTATGCCACCGATGAAAATATCTATCTCGGTGTTGAAGATCAGGGGCCGGGTCTGTCGCCTCAAGAGCAGGAACGCCTATTTAAACCGTTTGAGCGCCTCAATAAAAAAACCACTGCGGGTGAATCCAGCACGGGTTTGGGGCTGGCGATTGTACGCAAAATCGCCGAAAGTCATGGCTGGAAGGTGGGCTGTGTCAGTCAACTGGGGCAGGGCAGTACTTTTCAGCTCTGGATCCCCCTTGTTCCCTTGGCTCCCCCGCTTCCTTCTGAAGTGACAACAATGGCTTAAAGTCTTTCTGCGCTGGGTCTGACAAAATTCTCAACCTCTCTTTGGGCCCCGTGTTATAATGCCCAAGATTGTATGACCAATTACTTGAGAAGTAACTTGAGAAAAAAACTTGAGCTAATAACTTAAGCTAATAACTTGAGATTTGTTATTTGAGAAAGGACCCATTTTCGTGGAAACAATTAAACTCAAACGTCCCGTCGCCATTAAGGCGATTGTGACCGAAAAATTCAAAACCGAAGCAACCAAAGAAATTCAACAGGCGCTGCAAAACTTCGACCTCGCTCTTCAGCAGCTCGAATTCCAAGGCAAGCGCGCTTTGGCTGATATCGATAAAGATCCCCAGATTCAACAAAAAGACGAAGCCAAACGTCAAATTGGTGCCCAGGTTGATCAACAGCGCAATCAGATCAATGCCCAAAAAGCAGAGTTGCTGCAGCGCCTGAATATGATCTCTCAATTGGAAATGGACAGCGAATTCCTGCAGGCCACTGTTGACAATTATGTTGACGTCAAAGTGGGAGATAACCTCTACGAAAAAATGTCCAATACTGAGGTTATTGTCAAAGATGGAATTGTTGTCGAAATCCGCGGACAAGAATAGCCCTTTCATTCTGATTGGCAAGGTCCTTGCGCCGCACGGCATCAGGGGAGCGTTGAAGGTCAAGTCCCTCAGCGACTTCCCTGAGCGGTTTTTTGAGCTTGAAGAGGTTTACCTCAGCCCCCATGAAACACCCCAAGCCCCCCGTTTGGTACATGTCGAAGAGGTACAGCCGCTCAAAGGAGATCAGTGGTTACTGGTACTCGAAGAGGTTCCCGATCGCACAGCCGCAGAGAATTTGGGCAAACCCTTTCTCTGTGTGCCGCGTTCTCAGGCCATGGAATTGCCCGAAGATACCTTTTATGCTGAGGATTTAATCGGCTTTGAGGTCTATCGTGTTGAATCGACTGTCTGGGGCTCTAAATTGGGTGTGATTAGTCAGGTGGTTCAAGGCATGCAGGATTTATTGGAGCTAACAACCCCTGAGGGGGACACCCATTTTATTCCCTTTGTCAAAGCCCTGGTGCCTGAGGTCGATATCGCTGGGCGCCGTTTGGCTGTTCAGGTGATAGACGGCCTGCTGGACCTTTAATGCGGCCTTTGATCTTTCAGGGCCCTGTCTACGGGGCCTCTGGTTATGCCACGGCCGCCCGTCAGTTTTTGCTGGCTTTGGATGCACTTCAGGTCTGTGATCTGGCTCTTCAGCCCTTGGTTTGGAAAAGCGGTTTTGATGCCGGTGAGTCCAAAGACACTTTGCTGCGTCTGCAGGCTCTGGAGCGCAAATTGCCCGAAATCAATCGGGCTGAAGCCTGCCTTTTGCATTGGAGCGTGGCCAATGAGTTTCTGGGCCGTCAAGGTTGTGCCCGAGCGATTGGCCACACCGTCTTTGAAACCAATAGCTTGCTGCGTGAGTTTGTGATTGGTTGCAACCGCATGGACAGCGTGATTACCCCCACCCGTTTCAATCAGACCCATTTTCAACAGGCGGGCGTGGCTGTGCCCATCGGTTTGGTGCCCGAGGGCGTTGATACCGTGCGCTTTTCGCCCACAGGTCCTCGGCTCAAAAATATTCCCCAGCGCTTCAGCTTTTTGTTTTTGGCTCAATTGTCTTACCGTAAAGGTTTTGACCTGGTTTTAAAGGCTTTTTTGGAGCTCTTTGCCCATCATGATGACGTGCAATTGCTGTTGCGCTGTTATATTCGCGATGGCTCCCCGCGTGACCTGGAGCAGGTCCGCCAATTTATCAGCGTCTTTCGCGAGCAGGAACTCAATGGGCTCAAGTCGGGGCATGTCTATTTGCTCAGCAATGTGGCTGATGTGCATTTGCCTGCTCTGTACCGCAGCGCAGATGTTTTATTGGCTCCCCATCGCGGAGAGGGTTGGGGCCTGCCGATTGCCGAGGCTTTGTCTTGCGAAGTGCCTGTGATTGCCACGGGCTGGGGTGGGATTCATGAATATCTGGGGCCTGAACATGCCTCTTGGCTGAATTATCAATTGGCGCCGATTCCGGGAGATGTTCCCGAAATTTTTCTCGGCGCTCATTTAAAACAGGCCCGCCACGAAGGCCATCTGCTGGCAGAACCAGATTATCAACAGTTAAAATACGCTATGTGGGAAATGTACCGCAATTATTTTGTTTACAAAGCCCAGGCCATGCAAGCCCGTGAATTGCTTGAAACTTCCCTGACATGGTCTGACGCCGCCCACAAGTTTGTGAAATGGATGGAGTTGCAGCCATGAGTTCTTCCCCCCCAGCTTGGATCAAATACACCCTCCTCTCCTTTGCCCTCTTGGCGGTGGCAGGGGGCTTTGCCTTTACTATTTCCGATAAGTGGCAGCCAGCTCCTCCAAAAGAAGCGGTGATTCCTTCCAACAGTGTTCCCCAATCGGGCAATCTCGAAGGACTGGCAGCCCCTGCTTTTACGCTCAAACGATTTGATGGCAAGGTGGTCAATTTATCAGATTATCGTGGCAAAATTGTCTTTCTTAACTTTTGGGCCACTTGGTGTGAACCCTGTAAAGAAGAAATGCCCTCAATGCAGCGCTTGTACCAAAAAATGCAGGGCAAACCGTTTGAAATTTTGGCCATCAGTTTGGATCAAGGGGGCAAGCCTGCAGTGGATACTTTTTTGAAGCAAGCAAAATTGCCGCTGACCTTCCAAATTTTGCATGATCCTGACCAAGCCACCTCAAAAAAGCTTTACCATACCACTGGCGTGCCTGAAAGCTTTATTATTGGAAAAGATGGCAAAGTAATCAAACATGTGATTGGTTCTTATGAATGGGATAATGCACAAATTACCGCTTATTTTGAAGGCTTGCTCAAAAAAATCTAAAGAATATCGCCTGTTTGATTTGAAGGCAATCGTTCTTTTGGGGTTGGCTCCTGTTTTGTTTTGGGGCTGTACGATGCCCTTGCCTGGCAATAGCAACAGTGAGGTCAACTCACTCTTGCCCAATAATTCAACGACGATTCCCAATTCTTCTAGTTTTCAGAGTTTGTTTATTCCCCTTGAGGATATTGGTGTTCGGCTGGGGCTGCACAACGGCAGTAGTTTGTTTTATCTCGATTTAAATGCCTGTGGTTCGAACCCACGTTGTACCAATCAATTGGCATTGCCGCTTAACTTGCTTGTGGTTTATCAGTTTTTTAACCCCGATAATACCCCTGTGCTGGGGCAATTGCCTGTTTTTAATCTGCCTGCTAAAGGCGAAAAGAACAGCCCCTTTCGCCAGCTTTTCCGCGTGATCGTCCCCGCTGGTTATGTGGCCAATACAATTCGCTCAGCCGAAGATTTGGCTGCCAGCCAGTTTCGGATCGAAAGCAGCGGCAAGGCTTTTAATTTTCCGCTGGTGACGACGGCCAATGCTGCCAGTGTGAATTTAAATATCAAAAAAGCGTGGCAAAAATCAGAAGAAATTCGTTATTTGGATTTGGGCGACGTTCCATATGCTTCCGGTAAAAACCAATTGGGGGTGGGCCTGATTTATTTTCTGCGCAACCGCGATAATAGCGAACTGCCCAGTAATCCTGCTCCGATTCTGGATACTGTGCCTGGAGATTTACTCTACAGTCCCATTCGCCAGGTTTTTCGGGCTATTTCTGAGAACCAAATCGTGAGTCAAGAGGGAGATCCTGCTCGCGGACTTCGTTCACAAGAAGACCTGTTGAGGGCTGTGAATCAGGGCTTGTTTCGTCTGGAGGATACAGATAGCTTCTTCAATTATCCGGTTTTTCAAGATTCGGGTATTATTTCTCAACCTGAAACCGAGATCTATGGCTTGTATCTGGCTGTTTTAAAAGCCCTTCCGGTTTTGCCCGAGACGGCCCATTACGCTTTGTGGAGTCGCAATCAAGGGCAGGAGAACCGCTTACTCTTGCGTTTTCGTTCAGGGGGATTTGGTTTATTCGATTTACAAAAGCAACCACAAGATTTGAGCAAATCGCTTTTTCGCTTCTCTCAATCTGAATTGGCTGGTTTAAATACTTTTTTTGTGACCGTCGAAAATAAGGAAGACAGTACGCCTTCTCAGAGTATCATCTTGCAATCCGATGCCAATTCGGGCAGTTTAAAACGCAGTCTAAATTTGCCTTTTCAAAATAATTATTTGCGTTTACAAGCGGGCAATTTTCTCTTGTCCACCCCTACAGATTCTGTTGCAAATAATGGTGAGTTTGGCCTCTGGTTTGCCAAAAGAACCACAGTAAATCCCACTCAACCCCCTATTGCTCAAGAGTTGGAACCCGGCTTGATTTTGTCTTTGCCCCCGTCGGGTTGGTTGTATCAAGGTTGGGTTTTGTACCGTCGCAATCCCGAACAATGGCTCCCTCTGGGTCGCTTTAGCTCTGTCAATCAAGCAGATCAAGAGAACCCTTTTTCTGGGCGTCAAGCAGGCTATCCTTTTCCGGGGGAAGATTTTTTAAATAACCCACCTGCGGGAATTACCTTTCCTTTTAATTTGCCCAGCAGCGGCGAAACCGAGGTGGTTTTGGCCTTGCAACCTCAAAATGTATTGGTTCAAGCCCCCTTCTTCCCCTTGTTTCGGGTTGCGTTGACCAAAGCTTCGCCTGTTTACACCAATCTCAATTTTCCTCCCGTGGCCTTTTCTGAGCCCGAAATACAGGTAGAGCTTCGTCCAGAGGCGCCCACTCAGCCTTAATCTGTTAATTATCTGTTTGAGCTTTGTTTTTTTTATGTTAAGTCCAACAAGAGAAGCAATAGATTCGCGGAAAAGAATGACACGAGGGACCATATTTTTGTAATCCATCCGCAATTGACTCAAAAGAGAGGACTTCCCCCCTTATGGATTTTAACCGTCTTGCCAGTGGCCTTGATGCCGGTATCAGCAAACAATTGGCCGAACAACTGCTTGCCAATCAACTTTTCCGCGATGCTGCGGTCAAAGCCAATCGTCCAGAAGAAGACAGCACAACTCAAGCCCAAGCGACAGCAAATACAGGGTTAGATAATCTTCTCAACGCCCTTTCCAATACCTTAAATCAAGCTGTGAATGCTGCAGAAGAGCCCGAAGAGTCGGATTCCCCAACCTCCGCTGATGCTTATTCTGCTGAAAGCCTTGAAGCCTTGATGCACCATCCCCTGATGGACAAAGTTCTCAGCCAGATGTCGATGGAAGATGCCTTGGGCATTCGCGTTTTGCTCGGACAGGTTGATGCGGATGACGCAGAAAATATTGTGGGTCTCTTAAACTCCGTCTCTTCCACCTCTGTTAAAAAAATTGAAGCCATTCTCAAAAATCTGAGTTCTGAAGACATTCAAAAAGGCGTTGAGTTCTTCCAGGCCCTTTTTGCCCCCGATGACGACACGATTTTTGCTCAAAATGGCAATTTTGATGTCTTCTACAACAGCGCCAATGTCCGCACTGTTTTGGGCGCTGATCTGGATGCCTTTATTGGAACGGCTTATCAGGTTACCCGCAAAGGGGGCGATTTTGGCTCCTTCATGCAAGCAGGAACCGAGGTTTTACAAAAGGGCGATTATGATGATTTCCGCCGTTTCTTGCAGGTCAGCAGCCTGGTGGCCTTGCAAAATCAAAATCTCGAGAAGTTTTACGACTTTGGCTCTCAAATTTTAGAGCAAAGCCCCAACGATTATGAAGGCAATGCTTTCCAAGTCTATATGACCGTGGCCCATGGCGGTTCTGTGGAAGACTTTATTGATATTGCCTCCAGCCTCGAAACAACAGGGTTTGAAGGTCGCAATAACTTGGTTGATCTGACCCGTGTGATTGTTGATTTCCGCAACAAAGGTTTAAACACCCCTTTCCTCTTCCAGCAAATGGCCGCAGTGGCTAATTCTGGCGGCAATGTCCGTGAGTATATGAATGAATATATGCTCAAACAGGGAATGATGAGCACCAAACCCGATCCCCGTGCCAGCCAATTTGACCGCATCGAGCGGATTGATGGCGAACCCATGGTGATCAAAAAAGGCGAAAAAGCCGCGCTGTTTGCTCAGGCGATTAGTACCCAACATGGTTTATTGCCTGAAAGTGTGCTGTATTGGAGCTCTAAAGAAAAAGGCGCCATGGCCCAAGGCACAAGTTATCTCGACTTGTCCAAGCTGGGTGTCGGTGTTCACCACATCGCAGTTAAAATCGGCGGCTATGGTGGGGGCACAGATACGGCCATTAAAACCGTGATTGTTGAGCCTGCCGAAGGTCAAGAAGACACGACTGAAGAAACCACGCCCGTGACACAGCCTGGCCAAAATACCAATCAGGGTATTGTCTTGCCTGAAAGTGGCAAAATCCGGGTCACTGTGAAACAGGGGGCTGCGGGTCTACGCTCCGATTTGTATCTCCGTCAGAATGGCCAATCAGATTTGGTCGCTGAGCGCGCCAATAACAGTGCCAGTACCACCACAATGGATAAACAATACAATGCTGGTGATCGCCTTGATTTGTTTATCAAAACCTTTAGAGGTGGTAGTAGCTACGAACACGGTACAGATACCGAAACCTATAACGGCCAGTCTTATGCCACCGTTGAACAGATTGGTGAAAATAAATGGCGGGTCTGTTTCGAAGATTTGCCCGGCCAATCTGCTGACTGGGACTATAACGACGTCGTTGTTGAAGTGGAATTGCTCCCAGAGACGGCTGCCGCCGGTTCTGTTGATTCCGCTCCCGTGGCAACTGCTGTGAGCAAGGATGAGGCGATCCAAATGACCCAAGCGGCTCTCAGTGCTCTCCAGAGCAACGGCAAGGTGTTTGAAGAGTATGCCGCCCTTCTGAAAGAACGTTATTTTAAGGCCATCGATGAACAAATTGGCTATAACCAAGATTATATGCGCCAATTGCGTGATTTTATGGCTGACCAGGATCAGCGTTCTGCAGAGTTACGGGCTTTCTTTGAACAAACATTGCAAGCTTTAACCGGCAATACAGGCAGTTCTGCTCCTGATTCTGATGCTGGCTCTACGGGAGGTGTCCGCCGTGGCGGTTACACCGATTCTACGCCAGTTTCAGAGCCTACGGCTTCTGTTCCACCTGCGACAGTTGCTCCCGCAGCCGATCCACAGCAACAGGCCCAAACTCAGCAGCCTATTGTGGAGCAAGCACCTGGTAGTGTCCGTCGTGGGGGCTATCAGTAGCTTTTAACAAAGATGTAACGATCTAGGTACATAGCTTTGGCTCCCTGCCTTTTGGGGTGGGGAGTTTTTTCTTTGTCTGATTGACTGTGTTAGAATAATTCGAAGTACTAGCTTATGAAAATCATCACGGTTATCGGGGCCCGGCCTCAATTTATTAAAGCAGCAGTGGTTTCACGGGCCCTTAAAAACAAAGGCCATCAAGAAATTGTGGTTCATACAGGCCAGCATTATGATGCCAGAATGTCTGATATCTTTTTCAAAGAACTGGATTTGCCTTTGCCTCATTATCATTTGGGTATTGGTGGCGTCAGTCATGGAGCTATGACTGGGCGAATGTTAGAAGCTATTGAGACCCTCTTGCTAACTGAAAAACCAGATTATATGCTGGTATATGGAGATACCAACTCCACTTTGGCGGGAGCTTTGGCCGCATCCAAACTCCATATTCCGATTGCCCATGTAGAGGCCGGAATGCGTTCCTTTAACAGCCAGATGCCAGAGGAGATCAACCGCGTTTTGGTTGATCATCTCTCTCAGCTTTTGTTTGTAACCAGCGAGGGTCCAATCGCCCTATTGGCAAAGGAGGGAATTCTCAAAGGTATTCATTGTGTGGGAGATGTCATGTATGATGCCGTCTTGGCTTTTTCTTCAAGAGCCACTGAAGGTGACCTGTTTGCTAAATGGGGCCTTTCAACCAAAGCCTTCGGATTGGTGACGCTTCACCGTGCGGAAAATACGGATGATCCACTCCAATTGCAAATCTGGCTCGATCAATTGGAATTACTCAGCCAGAAACTCAAACTGATTTTTCCCGTTCACCCCCGGACAGCAATGGCGATTCAAAAGTCTGTTCCCGATTGGAGGCCACCGCAGATTAAGTGCATTGAACCACTGGGTTATTTTGATATGCTTTTATTGCAAAGGCATGCCGCACTTGTTCTCACAGACAGTGGTGGAATGCAGAAAGAAGCTTTGTATCTCAATACCCCCTGTCTTACCTTGCGCAAGGAAACCGAGTGGGTCGAAACCGTTGCTGCGGGGTGGAATCAATTGCTGGGAGAACATCCAGAAAAGCTGGTGGCCAATGCTGACGTTATGTTGAAGACACTTACTCTGAAAACGGCTCCACAGCTTTATGGTGATGGACATGCTGCAGAAAAAATAGCTGATTTATTGGCTTTATGAAACGTCCGCAGATTCTGATGTTGGGGCAATACCCTCTGGATAAGCTGGATGCAGCTCCTAAAATTAGAACCTATTATCTTTGGCAGGCCTTGGAAAAGTATGCTGAAGTGACATTTATTACTGGAACACGTCAGAGCCGCCGATGGCCTTTATTGAAATTAATCGCGGCAGGAAATCTGAAGCGCTTTGAGGCGGTGTATCTAGAAGCAGCCACATCCACAAGTATGGAAACAGATCTCCTTTTACTTGTTTTGTTAAAATTAGCAGGGATTCCCATCGGCATTTATATTCGAGATGCTTACCCACTCTTTGGTTTGACCCTCGTGAGAAATCCCAAAGAGTGGCTTTTGAATAAATCTTGGTTTATTTCCCAGTGGGCGTATCAATGCCTTGCCGATATTTTATTTTTTCCCACCCAAAGCTTGGCCAACTGCTTTGACTTTAAGGAAAAAAAACTTTTGCCCCCCGCGACGCGTATGGGGTTGGTTTCGGAGGTTTTTCCTGGACCTTTTGACACTTTATTGTATGCAGGGCATCTTTCTGACGAGAATGGTTGGCCACTGCTAAAAGCCGCCATGAAGCTCATCCATGCCAAAAATCCTCAGATTAGACTTTTGGCTCTCACGCCGACTGTGACTTCAGAGGAGTATCCTTGGTTGTACGTTCGCAGAGGTGTTTTGGAAGATATTTTAGCTGATTTGCCCCGGATTGCTGCAGCTCTGATTCCACGTCCACTCACGAATTATAACCATTTGGCAATTCCCGTTAAGCTGATGGATTATCTTTCTTTGGGTTTGCCGATTGTTTCAACGGATTGTAAAGAAATGGCGACGCTGATAAACGAGCATGATTTGGGCTGGGTTGTTTCTTTTGTTCCTGAGGACTTTGCTTTGGCCTGTTTAGATATTTTGGGCGATATCGGGCAACGCACTATTTTTTCTCAACAAAGCGTGAAGTTCATTCAAGTAAATAGGTGGGAGGACCGTGCAGAAGTTATTTTAACCACCTTACTCAAGTCAATTTGATTGGACTTCTTGGATCCATAATTCCATTGATATATACCGCCAGAGAGAGGGCAGAATCGTTAGATCGCCTTTTTTGATATAGTCTTGGTAAGACTTTAATATTTTTTTTCCATTCCAATAAGCCCTTTGTTGGAATTGTCTATCGTGAAGAATTTCGAAGATAAAAGGGGCTAACTCTTTTTTATACCATTGTTCCTGAGGAGTTACGAATCCCATTTTATCTTGCCGCCATCTGATTCTTTCAGGCAAAATGCCTGCCATGGCTTTGCGGAAAATCCACTTGCTCCAACCTTGGTGAATGATATACGTATCAGGCAAAGAAAAAACAAACTCCACCAGACGATGATCCAAAAAAGGAACTCTTGATTCAATAGAGAAAGCCATTGAGTTTCTGTCTTCATAGCGTAAAAGTGTGGGTAATCGATTTTTTAGTTCAAAATAAAGCTCGTTTTTGAGCGATTTATTGTATTTGTTCTCTTTTTCCTGATGGAAATTATAATTTATGAATTCTGATTCAAATTCGTTTGCAAGTAGCCGATGGGAGGCTAATCTGTTTTTCAAGTCTTTGAATTTTGGCGGCAAGAGACCACTGACAATTCGTTTGGCGGTTGTATAAGGACCATATTTATTCAGACTTGCACGTATTTCTGGGCCGAGACTTTGCCAATCTTGATTCCTGAGTAGTTCTAACCAAAAAAGACTGTCATAGCCATAACCAGCCAATAACTCGTCGGCTCCTTGTCCATCCAATAAAACAGACACACCTCGTTCTTGGACTTTTTTCATAACAGACCATTGAGCAAAGATGCTAAGGCTGGTAAAGGGCTCATCCTGTGCCCGAACCAATAGAGATAGGTCTTGTAAAAATTGTGCAGGACTGGGAAATACATAATTTTTTTTTGCCCCTGTTTGTTGAATGACGGTTTCGATAAATTCTCTTTCATCGTATTTTTTTTCTTCAAAACAGGAAGAAAAGGTTTCTTGTTGATACAGGTCGCTGGGGAATCTTTGACTCAGTTGATGGGCAATACATACAAGTGCTGATGAATCCAGCCCCCCACTCAGACAAGTCCCAATGGGGACGTCGCTGCGCATTGTTAACCGAACACTGTCGATTAATAATGCTTCAAATTTTTCTGCGGCAGATTTTATTGTGATTGGAGGCTGTTCATTGTATGAATGTAAATCCCAATAACATTTTTCGAATATTCCGCTCTGATTGACCTGGAGATAATGGCCCGGTTTGAGTTGACGAATATCTGAAAAAAACGATTCTGAACCTATATTGCTCTGACCAAATTTTAAAAAACGGTAGGCAACAAAAGGATCAAGGTTTTTGCTGATATCGGGATGTTTTAATAATGCTTTGATTTCGGATGCAAAGATAAAACGATCGCGATGATAAACATAATAAAAAGGTTTAATCCCAAAACGGTCTCGACTACAAAAGAGGGTCTGCTTGGCTTGATCCCAGATCGCAAATGCCCACATGCCATTGAATTTAGATTGACACTCAGGGCCATAAGCTTGGTATGCTGCCAAGATTACTTCGGTATCTGTCCCTGTTTTGAAGGTATATCCCAAACTTTTCAAGTCAGTTTTTAGTTCCAGATAATTATAGATTTCGCCATTGTAAACAATCCAGAGATTTTGGTCGGAGCTAGCCATCGGTTGATGTCCTGCTGATGACAGATCAATAATCGATAAGCGTCGATGTCCAAGAGCCACAGGGCCCTGTACCAATGTTCCTCCATCATCCGGGCCACGATGCACAAGTGCGAGATTCATGCTTGCTAAAATGTGAACAGGGGGAAGATTTGGGGGGGATAATTCAAAGATGCCACAAATACCGCACACTTGCAGATGTCCTACTTTCTCACGTGTCGGGGTCTGGTTCTTCTGAACAGTTCTTTTTAATCTACCATAAATGGAGCTTTGTATGAGAAACTGAGCCACCGTTCTCTACTTGAATCAGCTTAAGTTCTTCGCAAATTGGGAAGAACAATACTAACTGAATTTTTTTATTATCATTTTTAGACGTTCACCAGGAAAAGAGAGCATGAAAGTAATACATTTGCCGACGGCTGTAGGAGGGAATGCAAGTGGCTTGGCAAGGGCGGAACGGCAATTGGGACTTCAATCTGATGTTCTGATTTTGTCTGAAGGATTCAAATACCCCGCAGACAAAGTCTTGTTTAACCACCCCATAAATACGCCTTTGCGAAAGGTAACGAGTCTTTGGCCTCGTTTAAGAGAAATGATCTTACTGGCCGATGAATACGATGTTTTTCATTTTAATTTTGGAACGAGTTTAATTGACCATCCCAATTGGGGCTTACCGCTTGCCGATCTAGCCTATTTTTCGAAAAAAGGCAAAATTATCGTCACCTATAATGGCTGTGATGCCAGACAAAAATTTCCTACCATGCAACGCACCACAATTGCAGCTTGTCACGATTCTGCATGTTATGGCGGAGGTTGTAATAGTGGGGAAATCGATAGAGAACGAAGGAAAAAAATCCAATTGTTTTCGAAATATGCTGATGCTATTTTTGCTTTAAACCCAGATCTTTTGTATTTTTTGCCTGAAAAAAGCAAATTCTTGCCCTATACTATTTCTCGTTGGAACGATATAGAAATACAACCTTACTTTCAGCACTCAGGAAAAATTCAAATTGTACATGCCCCAACCAACCGTATTGCTAAGGGCTCTGCTTATATCTTGGCTGCGTTGGATAGGTTGAAACAAAGCCATGGAGAGCAATTTGAACTGAGAATCATTGAAAATAAATCACATGCAGAGGCTTTGGCTATTTATCAGCAGGCGGATTTAATTATTGATCAGGTTCTAATTGGTTGGTATGGGGCTTTTGCCGTAGAATGTATGAAAATGGGTAAGCCTGTAATGGTCTATATTCGCGAAGAAGATTTACATTTTATTCCAGAGCAAATGGCAAAATCGTGTTTAGATGCTTTTATTCGTGTAACCCCAGAAACAATTTATGCTAAATTGGTTGAAATAGTTGAAAATAATGAGATGTTATTGAATTTTCGAAAGAAAGGTTTAGAGTATGTCTTGAAGTGGCATGACCCTCTTTCTGTGGCCAAAATAACAAATAAGGTATATTTAGGTTGATATATTAAATTATTTTCGATAAAATAAAAAAATGGTAAAAAGATGAAGAGTGATAATCAGTTGACTCAAAGTATATTGTTGACAGGGGCAACGGGTTTAATCGGTAGCCATCTTGTTCCTGCTCTAGATGATCATTCCCTACTGGTGTATTTGGGTCGTTCTGCTCACGCCCACCGCCCCTCAGCTTTTGTTCCTACTGATCTTTCGACAGATTGGGACACAGCTATTTTACCTCCTAAAATTGACAATATTGTTTATTTGGCTCAATCTGATTATTTTCGAGATTTTCCAGATAAAGCGAAAGATATTTTTGCTGTTAATACCAGCAGTGTCTTAAAACTACTCGAATATGCCCGTCAGGCCGGAGCTCAAAGGTTTATTTACGCCTCTTCCGGCGGGGTTTATGGACCGAGCAATACGGCTTTAAATGAAGAAAGTCATTTGGCTCTCCGAGACAATTTGGGCTTCTATTTAAGCACAAAACTTTGTTCTGAAGCCTTGCTTGAGAATTACGCTGCTTATATGCAGATTATTATTTTGCGTTTTTTCTTTGTCTATGGCCCTGGTCAGCGTAAGGACATGTTAATTCCCCGTTTAATTCAACGAGTCCATCAAGAACTGCCACTTTTACTGCAAGGAGAAGATGGTTTGTCTTTGAACCCGATTTATGTGGTGGATGCTGTGAGTGCGATTAAACAGGCTTTGCAATTGACTGGGAACCACAAAATTAATATTGGCGGACCTGATGTTTTAAACTTGCGTCAGTTAGGAGTTGAAATAGCGAATCAATTGGGTAAAAAGCCCTTTTTTAAATTTGAAAATCAAGAAGCTTCACATTTAATTGCAGATATTACCCGAATGAAAGAATTATTGGGTGCTCCAATTACTTCTTTTTCAAAAGGACTTAGCAATATGAATATGGCTAAAAATGCAGGCCCTTTTAATGGCCCTTGATTATCTTCCTCCAGTTGGGGAAACTGAGAATGCCCAGTTTCCAGCCTAAGCCAATTAAAAATAACAACCAACTTAACTTAACCAAAATGATTTGCCAATTGAGATTCCAGAGTTCTAGCCAGTTGCTGCTGGGTTTCGCCATTTGGACATTCAAAGCTAAGAACAGTGTTATCACTAAGAGCAAAAAGGTTTGGATTAATTTGTTGTTTTCGAGTTTGAGAGGATGGAGCTTTTGTGTTATCCAAAGGTATAAACCTGTCACGAGTAATTGAGACACCATGGTTGCTATTGCTGCTCCCATGGCTCCAAAATGGGGAATCATGAGCCCATTGAGGACCAAATTAACCCCAGCAGTAATCCAGGTGATCCGAGCAAAATAATGGGTCTGTTTTTCCAAGCTAATGCCAAAAGCCGTGATTTGTGTAGTCGCCAGCCACAAAGTTGCAATGGTCAAGTAAATCAATGTAGGGGTGGCTTGATGATATTCAATCGGTGTAAATAGGATCAGTAATTCATGGGCACTCAGCATGAGCGCTGCTGAGCAGAGTGTCATCAAATAGAACCAAATGGTGAGTACTTTGCCGATTTGTTGTTGGTAATCTGTGGCTTCTGCCACCAAACGAATCGTGATCGGGCTCCAGGCCAAACCAAAAGCTGAACTGATAAAGTAGGGAATACTTGCAAATTTAGTTGCCACAGCAAAATACCCGATTTCGGTTGTCGTGCTCAATTCTCCTAACATCCAGCGATCCATTGAACTGAAAATCCAGGTTGCCAGGGCAGCAAAAATAAATGGATAGCCGTATTTAACCAGCTCTGTGACAAAGAGGGGTTTCAGTTTCAGGGTGAATTCCTTGCGAATCAGCCAGAGACCGAGGGGGACAGCCAGCCATCCTGCTAGTAATGCCCCTAGAAAGTAGCCATCGAGCCGTCCCTTTAAACCCAGCACCCAGAGCAGAGTCAGGCCAATATTAAGGCCATTTTTGAGCAGTGACAACATTAAAAAACGCCACGGAGTAAAGTGCAGGCGGATTACATCCGTGGCATAGGCCAATAAATTGCCTGGTATCAAGGCCAAAATAACGTAACATAAACTCAACCAGGGTATGTGGTAGCGTTCCCAAAGTAAGCCTTTTAACGGCCATAAAATAGCCAAACTTAAGCCGCTAATAACGACTGTGAGCAAGACTTGTATAATCAAGCCTGTACTTACCAATCCTGGTCGATCGGTTTCAGGGGTTTGCGGTGCCCAATAATAGCGTTGTAAGGCATTATTTAAACCCAGATTAGCGAAAGTATTCAGTAATCCTGAGATGGTTAAGAGCAAGGCCATGATGCCAAATTCTTCCACACTTAAGGCATATGCCAAAAGGGGGAATGTGGAAAAAGATAAAAAACGCAAGAAAAAGTCAGCCCCACCATAAATTAAGGTATCTTTAAATAATCGATTTAACATGACAATATTTATAGAATTTATTTTGTGAGAAGTTGATTATTTATTAATGGATGTGTAACGTAGGGCTGTGATTTTGAATACTCAGATTTTAAGGGGTGAAATAGATTAATCAGATCTACCGATGAATCATGATTTAAATGTCTGTATATATTTGTAAATAAGTAAGAGAAAAAATTATAAGAATGGTATTTTTTTGCGTAAAGAGCACTCGCTCGAGATAAATTTTTTCTTATTTCTGGATTTTTTATTAATATTCGAATGGTTTCTTTTATTTTTTCTGGTGAGCTAGAGACGATTGGGCATTCGCTAAAATAACTATAGCGTCGAAAAACTTCTGTATAAAACAAATTTTCTAAATTACTGATAACAACAAGTCCGGAAGCCATTCCTTCAACCGCACTCATCCCATAACCTGTAATGAGTTGTTCTACAAGAATATCCGCTTGCTGCATTTGTATTCTAACTTCGTCATTAGGGATTCCTTCTAGTAAGACAAGATCAATTTTTAATCCTTCAGATTTGAGTTCACTTATGGCCGAGAGTAAAAATTCTGTACCTTTAAATCCACGGTGATTTGGGGTGTGAATAATTCTGATCGGTACTATGGTGCCATCGCTTTCATTTAATTGCGTTTTAGCTGACCATTGCTCTAAATCTAAACAAAGCGATGAGCGTACCAGGCAATCCCAGCGTCCCATACCATCTATCATCACACTCGAAAGAACAACGTCGGCCATTTGGTTCCAGTATTGTACCCGCGCTGCAATTTTGCTTTCGCTGCGAGCTAATTGCGGATAATCAATTTGCAATACATGGCGCAGTGAGGGATCCTGAATCAGAGATGAAAGATATGCATCTGCTCCATAGGGCATAACACATGTTTGAATTCCCCATAATTGATAGAGCTGAGCTTCTAAAAACCAAAGCGGTGTATCACCCAGAGCAAATCCTTGGTATGTGATATGTAAGGTGGATGCGTTGCGGCGGACATATAATAAGGCTGCGATGCGTTGAAGCCAATTTTCCAAACCAGGAATTTTAAGCCAATCGGGTAAAAGATCTGAAAAATACAGGTCAAAATCACTGCGTTTATTAATTTTGCTGTAATAAGTACGCATTAAGGTCAGTGACTGATATCCATTTTTTTTCAGTGCATCTGACCAATACTTATTATTAATGAGTGGTATGCAACCCCAAATTAATGTTTTTCGATTAGGTAAAATAAAAATAGAAATTAAAATTACTACAGCTAAAATTATATAACTTATTAAAATATTTACTGAATTTATTAATAATTTAATCAATGATTTCATTTTTTAAGTAGCTGTCATTGCCAGTCCGAGATATCAAACTCAACTAAAGAGGCAAGGTCTTTTATATCTTTTGAAAATAATTCTGAAAGATATTTTTTGCTATACAAAGATATCTCTTGTTTGTTTTTAGTCATATTGTTTGTTAAAATATTGATTTTTTTTTCGTCTTCAGAATTCATAATTAAATTATCAATCGATAATTCTTTTCTAATTGCTTCGATAATTAGATCAAATCGACTGCCGAAATATTCTCGAAGTTTCTTTTGCATCCCTGGGTCAATAACATTGACACTGGTAAAATTTGGTGTTGGCTCATAAGTGAAATTTAAAATGGAAAGACCGAGAAAGGTATATATTTTATTTAGTTCAATATCGGTTTGTGTCGATAAGTTTTCGGACTTAATCGTTAAAATATTATCCCGAGGAAAGTATTTTAAATATTGCCTAAGCTGTGATGCATAGAACCCTCTTCCAGTGTAGTTATGCGGTTGTATTTCAGCCCATATCCCAGATTGCTGATGGATTCTCTGTGACTCTTTACTGAGTGCTTCTTCAAATGTAAGCTCTTCTAAACCTTGCAGAACGGTATACCTGTAATTAGCCCATGTCCGCTCGATAGGGTTTCTCAGCGTAAATATAAACTTCATTTGTGGGTATTGCAGTGCTACTTTTTTCGCCACATCATCACCACCAAATAGATACGAAGAAGAGCGCTCGCCTACGGCGATAGCGCTTTCTGGAACATCAGAGAACCAGCGAGATAAATAGTGATCGAGGCCTTTTTTGTATTCCCAAGACTTATAAAAGAAATGTGGTTCAGGCCTCATTTCTTTGGGAAGGTAAATTTGAGGGTGCTGGACTAAAATGGCAGATAAAAAACTTGTTCCACCAGCAGCCGTTCCACCAATCAGGAAATTAGGATGTGTATTACCTGTCACTTATCATTACCTCAGTCTGTTGATATTTAAAGCGCTAGATGGCACAACTCTTAATGCTATTCGGCGCTTGAGTTCCTGGTCTGCATTTGTTGATAAATTTAGTTACTTGAAGGACTGTAAATATAATGCCCAAGCCATTTCTCAATATAGAGCAGAGACCAGATAAACAGTCTTCTATTCTGTTGTCCCATGAGGTGTTCTTGAATCATTGATTGTGTAAATGAGGGATCCATAAATCCGTAAATCAATGCTTGTGGATCAAGTAATTTTTTTTTCACAAACTCAATACTTTCTCCTCGAAACCAGGACGCATCAGGCGCTGAAAATCCCTGTTTTTCACTTTCAAAAATCGATTCGGGCACAAATTTTTTGAGTGCTTCACGCAAAATGGTTTTGCCATCACGAGTACGTTGGTAATATTTCTCTCGTTTATTCCCCGTTTCATTTTCATTCAGGCGCACAACCTCAGTAAGGTTAGATAATTTGAGGTTAACAGGCAATTTCATTGCAAAATCGACTAAATCATTATCTAAAAATGGGAAGCGTGTTTCCATGCCGTGAGCCATGCCCAGTTTATCTTCGACCATCAAAAGTCCATGTAAAAAGGTTTTGGCTTCAAAATACAGAGAATGGTTAACATAATCCTCAGGGCTTTTTAATTCATTGGCATGAGAGAGAAAGACATCGCGAAAAATATCCCGTGTCCAAACGTGTTTAACGTCATCCCAAATAGGCGCAAAAATATGTTGAATGTCTGTATTCGGAATCAGGCGATGCCAGAATTGATAGTATTTATCGACGTAGTTATCAAAATTGTCATTTACCACAGCCCGATAGTAGCGCCAAGGATAACCTCCAAATAGCTCATCTCCGCCCGTTCCTGCCAAGATCACTTTATTAAATTTGGAAGCCAGTTGGGAGATGTAATAATTCGGGTAACTTTGTCCTACCCGCGGTTCTTCCAGATGCCAAGCTAATTTGGGTAAAATGCGCTCCATATCTCCAGCTTTGAGCACCATTTCATAGTGTTCTGTTTTAAACAGATAAGACATGTACTCTGCTTTTTCACGTTCATCATAGGCGGATTCTAAGCCAGAGGCAGAGTGCAGATCAAAGCCGCAGGTAAATGTGCGTATAAAAGGGATCTGACGTGAGGCAACGGCCGCAATTGAGCCCGAGTCAATCCCTCCGCTGAGGAATGCACCTACATCCACGTCACTGACCAATTGACGTTGTACCGCTTGTTCAAACAGGCGCTCCAATTCCTCGAGGTATTCTGCTTTTGGCAATGGCTTATCGGGTTCTTGAAAATGGTAATCCCAGTAGCGTTTGAGTTGTAGAACCTGCTCTCCGGAACCCAGCGCAATTTCTGCTTGGCATCCGGCAGGAAACAATCGCACGCGTTTGAGAAGGGTGCGATCAGTAAACAGATTCTGAAAGGTAAAATATTCTAAAAGCGCTTCCGCATCAAGCTCGCGTTTGAATTGCGGGTGTTTGAGAAACGCTTTGTGCTCAGATGCAAAGAGCAGGGTTTTTCCAATAAATGTATAATAGAGCGGCTTGATTCCATAGCGATCTCGGGCCAAAAATAGGGTCTGACGGGTTCGATCCCAAATGGCAAAGGCAAACATTCCGTTCAATCGGGGTAACATCTCTGCTCCCCAGGCCATATATGCTTTGAGTACGACTTCGGTATCACTGGTTGATTTAAAGTGATAACCCAATAGTGTCAGCTCTTGGCACAATTCGCGAAAATTGTAAATTTCTCCATTGTACGCGATCACAAAATTCCGACTTTGGTCAACCATGGGCTGGTGAGCATCATTTGATAGGTCGATAATTGCCAAGCGGCGATGCCCCAAAGCCAGAAAGTTATCCAAGTAAAAGCCCTCACCATCAGGGCCCCGATGAGCTATGCTATCAGCCATTTCTCTGAGTGCGACAGGATCTGCTGGTTCCCCAGAAAGGTTAAAAATTCCGACGAAGCCGCACATGTCTTACCGTATCGCTTTCAAACAGCTCACGACATGAGCATAATCCGCTTCGGTCATGCGATTATGCAGTGGAATAGCCATTGAATAGCGATCTGCGTCCCATGCACCAGGAAAGTCCTCTGGTTTGAGATTGTATTTGTCACGATAGAGCCCCAAGAGATGAATTGCATGGGTGCCAGGACGTGTGCTGATCCCCTTTTCCTGTAATTGGGCCATAATTTGATTGCGGCTGAGCGATACCTTGTGTTCGTCTACCTGGCAGACAAAGGCTTGCCAACTGTGGCTATAACCGTCGGGAACAGTGGGCAATACTAGCCAGGGAATATCCTTGAGCTCTTCCCGATACCATTGGGCCCATATGCGTCGCTCGGCAAGAAATCCATCTAGTTTTTCCAATTGCACCCGGCCCACTGCTGCTTGCAAGTCGGTCATGCGATAGTTATACCCCAGAAGATTGAATTCGGGCAGTAAATAAGGGCGAGGGCCTTGATGTCTTTGCTCTTCAGAAATACTCGCGCCATGGTTGCGCAATTGATTCATGCGCTGCGCCAGGGACGCATTTTTGGTTGTGACCATGCCGCCTTCACCTGTCGTTATGGTTTTGCGGGGGTGAAAAGAAAAGGCGGCAGCCAGTCCCAGTGAGCCTGCTGAGCGGCCTTGATAAAGACTGCCCGCAGCACAAGCGGCATCTTCAATCAAAGGAATGTCCCCTGCTATGTTATGAATATTGTCCATATCTGCGCACAATCCAAAGAGGTGGACGGGAACAATTGCTTTTGTGCGGGCAGAGATTTTTTCTGCCAGTTTTTCGGGCGCTAAATTGAAGGTCAGCGGACAAATGTCGACTAAAATAGGGGTGGCTCCGCAATAGAGAACAACATTGGCGGTCGCCACCCAGGTAAACGCAGGAACAATCACTTCATCCCCAGGACCAATCTTTAATGCGGCCAGAATGAGGTGCAAGGCGGTGGTACAACTCGTTGTTGCTAAAGCCTGATCCACTCCGTGTTTCTCTGCAAAACGCTGTTCGAAGGCACTTACTTGGGGACCCTGGGTTAACCAACCAGATTCAAGCGGCGCCTTTAAGGCCTGCCATTCTTCTTCTCCGGTCAAGGGCTGTGAAATTTGGATTATACGTGTTTCGGTCATTATTTTAAGTCTTCAATTCAGACTGCATTTGATGTTCTTTGCGCCAGTTAATCAGGTGTTGAATGCCTTGTTTCAGTTCTACCTGGGCCTTAAAACCAATTTCTTTTTCTGCTTTCTTGGGGCAGCCAATTCTGTTTTTGACAAAGGAAGTCCCTTCGGGAAGGTACTCCACACTGGAGCTACTGCCCGTGACTTCGAGAACCAGTTCGGCCAATTCTTTGATAGTGGTTTTGATACCCCGGCCCACATTGTAAAAAGTGTCTGTTGTCTCGGCTTTCATGGCGCAGACATTGGCCCGGCCACAATCCTGAACATAAATAAAATCATAGGCCTGGGATCCATCTCCATAAATAACAGGGGGCAAACCCTGATCAATTCTGTCTAACATTTTCATAATGACGGCAACATAGGCCCCTTTATAATCTTGGCGCGGGCCATAGACATTCATATAACGCAAGCCAACATAGTCGAGGTGTTTTTCCGTGTTTTTATAACGGTGATAGAGTGAACGGCACATTTGCTCTCCAGCAATTTTGGTTGCGCCATAAAAGGTAATATTGTTATAGGGGTGATCTTCTGTCATCGGTTCTTCTATGGCATCCCCATAAACAGATGCAGAAGAGGAATATACCAACCTTTGAATGCCATTGTTTAAGCAAGCTTCAAGAACATTAAATGTTCCGCCAATATTGACTTCAAAGGCCGCTCTGGGGTAATCATAACAGTGCAAGAGCCAAAGCGCGGAAAAGTGAAAAACCCCATCAATGCCTTTCATTGCTGTGTCTAAAACATCCCGATGTAAGATGTCTCCCCCAGCTTCAAAAATGCTTACCCGTGGGTCCCGACGTGCATTGGCCAGATTTTCTAATTTTCCGCGTACAAAATTGTCATAAATCACAATTTCTGATACATCTTCTTTGAGCAGTTCGTCTACTGTATGTGAACCAATTAAGCCTGCGCCACCAATGATTAGCAGGCGTTTTCCTGTGAGATCCATTTTGTTTTCCTTTGGCTGAAGTAGGGCTATTATACTATTCCCTTGAGTCTAATCGCGTAAACAAGTCAGGGAAACTTTTCCAACTGACACAGCCTATGTTCTTGCGGTATTATGGGGAGTATCAATTATTTATACACGGAGACGCTGGCTATATGGGAACCCCTGAAAGCACGTTTGTTGTTGCCACTGTTATTACCTTAATTCTGATGGCCATGGTTGGTGGCTCCACTTTTTTGGCCAAGATCGGTAAAGCCAAAGGCGAATAGTTGCCTTCCCGATGTGTGTTTAAACCGGGGGCAATTGGGTTTCGTGAGAGCGTTTGAGCAGCCAACTGGCAAAGGCCTCTGAAAATTTAAAGTTTTGGTTTTGAAAAATTTCAGGTTGGCTTTGCACATAGTGCAAAAAGAAATAAATATCTCTTTCGCTGATATTGCGAAAAATTTGGCGCATGGGACGACCTTTGTAGGGGCCCTGTTCGGGTGGTGGAAACTGAGCCACAAATTCCACGCAGGCTTTGACATCAGCAATTGCGGCCTCCACAAAAAGCTGATTCACCTCTTCTTGGGATTTGCCCGTCGCCAGGACCATGGATTTTTTTGCCAGGGTGAGAAAACGGATATTCTGTTTGTAAAGTGGGAAATACGCCAAGGGTTGCACCTCGGGAAAGGGATCTGCAATCACTGTTTTATGGGCGCGTTTAAGTACCCAACTGGCGAAGGCCTCTGCGAATTTAAATTCTTTGTCTTTAAAGGCCGCCGGATGAGACTGCACATAGTGTAGAAAGAAATAGATGTCTTGCTCGCGGATATTCTGGAATAAATACGCCAGGGGAATGCCTTTGTAAGGCCCCTCTTTGGGATCCGGCAATTTTCGCACCAATTTAATGCAGTTGCGCACATCAGCCATTGCTTCGTTTAAAAAGCGGCTTTTTAATTCAGCTTCGGCTTGACTGCCTTCAGAGGGCAGCGGTTTTTTGTCAAACGTGACAAATTGTACCCCTTCTTTTAAGATCGTCGAGATCGGCAAGGGAGGAACAGTCGGTACCTGATCGAGCATGTTGGGTGCTGCGTTGGCTTTTTCGCCGAAGGCCGTGGTCGCAGAATGGGTTTGTGCTGCTGCAGGAGCAGGGGCCTTTTCAGATGGAGTGGGCAAAGGCTCATCTTCAAAATCCGCATCATTTTCAAGTGCTTCGGACGTGGTTTTTTTGCCCCAGCGGTTGATCAATCCCACCATCCGATTGCTGACTTTTTTGACCCCGTCCACGACAGATGCAGAGAACTTGTCTCCCATCTCGCGAATATTTTGGGTAATCGAATCGGCGGTCGATTTGACGTTTTCAGCGGTCTCGTCGATTTTCTCAGAAATCTCTTTAATATTGCTTTTCAATTCGGTTGTGCGGCCAGAACCTGCGGCAAGCCCACGGGTCCGTGAAGGCATCTCCGGCTGAATTTCGACTTGTTTGCGAGCGGCTTCAGCGGCTGTCTCGCGCTGTTTTTTGTCTTCTTCGGCCTGTAACTCATTGTAGCGGCGGGCCCGTTGAATACTGGGACGATTGACACGGGTAATTTGAACTTTGGGTTTGCCATCTTGTGCTGCGGGGGCGGATGGGCGGGGCTCTTCTGTTGGTGTAATCACCGATAAGGGGGCCAAATCTGCGTAGACGGGACCTGGACGGCCGCTTGCTGGTTTGGGTTCTGGTTCGTTCAGATTGTCCAGCATCTGCATTTCTTGGGCTTGCAGAGCTGTATCTTCCTCTTCCCAGTCCTCTGCGCCAAGTTCATAATCTCCCTGAGAAATAACCGCATCAGCAGCTGCCCAGTCGCGGTAATAGCGCGGACCTGAATCCTCTCCCCGGAGGGAGCGTGGCGGACGTTCCTGCTTTGCCATAATGTACCCTTGCCTTTACATCGGATAGATGGGTTCTTTTAATAGTATAACAGACGCGAATCAGGCGTCTTGCCAGAGGGGGGGGCGTTTTTCCAGAAAGGCCTGCAGGCCTTCACGGGCATCACGGGTGTGTAAATTCTTTGAAAGCATTTCTTTTAAATAGGGCAGGGCCTGATGAATATCCATTTCAGACATGGTATAAAAAGCCTCCCGCCCCAACTCCAGCGTTTTACTGCTTTTGGCCGTGATTTTGTTTAAGAGTTCCGCTACTTTGGCGTCGAGCGCATCATTGGGAACAGCGTAATTGATCATTCCCAGTTTTTCGGCTTCAGGGGCACCGACTTTATCTCCAGTAAACATCATCTCAAGTAGTTTTTTACGGGGGGTATTGCGAAAGAGTGCCGGCATGATCATCATCGGAAAGAGGCCAATCTGAATTTCGGGTGTGCCAAATACGGCGTGTTCTGAAGCAATCACCAAATCACAGGCCATAGCCAGGCCAAAGCCACCGCCGAGGGCATAGCCATTTACACGGGCCAAGGTGGGTTTACCCAATTGCATCAGCAGCTCAAACAATGCCAACAGTTTTTCGCGAAAGGCGTGTTCATCGACAGACGCTTGACTCTCGTTATAAAAACTATCAATATCCGCGCCAGCACAGAAGGCTTTGTTGCCTGCTCCTGTGATCACCACCGCCCGGGCCTCGGGATCGGCTTGGGCCTGTTGCAGCAATTGCACCAAGTCTGTCAGCAGGGGAATGCTCAGTGCATTGTGGCGCATGGGTCGATTCAAGGTCAGCCAAGCAGCCTGTTCGCGCAGGGTATATGTGATGAGGGTTTCGGTCATGATAAAGGCCTTTCTTACCAGTCTTTCTGGTCGCTCTGAGCTGCGTTGAAACTTTTTTCTAATTCTTCCAGCGGTTGGGTCATGAGATCTTCAGGACTTGGGTTTTGCTTGTGTTCGGGGTTGCGCTGAAAATAGCGATTGGCGCGATTGTCTTTTTCACTCTCTTCGAGTGACTCCAAAAATTTTTGAATCTCTTCGTCGCTGAAACGGTTCTGGGGTTCTGCCTGTTGGGGTTGGGCCTGATTTTGGGGGGGGCTATTTTGATTCTTGGGTGGTGATTCCCCTTTGTTTGAACCTGGCTTTTTTGGGGGGGTGGTCTGTGGGTTGGTTTTTTTTTCAGGTTGACTGTTTTGCGATTTTTGTTCTTGCAGTGCTTTTAATTGGGCCTGAACAAAGTCTTTGTTTTCTTTGGCCTGTTGGTCTTCTGGGTTGAGTTCCAGCGCTTTTTGATAGGCATCGATGGCCTGTTTCCAGGCTTCTTCTGGAGAACCCTGTTGTCCTCCTTGTGTACTCTGGGTGCTCTGGCTACCCTGGCGAAAATAGCTATTGCCCAGGTTGTACCAAGTCTGAGCCTGTTCGCCGAGATTGCCTTCAAGGGTCAGGGCCTGGCGATAGGCTTCTGTTGCTTGACTGTATTTTTGGCTTTGGTAGAGGGCATTGCCTTTGTTATAGTGCAAGCGGGCTTCGTTGGGAGCGGCTTCGATTCCCTGTTCTAATTTTTCCAAGCTTTGGGGATATTGTTTGGCCTGATAGGCCTGTTCTGCCTCGCGTTGTTTTACAAAAGGTGTCCAGGGCCAGACCCAGGCGCTTTGCAAAAGACTCGCGAGGCCCAAAATGAGGGCCTGGCGCAAAATGAATTTGAGCAATTTGGGAAAAGTACGGTTTTTCATATTAAAATGTTGCCCCAGTTTGAAAACGCTGTGTGTGATCTTTTCCCAGCTATTTTGCCACAATCCGAAGCTCTGTTCCAATCCCAATAAGAGCAAGACCCACAATAAATACCACTGAAAACGCTCTTCATAGCTGTGTAAGGTGCTTTGGGTGGTTTCCCCTGCCGGTAATTCATTGCGTACTCGTTCCAAGTCCCTCAGGAGTTTGAGGGGCTTTTCGACATAGCTATACGTTCCTCCACCGGCTTGAGCCATGCTCTTTAAGGTGCTTTCATTTAAACGGCTGACAACCGGTTGACCTTGGTATTGTTTAAAGCCCAGGGAGTTCCAATCGTCGTTTTCTTCGGGGATTCTGGCCCCCGCTGTTGTGCCTACACCCACTGTAAAAATCCGGGTTCGCGCTGATTTGAGCTTTTTAATTGCAGCCACGGCATCGCCCTCGTGGTTTTCGCCGTCGCTGAAGACAATCAGGACATGGCCCCCTTCGGACTGCTTTGCAAAACGCTCTTTGGCCAATTCAACCAAGGCCGGAATATTGGTGCCACGTGAAGGCAACATGCTGGTGTCAATATCCGTGAGTAGGGTATCTATGGCGCCGTAATCATGTGAAAAGGGCACGATCGAGAAAGCCTCGCCAGAGAAAACCACCAAACCAACCCGATCAGAGGTCAGGCGCGAGAGCAGAATACGAATCATTTGTTTGGCTGCTTCCAGGCGATTGGGGTAGAGGTCTGTGGCTTTGCTGCTGTCTGAAATGTCCAATGCCATCAGAATATCCACGCCCTGATCGCTGCTTTCCGCCAAAATGGGCGGGCCTTGGGGACGGGCCAAAGCTATTACCAGAAAAAACAACGCCGTCAATTGCAGTACCAAGGGCAATATGCGACTTGCCTTGTGTGGCTGTAAATTGAGACGCTGCCACAGGTTCGGGGCGATCAGTTTTTCCAGTGCTTGTTTTTGCCAGTGCTGCAAACGGTAAGCCAAAAATGCCAAGACAGGTAAAACAAGCAACCCAGATAAAAGGGTGGGTTGCCCCAAGCGTAAAAAGCCCAGGTGAATGCCCAGCCAAAAAACCAGTCCCAAGAGACTGAGAAGTGGGAGTATTCTTCCAAGTAAACGCATCGTCAGCCCTCTGGCCTTAGGGTACAATACAGCACAATGTATCTCTCTAGTCGTTCAAATCCCAAAATTAAATTTATACGTAGCTTACACCAAAAAAAGCTGCGTGATCAGCATCGGCTTTTTTTGATCGAAGGTGAGAGTCTGGTTCAAGAAGCACTTCAGATCGGTTGGCCTTTGCTTCAGGTGGTGGGTCTCGGAGCCTTGCCAACGTTGCCCGCAGAGACAGAGGCTCTGGAAGTGAGCCCCGAATTGATGGCCCAGCTCACGACCTTGAGTTCTCCTCCTGCCCTTTTGGCGGTGGCGCGGCAGAAGCCGCTGTCTCCCCCCAGCTCAGCCCGTTCGTGTCTGCTGGTGACAGCTCCGCTGCAGGACCCTGGCAATTTTGGTGCCTTGCTGCGTTTGGCTGATGCGATGAATTTGGCGGGGGTTTGGGTTGTGGGTGAGGGGGTTGATCCCTACCATCCCAAAGTTGTGAGGGGAGCCATGGGATCGGTTTTGCGGATGCCTGTACGAGTTCTATCAACAACGGCAGAACTCATTGAGCTCAAAGCGGCAGGCTGGACCTTGTTGGCCACAGCAGCCCAGGGGCAGGTCTCTAGTTTTGAGTTTGCTTTTCCTGCCAAAACAGCGTTTTTGTTGGGCAGCGAGGGGCCCGGCCTGCCTCTTGAACTGACAGAACTGGCTGACCTCAGTTTGCGAATTCCGATTCAAGCGCGGGTGGAGTCGCTGAATGTGGTCACTGCTGCGGCGATGTTATTACATGAATATGCCCGTCAATATCCTCAGGAGCGCTTTTAACATTATGTCAGCTTCGCCCAATGATCTCCGTGAAATGAGCTTTGTCGATCATCTTTCCGAATTGCGTCGGGCTATGGTTATTTCGGTTTTGGCGATTGTTCTGGGCGCTGGAGCAGGTTTTTATTATCACAGTTGGTTTCTCAAAACCCTGATGGCCCAAGTACCTGGGGTTAATTTTGTGATTGTTGCTCCGGCAGAAGGCCTCAGCGCTGTTTTGCGGCTCTCGATTTTGATGGGGTTATTTGTGGCCATGCCGATTATTTTGCGCGAAGTCTTCTGGTTTATTGGGCCTGCTTTTACCCGTGGACAGCGTCTGATGTTGATTCCGGTCTTAATGTCCAGTTATGGGCTGTTTGTGCTGGGGGTGTCTTTTGCCTATTTCACACTCTTACCGCTCGGGGTGCGCTTTTTGATTGGCTTTACTCCGCCGGGTATCCAGCCCATGCTCTCGATCGGACGTTATATTGATTTTGCCAGTACCTTGCTCTTTGGTACTGGTTTGCTCTTTCAAGTGCCCATTTTGATGTTGCTTTTGGCCATGTTGGGAGTGGTGCAACAGGCCCAACTCAAGGCCCAACGGAGAATGGTCTATTTTGGCAGTTTTGTGGTTGCAGCCGTGATTACCCCTTCGGTGGATATGTTGACCCAGTCGCTCTTGGGGGGCACCCTGATTTTTCTGTTTGAATTGGGATTGGGTTTGATGGGGCTGGCAGAAAAAATTCGCAAAAAACCACCCCAGAATGAGGCCCTGTATACGCAATCCGAATCGACAGATGTGATTGCCTCAGATTCAGAGAAATGAGCAGAAATGTTAAAAAAAAACCATCCACAGCCCTTTCCTTGAGTTTGCCGTGCTCTCTCAGCAAAAGGCCAAACGCTCCTTTTGTTGTGTTTTTTATGCGTTAATTATTGAAAATAACGTGCGTTAAGAATTTAAAAAAATATATTAAACCATAAAATATTTTGAATGCGTTAATTTATTGGTTAATATTTTTGTTTTTATTCCTAAATCTTTGATTGCTACTTGCATGGGCATACGCTAAAATGAAGCATGACATACAGGGTGGCGACGCAGTTTACCTCAATGCTGTAATTGCCAGAATTTATGAAAATAGACGTTTTTGTCTTTTTTTCAAGGTCTTCAAGGAGCTTTTTATGATTGGGCAACATGGTTTTGGGGCGAGCAGAGAAGCCCTTCAGCGACTTCAGCGCTTTGTGTTTGTGTATTTTCAATCCCCTTTAGACGGTTGACAAAACTTAAGATTTACTCGGTATGACTCAGTGTGTAATGACTGTTACAATTGAAACAGGCATCCTTGCAAAAATGCCCCAAATTACCACTTCCGGTCTGCCGCAAACAGATTAAACCACACCCTTAACGCAAGACAGGACATAGAAACGACAGATGTTGATGCTTACTAGCGATACCAAGATGACACAAGAACCCATCCTTTCAGAAAACAAACAGCGCTTTGTACTTTTTCCGATCAAACACCGCGAAATTTGGGAAATGTATAAAAAGGCAGAGGCCAGTTTTTGGACCACTGAAGAAATAGATCTTTCTAGCGACCAACAGGACTGGGAGCATCGCCTGAACGACGATGAAAGACATTTTGTTAAACATGTTTTGGCTTTCTTTGCAGCCAGTGACGGGATTGTGAATGAAAATCTGGCTGTTAACTTCATGCGTGAAGTGCAATACCCAGAGGCCCGTTGTTTTTATGGTTTTCAGATCATGATGGAAAATATCCATTCCGAGACTTACTCGCTTTTGATCGATACCTATATCAAAGACGTGAATGAAAAAAATCACCTCTTTCATGCCATTGATACCTTACCCTGTGTGATGCGCAAAGCCGATTGGGCTTTGCGCTGGATTGAGCGGGGCTCTTTTGCCGAACGTTTGGTGGCCTTTGCCGCCGTTGAAGGCATTTTCTTTTCTGGTAGTTTCTGTTCGATTTTTTGGCTGAAAAAGCGCGGACTGATGCCTGGTTTGAGCTTTTCAAATGAGTTGATTTCGCGTGATGAGGGCATGCATACCGACTTTGCCTGCCTGCTTTATTCACAATTGGAGCAAAAGCTATCTTCTGAGCGGGTTACCGCGATCATTGCAGAAGCGGTCGCGATTGAACAGGAATTTGTGACCGATGCTCTGCCCGTCAAATTGATTGGCATGAATGCCGATATGATGAGCCAGTATATTGAGTTTGTGGCCGATCGACTCTTGGTTTCTTTGGGTTGCAACAAACTTTACAATGTGGGCAATCCCTTTGATTTTATGGAAATGATCTCTTTGCAGGGGAAGACCAACTTCTTTGAAAAGCGGGTCTCTGAATACCAAAAATCGGGTGTCATGAATACCATCACCAATCAAAAAGATGACAATGTTTTTAGTTTGGATGAAGATTTTTAACTGCAGATCTGTGTTAAGGCCTCTGAGCTTTAACTGAGTGTCATTGAGAATGGGCTTGCTCAGGAGTCCGATTAAAGTATGTTTTTAGAAAAGGGTTGGAGCCGATGTTTGTAGTAAAGCGCGACGGTCGCCAGGAAGCCGTTAAATTTGATAAAATCACCTCCCGGATTCAAAAGCTCTGTTATGGTCTGGATCAGGCCCATGTGGATGCCGTGAGAATTGCGATGAAGGTGATTGAAGGTCTCTATGATGGGGTGACCACCCTGGAATTGGATAATTTAGCAGCTGAAATTGCCGCTACCTTAACCACCAAACATCCGGACTATGCCCTTTTGGCGGCTAGAATCGGAGTTTCCAACCTGCACAAAACCACCAAAAAATCCTTTTCTGAGACGATGCGCGATCTCTATGAGTACGTCGATCCCAAAACCGGCCACAGTGCGGCCCTGATCTCAAATGAGGTTTATAAGATCATTCAGGAAAATGCCCAGGAACTGGATTCTGCGATCATTCACGACCGTGATTTCTTGCTTGATTTCTTCGGTTTTAAAACCCTTGAGCGCTCTTATTTGCTCAAGTTACACGACAAAATCGTTGAGCGCCCCCAGCACATGCTGATGCGTGTGGCCGTGGGTATTCATCGCGAAAATATCCAAGCTGCGATCGAAACCTACGACTTGCTGTCTGAGCGCTGGTTTACCCACGCTACGCCGACTCTGTTTAATGCCTCTACCCCCAAACCGCAGATGTCTTCTTGCTTTTTGATCAGCATGAAAGACGACAGCATTGACGGTATTTACGATACCCTTAAAACCTGTGCCAAAATCTCTCAATCTGCAGGTGGGATTGGCCTGAGTATTCACAATATTCGTGCCACGGGTTCGTATATCAGTGGCACCAATGGCACCAGCAATGGCATTGTGCCGATGCTGCGGGTCTACAATGACACCGCCCGTTATGTCGATCAGGGCGGTGGCAAACGCAAAGGGGCTTTTGCCGTCTATTTGGAGCCCTGGCATGCCGACATCATGGATTTTTTAGAGCTGCGTAAGAACCACGGCAAAGAAGAATCACGGGCCCGCGATCTGTTTTATGCTCTGTGGATGCCTGATCTGTTCATGCAACGCGTGGAAGAAGAGGGGACTTGGTCGCTCTTTTGTCCGAATGAAGCGCCTGGTTTGGCGGACTCTTGGGGCGAAACCTTTGAAACGCTTTATACCCGTTACGAACGCGAAGGCCGTGCACGTAAAACCCTCAAGGCCCGCGATGTCTGGACTGCGATTCTGGATGCCCAGATCGAAACCGGCAATCCCTATATGCTCTACAAAGATGCCTGCAATCGCAAGAGCAATCAGCAAAATCTCGGCACGATCAAATCCAGCAATCTCTGTACCGAAATCATTGAATACACGGCTCCAGATGAAGTGGCGGTCTGCAATTTGGCCTCACTGGCTCTGCCCAAATATGTCGTTGATGGTCAATTCGATCATGAAAAGCTGTTTGAAGTGACCCAGGTCGTGACCCGCAATTTAAATAAAATCATTGACCTCAATTATTACCCCGTTGAAGAGGCCCGCAATTCGAATATGCGCCATCGGCCGATTGGTCTGGGTGTGCAGGGGCTGGCTGATGTCTTTATTATGTTGCGCATGCCCTTTGATTCAGAAGAGGCCAAAGCCTTAAATCGGGAGATCTTTGAAACAATTTATTTTGCAGCATGTTCTGCTTCCAATGAGTTGGCTCAAGTAGAAGGCCCTTACTCGACCTTTGCTGGGTCTCCTTCCTCTCAGGGCAAATTGCAATTTGATCTCTGGGGTGTAGAGCCCACTGCACGCTGGAATTGGAGCGAACTCAAGCAAAAAATCCAGGCCCACGGTCTGCGTAACTCACTTTTGGTGGCGCCGATGCCCACGGCATCGACCTCTCAAATCTTGGGCAATAACGAGTGCTTTGAGCCTTATACGTCCAATATTTATACCCGCAGGGTGCTTTCGGGTGAGTTTATTGTGGTCAATAAACACCTCTTGCGCGATTTGGTCGATCTCGGACTTTGGAGTGACAGCCTCAAAAACAAGATCATTGCCAGCAATGGCTCTGTGCAAAATATTGACGAAATTCCGCAGCATATCAAAGATATTTACAAAACGGTCTGGGAAATCAAACAGCGTACCTTGATTGATATGGCGGCTGATCGTGGTGCTTTTATTTGTCAGTCTCAGTCGCTCAATTTGTTTATGGAAAACCCGACTTATGCCAAACTGACTTCCATGCATTTTTATGGCTGGAAAAAGGGCCTCAAAACGGGCATGTATTATCTGCGCACCAAAGCCGCAGCTGACGCGATTAAGTTTACCTTGGATCCTGTTGCCACGCCCGAGAAAGTGCCAGCGGCAGCGGGTGCCGCTTTAGCCCCCGTTCCTGTGCCTGTGTTGGCAATGAGTGCAGAGGGTATTGCCTGTTCCCTCGATAACCCCGAAGCCTGTGAGGCCTGCAGCGGCTAATAATTCCCGGCGGGGTCGATGACTCCTGCTTTTTCGAGCTTTTGCTCAAGCAGATGAATGATCGACTCCTTGCGGGTCACGTCGTCGTTGAGCTGATCAATGAGACGTTCTTTCTTTTCAACAAGGCGTTTGAGCTTTTCATAGAGTTCGGCGCCTTGTTGCAGTTTTTCTTTCAAGCTGTTGAGCGCCTCTTGTTTTCGCTGCTGTTGGGCTCCGACCACCTGAAGTGACTGTTTGAGTTGTTCGATTTGTAATTCGTAGTCTTGGATGTCGATTTTTTCGAGTTTCTCTGCCAGACTCTCTTTTTCAAACAAGAGGTGGGCTTTCTCTTCCCTGAGCTGTTGCATCTGATTTTCTGTATCCAAAAGACTTTGTTTGAGAATGTCGCGCTCTTGCATCAGGCTTTCAAGGGCCAGGGTATCTTCGCTGTGGGCGCTGCTGAGTCGATCGAGATCCAGTAATTTATCCGAGAGGGTGTCTCCCACCAATTCCAGTTCCAGGCGGAGTTTTTTGAATTCCTTTTCCATTTCTTCTAAGCGGTGCTCGGATTCTTGCACCTGCAAGGCGCGGGTTTCCAACTCCTTGCGCAGACGGTTGATCTCGGAGCTTTTGTCTGAGAGGTCCACTTGGAGATGGGCATTTTCCCTTTCAACATCATCTTTGTCCGAGATCAAGTGACGGATCAGGTCATGGGCCTCGCTGAGATCTGCCGGATTGTTTTGTCCGATCTCCAGTTGTTGTTTATAGGCGATGGACAGCTCTCGCAGTTTCTGGCGGTTTAAACTCAGCCGTTCGCGTGTCTCTTGCAATAATTGTTCCCGCTCACTGAGGAGTCCCAGCAATTTTTGTTTGTCTTTTTGCCAGGCTTCTTCGCGACGCATCAATTCCAATTCGGATTTACGCAGTTTTTCAATTTCTTGATAGGCCTCATAGACCTGGCGGTTGATGTCTTCCAATTCATGCAGGCGTTGGTTGCTTTGCTCCAATTGTCGGGATTTTTCACTTTCCGATTGTCTGCTCTGGATCAGGGCTTCGCTCTGTTGTTGGTGGGCTTTTTCCAATTTGGCCAATTCGTGATCGCGCTCGCGCAGCAGCTGTTTTAAAGCCTGTTGTTCTTTTTCTGACTTTTCCTGTTTGTTGCGCAGGTGAATTTCCACTTCATTTTGGAGCTGAAGGGTCTCCTGCAGCCGTTTGAGCTTCTGCTGGCTCTGTTTGAGCTCCTGTTCCAAAGTTTGGGCCCTTTCTCGGGCTTCGCCAGCATCTTGTTCGCTCAGTTTGAGCTGGGTTTGGTGCAGGTTTAAACGGGTTTGCTCCAAGCGGTGTTCGCTAATTTCCAGTTGTTTTTGCAGCGAAGTGACCTTGCCGAGCAGGCGCTCTCGTTCTTTTTTGTGTTCCTCCCATTTTTCTTCATGGCTGGAGTTGAGTGTGTGCTCGCGGGTTAAAATGCGAATTTCACCCACGGCGTCCTCTGTCTGGCGGTTATTAAAATAATCCCAAAAAGAGCTTAATAGCCCCAATAAAAGGCTGAAAATAAGTGGGAAAAACAAGATGGGATTCCAAAGACCTTGGCTCTGACTAAAATAAATGCGTGCCAGACCGTCGGGGGTTCGTATTTCGGCATTAAAATCATGGGCCTTTAACGCTTCTTTGGCCGCTTTGAGAGGGCCTTCGCGGCCCTGTAAATTGCTTGCCACAATTTGCCCATCTGAATCGCTGATCACCACTTGAAAAGGCAAGGTTTTCAGAAGGGGGGTTAATACTTCGGGGGTATCGTTGGCAATGGCCCGGGAGATTTGAGGTAAAAGGGTTTTGAGACGTACTTGGGGTTGGGCTGCGGAATCTTGAAAATGCCAGCTATACCAGCCTGTGAAACCTGCAAAGACCAGCAGAGCCGGAGCCAAAAAGCTGAACAGAGCGCGCAGGAGGACAGGCATAAGCAATACCTTTAAGGGTACTTGATGCAGTTATTATATCAGTTAAGTCTCTGCCCCAACCTGTGATACCATAAACAACATGAGTTTGGATTCTTTCGCAGAACTTTTTAATGAATCAGAAGAAGAGCAGCGCCAACAGCGTGTTGCTTTATCTCCCGCTGAAATGTCGGGTTTGCCTTTGGCTTCGGAACCCCTTGACCCCCCAGAGACCGCTCTTGGTTTTTCCAATTCGCCCGAATTGTCTACTTTGAAAAGTAAATTGGATGCCCGTTTGGAGATTCTGGTTCGCTATTTGCAGGCGGGTGTCTTGGTCGAAGATGCCCAACGCAAGGTGGTGATAACAAATCCCTATTTTTGCCAGATTTTTGGCATAGAAGCCCCTCTCGAAACCTTAATTGGCACTGACAGCGCTCAGCTTTGTGCTACTTTTGCGGGTCTTTTTAGTGATTCAGACGAGTTTTTGGGACGCATTCAAAGCCATTTGTACAAACGCCAACCTGTTTTGAGTGAAACACTTAAACTCTTGGATGGCCGTGTCTTTGAACGAGATTATCTGCCTATTTTAGAAGCGGGCCATTACCTCGGCCATTTTTGGGTCTACCGCGATATTACCCGTTACCATCAAGAAGCCGCTGCCCTGTCTAATTTGTCCCGTTTCCCGGCTGAAAATCCCAATCCCGTTTTTCGCGTAGACAGGAATGCGCTCTTGCTTTATGCCAATACCAGCGGTCAGCAATTGTTAAATTATTGGAATTGTGAAGTGGGTCAAGCTTTCCCGGAACCTTGGCAAGGCCCTTTATTGGATGCTCTGACCAGCCAAAGTACCCGAGAAAGTGAAATACCCCTCGACAATCGCTATTTTCACTTTTATTTTGTGCCCGTGCAAGAATACGACTACGTCAATATCTATGCCTCAGATATTACCCAAAGCAAAATGGCCGAAGCAGAATTGCAGACAGCCCGCGATCAGGCCTTGCAGGCTTCCCGTGCCAAATCTGAATTCTTGGCCACGATCAGCCATGAAATTCGCACCCCTTTAAATGCCATGATGGGCATGTTGGATCTGCTGGCCGAAACCACTCTCACATCGGATCAAGACAAATATTTGAACGTCTGTAAAAATGCCAGCAGTACCTTGCTCAATTTAATCAATGATGTTTTGGACCTGTCTCGGATTGAGTCCGGGAAATTTACACTCGAAGATCAGACTTTCCGCTTTCGTCCGATTGTCAACGGCATTTTGGCCATGTTTGAAAAACAGGCACAAACCAAAGGACTTACCTTGCGCTGCCAGATTGCTGACAGTTTGCCCGAGCAAATTACCGGAGACCCTGGGCGTTTTCGCCAAATTTTGATGAATCTGATCGGCAATGCAATGAAGTTTACTTCCAAGGGGGGGGTAACGGTTGAGGTCTATGATTACCAGACCCTTTCGCGCGAAGAAGAAATTTGTCTGATGGTCTCTGTCCGTGATACCGGTGTGGGCATTTCTCCCGAACAACAATCCCGGATCTTTGAGAGTTTTCGGCAGGCCGATTCCTCGACCACCCGCCGCTACGGTGGAACAGGCTTGGGCTTGGCGATCACCCGCCGCTTGGTTGAGTTGTTTCGGGGCCATATCTGGGTCGAAAGCGCACCCGGGCAAGGCAGCACCTTTTCCTGTACTCTGCGTTTTACCACTGGCGAGGGCACTGTGCGAACCGCGCCCACCCGCCAAGGTTTGCCCAAGCCGCCAGCGGCATTTATGGGCGGCCCCAGCCGCACGATGCGTTTGTTGCTGGTCGAAGATTCCCCCGATAACCGCCTTTTGGTGCATATGTATCTGAAAGACACCCATTATAAGATCAGCGATGCTCACAATGGCGAAGAGGCGGTAGCACTCTTTACCTCTCAGACCTTTGATTTGGTCCTGATGGATATCCAAATGCCGATTATGGACGGCTATACAGCCACCCGCAAAATTCGCGAGTGGGAGCAGTCCCAGGGGCGAAAGCCTGTGCCGATTGTGGCTTTAACAGCGGATGCTCTGACCAGTGTGCGTGATGCAATTTTGGCGGCAGGCAGCAATCTCTACCTGACCAAGCCCATCCGTAAGCAGGAATTGCTAGACACCCTTGATTTCCTCTCCTGTGTGGCCACTGCGGCTGGCGCTGGTGACCCTGAACCTTCTCATCCCAAGCCTTTGACAGAGGTCGAGCTGGAAATTCAAGATGTGGATCCCGATATTGCCGAGCTGATGCCTCAGTTTATTGAAAACCGCCAGAAAGATGTCAAAGAGTTAAAACAGTTTTTGGAGTTGCAGAACTACAAAGAACTGGGCCGTTTGGGACACAGCATGAAAGGCAGTGGCACGGCTTACGGCTTTCCCCGTTTGACAGCGCTCGGAGACAAAATCCAAGAAGCTGGTCACAAGGCCGAAAAAGACAAGATTTACAGCCTGATTACAGAGTTAGAGGGCTATTTAACCCAGGTGAGTCAATTTCTGGCCGGTAAGAAAAGCTGAGCTTCTGGGTGTGCTGTTTTAGACACGCAAAATCTGGGCTGCGTTTTGAATAAAGGCCGAATACCGCTGTTTTGCACCTGGATGATGTTGGAAAATCTGCAGGATTGTCTCTTGAGAGAGACGGTGGCTGGTCTGGAAGAAAAACTGGCTCAGGGTTTCCAAGGCCTGTTCGGGTCGCATGCGGTAGAGCACATGAACCAAAAAGCTGGGATCTTCTTGGAATTTTTGTGAAAATAAATGGGTGATCGCCTCTTGGTAAATAGAGGCGTCTGCTTCGGGTCTGAGGTTGATCGCAATTGCCTTGCGTACTTCTAAATGGGTTTCCGGCAAATAGAGAATATGTCCGACACGTCGCCAAGCCACGGCGGAACGTCTGCGAAATGTGGAGCGCAACCATTGAGGGACTTTATTGCTAAAGGTGATCGAGTGAGCCGCTATTTCCAATTCTTTGGTTGACTCGTGATCGTAGAGCACTTGCAGGGCGAGTTCAGCATGGGGGTGATCTGTATCCGCAAAACGATCAAGCACATCCAGGCTGCCTGTGGCTTTTAAGGCCTCTGCAGCCTGCAAGGCCACCCACTGGGAGGGGTCTTTGAGCAGTGATTCCAGCAGGGGAGCGTCTGTTTTGTCTCCCAACTGGGCCAAGGCTTTGATGGCATTTAAACGAATCACAAAATCTGGGTGTTCACATTTTTGACAAATCAGCGGCTTGTATTGGGTTTGCCCCAATTTTGCCAGCAGCAAAAACGCAGCTGCCTGTACTTCACGATCCGTATCGCTTTCTAAAATTTTGGCGGTCAGCGGTACAGCTTCTAAATAATTGAGCTGAGCCAAAGCACGCAGAATAATCGCTTTAACCCAATCCGGGTGTTGTTCTTGTTCCAGGGCATTTAATAAAAGGGCTGGGTTGCTGCGGGACAGAGATTCCAACATGGTGGTCAGATAGGTGGGGCTCCAACTGCGAAAAATTTCTATTTTGGCCAGAATCAGCCCCAGATATTGGCTTGCACCGGTATCTGCCAAAGAGCGTGAAGCCAACATTGCCACCAATGGGGAGGGATCATAAATGGCCTTGACGATCAGGTCTTGATAACGCTCAAATCCCATTGTGCTGAGCGTTAACACAGCTCGGGCCCGTTGTTCTTCATCACCTGTTTGGAGGCGATTCGCAAGTTGATCCAGGTAAGGCACCGCCATATTACACAGCATTTGACGGGTTTCGCCCTCTAATTTGGGCACAAAACGCATGAGATAGTCGACAAAGAACAGCTTTTCATCTTCTCCGACTTTGTCGAGCAGGGCCTGCGGGGGCATAAATCCGGCAATAATACTGGAGGTAATGGGGTCCCACTTGGTTTCTAAGTTTTTCCAACGACTGGCTTTTTCGGTATTGGATTTGTGCAGACGCACAGTTAAAGCGACCAATCCCAATGCCAAGAACAGAAGCAAGAGAATATACACGGTCAACATCAGGAGAAATTGATGGGCCCAGTCACCCATTAACCAAGTACTTAAGAATTTATGCCAGAGATTTTCCACAGATTTTCCACAGATTTTTTACATTTTGATATTCACATGTTTGAGACATGATTGCTCAGTTTCCCATGTTTAAGCATTTCAGACAATGCTATCATACTGTAGCGCATTTTCCGGATTCCGGTATTTATTAGGTATTTATAATCAATGAAATCCATTTTTATATTTTTGCTGGTGCTCAGCATGATCAACCTGGTCTATATGTTTGTCTTGAACAGCATGTATATTCTGACCAGTATTCTTTCTTTTGGTGCATTGCGGAAATACGCCCGCCGTTTGAAATCTGTCAATATTGAGTATTTGTTAACCTCAGCAGGAGCACCTCCTATCACTGTGATTGTGCCTTCGTATAACGAAGAGTCGACCTGTGTGGAATCCATTCGTTCCCTGCTCAACCTCCAATACCCTGAATACGAGGTGATGGTGGTCAATGACGGCTCCAAAGACCAGACCTTGCAACGTTTGATTGATGCCTATGAATTGGAGCCTGCCTACCGTACGCCGCTTTCAAGTATCAAAACCCAAGAAATTCAGACTGTTTATCGCAGCATGAAATTTACCAATTTGTGGGTGGTTGACAAAGACAATGGTGGCAAGGCCGACGCCCTCAATGCCGGAATCAATATGTGTCAAACACCGCTCTTTTGCGCCATTGATGCTGACAGCTTGTTGGAGCAAGATGCACTTTTGCGGGTGGTGCGGCCTTACTTGGAAGAGAGCCAGACCGTGGCTGTGGGCGGCATTATTCGCATTGCCAACGGCTGTGAAATTTCTGGTGGGGTGGTACATCAGGTGCGTTTGCCCAAAACCTGGCTGGCCCGTTTTCAGGCCTTGGAGTATTTGCGCTCATTTCTTTCTGGGCGCATGGGCTGGAGTGTTTTGGGCGGTACCCTGATTATTTCAGGTGCTTTTGGTCTGTTTAAGCGCTCGTTGATTGTCGAGATCGGTGGCTATGAAACCAATACGGTTGGCGAAGACATGGAATTGATTGTGCGCTTGCACAGACATTGCCTTGAGAAAAAGCAGCCTTACGAAATTGCCTTTATTCCCGATCCTGTGGCCTGGACCGAGTGCCCCGAAGATATGCATATTTTGGCCAATCAGCGGGATCGCTGGCAGCGTGGCTTGATGGAGGCGATTTGGAAACACCGGGTGATGTTTTTTAATCCGCGTTATGGCCGTATTGGCCTGCTGGCTTATCCCTATTACTTTTTTCTGGAAATGTTGGGGCCTGCGATTGAGTTAACGGGTTATATTTCGATTATCATTACCGCTTTGTTGGGCATGCTCTCGGGCTCTTTCTTGATGGCTTTTTTCTTGGTGGCCTTTGTCTATGGCAGCATTGTCTCTATTTTTGCAATTGCACTCGAAGAGTTGACCTTTCGGCGCTATTTGAAAATGAGCGATTTATTAACCCTGATTTTGGCGTCGTTGCTTGAAAGTCTGGGCTATCGTCAATTGTTAACGCTTTGGCGGGCCCGTGGCATGTGGCGCAAACTGACGGGTCAGGCCCAGAATTGGGGCAAAATGCAGCGCAAAGGCTTTGGTGCGATTTCGTCTAGCCAAGCCTAAAACCTTTATTTCAAAAACCTGCGGATGCGGATCACCAATTCAGACGGAGAAAAAGGTTTGTAAAGGTAGTCATTGGCACCGAGATCAAAGCCCCGAGCGATATGTTCCTCTCCTTTGAGAGAGGTCAACATGACGATTGGCAGAGCGTCAAACTCGCGCTGCTTGCGAATCATTTCCAGCACTTCAAAGCCATCCATGCCCGGCATTTTCACATCCATGATAATCAGCGAAATCGGGGTCTGGGCCAAGACATTGAGAATTTGGTTGCCATCGCTCAATTGGGTGACCTGAAAGCCCTGTTTCGACATCACAAAACGCAGCATCTGCAGAATCAGCGGGTCATCATCCAAAAGCAGGATATGGGGTTGCAAGTCTGTATTGGCCTCTTCCGCTTTAAAGCAGATCGGAGAGCCACCGGGTGCCTGAGATGCTTGCATCAGCTTCCAGCTTTCGAGTAGGGCCTCTTCAAAGGCCATTTCTGGTTTGATCTGTAACAAGCCCGACGAAAAGGCCGGTAAATAATCTGGATTGTTCAAAAAAGGCTGATCCTGCTCCAGGCCGTGCTGCAGTTTTTCCAGGGCAATCAGCGCGCCTGAAACCGGCGTGTGGGGAAAGAGCAGCAAAAACCGATCGGGAGACCAACGACCAACACTGTCCGTACGGCGCAGCGTGGCTTTGAGCTTTTGTGAAAACGATTTGAGCCATTGACTGGCCAGATAAGGCCCCTGTTCTTCTTCGATCAGACGAAAGCGCTCTAATTTGAGCACGGCCATCGAAAATGGCGCTTTCATACGGTTAAACAGGCCTTGGATATGTTCATATTGTTCATAAATGCCCAAGGGGCTGGGCAGGCCTGTGAGAAAATCTTTGCGGCGTTGATGGGCCAAATGACGTTGGCGCATGAGGCTTTTGCGCAATAGGCCGGGCAAAAAACGCGGCAGCCATTTGAGTTCTAAAATTTGATCGACCCGTTCTGGCATGTTTTCCAGGTGTAAGGTGCTGAAATCTGAAGTGACAGCCACAATGTCGGCTGTATCCATTTGGGCCAGGGCCTCTGTGGTCGGAAAATTTTGACTTTGGTTTTGTTCCCACTGAAAAACGACCACTGCAGGCGGATTGATCATCGAGGCTTGGACGGCCTCCTGCCAGCTGACACAAGCCTGCCAATACAGGCCTGGAACAGTACACAACATCAGAATTTGCTCGACAAAGGGCATTGAACCGCCCACAATCAAACCTGTTTGTTCTGGCTCGTGTTGAATCAGGCTGTGTTCGACCCCTTTGAGGACTTGGGCAATTTGCGCTTCGGGGGGCAAGGCGTCGATGTCCTGCAGCGCTACTTTTAAGGTGTCATTCTGAAAGAGGGTGGCGCCAGCTGCCAGAGAGGGTTTGAGTTTTGCAAAGGTCTTTTGCTGGTGTTCGGGTGGGGTCCAGAGCCGAGGCAGGAGGTAGGTTAAACCCTGGCGGACTTTGCGCAGCAGTTCTGGTTCCAGGCCACTCTTTAAAAGCTGGTCCATGACCCGTGTGAGAAAGTCGAGAAAAATGGGCAGTTCTTGTTCGCTTGGCAGAGGCATGGTGGGAGACAGGGAAAGTGCGCCCCCCAAGAGAGGATGCGCTCTTAATTGCTCAAGGATTTGGTAGGCTGCTTTAAGGGCTTTTTGGTAGTCCAAGGTGTCTCTTTGAATTTGACGCAATAACTCTTGTACTACAGCCAGGCGTTCAAGATAGACTGCTGTTAATTCTGGATCAATGGCGGGAGTCGGGCTCATGTAATTCTGTCTTTCAATCTCTGGATTTAAATAGCAGTTTACAGGGTCTGAGCACGAATAATCAGTGCGTTGGTTACTATTTTGGAAGATTACCTTGTTTGAGCGGGGGCTTGTTGCAGTTCTGCCAATTGCCGAAAGAGTTCGGCCTCTTGAGGGCTGAGTGTTTCAGGCAATTGAACCTGCAGATTGACAAAGAGATCTCCGTGTTCACCAGGTTTTTTGTAAAGAGGCAGGCCTTTGCCGCGTAAGCGCAGGGAGGTGCCATTTTGAGTGCCGGGCTTGATCTTTAAGCGAATCGGCCCACTCAGACTCTTAATTTCGAGTTCACCGCCCAGAATTGCGGTATACAGATTGAGTTCGGTTTTGAGATATAAATCAGCTTCTTTGCGCTCGAAGCGGGGGTGCTTGCGCACTTTAAATTTGACATAGAGATCGCCATTTTCGCCCCCATGGGGGGAGGCTGCGCCCTGGCCGCGAACCCGGATAGTTTGGCCGTCGGTCACCCCTTCGGGAACCGTAATCCGAATCTGGCGGCCATCCACATTGAGGGTGCGTTTGGATGTCTCCAGTAGGTCTTCTAAGTCCAGGCTGATCTCGGTTTCATAGTCCTGACCTTTGCTTTTGGCCCGCTGTCCCGGCCGACCGCCGCCAAAAGGATGCCCAGCGCCACCGCCAAAGGACTGCCCTCCGCCGCCAAACATCGAGCCAAAAACCGAATGGAAAAAGTCTGAAAAACCATCGCCAAGATCGGTGTCATAGGTGTATTGCTGACCTTGGTTACGGCGCATCTTCTCGATCTGATCGGCATATTGCCATTGTTCGCCATAAGCATCGTATTTTTTGCGCTTTTCTGGGTCTGAAAGTACTTCGTTGGCTTCGTTAATTTGTTTGAATTTGCGATCAGCCTCGTCGTTGTTGGCGGTCACATCTGGGTGGTACTGTCGGGCCAATTTGCGATAGGCTTTTTTAATCTCTTCGGCAGAGGCATTTTTATTTAATCCAAGGGTCTGATAATAATCAATAAAACCTGTTTGCATGGCTCATCCTCCTCTGTTCTCACCCAGTATCTTTAATTTTGGTTGACACCGCTGGGCTTCTGTTCAATTTTAATCGGTGGTTCCGATTAAAATGACTGCTATAATCGTAATATGTTTTCTCCGTTTGTCACAAGCACTTTCAGTCAGGATTCTTTGGCTCTCAAGAACAGACTCTGTAGGCTTGCCGACAGACGCGAGAACCGGAAAAGATTTAAACTGGCTCTCGTGAAATTCGATTACTTTTGGAGGACTCCCCGTGATAAAATCCGCTCTTTTGGCTTTTTGCCTGCTTATGCCTCTCAGTTTGCCCGCCCTGGCCAATACCCTTCCCCCTCGTCAGGTGCTCCAAGCTGGCTCCCATTGTGTGGCTTGGCGTACCACCAAAACCTTGGCGATGGTTTCACAGCAGGAGGTGGTTGGCACCAGCTGTCAGGTTTCTGTTACGGCTCGGGCGGCAGGAGCCGGTAAATTCTCTGCCCTCGTCTCGATTCCCATTTCTTCATTTAACAGCAACGAAGCTGATCGCGACAAAGAGGTTCTGAAAATTTTAAAAGCGTCTGTGCAGCCCAATTTGACTTTTACCACAGAGGCCTTGTCCAAGGCTCAGTGGGAGAGTTTATTGGCCAAGGGACAGGGCACCGTACGCGGCAAACTGGCAGTCGCTGGCCGTTCCTTTTCCCTGACTTCTCTTATCAAAATTCGCAAGTCTGCGGGCAAGATTGAGGTCTATGGCAGTATTCGCACGCGTTTTACAGCTTTGGGTCTGCAGGCGCCTGAGGTCGGTCCCGGTGGTGCCATTGCCAAGGTGCCCGACTATTTGGAACTGCATTTTAATCTGAGTTCAGATAGAGTCCAAAATTTTGGGATTGTCAAATAAACCATGAAACTCTTTTCTGCTTTTGGGGTGTTTGTTCTACTTGCCTCTGCGATGGTCGCTTGTTCTGCTCCCACAACTTCCCAAACGCCTGCCAATGGCAGCCCGGCAAGCACGGCTCCGTTTGTGCTTGCCGAGCCCAATGACGTTGAGCTAAAGGCCCTTTCACAGTCTTATACGGGCTACGCCAGTCTGAATACCCAATTGCGCCTCAGCCCACAACACGGCGGGATCTATGTGCGCACCCATCTCGATCCTGTCGCGCTTAAGGCCTTTAATGCCAAATCTTACCCTTTTCCCGAAGGCGCATTGGCTTTTAAAGAGGGACATGTCGGGGCCGAGGGGCCGATTGAGCGTATTTATGTGATGAAAAAAATTCCAGGTTATGACCCTGCCAATGGGGACTGGTTTTATGCTATGTTGGCACCCGATGGTGCCCCACGGCTCAAAGGCAAAGTCCCTTTGTGTATCAATTGCCATGCAGGTGCCAAAAACAAGGATTATATCTTTGGTTTTGAATAATTCAGGTAGAGGCGTTGTGCATGAACAAAGGTCAGGTTTTAGAGCGTTTGGAAGAAATGGCGGTTCTGCTGGAGCTGAACGATGCCAATCCGTTTAAAATCAGGGCCTATCAAAATGCTGTGCGCACCCTCGAAACGGCTGCCCAAGACATGGCTTTTTTGCTCGAAAGTGGCGAATTGGAAAAGCTCAAAGGCATTGGCAAAGGTTTGAGTCAGCAGATTCGTGTCTGGGCAATCGGAGATCCCGATCCTGATTATGAGACCCTCAAGGCCGAAACCCCGCCCGGGCTTTTGGAGATGCTTCAGATCCCTGGATTGGGGCCGAAAAAAGTCAGTGCCATTTATGCCCAATTGGGGATTGCCTCTTTGGGGGAGCTGGAATACGCCTGCCATGAAAACCGCTTGGTGACAATGAAAGGCTTTGGGGCCAAAACCCAAGCCAATATTCTCCAGGGTTTGGAGTTTTTAAAAACCCGTCAGGGTTTGTTTCTCTACCCCTTTGCCCAGGAAAAGGCCTCTGTCGTGCTCAACTGGCTCAAACAGTCTCCCCAACTCAAACACTGTGCTTTGGCGGGATCTTTGCGCAGGGCCAAAGAGGTGGTCAAAGATATTGACCTTGTGGGGGCCTGTGATGAAAGCGAGCGCGAAGCGATCAGGGCCCATTTTTTGGCTTTGCCCCAGCTCGAAGCGATCATCGAACAGAGCTTGACCCAAATCCGTATCCGCCTGACTTCGGGTTTAAATGTTGATTTTCGCTTGGTTTCGGAGGCCGAGTACCCCTTCCTCTTATTACATCTGACAGGCAGCAAAGAACACAATACCGCTTTGCAGGTACGGGCCAAAGAACGGGGGTTCACACTCAACGAATATGGTTTGTTTCGTGGCGAAGAGTCGCTGGCCTGTGAAAGTGAATCTGCGATTTTTAGTGCCTTGGGTTTGCCCTGGATTCCCCCCGAGTTGCGCGAGAATAGCAGTGAAATCGTGGCCGATGCTGATTTTTCAGATTTGATCCAGACGCATGATCTCAAAGGGGTTTTTCATGCCCACACCACTTGGAGTGATGGTGCAGATAGCCTCGAAGCGATGGTTAAAGCCTGTCAGGAGAGGGGTTATAGCTATCTGGGGGTTTCTGAGCACAGCCAATCGGCGGTCTATGCCCATGGTTTGGAGGTCGAGCGGGTGCATGCCCAATGGCAAGAAATCGACGCACTCAATGCCCGTTTGGAAGGTTTTAAAGTCTTTAAAGGCATTGAGGTAGATATTCTGCCTGATGGCAGCTTGGACTATCCTGATGAATTGCTGGCGGGTTTTGACTTTGTGATTGCTTCCGTCCACAGCCGCTTTAAAATGACCGAGATCGAAATGACCGAGCGCATTCTCAAGGCAATTCACCACCCACGGGTGACCATGATCGGACATTTGACCGGCCGGATCTTGCTCGCCCGTGAAGGCTACCCGGTCAATGTTCCCGCCGTTTTGGAGGCCTGTGCCCAAACCGGCACGGTGATGGAACTCAATGCCCACCCCAGCCGCCTGGACTTGGATTGGCGCCATGGTGCCTTGGCGCGCCAATTGGGCGTTCAATTGGTGATCAGTCCCGATGCCCACAGCTGTGATGGCTTGGATGTCGTGACTTATGGTGTGGGGGTGGCCCGCAAAGGGGGGTGGACCCGTTCAGCGGTGCTCAATACCCTATCACTGTCCGAGATCAGTGCTTGGCTCACAAAGAAATAATTGATCTGAGATTTTAAGTTTTCCATCCGAGTATTTAATATAAAAATTGTTCCAATTAATTTATTTATTTTGAAAATTATATTTGCTATACTGTATTTTAGTGTTAGCTGATAAAATCAGCCTGATTGAGAACCGCTTTTAGTACAGGTGAGCTTCAAAATCAACACGTCAAATTGAAATTTTAAAAGGTGAGTCCCATGTCCGATAGCTTTAAAAGTCTCTCAGAGTTTTCGTATGCCGAATTGGAAGAATTAAACCTTGAGGCCAAAGACAAGGTCTTGAAACGCGTCAAAGAAGATCAATTGCAAGAACATTATCTGCGTTATCTCAGCGACCGCCGTGACCTCAAAGCGGTGACTGTGGCCTTTACCGATCTCGAAGGCCGTTTTCATATGTTGGATTATGACAAAAAATTCCTGCTTAAATCCTACGAGAATTTGACCTTTGACGGCTCTTCTGTGCGGGGTTTTAGCATGGTGCGTGAATCGGATCTGCGTTTGCATATCGATTGGGGCTCCTTTCGTTGGCTGCCTTCGGATGTTTTTGGCGCAGGCAAAATGATGGTTTTTGGTTTGATCAAAGCCAATGATGGCAGCATGTACGACTCTGACCTGCGTGGGCATTTGATTCAAATGCGCGAAGCGCTCTGGACCAAGAATCAGGGTGTTGCCAATGTGGCGGTTGAACTTGAAGGCTTTTTGTTTAACGGCATTAATGCTGAGCAGAATTTTGAGCTCAATGGCGGCTTTGAATTTGTTTCGGGTGGTGGTTATTACCACTCCCTGCCCCAGGACCCCCTGCGTCGCTTTATTGATCGCTTTGCCGAAGCCCAGCGTGCCCTGGGTTTTGAGAATGAAAAAGACCACCCCGAAGTGGCTCCCTCTCAGTTTGAACTGAATTTTTCATACAGCGATGCGGTGATTGCCGCTGACCAAATCCAATTGTATAAACTCATGGCCCGCCAGATTGCCAATAGCATGGGCATGACTGCTTCGTTTCTGCCCAAACCTGTGGCGGATATCAACGGCAATGGCATGCACACCAATATGTCGATTTCAGAAAAAGGCAAAAATGTCTTTTACGATGCCAATGGCCAAGACGGACTTTCGCAAGAGGGTTGGAATTTTGTCGATCGCATTCTCAACAATGCCAATGATATCTGTTTGGTGCTCAACCCCAGTGTCAACGCCTATCGCCGTTTGGATCCGGCCTACGAAGCGCCCAACCAGATCAAATCTTCTGCGATTGACCGCACCTCGATGATTCGTATTCCGCTCGCAAATGAGCGTTCCGCCCGGATTGAAGTGCGCAGCGTGGGCCCCGATGCCAGCCCTTATTTGCTGCTGCATACCTTGCTCAAAACCGGCATGGAAGGCCCCATGAGCGAGACCCTCGACAGCGAAACCCGGCGCACCCGTACCCGTTTCCTGCCCGACAATATTTATGATGCCATGCGCCATTTTAAAGGCAGTGAATTTGCCCGTGGCATGCTCGGCGAACAAAACCATCAAAAATTCCTGGAATTAAAACAGGCGGCCGCTGATCGCTGTCCCAAATTGCTGGGTGCACGGATCAAGACCCCTGAAATTATTTTCCACCACGAGGTTACCAATCAATACCTTTGGAGTCAGTTTTAAAGCGCGTCTGAATCTCCAGACCTCCAGTCATGGGTCCCCGCAGGGGGGCCTTTTTTCTTGGGGACACACCCCCAGGGTCTTGGGCGCGTGGTATGATGGGGGCGATTTATACCCGATGAAACAGGTCTATTTTATGATTGCAGAAACCACGATAGCAGAACAGATTCACGCCGTTCATAGTCGCATACAGGCGGCCTGTTTGCGTACGGGGCGCAGTCCTGAAACCGTGCAATTGATGCTGGTGACCAAAACGGTTTCGATCGCCGATATTCAGGTCGCCTTGGACTGTGGCGAAACCCTGCTCGGCGAAAACAAAGTCCAAGAGGCTTTGGCCAAGGCCAAGTCACTCCAAAATAGCCCTGTCCACTGGCATTTTATTGGACATTTGCAGACCAATAAAGTCAAAGACGTACTCAAATTTGCCACTTGTGTGCAATCGGTTGATCGGCTGGAATTGGCGCAGAAGCTCAGCCAGCGCCTGCAGCAAGATGAGCGTGAATTGCCCATTCTGATTCAGGTCAACACCTCTTATGAAGAGAGTAAGTTTGGGGTCGCGCCAGAACAGGCCTTGGAATTGATTCAACGGGTGGCTGAATTGCCTGGACTTCAGCTCCAGGGACTGATGACCATCGGCTTGTTTTCTGAGCAAGAACAACCCGTGCGTGATTGTTTTAAACGTTTACGCGAGTTGCAGGCCCAAGCACGGGCCTTGGCCTTGCCCAAAGCATCCTGGGATGTACTTTCGATGGGCATGTCCGGCGATTTTGAATGGGCGATTGAAGAGGGGGCGACCTTGATTCGGGTTGGCAGTTTGATCTTTGGAGCACGCACCTGATCGGGGCATTCAATAGAATTGTATTTTTTACACTAATAACTTATAATTAAAGACAGAACGCAGTCCTGCAATTCAGTGCCTTAAAGGAGGCTGTCCATGCCGACAACTCAACCCCATATCGTGATTATCGGGGGCGGTTTTGGAGGGCTGTACGCGGCCCAACATTTAAAACACGCTCCAGCCCAAATTTCTTTGCTTGACCGCCGCAATTTTCATCTTTTTCAACCCCTTTTGTATCAGGTTGCCACAGGCGGCCTCTCTCCTGCAAATATTTCCGCGCCCCTGCGGGCCATTCTCAAAACTCAAAAAAATACCTCCGTATTATTGGCTGAAGTGGTGGATATCAACCCCCAAGCCCGCACTTTGTCTTTTCGTGATGGCGAAAGCCTGAGTTATGACTATCTGATTGTGTCCACAGGTGCCAGCCACAATTATTTTGGCAATGCCCACTGGGAAAAACATGCCCCCGGACTCAAAACGATTGAAGACGCGACCGAAATTCGGCGGCGTGTGTTGCTGGCTTTTGAAGCGGCTGAACGCGAGTCAGACCCTATATTGCGCCAAGCCTGGTTACGCTTTGTCGTGATTGGCGGTGGACCGACAGGGGTCGAATTGGCCGGGGCCTTGGCTGAAATTGCCCATGAAACCCTCAAAGATAATTTTCGCAAGATCAACCCTGCTGATGCAGAAATTCTGCTGATCGAAGCCGGGGAGCGTATTTTGGCGCCTTATGCGCCTGAACTCTCCGAAAAAGCGCGTTTGGCGCTTGAAAAATTGGGGGCTCGGGTCAAGCTCAAAACCGCTGTGACCGATATTCAAGCGGGGCAAATTACCCTCAAATACCAAGAGCAAAGTGAGGAACTCAAAACCCAGACCATTCTTTGGGGAGCGGGGGTTCAGGCCTCACCCTTGGGCAAGGTTCTGGCCCAAGGCACAGGGGTCGAATTGGACCGCGCGGGAAGGGTCAAAGTGGAGCCTGATTTGAGCCTACCGGGCCATCCCGAGATCTTTGTGATTGGCGATTTGGCCTGTTTGATCCAAGACGGCAAACAGGTTCCGGGTGTGGCGCCTGCGGCCATGCAAGCAGGTAAATATGTGGCCCGTTTATTGCAGCAAAAAATACACAATCCGCAAGTGAAAAGCACCCCTTTTCATTATCTCGACAAAGGCAGTATGGCCACAATAGGGCGCTCATTGGCCGTGGTTCAGGTCGGAAAATTGCAATTCTCAGGCCTTTTGGCTTGGCTGATGTGGCTCTTTATCCATATCCTCTACCTGGTGGAGTTTACCAATCGCCTGATGGTGCTGATGCAATGGGGCTGGAATTATCTCTCGCGCAACCGTTCTGCCCGCTTGATTACAGGTGAAACCAAATTGCCTTTTAACGCGGACGTGGTTGTTCCTGTTTCGGAGTTGAGTCCACGGGTTTGAGCTTGTGTGAGCCTGATTGTTCACTGGCTTTGTGTTTCTGTTCGGCCCAGTTGATGCCAAAACCTGTGATCAGCGAGCGCAGTAGAAAAAAGATCAGCATAACGGCGATAAACAGCAAATTGGGGCTGAACCAGCTGGGATAGGGTTGATCTCGAAATCTGAATACTACAACACCACAGGCTGCCGAAATTAAAACAAAACCAGTCAGAACAAACTTGGACATGCGGTGATGTTTTTCGGCGGCTTCGCTAATAATGCCCACAGAGGAGCTTAATATCGCTTGTTTTAAGGGGAATCCTGTCCCATAAGCAATCAAAAAAAGCAACAAAGTAAACAGAAATCCCCAGGCCCCCCATTTGAGCAGGTGTTGTGTTTTGGTCGCGACACCTGCGGCAAAAAGTCCCAGCGAAACGGCAAAGGCAATCACAAAAAGAGCGACAAAAATGGTATGTATCATAGCCCTATCATCATAGCCTGAGAGCAGGGCTGAGAGCCAGAGAATTCCGTTTGAATGGCGCTCATTTTGCGCCCTGCCTTCCCAGTAAAGTGGCAGGATATGCTAAAGTTAAAACAATTGTCTCAGGCCAAGACCCTATATTTATAAAAAGGAACTTTTCTGATTTTCCCGATGTCCACTCTTTCAGAACAGAATCGACGCCAAGTGGGTTTGCAGGGGGAGATTGCCGCCCGTCAATGGCTGGAATCCCTCGGCTATCTGTTTGTGGCTCAAAATGTCTATACCCGTCAGGGGGAGCTGGATTTGGTCATGCGAGAAGGAGAGACCTTGGTCCTGGTTGAAGTTAAGTTTCGGCGCTCGCTGCGGTTTGGACAGCCCTTGGAAGCGATCACGCCTGCCAAGCAGCGCCATTTGCTGCAGGCGGCCCATTATTATTTGCACAAATATCCCCATCCTGGGCCTGTTCGCTTTGATGCCTTGGGCATTCAAAAGCAGGCAAATGGGCAACTGCAGTTTACACATATCAAAAATGCAATTCAAAATGATTGAATCAAGAGGAGTCGCAGCCATGTTTCGACAGATTTTCTTCTGGCTGGTGGTATTGAGCCTGAGTTTTCCCAATCTGGAAAGCTGGGCTTTGCCCAAAACCCTGATGATGACCACCGAACTGGTCTCTCAGGAGGGGGGGCGGAATATTCGTGCCAATGCCAAAGTTTGGTACAGCGATATGAAGTTTCGCACTGAAGTTGACAGCAATACCAATATGAGCAACGCCAATAGTCCTGTGAAGATCAGCAATAAAGCCACTGTGATTATGGATATGAATAAAAAAGTGGGTTATATGCTCGATGACCGCGCTAAAACAGCTATTCGTGTAGATACGGCTCAAATGAACCAAATGACCGGATCTTCTCGCAATCCGGGAACAGCCAATCCCCAGTTTTTCAGTGATCCGACACTGTTGAGCGATCCCGCTAAATTGCGCGGTGAGCTGCAAAAGCAGGGAGGCAAACAGATTGGCAAAACGTCTCTTCTGGGCCATCCTTGTACCATTTGGGAGATCGCCAAAAGTGCCAAAATCCCTGTCAGCCAAGGCAAAACCAGTACTGAAATGGTCAAAGTGAAACTTTGGTTAGCAGATGATTTGGTTCTGCCTTTAAAAGTGGAAGTTTCTACCGATAAACGGGGTCAAATTGCTTCTATGCAGACCAAAAGTGTTGAAGTGAATATCCCAATCAAAGCAAGTTTGTTTGCCGTTCCTGGTGGATATAAGATTACCAATTTGTCGGATATGTTTAAAACCCCGGCCAAAGGCAATCGCTAAGTCTGTGTAAGGTGTGCACAAACGTGTGCACACCGATTATCGCTTGTTTACAAGGAGCAGTGGGTGCATCTCCCCCAAGAAGGTCAACACAAACAGATTCGAGCTGGGCAATTTTTATTGTCGGGCTCTTTGGGGCCGGCAGAAGAAATTTGTCCGGCTTATTTGCTTTCCGGTCAGGTGGCTTATACCTGTAAGTCCAGCACGGGCTCCGTGGTGGAGATTCTGCTTGGCCCAGGGAGTTTAATCGGGCTGGAATGTCTGTATACCCAGCGTTATCCCGTTTTTGCCCTGGCCAAAACCCCTGTGGAACTGGTTCAATGGGATCCCCAGACTTTTGAACTGTATTTGGGCAAAGATATTGAATTTGCGGTGGCTGCGATTACCAGCCTGAGCAACCATCAGCGGCGCGTGGATGCCGAATTGACCTTTCGGGTACGCCATCAACAGGAAAGTAATGACGCAGCTACTTTGCTTTACCTTTTGGGGCAGGAAAACTATCACAGTGGCATGTTTGATGTGGCTGAAGCCTATTTTGAACGCATTCGCCACGCTTATCCTCAAAGTCCTTATTGTGAATCCGCTGAGGGCTATTTGGTGCAAATTCAGCGTAAAAAACCCCAAGGAGCACAGTTCAAGCTCAGTAGTGAGGCTTCCTCTTTGGGGCTCGAGACCCAATATGGCCTGTATCATCTGGCTTTTTATGGGGTCTCTGCCATTTCTCAGGATATTTACCAGCGCTTTGGCAAAGCCTTTGCCCCGGGTGAAATTCTCTTTCGTGAGGGCGATGAGGGGGATGAGCTGTTCTTAATTCTGGAAGGCAGTGTCGAAGTCTATCGGGCCGATAATACCACCCTGTCTTATTTAACTGAAGGGGATATCTTCGGTGAAATGGCCATCTTTGAAGGCAAGCCCCGTTCTGCCACGATCAAAGCCTCGGAACCCTTAAAAGTCTTGGCTTTGACACAGGAACATTTTCGCATGATTTTTCAATTGCATCCCTCCTGGACTCTGCAATTGATTCGTGGTTTTGCCGTTCGTATCGCCAATTGTTACGATCTGCTCAGTCGTTCTTGAATTAGACTTTCGTCAATTTGCGTGAAGAATGCCCCTGTGAAGAATTGCCCCAAGGTGCTCAAAAAACAATTAAGGCCGGTGTACACACCGGCCTTTGCTGCATGAATCCTGATCGTTTTTAGCGGGGGGGATACTGCTGTTGATAACGTGGATCTGGTCTTTGATTGGGATTTTGTTGGTAATTGTACTGGTTCTGATACTGGTATTGATTTGGTGCTGCACCAGGTTGTTGGCCAGGATAATTGGGCGCAGCAGGCATTTGACCAGGACCTTGAACAGGTTGAGTTTGCTCTTTGTTTGCTTTCCAGTGAGCGACAGCCCGGATAATTGCACTTAAAAAAAGTGCGATTGCGCCACCGATCAGGGCACCAATTGGGCCGCCAATGAAAAAGCCTGCAGCAGCACCGGCCAAACCAAAGGCCACGTCTTTGGGTGCGACATATTGGTATTCGGGTTTTGCAGGAGCTGTTCCTGGGGCGCCTACGGGGCCCGTGGGGGGCATGCCGGGGCGATACATATCAGGAGTGCCATAACCAGGGGTGTTGGGGCGATAAACCACAGGCTGAGGATATCCAGGACGCTGAGCCGGCCCTTGGACAGGGGGTTGGGGTCCGTATGGATTGACTTGCATTTCTTGCGCCCTCCGCGATATGGTGGTTTCTTACTCTGGTTATGGGGTTCTTTTGCCTGGATCTTGCGTCTCAAGCTTCAAGATTTAAATAAAAGTTTCAACTTTTTTTAAGAAAACTTAACTTTCGCCTTCCGCTGAAGAAGCCGAATTACTTTGATTATACCTGATCTTTTTCAGGAAATATATGCACCTGGGTCGATTCTGGCTTCAAAAGGGTCTGAAAAAAACGGATCAATTCTTGTACGCCGGGCTCTGAATGAAACAAAATGGCCTGTTTGTCTTTGATTTTTTCAGAAACACTTTTGCGCCATTCGGGTTGATTGGCCAAACGACAGGCAATTTGGATGTATTCTGACTGGGTTTGAGCCCAACAATCACGCACGCCCATTTGATGATAGAGACCGGCGACAACCCTGCCACGCATCATGGCTCCAGGCAATGTGACCAGCGGTACGCCGAGTCCCAGGGCTTGGTATGCCACGGTACCTGCACCAAAGTAGAGACTGTCTAAGACGGCATCGGCCTGTAAAAGACGCATAAAAAATATTTCTTGATCGGTCCAATCCAAAAACAGGACTTGTTCTTGATGCTGACCCAGGCTGGTTTCAAAACGTTTTAAAAGTTTTTCGTGCCAAGGGTAATATTTGAGTTTGATCAACACAGCCGTTCCCTGTGGATCGTTTGCGAGAATGCCTTTTAAAAGCAGATCAAAATCCGGGTGTAACTTAAACAGCGTCTCGGGAACCAGGTAAATATGCCGGTCTTCCGGCAGGCCCAGTTCTGCGCGTGAGAGCAAAGAACGGGGCGGAATGGGCTTGGGAATGGTGATTGAGGGGGTTTGGGTGCAATAGAGCTGCTCAGTATAATGGTTTTCGGCCTGGGGGGGTTCAAACAGGGAGCAGGAAATAAAATAATCAATATTGGAGCTTCCGGTGGTAACAGGGTGACCCGCCAAGACGACTTGGGTGCTGGCCAAACGCATCAATGAAAGTAAATACGTCAAATTTTCCAGCCCAACTTCGGGGTAAATGAGCAGATCAAATTGCATTTTGCGAATCTGTTCGGCGAGTTTACCCACTTGGGTTTCTGAGGAAAAATTTAAATAGTGCTGGACCTTGCTTGCGATTTCTGCGGTGGTACTGTCTTGGTAGGGAGTGGCGATTTGAATGCAGCTAACTTCAAAACCCGCTTGGGCCAGTTGGCTGATCAACTGCCCAAAACACTCGGTGATTGGGTGTTTATAAAAATGGGCTGAGACAATGCCTATCCGCGCTTTTTTTCTGTGTTTGAATGCGGGTCTGGGCAACGGTGGAAATTTGGGCAGAAGGACCTGCCAGAATCGTGCCAAGCGCTCATATAAAATACGATTATTGAAGCCTTGGTAGGCCAAAAGAAAGTTTTGGCTGAACTGTGTGATCGGGGGGATTTTTTCTGGATTTAAGAAATTCTGTTGTAATTGTAAATAGTCCAAATTTTCGCTGTAGCGATGATTCCAGCTCAAAACCTCAGCAGCATTGTTATAAATCCAGGGTAAAAGGGTGGCGGCTCGCACTTCTGGCCACCAATCTTCGGGTTTCTGCTGCACCGCTTTTTGGTAATAATAAAGGGCTTCTTCGGGCTCAGAGGCCTGTTCTGCCATTTCTCCCAAACGGCTGTACAAAAAAGCTTTGCTTATACCTTGGCCCCGGAGAGCGAGCTTATAAAAAGCGTTGGCTGCATTTAATTGGCGTTCACGGGCACAAAATTCACCCAAATGCCAGTATTCTTCTGCCAGGCGGGGTTTGAGCTGAATCGCAGTGAGCAGATGCTTTTGGGCCAGGGTTTCTTGGCCCTCCCAAAACAGGGCCAGACCATAGTTCTTGTGGTATTCTGCTGTTTCCGGGCGCAGGGCGATAGCTTGGCTGAATAAGTCGCAGGCCTCTGCATTGTTGCCCTGAACCAGAGCCACTGTACCCCAGGCATTGAGCGCTTCGGGATAGTTCTCGCGATAGAGTAGGGCTTGCTGGTAAAAGCGTTGGGCCTTGTCTTCATGGCCTTCTTGCTGAAAAATTTTCCCCAGGTAATAATAGGCTTCAGCGCAGTCGGGGGTGAGGCGCAGGGTCTGCTGGAAATAGGGCACGGCATATTCCAATTGCCCTGTCTGATAAAATAAAAGTCCCAGTTCGCATTGTACCTCACTCCTTTCGGGGGCTTGTTCGAGTGCCTCCATTAAGACTTGGCGCGCCTCTTCTAATTCGCCCAATTGGCGATGAATCCGCGCCAATTGGCAGAGCGGAATGGCGGGTTCGGGATGTTCCAGAGAGGACTGCCGGTAGGCCAGTTTTGCTTCCGGCCACTGTTTTTGTTCCTCAAAGGATTGGGCCAATTGATACAGGGAAACTGTTTCCATAAGGGTTACCTGGGAATCGACTTTGCACGAGCCATTATAACAGAGAATTTCATTGCGGCTCTAGGGCGCACTTGTAACTCCATCAGAATCACAGGCTTTGCCAGAGGCGATGACCTGGATTTCTTTGGCAACTGTTTGTTCGGGTGAAAAACGCCTAAAGTCACCCCGCTCTGGCAGTGACTGTGCCAAAAAGGCACTTAGATCTGTCGGGCCTGAGCGGGAGAGAAAACCTGTGCGCGGAAAACCTTTTAACATTTCTCGGCAAACAGGCAGATCGCTGGTTAAAACAGGGATTCCCAATGTCGCCATTTCACAGGCCATGACTCCTTGTGCATCGAGGCGTGTGGGCATTAATGCTGCCCGGTAATTTGCGAGTAAGGCGGGTATCTCGGCTTGGGTACAAAAGCGATCAAACCAAGTCAAATTGGGCAGTGGGGGGTGGTATTGAAAAAAACGTCCCTGCCCATATAAATGGAATTGAATATGGGGGTTGTCTTGGGCCAGTTGATAGACCAGATCTACTGCATATTTGGGCTCATCCAAGGGGCGAAGGGTAATGAAATCTGCCGCTGGCTGGCTGGGCGGCACCCACTCTGTTTGCAAAAAAAGCGGGTGAACCGGATTGGCGATAATCGAAAACCTGTTTTGGGCCAAGGGGCACGAGAGCTTTACTCCCGTTTCGAAAGCCTCTTTCATCCATTGGCTGACAAAAATCAACTGGATTTTTTGGCGTGGTAGGTAATGATCTAAAAATTTGGCCAGAATTCGGACTTTTAAAGCGTCATAAGCGCGATCTGCAAATTTTTTGAGCCTTGGTGTTTGGGGCATCCAGGGATAAGGTGGGGGGTAATAATGCGCTTTGATCAGCACTTCATGGCCGTGAATAACCCAGACCAACCTTTGCCAATTTTTGCGCCATTTGAGAATTAAACGCAGATGATTCCTTAAATTGGGGGCATGGGAGACCCAGACATCGTAGCGATGGGCCTGTTTGTTTAAGGCTGTTTCAGGCAAAATTTGAACGCCTTCAAACAGGTATGGCTCCTGGCTGGCAAACGACAAAACATCTACCTGCCAGCCCTGCTGGAGATAATGCAACACGCGGGCATGAACATAGGCCTGGTTATAGGGTTTTTCCTGTGAAGGATAAGCTTGAACAAGTACAAGAACACGCATAACTCCCATCTTACCGCAGGCTGGCCCAAGAAAATATGCTACACTCTGAGAAGTTTTGGGGAGAAGTTGTGAGGCAAGTTTGAAGATAAGTCTCTTTCAGACAGGAAAACTGCCGTGAACATTTTGTATTATGGGGTCTTTGATGGCCGCAAATGGCGAGCGGAGTACCCGATGGCTGAAGGCCTAGAAGCTTTGGGACACACCCTGTTTAAGTCCAATTTTCGCAGCCGTTTGCCGTGGCGGATTCAGTCCGATTGGAAAAAATACCGAGCCCAAACAGATTTGATTTTTATTCAAAACGGGATCCCTTTTGATTCCCGCCATCTTGAAACCTTTGATAAACCGCTGGTCTATATGGCTTCGGAAGCCAATTTACAATCCCAACAACATTTGCTGATAGGTACCCGCTCGCCCGATTTTGTGATTGCTCATAGCCAACAAACCTATGATTGGTGCCAAGCGCACCGTTTGCCCAGTCAGCGTCTGCACAATGCCTTTAATTCCCATTTTTATAAACGTCTTGATGTGCCCTACCGGTACGATCTGTGTTTTATTGGGGGGCTTTCTCCCCGACGGACCCGGATTTTAAACCTGCTTAAAGAGAAACAATACAATCTCTTTGTCAGCCAAAGTTGGCGGCCTGAACAGGTCAATTTGCTTTATAACCAATCGCGGCTGAGCTTGCATATCCATGCCATTGATGAGACCTATTTGCCCACGCGTTTATTTGAGGTTATGCCAACCCAAAGCTGTTTTTTGGTAGAAGACATGGGCAAAAATAATGATCCTGTGGTGGGAAAGGGCTTTGAAAGCTGGAGCAATGAAGCCGAGTTGATCGAAAAAATTGATTTTCTCTTGGCCACGCCTGCGGCCCGCGAAGAGAAAGTCAATTTGGCCAATGCAATTGCCCCTCTTCACGATTGGGGAGCCCGAATGTGTGAATTTGATGCGATTTTTCAGCAAGTTCTGGAGCGTTTTCAGGCTTGATTCGTGTCAGCGTGATTATCCCAATTCGCAATGAGGGAGCGTATATTCAGCGCTGCTTGCAGAGCGTATTAAGTCAAACATGGGCGTCTGAACAGATCGAAATTCTTGTGATTGATGGCATGTCTACCGATAGCACCCGTGAAATTGTGAGGCAACTTCAAGCCGAACATCCTCGGATTGTGCTTTTGGATAACCCCAAACAAACGGCTCCTTATGCTATGAATATTGGTTTGAAGCAGGCCTCTGGCGACATCATTGTGCGGGTGGACGGTCACTGTGAGATCGCCCCAAATTACCTGGAACTGTGTCTGGAAGTTTTGGCCCAGACGGGTGCTGGTTGTGTTGGGGGGCGGCTCAATAATTTGGGAGAAACCCCCATGGCTCAAGCAATTGCTCTGGGCATGAGTTCTCCGTTTGGGGTGGGCAATGCCCTCTTTCGCTATACCCATGTCGCCTGTGAAGTCGATACCCTGGCTTTTGGTGCCTATCGCCGTGAGGTGATTGAAAAAGTCGGCTATTTTAACGAAGAGCTGACCCGCAACCAAGACGATGAGTACAATTACCGTGTGCGTGCCGCCGGTTATCCGATCTGGTTGGATCCACGTATTCAGGCCAATTATTATACCCGTGGCTCGCTGACCTCTCTCTGGAAACAGTATTACCAATACGGGTTTTGGAAAATCAGGGTATTGCGCCAGTACCCCGAGAGTCTACAATTGCGACACCTGATCCCGGCTTTGTTTGTGCTGAGCCTGTTGGGTTCACTCGGTTTGAGTCTGTTCACACTTTGGGGCGGCTATTTACTGGGTGGCATTGTCAGCTTGTATTTATTTGCAGATCTCTGCTTTGCTTTGCGACAGGCCCGTTTGGCTTTGCGCTTTTTTCCGGCGCTGCTCTTGATTTTTCCCACCCTGCATTTGGCCTATGGCTGTGGGTTTTTGTGGGCTTTACCGCAGCTTTTAGTGCCCGCCAAAAAAATCACAGCACAAAATTGACGAGATAATAATACAAAAAGGGGGCCAGCAATAAATAGCTGTCGATGCGGTCCAACATACCGCCATGGCCGGGGATAAAGGTGCCAGAATCTTTGACTTCTGCATCGCGTTTGATCAGGGATTCGACCAGATCGCCGACTTGGCCCAGGCAGGCGGCGCCGGTGGCGAGAATTAGGGTGTGGTACCAGGGCATGGGCAGCCATTTACCAAATACCCAGGCCAAGAAAAAAGCCATACCCACACTGCTGACAATGCCGCCAATTGCGCCTTCGCGGGTTTTGTTGGGGCTGAGATGCTGAAAATAGGGGCGTTTGCCCAGGTATTTTCCCGCGAAGTAGGCTCCGATATCTGAAAAAGCCACACTGGTGAGTCCCCAAACCAGAAAAAACTCGCCTTGGGGAATCGATCTGAGCAGAATAAAAAAGGTGGGAAACCAGCCCAAATAGGCAATTTGAAACAGAGGCAAGCCCAATTCGGGGATGGTGGCACGGGGTACCAAAAAAAGACTGCGGGTGATCAGGGTTAAGGCAGAGAACATCACCAGCATATTTAAGAGCGAGATGACCTGGGCATGGCCCACGCTCCAATTATCGACAATTTTGGAGAAATCCGAATCGACCAAGAGATAGACCGTAATCAGCATGATCAGATTGAGAAAGGCTGGTAGCACAAACTGGGCCCGATAGCCCTTTTTTTGTAACATCTTAAACAGCTCATGGGTGCCTGTGACAGAGAGAAAAATCACCATCAAGAGCCAAGCCAGCTTGAAAAAAAGAACAGAAAGAATAATAGCGGCGCCAATAACGACACCGCTTATAATTTTGGTGAATAACAAGCGCTCAGTGTTCCATAATCTCTGCTTCTTTTTCCAAAGCCACTTTGTCCAAGAGATCAATAAAGCGATCGGTCAATTTTTGCAATTGTTCCTGATGGTCTTTGGATTGATCCTGGGGCAGGTGTTTGTCTTTTTCGAGCTTTTTGATCTGGTCGTTGGCATCGCGGCGCACATTGCGCACAGCCACTTTGCCCTCTTCCGCGATCTTTTTGGCCAATTTGACAAAATCCCGACGGCGCTCTTCGGTCAAAGGCGGAATATTCAGACGAATGACTTTGCCATCGTTATTGGGAGCAATGCCCAAATCCGACTTTTGAATGGCTTTGTCGATCTCTTGTAAGGCACTTTTGTCGAAAGGTTGGATGACCAACATTCGGGGTTCAGGCACCGAAATAGAGGCCAATTGCTGCAACGGCGTCGCGGCACCATAATACTCCACATGAATGCGGTTGAGCAAGGCCGGATTGGCCCGGCCTGTGCGAATCGATTGAAACTCGACGCGAATACTCTGGATTGATTTCTCCATTTTTTCTTCGGCTTCTAATTGGATTGAAAGGGCTTCTTCTTCAAGATCTTCACTCATTTTCTTTTCCTCCTACCAAGGTGCCAACAGGTTCACCCATAATGGCACGTTCCATATTTTCGTCCTCAAGTCTGAAAACCAGAATCGGAATGCTGTTTTCCATACAAAGAGAAATGGCTGTTGTGTCCATAACTTTGATGCCCTGTTTGATTACATCCATATACGAGATCTGGGTATAACGCACTGCATCGGGATTGGTGACAGGATCACTGGTATAGACCCCATCGACTTTGGTGGCTTTAAAAATGACGTCAGCATTGATCTCCGCGGCCCGCAGAGCTGCGCCTGTATCCGTTGAAAAATACGGATTGCCGGTGCCCGCTGCAAAGATCACGACCCGGCCTTTTTCCAAATGACGGATGGCTTTGCGGCGAATGAAAGGCTCGGCAACCTTGCTCATTTCAATCGCTGTCTGCACGCGGGTGATAATGCCTTCTTTTTCGAGGGAGTCTTGCAACGTCAATGCATTCATGATTGTTGCAAGCATTCCCACCGTGTCCGCCGTGGTGCGGTCCATGCCAGCAGCGCTGCCAGCGAGACCCCGGAAGATGTTGCCACCTCCCACCACCACGGAGACACCCACTCCATGAGAGACAACAGCCTTGATTTGGAGGGCCACGGAACGAACCACAGCTGGGTCAATTCCGTAGCCCCGGTTTCCCATCAGGGCCTCGCCACTCAGTTTGATCAGGACCCGTTTAAACACGGGTTTGCCAGACACGGTGGCCGGGCTTTCTGTCAGATCAGACACAGGAGTGGGCATGGATTTTAATTCTCGCCAACGGAGAAACGGGTAAAGCGTTTCACCTGGATCTTTTCGCCGAGGGTAGAGATCGATTTATTCACCAGATCTGCAATTTTCAGCGAAGGATCTTTCACAAAAGGCTGGTTCAACAAGCAAATTTGCTCATAGAATTTTTCGATCCGGCCTTCGATAATTTTTTCACGCACATTTTCAGGCTTGGAAGCCATGTCGGGCTGGGCCATCAGAATTTCTTTTTCTTTGGCGACCAATTCGGCAGGAACTTCTTCTTTGTTTACATACAGCGGATTGCTGGCTGCAATGTGCATGGCAATGTCTTTGGCCAGGGTTTTGAAGGTTTCGTTGCGAGCGACAAAGTCGGTTTCACAATTCAGTTCCAACATGACCCCAATCTGGCCACCCATGTGAATATATGCTTCGATCAGGCCTTCAGCGGTGGTGCGATCCCCCCGCTTGGCCGCGTCGGCCAGCCCTTTCTTGCGCAGATAATCCTGGGCTTTTTCCAGATCACCTTCGGTTTCGAGCAATGCTTTTTTGCATTCCATCATTCCTACCCCGGTTTTTTCACGCAGGGTTTTTACCATTTCAGCAGAAATACTCATGATCTATCCTTTCTTTACTTAAGCGGGGGGAGGTTTAAACCTGACCCACAACCGCTGCATCAGCTTCAACTGTTGCTTCAACAGCTGCTTCTTCTACGGGAGCGACTTCAGCCACAGGCTCTTCAACGGCAGGCGCAGCAGCTTCAGGTGCAGCAACTTCCACGGGAGCGGCTTCAGCGGGGGCTGCTTCGGGGGCAACACCCTCTTCAGTGGCGGGGGCTTCAGCGTGTTGAGCAGCCAAAGCGGCCTGGGCCATCATGGCATCTTCCACGTCTTTGGCCATGCTGCGGCCTTCGAGCACAGCGTTGGCCATCAGTGAGGAGATCAAACGCACAGCTTTGATCGCGTCATCGTTGGCGGGAATCGGGTAATCAATCACATCGGGATCACAGTTGGTGTCGACGATGCCAATGATGGGAATTCCCAATTTGCGGGCTTCTTCTACGGCGATATATTCTTTTTTGGGGTCAACGATATAAACGGCGTCGGGCAGTTCATTCATGTTGACGATCCCACCGAGGACCCGATCCAGCTTTTCCATTTTGCGGCGCAGGTTCAGGGCTTCTTTTTTGGTGCGTTTTTCGAATTCGCCTTCATTTTCCTGTTTTTGCAGGTCTTTGAGGTAGTTCACACGCTTTTGAATCGTGCTGAAATTGGTCAGCATTCCGCCGAGCCAGCGATGGCTGACATGGGGCATTCCGCAGCGATCTGCTTCTTCCATGATCGATTCTTTGGCCTGTTTTTTGGTGCCAATAAACAGAATCCGTTGACCATCTTGGGCCCGACGTTTAACTTCGTCATAGACCTCGTTCAGTTGGTGCATGGTTTTCTGCAAGTCGATGATGTAGATGCCATTGCGTTCATCAAAGATGAAGCGCTTCATTTTGGGGTTCCAGCGACGGGTTTGGTGGCCGAAGTGTACACCGGCCTCCAACAGTTGTTTCATTGAAACGACGCTCATGTCGTAATTCCTTTCATAATTCACCAGTTTTTGAATTCCGCTTACCAGAAGAAACCAGAACGCCACGGTTTAAAGGTGACAGGTTTCAGGATAGTTGCAGTTGTGCGGGATACAATCTGAGTACGTGTGCGAAGCAGTATAACACCGCCCAATAGACGCATTCAACGCCAACGCAAGCTACCTCACAGGTGAAAACCAGTAAGCTGAGATTGCGTATCCTTGACTCAGTTTACCGGGAATCTTCGCAGATGTTAATTCGATCGGCACAGATCGCAGCGCTTTTTCAAGGAGAAAGATCTGCAGACTTTTGATTTTTGCCAAAAAAGAACAGCAGGGGGCGGTGCAGACGTTTGCCCCAGGAATATTCGTTGTGGTGACCGTGGGGGTCTTCAAAATAGCGCAGATTGATGTTTTCTTGGTAGCCCTGTTTGAGCAGGGCCTCGCGCATCATGCGGGTCTGTCTGAGAATATATTCGTTGGCTTTGGGCTGATGTGAGCCACATTCGTAGATCCCGATATCCATCCAGATTTTGAGATCCTGCGGATAATTTTGGGCGTGTTTATAGGCGATACCATTGCCCCACCAAAAAGAGGGAGACATAATCGCGATTTTGCCAAAGACGTCAGAATAGTGACGGCCCACGTAAAAATTAATCAGGCCCCCCAGGGAGGAACCCATGATCGCCGTGTTTTGGCGATCTGTGAGGGTGCGGTATTCTTTGTCGATAAATTGCTTCAGCTCACGCACCAAAAAACGGGCGTATTTTTTGCCGTGGCCACCTTGCATATGTTCGCCATCGAGGTTCATGGGGGTCCAGGTGTATTCGTAGAGCCGGGCAGGGGTGTTGTATATGCCTACCACAATGACCTCTTCGAGCTTTTCCTCTTTGACCAGTTTTTCAACGGTGTCGTTGACTTCCCAAGAGACGCCCGCAAAAGAGGTGCGTGGGTCAAAGACATTATTGCCATCATGCATATACAAAACAGGATAGCGTTTATAGGGGTGTGTTTTATAACTGGGGGGCAAATAGACAATCACGCTGCGCTCAAATTCGAGGTGGCGCGAATAAAACTGGCGGTGCAAACGAATATCGCCCACGAGGTGCGTTTGAGCAGGGGCTGGCTGTAAAAAAGACAGGGCGGTATTTTCGCCCTCGTGCCGGATCCGGCGCGGCATGGATTCATCATCGCTATAATGCACGCCACGGTGGCGGCAAATAAAGCGCGTCAGGCGCAAAATACGTTTGCTGAGGGTTTCTTTAAAACAGATTTCAACGTCCATGGATTACCATTTGCTCCCGGTTTTGAGAGATTTGAGGAAGGTTTTGCTTTTGACCAGAGAAGGAATGATGGCGGGGGTGAGGTGGGTCATGACCTCCATTGGTTTGTAGTGCTTGATCAAAAAGGGCAGATCGTCTTCAATCGAGAAGGCTTTGCGCTTGAGCAGAGCTTTAAACACAGCCTGGGTGTTCTCGGGAAACTCTTTGCCCAGGCGTTTAAAGGGCAGTGAAGAGATGGCTGGATCTTCGAGGTAGCCTTGTACAACTTGGCGCCAGTTTTTTATTTTTTTAAAGTCGGTGCGCGAAAAAATTTCCCGCAAGCGGCCATAATGCAATAAAAAGACCATGCCTTCGGTCTTGTCGTAGATCAGGCCGAGGTTTTCTTGGCTTTCGAGATCGGGCAAAAAGTCAAAGCTGGGAGAGGGGGGCAATTGGTGGTATTTTTCCTGAAAAGCCCGGGCAATAGTGGCTCCTGTCTCTTGGCTGCGCTTTTGAAAATAGCGGTAATGGTAAAATTCCCGCATTTTTTCGGGTAACTCTGTACCGTTTAAAATGACTTCATCAGAGCCAAAAAACGAGACAAAGTCTTGGTATTCATCCAATTGGATGCGGTAGGCCTGCTCGATCCGATCTTTGTTGTCGATAAAGGCCATGCGTGGGTTTTGTAATTGAATTTCGGTCACCAATTCATAGAGCTCGTTTTTTTTGCGTGTGGGCAGGCGATCAATGGTGCCCACAAAGAGATGATGATCTTGAAAGGGCAAAATCCGAGCGGCAATATACTCCCCTTTTTCGAGCGGCAAGGGTGAGTCTGGATTGCTGGCAACGGTATAACTCACTTCGTTGACCAGATTAAACAATTCAAAATGGTTGTGGGCCAGGATTTGGCGGACCTGAAAAATGCCCTGGATCACCATATGCCACTGTTCGGCGATCACCAAATCTGCACCGTCTTCCCAGACTTCGAGAAAATGCGAGAGGACAGTGCGGTGGTTGGGCAATAGATGTTCCAGTACAAACCAGGTATCAAAGGCCAAGCGTTCGTCTTCGCTGAGTTCTGTTTGGGCTGGATAGAGTTGGGCCTGGGCTTGGAGATAAGCTTCGCCAAAGTTCTTTCGGCCGAAGTCCACCAATTGTTGTTTGAGCCGGATGGCTCGGTGAATCAAAGATACAGGCATGGCTTATGGGTTCCTTTCCAGCCAGTGGCGCGCCACTTCGCGATCGTCAAAATGTACTGTGCGATCTTGAAAGATCTGATAGGTTTCGTGTCCTTTTCCGGCAATGATGATCACATCGCCGGGTTGGGCGGCAGCCAGGGCTTTTTCGATCGCACTTTGACGATCCACTTCGGTCTGGACTTTTGTGTGTAAACGAATGCCTGCCAAAATATCTGCCAAAATGGCTTCAGGGGCTTCGCTGCGTGGATTGTCGGAAGTCACCCAGCTAAAATCCGCCAGCTCTGAGGCTATCGCACCCATCTGGGGGCGTTTGCTTTTGTCACGATCACCGCCACAGCCAAAGACACAGAGCAGGCGCTGACGGGTGAATTGCCGGGCCGTGGCCAAGACATTCTGCAGGCTGTCGGGTGTGTGGGCGTAATCGACCAAAACCGTAAAGGGGTGATCGGTCTTTGTGACTACTTCCAGTCTGCCGGGGACCCCAGGCAGGGATTTGAGTGTCTGAATTTGGGTTTCTAAATCCAGTCCGAGTGCCAGACCCGTTCCCAATGCGGCCAGGGAGTTGAGAATATTGTAATGGCCGGGCAGGGCCAATTCAACCCGATGGGTTTGGCCTTGCCAATGCAGGGTATAGGTCACGCCTGCCAGACCATAATCGGGATCGCTGGCCCGCAAATCGGCTTTGGCCGAAAGACCATACGTGATCACTTTTGCTTGGCTAACGCGTGCATAGGCCTCGGCCTGTGGATCGTCGAGATTGAGCAGGGCTGTGCCCGTGGGTTTGAGCAGTTTTTCAAACAAAATCTGCTTGGCTGCTGCGTAGGTCTGCATATCCCCGTGATAATCGAGATGATCCTGGGTCAGATTTGTAAAGATGGCGCATTCAAACTCCAGGGCATCGAGGCGGTGCTGTTCTAGGGCGTGGGAGGAGCATTCCATGGCCACTGCTTGTGCGCCTTCAGCCTGCATTTGGGCCAAAATTTGCTGGAGTTCGGGTGCAAAGGGGGTGGTAAAACCCGTCGGGATTTCTTGAGCTTTAAAAAAACAACCCAGGGTTCCCATCAGACCTGTGGGCCTGTCTGCTTTTTCAAGCAGAGAGCGGATCAAATGACTGGTTGTGGTTTTACCATTGGTGCCGGTGACCCCCACCAGGGAGAGCTGGCGAGAGGGGTAAGCGTAAAAAGCGGCAGCGATTTCAGCCAGAGCGGCTCGGGTATCATCCACGCCGATCCACGTCAAGTCCGAAGTACTTTCTGGCGGGTGGCTCTGGAGCCACTCACTTTGGCAGAGGATGGCTGTGGCTCCCTGTCTTTGTGCCTGGGGAATAAATTGATGGCCATCGGTTTTTGTGCCGGGTAAACAGGCATAAAGCGAACCCGGTTCTGCCTTGCGGGAGTCGTAGCAGAGGCTGGTGATTGCTATGTTAGGAGCCCCAATCAGTTTGCAATTCAGCTCCTGCAGCAGCATTTCAAGTTTCATAGCATGGCTTTCAATCGATTAAAGTTGACTCTATCTTATCACAGCCCACTCTGAGCGCTGCGCAATCCAATAGGCTTGTTTCAGACCTGTGTACCCCTTTAAGCTAATTTGATTCTATCTTTTTAAATATAGGAGTGATTCTTATGCCGCGCTGTCTTCAGACTTTTTTGGCTTTGGGTCTGTCTTTGGGAATGTATCTGGGCGGCGTGAACCCTGTGCGGGCGGAAGAAACAAGTTGGGAAAAATACCCCCGTTTGAGTGCCAGCATCGAAAGTGGTTTTTTAGCCGTATTGGATCACAAGATTCAGTTCAGTCGCAACAACACGTATTTTGACTATCTGCGCCAGGGGGGACAGGATACCCTCTTTGCGGTGAATAAATTCAGCCTGGATTTGCAGCTCAATCCCCAACACACGTTGGTGTTTTTGTACCAACCCCTGTCTTTGACCTCTCAATCGGTTTTGGCGCAAGATATCACCCAAGACAATATCTCCTTTGCCAAAGGCACGGCCATGAAATACCTCTATGATTTTCCTTTTTTTAGAGGCAGTTATCTCTACGACTTTAACCCCGATCCGTTTGAAGAGCTGGCTGTGGGCGCCTCTTTGCAATTGCGTGATGCTGTGATTGAATTTGAATCTCTCGATGGCAAACAATTGGTTTCCAAACGCAATATCGGGCCGGTGCCGATTCTCAAGTTTCGCTCCCGCCACCGTTTGGGTGAGCATTTTTGGTTTGCCAGCGAAATTGACGGTTTTTATGCGCCTGTCAGTTACCTCAATGGCAGTGCCAATGAGGTGATCGGGGCGATTCTGGATGCAAATCTGCGCCTGGGGGTCAATCTCAGCGATCAGTATTACCCCTATCTCAATCTGCGCTATTTGGGTGGCGGGGCTGTGGGGCAATCCGACGAAAAAGATTTTTCAGGGGATGGTTATACCCAAAATTGGTTGCATTTTTTGGTGGTATCGATTGGTATCAATACCTCTCTCTTTTAAAGAGCCTGTCTGAACGGCTTTATTTTTTGCCCGTGGGTTCAAACAGGCCAATCTGTTCCCAGGCCCTGAGAAAATGCAGGCGCAAAGAGGTATTCTCTTTGGTTTTGGCGATTAAAAAGTCCATGGCCGCGTCGAGGTTCTCGGCCCCGCGTGGCAGGGGCTGCAGGGGCTCGTCCAGAGAGAGGGAAAAATCATCCCAATGCACGGGATAAATTGTTTTTGCCCCAGTTTGGGCAATCACTTCCTGATAAAAGGTTTCTTGTTGGTCTCCCAGGCGATCCAGGCCGGGGGTGCAGAGAAAAACGGCATCAGCTTTCCAACCTTTGAGTTCACCGGGAATGAAATGCCCTCCGTGTAACATGGCGCTGCCTGTGGGGTGGGCAATATGGATCGTGTAAGTCTCCCCCTCACGGTAGTCAAACATGCCGGCTGGTTGTCTGAGGGGGGCTTCGATATCCCCCATCATGCCGGTTAGATTGGCCACCCAGGGCAAATCCACATGGCGTGAGGGAATCAGGGTGACTTTAAACTCACCGTAACTCAGGGTTTTGTAGGGCTTGGCTTTGACAATTTGTTGCCAGCTCAGGCCTTCGCCTTCGGAGAGAAAAGCCGTGGACTCAGAACCCACAACTTGAGCGCCTGTTTGCTGGGCGATATAAGGGGCATCCATGGCGTGATCATAATGGGAGTGAAAAACCAGAATGGCGTCTAATTTATCGACGTGCAGGCGCTTAAGATACTCACGTACTTTATGGCGATCGGTTTCGATCTTGCGAAACGGCAATTGCCAAGCCGGGCCAGGACGGGTTAAAAAGCCATCAATCAAAATTTGGGTCTGACCATCGGAAAAAAGCAAAGAGGTGGTACCCAAATAGGTGACACGCACCTGACCGGGCTGAAACTTTTTGCGTGGGGTTTTTGAATCTGTAAAATAAGCTTGGTAACGTTCCAGCGAAGGGCGTTCCAATAAGGCACTGCAACCCGCGAAGAGCGGGAGCAGAACAGCAGTGAGCCAAAGTCGGTATCTCATGTATCTGCCTGACCTCAAAAAGTGCCTCAAAAAAAGACAAAAATCGGAGCGACTGGATTTGAACCAGCGACCCCCACTACCCCAAAGTGGTGCGCTACCAAGCTGCGCTACGCCCCGATTAAAACGATGTGACCGGCTTGTCGCCGGGGGGTAAATTGCACTCTTATTGCTAACAATGCAGAAACAATACTAGCACACCCTTTTTGAGATTGCACAGGGTTTACAAGTGGGGATTTCTGATCAGAATCGATCCCAATTTCTAAGATCTCGCTTTTTCTCGCTTAAGGGGGCTTGATCTTTCTTAAATAAAATATTAAAATAAGATTAAGATTAGATTTAAATAGGTTAACCAGTATGATGATTCAACAAGTTTCCGCTTCCGTCACTTCTCCTGCATTGGGCCGTATCGCTCCTGCCGCCCCCCAACATCTGTCCGCAGCCCCTGCTCAAATTTTACCCATGCGCACCATGCCCGTCTTTGACAGCATGGAAATCGACAGTGTACGCACCGGCCAAATTCCTGCAGCCCTCAATTTCTTCCCCACAGGTACTCAGGTAGATGCTGTGCTGAGCAAATTGGCAAGCAACCCCAGCCAAGACAATTTTAAAGCCGCTTTTGCCCAGTACCGTGTAGCCATTCGCCAGCTCTCTCTGCCCAATTTGGAAGCCGCAGCTGCTCAACTAAAAGAGCTGATCAATCAAAACAGCGATTATCGCACCCAGGTTTTCCTGGATCAAGCTTTGGTTGAAACCCGTATGGAAATCCACCAGAAAGGTGGCAAGCCCGGTTTTGCTGAGCCCACCATGCCCCCGATCCCTGGTACTGAGCCCAAGAGCATTGTGGACAACACCTTAAAACAGCTCAACAGCCATGCCTCTGAAGCCAATTTCCGCACCTCACAGGCCGGTTTTCGGGTTGCGATTCGCAGCTTGAGTCTCGAACAGCTCAATACCACCGTTGGACTGGTTTCTCAAGCCATTGCCCAAAACGGCGATTACCGCAGTCAAAAATTGCTCGATAGCCTGATGCTGGATGCCAAATTGGAAATCGCCCGCAAAGGTGGACAGCCCAGTTTCACTGAGCCCACCATGCCCCCGATCCCCGGCACTGAGCCCAAGAGCATTGTGGACAA
>JADMKE010000004.1:179775-485392 GCA_018780035.1 Candidatus Sericytochromatia bacterium
CTGAGCCCACCATGCCCCCGATCCCCGGCACTGAGCCCAAGAGCATTGTGGACAACACCTTAAAACAGCTCAACAGCCAGGCTTCTGAAGCCAATTTCCGTACCTCACAGGCCGGTTTCCGGGTTGCGATTCGCAGCTTGAGCCTCGAACAGCTCAAAGCCACCGATAAACTGGTGCGTGATGCGATCAACACGACCCCTGACTACCGCAGCCAGAAATTATTGGATGCCCTGCTGGTCGATCTCTTGATGGAAGCCACGATGCGTCCCAAAGCTTAATTAAAAATCGAAAAGGCCGTGAACATCACTGTGTTCCCGGTCTTTTTTATTTAAGCTTACGGATTAAATTTTATGCAAATCACCGCCTATTCCCCCACTCACACTCAGGTTACACCCCTGCGCTCATTGGCCCCTTTGCCTCTGGTGCGCACAGCTGGGGTAATCGCTCCGCAAAAGATCTTGCCAACGGCACTCGCCAGCCCGGATCAATTGCGCCGCATGGTGCAGGGTCCAATTCCCGCTAACCATTTGGTTGGCTTGGCTGGTCCGACTCAACCCCATCCAGAACTGGGGACGCAAAGCCTGTCGTTTGAGCCCGGATTGCAGTTGGCCCGGCCGATTGGCATGGCTTCCAGCTTAGATGCCGCCCTCAAACAGGTGCAAGGCAAGCGCCAAGATTTTGCCTTGATTCAGACTCCTTCTGGCATCGCGATTCACCCGATTCACAAACCGCGTTGGGGGTTTGACGATTTTCGGGATCTGTCGCGTTATGAGCAATTGCGGGATTTGCGGGTCTCTCCTGGGATTCTGGCCCTGGTTTCTCAGCGTGGCAAGGTGCGTTTTAATGCACCTCAGCAGAGCCCTTTGGCTTTTGCGCCGATCATGGGGGCATCGGCTGCGGATCGTCTGCCTGAGTTGATCGCCAAGTCCGATCAGGTTTTGCTGAGACTCAAGCAGATGGAAGCGGTTTTGGGCCAGCGCCGCGATCATCGCGGCATTTTTGCCGCGATGTACCGTGTGATTACCGAGCGGGCCCAGACGGAAATGCACAGCTATATTGGCAAAGGGGATTTGCGTGCGGCTGAATTTGAAGGCCGCCTTTTGATTGATTTTGCCAATTATTATTTCCGGGCCTTTGATGCCTATGCCGCTGGCGATTTGCAAGCAGTTCCTGAAGTGTGGCGTTCGGCCTTTGATGCTGGCCGTCTGGCTGAATTGCGGGGTTATCCAGCTTGGAGCACAACCGAAATTGTTGGCTTATCGATGGTGGCCCATATTGTGCATGATCTGCCCTTTGTTTTAAAAAATCTCGGTTTTAATTCCCAAGATACCCACATCAATGCGGTCTATGACCATTTTAATACCGCTCTGATTTCAGAAAAAGATCGGATTATTGGGGCGATTGCCAAGGCCTATGGGCCCACCGACTTGGCCCGTCTGGAAAAAGCCCTGAATACAGCCTTGGCACCTTTGCCGGGTGCCAACCCCGCTCCAAAGATTGAAAAAGGATTATTCAGTGCCTTGCGCAATTTGGCCAAACGGGCGTCGCAACAAAATAATCCAAGTGAGATTCGCCAGATCGCTTTACGCCTATCGGATCGTGTTCGTATTTTGCCCGGGGGCAATTGAGATCGGCACAAGCCCCCATGCCGGGGTATAATGATGTCCAATTGTTGATATCCAAATTGTTCGGTCGCCATTTTTTGAAATAGGAAGTAGCCGTCGTGGAGTCCCAAACAGATCAGCCCCTGAGTTCCCCTTCAACCCCGCCTGCCAATCGTCAAGAAAAAACCATTGTGATTGCTTTGATCCTGCTCTGTCTGATCACCGCTGTGGGCAATTGGGTGATGGGGGTGCGCAAGCCCGCTTCTCCCTCTTCAAGCAGCAATGCGGGGAAAGAATTGGCCGAGAGTTTGCTGGCCGAACATGTCGATATTGGCATTCTGGCGGTCGAAGGCACGATTATGTACCAGACCGATAGTGGCTTTGGCGGGGGCGGTGGAGCCTCTGGCGAAAAATTGGTCGCAGCCATTCGCCAGGCCGAAAAAGATGGTGTGAAGGGCCTTTTGGTCAAAATTAACAGCCCCGGCGGCACCGCAGCGGCTTCTCAGGCGGTCTATCAGCAATTGCAGGCGATCAAAGCCAGCAGCAAGGTCAAAGTCGTGGCTGCGATGGGAGATGTGGCAGCCTCTGGCGGCTATTATATTGCCAGCGCTGCGGATCAAATCGTCGCTAACCCCGCTACCTTGACGGGCAGCATTGGCGTGATTGCCCAATTCACCAAATTGCAAGGGCTTTACGATAAACTGGGCTTGGCCACCACTGTGATCAAAAGTGGCAAGCACAAGGATATTGGTTCTCCTTTTCGGCCCACGACCCCTGAAGAGACCCGCATTTTGCAAGCCATGATCGACGATACCTATTCAGACTTTGTCAAAGCTGTGGCCCAAGGCCGGAAATTACCCGAAGCCCGTGTGCGCGAATTGGCTGATGGCCGGATTTATACGGGCAATCAGGCTTTAAAACACAAATTGGTTGATCGCCTCGGCGATTATCAATTTGCTCTCGAACAGCTCAAAAAAATGATCCAGGTCGGCAAAGATGCCAAAGTCAAAGACTATAGCAAGCCCTCGATTAACGAATGGTTAGACATGTTCAGCACCCGCATGCAGCGCTCTCCGTTCGTCTCGATTGAGCAGGCCGGTTTGGCCCATTTGCAGCATTTAAATAAAGTGCCGCTGATGCTCTATTATTAGGTTTTCGCCCTGCTTTGGGGGGCTTGAACAAAACCTGTTTATATGTTAATCTCATCTTAATCACACGATCTTCATCCCATTTTTTGTAAAGGATTTTTATGCGCCCCATATCTGCGTATTCAACCGCTCTCTTGCTCTCAAGCCTGGCGCTCAGCGCCTGCGCCCTGATGCCAAATCCTTTGAATCAGCCTTTGAACCGTTCCAACAACCCCACTTTAAACGCCCAGTCTCGTTCTTTGCGGTCTGTTCTTCGCCCTGATGTGGTGCAAATCCCTTCCCCCAATCACAATGAGCGCCCGGCCAATGCCAAAATCAACACCATTGTTTTGCACCATACCGCAATGGCCGGAGATGCCCGTGCTGTGGCACGTTTTTTTGCCAACCCCAAAGCGGGAGCCAGTTCGCATTATATTGTTGACCGCGATGGTTCTCTTGTTCAACCTGTCGCTGATGACCGCCGTTCCTGGCATGCGGGCAAAAGTGAATTTAATGGGGTGGGCGACGTTAATAATTTTTCAATTGGGATTGAAATCTGCAATGTGGGGGATTCTCAAGAACCCTATTCCGATGCCCAATACGACGGTATTATTCGGCTGGTGGGCTGGTTGGTGCAAACCTATCAGGTGCCTTTGAATCAGATTACCCGTCACCGTGATGTGGCTGTGCCCAAAGGCCGTAAAATTGATACTTCCAATAATTTTTCGGTCGAACGGGTGGTGACTGGGGTGCGGGCCTTGTTAAATGGCACGTATGTTCCCCCCGCTGTGCAGCCTCCGACTCCGCCACCTGCTTTGCCCGCTTACAGGAATGTTTTGGTTGAATCGGGACAAAAGACCTTTGAGGATTTGGCCGATATTCACCTTGATAATTCCAATCGCTGGGTTGAAATTCAAGCTTTAAATCCAGGCGTGACGGGCTTAAAACCCGGACAAACGGTCAAAATTCCCAACCATGCCGAGATGTTTTTCCAGCTCGCCCGTTAAAGAGGGAGCCGCTGAGCCCAGACGGTTTGAAATTCAGTCTGCTGTTTGAAAAACCTTGACCCGTTTGATGAATTCATCGGGCTCAAAGGGTTTGAGGATATAGTCTTGGGCACCCGCGGCCAGCATGCTCGCCTTATCGGCTTCATTGTCCCTTGCGGTTAAAAGAATCACTGGCGTTTGGGGTGATTTTTGTTTGAAGACCTGAACCAAAAACATGCCATCGACATCGGGTAAACCCAGATCGGAGATGATCAGATCGGGTACCGCCTCGTCGAAAATTTGCAGGGCCTCCTGTGCTGTTTCGGCCCAAACCAATTCAAAGTTTTCTCTTTGAAATAGGATATCCAGAATCGTAAAAATATCTGGATCGTCTTCTATCAGCAGAATTCGCATATCTCAGCTTTCCGTTCTTCCAAAATCAGAATCATTGCGCTTGTGCCAGGACTGCATTGACACGTTTGACCAACTCGCGGATGTCAAAAGGTTTGCAAATATAGTCGCGGGCCCCTGTGGCTTTGGCATCTTCACGATCCATATCTGTATTGTGGCCCGTTAAAAAAACCAGTGGGACATTCGGCTGACGATCCGAAAGGGCATGGGCCAAATGCACGCCATCGACATCAGGCAAACCAATATCACACAAAACCAAATCAGGTGGGTTTTGCTCAAACAGACGCAATCCTTCCAAACCTGTGGCGGCCCAAATCAGCTCCACAGGCTCTGAACGAAAGGCGATTCGAACCAGGGCAAAAATATCTTTGTCATCGTCGATTAGCAAAATGCGCATATCCCGATTTTACCTGATTTTATGGTTCTGAAAAAGAGGTGTTAGCGTTGGGCTTTACTTTGCTTTGGCTGCGCAGGTGCAATTCAGCCAGAAGAAGGTCTTCCAATTCACGCACGGCACCCAGATTTTCGTAAATCTGAGTGAGGCCATTGGCTATTTGTGCTTGCATTTCAGTGCGAAAAGTTGTGTCTTGAGCAATTTTTAAAGCCAAAGTGACATATTCTGCAGAGCTTTGTGCAATTAAATCACGGATCCCCATTTGTTGGTAAATTGCAGCGCTGAGTCTTTGACTCGGCCATTCTCCGGTCAAGGTTACCAAGGGCGTGCCTGTAATCAGAGTATCCAGGCTGGTATTGCCACCCGATAGAGGCCAGGTGTCCAAATTGACGTCGCAGAGCGCCACCAATTGCAAAAAATCGGCTTCACTTTGGCGCGGCAAAAACAAAATGCGCCCATATGCTTGGGGCAAATTTCGGGCCAAACGGGCCCGCAAAAGTTCTCCCCAATGTGGGTGAGGACCTTCTAATAAGACCAAATGGCTGTCTGGATCTTGGCTCAATAGGGCTTCAAAGAGACGATCTGTGTGGGGATGGATTTTGAATAGACTTTGGGGGCAGATATAGAGATGCCCATTTTCGGGCAAGCCAAAATCGCTACGGGTTTTTTCCTGCTTTTGAAAAGACGGGCGGAAATAATAGGGAAAAAGTACTTTCATGCAGAGCAATTTTTCACTATAAACCTGTTTCGAAAGTTCTGTTTCTAAATACGCACTCGATATAAAACAGTCCAGATTGTCGATCCCTGAAGTCGTTCCGTGCCCCCATGTTGTGACCTGCAATGGAGCCAGTCGGGCCATGGCCAAAAAATAAGACAGTGATTCCATGCCAATATCTGGGTAAAAGAGAATATCCAACGCTTCTTCAGCCAGTTCTTGCCGAGCGGCATAAAGGGAGGGGGTGAGAATCCGGGCCCGATCAGCACTGGCCATGATGGCTTGTCCCATCGCTTCTTCGGGCGCAATTAAAGGATAGACGCAGACTTCAAAGCGGTTGCGATCCAACTTGGCTATGACCCCTTGCATTAATTTGCCAATGGAATGCGCACGCAGGTGTTTGGAGACAAAGCCAATTTTGACTTTTCGCTTTTTCTGCTCGTTTGGTTTTGGGGGCCCTTGATAGTTCTGACAATGGGGAGCGGTATAACTGAGGGCGGGGCAAGCCTTTTGATAAAGTTGGCCAAGTTTGAGCTGAAGATCGGGGGTGGGTTCGCCCTGATAATGCAGATAAAAGGGCAGTTCGCCCACTTCGGCATCGGGATCGATGAGCTGGAGATCTGCCTCTAAAAGGGCGTCTAAATTTTGGCTGTAGCGCTTTTTCCAGGCTGCCATGTCTTCGAGCGAGTGATAGAGGGCGGGCAATAAAAGGGCTTGGCGAATCTGTAAACCCGCGCGCGGTCTCAGCTCAAAGGCTGTGGCATAGGCTTTTTCAACCAATTCCAAGTTATGCATTTCACGGGCGATCACACCGAGGTTCTCCCAGGCATCGACATAATCGGGCGCCTTTTGTACTGCCTCTTGGGCATATGCCAAAGCCTGGTCATACTCTCTGCGGACCATGGCCACTCCCGCTAAATTATTGATCACCTGGACAAAGTCTGGTTGAATTGCCAAAGCCTGTTGATAGTGGGCTTGGGCCTGATCCAATTGATTGCAGCGGTACCAGATATTGCCGAGACTGTTGTGGCTCAGTGCGTGGTTGGGATTTTGGGCCAAGACCCCTTCAAAACATTCAATCGCTTCGGCATAGACATGGTGTTGAGCCAGTAGCTCTCCCAGCCAATACAGGGCATCGGGCTGTTGGGGTTGCACTTTGAGTGTTTGCCGGTAAAAGGCCTCAGCGGCGGCTGTATTTGCTTGCTGATGCTCCAAATGGGCCAGATAAAACCAGGCCTGCCAAAGCTGAGGAGCCTGGCGACAGACACTTTGATAAATCTGACGCGCCTCTTCCCAATGTTGAAGCTTTTCATGCATTTGACCGAGGGAGAGGTGAATGGCGGTCTGCATGGGCAATCGGATCAGTGCTTCTTGGTAATAGCCCAGGGCTTTTTCCCAATTCTGTTGATTGCGGTAGATATTTCCCAGATTGTGGAGGGCTTCTGAGAGATTGGGATTGTGTTTGAGCGCCGTCTGATAATGGATTGCGGCCTCATCTATTTTTCCCAGACCCGAGAGTAAATTGGCGAGATTATTGTGGATATGAGCAGCTGTGGGTGCAATTTCCACTGCCTGTTTTAAGTAGCTGATACCCACTTCGGGATGGCCTTTTTGGGCCTCACTGATGCCCCAAATTTGAAGCGCGTCCGCATTTTGGGGGTATAAGGCGTGCAACTCTTGGCAAATGACCGCAATTTCGCCCCAGCGGCTCTGCTGCTGAAGCAAGCCACAGCGTTTTAATTGTTGAATTTCGTAGTCGCTGTACATGGTTTTAAGTCTCCCCAGTATAACAGACATGGCAGAAGGTAACTGCTTCGCCTAAATTAGGGACAAGCTCTCGGGCTCCGTGTTAAAATAAGCGCAGACCAAAGGAGCTTATTCCATGATAGAAATGCGCGTTTCAGGGATTGTTCTCGATCCCCAGTCCCGTAACCCCATTGTTGTTTTGCGAGATACTCCTGAACGGCGTGCTTTGATGATCTGGATTGGGCCTCCGGAAGCCAATTCGATTATGTTGGCACTCGAAAATGTCACTTTGGCCCGCCCGGCCACCCACGACCTTTTTGTCAACGCACTTGAGCAGTTTGGCGTGATGGTGAACAGTGTGGTCGTCAACCGCATGGAAGACAATACCTTCTTTGCCGTGCTTAAGGTGACCACCAAAGAGGGCAAACAAATGGAGATCGACTCCCGCCCCAGTGATGCCATTGCGATTGGTTTGCGCACCGAAAGCCCGATTTTTGTCTCGGAAGAGGTCATGCTCTCCAGCGCGATTCCGATCAATCCGGCCCAGGAAGAAAAAGAGACCCGCGATTTTAAAGATTTTATCCAAACCATTAAACCCAGCGATTTTATCAACCAATCCCGTGAGCGCGATGGGGAGATCAATTAGCTTCGTCGGTCTAACCCACCCAGAAAGGGAGAGCTTAGCGTGGAAGTTCCTGGTTTAAATCCACTTCAAGGCCGTTTGCCTCCCGGGCCCATTGGACCCGAAGCCACTCCCAAAGGTGTTCCTGACCTCATTCTCAATGCCCCAGCAGGGCGCACAGCGGCCCCACCTCCGCAAGCCCCTGCTCAGGCGCCGTTTCAGGCACCCGCTCAGCCCATTATTCAACACAGCGTTCAAAATATCATGAATGCACTCTTGGAAATGGGGGCCCATCCTTCGCAGCAAAATCAGAGCATTGCTCAGAATTTGGCCAATTACGGCCATCCAGTAAGCAACCAGACCCTGCAAATTGTCCAGAATGCTTTGGCGGGCCTGCCTGATCGCAGCGCAGCCACAATTGAGGCTGCGGTTGTGCTGCTCACCCAAGATTTGCCTGTGAATAGCCAGACTGTGATGGCGATCAAACAGTTTATGAATGGGCAGCCTTTGCCCCAGCAAATGCAGAATTTGCCCAAAGACGTTGGGGCCCTGTTGCAACAAATGCAAGGCTTGCCTGCTCTGCCAACGGGTGCGGCTGCTTTACCTGCCGGACAAACGGCCAATGCCTTCGCTTTACCGCCTGGCCAAGCAGGTTCTGCTCAAGGTTTGCTGACAGGCACAACACCGGGTGCTGTTCTGGCGTTGCCTGCGGGGCAAACAGGGGCCGCTTTGCCCACCTCCGTACCTATCGCACCCGCTCCGCAAACAGCCACAGGTGCAGCGCTGACCCCCTCCCCTGCTGTGGGGGCAACTGCCACGCCAACTGCAAATGCGGCTTCAAATACACCTCAGATGCAGCAGGTTGTGCCCGGCTCTCCCTCAGCACAAGGAGCCCCCCCTGGCGTGGTCTTGTCAACCGCTGTGCCCACGGCGATCTCAACGGCCATAGCCACACCTCAGGGCATGGCCCAAGTTGCAGCTCAATCGAGTGTGGTGCAACAGGCTGCAGGCCAAGCCCAGGCAATTGAAAATCGCAGCGACAGCGTCAACAAGGTCTCAGAACAGAGCACAGCTCTTAAAATACAGGCCATGCAAACGACCGAAACCCGTCAACAGGCTCTCGAAGCGGTCAATCCGGCCCAATCCGGTAAGTCCAATTCCCAGGGATTAAACGTGAATCTGCCCATGCAGCAGGCCTATTCTCAACAAGAACAGAAAGCCCTGGAGCAGCTCTATTTGTATTTGACCGCAGGAGGAGATTTCTCGCCCATAGAGAAGGTGGGGCCCGGTGGCAAAGCCCAAGTCATGAGCCCTGATGAGGGCATTTATCGCATGATTAAACTTCTGGGCGAGATCTTACAATTATCGGGGCATTTGTCCGAAAATATGCAGATCAAAGATTACCAACAGCTCTTTATTCAGCACCAACAGGTGATTCAACTGACTGGGCTAATGGAGCAGAAAATGCACGAGTTTCAACAGCTTTTCCACAAGGCTTTTCCCGAATTGGCCAAACAGATTCAGGGACTCTTGCACCAGGATGGCTTGGATCTCTTCAGTAAGTTGGCCCAATTGATTGAAACCAACCAAGAGCAGCTCAAAGAACAGCTCAAACATGTGGCTGGAGATGCTGAAAAACAGCAATTATTGCAAACCCTGCGCAGTCTCTTGGAGCAGGTGGGGTTTCAGGTCGACAAGGTCCATTCCAATCTGATGGCCCGCGAAATGTTGACCCAGAATTTGCCTGTACACTGTATTCCGCTGATGGTACATGCCAATAAAGAGGCCTACCCAGCCGAACTCTATATTCAGCAAGATTATGATCCCCGTGAGCCCAAACAAGGGCCTGATAGCGAGCGCCCACTCAAATTGACATTAACCTTAGAAACCCATAACCTGGGCCGCGTCAGTGTTGACCTCACTTCGCTCAAAAGCGATTTGAGTCTCAATCTCAAAGTCTTGACCCGCCGGGTCAAGATTCTCGTGGATGAGCGGATCGAGCAACTTCAACGCAAAATTGAAAAACAGGGTAATTACCAAGTGGCCCACTTGACCTGTGTGGTTGAGCCTGATTTGGAAACACGGCAATCGATGCTTTTGCCTGCCAAACGTACGGTTCGCAGCTTGCAGCGGATTGAAGGGATTGTCTGATGTATTTTGACTTGCGCCACAGCCCTGAGCGGGTTGAACGTATTCCGGTGCCCACAATCTACTGTGTGGGTTTAAACTATCTGGAACATGCCCAAGAAATGCAGAGCCCCCGCCCAGCGGAGCCCGTGATTTTTCTCAAACCCGCCTCTTCGATTTTACATGGGGGGGGCCAGATTCGCCTGCCAGCCTTTGCCCAAGAGATTCACCATGAAGTCGAGTTGGTTGTTGCAGTTGCCGAAGCCTGTGGCTCGGTTTCCCCTGAGCAGGCGGCCAAGCTGATTTTGGGCTATGGCATTGGTCTGGATATGACCCTGCGGGATGTACAAGCCCGCGCCAAAGCGGCAGGCAAACCCTGGGCTGTGGCCAAAGGCTTCGCGACATCAGCCCCTTTGTCTGAGCTGATTCCCGCAGCACACGTGGCGTCACCTGAAACTTTGACCTTTCAACTTTTGGTCAATGGCGAAAGGCGCCAAGCCGGGGCCTTAAAAGATCTGCTTTTTTCTGTTCCGGCATTGATTGCCTATCTCTCGGGCATTTTTGACTTGCAGCATGGCGATTTAATTTATACCGGAACCCCCGCTGGTGTCGGGCCCGTGTATGCCGGTGATGTACTTGAAGCTGAGCTGGACGGCTATACGAGCTTGACCGTTTCGGTCGCTTGAATCTCTGCTTGGCGCGGATTTGCCAAGCTTTTGTTCAGTTTGGATTAAAGAAATAGTCTAAGACTTCAGATTTTTGGATCAGAGTGGTATAAGCTACAATAAGATCATATTTCCCGCAGGAGCCCTTTTTCACCATGATGATTCAGCCCCAGTCTGTTCAAATACCTCAGACCTCGCCCGCCAAGCCGATTGAAACTCCAGCGACAAGCGCTCCCACCCCGATGGGCGGCGAGCCCGCCCCCGAAGGTGGAAGTGTCAAAGGTTTGCTCGACTACCCCAAAGACATTGCCATGGGTATTACTGAATATGCGGCTGAAGGCCAGGCCAAAAATCTGGTTGAACTCTATGACGACGCTACTGATGTCAAACAAAATCTCGGGGACAGCTGGGACCATCTGAAAAAAGGTGAAATTGGCCAAGCTGCGGGTGATACCCTGCGTGCGATGGGCAATTCGGTTCAAACAGCGAGCAATTTTCTGCAAGTGGGGCTACATACGCTCCTGGGTGGCGTTTCAACAGTTGTGTCGCTGCCGCTCAATTTGCTTGATAAAGGCGCTGAAAAAGTGGGCGAACATTTTTCAAAACCCGACACAGGGGTTGTGGGCCGTGCTGTCGGCAGTGTCTCCACCTTTTTGGGCGGCAAAAATAGCAATGTCAGCTATCCCGAGGCCTTACAAGCGGCAACTGTATCCGGGATGCGCAAAGCAGAACGCGATTGAATTTCAACTTAAACTAAAAAACGGGGATAATACCCCGTTTTTTTTCTATTTTAGGTTTTGCCTTAGGCAAAATTCAGTAAGACCTCTGAAATGATCTCCAGGCTTTGATCCATTTGTGTTGTATCAATCACCAGCGGTGGGGCAAAGCGGATAATGTCGCCATGGGTGGGTTTGCATAGCAGGCCTTTTTCTTTGAGGGCCAGACAGACATCCCAGGCTGTGCGGCCATCTGCAAAGGGTTCGATCACCACGGCATTGAGCAGGCCTTTGCCACGAATAGTGGAGATAAACGGCACTTCTTTTTGCAGCCCCAAGAGGGCCTGACGAAAGCGTTGGCCCATGGCTTCGGCATTTTCAGCCAGTTTTTCGTCTTTGAGTACTTGCAGCGCTTCGATCGCGACACGACAGGCGAGCGGGTTCCCACCATAGGTTGAACCGTGTTCACCGGGCTGAATACACAGCATGACTTGATCGTCAGCCAAGACCGCCGAAACGGGTAAAACGCCGCCAGAGAGGGCTTTGCCCAGAATCAAAATATCTGGGCGCACCTGTTCGTGATCCACGGCCAGCATTTTTCCCGTGCGGCAGAGACCTGTTTGTACTTCATCGCAAATCAGCAAGACCTGATATTGGCTGCAGAGTTCACGGGCTCTGTGTAAATAGCCCGGATCGGGAACAACCACACCTGCTTCGCCTTGAATCGGTTCGACCATAAAGGCGGCCACATGCGGGTCTTGTAGGGCCAGCTCAAGTGCGGCCAAATCGTTGTAGGGAATCAATTCATAGCCGGGCATGTATGGTCCAAAACCTTTATAGCTACTGGGATCGGTTGAAGAAGAGATCGCAGCCAAGGTGCGGCCCCAGAAATTATTGCGGGCAAAGACAATTTTGGCTTGGTTGTCGGGAATGCCTTTGACTTGGTAGCCCCATTTGCGTGCCAGTTTGAGAGCTGTTTCGCCACCTTCGACCCCGGTATTCATGGGCAAGACCTTGTCATAGCCAAAATAGCGGGTGATATATTCTTCGTAAGGGCCCAATATATCGTTGTAAAAGGCCCGTGAGGTCAGGGTCAGCGTTTGGGCCTGTTCGGTCAAGGCGGCAATAATCCGGGGATGGCAATGGCCTTGGTTGACGGCGGAATAAGCCGAGAGAAAATCGAGATAGCGTTTTCCTTCGATATCCCAGAGATAGACACCTTCACCCTTTGCCAAGACAACCGGCAGGGGATGGTAATTGTGGGCACCATAACGCTCTTCTTGGGCGATGGCAGCAGCAGAGGAACGGGCTTTTAATTCCATGATCAGCTCCCTAAAAAAATCTCAAACCTCTCTATCTTACCGAAGGTAGCAGGGCTTTCCAACCCCTTATTGTTGGGTTTAAGGCTGTTGTAAGTGCTGAATCAAAGACGCTGTCAGCTTTTCGATGGGCTTGGAAAGGGGTAAACTGGTTGAAACCGTTTCAAGGAGTTTGCTGATGATGCGCTTATTGTCTCCATCCCTGTTTAAGTTGCTTCCCGGTCTGGCACTTGCCTCGACGCTGTGGGTAAGCCCTGTATTGGCCAGCGTTGAAAATGCTCTCGATCCGATTCCCAAAGATCCCAGTTTTGTCGCCACAGTCCAAACCGAATTGGAGCCTTGGGGCTATTTTGTTCAGCGTTTTTTGGAATTGGGTCAAAGTGATCAACTCAAAGAACTGACGGCAACCCTCGAAAAAAAAGGGTTGGATCTCACCAGTGACCTCTTGCCGATTTTTGGCAGTCATATCAGCGTGGCGGCCTATGGGGATGGGCAGTCTGAAAATAAAAAAATCGAAGTCTTGTTTTCGGTTGATCTGTCTTCTCCAGCTGCGGCCCAAGCCCTGCTCGACAAATTACAAAAAATCAACGATCCTGATTTCTCCGTCAAAACAGAAAGCCATGACGGGCGAACCCTCTTGACGGTGTCCGAGCACAAGAATCAGAAGCCCGAAATGATTGTGGGGCTGGTGGTCAGTGGATCAAATTTGTTGATCAGCGCAGCTCCAGATACTGCGATTTTAAAGCGGGCCTTGGCGGCTCAGGGCAGCCGTTCAGGCAATGTGCTGTCTCAGGCCGGGTTTCATAAAACGTTTCAACGTTTCAAAACGGAGCCCGTTTGGGGGTGGGCGAATGAGGGCCTGGATAATCAATTCAGACAGGCCCTGGGGCAAATGTCAGGCGAAAATCCTTTTCAACAGGGAGCGGCTTTACAGGCGCTGTGGGCCGGGACGGGTTTTAGCGCAAGGCCTTCGCAGCAGGGGCTTTCTATGCAGTTTTACACGCCTCTGGCACAGAATATTCCCGCTGAGTGGCAAGCCTTTTATGCCCAATGGGCGGCCCCCGCTTCTCCGCCTTTAAAGGGCCTCTTGGATGCACTTCCTGCCAAGCCCATGTTCGTGATGGGGGGACAAAAACTCAATCGTTACGCTGATTTGGGCTTTTACCCAGAGGGGCCTTCTCAGGCCAGTCAAGACATGAAAAAAATGATGACAACTTTGGCGTCTACTTGGAAAGAATTGCTGCCTGCGGTAGATGCCGGCTTGGATCTGAAAAAAGACCTCTTGCCCCATCTCGATGGCCGCTATGGCTTGACAATGGATGTCAATTCGGAAGGGGTGCCTCAGGTTTTGGCTTATTTGGGAGTCCAACCCGAGAGCCAAGCCAAACTGGGGCTGCTCTTGCGCAATAAATTTAAACTCGATCCCGCATTGTTTGATGAATTTACGGGAGCAAGTACCAAGGCCAAAACCAGCAGTGTCAAAGCCAATATGCACACATTGCAGACTCTCGTGGAAACCTATGGGGTGGACTGGGGCGGGATGTACCCAGAAAATATGGCCAGACTTGAAAAAGTGGCAAAAACAGGCAGTTATCCTTATTGGAAAGAGATCATCAATCCCGTTAATCAGCAAACGGGCACCGGGCTGAAAAAAGCCCTGTTGGATTATAAAACCTATAAAAACTTTAGGCCCCATACCAGTTTTGCGGGCATGGTTTTTTATGAACCGCTTGGGAAAGGCGAATACAGCCAGGATTGCAAATGTAAACATTATGCTGCCTACCGGATTTATGGCTATTCACCCGAAGGGGAGCTCTGGATGATGCAGGGGGGAGACGACAACCTCTCAATGGCAAAAGTAGCTGAAAAATTGCCTTCTACTCAGGTCACATCGACCAAGCCCATTGTCTTTGCCTCTCAGCCGATCGCCTACCAGAATCAGCAAATTTATTTGCTACAGCTCCCGAAGCAGATGCAAACATCCGAAGCGGAGGTATTTCAGCCGGGTTTTGTGCAATTGGGTGATTTTTGGGTCTTGGGTAGCCATCTCTCACTCTTAAAACAGGCGGTGGATCAGGCTTCTGCCAAAGAACATTTTGCTCAAAACCCCCTTTATACCCGTTTGCAGCAAAAGCTCAAAGAACCCAACTCGGATTTTTTGCTCTATCTCGATGCCGAGAAGCTTCGCGATTTTATTGCAAAACTGGGTGAAAATGACAATGATTTGCCAGAGATGATGAATATAATCGCGCCTTTTCAGGGCTTTTTGATGCAGTGGAATCAGCAAGTCGATGCGGTTAGTGGCCAGATTGAAATACCGATCGAGATGGACAAGGTGGACTTTAAATCCTTGCAAAAAATGCTTTCGGAGCCTTTCAATGGGTCTGCGGTGGGCCGGTCCAAACTGAGCAGTGTCAAAGCCAATATGCACACATTGCAAACCATTGTAGAGACCTATGGGGTTGACAACGGGGGAACCTATGCTTCTGATTTAGATATTCTGCTTCAAGCTGCCCAAAACAATGCTTACGGCAGTTATTGGAAAGATTTTGCCAACCCCTTTACCTCTCAACGGGGGATTGGTTTGCGTGGGGCGATCATGGCCTTTAAAGATTATTCTCCTTCTCCAGACTTTGCGGGTATGGTGCTTTACAAACCCGGCGAAGGCAAAGAACCCACCACTTATTGGATCTATGGGGTGGACCAAAATGGGGAATTAATCAGCGATCAAGAGCAGCCGTATGTCCTGACCAATAGTTAGCTTTCTCAGTCAAACAGCAAAAAGCCCGCTGCAATCTTTGTTGATTGAGGCGGGCTTCACTGCTGGGGGTGTTTAGTTGCGGTTCAAGCGATTGCGGGCATCAGCCAGTTTGGCTTGCAATTCACCCTGACGGCGACGGGCATCTTCGAGGGCTTCTTTGTCTTGGACAATCCTGCGCTCAATTTGATCCTGCTCGTGCCAGCCAGTCTGTTCCAGTCGCTGTTCTTGGGCTTGCAGTTCGGGCTCTTTGCGCTCGATAAACGATTCCACTTTTTGCAGCGCATCTTCAAGGCGGCGAATGCCGTCTTCTTGGCGCTGTTGGCGCTCTTCGCGGTGCTGTTTGCTGCGCTCTTGCAGGCGATTCCAGAGTTTGTCAAATTCGCCACGGAAACGCTGACGATCTGCGGGTTTTAAAGGCATGCCACCCAGTTCTTGCTGGAGGTTCTTAAAACCTTCCCGGGCATCGCGCAGAGAGGTGTTTTCAACCACTTCAATGGCCTCTTGTACCAGGGCTTCGGCCCGCTCGACGAGGCGTCCCTGCAGAATTTGCCGGGCTTCGTATTGTTGCGAACGCAGGGTTTTTAAGGTTAGCCAGCAGGCATCTCTGTCGGTGCGGTTCAGACGACGTCCTTCCATCTCCAGCCAGAGGCGACTGTCTTCCAAGGCTTGCCAGGCTTTTTGCAATTGGCTCTGAAGGGTTTTGAAGTCGTCGGAGGCCTGGGCTTCTTCTGGGGTGGGGACAGAAATGCCTGTCAGGCGCTCTTCTACTTCGCTGCGCAAACCGGTCGAGGCTTCATTGCGCTGGGTCTGTTGTTGGCCGCGCAGGGCATCCAGACGGGCTTGAAGCGGGGCTGCCTGCTCTGCAGACATGCGCATATGTTTCAGCAGGCCTTCAACATTTTGCAATTCGCGAGAAAAGCCGGGGCCCCCAACCAAATTTTCAAGGTTTTCGAGGGCAATCTCGAGTTCAAGGGTGTTCTGTTCGAGTTGTAAGGTGTCGGTCATGGAAAAAATAGTCCTTAGTTATAAAAAAAATCAGGGTGATAAATGATGCCGGATCCGGCAACCTATTCATTGTACCGCCAAGTGCTTCAGAAAGGGGTTAATCCACTGGGTTCCAGACAAAATAGCCATCCAAAAGCTGCTGTGCACAGCGCTCCAAGGCTTGGCGCAATTCTGTCGAATGAGGGTTAGAAATTGTGTGACAGATTTGAATCAGCGTTTCCCAATCCGTTTTTCCATCGGCTTTTTCCCAGAGGCCGTGGGCCAGGGGGGCCAATTCCAGTTTGCTGCCCAATTGGTTTTCCAAGGCCAGAAAGTGATCGCCCAAGACCTGACTCTGAACCCAAGTCAGTTTGCAGGGGGTGTCTGTTGGGTGCCAAGCCAATGCTGGACGTCTCCAAGCCTGATCCCCGTGCCCCACCACAAAGAGATAATTATTGGCCCTGCGCAAAGGATCAAGCAAACAGCAGCGTTCGCGAAAATTGCGCTCTTGGTAATAGTCAGGCAGACCTTTCAGGTATTGTCCGGGCTCCCAACTGGCTTCATCGAAGAAACGCAAAATTTGCAAACCAGCACTGTCTAGCTCCTGCCACCAGCGGGAGAGTTCCCACTCCTGTTCACAGACCTGCAGATAGGTATCGACCAGAAAGGCATCGGAGTGCGCAAAGGCCGGGCCCAATTCCTGTGTGATCACGGTCAGGTGTTGGCTGTACATGCGTTTGAAAGGATGCCCCTCAGGCAGGCCATGCAAAAGGGTGCGGCAGAGCATCAAACCCTCTTGCAGATCTGCAGGATTTTGCCAGAGGCTGTGGAGTATTTTCTGCAGGGCCCGGATCTCGTGGCGGGCATGGGGGTTGTAGAGCATCAGCGTCATGAGCCCGCGCGGTTTGAGGTGGGCTTTGAGCTTGGCCAGACCCGCTGCCGGGTCGGGCATATGGTGTAAAACACCTGTGCAATAGATATAGTCAAAGGTCTGTGGCTGGTTGAGTTGAGTCAAATCCCCCTGCAAAAATTGGATATTTTCACAGGAGATGCCCGCTGCTTTCAAGCGTTGCTGGGCCAGTTTGAGAGAGCTTGGGCTTAAATCAACCGCGGTGATCTTGGCGCTTGGGTTGGCGCGGGCCAATTTAAGTGTCGAAAAGCCGGTGCCGCACCCGGCATCCAAGATATGGGGCTCTTGAGAGGCATGGCGGTGGCTGCAATAATAATGCACAAAGTCCCATGTTGCAGCCGGTGGGTGAATATGGGGCAATTCCCCCGCTTCCAGTGGCGGATAGGGGCAAGCGGTGTATTGGGCCTGAACCGATGGGGTGTTGGACATGCCTTATTCTAACTCTTTTGGGTATGTGTGCATGCCTGGGCGCTTTCGGGGATGTATCTGTAAGAGACAAAAACACCCAATCGTTGATAGCCCAAACGCTGATACAGTCGGTTGGATTGGGCATTGTTCAAATCCGTAAATAGGCAAGTATAACTCTGATCAGACCCGAGTAATTGTTCTGTCAATGCCGCGACACAGATTGAGGCCCAGCCCTGACCGCGCAATTCGGGTGGGGTATAAACCCAGCTGATGGCTGCCCCGCCTGGGGGCCTGCGGACAATCGCGGCCATCGCACAGGGTTGAGTGTCATTTTCCCAAACAAAGAGAGCCCCCTCATTTAATTTTTGCTGGACAGACACTTGCAACTCAACTTCTGGGGGCCGGGTCTCGAACAAGGCCTCTTGATAAAAACCACCCAACCACTGGATCAACAGGCTGAGATCGGATGTTGTGGCCAGGCGCAAATGGCCCGGTAAGGGTGGGGGGCTGCTGACCTGTGTACAGCTATACACTCCTTGGCGCATCAACACTTGGCCGCTGCCCCCTTGTTGCTTTTGCCAAAAATCCAGCCAAGCAGCCACAGTTTTTTCGGGGCCCCGTATTTCACAGAAGTCACGCCCTGCTTGATGCAAGGCGTTGCTCAACTCCGGCCAAGCGGCTGAAGGGTCTGGGCCACACTCAGCCAGAATCAAGGGGGATGAAGGGCTTACTTGAAGGGCCAAAAGCACCGATTCAGAAGCCGGGGACAGAAGGTGCGCGGCCCAATTGGTGGACTGTGGCTTTTGGCTGACCTTGACGGCTTGGCCCAATATCAGATTGTGGAACGCGGCATGGGGCTGCAATAAGCGGGATGCCAGGCTCAAAAAAGCCAAAGGTTCAAGTATCTCTGATGGCATTCAATTCAACCTGTGCAAAAAATAAAAAAAGCCCCCAAAAAGGCACAAACTCCGGCATTGAAGCGAATTCTTGCGCGCACCGGCCTCCTGAGGTCTTCGTTGCATCCAGCTGGGTGACTCCATTTTCAGGACCCTCACGCCTCCAGTGTTACTTCCTTGCGGAAACCCACTCCTGACGCCTATTCTGGAAGAAACTAGCCGCTTGCGCAGCTTCCTCTTCAGGCTTTTTGTCGGACCCTCAGGGACTTCCCCCCGCTAAACCGGTCCCAAAACAGACCTTGCAGCCTCTTCTGAGCTTTGCGCCTGTTCCGTTTCTCACGGCTTCAGGGCTTTTCCCTTTCAGCGGATCCGTTGCTGCGACCGAAGCCGAGCCCGTTTCCCTCTCGTCCTTAACCCCTCCAGGGTTTTGCACTCACCAGAGATGAGGTACCGTCACCGGCCCTTGCCGCTCTTGCCCTTTTTTCAAGCAACTTGCGTCACTCGACCGAGGCTTCAGCGGGTTATTCCCTCTGCTTCGTGTGCCTGACCTTGCGGCCGGGCCTTTACCCTCCTGGGTGTTTTCCCTTCAGGGAGTTCATCCTACCCGGAGCTTCTCTGCTGCTTCCAGCTGATTCCCTGCTTTCCGTTTTGACGGCTCTCAGGTCTTGCTCCCCGGGCTCAAGCTGGCATCTTTTGACTTGCGTCAAACGCCGCCCCTCCTGGGATTTTGTCTGGGGTCTCACCCAGACTCTTTGTCACGCTTCTTCGCTTCACCGAAGTTCGTGTAATCAATATACTAAGATAAGGTTATGAATGTCAAGGAAAGATTGTGATATTTTTAAGATAAAATTAACTTGAGTAGCTAAAAATGTGATGAATACACGTTTTGCTGCGAGAAAGATTTTTATATCTTGTTTGGGCCTGTATTGAATTTGAAGCGTGCTATTTGATATAATCAGTCATCTTTTTATAAGCGGGTTTTTAATGATGGAACAGAACCCTTTGCTATCTCCCCAGCAATCCGATAACGCTTTCAAAGCCGTTTCTTATGGCAAAACCCTTCAAAAAGTCATTCTTCTCAATTACCTCACGTTTGGCCTTTATTCCTTTTATTGGTTTTATCGCAATTGGAAAGACTTCAGGGGAAAAATATGGCTCACAGATGGACCCCCACCCTGGTTATTTACTTTGGGGCTTTTGGTACCTTTTTTAGGTATATATCTTTTGTATCGCCAATTCAGTCAGATCAATGAATACATTCCACCGGAAGCGGCAGCACCCCGGACTGTTGCTCCGCTGCTTTTATCTCTGCTTTGGTTTTCCCAGGCCCCCTTAAATCGTATGAGCGCTAGAATGGATTGGCCAGAGCCGATCGCGACACTGTTCATTTTAGTGCTCTCTACCTTTGTTTTGGCTTCTTTTCAGCGCAATCTCAATGCCTATTGGCAATACGAGCAGCCAGAAAGCCCTTTACAAAATCGTTTTGGTTGGGGAGAAAAGATCTGTCTTGGTTTGGGATTTTTGGTTTGGGCCACATTTTTGGTGGGTGTCTTTTTCCTTTCTTAAGCGGCTTTGCCTAGAAATGGGGGATTAAGCACTTTTCAAAGTATCTGCTCTGGATCTTCTTGCCAAACTGAGCTACCCTTTTAAAAAGCGTTTGAAAAAGCGATCCGGGGGCAATTCGTGGAAACCCATTCAAGTCATCCAAGCAAAACAGGTTCAACCCATCCCCTTGAGGAATTTGCCCTCAAGCCCGTGCTCAAGCCGATCCACCTCTGGGCGATTGCTGTGGGCATGGTTATTTCTGGCGATTTCTTTGGCTGGAATTTTGGGCTCAAAAATTCAGACCCTGTTGGTTTTTTGATTGCCATTGGCCTGGTCACGGTTTTGTATATTACCTTTGTCTTTAGTTATACCGAATTGACCACGGCGATTCCCAATTCGGGTGGCCCTTATGCCTATGCCCGTCGTGCGATGGGGCCCTTTGCTGGGTTTATTGCAGGCTTTGCCACGCTGATTGAATTTGTTTTTGCCCCGCCAGCGATTGCCTTGGGCATTGGGGCCTATATTGAATTTATTGCCCAGACCTTTGGCATGGCTTTGCCCAAATTGCTGATGTTTGAACCACGGGTCTGGCTTGCCCTGCTGGCTTTTGCCCTGTTTATTGGCATCAATTTGCGCGGGATCAAAGAGGCTGTGATGCTGGAATTGGTAGTCACCTTCGTGGCCATTGCCGTGCTTTTGGTCTTTTTTGCGATTACCTTGCCCCATCTCAATTTAAAGCAGGTGTTGGCTCCGCCGGTTTTTGCCCAGGGCTGGGGTGGGGTCTTCTCGGCCTTGCCCTTTGCGATCTGGTTTTACCTCTGTATCGAAGGGGTGGCGATGTCGGCAGAAGAGACAGCCAACCCGCGCAAAGACGTGCCTTTGGGTTATATTGCCGGAATTGGCACTCTCGTTTTTTTGACCCTGACCCTGACGATCTGCACCTTGGGTGTGACCCCTTTGGCCGTCTTGTCTCAGGTCCAATACCCACTGCCTGATGCCGCTGCACGGGTTTTGCCCGCAGGCCATTGGCTGATCAAGGCGATTGCTGTTTTGGGGGTGTTTGGCTTGATTGCCAGTTTTAATGGGATTATTATTGGCTATTCCCGCCAAGCTTTTGCCTTGGCGCGGGCCCATTATTTGCCGCATTTGATGGCCAAGATCCATCCCCGTACACAAGTCCCACATTGGGCCCTGATTCTGCCTGGGGTTTTGGGTATGGCTGCGTGTTTAACGGGTTATACCGACCAGATTATTACCATTTCTGCCATGGGCGGGTTGGTGCTGTATATCGTCTCGATGATTTCTCTCTTTGTCCTGCGCAGCGACGACCCTGAAATGCACAGGCCATTTATTGCGCCTTTTTATCCCTTTTTTCCGGCTTTGGCGCTGGCCTTGGCGGGGGTGGCGCTGGTGGCCATGGCCTGGTTCAATGCACTGCTCTATTTTATTTTTCTGGGGCTTTTTGCCCTGGGCAGTCTCTACTTTCTGCTCGTGCGCAAAGGGGTGGAAGCCGAAGAAGAGATCTACACTGTGGACGATTTCGAACACCTGCATCAGACAGGTGAATTGCCTGCGCTTTCCGATTAAATCTAGAAGTTGAAAAGGAGTTTTCCATGTCTCAGGATATTCTCAACGAAATTCTTCAAGACCCCCGTCAAAAGGTCAAGGTGGCCCTCTCCGACCTGGATGGTATTTTACGTGGCAAATACATGCACAAAGCCAAATTCCTTTCGGCAGCCGAAGACAGCTTTGGCTTTTGTACTGTGGTGCTGGGCTGGGATTCTTCTGATGCCTGTTACGATCATATCGACTACACAGGTCTGCACACGGGATTTCCCGATACCCCAGCTCGGATCGATCTCAAAACCTACCGCCGGGTGCCTTGGGACAATCACATTGCCTTTTTTCTGGCTGAATTTTTAGACAAAGATGGCTCTCCTTTAGAGATCTGCCCGCGTCAATTGCTCAAAAAAGTGCTGGCCAAAGCCGAGTCGATGGGTTTTGCCGTTAAAGTCGGCATGGAGTTTGAATGGTTTAATTTTCAAGAAACGCCCCACAGCATGGCGGCCAAGAATTACCGCGATCCCGAGCCCTTGAGCCCTGGTATGTTCGGCTACTCGATTCTGCGCACGAGTTTGAACCAGGAGTTTTTCTCGGCCCTGATGGACGAATGTCTGGCTTTTGGCATTCCGCTCGAAGGCTTGCACACCGAAACCGGACCAGGTGTGCTTGAAGCCGCTATCACGGTAGATGATGCGCTTGAATCTGCGGATCGGGCGATTCTGTTTAAAAGCGCGGCCAAAGAAATTGGCTTGCGTTTTGGGATTATGCCGAGTTTTATGGCCAAACCGAGTATGAACTTGCCCGGCTGCAGCGGACACATTCACCAAAGCCTTTGGGATGAAAAAGGCAACCGTTTTTACGACGCCAACGATCCGCAGCGTATGAGCTCGTTGTTTAAACACTATTTGGCGGGTCAATTGTTGGGCCTGCCTGAGGTACTCCCGATGTATGCCCCCACGATCAACAGCTATAAACGGCTGGTTGAGGGCTATTGGGCTCCGACTCGCCCAACCTGGGGCGTAGACAACCGCACCACCGCTTTGCGTGTCATTCCCGGCAGTTCCAAATCCACCCGAATTGAGGTGCGCATCCCCGGCGCGGATGTGAATCCCTATTTGGCGATGGCGGCCTCGATTGCCAGTGGCCTCTACGGGATTGAAAAACAGCTAGAATTGACCACCCCTGCGATTCAGGGCAATGCCTATGCTGCGACGGAAGTGCCCTTGTTGCCGCGCAATCTGGCCGAGTCCAGTGAGCGCATGGCCCAATCCGAGTTAGCTCGCGAAATTTTGGGTGAACGCTTTGTCAAACACTTTACCACCACCCGTTTTTGGGAGTGCAAACAGTTTCACAATACTGTCACCGATTGGGAAATGAAGCGCTATTTTGAGATTATCTAGGGGCGTTTTTTCCCTCGGCTAAAAATTGCCTCGGAAGGGATGACACGCAGCCCGAAGAGTGCTTAAATGCCTTTATTCAGGACTTGCTGAAAGGAACCCCTTTATGTCAATTTATGGTTTTAATTTTCCCACACCGATTCGCTTTGGCGCCGGAAGCCGCAAGGAAGTGGGGCCGCATCTACTGGCTCAGGGCTTCTCTCGTCCCCTGATCGTGACCGACAAAGGGGTGGCCCAACAGGCCTTTTTTGCTGAATTTGTGGCGCTGCTCCAAGAACAGGGGCTGAAGCCCGCTGTCTTTGATGGCATTTGGGGCAATCCTGTGAAGTCTCAGGTCTTGGCGGGGGCAGCGGCCTTTCGTGCTGCTGAGTCCGACGCCATGATTGGCATTGGTGGGGGCGCGGCCCTTGACGTGGCCAAAGCAATTGGGGTCTGTATCCACAACCCGGAAGATCTCTTTGCCTACGAAGATCGACCGGGGGCTTTGAGCATAGACCAGCCGATTCCCTATTGGGTGGCTTTGCCCACCACGGCAGGTACCGGCAGTGAAGTCGGTCGCAGTGCTGTGATCTCCGATGATCAGACCCACCAGAAAAAGATTATCTTTGCCCCTTCGCTCCTGGCCCGCCAGGTCTTTGCTGATCCTGAATTGACCCTTGGGCTTCCCCCCCATATTACAGCCGCTACGGGCATGGATGCTCTGACCCATTTGGTTGAGGCCTTTTTGGCCCAGGGCTACCACCCGATCTGTGATGGCATTGCTCTTGAAGGCATGCGCCTGGTGCAGGCCAGCTTGGTCCAAGCAGTGCAAGAACCCGGTTCTCTGCAGGCCCGTTCAGATATGTTGTTGGCCTCGATGATGGGGGCCATCGCCTTTCAGAAGGGGTTGGGTGTCGTCCACTCTTGCGCCCACGCCCTTTCAACCGTAGCGGATTTGCATCACGGTCTCGCGAACGGGATTATGATCAACCATGCTTTGGCCTTTAACGCCGAGGCCGTACCCGAACGTTTTGAGCGCATGGCTGCCACCTTGGGTCTGGAGCCTTCTGTTGAAGCTTTTTTTCACTGGATCAAGGCCTTGCGTGCTGAGATTGGCATTCCCCATCAATTGGGGGCGGTCAAGGTGGGGGCAGAACAATTAGATGCGTTGGTTGAAGTGGCATTGGCTGATGCCTGTCATGCCTCCAATCCACGCATCTGCACGCGGGAAGACTTTGTCCAGATCTTTGAAGGGGCCTTTTAATCATGACTGAAATTCATGTTACCAATCCCGCTACCGGTGAAATTATAGCCAGTCTGCCCGTAGACAATCCCGAAACAGTCTCTCAAAAAGCCCGCTACGCGCGGGATGCACAAAAGATCTGGGCCCATACGCCGCTGTCCGAGCGTCTTCGCTTGATGCAGGTCTTTCGCCTTAAATTGACTGAGCAGCAAGAAGCTTTGGCCCGTTTACTCAGCGAAGAAGTGGGCAAGCCTATTCGCCAGTCGCGTAACGAACTCAATGGCTTTCTTCAGCGCTTTGACTATTTTCAAGACCAGATCACCGCTGTGCTGGCTGAAGAAGAGGTCTATACCGAATTGGGGCTGTCTGAAACCATCACCCAAGAGCCCCTGGGGCTGGTGGCCAATATCTCAGCTTGGAATTATCCCTGGTTGGTCGGCTGCAACGTCTTTATTCCCGCGCTTTTAACGGGCAACACGGTCTTATACAAACCCTCTGAATTTTCCAGTTTGACCGGTTTGGCGATGGCCCGTCTGTTTCAAGAAGCGGGGTTCCCCGAACATGTTTTTGAACCTGTGATAGGCGGGCGAGAAACCGGAGAGGCCTTGCTGGAAGAGGATTTGGATGGCCTCTTTTTTACCGGCTCTTACGGCACAGGCACCGCGATAGCAACACAACTGGCAGGGCGTTTGTTGCGTGTGGGCATGGAGTTGGGGGGCAAAGATCCGCTGTATATTTGTGAAGATGTGGATATTGCTGCCACCGCCGCTGCCGCAGCAGATGGCGCTTTTTACAACAATGGTCAGAGCTGTTGTGCTGTTGAGCGGATTTATGTCCATAAGCAAATTTATCAGGCCTTTGTTGAGGCCTTTGTCGAAAATGTCAAAAACTTTGTGGTCGGAGACCCACTCGCCGAAACCACCTATATTGGGGCCCTGACCCGGGGGCAGGCTGCGATCAGCACGCTCAGAGCCCAGGTCAAAGATGCCTGTGCCAAAGGCGCCCGTCTGCTCTGTGGCGGTGAGCACCTGATGCGAGAGGGGGCTTTCTTTGCTCCCACTGTTTTGGCTGATACCAATCACGGAATGGTGCTAATGCGAGAGGAGTCTTTTGGCCCTGTGATTGGTATTCAGCCAGTTTACCAGGATGAAGAGGCTGTGACCCTGATGAATGACACGCCTTATGGTCTTACTGCCAGCGTCTATACCCCAGACCGTGCGCGTGCCCGCAAAATTCTCTCGCAAATGCAGACCGGAACCGTTTATTGGAATTGCTGTGATCGGGTCAGTCCCCATTTGCCCTGGTCTGGACGGGGGCATTCGGGACTGGGAGCTACGCTTTCCAAATTGGGAATCCAGGCCTTTGTTCAGCCCAAAGCTTGGCATTGGCGGGGCTGAAACCTGTTTTAGAGAGGCCTTGATGTATATCAATTGAGGGATTGACCTGGGGCAAAACACTGATGGTTCCTAGTTGTTAGACTGAAAGTGGTCAAAGAGAGTGATTCTAGACCCAACAGATTTCAAGGAGCCTTTTATGAAAAAACGTGAAGCCATTACCCATATCATGTCTACGGATGTATTTCGCGTGCATCCCAAGCAGACGCTGTGGGAAGTCAAAGAGTTGTTTGAAAAACAGAATATACGTCATGTGCCTGTTTTGAACGGCAAGGAAATTGTGGGCATTGTCAGTTTGACCGATCTGATGCGGGTCACCTATGGGGTCGCCAAAGAGGATATTGACCAAAATCAGGCTGTTTATCAGTCGATCTTTGCCGAAGAGGCCATGACACCAGCTCCTGAAGTGGTTTCTGACGAAGCAACGATTCGGGATGTGGCTGAGTTATTGGTGGAAAAGGGCTTCCATGCCGTCCCCGTTGTTTCTCAGTCCGGCGAACTCAAGGGCTTGGTTACCACCACCGACTTGATTCGCTATCTGATCGAACAGTATTAGGTTTTAGAGTTGTTTGAAAAGCTGAAGGTAAAAACGGGCGGCTTGGGCGTGGGCCTCAATAGAGATCCGCTCATTGGAACCATGGACACGTTTGAGGTCTTCAGCTGTGAGATAAACGGGTTGAAAGCGATACTGGTTTTTACACAGTGATTGGTAGTGGCGACTGTCGGTGCCCGCAAGCACCAGCGAAGGGGCCACTACCACTTCTGGGAAGACCTGCCGAATGGTGCGGTGCAAGAGGGCGAAGTCTGTACTTTTGCTGTCAGATTCTGGTGCCGCTTCTGAAGAAAAACCGCTGCGGGCCTGGATTTGAACCCGGGGATCTGCAATCACCTGCTTGAGATAGTTCAATGCTGTGTGCTGAGTGTCTCCGGGCAATAGGCGCAAATTGAGCACGGCTTTTGCCTCAGCGGGCAGGACGTTTTCCTGTGGGCTGCCTTGCAGCATTGTGGGGGCCATGGTTGTGCGAATCAAGGCATTGGTGGCTGGCTTGCCAGACAATTGCTTGAGCAAAAGTGGCTCAAACAGCCAGAGATTGGCCAAGGCCCATTTGGATACGCCCGTCATTTCGGGGGCCAGCCAGCTGAACATTTCCCGTGAAGTTGAACCCAAACGCGCTGGGAAAGGTTTGTTTTGCAGCCGATTAAGCGCTGCAGCCAAAATACCCACAGCGGTCTCTTTGGGGGGCATCGAAGCATGTCCCCCGGCTTGTGTAGCCGTCAGTTCGACAGATAAATAGCCCTTTTCTGAGAGACCAATCAGAGCAACGGGCGGCTTCATGCCAATCATGCTGCCCGGCACAATCGCCAAGCCCTCGTCTAACGAAAACCCGCATTCAACCCCCTGTTTTTTTAAGGCTTTGGCCAAAGTGGCCGCACCTTGGGTTCCTCCGATTTCTTCATCATAGCCCAAAGCTATATAGACACTGCGTTCGGGGCGCTGTCCCTGGCGTAAAAGTGACTCTGCTGCCTCTAATATCGCCAGTGCACTTTGTTTGTCGTCGATTGCGCCACGTCCCCAGACATAGCCTCCTGTGATGGTTCCAGAGAAAGGTTGATATTTCCAGGCTGATGGCGATTCAACGGGCACTACATCCAGGTGGGCCAGGAGCAAAACAATGGGCTCTTGGGGGTTTTTACCGGGAAAATGGAATAATAATCCGTGCTGGTTGATAATCTGAGGAGAGAGTCTTTGCCAGAGCAAGGGAAAACTTTTTTTAAGAACTTCTTCCAAGGACTTAAAATTTGGATTGAGTTGGATTTTGTTTGAGATGGTCTCAATTTGAATCGCTCTTGAGAGACGCTGGGCCATCGCTTGAACAGGAGCTGGGTTTTCGGCCTTGATCACAGGCACTTTCAATTGGCGGGTTTTAAGCAGCAAGCCATTGCTGAGCAGTACCGTGGTCAGAGCCAATAAACAGGTAACCCCCAACAGTCCTAAGTACAAGCGCAAGCGATTTTTTTTCATGTCTTTTGGGTCAGCCAGTTTTCACAAATATAATCAGCAAAAGAGAGGGCACAGGTAAAAGCCGGTGAGACAGCATTGAGAATATGCAGGCTGTCTTGATCTCCTTCAATCACAAAATCTTGCACCAATTCCAAACTCTGAATATTAAGCAATTGGGCGCGAATCCCTGGTTTGAGAAAGTGTTTAAATTGGTGGGTGTCTATTTCTTTGACCAGTGTTTGGGCCATTTTTGCAAAATAACCTGGGTTGTATTTGCGAATTTCAGAGAGCGCCAAATCTCTGAATCCAAATGAGTTTTGAATAAACAGTTGACTTTCATACCATAAAATTTCGAGTGTCTCTCTTAGATTGATGTTTTTTAGTCCTTGGTAGTTTTCTCTCCACAGGGCAGGAATCGCCGTCGGGCCAATTTTGACGTGACCATCAACTGTTTTGGTAAAATGTACCCCCAAAAAAGGCTGTCGGGGGTCGGGAACGGGATAGATATGGGTTTGGATCACTGCGTCTGAGCCCGAATACCCCAAATAAATGCCCTTAAATGGTAAAAGAGTGTACTGCTTACCAAAGCCAAAATCTTGCGCGATTTTATCTGCGTACAGGCCCGCTGCGTTGATGACAAATCCTGGCTGATAGATGCCTTGGTTGGTATGAATACTCTTTTTTCGTCTGAACAAATACCGGGTGTCGAGTGCGATCTGCACTCCTTTTGCCAGCAATTCGCGCTTGAGGGTTTGGCAGACCAGATTGGGATTGACTGTGGCTGTGTCTGGCGAAAAAAGTGCCAAACCCTGAGATTTTGCATTGGGTTCACGTTCCTGAACTTCTTCAGGTGTTAAACGTTCCAGACGAACGCCGTTGTTGAGCCCCCTTTGGTAGAGCTTCTCTAATTCGGGATTTTCTTCAACAGAGCGCGTGACGACCAGCTTGCCACAGGTATTTAAAGGCAAATCCTGTTCCAGGCAATACTGTCTCATGGCCCGGTTCCCTTCGACACAGAGACGCGCTTTTAAGCTATTAGAAGGGTAATAAAAGCCCGCATGTAAAACACCGCTGTTGCGCCCCGAGGCGTGTTGTGCAACTTCAAACTCTTTTTCCAACAAAGTTATCTGACTGTCTGAGAATTTTTGGCTGAGGCGCCGCGCCAATGCCAAGCCCACGACCCCTCCCCCGATAATCAAAAAATCAGGGGAGTGTGGGTTCACGGGCTTAAACAGCTAAAGATTTAGCCGCCACAGCCAGCAATAGGACGAAGGGTTAAACTCATATCTGGAGCAAAGTTGACAACACCGGGCCGAACATTGAGCAGTGTTGCAGCGTTGGGAACAAAGCAATCAGCCAATACCTGATCGTTGTCATTGAGCAAGCCAGCGATAATCATGATACGAGAACCTGTTGTGACGTTTTTAAGATAAAAAGTTTTGTCCGTCAGACGCATTGAACGATCCGCTGAAGCCAAAGCTTCACGGGTTCTGCGGAGTAAATCTGGGGAGCGCTCTAAACCACCGAGGTCATTTTTATTGGTGATAGCCAAGTCATCGGGCACATCAACATAAGCAATTTTAACATTGTTAAAATTGATCTTGCTGGAAACATCATTGCCCTTTTCGTCAATGATCTTCAAAGTACCTTTGACATCTCCCACACCAAAGACCGGACGAGCCCTAAATAGAATAATCAAATCGGTGGAAATTGTGTCTTTGGGAGGAACAAAAACACTGATGCTTTTTTGGGTTTGCATGCCCGTCATCGAGATTGTTATATTTTGCTTGCCACCAGGCACATTGTTGAGTAGAACGCTTTGAACAATATTCGGGCCAATGACAGCTTCAGTGAAAGTTTTGACCTCACCAGCTGCATCCGTCCCTTTTAAATCCACTTTCGGGGCTGAAGGATATTGAAGTCGCTCTGAGATTTCTGTGCCTTCTACATTGACCAATGTGTCTAGGGTTCCGCCATTTCCATCGGTCTCCAAAACACCCAAACCGTTGTGATAAACATTTTCAGTGATGGTATCGCCGTTTAAGTCGTATTGACGGCAGTTAAAACCAACAATACACCCGACGGGTGGAATATTTGGATTTGATTCAGGTTGACCGAAGAAGGGGGCGTCTTCTACTCGGAAATTTACTTGAATGCTGCCCACGGGTCTTAAAAATAAATTTTGCGTGACTGAGTCGGGTTTCCCATTCGTGATATTTGCCGGAGAAACTTGATTGGTTACGCCCGTATAACCATCAATGGCTTCGGCTTCCAAAGTAAAGGGACCGACAGGGGCTCCGTTTAAGGTGTATTCACCTTTGGCATTGGTGAGTGCCGAGACGCTGGTACCCGCTACTTTTACTCTGACTTTTGAGAGGAAAAGATTGGAGTTAGTGCTATCTTGAACGATGCCTTTGACGGTACGCACATTATTGGTATCAATAGTCACAATCTGTTTTTTCTGAAATTCAGAAATACTCACCCCAAATGGGGGTACAGATTGACTCGTGATGACCTCAATTTCTTCTCCTACGACATCAAGCAAAAATCTTCCTGATGCATCTGTCGTGGTTGTGCGAAAAGTAAATTCCTTGTCTCTTACGGTTACATTGGCCAAGGGGCTTTGATCAGGACCTAATAAAATCCCAGTAATTGCCTTGGTCTGCTGTTTGGGGGAATCTGTGACCATGCGGATGGCACTTAAGTTAACAACCCGTCCCGGAAAGAGTTTGAGTGCACGGCTAAAATCTGCCCGTTGAATACGAACAGTCACCTCTTCACCTGTCACTTTATTTTCTGGGGATACTTTTAAATTACGCAAGAAAAAACGGCCAAAATCGTCCGTTTGAACGGAGGTCAAAAGTTTGTTTTCGATGTTCAAAACTTCTACTGATATAGGTTCTTTGGGGGGAACCAAACGACCGTCAGTCGCAGTGCCAATATACACAACACCCGAGAGCGAACCTTCGGTATCAGAAGTGACAGCTTGTGCTGTTGTTCCAGCGGGGGCTGTTCCCGTCTGTGTTGTTTGACAGGCAGCCAATGGAAGTGTTATGGCAATTATAAATCCTATCAGACCTCGAGAGGATAGGTGTTGCAGGCGTTTCATTCGGTTCTCTTTTTTCCTTCCGGGCAGTTTGAAAATTAGGGAAAACTAACTAGGGTGATGCAGCGGGAGTTGGGCTGGCCCCTGGGCTAGCGGTTGGTGCGGGAACAGGAATTTCACTGTTTTCACTGAAAACAAGCGACTCAAATTTAATTGAAAAATCGGTTGAAAGGGTGTGTTCATAGCCGTTGACATCTTTGCCAAAAAGTTTAAGTTTGGCGGTGCCATCAGTGACACGTGGAGCACGGTTGCCTGGGTAAACCACATTGCGCAAATCTGTGTCAACGCTTAATACTTGAAATTGAATGTCCAAAAGCAAGGCTGCATTTGCTGTTGATTTGCTCAAGGGGTATTCTTTGACAGGTAAAACAGTGCCATCGGCCAATTGGTACTCAATTTGAAATTTATAAAAATGAACCCGCGGCAAAAGAGGTTTGTTTTCAACGGTAACCACAGGTTCAGTATAGGTATACAGAATCGCAGGGACCCCATCAACCTGACTGACGGACTGGCGAATGCCGATCAATGAACCGGTCTGACCCGCCGCTGCTCCTGCTGCTTTGACTTCCGCTACAGACAATTCTGCAGCTGGAAAAAAGGGGTTATTGATGCTACTGCAAGCAACCCCTGCACCCAATAATAAGGCGGAGAGAACCAGGATTGGGAGTGATGTTTTTATCTTCAAGGTCCAGTTACTTCCTGCTGTAAAGGTTCTTAAAATATCTTAACACTATTTGCTGGGAAATTGAAAAATAGAGTTTCCCGCTTATGATAGTCAATTTATTATATTCAGGCTTCCCTGTAAAGAGTCAAGTTTTTTGATCACACCTGGATTGGATCCTCCTGACCCTTTTTCGGGTCTCAGGCAGTTGAGACCCTGTGATATACTGGATTACCTCTGTTTGAAAGGTTTTTAGGTATTTTCATTTAACAGAAAATGCCAAGGCATTCAGTCCCGCCCTATCATCTGTGTGCGATCCTGATTGATTGCTATTGTAATAAAAATGAGACAAACGTTTCAGCAAATATTTTTGAAGGAGTGTCTGAGTTATGCAATTTTTTATTGACACAGCCAATATCGATGAAATCCGTGAGGCCGCAAGTTGGGGAACCGTTGCAGGAGTTACAACCAATCCTTCATTGGTGGCTAAAGAAAGCCGTCCTCACCGTGAAATTATTGAAGAGATCAGTGCTTTGATTGATGGACCTATCAGCGTTGAAACCCTCAGCTTGGACAGCTTGGGTATGCTTAAAGAGGCCCATGAATTTGCCACTTGGTCGCCGAATGTGGTGATCAAATGTCCGATGACAATCGAAGGGCTGAAGGCCACCAAACAGTTGTCAGCAGAAGGCATTAAAACCAATGTTACCCTGATATTTACGGCCAATCAGGCCCTCTTGGCGGCTTTGGCGGGTGCCACTTATGTCAGTCCATTTGTGGGACGTTTGGATGATATTGGTCAAGATGGCATGGCCTTGATTCAAGATATTCGCACCGTCTTTGATCAGTATTATTTTGAAACCCAGATTTTAACTGCCAGTGTGCGTCATCCCCAACATGTGCTGAGGGCCGCTCAGTTGGGATCGGATGTTGCCACCGTGCCGTTTAAAATTTTAAAACAACTCTATTCACATCCCTTGACCGACAGCGGGATCGAAAAATTTCTGGCGGATTGGAAAAAATCTGGGTTAAGTACAGATGCCTAAGCAATTATTTGGATTGGGTTTGGGGCTTTCCCTTTTCTTGCTGACGGGCTGTGAAAATATGCAAGCCATGTGGGAGCAGCCTGCCAAGCAGATGGAGCGTCTGCAAAAGGAGAATCGCCAATTGCGCCAGGAGGTCGAGTCTCTGCGCGAAAAGTTGGGACGTTCTGATGCCGAAGGCGTTGTCAATCAGGTGCTTGTGGCGATGTATGATTTGCGCCATGGGCTTGAAAAATATGCACTGCAAAACAACGGTGAATACCCACATGCCAATAATATCAATGAATTGCAGTCGATTTTAAAAAGTTATCTGCCTGAAACCTTTGCGGTTGAAGCTGTTTATCTTGAAAAAATTCGCTCTCAAAAGCGGGGGTATATCATGATAGCCAATGTTAAAGGCCAAGAAATTGTTGTCAGTAACTTGCTCTAAGCGGATTTCAGTTTTAAGATGGTATGTTTCTACTTGTGTCTGGGAACGTGACGGTGTAAGATGGATGACGTGCCATTTGTAGTGAACCTTGATGTTTTAATAGAGACGTTTTAACCCTGGTGTTTTCAGTGGTGTTCTCAGCAGTGTTCTCGATAGTGTTTTTAACGAGAATATTTTGAAGAGAAACGTTTTAAATAGAAACGATTGATGTTTTAAATATTGGCGTTCTGAATTCCCGTTTGCGCTCTGTTTATTAAGACAATATCAAAGTTCGCTAAGGTGTTGTTAGGTGCAGATAAAACTGCAAATGGGTGGAGCACATGCCGATGTAGCTCAACGGTAGAGCAACGGTTTTGTAAACCGTAGGTTGTAGGTTCGATTCCTATCATCGGCATCAGCCCCCACATATCCGGGAGGATGGCCGAGTGGTTAAAGGCGGCAGACTGTAAATCTGCTCACGTAAGTGTACGCTGGTTCGAACCCAGCTCCTCCCACTTTCGCCCAGATAGCTCAGTTGGTAGAGCACATCCTTGGTAAGGATGAGGTCACGGGTTCGAGTCCCGTTCTGGGCTTTTTTAAGCCAACCCAACAAATCAGGCATCATTAAACAGCAGCCATTGAAGCAAGGATACGCAACAGAATGACGCTCCGATTCGCAGATAAGCTCGTCTTTGGGTTGCTTTTTGCTGCAGGCTTTCTGCTTCTGGCCAGCTTGGTTTTGTTCAACTTTGGTTCTGTTCTGGCCTTTTATCTCCTCAGCTCCACCATGATTGTCTCTGCTGCTGGCGTTGTTCTGGTGCGGGACGTGATTCGCAGTGCTTTTTTATTGGCACTGTCTTTTCTGTGTATGGGTGGGCTTTATGTCACGCTTCATGCTGATTTTCTGGCCGCTGCTCAGATTTTAATTTATGCTGGTGCGGTTTCTATCCTCTTTGTCTTTGGAATCATGTTAACCCGCAAGGGTGGCAAGGGCTTTCCTGAGTATTCGGTGGATTTTAAGTTTTTTGCCTTTATTTTTGTCTTCCTGGGTGTGCTCGTTTTAATGGGGCAGGCGATCTTCCGTGGGCAATGGCGCATCGAGGGCTCGACAACTCCAGCGGATATCAATACTGTGGCCCGAATCGGTGAGTTGTTTTTTAGTCAATACATCATTCCCTTTGAAATTGCCTCAGTGATTTTGCTGATGGCGCTGATTGGCGCTGTTGTGATCGCTAAAAAAGACGAGGTGTCTGAGGAGTCTAAATATGGCGGGTAAGTTTCTCACCATTGGCTTGGAGCATTATTTGGTGGCCAGCGCTCTTTTGTTTGCGATTGGTCTGTTTGGTTTGATTACTTCCCGCAATTTGATTAAAGTTCTGATGTCGGTCGAGTTTATTCTCAATGCTGCCAACCTCAATTTTGTTGCTTTTTCCCATTATGTGACACCTCACGAGCTGACTGGACAGGTCTTTGCGATTTTTGTGATGACCATTGCCGCTGCCGAAGCGGGGGTTGCCTTGGCGATTGCCCTTTCGATTTACAAACATTTCCGGACTGTGGATTTAGACAAAATCCATTTAATGAAGTGGTAGCCCAATCATGAACATGCCTTTTTTAACCCACAATGCCTGGCTGCCAGCTTTTCTTCCTTTGCTTGCAGGAACGCTGATCTTTGTCCTTGCGGCTTTTCAACGGCAGAACAAAGCTTTGGCTATGGGGCTTTCGCTGATGGGTACGGTTTTGGCTTTGCTGGCTTCACTTGGACTTTTGTTCAGCCGTATGACCCAACCCGAGACCTTGCTCCACGGCAAATTTCGCTGGCTGACCACGGGTTCCTTTGATTTGACCATTGGCTGGTCGGTCGACAACCTCAGTGCAATGATGCTGGTTGTTGTCACTTTTGTCAGTTTGTTGGTGCAGATTTACTCTGCTGAGTACATGGCCCACGAAGAGGGCGTACCCCGCTATTATGGGGCGCTTTCTCTGTTTACTTTTTCGATGTTGCTTTTGGTTTTGGCCGATAATCTGCTCGTGCTCTATATGGGCTGGGAATTGGTGGGGATTTGCTCTTATCTGCTGATCGGCTTTTTCACCTTTAAACCTGAAGCCGCGGCTGCTGCTAAAAAAGCCTTTATCGTGAATCGGATTGGGGACTTTGGTTTTCTCCTGGGTATTTTGATTCTCTTTTACATGACCCAGAGTTTGGAATTTCATGCCGTCACTGAAGCGGTTGCTGCAGGCAAATTGCCGGGTATCTTGCTGGCTGTGGCCTGTCTGCTGCTCTTTTGTGGTCCCATTGGCAAATCTGCGCAGTTTCCCCTGCATGTTTGGTTGCCTGATGCCATGGAAGGTCCCACACCTGTTAGTGCCTTGATTCATGCCGCCACGATGGTGGCAGCGGGTGTGTATATGGTCGCCAAACTCATGCCGCTTTTTGCCCAGGCCACCAGTCCTCTCTTTGGTTCTTTCTTGGTTTTGGATGCCATTGCTTGGATTGGCGGCATTACCGCCATTCTGGCCGCCGCCATTGCTGTCACCCAGAACGATATCAAACGCGTTTTGGCCTATTCCACCGTCAGCCAATTGGGTTTTATGATGATGGCCATGGGGATGTATCAGCCCGTGATGGAAGCCGGTCATTTACATGGCATTGTTCCCTTGGGATATACCGCAGGTCTTTTTCACCTGCTCACCCATGCCTTTTTTAAAGCGATGCTCTTCCTCTGCTCTGGCAGTGTGATTCATGCCGTTCACAGCAATGATATGCGTGAAATGGGGGGCTTGCGCAAATATATGCCGATCACCGCCTTGACCTGTCTGATAGGCACGGCTTCGATTTCGGGTTTTCCTTTTCTGACGGCGGGCTTTTGGAGCAAAGATGAAATTCTGCTCTCCATGTGGGAAGCCCATTCACCTCTTTTCTGGCTAGCAGCCATTGCTGCAACCCTGACTTCCTTTTATATGTTCCGGCTCTATTTTATGACTTTCGAAGGCAGCTATCGTGGTCACCATGAAGCGCAAAGTATTCATGATCCCGGTTGGTTGATGAAAGGCCCCTTGCTGATTCTGGCAATTCCCTCTGTGGTTGCTGGGTTTATTGGTACCCCCTGGACACCCCCGGCTTTGCATATTCACGGCTTTTTACACTTTTCTGGCCATGCCGCCGAAAAGGGCCATGAGGCCGTTGCTGTGGCGGGGTTGAATCCCATTGTTGTAGGGGTCTCTTTGACCGTTTTCTTGCTGGGCCTGGGTTTGGCCTGGGCCATGTACAGCGCGCAACCCAAAATCAAGCCCGAGAGCCTGGCTCAGCGTTTTCAGCCCCTCTATCAGACCTCTCTCAACCGCTTCTATTTTGATGAAGCCTATTTATTGTTTGTGCGTTTAGGTGTGATGGGGGGGGCCCGGATCAGCTATTTTATTGATAAATACCTGATCGATGGACTCTTGGTCAATGGCGTGGGTCTGTTTACAATTGGCAGCAGCGAAACCCTCAAATACAGCCAATCAGGTCGCGTTGCTTATTATGCCCTGGCTGTGGTGGGCGTTTTGGTTGTGCTGGTTCTGGCCTTTATCTGGCTGGGGCTTGGAAAGGTAGGAGTCTGATGCCCACCAATACATTTCTTTTAACGGCGATTCTCTTTCTTCCACTTGTGGGGGCGTTGAGCCTCTTCCTCTTCCCTGATAAGGGCCGAGACCATTTTTATCATAAAATTGCCGCATTTTGGACAGGCCTGACCCTGATATTGTCTCTGTTTGCTCTGAGTCAATACCGCAATTTGCCTGCGAATCACGCTCAGGGCTTGGGTTTTCAATTGGTAGATCAACTGCCTTGGATTCCCTCAATGCAGATCCAATACCAAGTCGGAGTGGATGGTTTAAGTCTGCCCATGGTCTTGCTGACTACCCTGATCCTCTTTGTGGCGGTCTTTGCCTCTTGGGGTATAACCGAGCGTTCACGCACCTATTTCTTTATGCTCCTAATCATGGAAACCGCTGTTTTGGGGGTTTTCACCTCATTGGATATGTTCCAATTCTTTGTCATGTGGGAATTGGAGCTGATTCCAATGTATTTCTTGATCGGAATTTGGGGTGGGCCTCGCCGCAATTATGCCGCTCTCAAATTTATTTTATATACAGCTTTGGCCAGTGCCTTTATGTTTGTGGCCTTTTTGAGTATCTTTTTCTTTTCTCAACCCCAGACTTTTGACATGATTGTGCTTTTAAAGAACCACAATTCGCTTTTGGCCAGTTTGGCTCCCCCTTTCCAAATGATGATTCTGGTAGGGCTCTTGCTCTGTTTCTGTGTCAAATTGCCCATGGTGCCTTTGCATACTTGGCTACCAGACGCTCACGTTGAAGCGCCTACTGCAATCAGTGTGATTTTGGCGGGTGTTTTGCTCAAAATGGGCGCCTATGGCATTATCCGTTTTGGCTTTGGTTTTTTCCCCGATTTGATCAAAGAATTGGCGGTCTTTATGGCGGCCTTGGGCATGCTCAACATTCTCTATGGTGCCCTGTTAGCTTTGGCCCAAACTGATATGAAACGGGTGATTGCCTATTCCAGTGTTAGCCATATGGGTTTTGTGCTGCTGGGTCTTTCTGCGATGAACCCAATGGGCATAAACGGCGCCGTGATGCAAATGTTTACCCACGGTACAATTACTGCGCTATTGTTCATCTTTGTTGGGATTGTCTATGACCGCACCCATACCCGTGTGATTGCTGATTTGGGGGGCTTAAGTGCGCGTATGCCCCTTGCCTCAGCCTTTTTCGTGATTGCAGCATTGGCCTCGGTTGGTGCGCCTGGTATGAGTGGTTTTGTCAGTGAGTTCTTGGTCTTTGCTGGGGCTTATGGTAATGCCTTAAAGGGACTTCCCCATTTTGCGATTCAGTTATTTACCGTGGCAGCTGCTTTGGGTATTATTCTGGGCGCGGGTTATACCCTCTGGTTGACACAACGGGTCTTCTTCGGGCCGCTGCCTGAGCGCTGGCAAGGGTTGGGTGATTTAAACCGGATTGAACTATTCAATGTGGTGATTTTGACGCTTTTGGTCTTTGTTCTGGGCTTTTTCCCGGCGCTGATTGTGGATTATATTAACCCTGCTTCTGAGCAGTTGGTATCCTTTTTGCCGAAATAGGAGTTCTAAAGTGGATTTTACTGCCATCTTACCTGAGATTCTGGTCTGCCTGACGGCTCTGCTTGTCATTGGGGCAGACCTCTTGGGCTACCGTGATGAGAGCCGAAGACGGGGACTGATGGCCTTTATTGCTGCGGCAGGTTTAAGCCTGTCTTTGGGCTTTTTAATTGGCAGTTATGCTGGTGGCTATGTGGCGGTTGAGCGTTTCTTTGGCTCATTTATTCCCGACCATATGACTCTCTTTTTCCGCTTTGCGCTCTTGCTCTCAGCCCTCTTGACCGTGATGCTCTCTGTACATTATGTTCAGGACAAAATCCGCCATGCGGGTGAGTTTTATGCGCTGATTTGCTTGGCCACCCTGGGAGCCATGTTTTTATCTGCCGCCACTGAAATGTTGACGCTCTATCTCTCGCTCGAACTTTTGAGTATCTCTTCGTTTGTACTGGTGGCATTGCGCAAAGACAAAGCCCGCTCAGCTGAGGCTTCACTCAAATATCTGATCTTTGGTGCCCTGTCTTCGGGGCTTTTGCTCTATGGCCTTTCGCTGATCTTTGGAATGACGGGCAGTATTCAGTACATTCATGTCAACGCCTTTCTGACTCAAAACGCCCAAACCCTGGCTACCAAAGAGGGGTTCTTAGCTCTGCAGCCGCTTTTGGCGATGTTCTTGGTCTTGGCTGGATTGAGTTATAAAATTGCAGCGGTGCCTTTTCACATGTGGGCACCGGATGTCTACGAAGGCGCACCTTTGCCTGTGACCGCCTTTTTATCTGTCAGTTCGAAATTGGCTGGCTTTGCCGCTTTGATTCGAATGGTTGAAATGTTGAATACCCCCAGTTTGAGTCCGGTTTGGGCAAAATTACTGATTATTTTGGCTGTTTTATCCATGACACTTGGCAATATCTTGGCGATTGCACAGCGGGATATCAAACGCATGTTCGCCTATTCGAGCATTGCTCAGGCCGGTTATTTGTTGATGGGGGTGGTGGCTCTTTCAGATACCGCAGCACGGGATCGTGGCCTGGGAGGGATTTTTCTCTATCTGCTGGTTTACGTTTTTATGAACCTCGGGGCCTTTGCCGCCATTACCCATCTCTCCAAACAGGTGCAAAGCACCGAAATTATTCATTTTTCTGGTCTGGGAGTTCGCGCTCCTTGGTTTGCATTTGTGCTGAGTTGCTGTTTGATCTCACTCACAGGATTGCCGCCTTTTGCCGGGTTTACCGGCAAGTTTTATCTCTTTGGGGCTGTCACTCAAATGGGAACCGGTTATCTTTGGCTGGTCTTTGTGGGGGTTGTAAACAGCGTGGTATCGCTTTATTATTACAGTAAAATTATTCGTGTGTTGTATTTCGGGCAAAGTCAGCCGGAGTTAGAAATGCAAAAGCCTCACCCGGCCATGGTTTTGGCCAGTGTATTGGGTTTTGCAGGAATTTTAGGCCTTTTCCTCTTCCCCTCTCCGGTTCTGAATTTTGTCGCGACCATTCACAGCTTGTTATAATCTTACAATCACAAAAAAGGTGGGGTTCCATGGCTGAGCAAAAGAAGAGCGGTTTATGTCCAATTATGAGTTTTCGCGCCTCTTTCTCCAAAGATGCAGCAGTGCCCTGTGTGACGGATAAATGTGCTTTTTGGGACGATTTATATGGCAAATGTGGGCAAATTTCTCAAGCAGAGCGAATGGCTGATTCGATGCAGAGAATCCACGAAAAACTTCACGACATGATGATCAAAATGTAGTCATGTTGCGCAGTCGCCGCCAGGGCTTTGAAGTGGAGTCGGGGGAAAACCCGGCTCCACTTTTTGTCACCCATTGGTACGTTTTAAAGCAGGCCCTGATCTTTGCCCTCTTTGCTGTGCCTTTTTTGAGTGGCTTTGGGCTGTTTCTCTCTCGTAAATTTCTGCGCGAAGTAGATCAGCCCTTTGGCTTTGAAACAAACACGGAAGCTGAAAGCGATCAGGCTTCAACCACAATTTCCACCGCACCCAAGTAATCGCGCAGTATATCTAGGTTTTGATTGATTTTGTCGGCCTCTCTAGCTGCTGCGGCCGACTCAAAGGCCTCTCCGATTTCTGAAATGCCTGTAAAGCCGTAGATGCCACCCGCACTTTTCATACTTTTTCCCAGCACACGGATCAATTCCATGTCGCCCTGAACCAGGGCCTGTTCAATTTTGAGCAGGTCCTGCTGGCGCTTGGCCAGAAAGGGAGGGGCGTGAGATGCCATAGCTGCGGCTATATGCACCATAATTTTGTTGTTTTCAATCAGAGCGCTGTTGTCCTGGCTCTCAGCTTCAAGCTCCGAAAATAAATCTTCTGCCGTTGCTTGAGTATTGTCCATCATCAACAATGCGGCTTGTTCAGACCAAAGCGGAATATGTTTGCTCAGGAGTCCCAATAGACTGTCTTTGCTGCGGGGTTTACTTTCGAGAGTTAGAAAGCCTTCACAATTGTCTGTATTGTCTTCTTCGGTCAATAAGCCAATGATCGGTGTGGGGGCGCGGTCTTCACTGTTTTCCCATTTGCGGATCTGTGTGGTGGCTTTTTTGCCGTCCATCACAGGCATGTTCAAGTCCATCAGGATCAGATCAAAACTTTTTTCTTTGACCCGGTCACAGGCTTTTCGACCATTGTCGACAAAGCTGAAGATCACAGGGTAGCCATTCAAAAATTGTTGAAATTCGAGCATGGTTTCGAGGTCGTCATCGACCAGCAAAATTTCTGTGGGCTCAAGATCTGCCAAGACGGAAGGATCCAAGACCATCGCCTGAGACTGTGTTTGTGTGCTTGCCACGCTGGGTTGCTCAGCAGGCTCTTCAAGAAGCGCGCTATCGATGGGTTCGGTCTTTGCTTTTGGCTTGGCGGCAATGTGAGGAACAGGTTCCGGCTCAGCGGGTTCTTCTTCCTCTTCTTCGCGCTCTTCTGTTTCTTTAAACTGAAAAATGGAACTCGCTTTGGGGGCGTCTTCTGAGGTTTCTGACTCCTCTTCGGGTTCGACTTCAATGAATGTTGGGGGGGGGATTTCGGGATCAAAATCGGGTAAATGTGCCAAATCACCTTTTGAGAGGGGCAAGGTCAGATTAAACAAAAAGGTGCTGCCTTGGCCGGGTAAACTATTAAACCAAATTCGCCCTTCGAGATCACTGACATATTCTTTTGCTGCTACCAGCCCTTTGAAGTTCTGATTCTCAAGCAGGCGCCCCTCTTCAAATAAGGTGCGAATACCCAATTGTTTGTCTTCGGTAATGCCTTGGCCTGTGTCACGCACCATAAAGAGCAGGGTGATGGTGTCCTCCTCCTCTTGGGCCATGCGGACTTTGAGTAAGATATTGCCCTCTTCGGTATGTCTCAAAGCATTGTCGAGCAATTGATAGAGAATGTGTTGTAGGCGCTGGGGTTCGGAGAAATATGAATCTGGAACGTCTTCTTCGACCGAATGAAAAATTTGCAGGCCACGACTTTGGGCTGTGTGATGAAACAGGAATTTGAGAGAGTTGACCACGGCACGCAAGCTAAAGGTTTGTTTTGGCAGCTGCCGATGGGGCTTAGATGCATCTTCTTGTTCTGTATCGCTGGGGAGGGCGACTTCGATCAATTCACAAATATGCTGATGCAAATTGCGCACTTCAAGCAATTTTTCTTTTTGGCCTTTGGCCGGATTTAAACCCTGCAACAGAGTGTTGACCTCGGTCAGCGCTTCGACCAGACCGGTTTTCTGTAGTTTTTCCATTACCAAACGGGGGCGTTTGAGAATTTTTCTTTCAGAAGTATCGCGAATAATCACACATAAACTGGGTTTCTCACGTTGTTCAAAGACCGAAGCACTCACTTCCACCTCCATCCATTCATTGTCCCGGCGCAGAAGATTAAGTTCTTCGCGCACCAAGAGTTCGGTGCCCCTGAAACGTCTAAACTCGACCCAATCGTTGATTTTTTGGGTGTCCCCTTCCATAAGGTCGTAGAGGGTCAGGGAATAAACTTCGTCGCTGTTATAACCCAGCAATACGCTGAAGGCTGTATTGGCTTCGGTGATCCGTTTGCTGTCGGGATCAATCAAAATCATGGCGTCAGCATTTTCCTGCACCATTTTGCGGTAGCGTTCTTCGTTGAACTGCAGGGCGTCGAAGGTCCATTTTTGTTTTGTGACGTCTTTGAAACTGGCGATTAAGACTGCGCTACCAAAGAGTTTGAGGCGGTTTAAACGCAATTCGATTGGGAAGATCGAACCATTGGGGCGGCTGAGCACCAATTCCCAGCGCTGTTTAAACATATTGGTATTGGGATCTTTGAGGCCCTCTTGGAAACACTGCAAATAATCACTGCCCTGTTGGGCCGGAAAAAACTTTTCAAAGACCGATTTGTCTTGCAATTCTTCTAGGGAAAAGCCAACCACACGTTCGGCCATTTTATTCAGCCCCAAGACAAATCCCTGATTATTGAGGATTGCCAAACAGTCAAAAGAGACCTCTCCCATCGCGGTCAGGCATTGGCGATAAAATTCTGCCCAGAGATTTTGTTCGGCCAGACTTATTTGGGCTTCGTCGAAATGGGTGTTGTTTTGCTTCATTAACTCCAGATAACTGGAGATATACATGCGGAATTCGGGTTGATTTTTGAAGGTACTTTCAAAAAGTTGAGCAAGACCAGTTGCTGCGTTTCCTACTAACATGATACTTCGATTCCCTCAACCTGATTGTTCTGATAAATGCTGCTGACCCGGCGGTTTTCCAGTATTTTTAAAGCCTGGGCAATTGCCTGCAATTACTATGTTACCTGAAAAAGCATGCTTTATGCAGAGCAAATTTTTCTGAATACAATGTGATCGTTGTCACCAAAGGAAGCGGGTTCGCATGTCTCTCGCCTCCAGACGGCAATGACATAGCCCATTATTTGAGGGGAATGGTATGATGTATCCAGTTTAATGACTGGATTTTGTCAACGAGGCGCATTATTAAGATGTTGCAGTTTTTACAACGCCAAACCACCTTTCTTCGTTATGTTGTTGTGGGTGTTTTGGGAACGGGTATTGATTTGGGTGCGCTCTATCTTTTGACGCACCTGAGTGGGATAAATCCGCGTACCAGCTGGTTATTTCCCTGTTTTGTGACAATTGCATTCCTCTTGGCGGTGGTCAATAATTATGTCCTGAATCGCCTCTGGACCTTTGGTAGCCGAAATAACAGTGTTTCTACGGAATTTATGCGTTTTTTTCTGGTCTCAGTGGGCGGTTTGATCTTAACCCAGGGCCTGATGTGGCTTCTGGTTTCGCTGCTGGGGATTTGGTATCTGTTGGCCAAGGCGCTGACCTCTTTGATGGTCTTGGTCTGGAATTTTGGCTTGAATAAATTCTGGACCTTTCGCCAACCTGCCTCCGGGCAAAATTCAGCATCATTGAACTCTAAGATAGCAACGATTGGTTAATTTTAAATAATGGCAACAATACACCCCAGTCCCAAAACCCTGAGTTATGCCAGGCATATTGGACGCGAACTGGCTTTTCTGACAATCTCTTCTCTCTGTCAGCACTATCAGCATAACGAGTTGGAAGAGGTGACTTTGGCTGAATTACTTGAGCGTTCTGTGCGTGTTTTGCTCTCAGAAGCAGAAGACCATTTGGAAATGGCAGGCAAAGCCCTTCAAGAGGTGCATGAGCAATTATTGGTGCTCGAACTCGACGAAAAAACTTTTTCAGGCAAAGAGCCTGCCCGTCTGCTCAAACAGAAGGCTTTGGATCTCAACGCCCTGCGAGCTGCTTTGCTGGAGCAGACCCTGCAAATGGAACGGGCCTGTCATCTGATGGATGAGTCTATGCAATTGCCGCTGCTGCGCATTTTGGCGGATACCCCTCAAATCCGTGAGTTTGCCCTTGAATTGGCCAGCCAATACCGCTTGCACCGCAAGGATATTGATAGCAGCATCGACCAGGTTTCGACTGATTGGCCGCTCGATCGCATGAACAGCATTGACCGCGATTTGATTCGCATGGCTGCCACTGAAATGTTTTACGATCCCTTTGCCCATCAATTGGGGGGCGATTCAACACCTTTGCCGGTCGTAATCAACGAGGCTGTTGAACTGTCTAAAAAATACGGCACGGGTGATTCCCATCGTTTTGTGAATGGGGTTTTGCGCAATTTACTGCCCCAATCTGAACAATTGCGGAGAGGTCTTTCTGCATGAGTGAAGAGCAGGCGGGCCGTAAAAAAAGTCTCTGGAAGATTCTGAATACCCCTGTTCAGGACCTGTTTAAAGAAGAGGGCTGGGTAGACCCCAAGCCTGGAGATGCGGCCGTTTCCTCTGAATCTACTGCTTCCGTTGCCGAAGCCGCTGTTGAGGCCCCCCTTTCTGTCGTTTCTGTTGCGGAGCCTGACTTTGCTGTGGATGCTGTTTCTGAAGCGGTTTCGGTCGAGGCTGCGCCAGCTGAGTTGATTTCAGTGCCGGACACACCTCCTGATGTTGTTTCTGCTGCCGTGATAAAGGAAGCAGAAGAAGAGCCTGCTGATTCTGACGAGAGCAGTGATGGGGATTGGCTTAAGAGTTTTAAAGGCATGCTTTGGCTGGGGCTGGGCAAAGAAAAAGAGCGTTTGCCGCAACAAGAAAAGCAGTCCTGGTTGGCCCGTTTTCGTGAGCGCCTTGGCAAGAGCCGCAGTTTGCTCGTCGACAATCTGCACCGTTTGGCCAAAGGACGCACCAAAGTCGACGAAGACATGCTCGAAGAGCTCGAAGAAATTCTGCTGCAAAGTGATATGGGCATTGCGACAACGGATCGTGTGCTTGATTTCTTGCGCGGAGAAGCCAAAAAGCGCCGTTTCTTGCCTGAAGAAGTGGTGCCAGCCCTGATGGGCTATCTCGAACAGGAAATGCAGTCCGAGCCCTTTCACATCGAAGAGGGCAAACTCAATATCTTTTTGGTGGTGGGCGTCAATGGCACAGGCAAAACCACCACTGTCGGTAAAGTGGCTGCCAAGCTCAAGATCAGTGGCTATAAAGTCATGTTGGCTGCAGGAGATACCTTCCGTGCAGCGGCGATTGATCAATTGGCGATCTGGGGTAAACGGGTAGGCTGTCCGGTGATTCGTCACCATGAAGGGGCGGATGCTGCAGCCGTGGTCTTTGACGCGATTCAATCGGCACGGGCCCGCAATGTGGATGTGCTCTTGATTGATACCGCAGGGCGTTTGCACAACAAAGACCATCTGATGGAAGAGCTCAAAAAGGTCCATCGCATTATTGAACGCGAAAAAGGCGATGCCCATGTTGAGAATATTCTGGTTTTGGATGCCACCACTGGCCAAAATGGGCTGCGTCAGGCCGATGTCTTTTCCAAGGCCGTGCCTTTGCATGGCTTGATTTTAACCAAGTTGGACGGCACAGCCAAAGGCGGGGTGGTCTTTGCTATTCGCCAAGAATTGGGAATTCCCATTCGTCTGGTGGGGGTGGGAGAACACCTTGAAGATCTGCAAGAATTCGAACCCAAATCTTTTGTGGGCGCGCTTTTGTCCTCCGAAGAGGAGTTGGAAGCGGCGGCGGCTGAATAAATGGCTTTAACTTTTTTGCTGGCACTTTGCCTGATTTTGGTGATGGGCAGTTTGATTATGACCTTGAGCAGTAGTTCACGTGTCGATAATTTGAGCCAGCAAAATGAACTTTTGCGCAAAGAAATGGAGCATTTGCGCAAAGAGTACAGCCAATTGGTGCAGCAGGTTCAACAAATGGACAATTTTGGCGCACCCAAAACCAAGCTGGCCAGTGCGGCCAGTGGCACTGCCACAGCGGCTCCTGTGTCTACAGGGTTATCCACTTCAGAAAAGCTCAAATTGCTTAAGCAACAGGCCTACCAGCTTCAGTCTTTGGTGGAGGCTTTTTCTCTGCAAAACCAGGGAGAATATCCTGAGACGCTGGCCAATTTGCAGCGCTTTGCTGAGCGCCAAGGCGTTCAAGAGTGGGTTGTGAACCCTTACACCGAAGAGCGCAACCCATTGACCAGTGAAGGGGCCTGTTTGGACATCACCCACGATGCCGTTGATGAAGGCCAGCCCAACCACGCAGGTAAGCTCCTGTACCAGGCTCATTTTGATGAATCAGATCGGATTCACAACTACACGGTGGCCGCTTTTGACGAACTCGGGGTCTTGCTGCGTCGCGAAGACGGCAGCTTATTTACCCTCTCTCACGCTTAAACCTTTTTTAGCGCGGGTTTTGAATATGGGTGAGCAATGCCTGACAGCCGGGTGATAAAAGCGCAAACACCTCTTCAAAGTCGTTCAGATCGCCATAATAGGGGTCTGGAATTTCACGGTGGGCCTGTGGGTTATCTGCCGGAGAGATAAAGTCAATCATGCGTACAATTTGGCTCAAAGGGTTATTTGCGCTTTGAAACATGCGTTGGAGATGCTGGTGGTTGCTGTCATCCATGGCCACCATAAAGTCAAAGGTCTGAAAATCGCTATGTAGTACCTGACGGGCCCGATGGGCAGTGTGAATGCCTCTGCTTTTAAGCACCTTCAGGGTGCGGTGATCTGGGGCCATACCCGGATGGTAATTGGCTGTACCCGCTGAATCACAACTCATTACCGTGTGTAGTTTTTGGGCTTGAAGCAGGGCCTGAAAAATCCCTTCTGCCATGGGTGAGCGGCAGATATTGCCCAAACAGACAAATAAAACCTGAATCACTTTAAATTACTCCCAAGAAATCAATCAATGGCTTCATTATACCTGCCGCTTGTGTCAGAGTGCCTAGACTGCTTTTCAAGGGGATGGTAATATGGGGTACGAATGCCTGCCTGAGTGGGTGGGACTTGAGAATCCTGTGTCTGGGGGAAGAAATGCAGAATCAACGACTTGCCTTTTTACTGGCTTTGGCCCTTCTGGCTGGTGGCTTTGCGCCTCAGGTGGCATTGGCCCAACGCGGTAAAAAAGAGGTCAAAATCGAAGCCACTCCGATTCCCCTGCCCAAATTTTATGCCCGCCACGTCGAAGAAGGCAATAAATTCTTGGCCCAAAATCGCATTAGCGATGCTTTGCACGAATTTTTTACAGCCAAAACCATCAATCCCGATTATTATCCAACATATATTGGTATGGGCAAAGCCTATATTAAAATGGGCCAATTGGAAAAGGCCACTGAGCAATACGAAATTGCGGTGCGTCTACTCAATCCCAGTTATGCTGCAGACCATGTTAAACGCGGAGAGTATTTTGCCTCGCGTCGCATGTTTAAACAGGCCCTCGGGGATTATTGGGAAGTCTTAAAAATTGATCCCCAGGCTGGGAACCAATATACCCTTGCTATGCGCCATCTGCGTTTTGGCAATGAAAAAGATGCCACCAAGGCCTTTGAACGTGCCTCGCAAATCGATGAAGATTATCCCGATCCCCATTTTCAATTGGGCAATTTGTTTTTTAAAAACAAAAAAGGCAAAAAAGCCATCCCGGAATATGAAAAAGCGGTCATTTTAGATCCGAATAATCCGCTTTACCATGTCTCTTTGGCCAATTCTCTCTACAAAGAGGGCACGGCCAAAGCTGCCAAGATCGACAAAAATATGGTGGGCAAAGCCGTCACCCATTTTGAAAGAGCTGTTGGTCTGGGCATGCGTCAGGCCCGGGTGCACTTTAATTTGGGTACGGCCTATCTGCTCGTGGGCAATTATGATGGCGCAATCTCCAATTTGCAAGAGGCCTTGCAGCGTGAGCTGCGGGATGAAGAGGTCTATTACAACCTGGGCAATGCCTTTTATAAAAAGGCCATGACGATCAATTTTAAATGGGATCAGCGCAGCAGTTTGACCGATCCCCAGCAATTAAAAATGAACAATGACAAGTTTGACCTTGTCTATCGCTCAATTCAGAGCTACCAAATGGCTGTGAGCAAAAAACCAGATTATGCGCCCGTCTATTTTGACTTGGGTGTCTCCTATTACCGTTTGGCGGAGCTCAAACCCACTGCCCAGTTTATTTCCAAGATTGTCAATAAAGCGACTTCCAAGGAATACTTTGCCCGTGGTATGCGCTATTTCAAGACCGATATGCACCAGCGCTCGCTTGAAAACTTCCAAAAATACACCTCTCTCTCTTCTGATGCCAAGCTGAGAGCCACAGCCAACCAGCTGATTACCGATATCAAAGAGATTATGGCGGACACCAAATAAATCTCTTGCTGGTTTGAGCTGTTTCTCCGGCTCAATCACACCGATTCAATCACAGAAGGCTCCGTTTTAAAAACGGAGCCTTCTGCTTTGGATGGGGGCTTGCTTGGGGCTAGAAGCGATTAAACGATTGGGTTTGGCGGGCCCAGCGCATCTCCATGGCCCGCTCGCCCTGGGGCAAGACTTGGAGGGGCTGAAGGCCAATGGTGCCCAAGGCACCGGGGTTTCCGGGGACCGAAAGCGCTATCGATTCATCTCCGCGTTTTTGTACATAGGTAATCCAGCGCCCATCCACGGAGAAGCTGGGCGAAGACTCTGTTGTGCCTTCGTCAAATTCCTGGGTGGCAATATTGCCAAAATTCCCGTTGAGACCGCTGACCGTGCTGGGCATATTGGGATTGGCAAAATTGGGATCGGGTACAGGGCCTATGCTGCCAGGGGGCAGGGCGGGATTGGCTGGGATGGCCGGCTGTCCGGGGGCGCCGGGAATAAAGGGAATTAGGCTCGGAATGTCGATCTGATTCAGATTGATCAGCCAGACTTTTTGAAAGTCAAACAGGCTTTGGGGTTGGCGCGAGATGTATTTGCGGGTGTAGACAATGCGATCCCCAGTGGGTGAGAAGGCGGGTTCAAACGCACCTTTTTGCGGGGCTGTTTCGTAAGTCATTTGCAGCAAACGGCCTGTGGTCAGCTCCATGCGCCAGAGATTGTCAAAATTATTGACCTTGTTCTGGGAAAAATTGCTGCGGTACATAATAAACTGCCCATCGGGCGACCAGACCGGCTCACGATCATTGCCGGGAGTACTGGAAAGCTGGCGGGAGTTTTGGCCTTGCACATTGACGCGCCAGATATTAAAAACATCTCCGCGGCCATCGACAGCGGTACCTGAGCTGTCGCTGAGGCGATCAGAGGAATAGACCAAATTGAGAGTGCGATCGTTGCCAATCGGCGCCCAGGAGGGATCGCGGTTGAAGGAGACGCTGTTGCCACTGAGGATCGTAACATTGCCTGCGGTGTCTTGCATGCGCACCTGTGAAGTGCCGTCACCGGGATAATAGGTATACGCAATATAGCGGCCATCGGGGGAAATGGTGGGTTGGCGACCAATTGCAATTTGGCGACTGGGGGTACCTGTGCCCCCCGAACCTTGAACACCCGTCACTTTGATCACGCCATTGTCAAACTCTCCCAAAGTGGTACCGGGAGCGGGGGCTTCGACAAAGGTCAAGCCATCGCCCAGAACCAACAGAGGACGCTGTTGGGGGGGCAAATTGATCCCGTCGGTGCGGTCATAAACGGTCACCGTGATCATGTCTTCGCCGCCGGTGAGGGGAGAGACATATTCACCCGTGGGAAAAGAGGTGTTCTGGGAGAGAATTTGCCCGCGGTTGGCAATAAAGCGGAATTCGAGATTGTGGTTGCAGGGGTTGGTCACCAAGACATTGATTGGCACGCGCTCACCCACACCCACACTTTGGCGGGCCAATTGGATGGTGTAAAAAAGACTGCAATTGCCAAATGCACTGACAGGTCGGCCCGTAATGGGGTCATAGGTACAACTGCTTGTTAACAAAGCCAGAGCGGCGAGTCCCCCCATGCTGAGAATTCGTCTTTGCCAAAGGTGCTTGTTCATGCGTGGCTTATTTTCCTTGTGAACGTGTGTGCAGTTTTCATTCCGAGAGACTGCCCTGATCGGGTAGACGCAGAAAAGAGCTCGGAAGTTTCCTGCTTTTGTTTTTAATGTGAACTCCAAAACAGTATACCATTCATCGTTTTTTCAATAAAAATCCGTTACCACTGAGGGTAACGGAATGAATTTGCGTTGAGTAGAAATTAAAATCGAAAACTAGCTGCCCAGACCGAACACTTTGCCGATCTGAGAGAAGACGGAGCCGACGCCATTGCCACTTGTGCCATTGACTTTGCCAATCAGCTTGGTCAATTCGGGATCTTGGCTGGTCAGGGTCTGTTGATCCTGGGGCATTACAGTGGCCCAAATCTGACGGGCATAATTGACTTCGTCGGTGCCAGCCCAGCCATCAAGCAGGGCTTTGACGATCAAAACGCGGTTGGTCAGGGGAGCGGCTTGAAAGGCCTGTTGAATCGGCATGCTCAGGGTTTTGAGGAAGTCGACCACAACATTGTCGGCTTTGAGAGCTTTATAGCCACCAGCGGCTTGAATTTTGGTGATAATTTGTTGAGAGATGCCAGGATCCATGCCCATGCCGCCAGGAATGGGTTGGCCCGTGACGGGATCGATCATTGGAGCGCCGGTGCCATAACCGGTGCCTGTGCCGTAACCCGCGCCGGTGCCATAGGGGTCAGCGGGGTTGGTGCCGTAGCCAGTGCCAGTGCCGTAACCGGGGGTGGTTCCGTAGCCGGTACCAGGGGTGGTGCCATAACCGGTGCCCGTGCCGTAGCCTGCGCCGGTGCCATAGGGGTCTGTCACGCCGGTTGTGGGCGTACCATAACCGGAGCCCGTGCCGTAGCCTGCGCCGGTGCCATAGGGGTCAGAGATGCCAGTTTGGGGCAGAGCAGCACCAGGGGTGCCGACGGCTTGATTGGGGGCCATGGCTGCAGGGTTGCGGCTGCAACCGATCAACAGGGCCGCTTGGACAGAGAGCAGGGACAAAAGAAGTGCTTTTTTCATATTTCCTTACCTCAACGCTATTCTCTTGTATTGTCTGAAGATCTTGAATATTCTTTCTTATCTTTTGGTTAAGGCAAGGGAAACGTTTGAATAAATCGAGAGAGATCTTCGACTTTTGCGAAAGGGGGCAGACGGGGCTTGATTTGGGGTTTTTGATCAACCCTGGGTATAATGAATCCATTCAGTCTAACCCCACAACAGGACATGTGCTCGATGAATACAATAGGCAAACTCGCAGGCATTTTTCTCTTGACCAGTAGCTGGCTTCCCTTGAATGCAGCCCAGGCTGAAGAGCCCGCCGATCTTACTTTTCCGGTCAAAACCCCTGCGGCTCCTCAGCCCAAAACCCTCAATTTTCAATTTTCACTCTTGGATCAGGGGATCAGTGATATCTCCCGTTCAACTATGCTGCGTTTGGCCTACCGTCAGCTTTTGGCTGCCCCTGAGAATTTACAACAGGGCTACGTTTTGGACGCCCATTTCCACCACATGTTTAATTCCAGTCCGGCTGCTTTGGAGCGTTTTCTCTCGGCCTCGCAGATCGCTGGTTATCCCAATTTTAATGAAATTGGGGCGGGTGTGGGTTATCGTTTTGCTTGGGAGAATTTTGCCCTGATTCCGCAGGCCCATTTTCGTGATATGTTTGCCATGGCACCCAATGTTCACCAGCATTTGATTGGTTTTGAACCCGGTCTGCGTTTGGAGTATTGGATTTATCCCGAATCGCTGCGTCTGTCTGTGGACTATGGCTTTAATGTGCCGGTTTTGCATTTGGCCAACCAGGTCAGCAATATCTCGCCATTTACCCTGACCTTGCACCGCATTAATACCGAAATGACTTACCGGCTCCTGCCCAGCGTGGATTTGCTGGCCGGTTTCTATTGGTGGCAGGCTCCCTCTCAATTGGGCAGTGGCAGCATTACCGACCGCACTTTGTCAAATATCTTTGGTTTTCAGGTCGGAGCCGGAATCGCGCTTTAATCCCAAATTTGGGTGTTTATCGGGATTCTTTCCTGGGAATAATCCCATTTAGGGGTGGGCATGGAAATTTTTCTCGGTTTATTTATTCTTTGGCTGGGGTATACCTGGGGGCATCGTGCTGGGAAAAAAACGCCAGTTCTGGTTGCCGAACCGCTGATTCAGCGGCCGGTTCAAGCCCAGAAGCAGGCTGAAGATAGCCGCAACCGCTTTCTCAGCGAATGCCAGGCGCTTTATCAGGCGGGGGTTTTGTCGGCCGACCGGCGCGATCAACTCTGGCGCCATTATTATCCCGTCTCTGATTTAACCCTGTCTGACCTACAGAATCGCTCTTCCTCTTTTGGGGCAGATTTTGCGCGTGAATTAAACAAACTTCAATTGCTGGGCTTGCTCAGCCCAGAAGAGCATCAGGCCTGTCTGGCCTATTATCAACCAGTGACAGCACCTGCCACAGTCAGCTTGGGCGAAGTATCGCCACAAACCGCTGCTGAAACGACCGCCGGTTTAAGTGAGTCACAATCAACGCCAAGCGATGTGGGGGTCGATTGGCTGGCTGAGCTGGCCATGGGGCCACCCACCGATCCGCTTAAACCCTATGGCCGCCCTGATGTGCTCCTGCAATTATTGGAAGTGGGGCGCACCCTCAGTCATCAACGCTGGAGCCAGGCTTTGATTGGCCTGGGGGTTATCAGCATTGTTTTGTCGTCGCTGCCTGTGATCCAACACATGAGTTCAGCCACCCTGATCTATTTGGTGCTTTTGCTCTATACCGCAGGTCTTTTGGGGGCGGGCATGGCTGTGGCCCGTTCGTTTCCTTGGACGGGTCAGGTCTTGTCTGGGGTTACACTGCTGATTCTGCCTTTGGACTATGCTTCGTTGGTCAGTTTAGATCTGGCGCAACCTGTGGATTTGGGTGTGAGTCTTCTGGCCTTGTTGGGCCTGCCTGGTTTGGCTTTTTTCGCTTTAAAAACCCTCAAGCTGCGCCCGGATAAGCTCTATCTATTGGTGCTTTTGGCGCTGGGCTGGTCGAGTGCCCTCTTTCGGGGCATCGAACCCCTGTTGCTCAGCTTTGGGGTTTTTGGCTCTGGCCGTCTGCTTTTTGAATATCTCTGTGTGATTCTGCCCTGGACCGGTGTTTTTCTGACCCTGTTTCGGCAAAATCGCCAGCTCTGGCTTTTGCCTGAGTCGGGTGAAAATAACTTTTTGCAGACCCTCGCGCTCAATGGCTATCTGGTCTTTGCGGCCTTTGCGACCCCAGTGATCTATGCGGTGGCTTGGCCGGTTGTGGGGCTGGCACTGGGCCTGACGGCGTTGGCTCTTTTGGGGAGTGCTTTGGCCATGCGCCAATTACTCACACTTTTGCTGGGTGAACGCTGGCCCGGTTTTTTCTGGCGCTTGGTGCGTGAACAGGAAATTTCTGCCTGGTTGGTATTGGCGGCAGGGGTCTTTCTGGCCTCTGGCGATCCGCTCACACTGGGTTTAACGGCTGGGCCTGGCGCTTTGGCTGTTTTTGCCATGGCTTATCATTGGCGCAGACACTGGCTGCGTTGGCCATTGTATGTCTATACGGCTGTTTTGCTCAGTTTTTCCCTTTTGGGGTTGGGGTCTGATTGGCAGGCCGATGGCTTGAGCCTCTTGATAGCGGCCCTGGCCTTGAGTCTGACCCTCTGGGGGCGGCTGGCCCCCCCAGAAAGCTGGCGCAGAGAGGCCTTACACCAATTGGCGCTGTTTTTAAGTGCCTCGGCCTGGCTCGAAATGGCGGCCTTTCGCGATTGGTCGGGGCAAACCCTCTTGGCTTTGGCCTGTCTGGCGGGGGTCTATCTGCGTTATGCCGCTCACAGTGGACGCAATCTCTTTGGCTATATTGGCATTGTCACCGGCGCGATCTCGCTGCTGAGTATTTTGGTGCTTTGGCAGCCGGAGATGCCGTTTAAGGGCTATCGCTTTTATGTCGTGGGCTTGGCTTGGGCCATGTTGGGCGTGGGGCTGTTGATCCAGGTATTTACACCGCGCAAAGCCGATCAGGGGGACGAGAGCGCGGCAGTCAGTGGCGACGACGATCTCTGGGCCCGCCTCAATGCCGATCGCTACCACCCTTTTCGCTTTCGCCAGCGCTTTGCCAATCTCAACCCCTATCTTTACAGCGAACCCCTGTATAATTTGGCACTGCTCTTGACCTCGGTGGTGACCTTAACCGGCCTGGGAGATCTGCGTTTGACTGGCTTGGCCACCCTCTTTTATGCTGTTATCTTTGCGATTTATCCAGCCCGTCTCTGGGTCTATTTTGTGATTGTGACGGCCAGCGACAATGCCCTCAAGCTCAGTGGCGAGCTGCTGCCCGAGCGCTACCAGAGCTGGAGTTTGTTGATGCTGGGGCTGGGCTGGTTCTTTGTCGGCAAATTGGTCGAAGAAATCCTCGAAGGCCGCGACCGCAAGCACCAGAACCTGGCCCATGAAGAGCAGAAGCGCTTTGCCAAGCCCTTTTTCCACGGCGCGATATTTATCAACGTCTTGCTCTTGCGCTATTTTTTCGGCGATCTGCAAAACCTCTTCAGCGAAGAGGGGTGGCAAGAGGCCACCGAAGAGGCCTTGCCGGTATTATTGACTTCGGTCTTTTACCTGCTCAATTTGCGCGTCTATGTCTCCAAACTCTGGTTGTATCCGGGGATTATTTCGATCAGCCTGGGCCTCTATTTTGGCTTAACAGGTTTTTTGCCCGTGGCGTCCACGCTGTTGGTTTTTTCACTGCTCGGGGCTTTCTGGCTGGGGTTGGCCCGCTATACCTCGGCCCACCCTGCTTTGAACCAGTGGTGGCAAGCCCTGATTCAACACCGTTTGCCTGAACTCGACCCCGAAAGCAGATTTGCCCGGATTCATTTGCGCGATCTGAGTTCGCCCTTTTGGACCTTTGGCTTGATCTCGGCGCTTTGCAGTTTGGCTTTTTCGGCCGTTTTGATTCCCTGGCGACCATTGGAATTGGCCCAGTCGTTTGAATTGGCACTTTTGACCCGTTCAGATCCCGCTTGGCTCTTTGCCTTTCAGGCCCTCAACTTCTTTGGTTTGGCCTTGCTCTTTTTAAAGGGGGCTCATCCACGTGGACAGCGTTTGCTCTGGCTTGATGGCATGGGTCTGGTTTGCTTGACGTTGGGTTTTGCCTGGCTCTTGCAAGAGCAGGCCCGACCCGAATTGTTGCCGGTGTTTTTGGCCGGTGCGGGCCTGTTTTGGAGTGTGCTCTGGTTTGTGCTGGGACGAAGCTGGAGTGCGGGTACTCAGCGCGTCCTGGCTGTGGTGAGTTTGGCACTGATGGGGTTGGGCTTTGTCAGTTTGGGCCTGACCCGTGACCCCTGGATTGCCGGGGTTACTCTGGCTTTGCTGATGCTGGGAACAGCGTTGCGTCTGGGCCTTCGCCCCCATTATTGGCAATTATATGCCTTAACCCTTTTGGGCCTGATCGCCTTGCTCTTGAGCAAAGACGGGCTGCATCTGCTGACTCCCACCCAAGCAGCTGTGATGCCTTTGTTGGGTGGGGGGCTGTTTACTTGGCTTTTTCTCAGGGCTGAGCAGGGGCATGATTCGGATCTGTCAAGGCTCTCTTTTTCCATGCATTATCTGGGTTTGGGTTTGTTTTTGCTGGGGGTTCAAACCCTGGTTCAGGGGGGGCTTTGCTGGCGGCTTTGGCAAGATTTGACTCTGGCGCAAACCCTTGCACCCCCTGAATGGGGCTGGTGGGTGGTGCTTTTCAGTCTGGGCATGGTGATCTGCTTGCGTCAGCTCAATGGGGTGCTCTTGAATCCCTGGCTGCAGGGCGTGGCTCTGGCCCAGGTTTTGCTGGGGCTCTTACTGGCTTTGTTTTGGCAGCCGCTTTTGCTCTGGGGTTTATTGCCTTTGGCTGTTTGGTTTCGCCGTTTCTTTGCGCCCAATCTGGAATTGGCCCGTTTGGCTTGGTTTTCCTCACTTTTGGCTCCGGTGCTTTTGGCGTTGGGCATGTTTGTGAAAACCAGCGATTTGATTGGATTGGGGCTCTTGGGCTGGCGTCTGGTTCCGCTGCTGTTTTGGGCGGGTTTTTATGGCCGTGAGGCGCGTATACACAAAGAGGCTCCCTGGCTTTGGTGGCTGAGTATGTTGGCTGCCTACGCGGCTTGGTTGGTGCTATTGTTCACGGATCTGGGTTGGTTTAGTCGGCTGCAAAACCTGATTGGCGCCAATCCTGCGGGGGTCTTGCTGGTTCACGCCTTTTTGTTGCCCTTTGCCTTGGCTTTGCTTTGGCTGGCCTGGTACACGCTCAAGAAACAGCCCGATCGCAACCAGCTCTTTTATTTGGGCCTGAGCCTGCTGGTTTTGCCCGGTTTTAGCTGTGCTTTTTTTGCCGAAACGCTGCCTTTGCGTTTGGGCATGTTGCTCGAATTGGCTTTGCTCACAGGGGCCATGGTCTATGCGGCCTTCTGGCTGCAATTGCGGGCCTTTTTGCATGTGGCTTTGGTGTTTCTCTCGCTTGCGCTGGCCGCAGCCGTCTTGGCGATTTTGTTGCTGGGCCATTGGAGCCTGCGCTGGGGATTGTTTATTTCAGCCGGTTTGGGCCTGATGGTGGCAGGCAATCTCCTGCAGGCTCGCAATCAGGCTCTGCGTTTGAATTTGGAGAAGTTTCAAACGCGTCTGCTGAGTTGGGAATAAGCGCTGTTTAAGCCAACAAATGCTGCCCCTGCAGCGCAGCCATGAGGGTTGCCACGTGTTCTGGCAGTGCCAGGGCATGAACGCTGAGTCTGTGTTGCAATGCCAATGCGGCAGCGGTACCTGCGGCTTGGCCCATGGCATAACAATTGGGGATGATCCGCACCGCGCCCTGGGCAGAGAAATCTGCAGAGAGGCAGCGGCCTGCGACAAGCAGATTTTCGATCTGGAGCGGCACCAAGCAGCGAAAGGGAATTTCGTGGTAGTCTCCGGCCTGCATAAAGTGCAGACCGCCACTTTTGTCGCGGCTGTGGATATCGATGGGGTAATTGTTGCGGGCCACCGCATCGGGGAATTTGCGTGCGGCGAAAAAGTCCTCGCTGGTCAAGACATATTCGCCGACAATTCGGCGCGACTCGCGAATGCCGGGCATGGGGGCGATCTGGGAGATAAAGCTTTTTTCAAAGCCCGGCAGGTATTTGCGGCAAAAATGCCAGAGCTTGAGAATGCGGGCTTTGCCTTCGACCTGTACCAAGCTGCGCTGGCGAAAGTCGAGGGAGTTCTTGAGCTGATCCAGGCGCGGGCAATTAAAAGCCACTTCACCGGGACGGCCCGGCACCGTAAAAATCTGGAAATAAGCGGCGTCGTCTTCGCTGAGTTCACCTGCTGCCACGGCCTGCTGAAAGAGGGGGCTGAGTGGCCAGGGCTTGTCCCAGGTGCAGGCGGTGGTCCAGAGCGGGAGTTCGGGATCATGGGGGTTGTCGGTCCAGTCAAATTCACCCAGGCTTGCAAAATAGTCGCGGGCCTTGAGCAGATTGACCTGGCCCAGATTAAAACGCAGGGCCATGGGCTGATTGGCCTGATCGCTCTCACGCCCAATCACCATCGGCACCCCGGCTTGAAAGGCCAAGTCGGCATCACCGGAGGCGTCGATCAAGACCTTGGCACGAATCAGGCCTCTGCCCGATTTTGTCTCAAAGATCGCACCCTTTAAAACGCCCGCTTCGACATGGGCCTGAGAGAAATAGACGTGGTAGAGCAGTTCCACGCCTGCCTCAACGGCTTTTTGCTCCAGCACCAATTTGAGCATTTCGGGGTTGAACCAGCCCGCATTGCCATCTTTGTAAACGGCGGCATCGCCGGTCTCCAGCAGGGTGTTTAAGACCTCTAAATAAATGCCCTGATTCAGCGGCTTGGCCTGCAGGTGATTGGCCATCATCGGCGTGACCAGTGAGGCCGTAGAGGTGCCGCCCAAAAAGCCATTTTGCTCGGCCAGCAGGGTATGTGCTCCGCTGCGGGCAGCGGCAATAGCGGCAGCAGAACCTGCTGAGCCGCCACCGAGCACCAAGACATCACATTCCGCCAGCAGCGGAAGTTCAGACACACTCATCGGCAAGCCTCTAAGCAAACACGGGGCCCAATGCAAATAAACAAGCGCACGGGAGCTTAATTAGTCGGCTTGCGCGGTGCGACAGGCTTGGGGGTGGCCGGTGGTTGGGGGCGTCCGTCGATGCTGGGAGGGGTGGGTTTGGCTGGTGAGGGAGCGGGTGCTGACGGTTTTTCTGGGCTGGCGGCCTTTTCGGGCGCAGCCACTTGTTGCCGGGTGCGCGCAGAAGCGGCGCGGATCTGGCCCAGCATTTCACCGGAACGACCGGCCTGATCGGGCACGTTTTCGAGCAACATCTCTTTGTAATCCTTGGAGATTTTGCCTGCCATGCCATCGGCCCAGCGCTCATGTTTTTTGAAAAATTCAGACTTATCTGCATTTTGGCTGGCCCATTTGAGTTCGACCGATTTGCTGGTGAGAATCCCATCGGTCATCAGCAATTCTTGGTAGAGATAGCCATCGTCTTTCATCTTGGTTTGGGCTTTGTCTGAAACCTTATCGTAGAGCCAGCCCGAAACCGGGGCTGAGGTCTGGGGAATCAAGGGATGCAATTGGGTGGCAAATTCGGGGGTGGCATCGGGGGAGGCCATCCAGGATTTGTAAATAAACTCGGTGCAATAGATGTCACGGTCGTCAAAGGTATTAAAGCCGTTGTCATAGCCCCGTCCAATCATCTTCTTGCCTTCGGCGATCACTGCTTTGCGGTCGGCTTCTGTCGCACCTTTGACTTCAACAGCGATCATCACATCGCGAGGGTTGCGGCCATTGTAGCGCTCGATGGTGTCAATAATCACGCCAGTGCCACCGGGGGGTTGCTGGACTTTTTTGCCGTTGATTTCAATTTCTGCGCCGTGATCGGCGGCCAAGGAATGCAGAATCAGGCCTTCGCCGTTGAGGGTGCCGGGGGCCATATTCCACTTTTTCTCCAATTGGGCCTGCAGCTCTTTGTCTTGGCCCACATAAATAATCCCGTGGATAAACGAGCCGTTGTTGCCGGTCATGATAATATCTCCCGGCTTGAGATTGGACTTGAGGTCGGCCAACTCTTTGCGATCAATCGGGGGCAAATTGTCTTCAGGGGAGGGGGCTGTCATGTATTTGTCGACCAGTTTGAACCACTGTTTGCTGTCGTGTAGCCCCAAACCTGAGCGCATTTTGTCGTAGGCTGTGCGATCAAAGCGCTGAGAATATTCGGGTTTGCTGGTCTCGCCATTTTCGGCCACAAAAAAGGCGCGCTGGCTGCGCAAACCGGTTTCTTTTTGGATGTGATTAACGGGTTTTTCGAAAAGCTGCAGGTTTTCCACATCTTTTAAAGAGCCCAGTTTTTGGCCTTTGTCGTGAATCGTTACTTGGTAGACGTCAAAGCCCAGGCCTTTGCCGGGTTGAACGCGTTCCACGACCATTTCGGAGCCGGGATTGGCTTTGGCATACGCCACAGCTTCGGCTTCGGTTTTGAAGGTCTGTTTGCGGTTGACGGTGACTTTGTCGGCCAGATCAAGGGCGCCTTCGTCATAGTTGCCAATCTGGAACTGGCTTTTGGCCGGCTCTGATGCTTGTGGTGTTTTGGGTCCAATCTGCATAATCTCTGCTCCTGAAAGCATTTTTTTGACCAAAAGCCCGGTGGCTGAACCGGGCTTTGTGGGGTGTGGAGGAGGCTCGAAAAAGGGTGTGTTTCTAACGCACCAAATCGAATTCCATTAATACGTCTTCGGCGGCTTTGCCTGCACGCCCCACGGCCCCGGCGACAATCAATGCCTGTTTGGGGTTCTGGGCGGCAAAGACCAAGCCTCTGGCTGTCAGGTCTGCGCCGCTGCGCAGGCCGTTGCCAATCCATTCGGCGGTCTGAACGGGGTTGAGACCCTTCAAGCTATCGAGCGGATTGAGGATAATTTTACCAATTTTGTCAAAGCCATCGCCAATTTTGTGAAAGCCGCTGGCAATGCCGTTGAAGACCTTGCTGGGAGCGGCGATCACTTTGTCGATGCCGCCGCCAATCAATTGACCGACGGTGCGACTCTGTTCTGCTGCCACGGTCACGACTTCTGCACTTGTCAGTGCAGGAGCGACGTTGTCGACGGCCTGGGCCATTTCAACCATGGTCTGAGGTGTGACCACCTGGGCTACCTCATCTGCATTTTGCATCATTTTGCCAACGCTCTTCAGGGCGCCACCGCCGCCGCTACTGCCGGCATGCATGGTACCGCTCATCACGGTTTTGCCAATTTCGATATTGCCGATATTGATGTTAACGGTTGCACCAGCAGCGACATTTTCAACATTCACGAGTTTTTCAATCAAAACATCACCGACTTGGCTGGTGACATTATTCGCGGCGCTGCCACCTGCAACTTTGCCCACATCATCAAGCACATCTGCCACAGGCGGAGGTGTAACCGCCGGCGTCGGTGGCACGGGCGGAGGCGTTGGCGTCGGTGTCGGTGCCGGCCCCGGCGGGTTTCCGGGGGGCTTGCTGCCATTAAAACTGGCGGCAATCACGGTGACGTCGACAGCCAAACGGCCAACAGCTTCACCATAACGGCCCTGTTGAATCGCTTGAGAATAGGGTTTAACAATGCCATTGGCAATTTTAAAGGGAAGCGTGACAATGCCTTCGGCCGTTTGAATCGGGTTGCTGACGGCATGAACCGCCACGCCACCGACCCATTGGGCTGATTTGATGGGGTGGGTGACGACATTGCTGGCCACTTTGCCCAAGAAAAACAGGCCGTGGCCCATGTCATAAATGGCTTTGCCTGCGCCTGTAAAAACGCCTGCCACAAAATCGCCTGCATTTTTATCACGGGTCGACTCATAATTGTCGACTTTCATGGTCGGGGGCTGCATGGGGCCAGACTGGATGGGCAAGGTATAGCTGGGGGTATAAGGCGCAGCATAAGGGGCCGGAGCATAGCTCGGTGCGACGGCTTGCTGATAACCGACAGGGTTCATTCCTGCCAGCAGGGCCGCTTGATTGCTGTTGTAACCGATGGTCATAATGTCCTCCAGGGCATAATCTCCACAAGTATTATCCTAACATCCTTTTGAGATCTTACGTCAAAAAAGAAATTTGTTTCTAAAAGGCCCTTATGTTTAGATTAAATTTTGTAAAGCTTGGCTGTTTAAGCGCCGAGTTGATTGAGCAAAAACCGGATCACTTCATCCGCATCCGACATGTCTGCAGAGGGCGGCAAAAGGCCCCAAGCTCTGGCAATTTCATCGGGTTCATAGCCCAGGGCCAAGAGGGTCATTTCGACTTCTTCTTGTACACCGGGCTCGAGAGGTCCTTCGGTGAGTGCCACGGGCACATTCGGGTAGAGCTTGGCGAGCTTTTCGCGCAGTTCGAGAATGATCCGCTGGGCGGTTTTTTGGCCAATGCCGGGTGCTCGGCTGAGCACTTTGGGTTGGTTGCCTGCAATGGCACCGACAATTTCGGCCACATTTAAGGCTGAGACAATCGCCAAAGCTGTGCGCAGGCCCACGCCACTGACCTTATTCAAAAGCAAAAACAATTCTTTTTCTTGGCGGGATTCAAAGCCAAACAATTCCATGCTATCTTCGCGGTGGGCCAACCAGGTCAAAATTGTGACTTCGTTTTGGCTCTCGCTCTGCAATTGCAGTCGGTAGCGCTCGCTGAGTTGGATTTCGTAACCCACGCCCATCACGTCCACGACAATCGTTTGGCTGCCAAAGTGGACGGGTTTGCCCCTTAAAAAGGCGATCATCCCACCTGCTCCTTGGCGCGATTCCAGAGCTGATCCCACTCTTTTATAGAGAGATCTTTTAAGCTGCGGCCATCCAACTCCCTTTCCATGGCCTGAAAACGCCGCCGAAAGCGGGCATTGGTCTGGCGCAGGGCATCTTCGGGATCGAGTTTGTACCAGCGAGCCAAATTGACCAGGGTAAACATCACATCGCCCAATTCATGGAAGATCGCCTCGGGTTCGTCTTGCTCGCAGGCTTCGAGCAATTCGGCGTATTCTTCGGCAATTTTAGCGAGCACACCCGCGCGCTCGGGCCAGTCAAAGCCGACATGGGCGACTTTTTTGCCAATTTTTTCGGCCAAACTCAGCGATGGCAAGGCTGCCGGCAAATCGGAGAGCACCGAAACAGCCTCTGAGTCCAGGGCTTTGGCGGCTTTTTCTTGGGCTTTGAGTTCTTCCCATTGCTGCTTGACTTCTTCGGGGGTTGCGAGTTCGGGGCCTTGACCAAAGACATGGGGGTGGCGGTAGATCAGCTTTTCGGCAATACCCAACGCCACTTCATCAAGTTCAAAATCCCCTTCGTCTTGAGCGACCTGGGACTGCAAGTAGACCTGCAAAAGCAAGTCGCCCAACTCTTCGCAGATTGCGTCGGGGTCTTCTTGTTCAATTGCATCAACGACTTCATAGGCCTCTTCGAGCACATATTTGCGCAGGCTCTGGGGGGTCTGTTTCAGATCCCAGGGGCAGCCACCCTCCGGGTCGCGCAGCCGGGCCACAACCCAGCGCAGGTACTCAAGTGGGGCCAGGGTTTCTGGGCCACCAACAGGCAGATACAAAGTGGTCAAATGGTCAATCCAGTCCACGCGGTCGAGATCTTCGAGTGGCAGTGTTTCGACCTGCTGATCTTCGCAGCCTGCCGCGCGCACCAAGACAATCTCAGTCTCTGGATCGAGGCGTTCAAGCAGGGTCAATTTGACCTCGGAAGCCACGGGCAGAGAATAGATCTGGGTGATGAGTTGCGGTTTGCGAAAGTCGAGCTGATTGGGTTCGAGGCCCAGGGCATCGAGAATCACCAGACCATTGCTGGGATCCACCCCCACCGCTTCGAGCACCACGTCGACACAGCTCACCGCCGTGTGTAAAACGACTTCCACGCCCTGTTGCTCTGCCGCAGCCAATAATTGTTGTACCGTGCTCTCAGCCACCAGCGGGTGGCCGGGAACGGCATAGACAATCTGGCCCTGGGCTTCGGCCTCTGACCACAATTGCCCGACAATCCGCTGGTACAGGCTGTCAAAATTGGCCGCCTGTTCATAAAAACTGTCAAAGCTGGTAAAGGTGCAGCCCCAGGCCTGCAATTCGAGCACCGTCGGGTGAACGGCCGTGCGCAAATAAACCGGGTTGCCTGCCATCAGCAGGTCGCGGGTTTCCAAAGTTAAAAAGCGGGCGGGACCCGGTCCGAGCCCCACCACATCAATGCGTCGGGTCATGATCTTTAATGATCGTGTCCGTCACCGGCTTTGGTCTCAGTCTGGCCAGCGGGAGCTTCACCAGGAGCGCCTTGGCCGGGTTGACCTTCAACGGGTTTGTCGCCGGGCTTGCCTTCTGCTGCAGGAGCGGCGGGCGGAGCGGCGGTCATTTTTTCGTTGATCTCGATTTTGGACTTGGCTTTGAGCTGTTTGAGCCAGTCTTCAAAGGTTTTTTGTTTTTTCTCGCGATCGAGTTGGGCGCGGATGCTCTCTTTGACTTCGGGGAAGCCTTTGGTCATGGCGGGTACGGAGGCGCCCCGTTTAATGATGTGGTAGCCAAAACGGGTTTTGACGGGAGCGGCAATGAGTTCGCCCTCTTTGAGCTTCCAGGCAGCCTCTTCAAATTCGGCCACCATCATGCCTTTGCCAAAAGCACCCAGTTCTCCCCCAACGTCTTTGTTGGAGGTGTCGTCGGAGTTTTCTTTGGCCAATTTGGCAAAGTCAGCGCCGCCTTGCAATTGAGCCAAGAGTGCATCAGCCTTGGTTTTGGCTTTGGTTTCTTGATCTTTTTTGCCCTCTTCGGCTTTGACAAGAATGTGCTGGGCCTTGATTTTCTCAGGCTCTTTGTACATATCCATGTGGCCATCGTAGTACTTTTTCAGCTCGGCATCGTCAATTTTGATCTTTTCGATCACCTTCTGATAGAGTTTGCTCAGCAAAATCTGCTGTTTAAACTGGGTTTCGAATTCTTCGTAGGTGTATTTGTTGCGCTCAAGATCTTCGTCAAAGGTCTTGCGGTTGCCTTGGTAGCGCGCTTTGAGCAATTCATCAAATTTGCTCTTGAACTCGTCTTCTTTGACATCGAGGCCCATGGTGGTGGCTTCCTGTTTCATCAGGGACATTTCAACCAGGGAGTTCATGATGTTTTTCTTGAGATTGACCAACATGGTCTGACCGGCGGCGGAGTTGAAGTCCATACCGATTTGGCCTGCGTATTGCTTCTTGGCGCGTTCGACATAGGTGGCAAATTCTTCGGTGCTGATTACCTGACCATTGACTTTGGCGGCAAAGGCGGTTTGTCCGGCCCAAATAAAGCTACCGGCGGCAGCTGCGCTGCCAATAATCAAGGTGGACACGATGGCGATCACGCCAACTTTCGAGCCCTTTTTCTGTATTTCTGTCACAGTCACTGTTCCTTCTTTCGTGGCAAATCATCTTCTCCAGTGTACCAGAGGGGCTCTTGAACTGTTGAGCTTATCGGGCAATCTGGCTGAAAGAGGGGTTTAATGCGCGTAAAAGTGAGCATCAATCCCCAAGTTTGGTATTTTCTGGTCTTTGAAAAGCTTTGTGTGTGCGTGAATCAGCGCCGATGGCTACTCCGGTTGGCCAAGGCCCTGATGTTCAGGCTGCCCCTTCGACTTCGCTCAGGGAGCGGCAGGCAAACACGATAAACGCCTCAGAGAGTATCGGGTTAGGACTGTGTGAGTCCTGAGCGAAGTCGAAGGATACTTTGCAGGGGCAGCATTTGTTGGATTAGGGATTATCCTGTCACAGAAGACGGGTCTATATTGTACTCTTCGATTAAATCAAAATAGACTTCAGATAAAAAACCGTCATTTGTAAAAAACTCAGGAAGATTAAACCCAAAAGACCTGCTCTCATTCGGTAAAACCACAACTTCTGGCGTAAATTCATTAATGCCCACCGAGCCGCCGTCAGCACGATAAGCAAGCCAAACAACCTTGGGACCAGAACTATCTGTAATTTGTACCATAGCATGTGATGAAACAACAAACTGGCTGCTTCCAGATCCTTGGCCTGGTGGAGGAGACCAATTAACGATTTTTACAATGATTTCTCCATGGATTTTAGACAAATCAAAGAAAGGGCTGTTCTTCGCGTTAAAATATTTGTTCCCTGGCTCATAGGGTGTGAAATCAAAATGTATAATTTGTTCAGATTCGGGTGTTGTATCTAAAAGATTTGCAAAATGAGCGAGAAAAGCCGTTTGCGTGCTTGCCGTCTGATTTCCCAAGCTCCCAGAAGCATAGCGAATGTAAAAAGGTTTGCTTTCTCCTTGTTTGTAAATCATGAGAGCAGCATTATCCAGACGATTCATTGTTACCAAAAAGATTCTTTGTGCCTGAATGAGATTGGATGGTGGTGGGGAGCTGCTGACCGCTAAATTTAAAGAATTGGTCAAGACACAAAGATCTTGAGTGGGCGGTTCCGACGGCGGTGCTCCAGAGGGGGGGCTTCCCGAAGGCGGTGCCCCAGAGGGGGGAGGCGCGTCCAAAGGAGGCTGAAGTGTCGGGATATAACACTGAGCCCCGCTTTGCAGAAGACCTGCCATTTTATAATTCCCGGCAGTCAAGCCAGGTACACTTACGGAAAGGTCGTTTGAATTTGTATTATAAGCAGCTTGTGCGGTATAGACCGTATAGGGGTGTGCCGTTGATTGGATGATAACTTGGTTGATAGACTCAAGCTCTGTTCCTTGAACCAGAACCTGGGTTGCTTTCTGAGCTTTGATCAGATCCGGGTCGACGGAGCGGAAGCGTTTGCTTTCGATGTAAGCCTCAATAGTGACTGTAACTGGATTCTCAGGTTGAACAACCCATTGCCCATTGGAGACAACCAGCACAGCCGATTGCGCATCATTTAAAACAATCCCCGGATCTTCAGTTTGGGCACCTGTTGAAGACGGCACAGGAAGGGATTGAAAATCGCCCAGTAAATTGCGGGTAATGGTATGGTTGGCATCAATGATTGCGGCCTCCCCTTGCGGATTGTTGACACCCGCGACGCTGACCCCGATATACGGGAGGGTGTCATATTCGTTAATTTTTTCAGGAGCCACAGGATTATCCTGTTTAAACCTGAATTTAACCGTTTGGGAGCCCGACAATAAAAGCGGAACCAAATGAATGTATTTTGAAGTCATGGTATCCAGCTCGACTGAGATAGACAAAGGATTCTCAGCGGTATGCAGCTCTGTAATGACGCCATTGATACCAAGGGGTTTTTCTAAAGCAACTGGGTCAAAATTGGTATCCAATTGATTGGTATCTTGTACTATCAAAGCTTTTTTGGCGTAGGTATGATAAATCTTTTGCAGACTTTCTTCTTGATCTTTTGATTGGATACCCTCGTGGGTTGTTATCAAGGTTCTAAAGATATTTTGTTGTGCAATTTTGTTTTGAAAATCTTTGTTTAAATCAAAATTAATGGATTTTTCACCGGAAAGAATAGTGTCTAAAACATGGAAAAAAGAAGCTTTATAATAAGGTTGCAAAGGGTGAGACGCTTCTTTTAAGAAGGGGTGACTTAAGGCAGACTTCAAATGGCCTGCTTTAACAGGATTAAGTGGTTCTCCCCCCACAAAATGAGGATTATAATTTGGGATGGCTAAAGAACCATGAAATTTATTTTCAAAATGAGCTGAAAACCAAGTTGCAGAACCCTCTATAAACCATAAATCTTGTGGAAAAATTAAATTGTTAGAATCACCAAATCCAGCCTGAAAAAAGTGAAAAATTTCATGGCTTACATTACCCAATATCGCCTGTTGCTCCCATTTGCATGGTTGGATACTTAAATCAGCTTGTGGACACCAGTATACGTCATAATTAGGGGTGCAAATCCCTTCAATACACTTTAGCTTGAATTCACCTTTTTTAGTTGTTCCGGCTTGTTTATTCACATCTTGAGACAGTACTGTTACTATAATTTTTTCGTATTTTGGAGAATAAGCCAATTGTTGAGCTTTAATATAGCTATGTACTGTTTCAAGATAAGAGACAAATGTACACATATCCTGAGATGAAATATTATTGAAAATTGAATTATCATAAATACCAATATCAAAATGTTCAGAGAAAATATACGGTGATTTTCCTTGATTAGATGAGCATGATGATGAATTTGATGCATTTTTGATATTAAAATTTTGATTTAAATGGAGGGGTGGTAAGCGATTGGGATCAAATTTTGTTCCTTTTCGGATAAGAAGGGAAGTGTAACCAAAGTTATGAATTTGGACAGGGTCATCTATGTGGATTAATTTCGTATATTTTTCAACATAGTTTCTGTATTCTTGAGAGACAGAGCTACCAGAAAAAAGTTCACGCGTATTAAAAATCGCAAACAATCCCCGAAAACCACTACTGCCACGGAATACCTGACTGTAAAAATCTTTGCTGACGGGTAGGTCTAAAAATTCAACTGTGGCAGGTTTCTGTAAATCCAGTTGAAAAGGTTCAACCCGTATAAAGGATGTAAAGTATTCATACGGTCCCCCAATGCTTATAAATGGTTTTTGAGGGTCATCGGGAGGTGAAACCAAAAGCGATGGTGCTTGCTTTTCCTCAATAATCCGCACCACCTCTGTTTGGCTCAACGCCCCCGCCGGAATTTCCAACTTGGCCACCCCAGGCAGTTCCACAGTCCCCCCAGCAGGCCCAATTTCCGCAGTCCCTGGCGGTAAAGCCACAGCCTGATTTGGTGTTTTGTACCAGCGAAAAGTCAGATCGGTGACACCTTGGTTATTCAGACGCAAGACATATTTTTCACCGTCACTGCTCTTCCAAGCACTGGGCACTGGCAAGGTACGCGAACCCACCTGCCACCAAAGTGAACGCTCAGCTTCTTCAGGGTCACAATAAAGCCCTTTGTTGATACCGCTGTCTTGGCGCTTCTGGTCAATATCCAAGAGCAGTTTATTGACCCCATTTTCTGCTTCTGTTTCAAGCACAGAATCTCCAGGCGGAGCGACTTCTGTCCCACTTTGCTGAGAGCCTTCCACTTGCCAGCTATATTCCAGCTCTTCGCTGTTGGGATTGTGCACCCGCCAGAGCCGATAATGATCGGGGTCGGATGAACACAGGGGCTTGAGTTCCAACTTTTTGGCTTTGCCCTGAGAGAGAATCTGAAAACTGCCTTTGCCCTGTGTGCTGCGCTGTAATTCATGGCTGAGATAATAGAGGGTGTCTTCCAGTTGCAAGCTGCGTTTTTGGGTGCGCGTATGTTTGCCATGTAATTTGAGCAGCGCCTGATAATTGGATGCGGGCATTTGGACCACTGCCTGACCATCACTGGCATTGGCGTCTAAGACTTTAAACTGAGTCCCACTTTGAATCACCAATTCAAACGCCCCTTGTTCAGGCATGCGAATTGATGTGCTTTTTCCCTGACCTGAAGCCTTGGTCGAAAGATGTAGGCGAAAATGTTTGCCTTTGGGAGGTTCTTCCATTGCTTGCAAAGGCGATTTATGAACCTGGGAAGGCAGGGTGATCATCTGTCCTGTTTGGGGTGTATCGGCAGAAAGCAAAGAAAAATTACCCGGCCCGGATGCTTTTTGTAATCCAGAGCGCGGGTTCTGCGTGTTCATAGGCGTGACCCATTGGCACGAAGCCAGAAACAGGGCCAGCAGCCAGAGAGGCAAGAGTGGCTTCCCTTGACATCGTAAATGGAAGCGCAAATGTCGAAGCATAAAAATCTCCTTTTGCAGCAGCAAACGTTTCAAGACACCCTAAAAATAGCACAAAATCACAACGGAGTGACAAAATTTTAACACCGACAAGGCGGGTCTGTAAAGACCCGCCTTGCAAATGGATATTTAATCTCTCACTCAAGTCCTATTCAGGCTTTGCGGCATTTGAATACACCTGAAAAGAGGAGAAGAAGGTCTGGCCTGTGCTGGGCGATGAGGGTAATAGGAGCAGCCCCCTGCCAGGAGGGCAGAAGGGGGCTGCGACTCTTAAGCGCTTCTAGCAGAGCCATCGGCGATGTGTAGAAGGCGCTTACTTAGCACCACAGGTGCTGTAGCGAATGGAGCACACGATGTGCGTAATGAGCGACCCGAATGCTCAGCAACAGGCCGAGAGCTACCAATCCCCTTATTACATTCACCAACCCCAGCCCAACTCAGCCCTTAAGAGGGCAACGCTATTTCCCTTTGCCTGAAACCGGGGCCGAAGCCGCCCCAGAGGGACTGGCCGCACCACCGCTGGCCGGTGTGCCTGAAGGCCGGGCGGGCGGTGCAGGCCGCTGCATGTCTTCTGCGATCGTGATCTCGGCCTGTTTGCGGGTGTTTGTGAGCCAAGCGCGAAACAGCTTGTCTTTGGCTTGTTCTTGCAATTGGGGTTCAAATTGTTTGCGTGCCTCAGCCAGGGGCACAGGCCCCGCAGGCAGGGTTCTGCCGCGCAGAATCAGGTGATAGCCAAAGTCGGTTTTGACAGGGGTTTGGGTATATTCACCCGGTTTGAGCGACCAAGCCGCGCTTTCAAAGGTGGGCACCATGTCGCCTTTGGCAAAAGCGCCGAGATCGCCGCCTTTGTCTTTGTTGGAGCTGTCTTCGGAGTGTTTTTTAGCCAGAGCTTTAAAGTCGGCTCCAGCTTTGAGTTCTTCCAGCAGTTTTTCGGCTTTTTGGCGGGCAGCGGCGTCTTGGGCCGGTTTTTCGACCTTAAAGAGGATATGCGCCGCTTCGATTTTTTCGGGCTGGTTGAAGTTCTTTTTGTTTTGCTCAAAATAGCTGGCAGCGTCTTTGTCGCTGACTTTGGCGCCTGCGCTGAGCAGTTCACGCATTTTTTTCAGAATTTGGCGCTCTTTTAATTCGCGCCGAAAATCTGGCACCGAAAAATTATTCCGGGCCAATTCACTCTCCATGCGGTCGCGTTTACCCTGGTAATTGGTTTTGAGCAATTTCTCAAATTCGGCTTCCACTTCGGCGTCGGCAATGCTGATCTGGCGTTTTTGGGCTTCATTCAAAAGCAATTGGTTGTCGATCAATTGGTTCAGGGTGGTCTCTTTGAGCATCGGCAGCAGGGCTTTGCCTTGGGGCGATTTGAGATCCAGACCCAATTGGCGGGTGTAGAGATGTTGGGCCTGTTCTAAGCTGCGGGCAAAGACCGTACGGGTGATGCGCTCACCATTGACCTTGGCGACAAAGTCGAAACGATTGACCCAATACCAGGTGCCAGCGGTAAAACCGCCACCGAGAAAGACCACCAGGGCCATGGCGACAAGGCCTTTTTCCGTCAGATGGCTATTCGACATGAACCGGTTGCTCCTCGTGATGTTCTGCTTCCATTTCCATCAGTGTAGCAAGGAAGGTCTCGACCCGTTGCAGGTTCTTGAGGGGTTGGGGCGTGAGTGTGTGCAAAAGCGCGTCGGCTTTGTACTGCCAATTTTTGAGCAGGGGATTGCGGCGCAGCGCCAATTTAAACCGGGTTTCGGACATGCTGAGTTGAATTTCAAGCATCTGGCCTTTGAAGCCAATTTTGCGAATGCCCAGATCGGTGGCCATGATCCGCGTCTGGGTGACGCGCCAGAGGGTATCCACCTCTTTGGGCAATTCGCCCTGTTTTTTGATCAGGTCCTGTTTGAGCTGATCGATTTGGCCGAGATCGTCGCTATAAGCCAGTACGCGGTAGATGCGCATTTTTTCGGCCACATCGTCGAGCCAGCGCTCGGGAATAAAGGCCGAGAGATTGAGGTCAATAATACAGGCCAGGCTCTCACGGGCCTCGCGCACCTCGCCTTTGAGCAGGGCAATGGTTTCTTCGAGCAATTGGCAATAGGTCTCAAAGCCAACCGTGAGAATATTGCCGTGCTGCTGGGGGCCGACCAAATTGCCAATCCCGCGAATCTCCATGTCTTTGAGGGCCACATAATAGCCCGAACCGAGATCTGAGTATTCGCGTACCACGGTCAGGCGTTCACGCGCTTCGCGGGTCAGGGGTTTGATCGGGTCATAGAAGAGGTAGGCATAGGCCTGAATATTCGAGCGGCCGACCCGGCCCCGCAATTGATGAATCTGGGCCAGACCCAGCAATTCAACCCGTTCAATGATCAGTGTATTGCAATTGGCGATGTCGAGGCCCGATTCGACAATCGTCGTGCAGACCAGGATGTCAAAGGCATGGGTGTAAAACTCCCACATCGTCTCTTCGAGTTCCTGTTTGTTCATTTGGCCGTGGGCGGTGCGAATCCGGGCCTGGGGGGCCAATTCTTGCAATTTGGCGCCAATTTTTTCGATGTCTTTGACGCGGTTGTGGATATAATAAATTTGCCCGCCACGCTGCAATTCGTGAAAGATCGCCTCTTTGAGCTGGTCTTCGTTATAGGGCTCAACAATTGTTTTGATCGGCTGCCGATTGGGCGGTGGGGTTTCGATCAGGCTCAGCGATTTAAGCCCACCCAGGGCGATATTCATGGTGCGGGGGATCGGCGTGGCCGACATGGTTAAAATATCGATGCCGGGCTGAATGTCTTTGAGTTTTTCTTTCTGCAAGACGCCAAAGCGGTGCTCTTCGTCGATGATCATCAACCCCAGTTTTTTCATTTCCAGCTTTTTTGAGAGCAGGCGGTGGGTGGCCACGACGATATCTATGGCGCCCGCTTTGAGATCGGCAAAAACCTGATCGCTCTCTTTGGCGGTGCGGTAGCGGCTGAGCAGCTCTACGCGCACGGGGTACGAGGCAAAGCGGTCTTTGAGCACCTGGTAGTGCTGGTGGGCCAGAATGGTGGTTGGGGCCAAGATGGCCACCTGATAACCGGCCATGGCCGCTTTAAAGGCTGCGCGCAGGGCCACTTCGGTTTTGCCAAAACCCACATCGCCGCAGACCAATCGGTTCATGGGCACAGATTGCTCCATATCCAATTTGGTGTCGAGAATCGCTTTGAGCTGGTCGGGGGTCTCTTCATACGGGAAGGCAAATTCCATCTCGCGCTGCCATTCGCTGTCGGGGGGATAGGTAATGCCTTCGGCCTGCATCCGTGCGGCTTCTGTACGTAATAATTGCTCGGCAATTTCAACCAGGGCTTTTTTGACCTTGCTCTTGGCCTTTTCCCATTCACTGCCGCCGAGTTTGTGCAGTTTGACCTGCGAATCACCGACGCCGTGGTAGATTTGTAGGCGGTGCATCTGCTCGACGGGCACGAGCAGCCGGTCGCTGCCTGCATAGAGCACAGCCAGGTATTCGCGGGTCTCTCCGGTGGTCGAAAACTGCACCAGACCGTTGTAACGGCCAATGCCATGCACCTCGTGTACGACCAACATGCCCTCTTTGATTCGGCTCAATTGCAAGGGGGAGGTATTGCGCCTAAATTTGGGATCGCGGGTGATCTTCTGCCGTCCCGGAAAGAGCTCTTTGTCGGTAAAACAAAACCACTTGAGTGGGGCATAGGCAAAGCCTTCGGGCAGCGCTCCCTGGACCACGTTGACCGTTCCGGCTTGCAGCGGGCCTTGGCCGGTTTGAACGGGGCAGCGGCGCTCGCGTAAAATCGTCACAATCCGCTGGGGCTGGGGGCTGACCACGGTGACATAATTGCCTTTGTGCAGGGCCTGTTGCAAAATCGCGGTCAGCTGATCGAGGCTTTTTTCCAGCGGGGGCAAAAGCGTGCCTCCACCCTGGCCATCGGCACCTGTAAAATGCAATTGCTGCAGGCGTTTGAGTTCGTCATCCAATTGTTCGCGGGTCAGATGTTGGGGGGCAATGGCGCGCTGCTGGGCGGTTTCGTCGAGCAAATGAGCATAGCCCCGGGCCTTGGTGTGCAGGCCTTCAGTCCAGACGATTTGGGCATTGTCGGGCAGGCAGCCGAGCAGGCTGGTGACGCCATGTAAAAGGGGCATGATCTGGTAGAGCTGCGACGAATAGCTAAAATCGCGGATCAGCGAGATAAAATTGCCACGGTAATTTTCGGTCAATTTGGTTTTAAGCGCTTCGAGATTGTCGGGAATGACCCATTCAAAGGCCGGGGGAATCACACCGCTTTTGTCTGTGTGGGGTTTGTCGAGCGGATCGTTGAGGCGATAGCTGGCGATTTTTTCGATTTCGTCATCGAACCACTCGATGCGCAAAACCCGCTCACAGCCCATGGGGTAAATATCCAGGGTGCCGCCCCGTCGGGTAAACTCCCCACGCTCCGTAATCGCGTTGGCAGGGCGGTAGCCAAGCTGAATCAGGCGCTGCACCAGCACAGGGGGAGGCATGCGGTCATCGGGGTAGAGCGTGAGGGTCTGTTGGTACCAAGTCAAGTTGTCCATCACCAGATAGCTCAGCCCTTTATAGCCCACCAAAATGACCTGGGGAGGGGAGTCGGTGTATTGCAAACGGAAGCGCACGAGGTGGCGCTGATGACAGCTCAGGCGTTCATCACCACTCCACTCATAAGGTGAAAGTGCGGGGGTGGGGTAATAGACGCAGTCTTCAATGCCAAAGGCGCGCAAATAAGCCATATAATGCTCGGCTTCTTTGCGATCGTGAACCACCACCACCTGGGTGCGAATCTCGCTTGCTCTGCGGGCAATATACGCAGCTTGGCTGCCTGCTTGGAGCAAGTTCGGCACTTGCAGATCGGCTTGCAGTGGGAGGGATTCAAGAGCAGAAGCGAGCAACATAGAGCATCAACCTTTTTGAGCAACTGAATTCACGAATGAATCAGTATAGAGCAGGTCAAGGGCTGGCGGGCAGAGGATCTGAGCGGCTCAAATCTGAATCAAGCCGGTGCCTACGGGAATCTTCTGAATCTCACTTTGCATCTCCAAAAGCAGGGCTTCGCTGTGTTTGCGTACATCTGCTTGGAAATTCTGATCCAGGTGTTTTAATTCGGATTGCATTTCCATCATCATCTCTGCCAGCATTTTTTGCAGGGCCAGTTTCTGTTGCATATTGCGAAATTCCATTTGGTTTTTGTGCAACATCTGGCGCAGCGCGTTGCGAATTTTGTCAAATTGTTGTTTAACCACATCTCCAGATGCGCCCGCCGTCAGCTTTTTAAGCAGGGCTTCACGTTGGGTGTTTAACGCGTCCTGCACATTGGCTGAGATCCGGGGTTTCTCGGCACTCATACTGCTTTTATCTGCCGATGTTGGTTTTAGCGTACCGGCTTGCAACAGGGGATTTAAAACGGTCTCTCTCTCTGTTTGCAAAACCCGGCTCAGGCCTTCATCTCCTTCTGTGGCGTAAACATGGCGATAATACTCATTTTGCTGTCGGGTTGTTTCACGAAGTTCGGCGAGTTGGTCTGCAGCACTGCTGGTAGATGGGGGAACAGGGGGCAGCGTCGGCGGATCATCCGGAACGCGAATGCCTTGTGTGTCGGCTTGTGTGACCCGTTCATTGTGGCTTGTGATGGCGACAACATTATCGTCTATGCTTTGCAGGGCTGCGGCGATCTCTTGGGGGCTGAGGTATTGACCCAGCCAGCTTTCCAAGCGGGCTTTAAATGCCTCAGGTGTGGGTTCGATTCCGTCAAACAAATTGTCTAGGTTAAAAATAGCTTCGCGCAATTTGTCGCGCTGTGGGCCACTGCTGTTTTCGTAGGCGGCAAAGAGTTTGTCTTTGACCGTGATAAAGGTTTGAAACAAAACATATTTATTCAGGGTATCTGAGCCGATATGTTCCTTGTTTTGAACCCTTGAAAGAATTTCGCTGACATTTTTAAATTGAATCGCAAATAATTTCATCGATCTCAGGGCTTGAATTTTGTTTGGTTGACCAGAAAATTGAGTGGTTTGGTTTCTTAGCCAATCATTCAGACGATCCTCAACCCCGAAAGGGTAGTCCATCATCGTTTTAAGCAACGATTCAGGCAAATCGAGTCCGTTTTCTTGAGCAAATTTACGCATTTGTTCTGCCAATGCATTGCGTTGCGTCGTGAGCTGGCCTTCAAATTTGAGGTAATCTTGCTTGATTTTTAAGACCTGTGGCAATTCGATTTTGAGCAAAGGTCCCAACATTTGGCGGGCTTTTTCCAGATCGGCAATTTTAAAGGCCTCAGTGCCAAATTGAGCACCCGCAGACTGGAGTCGTTCAATTTCCACTTCCATGCGTTTATCCCGCGAGTTCAAGGTGTGCAATAAATTGCGCAATTGGGGTTCGCTGAGATTTTTAAAGACCTGACTGACCTGATTTAAGCCAAAATTGTCTGGAATCTCAATGCCAGAAGCTTTCATGGCGAGCTTGAGCTCGTCCAGCAATACCTGTTGATCGTTGAGTTGAATTTGTTTCAAGCTGGCTTCGATGCGTTGTCCGCTGACTGCTTGGTAATTGGGGCTTTCTGCCAGGGTTGCGAGAACACTTTTGCCCGCTTCAATGCCTACAATTTCTTCGGTTTGCACCTCGCTAATGAAGTTTGAAAACGCGACTTTGAGCTGCATGGGGGGCAGTTCTGAGACCGGGCACACTGCGGCGGCTGAGGCAGAAATTTTCGCGGGCTGTGGACCTGGGGTGATGGGATTTGTGCTTTCGCTGCCGCTTTCGCTTGCCGCTGTAGCTGTCTCTGCCATCAGGGGGATCTGTTCTGTCGCTTTGCCCTGATTCATCTGTCCAAGATTTTCGATAAAGCGCTGATCCAGGGGCGTGGTGCTTTTGGCTTGGGCTGAAGGCTGAATGGTGGCATTCGGTTTTTCGATTGAAACGGGACCCGAAGAACCTGAAAAAGCAGATTTGGCTTTGCCCCAGAGATTTTCAAGGGAACCCGAACCGAATGGAATTTTCATAAATACCCTCATCTTCAAATGACTACAAATGATCTTGATTATCGTCTCCAGCTTGACAGATCTTGCGGATGGGCGTGGTATTCTAAACCAGAGGAAAAAAATATGTTTAATATCGAAATCTGGTCTGATGTGGTCTGTCCCTTTTGTTATATTGGCAAACGCCATTTGGAAGCGGCGTTGGCGGATTTTCCCCAACGCGAACAGGTTGAGGTGGTTTGGCGCAGTTTTGAATTGGATTCAGAGACGCCCAAAGGTGAAACCCAAGACACTGTGACTGCCCTGATGCAAAAATACCAGCAGAGCCGTGAACAAATCCAGACCATGATGGCGCGCGTGATGGCGATGGGGGCCGAGGTGGGCTTGGACTTAAAATTAGACAAGACCCTGCGCACCAATACCTTTGATCTGCACCGCCTGCTCTACCTGGCGGCCGAACATGGGCTGCAGGGGGCAGCCAAAGAGCGGCTTTTGCGGGCTTATTTCACAGAGTCTGAGCATCTCGGGGACGTTGAAACCCTGGTTCGTCTGCTCAGTGAAGTGGGGTTGGAGCCCGAAGCGGTCAGAGCCACCCTGGCCAATCCCGATGCCTATTTCCATGAGGTCAGCGCGGACATCTACGAGGCCCGCAGCATCGCCATTTCAGGGGTGCCCTTTTTTGTCTTTGATCAAAAATACGCTGTTTCTGGTGCGCAGCCTATCTCTGTTTTTAAGCAGGTTTTACAGCGCTGTTGGGATGAGCGTGGTGCAGAGCGCGTGTTGCCAGAACAAACTGCCGAAGCGATCGAAGAAGCACCCCAAACAGAAAGTGATAGCAGCTGTCAGGACGAGAGCTGCACCATTTAATTACGGACAGCGTTTTACCCCTTGTAAAAAGCCCAGATCACGGAGTTGGGATGCACATAAGCACCTTTCCCTTCGTTATAGAGGGTCAAAGCATAAGCCAAGGGGAATTTATAGCCGGGTACAGCCACTTTAACCACCACACGGGCGGAGAGGTATTTGCTGATAGTGGCTTGAGTGACGCTGGTATTGATGCTCACATTGGTTGATTTTTGCCAGCCTCCCTTGAGGGTGCCCATGCCCAGAATTTTGCCTTGGGGCTGCAATTTTTTGACATAGGCGCCTGCAAGGCCTTCGGCCAACCCATCATGACTGGAATACTGTCCCATATCACTGGAAATGGCATTGTAGGCCGGAACCAACTTGGCAAATTCCGTGCTGGCTTCGGTTACTTTTTGGACAATTGCCGAACGATCATATTTAAACACAAAGGCCGGATCAATCAGTTTATTGCGGGCGATATCCTGAGCCAGATCCGCTTCATTTTGTTTGAGTTCGGCCTGGACTTGCGCCGCGATGTTTTGGGCCCCAAAAGACAGAGGGAGATTCCAAAAACGCTGCTGGCGGGCATCATCCAAATGGCGTTGGTAGCCGGCAATTTGGTTATTTACAAAGGTTTCAACATCCATGCCGCAGGCTTTCATGACCACCTGTTTGCGCCGCGCTAAAATATCCATCACCTGGGCTGGACATTCATAGCAGTCTTTATCACCTGGCACCTGGCTGTATTTGGCTTTGATTTGTTTTTCAACTTTACTCATGAGCTCCAGGCCGGCTTTTAGCTGGGCATCTTTGACGGTGAATCCATTCATTTGGCCTTTGTCAGTACTGATCAACCACTGGATTTTCATCGGGTTTTGATCGTTGTACAGAGGTGCTGCCAGGGCATAAAAGCCATCGTAGTCCCAGTCTGGGGCCAAGGCCTCTTCGTTGAGATTGTCATTTTGGCCACTTTTGACATCTTTGACCAGATAGCCACCAGCGGCAATTTTTTCTACGCGCATTTGAGCCCAGACCAATGTACTGCGGCGGTAGCGCACCAGTTCACCTACTTTGTAGCGGGGAACCCAGGGGCCCAGTATTTGAGCGATGTCGCTGACCCGATAATCTCCCACATAGAGATTGTCGCCTTGTACGCTAAAACGCCCAATTTCGGGTGTGGGGCCGCCCTTGGAGATTTTGACAAAATCACCGATCAGGTAGGGATAAGGCCATGGCGCAGGGGGTACTTCTGCCGCAGGGGGGCGGCGCAGAATTTTTTTGGGAAGCCATTGATCACCTTCGTGGCTGTGGTGGGGTTTGTGACAGAGTACTTCTTCGCCTTTGACCTCGACCACTTCAAACCAATTCCAGGCGCTCATTATTTCAGCCTGAATTAAATCTCCGGGTTTGAGTTCACCCAACTCGACAAAGACAGCCAGTTCATTGGGGGCGAGCCATTTGTCCCGTTGGCTGTCGGTCTTGTCAAAATGGACACGAAACTGTCCCCGCGAATTGGGGCCACCCACAATTGTTGCGGCCACCATATCTCCCCCATAAGGGGCCAAGACACGATCGTTGATTTTATAGTTCTGAGCCCAGACGGCCCAGGTTAAACCCAGAAAGAGACTGGCTGTGAGTAAAGAGCTGCAAAGGGGCTTGAAGGGAAACATAGCAACAAAACCTTCTTTCAAAATAACTGAAAAACAAGGTGGCGTTTTAAGCTTCCAAACCGTAATGGGCCAGCATCAACGCGCGCAGTTGTGAGAGCGGCACCATACCAAAACTCAGCAGACGGTTGTGGAAGATCAGCACTGAGAAATCGTCACCGCGCAGGTCGGCGATTTCTTGGCGCAGGCTGATAATCTCTTTTTTGCCAAACATATAGCCAATTGCAATCGTGGGAAAGAGCACGTAGCGTTTGACTTCTGCCTCAGCACTGGCCTGATCGATGCCGACTTCTTCCACCAGGGTCTGAACAGCGGTATCGTAATCCATTTTGCCCATATGCAATTGGGTGTCAATAATTACGCGGTAATCGCGCCAGAGTTGGTCGCGCAGCTGAAAGAGCCGTGTTTTGAGGTCGGAGTAAAGACCTTCGGTATACAACATCTCTTCGCAATAGAGTGGCCAGCCTTCGGCGAAAAAGGGATCGGGGAAGCTGTTGCGCACCTTGGAAGGGTGTTGGTGGGTTTGAACAAAGAGCAGGTGTTGCCCCGGATAGCCGTGATGAACGGTCGTCAGGGTCACGTCGTAGATATTGTGCGAGCGCAAACGCTGGTGTTTTTCTTCTTCGCTCATGCTGTCTTGCATGGGCGTGACCCAGAAATAGCCAGTCTGGTGCTCTTCGAAAGGTGCTGGCGAGACATAACCCGAATAGGGCATGATGCTGCGCTGGAAAATGGGGGTTTCCATCAGTGCCAGGGTTTCGGTTTCGGGCAGGGTGACGAGGCTCTCTTTGACCACAAAATCACGAATCCGCTCAGCTTCAGCTTTGTATGCATGCAGCAGATTGTCGGCTTCGGGGTGTTTGTTTTTGAGCTCGTCGATCTGCTCCATCCAAGTCAGCTTGGGATTGAGTTCGTGGGCCACTTCTTCGATCAGACGTTCGGTGTCTTGCAGGGCCTTCTGACCGATGGCCAAGACTTCTTCAATGCTGTAATTGAGCAAATATTTTTCTTTGAGCAAAAAGTCATAATGGGCTTTGCCGCAGGCAAAACTCGCTTGGGCCTGGGGCTCGAGATCGTTGAGAAATTTTTCGTAATGGTGCAAAGCCTTGAGTGCCAAGGTATTGCTTTCGAGCAGATCTTTAAAATAATGGGGCACCGTGCCCGAAAATTGGGGCACAATTTCTTCTAAAAATTGACGACCGGCTTTGACCGAATCGCGGGCCACGCTGATCGAAACCGTGGAGATCTCAGCGGGGTTGCTGCGCAAATTTGCCATACCCTGTTCCAACAGACGCGGCATGGCTTTGAGTCGGCTCATAATGGCCAGTACCCGGTGATCGAGGGGCAGATTATAGTTGATCTGTAATTGTTGTACCCCATAGAGGGCTTCCGAAGGATAGTGAGAAGGATCCCGTTTGAGGTGCTGGCGCACCTCTTCTTCGTAGACCATCGCACTCAATTGCGCCTGCAAAATAGCCAGATCGACCTGCTCATCACGGGAGAGGTTTTCTGAACTGAGGGCCTTGAGTTGTGCCAGATAGTCTTTCTTTTGCTGCAGACAAACTTCCCGCTTCTCGGGACTGTAATCCGCATAGTGATAATCGTAGTCATGAATGCCCAGACCTGTTGCCTGGACGGGATCACTTTCCCAGAGAAACCTGAGAATACTGTCGGCCAAAGGCTGGAGCGTTGACTCCGTCATGAAAGAATACCTTACCTCTCCTGGGCTGTCCCGAAAAAACGGAAACTTAAAAATGGGGATAAACAAGCAGCTGTGCTTAGATACCAGAGTATAAACCGGCCCGGACTCAGGCGTCTAGAAGCAGTGCGTCAAAACCCCTTTTAGTCGGGTAGTTGCTCCAGGATTTTTTGAGGCAGAAGGGCTTTGCTGTTGAGTTGTAGCGGAATACCCGAATAAATATTTCTCACTTGTGATTTGAGCGCGTGCAGCCCGTCGGCGATAATTTTGGCATGGTCAAATGCCAAGGCTGGCAATTGACCGATTGGAAACCATTGGGCTTCACTTGCGTCATCTTGGCCAGAAACAGCCGGTTGGTCTTGGGTGAGTGCGGCAAAAGCCACGGTCAGGGTGCGCCCGCGCGGATCGCGCCCAGGGTCGCCATAGGTGCCCAGGGGAGAAAGAGAACCCACTTCTAGGCCTGTTTCTTCTTTTAATTCGCGGCGGGCAGAAGCTTCAAGGGTCTCTTCGGGCTCGATGAACCCGCCGGGCAGGGCCCAGTGTCCGGCAAAGGGATCTTTTCCCCGCTGAATCAAAAGCAGCGACAAGATCTCGTGGGTCCAGTCAAAGACCAGCAGGTCAACAGTTACGGAGGGACGGAAGTAATCAGTCATGGCAGGCCTCTTTGATTGGGATGGGTAATTTAGTGTAAATAATACATTTATTCTAACAGGCAAAACCAAAGTCTGCAATCCTTAGCGGGCGGGAACTAGAAAAAATGGCCTTCAAAATCGATTTCTTGCGCTTCTTTGGGGTCTTCTGCCGTGCCCTGTAACAATTGTTTGACCACCTGCTCCGCTTCTTGCAATTGGCCTTCACAGGCTTTGATCAGGTTTTGGCCTTTTTCAAAGGCAGCAATGGCTTCAGCCAAGGGAATTTCTTCGCTTTCCAGGCGGCCCACCAATTTTTCCAACTCACTCAGAGATTCTTCAAAAACCGGCTTTTTCTTTGACATCTATGTATCCTTCTCCAATTCCAAATGTGCGCTGCGCAGCCCGTCCTGAAAGATCATTTTGACGGGGCCCGCTTGCAATTGGCTTGCGCGGGTGACGGGCAACCCCTGCTGTTCTAGCAGCACAAAGCCCCGGTTGAGCACTTTGCGCGGGTCCAGCCCCTCCAAGCGGCTGTGTAAAAGTGCCAAACTTTGCTGTTTTTGGGCCACTTGCCGTTGCCAGGCTTGCTCTAAGGCACTTTGCTGGCGCCAGAGCTTTTCGTAGCGGGGGTCGAGCCAAAACTCAGGCTTGCGCAGCAGGTAGTGTTGGCTCAGCTGTTCCAGGCGGCTGCGGGCCTGTTGCACCTGTTGCAAGAGCAAGGAGGCCAGTTTGTCCTGATAAAAATACAATTGCCCCAACATTTCTTCGCGGCTGGGAATCACCAACTCAGCAGCGGCTGAGGGCGTGGCTGCGCGCTGATCCGCCACAAAATCGGCAATCGTAAAGTCAATTTCATGGCCAATGGCTGCCACAATTGGAATGGCTGAAGCAAAGATTGTGCGTGCCAGGGTTTCGTCGTTAAAAGCCCAGAGATCTTCGAGCGAGCCGCCGCCCCGGCCCAGAATAATCACATCGACGCCGCCGTGCGCATTGAGTTCTTGGATCGCTTTGACCAAATCTTTGGCTGCGTTTTCGCCTTGCACTTGAGCGGGCCTGATCAGAAGTGGAATACCTGGATTTCGGCGTTTAGCGACGGCCAGAATATCTTGCAAGGCAGCACCCGTGGGCGAGGTAATAATGCCTACCTTGCCTGGATAAGTGGGCAGCGGTTTTTTGTGGGCTTCGTCGAAGAGCCCCGCTTCCCAGAGTTCGCGTTTGAGGGCCTCAAATTGTGCTTGCAGATCCCCTTTGCCTGCGGGTTGCATGTCGAGCACATTGAGCTGGTAGCGGCCGGTTTTTTCGTAAACCGTGACGGTGCCCGTGCAAACCACCTGCAGGCCGTCTTCGAGTTTAAACGGCAAATAGCCCGTGCGGGATTTCCACATCACCGCTGAGATTTGGGCGTAAGCGTCTTTTAAGCTGAAATAGGCGTGGCCAGAATAATGGGGGCGAAAATTGGAAATCTCTCCCTGGACCCGCACTGGATAGGGAAAACAGGTCTCCAGCGCCTCTTTGATCGAGCGGGTCAGGAGGGTCACCGTTAATGGAGAAGCCGTACTCATTGTCTGGGCTCAGACCAAATTCCCAAATAAAAATTGCAGGGGTTTATAAACCCGTTGAGCCCAGGCCATTTCATCGTGGCCAGCAAACCAGTCCACGTCATAGGCCAAATCGTGATACCGGGTGTATCCCCGCAATTCGAGGGCATGCACAAAGTCCTGGGTGCTTTCGACCGTTTCTTCTGTCTCGCGATTGCGGCCCTCTTCGGTGCCAATATCGACCCAGAGGCGCAAATGCAGGGGAAAGTTATGTGTGTCGTTGAGGATTTGATGATGGGCCCAATAGACGGTGGGAGACATCAGAGCCAGCCGCGTAAAGACCCCCGGATAGGCGCGGGCAATATAAAAACTGATAATCGCCCCCAGCGAAGAGCCCATCAGACCTGAATAACCTGCTTGGGGCAGGGTGCGGTAGTGTTGATCGATCCAGGGTTTGAGCTCTTCGACCACAAAGCGGGCATAAGCGGCTCCTTTGCCCCCACAGGGATAGCCATTAAAGAGCGAGGGATACCACGTGTACTCTTCGAGCCGATCGGGGGTATTGTAAATGCCCACGACAATCATTTCGGGGATCTTTTTTTCCTGAAAGAGCCGCTCCAGGGTTTCATCCAACCGCCACTCTCGGCCCATAAAGGCCGTATGGGGATCAAAGAGATTATTGCCATCTTGGGCATAGAGCACTGGGTAACGGCGCTGAGGCGCATGGCCGTAGCTGGGAGGCAGATAGATAATCACGCTATGGGGATGGTGTAAATACTGTGAGGGCAGGTCGCTATGCAGCTCAAAACTGCCTTTGAGTGCCAAGTGGCGATGCTCCATCTGGCGGGTATCCACCAAAACGGGCGATACTCCCGGCTTTAAGGGGTAAAAAAGCGGGCCTGTGGGGCGCTTGCGGCGACTGCGCGGCAATCGGGGATTATTCACGCTGTTTAAAGACCTTGATACCTTATCTAAAACGGGTGTTGAGATACAGGCCCACCGACGTCTGGTTGACGTTGGCAGGGCCCTGTTGCAAAGGTTGTGTGACATTGGCGCCAAAGACGGTATCGCCGTTGTTAACGAGTTCGGCCCCCATGCGCAGGGTATCCATTTCGCCGGTTTTGGCAGTGGCTTGGTTGAGATAACTCACACCCACGGTGACACCCTGGGTGAGATTCAGGGCCATGCCCGCACCCACACGGGGCTGCCCCAAAGCTGTATCCATGACAACCGTTGAGGCCAGTGGGCCGGTTTGCACGCCAACACCCGCATAAACCCCTGCGCGGGCGGCGGCCGGCAGGCCTTGAACCCAGTTCTCAGATTGTCCCTGTAATTGTTTGCTATCAACGGCGGATGCCACACCGACTCGAACCGAGAGATTTTCGTCAGGACGAATCATGGTGCCTGTCATCAGGGTTTTGTCTTGTAAAAAATCAGCACCAGAGCCCTGGCTGGGAGTATTCAGCGCCTTGAGGTTTTCGAGCATACTGGGATCTTGTGCTGCTGTGAGCATTTCGGGTGCTTTGCTCTGGTAGCCAACTTCAAATTGGAAGGTGTCAGATCCGAGTGTTTGGCTGGTGGTTCGGGGGCTCAGTCGGGCCAAATATTGAGCGGGTGTTTTGGGCCCCAACGTTTCTTGTGGCAATTCAAGCGCATTTTTTGTTTGGCTGGCTTCGGCATTGCCTGTGACCAAGGCCGCTGGTGAATGGGGGGCCGCTGGTATGGCTGCAGGCCGAGACACTGCAGATTCAATCTGCAGTTTCATGCGTGGTTGTTGAGAGGTAATGCGAAATTGGCCCATTTGTAATTGTGCTCCTGTTTTTATTATGCCCCAAATCAGGCCTGTTCTGAACCTGGGAGATAGGGAAGATCGGGAGTTTTGAGCAAATCTTAACCCAGTCAGTGCTAAAAACCAGAAACGACTTAACCTAAATTTAAACTTTATTCACGTCATCATGCGAGACAGATCAGCGATATATTTATCATGAGCCATCCCCTTTCTTTTACACTTTTGCCACCCTCGGCACTCAAACCTTTAAACCAGACGGGTTTGCCTGTTTTGCCGATTTTACCCCCACAGCCAGTTGCGGGTAATTATAGCCGTGTTTCTTCGCTCTTGGGCAAACAGGATCAGGCTCAGATTCAACCCCAGATTCAACCCCCTGGACAAACAGCCCTGCTCAATCCGCTCAGCCTTTTTGCCGCCAAAACACCTACCGCAACCGTTGCGCCCGCTTTGCCTGCAAGGGGCGCCAATGCTCCCAGTGTTTCTCCTGCGCAGCCTTCAGTGGGTTTGGCTGAATTGCGTCACAAAAGTTCTGTTTCCCGCTTGCAGAGCATGTCTCCCCAAGAACTCAAGGCCCTGGGCGAAAAAGACAAAAAGGCCTTTTTTGAAGCCCTTTTGCCAGGGGCGATTGAAAGTGAAAAAAAATATGGCGTGCCTGCAGAGGTCACCCTGGCGCAAGCTGCGTTGGAGTCGGCCTGGGCCCGCTCCCCGATTGGGGGCTACAATATTTTTGGGATCAAAGGTTCCGGCAGTCAGGGGTCGGTCAATGTCCAAACCAAAGAGTTTTACAAAGGCCGTTATGTCACCATTCGCGATAATTTTGCCAAGTACGGCAATTTTACAGAAGCGGTGAGCAAACATGGGGCGCTTTTTCACAACGGCTATTACGACAAAGCGGTCAATCAATACGCCCGCGATAAAAATCCCCGTGCTTTTGTCGATAATATTCACGGTATTTATGCCACCGATCCCAAATATTCTGAAAAAATCAAAGGCATTATCGATGATTATGGCCTTACCGAAATGGTCAATCGCACCGGTATGGTATAATTGGCCATCATGAGCCTCAAGTATCTCCATCCCCAACAGGGCTTGCCCGTCAGTGCAGACAATCTGAGCGAATTGACCGAACAATTGGCCCGGCTTGCGGTCAATCAGCACGTGCATTTTCTCACCCAGCCCTTTCCTTTGGAGACCGAATTTTTGCAGCAGATGCGCACGAGCTTTGGTTATGAAAAGCTCCAGGAGAAACTGACTTTTTCTGCCCAGGTCCCTCTCCATACTCTGACGCTTGAGAGTCTTGAACAACTCAATCGCCTGCATTTTACAGAATTGCAGTTGCCTCTTTTAATTGAGTCCTGTGATTTGGCTCAGCTCGAAGCCATTCTGACCCAGGCCCGAACCGCCAAGCTCAAAATTCAATTGCTCTTAAAAACAGAAGTGGCTACGCCACCTCTTTCTGCTTTGGTCAAGCTCTATTTTTTCTTGCAGAACCACATAGGCTGGTATGGACTGGAATATGCCCCTGCCCTTTTTTCAGATCCCACAATTGCCCGACGTTTTGATCGCTTGGCCCGCATCAGCCAGGATACCCGCAGTTTTATGTCCTTTCAGCAACTCTTTAACGAGCGGATTTATACGCTCTTTTATGAGTTTTTGCGTACGCGTCTCTCGCACCATGTCAAAACGATTTTGGAGATCAATCCCTTTGCGGATGAGCCCTATTTCAGGGATCTGCCTCGCCAGCCCTACCCTTGGAAAGTGACCTTGCTTTCGCTGCCGCAGCACATGATCAATCAGCAGACTCTCAAAGAATGGGGCAAAACCTTTGATGCAATTGTCTTTTATCAGGGCTTAGAAACCCTGCGCGACCCCAAAAAAGAGCTGCTCTTATTGCAAAAATATACCCGTCCCACCACGGAATGGGTCTTCTTCAGTTACAATATGGCCTCTACACCCACCTTGCTGCGGCTTTTGGCCAATCATTTTGATAATATTTTTAGTTCCAGTACAGATTTTCGCTTGCTCAAATTGTTCAGCCAATCCAGTTTGGAAAAACTGTTTGAGTTTTTGGGCATTCGCTTTCAGTTTATGCCTACCCGCTTGCCTTTGGGCGAGGTTCAGCAGCAGTTTGAGCAGATTCGCCCGCTCTTTGACAATCACCTGCCCGAGAGCTGGAAGGCTGTTGCTGAGAATTTTGATGTCATGGCCTTTACGGCGATTGGAACGCTTGAAATTGAAGAAGCAGCAGATGCTTCAGATGGTTTTATCTCCAGCGGCTTTCTCTCCTGAAGATGGGATTTGATTTTTGGGGCTTTTTTGAAGCAGCCAATACCCATTTGCAATCCCAGCCAGGTCATGTTTTGGCCCTGCACTTTCGCGAAGTCGATACTTTTAATTGTTCCCGATGTGCACAATGTTGTACTTTGCCTTGGTCGATTGGGGTCACCGAGTCGTATGTTCAGCGTTGGAATGCGGCTTTTACCCAGCACAGCGATCCCCGTTTTCACGCGGTCTTTGAACCTATGCAGTTGGGCTTTCCTTCGGGGCATTTTGCCTTTCTAAAAAAACAACCCGATTCGTATCGCTGTGTTTTATTGGATGAAGATAATCTCTGTTTGGCTCAGAAACATTTTGGGGTTGAGGCCAAACCCGAGGGCTGTCAGTATTATCCACATATTTGGCAAAAAGTCTCAGGGGGCTTGAAAGTCTCTCATTTGATGCAGAGCTGCCGTTCTGCACCCAGTTATTTACTCGCAGAGCCCGAGTTGGTGTATCGTGTGATTCCTGAGCAAGAGGCTGAAAGTGTGCATGGGGGTGTTTTTCCGATCACGGCCCTGCCGGGACTGCGTTTTTCCAGAGAAGTGCTCTATCTTTGGTTGGGTCTGAGTTTGAATACCCTTTTCTTTGAAGCCGAACTGCGTTCACCGATTCAAAATCTCAGGGCTTTGAATTATGCCTTGGGACAACTGCTTGAACTCACTTCCCGCCGAACTGAAACCGTGAATTTGAGGCCCGTAGACTTGGAGCAGATCTACCAGCATCACAGTCAGCAGCATGCCCGTCAACCCCATCAGATTCCTTTGCGCACCCCGTTTGCACTCGAGTGGTTCTTAAGAAATCTGCCTCCGAGTACGGTGGATCAACAGATTGCCGACTTTTTTGATTCAATCCTCAAGGGTGAACGTCTCTGGCCGAGCTTAACGTCGGCTGAACACACCTTGTTGAATACGTTTTTGCGCAATTATCTGGCCCGCAAATTGCTTTCGATGCATCAGTGGTTTTCACAAAGGGTCAATCTTTTCCAGCAAATTTTGCTTTTGGCTGCTTTTACCACCTTGATTCAGGCCCGTGTTCTGGCTTGCCGTGAGCTGTCTGGCGAAGAGATCAGCCTTGAATTACTCACCACCTCTGTGAATTTAATTGAAGGACGTATGATTCAGAGCTATAGTTGGATTGAAAGCCTGGAGTACCACCAATTGGGGCCTTTGGCGTGTTTGCAGGAGAGTGAGCGGCTCTTGGATTTGGATCTGACTTTGCCTCCAGGAGAACGTCGCTTGGCTTCACAGCCCTTTATGCGCCGTTTTTAAAAAAGGCCAAGAGGGCGCGGGCTTTTTCCCGCCCGGCTGTTTTTTTGGGGTGCTCTGCCCATTTCTGTAATCCGTTCAGGGCTGATGCACTCAGTTGATAAGGTCCCCCATACTGCCAGAGCTGATAGGACCATTCAAGCAACATTGATACGTTTTTGGGGGGGACAGGTGGGCTGGCTGTTGGCGAGGCTGTGCTCCAGAAATGATCCAAAATGGTCAGAATGAGGCTGTGCCCAGCCTCTCCCCGCAGTTCCCAGTTTTGCAAACTCTCGCGTAAATAGAGCAGACCTTTGCTCTGGGTGGCTAATTGGTGGCTCAGCTGTTCAACCACCGTTGAGACTTGAATCCGTCCGTCTTCAAGGCCTTGCCAGATCAGATCCAAAACGACTTGCCGCTGTTCTGGGTGTTTTGCGCTTAACACCTGCAGCATCGGGCTGATTCCTGCTTGTAAGGCGATCCTGGGCAAATGCCCCAAATGCAGCAGAAGCAGGAGATGGTCGTATTTTTCCAATTCGGGAATTTGCTCAGACCATGGGGGAGCCGTTGCCTCTGAATGGCCATTTTGTATTTCTCGCCAATACGTTTTTTGTAATTCCTGAAAGTCTGCGCGGCTCATCCCCCCAAACGCTCCCTGTTTCCAACGCAATTTGAGCAAGGCGATATCAAAGAGCGTTTGAGCCATCACAGGATACTCGGCCAGTTTGGGATAGAGCTGGCTTGTGGGATTAAAAGGCCGCCCCCAATATGGCTGATAGCGAGGATTTAAAGCAATAGCCAGTGGCCATAATTGAGGCCAAAAGGGGGCTTGCTCAAATTGGCGGCTCTCTCCCAGGGCAAATGTGGGGAGATTTTGCCAGTGCGTGTCTCCGAGCAAAAGCCCTTGAATCTGTTTTTGCAGAGCCGGTTCTAGTTGTTTAAACGTTTTGGTTTTCCGAGAGTGCCCTCTCTGGGCCAAGTGGAGATCATTCAACCAATTGTCCAAAGCCTCAGGCTTTTCATTGGTGGCAGAGTCAGAAAAGAGTTGGCTGACCCCATCGCTTAATTTTTCCCAGAAAGTCTGGGTTTTCTCCTCTGAGTCTGGCTGGGGGGACAGCCAAATCTCCAGATCCATCCCCAGATTGAGGCGTAAGTTATCCCAGGGCAAGTTGAGCAGGGCTTGAAATAGGGATGGGCTGAGACCTTCTCTTCGTTGGCGTGCCCCTGCAGCACTTAATACGGCTCTAAAGAGGGGGTTTGTCGGGGATGGGGCATTTTCAGATGGGCTGTAGTAAAGTTGCTCCAACAGAAAATCGTCGGGAGGTGCTTTTTTAAAGGCTTTGCTTACCTTTTTTAGGGCCAGCAGGGCCGCGTCATCGGGTCCCAACGCCAGGGTGAGTAAATCTGCTTCTGTGTCGGGAAAGCGTGCTTTCAGAAACTGAATTTCTGACCAGACATGTTTAGCCGGTTCAGGGCTCAGTCTGCGCAGGGCCAAAGAGAGTGACAGGGTATCCAAACTCTTTACAGGTAGCTCTTTGAGTCGTTTGATAAAGACCTGCAATGAAATCCAACCCGTTAAAAATTCTGGGGCTTCGATCCGGCTATTTGCCCCTGCAACAAGGGCTTTTAAACTGCTCTGCACTCCTGCACAGAGGTCGGGACTGGCCATTGCCAAGAGTTCCCAAACGTTGGGCGCGATTTCAGGCGGTTTTTGTTCAATCCAGGCTTGGGCCAAGATGGCCAAAAGCAAGTGGGCTGAATCCATGAGCGGTGATTGGGAGAGACTTTTCAAGCGCTGCAGTTTTTGCAAAAGTGGATTCAAGAGACGTCGCTGGTAAACGGGATCTTGGGGTGGACCTAAGCGCAAGAGGGCTTGGCCGACAGCCTCATAAACTGAGTCGGGCGGGATTTGATGGCTATAATTCATCAAAAGCGCACTTAAAGAGGCCTCATCTGAAGGTATTTCCAGGCGAGGATCGCTGTCCCAATGGCGTTGGTTCGTCGGTCTTGTCGGAAAATAGGTTTGCAGAGATTTTATTGGCTGGGTCGTCTCTGGTTTGCTCTCTGCTTTGGCGGTGGGTTCGCTGTTTTCCGGTAGCAAAGCCTTTAGCTGTTCTTGTTCTAAGGGGCTCAGCAATCCGGATTCTTTGAGGACTTGCAATTCTCTTTGGGCTGAGGTGGGCAAACTCTGACCCTTGAACCATTTCAGCAGATCTTGGCGAATGGCGCCATGGGGAGAGGCCAATTGAGGCAATAAAGAAACCAGCAGTTCAGGTTTTTTTTCTGGCCAAGTTTTGGCGTATTGTTTAAGGAGTGCCAGACTTTCTTTGGCTACTTTTTGTACTGGATGGCTGAGATGAGGAATGATTGAATGGGGGATTTGGCTGTGTTCGCTCTCAAAGCCGCTGAAATATTTTTTGACTGTTTCCAGTGCCAGAGAAATCCCGTTGGGGGTGCTGGCCTGTAATAACTGAAAAAACAGGTTTTTTAAGCAGATGATTTCTTGTTCGCTGGGCTTCAATGCTGTGTAGAGGGCCAGCCAGTCGCGATTGTCTTCTTTGCGGGTATTTTCGAGCAAACGGCTGAGGGCCAAGCTTAAAAAAGCCAAACGCTCTGAACGCCGGTTGGGGACGTCTGGTGGGAGTGTTTGGCACAGCCACAAACCCAGCGGCTCGCCATTCAGATTCAGAGGGAAATGTCTCCCGCGTAAAGGTCCCTGGTTGAGCTGATTTCGCCAAGACAGACCCGCTAAAATATGTTCCAGTGGTAATTCCTGTAATTTATCTCGCCAGAGATAGAGTTCCATAAACAGAGATTTTTCCAGAGCCGGCTGAAACAGAGCTTCTTTCTCTGGCCAGGTCTTTAAAACCGAACAGATACTTGGGTAATATCCCTGACCGAGATATTGCTCTTGGTAGTCTTCAAAGAGTTTGAGTAAACCGGACTCGGCCCAGTCAACTGGACGATTGATTAATATTTGCGTCACTGAAAAGAGGTATGTTTCTGGTGGATCGGGGCTCGGGGAGCCATTTTCATTTTCCAAGAGAAAATAAGGCAGGGTGGGAGCCTTGCGCAGGGATTTGGCCAATGCCAGTGCTGAGCGTTTATCACAGAGGCCTGCCCAGGCCGTTTCCAGGTTCAGGGCCAGAAAATACATATCTGCTGCGGCATAGATGCTGACTTTTTCTCTTTCGAGATAATCACTTAACTTTTCAAGTTCTTGTTGCAAAACAGGCCAGAGCTGTTGAACGGATCCAAAACGTGGCTCGGCTTGACTGTTCCAACCAAAAGGGGAGTGGCCTGCGTGGAGAATATAGGTATGCTCCGAATAATGACAGCTCTTACGCAGCTGATTTAAATCATTTTTATGTGCCTGAAAACAGCTCTTCCGTTCGTTTTCTGACCAGTTGTATAGGTATTCTCTCAGCATAGCTGCGCTGCTGGTAAATATATGCTGACACAATTCAGGCCAATTCGGATGCATCGAAATCTCCTTCGCTCAGTTGTTTTTCAGCGGCAAAACGCAGTGCTAAGAGGTGTTTACAGGGGCCTCGCTGAAGTTGATGGCTTTGAATCCAAGCACAATTACATTGCCCGGTTTTGAGATACTGTCTTTCAATTGAGAGTTCTACCCGGTATTCTGCTTGGTTTCCGCGCACCCAGCCTTTGGCACTAAACCCCTCTGGTAAGGGGTTGACCGCTTCTAAACTCACCTGATTGGCCTGCAATAAGTTGTGGGCATTTTCGCTGCGTTTTTGCAGGGCTTGCACAAAGGGCAGAGGGCGGTAAAAATAACGGGAGCAGTGATTGTCATAACCCAAGAGCCCTTCCCCCGCCAAGATATCTGCCAATTGCTGGGCTGTTTCTGTTGAGATTTCAGCGCAGAGCGCCAGTTCTTCGAGACTGAAGCTCTCTAGTCCAGCCAAGAGCTGGCGCAAAAAATCCAATTCGGCCACAGGCAAAAAAGATGACAAGCTGCGCAGGGCTTCTCCCTCGCCTGAAAAACCGTGTTTGACGGAAGAGGACAGCGCCAGAGTGGCACGGGCCTGTGGCAACCGTGCAACCCAAAGGCTGGGGCCATTTTCGGCCACAGTGTAAATTTCCAATCCTTGAAGATGGGGAATGAGTGGACGCAGCAAACTCAAGCGCTGAAGGCCCGCTACAGGCAATGCCTCTTGGTCGCTGGGTTTGATCGGCAAAGCCTGGAGTTGTTTGCCCCGCAACGCAAGCCAAAGAGGGCGCTCATCACTGGCTTTGAGCTGATGTAAAAATTGCCTTGCGGCCAAAGCGGGCAATGTCTGCCAGTGCGTTGCCTGCCGAAACAGGGCCTGCGATTGCAAAAATCCGCGCAGCCAGCGTTCGGGCAAATTGACTTTTTCTTCTCTGGCTTGGTCGCTGGCACTTTCTAAACTGAGAAAATCTGCTCCCACTTCGAGCACTGCCCGGGTATCTGGGCGCAAGCGGCTCAGGCTTTGAATAAAAGCTGGATTAAAGTTTACATTGGTGCTGCCTCGGCTGTGTAAGGCAAAACCATTAAAAAAATCTGCTTCTAAATCAATGCGGCCATAGACGCTGGCACAACTTGAAAAACACTCAAGCCGGATTTGGCTGGGTTCACAACTGACCACGGGATCGAGGTAGCGCCAAAGGTCGGGTCTGTAAAAACGGGCATTGACAAGCTCTGCCAGCCAGAGCAGAGCATCGCGAAAGAGCAGGGGTTGACGGGCCTGTCCCCGAAAAAAATGCTGGGACGCTGCTGTATTTGTTTGCCGTGGTGTGGCCAGGAAAATCCCGCTTTCTTCTGGGCTTTCCTGAACCTGACTGAGGGCCTGATAGTGCTGTACAAAGGTTTGGACCATGTTGAGAGACCTGCCCAGGCTGGATTATATACACAAGTATACATTTTTAAACGCTTTTGTGCAGCACCTTGAGTCCTTCGCTGACAACGAGAATGGTGGCATTGGCAGCCACAATCAGCAGCAATTCGGCGCCGCTGAGCGCTGCTGTACGAAAAAAAGGTTGAAACCACGGTACAAATACCACCATCGCCTGCAGGGCCAATGAGATCAGAATCATGACCAAGAGGGTTGGATTGTCAAAAATCCCTGTGCGAAATAGCGAGTCTTCGCTGGAGCGAATCGCCAGAGCCTGAAAGACCTGGGCCACGGCCAAACTGGTAAAAAAGATGCTTTGCCAATGCCCTTCTGGACCGCTTTGGAAAAAACTCATCGCTCCCAGACCAAACGAAATTAGGCCAATTAAACAGCCCATCCAAACCACTTGGAAGCCAAATTTGCCCCCTAAAATACCCTGGTCGGGTGGTACAGGCTGACGCATCATCACATTGCGTTCGGCTTTTTCCAAGCCAATTCCAAATCCGAGCAAGCCATCGGTCAGTAAATTCAACCAAAGCATTTGAATTGGCAGAAGGGCCATTGGCATTCCCAAGATCGGCGCCAAAAGCATCACCAGAATTTTGCCCAAATTGCCAGCAACTGAATATTTGATAAATTTGCGCAGATTGTCGTAGATTATCCGACCTTCTTCAACCGCCGCCACAATGGTAGCAAAATTATCGTCTTGCAAGACCATATCTGCCGCCTCTTTTGAAACATCGGTGCCTGTAATACCCATGGCCACGCCAATATCCGCTTTTTTGAGAGCGGGCGCATCGTTCACGCCGTCTCCCGTCATGGCCACAACCCGGTTTTGGCTTTGCAGAGCCTGGACAATTCGCAATTTGTGTTCAGGTGAGACGCGGGCAAAGACCGAGGTCTCTTTCAGAGCCTCTCCCAATTCGGCATCTGACATTTTATGTAACGCCGAGCCTGTGAGTACCTGCTCGTTCTCGCAGATATTTAATTCTTGGGCGATGGCCAGGGCCGTTAGCGGGTGATCCCCGGTGATCATCATCGGGCGGATTCCTGCATTTTGACAGGTTTTTACCGCCTCTTTGACTTCGGGTCGAGGCGGATCAATCATACCCAGCAGACCCATAAATACCAAATCTTGCTCGATCGGGCCTGGAGCCGGCAATTCGGGCCAAACCCGCAGGGCAAAGCCCAAGACACGCATGCCCTGTTTGGCCAGACTGGCGTTGTACTCTTGCCATTGCTGGCGCAGCTCTGGGCTCAGGGGCACGATGCCTTCTGGTCCCAGGGTTTGATTTGAGATCTCCAAGAGGCCGTCGGGGGCTCCTTTGGTAAAACTCAGATAAGATGGACTGCCCAGTTGGGCAGAGACAGCCTGACGCAGCTCAGCAGGAAGCTCTGCCCTTTGTTCTGCCGGCCACGGATGCAGGGTGGTCATGCGTTTGCGCTCAGAGTCAAAGGGCCATTCTTTTTCGCGGGGCAAAGCGATTTGGAGTGAGGATTTGTTTAAGCCCCAGCGCTGGGCTGCGACCAAGAGGGCGGTTTCGGTGGGATCACCGAGGGCCTGGGTTTTTCCGTCTTTGATTTGAAGTTCCCCATCGTTGCAGAGCAGAGCACAGGTCATTAAGAGGGTGCTCCTATCACTGAGGGGGGCGGGGCTGTCTTTTTCCAATGTCAAAAGCCCATCAGACAAGGCCAAACGCTGAACGGTCATGCGGTTTTGCGTTAAGGTGCCGGTTTTGTCCGAGCAGATCACGCTGACAGAGCCCAGGGTCTCGATCCCTGTCAGCTTGCGCACCAAAGCCTGGCGTTTCAACATGCGCTGAGAGCCAAAGGCCAGGGTGATTGTCAAAACGGCAGGCAGACCTTCGGGGACTGCTGCCACAGCCACACTGACTGCGCTTAATAACATATGTTTCCACTCTTCGCCCTGTAAAAGACCCAGCAGGAAAATCACCGCTGAGATCGCAATCGCCAAAATGGCCAGGGTTTTGCCGACTTGATCTAATTTTTTTTGCAAAGGGGTGGGTTCTGATTCTACGCTGTCGATCATGCGGGCGATTTGGCCCAATTGGGTTTGCATGCCAGTGGCCATAATCAAGCCCAAACCGCGTCCATAGGTAATTTGGGTGCCCATATAACCCATGTTGGTATGGTCTCCCAAAGCCAGATTATCGCCGCTGAGGGCCTCACTTTGTTTCTCAACCGGATCTGATTCACCGGTTAAAGCCGCCTCTTGGATTTTGAGATTGGCCACTTCAACCAAGCGGCAATCAGCGGGCATGATATTGCCGGTTTCGAGAAAGATCAGATCACCGGGCACCAACGCTGTTGCAGACAGTTCCAGCCGTTGCCCATTCCGTTTGGCGTGAACATGGGGCACTGACAATTGTTTGAGAGCAGCAATGGCTTTTTCAGCCCGGTATTCCTGAACCAGTCCCAGCACTGAAAAAAAGACCACAATCGCCAAAATGACAATGGCATCACTGTAATCACCCAAAAAAGCGGAAAGACCGGCTGCAGCCAAAAGAATCAGCACCATAATGGAGGTCAATTGTTCCCATAAAATCACCCAGGGACTTTTGAGGGGTTTGGCTGTCAGTTCGTTGGGGCCAACGGATTGTAAGCGTTTGGCTGCTTCTTCATGGCTCAATCCGTTTTCGATAGACGTTGCTTGGGTCTTAAATGCTTCAGCAATACTTAATTGATAAGCTTCAGGCATGGTGGTGCTCCTCCAGGTGACATCTCTTCCAAGTCTAAGCGGGCCTGGGCCAGAAGGCAAGGGCAATGCCTTGACTGGGGGGTTAATCTTCGTCTTCGCCGTAGAGATCGCGATCTTCAAAATCTTCGTCTTCCCCATAAGGGGTATCAGGGATCTCAAAATCTTGGGGCTGAAAGCCAGTATAAGGGCGATCCGAATAGCTGTCATGGATTTCCATGACGCGCTGTTCAACCCGCTCTTGGGGTTCGTGCCGGTGTCCCACCACCCGGAACATACATGAGGGCTGGGGCAGTTCATCATGCCGTTCGGGGTTGCGCGAAGATGAGTTATACCAATTGCGGTAATAGATTGCCGCTTTTCGGCGCGGAAAATCGGTCAGACAAAAGCCGCCGAGTTCGTAGACCATTTCAAAGACCTCTTCGTCGAGGCCGGTATCGAGTTCCTGAGAGAGCAGAATGTCGCCCTCGTAGATTTCACGGCCTTCGCGATCATAAAAACCTGTAAATTGCATGACATCCAGATCGTGTAATTGGGCCAATTGATCCAAGCTGATGGTCTCACCTGGAATCGAATAACTGTAATCGCTGTTGAGTATCCATTCATCGAGCATCTGGCGTGTTTCTCGGTCCCAGGCCCGGAATTTGAGTAGACGTGTTTGCTTCATGTTCTTTTCCTTGTGCGCTGAACGCGCTTTTTGCAGCATTACCCTGCGTGTGTGTTTATCTATAATAAAGCAAGATCAGCGCCACTGGCAGGATCATGCCTGCCACAGTCCAGATCCCCGCTTCTCCCCAGATGCCTTTTTTGCCTTTTTTCATTAAGAGGCCTGTGAGGGCCAGCACCAAAAGCCCAATTGCATAACTGTCTGCATAGAGGGTCCAGGCTTTTTTGGGCTCGTTCAAATGCAGGGCATTAAACAGGTGTAAGACCGGGCGACGTCTGATTTGCTCGCGTTCAGCTTTCCAGGTCTCGGTTGAAAGGGTTATTTTGTCGTTTTCTGAGAGCAGAATTTCAATGCTGTGGGGGTCTGGATAGAAGACGTTTTGGGGGTTGAAGGCCTGTTTGATTCCCAGTTTTTGATAAAGGGTCTTGGCTTCTGCTGAACTTAAATTTTCTTTGTCTTTGAGTGGAGCCAATTGGACCTGTTGTTTTTCGGTCATATAATTGGGGTTCCACTGATCAACATGGTTGACGGCCAATCCAGAAAGGGCATAGACCACGGTAATACCCAAGAAAAAATAGCCCAAATAGCGGTGCAATAAAATACTGTAAAAACGCCAGGGTCGGGCTTTTTTCAAGGGTTTTTGCGGAGCATTGACCACGTTTTAGTGCACCACCACCCCGCTGGGTTGAAAGACATAGCTGATGCGGGGCCCCTTGATTGAAGCCGGGTTAAAGGGCTTATTTTCTTTTTTTGCGCGCTCGCGTTCAATTTCGATCACATCTTTGAGTGGCATGACTTTTTTTACCAATTTGCCCTGCACCACAATATGTTTGCCGCGGGCCGACATGGGAAAGACCATTTCCCCATCATTGACTTTGAGGATCAGGCTCTGTTTTTTGCGATCGCTCTGAATTTTCATCCAGCAGCCCCGCATGGGGCAGACATCGGTGGCAATGCCTTCAACCCGGATCTCTTTACCGAGGTAGTGTTCGGGGTGTTCCAACAGGGCTGAAATTTTGATCACGTTTTTGAGGCTGGGGGCTTTGCCAAACAGGGTTTCTGCTCCCACTGGAAAAGACAAACCCAAGACAGCAAACAGGGTTAAACTGGCAGCAAAAGATTTCATAACGGGCTCCTTGGCGATCATTTGCCTTCAGTGTAACAGCGTGGCCCTGTCAGAAGAAGTAATTACAGACGTACTCCATTCAGAAGGTTATTTTTTCTGAATTAGTAAGATAGGGATTGAACGTAACATATCCTATACTTATTTAAGTATATCCTGGTATACGCGCAGGACATTTCCAAAGCAAATTTTATATAAATTTTCTTCGCTATAACCCAAACCACGCAGACGTTCAACCAGATCGGGAAAGCGATCGACCGTTTCCAGGCCCCGCGGGACCTGTTCGATGCCGTCGTAATCCGAGCCAAAGGCGACGTGATCGGGGCCCATCTGTTCGCAGAGATATTCGACATGCCGCACGGCATCATCAATGCTGGCCAAACTGGCGTCATTATTGAGAAAGGAAGGGGCAAAACAGAGACCGACAAAGCCATTTTTGGCTTGGATGGCTTTGAGCTGTTCGTCGTTCAGATTGCGCCGGTGGTTGCAAAGGGCTTTGGCGTTGGCGTGAGAGACAATCACGGGATCTTTGGAGAGTTCGAGGGCTTCCCAGAAGCCCGCTTCGTTGATATGGGCCAGATCCACGACCATGCCCAAGGCGTTCATGCGCTGTACCACTTCGCGCCCAAACGGCGTCAGACCGTAATTGGATCCCACACCCAGCCCGTCCCCCAATTCATTGCGGTGGTTCCAGGTCAGACCAATTGCGCGCAGCCCCTGGCGGTAAAAGACCTCCAGCATTTTGAGATCGCCGCAGAGTGGCGAGGCCCCTTCCATTGAAAAAAGCCCATAGAGTTTATCTGGGTTTTGCTCTGCCTGTGCCAGATCTGCTTTTGATTCGATCAGTGCAAAAAGATCGGGGTGTTTGCGGATATCTTCGCGAAAAATCTGCATCATTTGCAGAGAGCGCACAGCCCCATAATGGCCTGCTTCGTAAGGCATGGTAAAGATCGAGAAGATCTGTAGGCGCAGATTGGCGGCCCGCATACGGGGATAATCGGAGTGGTGTTTGGGCTGCGGCAGATACAGGCTCATTTGATCGTCTTCGAGCAGCAGCAGGCGTGAAAGGGTATCGGCATGGCAATCAGCAATGGGTAACATGTTAACGTCCTCGTCTGGATCTTTTTACTGGGTTATTTTTTTTTGCAACAGGTTTGGCGCTTTTACCGGCATTGAGCTTTCTTTCGATGCTCTGGACCATATTGGCAAATTCAAATTGCTGGACCCGATCAAAGTAGACGCGCCGGGTCAGTTTCTTGCGGGCTGCGTCAAACAGCACTCTGGCTTTGGCGCGGTTGCCCTGGGCCAGCCAGTATTCACATTCGCGCAGATCAATGATGCCCAAAACAGGTGTGGCTTCTTGAAAATCCGGGAAAGCGCCATTGCGCACTTTTTGGTGGCGAATCCAGACCGTGCGGGCCTCGTCAAATTTATTTTTGACCAGGGCTTTTTCGGCCCTTTCGAGATAGACCTGAATATACCATTTTAAAATGGCGGATTTGCCATCCGATTTGAGGCGATCAAAGAGATCGTCAGCTGCATCCAAGGTAAAGCGGCGGTTGAGGGTCAGCGCTTCCAGGAGGCTTTCAAGCTTGGCAGTGGTGATATCCCCCTCTTTATTGAGCAAGTCGCTCAAGAGGCGAACCGCTTCTTTGGGCTGGCCCCGGCCAATGGCATCATTGACTTTGCGGGGGGTGGGGGTGCAGGCCACGAGTCCCAGGGACAAGGCAAAAACAAACGACAAAAGCGGGCGAAGAAGAATCATGATCTGCTTTCTCTGGGCATTTGCCTACAGTGTACCAAAAAACAAAGCGACCCTTCTCATTTGAGAAGGGTCGTCCTTGCGGAAATTCAGTTATCGCTTAACGACGAACTGCACCAGGAGCAGTGCTGACTGCTTTGAAGACGTTGATACGGCCATGACCATGATAGAGGTCAAAACCAGGGGTACCAGTGTCATCAGCAGTGGCTTCGATGTGCGCTTTTACCTGAGCAGCGTTCAGCTGGGGGTATTTGCTACGAACCAGAGCGGCCAGACCAGATACAGCGGGGGTAGCCATAGAGGTTCCGCTGATGGAGCCATAGTTGACGCCGGGCATATCGGTTGGATAGGTCGGGAAGGTGGCCAGAATGTTTACGCCAGGAGCGGAAACAGACAGGTGCTTACCAAACTGGGAGAAACGGGCAATTTTGTCAGTGCTGTCGGAAGCGCCGACGGCCATAACGCCAGGAACACCAGCGGGGTAAGAGATTGAGCTGTTGCCATCGTTACCAGAAGCAGCAATCAGCATGGCATCTTTGGCCAGTGCATGTTTGACAGCGTCAGTGATGACTGCAGAGTTGCTGGGGCCACCGAGGCTCATGCTGATGACTTTAGCGCCATGATCAGCAGCCCAGATAATGCCATTGGCAACGCTCTCGTAAGAGCCGTATCCTTCTTTGCTCAGAACCTGAACGGGCAGGATCTTCACGTTGGGAGCAACACCGGCGACACCTGCACCATTATTGGTGATTGCAGCAGCGATACCTGCCACATGGGTGCCATGGCCGTTGCCATCTTCCACGTTGGGATTGTCATCAACGGTGTTGTAGCCGGGCAGCATTTTGGCAGCCAAGTCGGGGTGTTTCATATCCACACCGGTATCCACAATCGCGAGGATGAAATCTTTATTGCCTTGCTCAACTTCCCAGCCTTTTTGAGACTGCATACGCTGGTGGGCGTACTGTTTCTCAAACATGGGATCGTTGGGGAATGCCTGGGGAGCGGTCTCACGGGGAGCGGGCTCAGTGGCTGCAGGCAGGTTCAGTTTGACGATCATGTTGGGCTCTGCATAGAGGACAGCGGGGTTGCTGCGCAGGCTGGCCAGAGTCTGTTGGTCAGCACCGGCATTGGCCGCACGTAAACCAGCAGCAGAACGCACCAAGCTGATGCCCAGAGCAGGGTTGCCAATGGGTTCGGCTTGCATATTCATGGAACGCAGGCCACCTTGGCTCAATGCTGCAGCAGCAGAGGCACCGGGTTTCATACGCACGATGAATTCACCGGGCATAGCAGCCAGACCACGCTGGGCAGCCGCTTTTAATTCAGCGCCACGGGCAGTTGTCATATTACGGCCAGCGCTTTGAGCACCTACCAGAGCGGGGTTTTGATTGAAAGCACCGGGCTGAAGCAGGGGGCCAGTTTGGCAAGCAACCAAAGTGGCTGCCAAAGAGGTGAGCGCTACGGCTGAGAACAAGCGAGTCTTATTCATCTGGATAACTGAGTCTCCTTAGTTGTTGTATGGTGTTAACATTTTCGACTAAATAATGGTGTGATGAACTAAAGTGTACAAAAGTCGGAGAGAAGTTAAAACCTTATTTATGGTTATTATATGATTAAAAATATATCAAGTCAACCCCTGAGGAACTGGTTTTTGATCCAATGGGTGCTTTGTTTATCAGATCCTGAGATCTTTTTAACCATATAAAGTGCTGAGGGCGGGACTTGAACCCGCACGGGGATGAACCCGGGGGATTTTAAGTCCCCTGCGTCTGCCGATTTCGCCACCCCAGCAAGGGGGATTACAGAAAAGGGGATAAGAAAAGCGGACCGGACGGGACTCGAACCCGCAACTTCCTGCGTGACAGGCAGGTGCTCTAACCGATTGAACTACCGGTCCATTTAATCCAGACGAATCATTTGGACGAAATTTAGTATAACTGAGTTGGGGGGCAGGCACAAGGGAATGAAAGAAAAATTCAAAGGCTTTTTTGTCCGCCTGGATTTTCTCTGTTTTAAAGTGTGGGCCTTAAATCATCCGGTTTGAGGGTTGTGCGTGAGCTTTTGACCATTTCTGGAAAATTCTGGATGAGTTCATTTGCTGCGATTAAATCGAAGTTCCTCACATAGCGCATCAGCTTTTGGCTGTAATTTTGCAGAGCAAGCAGATCGGTTTGTTCTGCCAATTGGGAAAGTGAATTTGCAAAGGTTTCGAGTTCCGATACCTCCATTGAATCTTTGCGGCTTTGCCAACTTGCCATTAAATCGTCCTCAAGGGTTTTTAAAATCTCGGGGGTGGGTATTTTTGTGGGTCCGGGCTGTCTGGGCTGCGTGTTTTGCGTTCTGGCGTCCACAGCTACTTCACCCAGAAATTGGCTTAAGAGCGTCAGCAGGGTTCTTTGCTCAATTGGTTTTGAGAGTACAGCGGCAAATCCCTGTTTCAAGAAGTTCTGCCTGTCTTCATCCATAGCGTAAGCGGTGAGGGCCACGATGGGAGTATGGGGGGGGAAAGGACTGTTTTGTAAGACACGTAAGGCTTCTGTTCCATCCATAATGGGCATTTTGATGTCCATGAGAATCAGGTCAGGGTGATGGCTTTGGGCTTGTTTAACCGCTTCTTGACCATTGGTTGCAATCAAAAGCTCGATGGGTTGATCTTCCAGCATATAGCGGATTAAATCCTGATTCATCTGAACATCTTCAGCCAGCAGTATCCGCGCGGGAAGGAGTCTGAAATGATGATTTTTTTCTGATTTGAATTCTTGCTGAGATACGGCAAGGGCAATGGGCACGTTGGGCAGTGATACCCGAAAGCAACTGCCTTGATCGGGTTGGCTTTTTACGCTGATCTTGCCGTTCATCATTTCGATCAGACGCTGAGAAATTGCCAGTCCAAGCCCGGTTCCTCCCCGGTGCATGGCATAGGCACGCTCCTGTTGGACAAAGGGTTGGAACAGGCGCGGCAGGAACTCTGCAGCGATGCCAATCCCTGTATCTTGCAGTTCCAGGCTGATATCAATCTGATCAGGGGCTGTCTGGGCGGTTTTTTGCAGTGTTATGCTCAGTTGGATGCTGCCTGATGAAGTGAATTTGAGAGCGTTTCCAATCAGGTTGATCAAAACCTGGCGGATCCGCACAGGATCCAAATAAAGCAGGGGAAGCGTTTGCTCGGGGTAGTTGAAGGTCAGTTCAAGACCTTTTTCTTGGGCAGATAGACTGAACAGTTGATACAGCTCTTCGAGCAATTGTTTGAGATCTGTGGGCTCGGGATGGAGGTTCAGTTTATCGGCTTCAATTTTGGACAGATCGAGAATATCATTGATAATCGACATCAGGGCTGTGCCGCTGGAACCGATTGCTGACAAATAATGTTGCAAATGGGGGTCGGTAATTTTTTCTTGCAAGAGATGAGAGAACCCCAGTATGGCATTCATGGGGGTGCGTATTTCGTGAGACATATTCGCCAGAAAAACGGATTTTGCTCGGGTGGCGGCCTCGGCCTGCTCTTTGGCTTGCAATAAGTCCCAATTGGCTTGGCGCAATTCCAACGTCTGTTGATTGACTCTGTCTTCGAGCTTACTCCAATTCTCTTGGCGTTCAAAACTGCGGCCCAGATTTTCAGCCAAACTCATCAGTACAATTTGCTCTTCTTCGAGCCATGGGCGCGGGTTACGCACTTCATCGAAGCCAATCAGTCCAAAGAGTTTGTCTGAAACAAAAATCGGAAAGCCCAATGTTGAGACCACGTCCATCGCCAACAAATTGCTGCGCAAGGGTTCAGGAAGATCTGACTCGGCCATGTTTTCGATCTGAATAGGTTGGCGATTTTGACTCTGAAAAAGCCATTTTTCCAAGCCAGTTAAGGGAACATACTGAAACTCATCTTTCGAAGCCATAACTCCCTTTGCGCACCATTCACAGGGGATGAATGCATAGTTCTCTTCCAAGTTGAGGAGCATTAAATAAATACGAGAAACGTCGATTGACGCCCCCAATTTGGCGAAGATTGTTTCTAGCTCTTCCCATGGATGGATTGTGGAGAGAATATCTTGCCCCAATTCGCGCATCAGTGCTTGGATATTCGCCAACCGCTGTAGTCGTTTTTCATATTCAATTTGTTGAGTGAGATCTGTTTTGACAGCCACATAATAAGATACTTGCTGATCTTTATCCAAAACGGGTGAAATCGAGGCCTCTTCAGTATAGATGCTTCCGTCTTTGCGGCGGTTGACCAGGCGGCCTCGCCAAGTTTGACCAGAAGAGATGGTTGCCCACATTTTTTGATAAAAAGTGGAGTCTTGGGAACCACTTTTGAGTATACGTGGATTGTGACCAATGACTTCTTCACGGGTATAACCCGTCATTTGTTCAAAGGCTGGATTGACATAGAGGATATTTCCTTTAAGATCGGTAATGACAATTGAATTATCGGCTTGCTCTATGGCTGTGACCAGTCTGTTTCGCTCTTCTTCAACTTTTTTTCTTTCGGTGATATCGTGAACAAGGGAATAGAGTAAATGGCGTTGCCCTATGTTTAAGGGGCCAGAAAAAACCTCTACATCCCGAATTTCCCCATTGGCCAGCATGTGCCTAAAAAAGAACTGAGTCCGTTTTTGGCTTTCTGCTTTTTGCATTTCTGCCTGTATTTCCTCTGGGGACAAGATATTGATCTGAAATATCCGCATCCTTTTGAGGGCTCCCTGCGGATAGCCATAATAGGTTTCTGCAGCAGGGTTTGCATCAACAATCTCTCCGCTTTGGGGATCTATCAGCAAAACGACAGCTTGATTGGCTTCAAATAAGCTGCGATAACGCTCTTCGCTGGCTTGCAGTCGTTTTTCATTTTCCAATTGCTGACTGATGTCCCTGCTGACACCATAGATCTCCACATGTCCGTTTTCGGGATTGAGCGCAAATTGGATAATTGCTTCTGTCCAGATCGTGGATCCGTCTTTGCAGGGCTGCTCTACCCTTGCGCTTTGGGTGGATGATTTCCCTTGGGCGAATTCTGCCAGGGCCTCAGGCAAGAGGCACTGAATCTGTTTCAAAGATTCTGGAGCCAAGGTCTCCTCTAAATTCTGTGAAAGAACTTCTTCAGGTGTATAGCCCCTTAATTTTTTGACAGAGGGACTGACATAGCGAAATCTTTGCGTTTCTAGATCCAAAATCCAGAGTACATCGCGCACGTTATCAGCCAAAAGCCGATACATTTGCTCACTTTTTTGCAGCCGTTCTAACAGACTTTTGTGTTCTGCCAGCAATTGGATCAGTGCTTTTCGTTCTTGGAATGAATCTTCTTCCATTGAAATCCCTTATTGTTCAGGGTTTGCTTTAAAACTCTCCATCAGCATCACGCGATAGCGCCAAAGGTATTCTGCGCCCGAAAGCAGGGTTAAAAAGACGGCCAGGGCATAAACGGCCTTGCCCAGATTTAAAAATGCGGTAGAATTGGGGGCGCGTCCGACCAAAAAGATCAAAATACAGGCCATTTGTGCCACAGTCTTGGCTTTGCCCAAGGTGTCTGCTGCCATCACTTCTCCACCTTTGCTGGAGATCAAGGCGCGCAAACCCGTGATTAAAAATTCCCGGCCCATAATCACCACCACCGACCAAACAGGCAATTGCACAACATGGTCGGCTGCAAAGGCAATAAACGCTGTTGCCACCAAAAGCTTATCTGCCAACGGATCCAGCAATTTTCCCGCATCACTGGTTTGTTTGAAGCGCCGGGCGTAATAACCGTCAAACCAATCCGTCGAGGCTGCCACAATAAAGGTCAACAACGCCATGACATCCCACTGCAACCCCCCTGTCACAAAAAAACAGAAGGGAACAATCAGAACCAGACGCAGAAGCGTGAGCAGATTAGGGATTGTCAAAGAAAAACCTGAAGCTACTTGCGGGCTGATCGGGGGTGGCTACCCGTTCGGATTGGATCGCTTGTCCCAAAACACCGGGGGTGCCATAAAAGACCACCTTTAAGCGGCCCAGGGGTGATGAGGTTGCAGCATTGGCGGAGGTGCCAAAGCTGCGGGTAGGCAAGTCGGTCTCGCCATTGATCAGCGAAATATTATAACCGCCGCCGCCATTGGCGACATAAATCAACTTGTCATTGGAGGTGACATCCACACCATTGGGAGAGGTGGTCGGGCGGCGGGGATCTGTATTTAAGGGAATATTGCGGCCCACACTCTGCAGGTTAATATTGCCAGCCAAGGCACGGGGGTTGGGGATCACTGTCAGTACATTGGCTGAACTGCCGGTGATATACATTTTGCTGCCCGCATTGTTGATGGCAATGTTTTCAGGCGAGACAGGCACATTGGCGGGAATTTGGCTGTCGCGCAGAGAGACTTGGGCCACAGGCTGTTGGATATTGGCGGCGTTAAAGACCAACAATTCGTCAGAGGCTGTATTCAGGACATAAACGCGTCCGGCGCGGTCGACGGCCAAGTCGCGCAAGTCGGAAGTGACCGTGACAGGAATTTGAAAAAATTCAGCAGGGGTAATGGTGTCTTGGCCGGGATTGATATTAAAGGCCAGCAGACGTCCATTGGCCCGATCCACCACAAAAAGGCGAGTATTGTCAGGGGATACAGCCATTTGTGAAGGGCTGGGGCGTTTGGTTTGGTTGGTACCTGTATTCAGGCGAACCACCCCTTGGGCAATGATATTGGGCAGACGGCTGGGCACAGAGGTGTCTAAGGTGGCAATGGTGGCGGTATCGCCCACGGCCACATAAGCACGGGTACCCGTGCTGTTAAAGACCACACCCTGAGGAAGGGTGCCCTGAACGGTGACCTTGCCACGGCTGATAAATTCAGTGCCGGTCAAGCGCTCAAAGATAGAGACTGAGCCATCGTTGATATTGGTGACCAAAATACGGCGACTGTCAGAAGAGACCGCCAGATCATCAGGACGATTGCCTGTTTCCAACTCAGTGACCACGCGGTGGGTTAAGAGGTCAAAAACCAATAATTGGTTGGTAGTTGGGCTGACAATCAGCGAGATATTGTTGGAGGGAGCGGTAATTTGGCCAATGGAACAGGCCGTCAGCAGGGCGCTTGCTGCGAGGGCGGTCAAAACACCCCCTAAACGACGAAGCGAGGGCTGGGACAGGGTGGTTTTCAAAGCTTTTTTCATAAGAACCTGCAGAGTCTTGGTGATAGGATCTCTTTTCAAGGTGCTGCCTTTAGAAATAGTATGGGCAGACGTCTTTCTTTATAGCATATTTTGCCAAGTCAGACAAAAATTTTCATGATCGAAAAAGACGCTTTGCAAAAATTCACATTTGAACCCAGCCCGGATCCCTCCCCCGCTTGCGGTACACTGATCTCCTGAGCCCTGTCAAAAGGAGATGTTCCATGTCGGCCCCTCAATTTGTCCATTGCAATGTCCATACTGAATTCTCGCTGCTCGATTCTACCGTACGTATCAACGAGGTGGTGGCCAAAGCTGTAGAGATGGAAATGCCAGCCCTGGCCATTACCGACAGTGGGGTGATGTATGGGGCCTTGGCGTTTTACAAACAATGCCGCAAAAATGGCATCAAACCTATTTTGGGCTGTGAGATGTATGTCGCGCCCAAAGGGATCGAAGATCGCAGTGGGCGACGCACCGGCGACAATAATCAGCGCCTGACCCTGATCGCCAAAAACGATACCGGTTACCGCAATTTGCTCAAACTGGTGAGTGAGTCGCATATCAACGGTTTTTATTATAAGCCCCGTGTTGATCATGCCCTGCTCGAAAAATACTCAGAGGGCCTGATCGCCATGAGCGCAGGCATGGGTGGCGAACTCCCGCAAAAGCTCATGAAAGAGGACTATGCGGGCGCCAAACAATTGGCCAATTGGTACAAAGAGCGCTTTGATTTTTACCTGGAGTTGCAGGATCATCGGATTGAATTGCAGCAAAAGATCAACCGTGGCATGATGCAGCTCTCCAAAGACCTGAATTTGCCTGTGGCGGCAACCAATGACGTGCACTATCTCAATCAGGCCGATTCGCAATTGCACGAAATGGTGCTCTGTATTCGCGATGGCAAAACCTTTAACGATACCAACCGCTTTCGCTATCCTGGCGGCCCTGAGTATTATTTCAAAAGCCCAGCGGAAATGGCGCAGCTCTTTCAAGAGGTGCCCGAGGCCCTCAGCAATACCCTTGCCATTGCCGAAAAATGCCACGTGATTATCGAAACCGGCAATTACAAATTGCCGATCTATGATGTGCCTCCCGGCCATACCCCTGAAAGCTATTTGCGTGAATTGACCTGGAAAGGCATCCGCGAGCGCTATGCTGAGATTACGCCTGAGATTCGCCAGCGGGTTGAGTTTGAACTGGGTGTTATTGAGCATATGGGCTTCCCCAGTTATTTTTTGGTGGTCTGGGACTTTATCAATTATGCCCGTCTGCGCGGGATTTCGGTTGGGCCTGGTCGTGGTTCCGCCGCAGGCAGTATTGTCTCTTACGCCCTGCGCATCACGGGCATCGATCCGATTCCCTTCCAATTGCTGTTCGAACGCTTCCTCAACCCCGACCGCATCAGCATGCCCGATATCGACATCGACTTTTGTATTGACCGCCGCGAAGAGGTGATTCAATACGTTACCCGCAAATATGGCGCCGACAAAGTCGCCCAAATTCTGACTGTGGGCACCTTGGGTGCCAAAATGGTCGTGCGTGATATTGCCCGCACACGGGGCTTTGCGGCGACAGAGGCCGATCGCTTGGCCAAGATGATTCCCACCAAACCGGGGGTCAAATTGGCTGACTTTATCCAAGAGGGCATGGATCTGCGCCTGGAGATGAACAAAAACCCAGAGATCAAACAATTGATCGAAGATGCACTCAAGCTCGAAGGCAATGCCCGCCAGGTTGGAGTCCATGCCGCCGGGGTCGTGATTTCACGCGATTCTCTCGATACTGTGGTGCCGCTGCGGGCTGAAGACGGCAAACTCATCACCCAATTCACCAAAGATGAGGTCGAAGAGGTCGGTCTGCTCAAAATGGACTTTTTGGGCCTGCGCAACTTGACCATGATCTCCAAAACCCTTGAGATTCTTAAAGAATCCCGTGGGATTGAATTGGACATGGAAACCCTGCCTTTTGACGATGAAAACGCCTACAAACTGCTCAGCTCGGGCTTTACGATTGGGGTCTTTCAATTGGAATCCACGGGCATGCAAAAGTTGGTACGCCGTCTGATGCCCAACAATATTGAGGATATTACCGCCCTGGTTGCACTCTACCGCCCCGGCCCCTTGGGCAGTGGGATGGACGTTGACTTTGTCGAGCGCAAATTTGGGCGGCAGCAGGTCACTTATTACGATCCCTCGCTCGAAGAGATGATCAAACCTATGCTCAAAGACACCTTTGGTTTGATTCTCTACCAAGAGCAGATCATGCAGATCTCGCGCACGGTGGCCGATTTTACACCGGGTGAAGCCGATAATTTGCGCAAAGCGATGGGCAAAAAACAGGCCGATGTGATGGCCAAAATGAAGGCCAAATTCATCGAGGGCTCTGAGAAAAAACAGATTCGCAAAGAAGTGGCTGAAAATCTCTTTAATGTCATGGAAGAATTTGCCAAATATGGTTTTAACAAGAGTCACAGTGCGGCTTATGCCTATGTGGCCTATCAAACAGCGTGGCTCAAGGCCAATTATCCTGTCGAGTATATGGCTGCGTTGATTTCCAGCGTGATGAGTACCCAGGACAAGGTTCCGCTCTACGTCGGCGAGGCCCGGCGTATGAAGATCCGCATTTTGCCGCCAGATATCAACGAGAGCATCCATAATTTTTCGGTCTTTGACAAAAATATCCGCTTTGGTTTGGGGGCGGTCAAAAACTTGGGGGCGGCGGCAATCGAAAATATTTTGGCCGATCGCAAGGCCAATGGACCTTTTACCTCTTTTTATGATTTCTGTTCGCGGGTGGATTTGCGGGTCTGCAATAAACGCTCCTTGGAGAGTTTGATCAAAGCGGGGGCTTTTGATGGCATTCTCGACAACCGCAATATGCTTTTGCAGAATTTGGATAACACCATGGGCGCGGCCAACGACGCCCAAAAACACAAAAACATGGGCCAGACCAGTTTCTTTGAACTCGATGGGGCTGCCGATCTCGATTTTGAAAGGGCGCCCAGGCTGATCGAAGCACCCGAGTCCGACCGCGAAACCTTGCTGATACACGAAAAAGAGGTGATCGGGATCTATGTTTCGGGCCACCCTCTGGACATGGTCAAAGAACAGGTGCAGGCCTTTGCCCAGCACTCGGTGATTGACCTGCCCGAACTCGAAGAGGGCCGAGAAACCACTTTGGCAGGCCTCGTGGTCGAACGCCGAATCAAAACCAATGATAAAAACGAAAATATGCTCTTTTTAAAGATCGAAGATCTGACCGGCGAAATAGAAATTTTTGTTGCCCCCAAAACCTTTGAAAAATTCCGAACCCTGCTCGAAGGTGAAGACAAACTCTTGCTCAAAGCCAAAATTCGGCCCAAGCGGGACGATACCGAACCTCCCAGGTTGGCCCTGTTTGGGGTCTATTCGCTGATGCAATTGGAAACCCTGCGTTTGCGTTTTCCTGAATATGACGTGCGCAGGCTGACGGCTTTGCGCTGTCTCTTGCAAGATTTTCCCGGTGAGACACCTGTGGTCATTTTGTCTGAACAGGAGCCCGAAAATGCAATTGCGGTGGGCTGCGATTTTTGGATTCAGCCCGAAGAAAAATTGCTGAATCGCCTCGTAAAAAGTTTGGGTGAAGCCAATGTAACATTGGTAAAAGCGGCCACAGCAGCCACAGCTTGAGGTCTCAATCTGAGGCCACAACCCAGTTTGTATCACATTTTTATCGTGTCATTTCACAAATGTTTTATTTTTGTCAAGGTTTTTTAAGCCCAATGTTGTTTAAATTTTTGCAAAATTTTATTTCTATGCGACAGAGGCGCCATCTTTTCTTAACATCTTTCAGGTATTGTAGATATCAAGACCAGATCATCAAGGATTCATAAAACAGTCCACTGGTTAGCCCATCAAAACTCTAGCTTGTGCCCCTCCCAGGGGCATTTTTTTTTCGGCTTTTTGGTGGTACGATAGGCCTATCCCCACCGAGATCTGAAGGAGTTTTTTATGAAAAAAGTGGCTGTGGTTTTGTCTGGCTGTGGTGTTTTTGATGGGGCCGAAATTTATGAATCGACCTTGACCCTTTTAAACCTGGATCGTTTAGACGTTCCCTATCAATGTATGGCGCCCAATATTCCCCAAATGCACGTGATCAATCACCTCACGGGCCAAGTGGCAGAAGGTGAGACCCGCAATGTCTTGGTTGAAGCTGCTCGCGTGGCCCGGGGCGAGATTATCGATTTGGCCCAGGCCAAAGCGGCCGATTACAGTGCCGTGATTTTTCCGGGGGGCTTTGGGGCAGCCAAAAACCTCTGCGACTTTGCTGTTAAAGGGCCCGATTGTGAGGTCAATCCCGAAGTCGAGCGTCTGATCTCTGAGGCGTTGGCGGCCAAGATTCCTCTCGGTTTTGTCTGTATTGCCCCTGCGATTATGGGAAAAGTGGCGCAAAAAGCTGGCTTGGAGACCACCCTCACCCTGGGCACGGGCGCCGATTGGGCCGAAAAAATGCAGGCAATGGGCACCCACCATCTCAGTTGCCCTGTGCGCGAAGTGGCAATTGATGAAACCCATCGAATTATTTCAACCCCTGCTTATATGGAAGCGGGGCGGATTTCAGAGGCCGCAGATGGCATTGAAAAACTGGTCAAAACCCTGGTCGGTTGGCTGCGTTAGACCAGAGCGGGCAGCCGTCCGATGCAAGTTACACCCACCGAAGTCACGGCCCTGATGCAGAGCCTGCAGCCAGCTGTTCCGCTGATGAATATTTTGGAGGGGTACAAAGATCTGCAGTCAGTGATGGCTGTTTTAGAGGCCCAACAAAGTTTTGACCTCAAAAATAATTTGGCCCAATTCGGAGAGCGGGAAGGGCCATTGCCTTTCCCGGAAGAACACGACAGAATCAAATACATAGGTTATTTTTTAACCGCCCATCTTGATCCGTTGCGCGCCATCACGATCAAGTTTAACTTTGGCAGTGGGTTGGCCTTTCAACCCTTGGTGCTGATACTCAAAGCTTTTTCCCTGCAAGGGACTCACCGCCCCCGATTGGTGCAGGGGCTTTCGCTCTCTCAAATCGGAGAAACCAATGGCGTGGGATTTGTCGGTTTTGAATTTGAGCCCTTGAATCAGCTTTTAAAAGATCCGGCCCGGATCACAGGTTTTCAGGTTTATTTAATGCGCCCCAAAAAGTTGGAGATCCCTGAACTGCCCGTGGAAAGCGTGTACACTGAACCAGAGATTGGCCCAGGTGTGGTGCGTGCTGCCCCTGAGCTTCATGTCTATAAACATATTGATACACGGGCGTGAGGTTTGTTTATGTGGAAAGGTTTGATTCATCAATACCGGGAATTTTTGCCGGTTTCAGAAAAGACCCCAGTGGTGTCGCTGCACGAAGGCAATACCCCTTTGATTTATGCCAACCATCTCAGTGAGTTAATCGGGGCTCAGGTTTGGCTCAAATATGAGGGTCTGAACCCCACGGGTTCATTCAAAGATCGTGGCATGACCATGGCGATCTCCAAAGCCCTAGAAGCCGGTAGCAAAGCCGTGATGTGTGCTTCGACAGGCAATACTTCGGCGGCCATGGCGGCCTATTGCGCCCGCGCTGGGATGATGGGCTATATTTTGGTTCCTGATGGTTATGTGGCATTGGGCAAACTCTCCCAAGCGATTGCTCACGGCTCCCGTGTTGTGCCGATCAAAGGCAATTTTGATCAGGCGCTGGAACTCGTGCGGGCCCTCTGTGAGAAATACCCCGTCACTTTGGTCAATTCGATCAATCCCTTTCGAATCGAAGGCCAACAGACGGCAGCCTTTGAGGTCTGCGATCAATTGGGTTCGCCCCCGGATATTCTCTCTATTCCCGTGGGCAATGCGGGCAATATCACCGCCTATTGGAAGGGCTTTAAAGCCTACCATGCCAAAGGCCTGACCGAATTCTTGCCCCGCATGTGGGGCTTTCAGGCTGAAGGGGCCGCGCCGATTGTCTACAAGCGCCGTTTTGAAAAGCCCGAAACCATTGCCACTGCGATTCGGATTGGCAATCCCGCCAGTTGGGACTTGGCCAATCAGGCCCTGGAAGAGTCGCGCGGTCATATTGATGCGGTCACAGATGACGAGATTTTGGCGGCTTATGCACTGCTCTCCAAACGCGAAGGCGTCTTTTGCGAACCCGCTTCAGCGGCTTCGGTGGCAGGTCTTCTCAAAATGAAAGCTGCAGACAAAATTCAGTCCGGCAGCCGAATTGTCTGCGTTTTAACCGGCCATGGACTCAAAGACCCTGACCGGGCAATTGCCTATCACACCCAAGGCACCCAATTGCAGGCGGTGGAGCCCACATTGGATGCCTTGACGGAGTTATTGGGTTTTTAAGCGCTTGGATTTTTAGCGGCGGCGGCGACTGCTGCTGCCGCTGCTGCTCCGGCTGCGACTAGAGGAACTGCCAAAGCTGCTGCCACTCCGGCTGCGGTTGGAGCTGGAACCGAAAGTGGAACCGGTTGAGCTGCGGCTGCTGCTCGAACCAAAGCTTGAGCCTGTGCTGCTGCGATTGGAACTTGAGCCAAAGCTGGAACCGCTTGTGCTGCCCGTGGTTGAGCCCGTTGTTCTGCTGCGGCTAGAAGAACTCCCAAAGCTACTGGTGTTGGTGCCGCCGGAGCCCACTGGCCGTTTATTGGTGGTGGTGCCAAAGCTGCTGCCTTTGACATTGGAGAGTGAATTGCGGGATTGGTTCATGCCACTGCGGGTCGTGGTGGTGGTTTTGCCTGTGTTAAAGTTGGTTTTGGTGCCCAAACTGCCACGGGTACGGGTGGAGCCGCTGCCAAAGCCGCTTGTGCGGTATTTGGTGCGGTAGGCGCTGCTGCTCAAACGACCGCGGTAGGAGCTAAACGGTACCACACGTCCGCCTCTGTAATAACTGGGATAATAGCCCCGGTAATAAGGGGGGTGGTAAAAACGTGGGCGGGCCATATCAAAGAGCCAAGCTGCCAGCAAAATTTCTCCCAGCGGAAAATGGTTGCGGTAAACCGTATTGGGGGGGTAATAATTGGGGTTGCCCTGTACGGCTACTTCGGCCTGTTGGGCATTCTGGCTGATCATGACCTGGGCGACATCGCTGCGCTCACCGTTTTCATTGGTAAAGAGCACAAATCCCCGTTGATCGCCCTCGCGAAACTCTTCGACGTTGAGATAGTCAATATTGCCGTCATTGTTGAGATCGAGGTTGTTCACCCCAGATTCATTCAGGGTTTTTTCCAGGGCTTCGCCATTTTTGGCTTCGCGCACCAAAGCGGGCAATTGGCTGAGATCCAAACCATCACCTACATTATTGGCAACCACAGAGACGTCTTGATTTTGTTTGGGGCGGTAGGTGTGTTTTTCTTCTTTGCCTTTGCATCCAGTCAGAACATTCAGGCTGAGAGAGAGTCCCAGGGCCAGTGTGGCAAGTGGTTTCAGCATCGGTTTCTCCTTGGCTTTCAACTTCGATAAACAAGACTTATTTATTTAGACAGTTTGAGCGGGATTTCTGTTCATATTGCCCCGCTTTTAACAAGCTCATCCTAACACAAAACCCCAGCGGATTTCACCTGTCTTTCTTTCCCCAATTATTCTGTGTATTGGGCTTGGTTTCCGCCCTTTGATTCGGCACTCAGACGTGCTGAACTGGCTTTTTGCAGCAGCTGATTGAGATCATTCCCATGGTTTGGATAGATAGCCAGTCCGATACTGGCAGTGAGATGGATCTCTCTTCCCATGATTTTAAACGGATCAGATAGCTGGGCCAAGACTTGCTGAGCCTTGTGAATCAGATTTGAAGAATGGGGATCGGTGGGTAAAAAGCAGAGATATTGATTGCTTTGTAAATAGAACAAACTGTTTTGAGCTTGAAAATTACTTCTCAAGCGGTCAGCAACCCCTTTGAGGACAATATTGACCAGCGATTCGGGGTGGCTGCTGCTAAAATCTTTGAACTGATCTATGGCCAAGACCAAGACGGCCAGAGCGGGATGGGTTTGAGTGCTCTCTAAAAAACTTTCACTGAGGCGATTGCGATTGGGTAAATTGGTAATACTGTCATAGTTCAGGCTGCGATCCAATTTTTGATCTGCAACTTTGAGTTCGGCTTCGAAACGGGCCAAAAAAGATTTCTGTTTTTCTAAACGCACGGCAACAGCTTGGGATAATTGCTTGTAATTAAAGGGTTTGGTCAGATAATCGTCGGCTCCCAGATTCATGCCTTGCCGCAAATACTTCATATCATCCAATCCGGTCAAAAACAGAAAGGGTGTGTGTTGTAACTGCGTGTGTTTGCGAATGGCTTCCAAAACGTGCCAGCCATCCAGATCCGGCATTTCGACATCACAGATAATCAGATCTGGCTTTAAGGCTTGAGCTTGAGAAATCCCCTCTTCGCCGCCCAGGGCTGTGAAAACATCATAACCATCTTCTTCTAAAAAAGACTGGACCAAATCGAGGATGCCCGCATCATCATCAATCGCAAGCAATTTATACATGGACTTTCTCCTGAAATAACATATAGGCATTCTCAGGGCATGATAACAAAAAAACAAGTCCCTCAATCTATCATTTTGGTGCAGGGCTGTCTATTTGTGAAACCCAAAATGGGGATACAAGCGAATAAAAGTCGCAAAATTTGACCTTTGGCGTTAACCGGAATATGATAGATGTCATCAGATAAACTGCATTTATGATGATAATATCGTGATATATAATAATGTGAAGAGCCGTGCAAAGAATAATCTAAAAACGAATGCCGACAATAGGTTTAAAATAGGGGCTCCCTAAAACGAATTATTTTAAAGCTGCTTGCTGGCCTATGTTTGCCTTTCTGAAGAGGATAAGTGAGCTTCATTATTTAAGGAGAACTTAATTACACTGTGCTGAGCTCTGGCAATTTCGATTTAATTTCAGATCCAGATCAACTTCGGGTTTTATATCAGGAACTTGAAGCAAAATACCAACAACAAACCAACTATATGCAATCCCTTGAGGCTACCAACGCTGAGCTATTACTGAAACTTGAAAAAAGTCAGAGAAACGCCTCTCTTGATGCGGATTCACATCAAGAAATGGAACTTAAAAATCGGGAGTTGGAACAGTTTACCTATATTGCCTCGCATGATTTGCAAGAACCTTTGCGCAAAATCAAAAATTTCAGTGAAATGCTGATGGAGCACTGCCAGACTCAGTTTGATGCGCGCTCGCTGAAATACATGAAATACATTATCGATGGCACAGAGCGGATGCAGGCTCTTTTGCAAAACCTGTTGATTTACTCGCGTTCGATGCGCAATGCGCCTCAGCAACGCTTGAATCTAGAGGAGCCTCTGCAACAGGCCTTGGAGGATTTGGAATTGAGAATTCAAGAGTCCCAGGCTGAAATTCAAATCCAAAGACCCTTGCCGGTGGTGATGGCCAATCCAACCCAAATGTGTCAATTGTTTCAAAACTTGATTAGCAATGCGCTCAAGTTTTGTGCTGGCCCTCCGCAGATCCAGGTTGAATGGCAGCAAGAAGCCGATCATTGGTTGTTTGTTGTCCGTGATAATGGGATTGGCATGGCCGCTGAAGACACCCAGGCTATTTTTGATGCATTTCACAGGCTCCACAATAAAAATGAATATCCGGGTACAGGGATTGGCTTGGCGATTTGCCAAAAAATAATCCTGCAACACAATGGAAAGATCTGGGCTGAATCAACATTGGGAAAAGGCAGTGCTTTTTTCTTTTGTTTGCCCATTTTGAAAGAGGAATAATCGATAAATGCTGCTGACTGATATGTCCCCCGTTCTTAAAAAATGCCAAGTTTTGGTGATCGAAGACGAACCGATTGATTTGACTTTGATACAACAGGTGATTGAAGCTGAAAAAATACCGGTTCATCTGATCCCGTTTGACAACGGAGAAGGAGCCATCCAATATTTGGAGCAGAGCTCAGCTCAAGCCCCAGCCCCAGAACTGATTCTGCTGGATCTCAAATTGCCGGGAATTCAAGGCCTTGAAATTCTAAAATTGATCCGTTCTGATGCGCGCTTTTGCATTATCCCGATCGTTATCTTAACGGCCTTGGAGGCACCATCCATCATTTTAGATGCCTATCGCTTGGGCTGTAATTGTTATATTAAAAAACCTTTGGATCCCAAAAGCTTGGCTGCCACTGTGCTGGCAATTTTTGATTTTTGGCTGAACTTTGCCATTTTGCCTGAAGCAGATGGAAGAGCGTGGAGCCATGCCTAATAATGCCTTGCTATCTCCGGCCTTACATGTCCTGCTGGTGGACGATGACGAAGGCGATGCCTTTATCATTGAAGACCTTTTGGAAGAAATTGAATCGGATATTCAGCTCAGTCGGGTTTCTGATGGCTTAGAGGCGATGGCCTTTTTGCAACAAACCCCGCCTTACCAGACGGCCAAAATACCCGATTTGGTTTTGTTGGATTTAAATATGCCGCGTATGGACGGTCGCCAGGTCTTGAAGGCGATCCGTGAAAATCAGAGCCTGTGCCATCTGCCCGTGGTGATTTTAACCACTTCAGATGCCCGGTTTGATATCAACCACTCGTATCTGGAAGGCGGTAATTGTTATATCATCAAACCCTCTGGTATTCATAAATTGATGAGCATGTTAAAAAACATGAGTCATTTTTGGGGACAAATTGCCCAATTGCCCAAGCCATCCTTTGGCTCCAGATCGGTCTCCAGTCCTTCATTAGACTCCTCTGAACCATGACGATTTCTGTGATCTTTGAGGTGGGGGCCTTGTCCTGTGCCCTGCCGCGCAAAGAGGTCAAAGAAATTTTGCCTTTGCCCAGCTTGGTTTTGGCGCCGGGGATGCCTGCGACCTTGGCCGGTTTTGTTCAATTGGAGCGGCAGTATCTGCCGGTGGTGGACCTGCGTTTTTTATTTCACGCGACAGTTCAAGCCTTGACGATTGATCAGCACCTGCTGCGTTTGGCGAATCATTCCTGGCTCTGTTTGGTGGATCGGGTCTTAGAACTGGCCCCATTGCCTGTATCGGAGCCTCTCAAGCCCGAACACAGCTTCAATGACTGGGTGATGGGCCTGAGTTATTATCAAGGGCATGAGATTGCTCTGCTGGATATCAATCAGGTTTTGCTCAAGGAGGAGCAACTGCGGATGACGTCTTTGCAGGAGATGTTACAAGCTCGTTTGCAGGCGCTGGAGTAAAAGATGCAATGACACGGGCTTTTTCCCCACATGAAGATTTTGATTCCCCTGGCTTTGAACAGCTTAAAACCTATGTTGTCGAGCAGACCGGTTTGGCTTATTACCGCAATAAAGACCGTGAATTGGCCTATAAATTCTCCCGGCGCATGGAAAAAATCCAGCAGACAGATTACCGAGATTATCTCGCCCATTTACAAGCAGAAGCCGGAAGAGCAGAACGTGAACTTTTGATTCAAGAACTCACGATTGGTGAAACTTATTTTTTTCGGTATCAGGAGCAATTTGATGCTGTCCGCGATCAGCTTTTGCCTGAATTGATCAAAGGGATTTGCGCTGAGCGTCAACGACTGTCTGTCTGGAGTGCGGGCTGTGCCACAGGCGAAGAAATTTATTCATTGGCCATTCTCTTAAACAGCGCTTTTCCCCAATTGCAGAGCTGGGATGTGAGCCTCTTGGGCACAGATATCAACCGTGATTTTCTCAGGCAGGCCGAAAAAGCCAGCTATCGCAAATGGGCTTTGCGCAACAGTTCCGACGTGTTTTTGCAGCAGTATTTTCTCAAGCAGGATCAGGAATGGCAGTTATTGCCGGCCTATCGCAAAGGGGTTCAATTTCGGGCCCACAACCTGATTCTTGATGATATCGCGGCTTTGATTCCGGTTGGCGGTTTTGATTTGATTTTTTGTCGCAACGTTTTGATTTATTTTGATCAAGAAACCTACCGGCGTTTAATTGTTGATTTTTACCGGGCTTTAAAACCCGGAGGCTGGTTGGTTTTGGGGCCAGCAGAACTCACCCCTCTCTCTTGTGAGCCCTTTGCCCCCCACGCCCTTTCGCGCTTGAGTTGTTTCCGAAAAGAAGATCCTGCGCAGAGTGCCGAAGTGGCTGCTTTTTCTGCCTCCGCCTCATCTTTATCGGCCCCTGCATTTCCCGACCCTTTTGCCGTTCCTGAGTTGCCTGTTTTTCCTTGGCAAAGCCAGTTGGCACCGGCTTCCTCAAGCTTGCCTTTGCTTCTGACTCATTCACCCCTTACAGAGCGGCTGATTTCCATGCCTGTGCAGCCCAGCTTGCCCTCCGAAGCCCTGAATACGATTCGAAGTCTGGCCGATCAAGGCCAATTGGCGGCCGCTGAAGCCCTCTGCCGTCAATTTTTGGCTCAGGAGCCCCTGCATGTTTCGTGCCACTATTATTTGGCTTTGGTGCTCAGTGCCCAGGGACAGACAGCCGAGGCTTTGCAGGCCTTAAAACAGGTCCTGTATCTGGACCACAAACATATTTTGGCCCATTATCATCAAGGCTTGCTTTTTCAGCAAATGGGTCAAATGCCCGCTGCGCGCAAAGCTTTTCGCAATGCCTTGGGCTTGCTCAACACACAGCAAGAAGACTCTTCGCTGCCTGATTCCGAAGAGTGGAGCGTTGCCCAATTGAAGGCCTTGCTACTTTTACAGCAAGAGGAAATGGCATGAGCATGAACATCGATTGGCAAGAAATCAATGAACGGTTGGTCCTGAGTCAAAGCAAATTGTCTGAGCTCAATTCGCGCGATATTCAACACTGGCCAGATTTGCTCGAACAGCGCGCCCGGCGATTGGCTGAACGCACGCCGCCTGAGCAAAAGTCGCAAAAGACCTATCTGCTCTGTCTGATCCAGTCCGAGTGTTATGCTGTGGCCCTGCACCAGCTCAAAGAGGTGGCGCCGTTTAAAACCTGCACCTTTTTGCCTCTGGCGCCAGCTGCTTTATTGGGGGTATCTAACCAGCGCGGTGTAATGATTTCAGTCTTGGATCTCGCTGCTTTATTGGGACTTTCTCCTCTGTCAACCGACCGCAGTGAGGGCTATCTGCTGTTTTTACGCAGCACGCCGCCTGTGGCTCTGCGGGTAGATGCCCTCTCGGATTTTATCCATTTGGAAGAGACCGAACTTACACCCTGCCCCCAGGTTACTTATCTCAAGGGGCTGGCGGGGGATGTTCAGGTCTTAAATCTTTCGGTTTTGAGTCAACACTCACTTTTGCAGAATCTCTCTTTCCCAACCCACTACGAACAGGAGTAACACAATGAATCAGAAACAGGGGATCATGTCTGGCCGACAAAGTGTAGGTGTTAAATTGGCGCTGATTCCGGTCATTTTTATTCTGGCGATTGGTTTTATTCTGAGTTATGTGGTCATGTCGCAGTACGAGCGGCGCAGTGATGCTGAAGTGATTCATGTGGTGGTGCGGCAGCGGGCCTTAAACCAATGGTATGCCAAAGACTTATTTTTGGCCAGTCTCAAGCAGAAAAATGATTATGGCTATTGGCGCGACCAATTTATGCAAACCACCGAGTCCCTTTTGGAGGGAGGAGAGATCTTGGCCCAGCTGAAAAGCAAAGAGACTTTTCGTGTCGAGCCTGCGCCCACGTCTGAAATTCGGAGCAAACTGCAAGAGACCAAAAAATTAATCCAAAAAATAGCCGATCAAGAAGCCGCTTTTTTGGCTTTATCACCGCAATCGCCCCAGTTTGGTCAGATGGTCACAGCGATTGAAAAAATAAACATTGAGTTGCATGAAATTACCCGAGACACGGCGGATCTCTATACACAACATTCACAAAACAAAATCGATGAAATGATTCGCAATGTCATCCTGATTAGCTTGGCGGTTGCTGTCGTGGGTTTGTTTCTCAATTGGTTGATTTCACGAGCGATCAGTCTGCCTCTGCTCAATCTGGCGGAACAGGCCAAAAAAGTTGCCAATGGCGATCTCAGCGGCGAGGCGATAGAGGTGCGCTCCCAAGACGAGGTGGGACAACTCACCCACTCCTTTAATCAAATGAAAGCAGGGTTGCGGGAGATCACCCAACAAAATATTCTCGGTATTCGCAGCTTAACAGCCTCGACATCTGAAATCATGGCTTCGACCCAACAGCAGTCGGCCAGCACCCAGGAGCAGGTCACTGCCTTGCAGGAGACCACAGCCACGATGGAAGAAGTCAGGCAAAGCGGGGCTCAGATTTCCGAACGGGCCCGGCATGTGGCCGCAGAGGCCGAAGCCACGGTCAACATTACCGAAAAGGGGCTCAAATCTGTGACCGAGACCGTGACAGATATTGAAGGGATCCGGTTTCAGGTCAATCAGGTGGCCGAAAATATCGTCAACCTCAGTGAAAAAAACCGTGCTGTCGGGGATATCATTGCCTTGGTCACAGAGGTGGCAGAACAGTCCAATTTGCTCGCGCTCAATGCAGCAATTGAAGCGGCTGCAGCCGGTGAGCAGGGGCGCAGTTTTTCGGTGGTGGCCAATGAAATGAAACATTTGGCCAATCAGGCCAAAGACTCAACCCGCCAAGTCCGCACGATTCTCGAAGATATTCAGCGCGGTATTGGCAAGGCCGTGATGTTGACCGAAGAGGCCGTTAAAAAGGTCGAAAAGGGCCGCAAGCAAATGGATGTCTCTGAAAGCACCATCCGGCATATGGCGGACACGACACAGCAGAGCATTCAGGCTTTTCAGCAAATTGTGGCGGCCACCAACCAGCAGCAATTGGGCTTTGAACAGGTCTTTCAATCCTTGCTGGATATTCGCCAAAGCACAGAGCAAACTTCAGCGGGGACCCAACAGTTGAACCAGGCCAGCAGTTCGCTTAACCGCATGGGACAAGAACTGCAGCAATTGGTGGCGAGGTACCATCTGTGAATGAGCGGCTCCGACAGCGTTTACTTCAGGTTTTTTACGCTGAGCACGCCGATCACTTGCAGGTCATTCGTCAATTTTTAGATCAGGCGGCGCAAGCGCCTTTTACACCTGAACAATTGAATGAGGCCTTTCGCCGGGCTCACAGCCTCAAGGGGGCAGCACGGGCGGTCGATCTGCCAGTGCTTGAACAGGGGGCGCATCAATTGGAAGCGCTCTTTGTCAAAGTTCAGGCCGGGGAATTGCCTTTGCCGCCTTTGTTTAAGGTTTTGCACCAATGGTTGGACTTCAGTGAAGACTGGCTCAGTGCACAATTGGAGCAAACACCCCAGCCCGATCCCTCGGCCGTTTTGGCGGCCCTGGGGAAAGCGCTTTTACCAGCGGGGACTGCAGAGGCTGTGCCTGTTCTTCCCCCAATGGAGCCGTCTCTCCAAGCCGAGGGGACTCAGCCTGATAAAGAGAGCGTTTTGGGCCAAAATCGGGCTGAATCCAATCTGGATGAATATGTGAGAATTTCTTCGCAACATCTCGAAATCTTGTTGGACAGCTCAGATCGCCTGATGGCAGAAAGCCTGCAGCAAAACGCGCTCACAGGAAATTTACGCGATATTTTGCTGAAAATTTCGGAGCTTGAAAAACACTGGCACCAATGCCAGGTTCATGTGCCGGTTTCGGCCCAACGGGAGGCCTTTGCTTATGCCCTGCGTGAGCTGACGGTGTTAAGCCAAGAAAACCGCCATCAGCAGCAGCAAAGCACCTGGAAACTCTCGCAAGAGGTGCATTACCTCCAAGCCAATATCCGCGAAATTCGCATGCAACCTGCCCGCTCGATTTTTCAGAGTTTTCCGAAAATGTTGCGCCGCCTGGCTCAGGAGCAGGGCAAAGAAATCCAATGCCAGTTTACGGGACTGGATATTGAAGCCGATCGGGTGATTCTGCAATTGATCAAAGATCCGGTGATGCATCTTTTGCGCAATGCCTTGGCCCACGGCATTGAAGGGCCCGAAGAACGGCGTCAGAAGGGGAAAAACCCAGTTGGCAAGATTTCCTGTCATTTGGAGGTACGCCGCCATCAATTGATGATCCAAATTTCAGACGATGGCCAGGGTTTAAATCAGACGCAAATTCGCAGCCGCTTGGCTGAAAAATCCCCAGAATTGCTGGAGTTAGACAATTGGAAAGACGTTATTTTTCAGCCGGGTTTTTCCACCGCTCAGGGGGTCAATGAGCTGCGGGGACGCGGCATGGGGCTTTCGGTTGTGGCTGAAAGTATTTCCCGTTTGCAGGGCAAATACCGCTTGATAGAACAAACTCAGGGGCTGTGTTTTGAGCTGGAGGTTCCCCTGCAGATTGTCACTTATCGCCTTTTGGTGTTTTCTTGTGAGGGTCAAGCTTTGGCTTTGCCTGCTTATGCCGTTCGTCAGCTCTTGCGCCTTCAGCGGAGCGACTTGGTCTCGGTGGACGGGCAAATGACCCTGATCTGGGAAGAAATGCCTGTGCCGCTGTACAGCCTCAGTCAAATGCTTTTTCCTGAAGCAACGGGTGGGTTTACAGAAAGGTCTTTTTCTGTGATTGTGTTAGAAACGGATTCTCAGACGATTGCGCTACAAGTAGACAGCCTTTTGGCCGAGCAAGAAAGTCTGCTCAGACCGTTGACGGGACCGGCTTCACAATTGCCCCTCTATTTGGGCGCTGCGCTTTCCTCTCAGGGGTATCCCGTGCCAGTTCTAAATCCCCATTTTGTGGGCCAAATCACCCAAAAATCACAGACCTCGGGCAGTTTGCTCTGGCGCGAAAATGAAAAAGCACAGATGGCGCGTATTTTGGTGGTTGATGATTCGATCACCACGCGCACCCTTGAGAAGACCATCTTGGAGAGCCAAGGCTATCAGGTGGCTGTCGCTGTCAATGGCTGTGAGGCACTCAAAAAAATGCGCGAAACCCCTTTTGATTTGGTCATCACCGATGTGCAAATGCCTGAAATGGATGGCCTTGAGCTTCTGGCCCAGATCAAACAAGACCCCCAGTGGTCGGCTTTACCCGTAATTGTCTTAACCTCGCTCAACGCCCACGAAGATCAGAAAAAAGGCCTGGAATTGGGCGCAGCCGCTTATTTGGTCAAACAAAAATTTGAGCAACAGGAATTGCTTGAAATGATCGCGCAGCTCTTATGAGTATTGAAAAACCAGTTCGGGTCTTAATTGTCGAAGACTCTCCTGTCATGCAGCTCTTTTTGACTGAAATTATCAATGCAGATGAGCGGCTGACTGTTTTGGCGGTGGTGCCATCGGGAGAAAAGGCCCTGGCTTTTTTGCAGGCCCAGCCAGTTGACGTGATCTCGATGGACATCCGTTTGCCGGGGATGGATGGCTTGGAGACCACCCGCCAGATCATGCAGACCTGTCCCACGCCGATTGTGGTGGTTTCTTCGCAATCAGAAAGCCAGGAACTGGATTTGAGCTTTGGCGCTCTGCAGGCGGGTGCACTCTGCGTTTTAGCTAAGCCCGTTGGCGTGTCTCACCCTGCCTTTGAACAAAGTGCCCGACAGCTCTGTACCCAATTGGTGATCATGAGCCAGGTCAAAGTGATTCGCCAGCGCTTGGGCCGCGTGGTTGCTGCGCGCTCGACAAAAGAGGTTTCATCTCCTCTCCCCCGTTTGTCACTTAAATCAGAGCAACTGCCAGATTTTCAGATTTTGGGCATTGCCGCTTCGACAGGTGGGCCAAAAGCCCTGTCGGCGCTATTTAATCAATTGGGGACTTTCCCGTTACCAATTTTATTGGTGCAGCATATTGCCCCTCATTTTTTGGCTGGATTTGCTGATTGGCTGAATGGCGTCATCCCTTTTCAGGTTGTTGTGGCCAGTGAGGGAATGGTGCCGCAGCCCCAACACATCTATTTGGCGCCGCCAGAGCGGCATTTGGGCTATCAAAAAGGCAAACTCACGCTTTTGCTTGGCGAGCCCGTGTCTTACCAGCGCCCTTCTGGCACTGTTTTATTTCAGTCTTTGGCTGAATCTTTGGGGCCCCGGGCGATTGGTTTGGTTTTGACAGGTATGGGCGATGACGGGGCTGCTGGGCTCTTACAAATGCGCCAAACCGGGGCTTATACTTTGGCCGAAGCTGAGAGCACGGCTGTGGTCTATGGAATGCCTGCTGCCGCAGACAAACTGGGGGCGGTCTGTCACCTTTTGCCTTTGCCAGATTTGGCTCCCCATCTTCAGTTTTTAGTCAAAAAAAGAGGGGTTGGGTTCAGTAAACACCTATGAGCATCGCGGATAAACATATTCTTTTGATTGAAGATTCAGATACCCAGGCCTTAAAATTTACGCTGTTCTTTGAGGACGAAGGCTGGTTTGTGACCCGTGCTGCCACTGCTGAAGAGGGCTTGGAATTTCTGAATCAATTGATGCCAGATCTGATCGTGGTAGATTATTTTTTACCGGGGATGCATGGTGATGCTTTTTGCCGACAGGTGCGCATGAAAGCCGCAACCCGTCATGTGCCAGTCTTGATGTTGACTGCTGCAGACTCTTCTGCAACAGAGGTACAGGGCCTCGACAGTGGGGCAGATGACTATTTGCCAAAATCGGAAGATGAGACCATTTTGCTCTTGCGGATTCATTCTCTCTTTCGCAAGTTTTCGGGTCAAACGACGGTGCCTTCCGACATCTCTTTTCGTCAGGCCCGAATCTTGGCTGTCGATGACAGCCCCACTTATCTGACTTATCTCGTTGAGGAGCTACAGCATGAGGGATATCTGGTAGATCAGGCAGAATCGGGGGAGGTGGCGCTCAAAAAATTAGAGGCCGATGACTACGACTGTGTGGTGGTTGATTTGGTCATGCCCGGAATTGATGGGATCGGCGTCTGTCAAAAGCTCAATCAGATCTCACAGCAAAAGCTCAATCCGATTTTGGTCTTAATGCTAACGGCCCATGACAATCATGTCGAGCTTTCAAGGGCTTTGGCAGCGGGTGCTGATGATTTTGTTGGCAAATCGAGCGATATTTCGGTTCTGAAAGGGCGCGTTCGGGCGCTTTTGCGGCGTAAACTTTCCCAAGATGAGAATCAACGTCTGATGAAAGAGATCATTCAGGCCAAAGAGCAGGAAGCGCTACATGCCCGCAAAGCGCAGGAAGAGGCTGAAGCCCGGGCCGCTCTTTCCGGGGAACTCGCGCAGGCGCTCAAAAAACTACAAGCTTCCAAACACGAGTTGGAACAATTGGCGTATATTTCGGCCCATGATTTACAGGAGCCTTTGCGTTTATTGACCAATTACACCCAGTTATTGGTACATCGACTGCCTGCCGAGGTCGTGCCCAAAAACCAACGCTATCTGGATTTTATTGCCGAAAATACCCAGCGTATGCAGCGGCAAGTGCAAAGTCTATTGGCTTATTTGAGTGCCAGTACCGAGGTTTTGAAGTTAGAGCCCATCAATTTGGAAATACTGATTGCGGAGGTGTGGGAGCCGCTGGCGACACACTACCCAATGGCCCAGCTTCAGGTCCTTTCGCCTTTACCTGCTTTAACAGCAAGTGTTTATCATTTGAAGCTTTTGTATCACCATTTGTTTCAAAATGCCCTGCAATTTGTTCCTTCTGACAGGGCGCCCCTGCTGCGTCTTCAAGTAAAGGAGGGTGAAAATGAATGGACTCTTTCCGTTCAAGACAATGGTGTGGGAATTGAATCTCTGTATTTTGAACGTATTTTTCAGATGTTTCAGCATTTAAGTTCTGAGCAAAAAAGGCGCAGCAGTGGGATGGGTTTGCCCATCTGTCGGAAAATTGCGGAACTCCATCAAGGGCAGATTTGGCTTGAATCTGAGGCGGGTATTGGCAGCACTTTCTTTTTCAGCCTCGCCAAAGACCTGTGATTCGGATTTTAATTGTCCGATGAGGGGGTTTGTATCAAATGGGCTGTTTCGAGAAAGCTGATCAGATGCTCGTGATAATAATTTTGCGACCATTGTTTTAATTGGCCCGCCAATTCCGTGTGGTAGCCTTCCACAAGCTGAATCAATTGTAAAAAACAGTCTTCATCTATGCAAATGGCCGTATCCAGTAATTGTTTTAAAAGATCTCGGGGGAGGCTACTTGCACATTCTTCGGCTGAAATGAGCGATGTGATGGCCATTTGGGTTGCGATGGGTACCTGGGTGTCGGGCATGGCTGTCTGTGCAAAGCTGAGATGTTGGCTCAAGACCTCGATAATCGTCTCTTTTTTGTAGGGCTTCGAGACAAAGGCATTTGCGCCCGCTTGTAAACAGGTCTGTTGATCCGAACTGAAGGCGTTGGCGGTAATCATAATGACACAAATATCTTTTGTTGCCGGGTTTTGGCGCAGGTGTTTGAGGCAGGTTAAGCCATCCATGATAGGCATACTCATATCCAAAAGAATCACGTCGGGTGTGACTTCTTCGACAATACTCAAGGCCTCTTGGCCGTTGCTCGCTTCAAGTACCACAAAGCCATACTGTTCCAGCAGCAGACGTAAAATATCGCGGTTGTGGGTTTGGTCATCCACCACCAAGGCATGGGGGCTGTGTAAATGTCCAAAATCAAAAACAGGAAGAGCGGAGGCTGTCTCTACAGGTTCTTTCACCAGCGTAGATTCTGAGAGTGGGGCCACAAGGCTAAACGAAAAACAGGAGCCTTGATTGGCTTGGCTGACAAAGCTAATTTCGCCCCCCATCATTTGCACAAAGCGTTGACTGATGGCCAGCCCCAGACCTGTTCCTCCCTGTGTCTGCCTGCCGCTGCTCGTTTGCTCAAAACTTTGAAATACTTTGCCTTGTTCTTCTGGGGGAATTCCCAAGCCAGTATCTTGAACTTTAAAGGTCAATTCATACAAAAGGGCGTCTTTGGGCTTGACCCTCAAAAAGAGCTCGATTTGACCTTGAGCCGTAAATTTAAACGCATTGGAGAGTAAATTAAACAGCACCTGCCTTAACTTTTGTTTATCGAGTTTGAAATGGCGGGGCATATTTAAAGAAGATGAGACTGAAAAATCCAATTTTTTATCATAGGCTTTGGCAATAAAAACGCTCTCCAACTCTGAGAGAATTTGATAAATATCGACGGACTCCAACTCCAAGCTCACATGCCCGGCTTCAATTTTCGACATTTCCAAGATGTCACTGATCAAACGCAGAAGATGCTCGCCACTTTGGAGAATGACCTGGAGTTTTCTTTGTTGTTCTTCACCCAGGCTGGAATCCATCTGCAATAATTGGGTAAAACCCAGTATTGCGTTCATGGGGGTGCGAATCTCATGGCTCATATTGGCAAGAAAGGTACTCTTTGCGCTATTGGCATCTTCTGCTTTTTGGCGGGCCAAAATCAAGGCTCTTTGGGTTTGTTTGATCTCAGAAATATCTGCAAAGGTGGCAATCGCAAAGCGCAAATTGCCCTGAATATCCCTAACTGAGCGGCCCCAAACTTGGAGGCTGAGTGGCCGTTCCTCAAAACGTATTTCCAAATCATCAACAGAGGAGTCTTGGCCCAAAAGGGCTTTTTGCCAAGGGGTTTCTGTATAGGGGTAGGGCTCGTTGGTGCCTTCGCGATAAACAGGGAGGGTTTTAAACAGATTTTGCAAAGGAATATCGAGCTGGGGTGGCAATTTTAATAGTTCCTGGGCACCGCGGTTGGCGTAGAAAGGTTTTCCGTCGGCACTTAAGGCAAAAATACCCACGGGGATGGCTTCCATAAATTGTTTCAGCCGCTCTTCGTTTTCTTTGATCAATTGGATATTCACAAATTGTTGAAGCATATTGCTGATTTGATGGGTAATTTGAGCCATGAGTTGGGGCAGACCGGGATCGACCCTGTCCTCTTGGGGCAAGGCAAAAAACATAATAAACAAATGTTCTTCTTGCCATGAAACAGGTTGAACCCAGACATTGTCTGGAAAATCTTGGTTTTGGGGGGAGGCGGGGTCGAGAACTGTGTATTGGCCACCCTCTCGCGTGAGTGTCAAAGACTCAATCCAGTCTTTGCAAATAAAGTTATGTTTACAGGGGGGGTGAGAGCTTTCGCTTGGGCAATAAATAAGTGGGGGAGACGGGTTTAAGAGCGAAAGCAGCGGCGATTGGGTCGGAATGTGAATGGAGGCACAAAGGGCATTGAGGTAATCGGCGATTTTTTGCAGGGTGTTTTTTAATAGCTCACCCAAAGACCATTCTTGATGGGCTTGATCTGAGAGAGCGTAAAGCAATTGTAATTTTTTTTGATTGGTCTGTAATTCTTGATTGCTCTGATTTAAGGCGTGGGTGCGTTCTTCGACTCTCCGCTCTAATTCTTCTGCCAATTGCTTGAAGCGCTGCTCGCTTTCTCTGAGCATCTGTTGGTGTTGAAACTGTTGGAGTGCGTAGCGAATCGAACGCTCCAAATCTGGGCTGGTCAGGGTGTTTTTATTGAGATAATCAGCGGCCCCTGATTGCATTGCTTTGAGATCGGTATCGTAAGTTCCCAGTCCGGTCAGCAGAATGGTTGGGATCCAAATTCCTGCGTCGCGGTTTTCTTTGATAAAGTCGATGCCGGTTTTGCTGCCGAGCAGATAATCTACCAATACAAGGTCAAACGCCTGACCTTGGAGAGCCGCTTGTGCCTCATGATAACTTGAGCACCATTGTATTTGATATCTAATATTGCTGGATTTTAAGAGGAGGTTTTCTGTGATCAGAAAATCTTCTTCATCGTCATCCACAAGCAAAATGGAAATAGGAGAGTTCACAGATCTGATATTCCCTGCTTAAACCGCATGCGCTATTGTAAAAAGATACAAATACCATAACATATTTTTGTCGCAGAAATTCGGGGACTTTGTAAAATCGAGAGAGTCTTTCGCTTGACTGACTTCTTTGCCTAAATGTCTTTCAAAAGCATCTTCACGGAAACTTTATAAATCTATTTTATGATAGAAGAGAATGGGATAAGTCTTAATTCTACGGAGGCCAATTTGAGGGATGTCCAATTCTTCAGCGGACCCATTGCGTTTTATCATTTTAATCATCGAAGATGATCCTGCTTTTGCGTCACTGCTTCAAGCCATTCTCAAGAGCAATGGCTATGAGGTTCACTTGGCCGCAAAGGCAGAAACAGCCTTTAATTTTTTAAATATCCTCTCTCCCCATCTGATTATTTCGGATCTTTATTTACCAGATATGCATGGGCTCGAATTGCTCAAACAAATTAAAATCAGTCATCCTCAGGTGCCTCTTATTTTTCTGTCTGGCTATTCCGAAGAGGTGGACATTGTTTTGAGCCTTGAGTTGGGGGCGGAGGATTATCTTTCCAAGCCACTGAGATCAAAAGAGTTGTTGGCACGTATTCGGAAAGTCTTGGGGCAGCCCAAACCTGTTTCTGGCGACGCCTCAGAAACCAAGTCCAACGAAGAGAGCGACCCTCTCCTGACCAGCGGTGATTCTTTGCTAAAAATCGATTTGTTGAGCCGGGAGGTGAGAATCCACCATTGGCCTTTGCCTTTGACTGAAAAAGAGTTTGAGATTTTAATGTTTCTGGCAGCTTCTCCAGATCAGGTTTTTTCTCGTGCACAGTTGGCCGAACATATTTGGGCCCATGGAGAGCAAATTGATGCGCGCACGATCGATGCCCATATTAGTCATTTGCGTAAAAAAATGCGGAAAGCCACTCCCAACCGCTATCCCTGGATTTATACCCAACGTGGCAAAGGTTATGCATTTAAACCTTTTATTCACTCTCTACAATCTCTTCAGGGTTAAACATCCATGAATCTGAAAATTTTATTCCTGCACAGTCTCCCCCAAGAACCGCTTGAACTGAAGCCGTGGAAAGATACTTTGGTGCCTGCTGTGGTGCAGATAGCATTTTTAGATCGCGGGAATCTGCTTCTACAGTTAACCGAGCAACCCTGGGACATTGTTTGCTGTTTAGAGCAAACGGCTGATTGTGAAGATCTCCTGTCCATAAAAGAATTGCAAAATCAAATGGAAGCCGAGTGGCCATTGGTTTGGGTGGGGTATGAACAAGACTTTTCGCGTCACCACATCGCCTTTGAACTGGGGGCAGATGCCTATCTGCCTTTTGTTGATTTGCTCAGTCCTTCAGGTCTAAACGGCTTATTACAAGCTCAAATGAACCGAAAGCGCTGTTTGCAAAGTCACAAAGAAAAACAAAATTTGCAAGCAGAATTGAATATTCAGACCCAGCAATTGCTTTTGGCCGGTTATTTGGCCGAAGAAAGTCACCGCAGAACCCAATTGCTCAAAGATGTTGCAACCCAAGCCAATGCACCTGGTTCTTTGGAACAAATGCTTTTGTCTGTCTTGGAGCAGATTTGTTTTTATACTTCGTGGCCGGTGGGGCATGTTTTTTTGTGCCACACCCCTGTAGGCAAACGTATTGAGCGCCTCAAGTCCAGCGCGATATGGGCTCTCTCTGAACAGGAAGTCTTTGAATCGTTTTCCTTGGATCCCCAGGTTGATTTAATGCCTTGGGAGGGCTTGCCTGGATTGGTCTATACCCGTCAACGACCGGCTTGGCACGATTTTAGCCTCAATCAGACGGGAGACAAGCTGTTTTCCCATCGCTATGTGCGGGCCTTGCAATTTGATTTTAAAAGTCAGTTGGCTTTCCCGATTATGGTGAAAGACAAAGTAGTTGCCGTCTTGGAGTTTTTTTCTTTGGCCCATGAACATCCCGGCGAAGATTTATTGGCTCTTTTGACTTTGGTGGGTGAACAGATCAGCTATGCGATTGAACGCAAAAAAGTGGTGAATATGTTGCAGTTGAGCCAAGAGCGTTTGCAACATGCACATCGTTTGGCCCAGCTCGGCGCTTGGGAGTGGAACCGCAGTTTAGACCAATTTTGGCTCTCAGATGAAATTTATGAAATGGCTGAAATCGAACCTGAAGTGCCCGTTGACCAATTAAAAGGGGCCTTTTGCGCCCGGATTCACCCTGACGATTTGGCTGGATTTTTGGCCCAAATTTCAGATGCCGTTGCCAATCAAAGCATTTTTAGAATGGATCATCGGCTTTTATTGCCGAGCTATCAGGTGCTGTATGTCCACTCTGAGTGCCAACTTGTACCTGACGATTTGGGGCAGCAGGTTATTTTACAAGGTGTGATGCAAAATATCACGGCCCGCAAGCAACAAGAATTAGAATTGGAAAAACTTCGCCAGCAAGCTGACGCGGCCAATTTGGCAAAGAGCAATTTTATTGCCAATATGAGCCACGAAATTCGCACCCCTTTAAACGCGGTATTGGGCTGTACCCAATTGCTGCAACAGACCATGGGGCTGTCTGTGAAACAGTTGGGTTATCTCGAAACGATTTTTCTCAGTGGTGAACATCTCTTGAAATTGATCAATGAAATTTTAGAGATGTCAAAAATTGAGTCTGGTTACGTTTCTTATAATCCTGCCCCTTGTCATCTGGCTACTTTATTGACTCAGATTCAAGCTATTTTTCAACACCAAGCCGCGCAAAATCCGGATCTCAATTTGTTTTTCGATTATTCAGAGGGCTTGCCTGGTTTGATTCTTACAGATGAGGGGAAATTGCGTCAGGTTTTGTTACATCTTTTGGGCAATGCCATAAAGTTTACCCAAGCGGGCTCAGTTTCTTTACGTGTGCGCTACCATCAAGGCCTGTTGCATTTTGAAATTGAAGACACGGGTTCGGGCATTGGTCTGAAAGAACAGGCGCTGTTGTTTCATTCCTTTGTGCAAACCCAATCGGGTCGCGACTTGCACAAAGGAGCCGGTTTGGGGCTGGTTTTAAGCCAGCGCTATGTTCATTTATTGGGGGGCAATATTGCTGTTTCAAGCGGATTGGGGCAAGGCAGTTGTTTTTCGTTTTCAATACCCGTTGAAGCCATTGCTGGTATCGCTGAAACTCCCCCATCTGAGGAGCAAAAGCTGGTTGAGCCTCTGGCCCAGTCTGAGGTGCACTACCGCATTTTGGTGGTGGATGACAAAGCCATTAATCGACAAATTGTGGCAGAGGTTTTGGATTTACCCACTGTCTCTGTACGTGAGGCCTGCAATGGCCAAGAAGCCTTCGAAATACAGCAAGATTGGCATCCTCATTTGATTTTGATGGATATGTTTATGCCCGTGATGGGGGGCAAAGAAGCCGTTGAATTGATTCGCCAAAAAGAGTCGGGGCAACCCTGTATTATCATTTTGTTGACAGCCAGTTCTTTGGATTCGGAATGTTTGGAAACATTGGCTTTGGGGGCAAATGATATTCTCTTAAAACCCTTTAAATTGGGGGATCTCTGTCAGAAAATTAGTCAGTATCTTCCGATTCCGTTTTCCCAAAATTTTGCCGTTCAAGCACCCTTGACGGGTTTAAACGAAGATTTGCGTGCCCGTTTATATCAAGCCGCTTTGGCGGCAGATCAAGAGTTCATCTTCGATTCTTTGGCTGGAATTGATTGTAAAAATGCCTCTTTAGTCAAAAAAATCAGAGATTTTGCAGAAAATTTTCAATACGATCAATTGATTGAATTTCTCGAAAAAAATTAATGCGTTGAAGCCTGTTTGATTTTTATCTTTTTTTAGGAGTTTTTATGCCCGAAACTGCAAAGGCAGAAGAATTAAAAGTTGATATTTTAATTGTCGATGATACCCCTCAGAATTTGAAGGTTTTATCTGATTTTCTGCGAAATCAAGGTTATAAAGCGCGCCCTGTTTCCAGCGGAAAGTTGGCTTTGCGAGCGGCAGAAACCAGCCCACCGGATTTGGTTTTGCTCGATATTAATATGCCGGAAATGAATGGTTATGAGGTCTGTGAGGCGTTTAAAGCCCATCCAGTACTCAAAGATGTCCCAGTTATTTTTATCAGTGCGCTCAGCGAAACCCTGGATAAGGTGCGCGCTTTTAATGTGGGCGGAATTGACTATATTACCAAACCCTTTCAATTTGAAGAGGTGCAGGTACGCATTCGCACCCATTTGGCTTTGCGGCAATTAAATCAGAATCTCAGCCAACAAAATCAGGCCTTACAAACCAGTTTAAAACGTCAGCAGGAATTGGAAGAGCAGCGGGATAATCTCTTACACATGATTGTCCACGATTTAAGGGCGCCTTTATCGGGGATCATTGGCTATCTCTCTCTGTTAGAGAGGGGGGCAGACACATTTTCAGAGAAACAGCAACGGCATCTTAATTTGGCGATCCAGAGTTCACAAACCCTGATTGATATGATCAGCGAGTTGCTCGACGTCTATAAATTGGAAAATGGAGAAATGCCCCTGTTCCGAGATTCGAAAGATATTTGTCAAACCATTCTTCAGGCCACGGAAACCCTCGAAGGCATGTTCACGGATAAGGTTTTGATCTGTGAGCTTCCACAGTCCCCTTCACCTATTTTCCTTGACCATGATTTGATCCGCCGCGTGATCATCAATCTTTTGAGCAATGCGCTTAAATTTACGCCACGTGGAGGAGAAATCAAAATCCAAGCCGAAACGGGGGCCGATCGATTGATCGTGGCCGTACAAGATTCTGGGCTTGGTATTCCCGAAGAACTGCAAGCAAAAATTTTTGAAAAATTTGGTCAAGCTGAACTGCGTCAAGAAAACCGCAGGTATTCAACCGGTCTGGGTTTAACTTTTTGTCGCATGGTGGTCGAAGCCCATGGCGGCAAGATCGGCGTCAGCAGTCAAATGGGGCAGGGCTCTCGGTTTGAATTTGTTTTGCCTGTATCTTTGCCCGAAACGGCCTCAGATTTGCCAATAAATATCTCTGCCAATTAATTTGCTCAGAGCTGCGATCAGCTGTTGTGGGCTAAAGGGTTTGGCCAAAAAGTCTGAACACCCCATTTCGGCGAGCTCTTTTTCGACATAAGACAGGGGGTGTCCGCTGATGACCAAAATGGGGATCTTTTGTGTGGATTGCATTTTTTTTAGCTGTTTGCCAAGCTGGAGCCCGTCTATTTCAGGCATGTTTAAGTCCAAGAGAATGACGTCTACAGCTTGTGTCATAGCCCATCTTAAGCCTTCACGCGGATCCGTGGTCACTTGAACGGTAAAAAGTGTGTCTTCGAGAATGGCGCTGATCAATTCGCCGAAGATCGGTTCATCATCAATCACAAGCAAATTTTTTGTTTTGATGGCTTGGGCTTTTTGGGCGACATTCTTGACAACGGCTTCGCTGTCTTCCCCGTTTTCCCCTTCGTTTGGCGTGTCTTTAGATGCGAGTGACAGGCCCAGAAAGGCAGATAAACGCTCTAAAAAATAGCTTTGTTTAAAGGGTTTGAGAATATAACCCAAGATCCCCAACTCACTGGCCCTTTGTATACTCGAGAGGCGCTCATTGGCTGTCAACATGACAACAGGCAGATGTTGGGTGCTCTGCATATTGCGGATTTGTTGTAAGAGATCCAACCCGTTGACTTCAGGCATATCAATATCCAAAAGGAGTAAATCGGGTTTTGTGCTCATGGCCAAGCGCAAACCCTCTCGTGTATCGGTTGTGGTTTGAATTTCAACTGGAACACCAGCCAAGATTTCAGTGACCAATTCACCGATCAATTCATTGTCATCGATCAGAAGGACTTTTTTCTCTGCCATTGTTAACGCGCTTTAAGATGCCTATTGCGTCTGGATTGCCTTGGGAAGGCTCTAGAACGCATGGTAGCATGATGGGGATGAGAAATAAAGCCATCCTTTTAGCAGCCTTTCATCAAAAATTCGAGGATACGCCGATGGAATCAAATATCCGCATGGAAAAAGACAGTCTGGGAGAGGTGGCTGTGCCCGCCGATCGCTATTATGGTGCCCAGACGCAACGCTCGTTTGAAAATTTTAAAATTGGGGGAGAGCGCTTTCCCCGTGAGTTTATCCGCGCTTTTGGCATTATCAAAAAAGCAGCCGCCAAGGTCAATGCCGATTTGGGTGTGCTCTCAGCCGAGAAATCCACGCTCATTCAGCAGGTCGCTGACGAAGTGATAGAAGGCAAATTAGATGCCCATTTTCCCTTGGTTGTCTGGCAAACCGGCAGCGGCACCCAGACCAATATGAATGTGAACGAGGTCATTTCTAACCGTGCAATTGAGATCGCCGGGGGCGTCATGGGCAGCAAGGCCCCGATTCATCCCAATGACGATGTGAATCAGTCACAGTCTTCCAACGATACCTTTCCCACCGCCATGCACGTGGCCGCAGCAGAGCAGGTGCATCATCACCTGATTCCCAATTTGCAATTGCTGCAAAAGACCTTGGCCGAAAAGGCCGAGGCTTACAAAGACATTGTCAAAATTGGCCGCACCCATTTGCAGGATGCCACACCGCTGACCTTGGGCCAGGAGTTTTCTGGTTATGCCGCCCAACTCGAAGGGGTGATCAAAGGGGTCATGGCCGTGATGCCCCAGGTCTATGAATTGACCCTTGGGGGCACTGCTGTGGGCACGGGCTTAAATGCCCCCAAAGGCTATTCCAAAGCTGTGGCTGAAGAAATTGCCCGCCTGAGTGGCTTGCCCTTTGTGACAGCCCCGAATAAATTTGCGGGCTTGGCCTGCCACGACCCACTGGTTTTGCTCAGCGGCGCGCTCAAAATGGCGGCCTGTGCCCTGATGAAAATTGCCAACGATATCCGCTGGCTGGCGAGTGGTCCCCGCTGCGGCATTGGCGAAATTTCGATTCCCGAAAACGAACCTGGCAGCTCAATTATGCCAGGCAAGGTCAATCCCACCCAGTGTGAGGCCATGACCATGGTCTGTGCCCAGGTGATGGGCAATGATATGGCTGTTGCCATTGGCGGCGCCTCGGGCAATTTTGAGCTCAATGTCTTCAAACCTCTGATTATTCACAATGTGTTGCAAAGCATGCGTCTGTTGGGCGATGCCTGCCATGCCTTTAACGATAAATGTGCCGTTGGGATCGAACCCAATCATGCCCGCATCAGTGAATTGCTGGACAAATCCCTGATGTTGGTGACTTCGCTGGCCCCGGCGATTGGCTACGACAAAGCGGCCAAAATTGCCCTCAAGGCCCATCACGATGGCACCACCCTGCTCGAAGCCGGTCTGGCGCTGGAGTATGTCACCGAAGAGCTCTTCCGCGAATATGTGCAGCCCCACAAAATGTTGGGACATGGGGAATAATCCATGAAAGAACTTCACCGTTCGGCCCTGCGTTTTATCGAAGCCCAGTCCAAGATTCCGGGGGGCGTCAACAGTCCCGCTCGGGCCTTTAAAGCTGTGGGCGGCACCCCGCCGTTTATGAAAAAGGCCAAAGGCGCCCATATGTGGGACATCGACGGCAATGAGTACATCGACTACATTGGCTCCTGGGGCCCGATGATTCTGGGCCACGGCTATCCACCTGTGATCGAGGCGATTCGCAAACAACTCGAATTTGGGACGAGTTTTGGCACCCCCACAGAAATTGAAATTGACATGGCCGATCTGGTGATTGCGGCTGTGCCTTCGATTGAAATGGTGCGCATGGTCAATTCGGGTACCGAGGCTGTGATGAGTGCTATTCGTCTGGCCCGCGGCTATACCGGGCGCGAAAAAATCATCAAATTCAGCGGTTGTTACCACGGGCACAGCGACATGCTTTTGGCCGAAGCCGGCTCTGGCGTGGCCAGTTTGGGCATTCCGGGCACCCCCGGCGTGCCTGCTGCCCTGGTCGAACACACCATGACAGCCCCTTTTAATGATATCGCTGCGGTCAAACAGATCTTTGCGGCCTATCCGGGGCAGATTGCGGCTGTGGTGATTGAACCCGTGGCAGGCAATATGGGCTTGGTTTTGCCCCGCACGGGCTTTTTGGAGCAATTGCGGGAATTGACCCAGACCGAAGGCACGGTGTTGATCTTCGACGAGGTTATGACGGGTTTTCGCCTGGCGTATGGCGGTGCTCAGGCCCGTTTGGGCGTCACACCTGATATGACCTGTCTCGGCAAGATTATCGGTGGTGGCATGCCTGTCGGGGCCTATGGGGGCAAACGTGAAATCATGGAATGTCTGGCGCCAGCGGGCAAAGTCTATCAGGCCGGAACGCTAAGCGGCAATCCTGTGGCCATGCAGGCTGGGGTCGCCACACTCAAAGCCCTGCGAGACAATCCCAAGGCCTACGAAGAGCTGGAGCAAAAGGGCAAATTGCTCTGCCGGGGTATGAGTGATTTGGCGCGCGAAATTCAGGTGCCTGTGAGTATCAATCTGATGGGCTCAATGTTTTGCCTCTTTTTTACAGAGCAGGATGTCTATGATTATGCCTCTGCCAAAACCTCCAATTTGGAGGCGTTTAAAGTCTTTTTTCATACCCTGCTTGCAGAGGGGGTTTATTTCCCGCCGGCTCAATTTGAGGCCTGTTTTATTTCTCTGGCTCACAGCGATGCTGACTTACACAAGACCCTCAAAGCTGTGGAAAAAGGTCTGAAAAAGGTTAAAAGCCAGAATTTTTAGGTTTCTTTAATCTTTCTGGTTGCCAATCTGCCAAGGCCGATTGCACCTCTGCAAAGACAGACTCCCATTCTCCGGGGGTCTTTTGCCTGAAAAGGCGCATGCTGGGGTACCATTTAAATTCCGCGCCATTGGCGGGCCAAAACCAATAAACCGGTGTGGGAAGTAGAACCCACACCGGTTTATTGAGTGCCCCAGCCAAATGGGCCACGGCGGTATCTGCGCTGATCAGCAAGTCCAAATCTTGAATCAGGCAGGCTGTGTCGTGCCAATTCTGAATGGACTGAGACAGATCTTCTAAGTGTGGAAAGACTTGCAAAGCCTGGGGCTCGGGCGGCCATTGCAGACTTAAAAATTGATCTTGGGGAAAGGCCTTTGCACATGTGGCAAAGCCTTTGAGGGGCAGGGTCTTGCGTGCCGCCATGCGTTGGGCTGTTGGCAAGGGGTGTTGTTCGGGGGGCTGTCCATGCCAGCAAAAGCCGATTTTGCGTGTATTGGCGGTATTTCTCTGGGGGGGGGCGGCCAGTCTGAGATAGGGAGGGGGACGATCAAGTGGCGTTAATTTTAGGAGACTGGGCAGATCAAAGAGGCGGACGGCCCGATCCCAGCTTGCTGATTCATGGGGCAAAAGCGCTTTGATTTTTGGCTTCTGAGTGATGAACGCTTGTTCAATCAACGGTTTGAAACTGGCGGGGCACCTGAATAAAATCTGGGCAGCGGGCAAATCCTTGAGAAAACGCCAAAAGAGCAAGATGTCTCCCTGACCGTATTCACTTTCCACCAAAAGGGTTTTGTGCTCAAGCGATTCCCCTTGCCACAACGGCTCTGAGCGCTGACCCCGCCAATCCAAGCAGGATTGCCGCCAGTGCAATCCGGCAAAACCTTCAGACCAGTTTTCGGCAGCCAAGTTGAGCAGGGCTCGGTTGAGCTGGGCTTCTGCCAATTGGGAATTGTTTTGCAGGGCCACTTCGTAGCTGTTTTGGGCGGCTTGAAAGTCCCCGCTTTCTTGCTGCACACTGCCCAGATTGAACCAGGCATCAGCCAAATCGGGAGCGAGCTGAAGGGCTTGGCGATGGGCATGTTCAGCTGCTGCTAATTGCCCTTGATCATGGCAGAGAACCCCCAATTGGGTCCAGAAACGTGCCGCTGCTTGTGGTTCTAAATCGGGCAATTGCAGGCCCTGCTGATAATAGCTTTCGGCCTCTTGCCAAGCCCGCTGACGCCGCAAAATCTCGGCAGCCCCGAGCAACGCTGCTGGCTGAGTGGGCTCTCGCGCTAAAAGAGTCAAATAAGCCGCTAAAGCCTGTGGCAAGTCACCCAGTTCTTCGCAGAGGCGTGCCAGATTCAGCCAAGCCAGGCCATAATCGGAGCGCAGGGCCAACGCTGCCGTATAGGCCTGTTTGGCTTGGATCAATGCGCCGATTTCGCTGAGCAGATTGCCTTGGCTATTGTGCAGCTCAGCGGCCAAATTTGCGTCCAACTTCGTTGCTGTCATTTTTAAAGCCTGTTCAAGGGCTGCCAGGGCGGCTTGGGGGCCTTGAAGCTGACGTTGGATCAAGGCCAATAAATGCCAACCAGCGGGATTGGCTTGGTGGCGCAAACCCGCTTGGCAGTTTTGCAGCGCGTTTTGAAAGTCCCCTTGGACAAAATCTGAGTGGGCCTGCTTAAACAGGTCTTCGGCTTTCATTGCGTGCTGGCAAAGATAATCGGGTGTTCATAAAACCAGCGATGAACAGGCTCACAGTTGTTCTGCCCAAAGCCATGAATCAAGCGCTGCCGTTCCAGGGTTGAAAGGGGAAATGTTCGCAGTGGGGGGTGTTGATTAAAACCAAACGAAATTGCCATCACTGAACTGTCTTGGATAATTTGTAAGCCCGCTGTGCCAATGCGGGCGTAGTGCTGAAGATACCTGCCATCGAGGGTAGGGAAATAACTCTCAATATCGCTCTTTAAATAGGGCAGGGGGTGGCGAAAATACAGGGGATGTAAGTGGTAGCCACGCACCAAAAACTGCTTCTCTGACAGCCATTCTGCGGTCAGAGAAGGCAAATCCACAAATTGCTCCGCATCAATAAATGAGGCCCGCAAAGACGGGTGCATCTCTTGCAACAGGAGCTCTACCAGTTCTTGGGCAGAGACAGAGAGCGTGTCTGTTTTTCGCCATTTTTCTAGCAAGGGGGCTGCATTTTCAAAGGACAGACGCAGACCCGCCAGCAAAACCACCTCGGTATCTGCGTGGAGTTGCTTTTTGAGCTGCTCTAAACAGTCTTGGGCCAAGATCAAATCGGGGGTTAAAGCGATCAGGGCGTGGCCGCTGCGGTTGGCTTCTGCAATGGCATCTTGATAGGCCAGACTGGCTCGGTGATAGCGCCGAATTGTGAGCGGCAGATTGGTGGTTTCTGGGGGCAGGGGGCGAAATAAAACCTCTGCGGGTAGATGGCCAAGACTGCGAAAATAGGTTATAAGCGCATTTTGGGCTTGCTCACAGGCATAAAAGATCAAACGAGAGGGGCTTTCTTCTGCCCAGAGTGGCAGGTTGGCTTTGGCCAAGAGAGAGGGCAGGGCATATTTCAACAGCAAATCTGTGTGTTGAGAGCCCCAGACTGGAAAAACGAAGTCTGTAACAGGAGAAAAAGTCATAGGCTTATTATAACTTTTAAATGAGAACCTCAAAAGAAATCGCTTTTGGCTCTGGTATACTGAAGTCGGCTGGGCACAGCTGTTTGCTGTCCTGCTAGCTCATATCCGACAGGAGAATCCCCCGATGACCGTTCAAGCGCCCTTTAAAGATTTAACCGAAGCCTTTGTCGTGGCCAAACGTGGCCTGAAAAGCGATGTCGAGGGGCTGGTTGCCCAAATTCCTGAGGGAGGGCTGTATTTGTCTTTGGCCCGTTCATTGGGCTTGCCTGACGACGAAACCCCCTTGCCCCCTGAAGCGGCTGTGAGTTCGCATATGTTGCAACATCCCGATGGGGGTGTTTATGTCGCGATTTTTACGCGTGCAGAATATGCTCGCAAAGCCCAGCAGGAGCAAAACTGGGCCAGTGACAGTGGTAAGCCTGAAGTGGCACCTTTGCCAGCCCGCAATGCTCTGTATTATGCCCTGCAGCTGATCCTCAAAAATGAACAGGTGATTGGTGCCCTGGTTAATGCCTACCAGGACGACGCCCTTGAACTTAACGCGATGGAGATCAAAAGCTTGTTTGAAGGTGTGCCCGTGCCTTTTGAAGGCTACGCTCACAATGTGCCTTATGGCGAAGGTGAAAGCATTATGATCCGCTTGGCAGATATGTCTGAGGTGCCGGGTTTTACGCCGACCGTTCAGGGCTTTCTCTTGGCGCATCCCCAAATTAAACATTATGAAATGGTCGCTCTTTTTGACGAGCAGCGCAATATGCAGCCCTATCTGGCGATCAATTTTCACACCGAAGTCCCCGAAGAGCAATACGGTGAATTGGCTGCTGGTTTTGTCAAACACCTGCGCGACAATCTCGACCTGCCCGAACGTCTTGAAGTGATGTTCAATCAGGAGTTTCCGGGGCTGATTTAAGATGCACACATCGGGCCTCAAATACCTGCATACCATGCTGCGGGTGCTCGATTTGGAGAAAGCGTTGACGTTTTTTGTCGATCAACTCGGTCTCCAGGTTTTGCGCCGCAATGATTATGAAAAAGGCCGCTTCAGCTTGGTTTTTCTGGGCCCAGCCCCCGACCAACCTGTCGTGGAACTGACCTGGAATTGGGATCAGAGCGAACCTTACCCAGAGGGGCGTTTCTTTGGACATCTGGCGTTTGAGGTCGCAGACATCTACGCCACCTGTGCCCGTTTACAGGCCTTGGGGGTGACGATCCACCGCCCTCCCCGAGATGGACGTATGGCGTTTATTAAGTCTCCCGATGGTCATTCTGTCGAGTTATTGCAGGCCGGAGGCGCTTTGACGCCAGCCGAGCCCTGGCTGTCTGCGCCGAATATCGGAGAGTGGTAATGGCCTCTGTCTTGGTGGCGGGTGCTGCGGGGCTGATTGGCTCTGCGCTCTGCCGCCAGCTTTTGGCAGAGGGTCAGTCCGTCATTGGACTTGACAATTTTGTGACAGGCTCTCGCGAAAACAGTGCCGAATTACAAGCTTTGCCGGGCTTTCGTTTGATCGAAGCGGATATTACTTTGCCTTGGCCCGAGGCACTTCAGGCCGAGGCCTTTTCCCAGATTTACCATTTGGCCTCTCCCGCCAGTCCCCTTGATTTTGACACCTTGCCGCTGGAGATCTTAATGGTCAATTCCCAGGGGACTTGGAATTTGCTCGATCTGGCCCGCAAACACCAGGCCAAATTGGTCTATACCTCCACTTCGGAGGTCTATGGCAATCCCCAGGTCCATCCCCAAGTGGAAAGCTATTGGGGCCACGTCAACCCCGTCGGACAGCGCAGCTGTTACGATGAGGGCAAGCGCTTTGGCGAGGCCCTGATTGTCAATTATGCCCGTGTTCATGGTCTGCGTTACAGTATTGCTCGCGTATTTAATACCTATGGGCCGGGGATGGCCAATGATGGACGTGTGGTGCCCCAGTTTTTGCTTCAGGCTCTGCGCAATGAACCCCTCAGCCTGCATGGCGCTGGGCAGCAGACCCGCAGTTTTTGCTTTGTCTCAGACCTGGCACGTGGTTTGGCTGGGCTCATGCATTCAGAGCAAACCGATGGCGAGATCTACAATCTGGGCAATCCCCAAGAGTACACGATCGAAACCCTGGCCACCACCATCTGCGAAGTGGCAGGGATTCCCATCCGTTTGCAGGCCTTGCCCTCTCCGCGCTCGGATGACCCCGAACGGCGGCGCCCAGATATCTCCAAGATTCGTAAGGCCATTGGCTGGGAGCCTCGGGTCTCACTGCGCGAAGGTCTTGAATTGAGCCTCACAGACTTTCGCCGGCGCTTTGCATGAAAATCACGATCATGGGTTCGGGATATGTCGGCCTGGTTACGGGGGCCTGTTTTGCAGAATTGGGCCACGATGTGCTCTGTATCGACAATCATCTCGAAAAAATTGCCCTTTTGCGCGCCGGACAGGTTCCCATTTATGAACCCGGTTTGGAGGCGCTTTTACATGCCAATGTGGCTGAGGGACGATTGGCGTTTAGCACCGAAATTGCCGAAGGGGTGCAATTTGGGGATATTCTGTTTATCTGTGTTGGAACGCCTTCCTTGCCCGATGGCAGTCTTGACCTCTCCGCCATGGAAAAGGTAATCAAAGAAATCGCGGGCGCCATGCGCAGTTATAAGCTGATTGTTGAAAAAAGCACCGTCCCTGTGCGCACCGCCGAATCGATGGAGGTGCTTGCGCGCAAACATCTCTCCCAAAGCCATGTTGAATTTGACTTGGCCTCCAACCCCGAGTTCTTGGCCGAAGGCAGCGCAATTCAAGACTTTATGCAGCCCGATCGGGTGGTCTTGGGGGTCAACTCTGAGCGAGCCGCTTCGCTTTTGGTGCAACTCTATGCACCTTTAAACGCGCCGATGTTGATCACGGACATCAACAGTGCGGAATTGATTAAACATGCCAGCAATGCCTTTTTAGCAATGAAAATTTCATTTGCCAATGCCCTGGCCACAATCTGTGAGCGCACAGGTGCAGATATTGGCAAGGTCACGCGGGGCATGGGGCTGGACAAACGGATTGGTTCGCAATTTCTCAAAGCGGGGCTGGGTTATGGTGGCAGTTGTTTTCCCAAAGACCTCTCGGGTTTTATCCATATTGTCGAAGAACATGGCTACGATTTTTCGCTTTTAAAAGCCGTACAAAACATTAATTTGCAGCAACGTCAGCATTTTATCCGCAAAATTCAGACAGCCCTTGGCGAACTGGCTCACAAACACCTCGCGATTCTTGGCCTTTCATTTAAACCCCAAACCGATGATATCCGCGAAGCACCTTCGCTGTTTATCATTGAAGAACTTTTGGCCACAGGAGCGACGCTTTCGGTTTATGATCCGGTGGCCATGCCAAAAGTCAAAGCGCTTTTGGGAGAGCGGGTGACCTATGCCGAAGATGTTTACCAAGCCTGCGAACAGGCCGATGCCGCGATCTTTGTCACAGAGTGGTCGGAGTTTCGCTATTTGAATCTGCCCCGCCTCAAACAGCTTTTAAAGCAGTCAGTGATTATTGACGGCCGCAATATTTTTGATCCTGGCAAATTGCAGACCCTGGGCTTTTATTACGATAGCGTGGGACGCGCTGCGGTTCAACCCTGAGAAATCAAGTCACCCACCGAAATTTTTTGCTTCAAATCGGTTAAAATACCTCAACTCAAAAAGAAAATGCAATGAGGTAAACCCGTGAATAAAATACTCAAATGGACAGGCATTGTGCTTTCTGTTCCCGTGATTGGTGTGGCCGGTTTGGTGGGCTGGGTCTCGCTGAGTGTCAGCAGTCGCATGAACAAAACCTATCAGGTGCCTCCGGTGCAATTTGCGGTGGATGTCAAAGCCGACATTGCGGTGGGGGAACGCATCGTCCAGATCCGCAATGGCTGTGTGGATTGCCATGGCCCCGATCTGGCGGGCAAAGCCGTGATGGACAATGGCGCGATGGGGCGTGTTTATGCCAACAATATTACCCCTGGGGCTCTCAAAGACTGGAGCGATGGTGAAGTGGCCCGCGCCATTCGCCATGGCATTGGCAAAAAAGGCCAACCCTTGGTGCTGATGCCCTCCCATGATTACCAATATCTCAGTGCCTCAGACCTGGCCAGTGTTGTGGCCTATCTGCGCACAGTCAAAGCTGTCGCCAAAGAAAACCAAAGCCAAAAATTGGGCCCGATTGCCTCAATGCTTTTGGTTACCAACAAAGCTCCGCTTTTGCCTGCCGAGAAAATTGAACATACGGCTGCTTTTCATGTCAAACCCCCCGAAACCGTCAGTGTGGAATTTGGCCAATACCTCTCAGATACAGCCTGCATTGGTTGCCACAGCCCCAATCTCAAAGGTGGCCCCATTCCTGGTGGACCGCCCGATTGGCCGCCGGCTAAAGATCTGACTCAGACCGGCTTGGGCAAATGGAAAGAGGCCGATTTTGTCAAAGCCATGAAAGAAGGGATCAATCCCCAGGGAGAAAAAATCAAAGCCCCGATGCCGACGGCTCTAACCGCCAAATACTCTGAGACAGAAGTCAAAGCGCTGTGGGCCTATTTGCAAACGGTGAATTAATTTAATACGTCTGCAAACGGTAAACCGAATAATCCACTTCGGGGAAAATATTGTCGAGGTATTCGACTTTGGTCAACCAGGTTTCATCGATGGTTTCGGCATAAATCATCTGATAGAGCTCGTTAAAGCGGTGCAAATGGGTTTTGACCCGTTTGATCGCATATTCGACCATCGTGCCGGTTTTCATGATAAAGGGCCAATCGGAGCTTTGGGCCAGCAGCAATTCGCGGGCCGCTTGATTCAAGGCCCGTTTTTGCACCGCATGGGGGGCCACAAAGCGATAGGCCAATTCGATCATGCGTTCGGTGGCTTTGTGCAAATGTCGGTAAATTTTGTCGTTGGTGGGATTGAGCCAGAAGCTATTGTAGCCGTTGGCGCCCCAGCTCGATGCGGAGGGCTGGGCAATCTGCTGGGTGGGGTTCTCGAGCAGATATTCATAAGGCGTGGTCATTTTATAGACCGTTTGATTGTAAAAGGCTTTGCGGATCACGCGATTGAGAAATTCAGGGCCTTCGAACCACCAATGGCCATAGAGTTCTGCATCGTAAGGGGAGAGAACCAAGGGGCGTTTGCCTTCAAAGAGATCTGCCAATTTGGTGATTTGCTCGGCTCGGCAGCCCACAAAGTGTGAGGCATGCATATCTGCCCGTTCACGGGCTTTGGCCACGTTATAGGGTTGTTTTTTATCGGTTTTGCCGGTCACACGGTAGTATTTGATCCCTGTGTTTTTACGGGTGCCATCGGGTTGAACATAGTCTTTGATATACTCAAAATCCAAATCGTAGCCGATATCGCGGTAGTATTCCCGGTAAAAATAATCGCCTGGATAGCCCTGTTCTGAGCTCCAGACCTGTTCCGATGATTCCCGGTCCCGGCAGAAGACAGCCATCCCGCTGTCGGGACAAAAAATCGGGGCATAGGCCCCATAGCGCGAACGTGGGGTGGAGTTGACCACGCCGTGGGTATCGGTAAAAAAGAAGTCGATGCCCGCCTGTTTGACAAAGCGATCGGCGCCGGGGTAATAGCCACATTCGGCCAGCCAGATGCCGCGAGGGCCACGGCCAAAATGGCTTTTATAGCTCTGAGCGGCGACCTGTACTTGTGCTTGCACTGCTTCAGGGTAGATCTGAAAAAGGGGCAAAAAACCATGGGTGGCAGTGCAGGTCACGATTTCCAAATGGCCCAGGTCCTGAAAGCGTTTGAAGCCATTGACCAGATTGCATTTATACGTGTCTCGAAAGAGTTCCACGGTTGCTTTAAAACGCTGTTCATAATAGCGGGCCAGGGGCTCAAAATGCGGGTCACCTTGGTTGCGAAAGACCTCTTTTTCGGCCAACTCAACCAATCGCCCGATATAGACCAAGTAGCGCGATTGCAAAAGGGGATCTGCCAACATCGCCAACAAAGAGGGGGTCATGGTCATGGTCATGCGAAAATCAATGCCGTCATTAACCAGATTTTCGTACATCACCAACAGGGGCACATAGGTCTCGGTAATCGCTTCGTAGAGCCAATGCTCTTCGAGAAAATAATCGTATTCAGGGTGGCGCACATAGGGCAGATGTGCGTGGAGTACCATCGCATGGTAGCCGCGCAAGGTGCTCATGCAAACAATCCCCTTCCACTGTAATTGAGTGGGCGCTGCGGCCACAAATGCCAGACACTGCCCTCTCTTTGGCCCGGTGGTTGATTGGAGCCCGACCAGGCGTGTTCACTGGCACCCACTGGGCGCATCCAACGCGCACCTTCACTGGCACCCGGGAATTGTTGCCAGCGCACCATGCGTTCGCTACCGGCAGGCTTAAACCAACTGAAGAGACTGGCGCCCAAAAATTTGCGTTGGACCCAGTCACTGGCACCCAGGGGCAGATATTCGCTCATTTCCCAGGGCCAGATTGAATAAGAGACAAACATGGCCTGATCGTAAGGATCGGTGATCCACTGCTCAAAGATCATCGGCGTGAGTTCTGAGGGCAATTCACTGAACCAGCGGATTTCGGTACCGTGGGGAATACCCAGACTCTGGCGAATACTCTCTCTGCCTGCATTTTGAGCGTTTTCGGCATCAATCGCTTCAGACCAGCGGGCTTCACGTTGTTGCCAAGTGGTTTCGGTATAGCCATTATCTGGAGAGGGAGGTGGGCTGTCTGTTTCGGTATTGCTCCACAGCACAGGAGCTGGAGGGGGCAAGGTCTCAGCCAAATTTTCCTTGCGCCCCGCTTGGGGAGCAGGCACGGTTACTTGGCTGATAGGTACGCTGTTTTTCGGAATAAATCGCGGGGCTGTGGCGAAGTCCAGTACCCTTCGTGGCTCGGGGCGGGGGTTGAGCAAATGAGGGGTGGGCACAAAGGGCAGGAAAAAAGCGTCAGCCACCTGCGATTTGACCGCCGGCGTTTCAGTGGCTACAGGCTGTACACGTTTGGCTGGGGGGCTTGGGGGACGCTGCGGGTGTGAAGCCATCGCTTGGGGAATAAATTGAGCAAAGAGGTCCCGGCGCAGGGGGGACACCCCCGCCGGTGGGATATAGGTGGTATTGGAGCGCAGCAATGGGTTAAACCCCTTTAAACCATCGAGAAAACCCAACTCCACACAGACATGCCGGTCGTGAACAGGGCTAGAAATATACCATTCGCGGATCAGGGGGTGGCAGACGGCATCCCAACTGCCATGGGCATTGCTGCCGTCAAAAGCAATGCTGGTAATGTCATAAGAGCGCAGGACAAATACCGCTTCTTCAGCCAGATGCTCTTTGACAATTTCCAGGGTTTCGCTGTCAAAGTCCCAATAGAGGTAATACTGCCAGGGGTCTACGGGCAAGAGACGCAATTGGTTCTCATTGTAATAATCAGGCAAATTCAGCTCTTCGTCTTTTTCGAGCAGGAATTCTTCGTGGGTCCCCATGTGGGTAAATTTGGAAGGGGCATAGAGATAGCGCAAGCGATGTTCCTGATAGGCCTGAAGCTCTGCTTTGCGACGCTCAGCCAGTAATGCTTCTGGGCTTTTGGCTTTTGCCTGTGTGGAAGGTGTCTGGCCTTCCGCCTGATGGCGTTTTTCTGCCCGCCGGATGGCGCGGCGCAAGGCGGCGGGGGATTTGAGTTGGGGATTTTTAATTTTGTTTTTGCGGGCCAATTTCCGCAATTTTTTGCGACCCAAACCTCGGAGGGGATCCGAAGGGGCATTTTCATTTTTCATTTTGAACTTCTCCTGCTGACATCAATCTTAATTGTACCCAAAAACAGGGGGACGCGCTTAAAAGTGTACAAGTTCCATTTATTCATAAACGAATGTTAGCCGAGACTTAATCTTAACCAATGTTATACTGGAGAACCTTTGCCCATTCTGAAAGAATCTGATTATGTCTGAATCCTCCCCTCTCGATACCATCACTGCCCACTCCCGCTATCGCGAAGACCTCTCGCGTTTGGCCTTGGGGCTGGATCGGCGCACGGCTCTGGTTCTGGTTGTCGCTGCGTTCTGTTTAACCGGCCAATTTTATGTTGCTTCGTTGCGCTGGATCAGCACCTGGATTGCAGATCCGGTTCTCCAGTCTTTGAGTTGGTGTGGTCTGATTGTGTTCTTTTATTTTGTTTTGCCGGCCCTGTTGATTAAATTTGTCTTTCGCCAAAATTTAAAAGACTATGGCTTGGCCTGGAATGGATTACACCGGCATGGTTGGCCCTATTTGATTTTATTGGGTGTGATGTTGCCCGTGATTATTGGGGCTTCGTTTAACCCCCATTTTAAAGAATATTATCCTTTTTTCTCGTATGCTTCTGCCAGTTTGACGGGGTTTTTAATCTGGGAGCTGGCGTATGGCCTGCATTTTATTGCTGTGGAATTCTTTTTTCGCGGTTTTCTGGTTTTTGGTCTGGCTGAGCGTTTGGGGCCTTATGCCTTTTTTATCAGTGCTGTGCCCTATTGCATGGTGCATTTTTCCAAACCAGCAGGAGAGGCGATTGGCGCGATTCTGGCCGGATTGGCCCTGGGCTACCTCGCTTGGAAAAATCGCTCGATCTGGGGTGGCGCACTGGTGCACTGGGGAGTTGCCATTACAATGGATCTGGCTTCGACCCTGCAAAAGTTGCCCTCTCCTTAAAAGAGCCCACTTTCTTCTGGTCGGCACCAAGGTTTTAAACAGGGTTTAAGTGCTGGGGTTTATTTGCCGATAAAACCCAGTACCCATTCCCCGAGGAGAACCCCATGGCTCTGACCGACTTAATGCTCTATCGTCCAGGCAAACGCACCCTGCCGCCACGCTTGGCCCGCCTTCTGCAAGACAATCAGAAACGCCTGCAGCAAAGCCTTTGGGGGGAAGATGGCCATCACAAATGCAGTGATATTGGTCTGCGTTTTCTCGGCGAGGCACCCTTTTCAGCTCGGATTCGCCTGCTCGCAGAAGGAGAGTCTGTTGTGCTGGAAGTTGCTGGCAACCCGGGTCTGTATTGCCAATTGGAGGGGCTTTTGTCCGAGGCCCAAACCTACCGTACGTTTACGCGCCATTCGATTCTGCGCTTCTTGGCCGACCAGGGACTGGACCTCGACTATTCCTGTTGACTGTCGCTGATTATACCTGCTGAACGCTGGGCAAAGGCTGTTTCTGAGGAATGGTAAAGGTAAAGGTGGTCCCTTTGGGGCTGCTGCTGCAATAAATCTTGCCGCCGTGCATTTCCACCACCTGCTTGGTAATCGTCAGACCCAAGCCACTTCCGCCTGAATTTTGCCGGCGCTGGCGGTTTTGTTCGACCCGATAAAAGCGGTCAAAGATATAGGGGATATCATCTTCGGGAATACCGATACCCGTATCTTGGACTTTAAATTCCACACTTTTCTCGTTCAGGCGGCGGCTGATCACGCGAATTTCACCACCGTTGGGGGTGAACTTCACCGCGTTATTGACCAAATTGACCAAAACCTGAGAGAGGCGCAATTGGTCTGCATACATTAGGCGCAGATCCGCTTCGATATTCTCACGAATCACAATGCCTTTTTTCTGGGCCAAAGGCGTAACGGTCTGGATGGCGTCATGAACGACTTTGGGCAGATCAATTTCAGCCACCCGGAGTTTTTCGTGGGCGCTTTCGAGTCGGGACAAATCGAGTAGATCGTTGACCAGAATATGCATCCGATCTGCTTCGCGCAGCAGGCTGTTCAAAAACTCATCCCGGATTTTGGGCTCATCTTTGGCCCCCACCATCAGCGATTCCAAGAGCAATTTGATTGAGGCCACAGGGGTGCGCAACTCATGAGAGGCATTGGTAATAAACTCCGAGCGGATCTTTTCGAGTTGCACTTCTTGGGTGATGTTGTGATAGATAATCACATGACCAATTTGTTCGTGAAAACGGTTGTAGAGGGGGGAAGAGTAGCGCTTGAGAAACTGAGCGGGACTTTTCAGCTCAATCACATCACAGCGGGGCAGAGCTGGCTCTTCCGTCATGGCTTTGTGAATGGTTTTCATTTTGTTGGGTTCAACAGTGCGTTCAAACAGGAGCTTGTCATCTGGGTTTTGAATCAACCGGCCGGTTGCCACTGGGTTGCTGGGAATCAGCATCTCTGCCAGTGCGGGGTTGAGCAATATGACATTCAGCTCAAGATCATAAATGATCAGGCCGTCATTCATGCAATGAATGATCGACTCGAGCTCATTTTTCTCCAGATCAACCGGAACCATGGGGTTACCCGAAGTGCGTTGGGGTGTTTGTAGGGTTTCGGTTAGTTTTGTCAATTGAGTTTTCAGGGCCCCCAAAGCGGCCTGATCAAAAATGGGAGGCAGGGGCTTTTCTTCTGCTTCGCTCAGGGCTTCTAAGGATTGGCCAAGGCCTTCTAAAATCTGGCCCCAGCGTTGAGCTGAGAGAAAGACCAAACCCAACATAACCAGAGCCCAGAAGGTGCTCCAAAGCGGCAAAAAAGAGGGGTTGATTTTGGCCAAAGCAAAATTTCCGGCAATTAAAATGACCAATAAGACAGAGCTTTGCCAAAAGAGGGAAAAACTCAACTGTGCATAGGTTTTGTGGACCACAGGGGCCTGGTTAGAATCAGACATAGATTAGTCTGCTAATTTTCCAATGCGGCGTTCAAAACGGTAACCCACACCGCGAACAGTCTGGATCCGAACGGGGTTTTCGGGATCTTTTTCGATTTTCTCTCGCAACCAGTGAATATGAACATCCACGGTGCGACCCTCACCCGTAAAGTCGTAGCCCCAGACCTGTTCAATCAAATACTCGCGGGACAAAACCTTATTGGCATTTAAGGCCAAGAGCTTGAGCAATTCAAATTCTTTTAAGGTCAAATTGACTTTTTTGGTATCAAGGAAGACTTCGTGGCGTTTGAGGTCGATTAACAATTCGCCAATTTCAATGCGGTCGGGCTCGACCATTTTGGTGTTTTTGTGGCGGGCCACCAGGCGCAAAAGGGCTTTGATGCGGGCCTGTAATTCACGTAAACTGAAGGGTTTGGTGACATATTCATCGGCACCGACTTCAAGACCTACCACTTTGTCGATTTCTTCGCCCTTGGCGGTGAGCATAATAATCGGGACAGGCAGTTCGGAGCGAATCATGCGGCAGACTTCATAGCCATCCAAGCCGGGGAGCATGACATCCAGAACAACAATATCTGGCTTTTCCGTGCGGGCCAATTCACAGCCATCGGTACCGTTATCTGCTGTAATTACAATATAACCTTCTTTTTCCAGGCCATATTTAATACTGCTGGTGATAGAAGGTTCGTCATCAATAACCAGTACTTTTGCGCTTTTCAACGACCTAATACCCTTGTGTCTATGGATTTGTTGCGTAAAAATCTCTTTTATTAAAATTGTTAAAGAAGATTTAATAAGGCAAGTATAACGTCTCTGATCGCGGAATTCAAGACGTTAAGCGCAAAAAAACAGCTTTTGGCTTTTAGTCGGCGTCCACACCAAAGAGAACTTTATAACTGGTTTCGCCCCCCCAGCGGTTGATGATTTTATTGTCATAATCATCCACAGCTTTGGCCACCGATTTGATCGCCTCTTTCAGCTCGTAACGATTGGCATTGGTGGCAATGAGGCCATACTCAAACAAAATATCCCGGTCTTCGTCGACCGAGAAGGCCCCAAAAGTCACCTTGGCGTTAGATTCAAGCAAAAAGGACATGAGTTCTTCGTCCAAATGGGCCCCCACCACGACATAAGAAGTGCAGCGTACGATCACGTCGCGGGCACCCCACTCGGCAATACTAAGATAGAGGACAGCAGAACCGCGGATCAGCCGGTAATTGCCATCCTCCATCAAGACCGTATCAATATCCACCATTTCGTCCAAACATGTCTGGACACGGGCGCGAACCCGCTCTTCAGGACTGGCGAAAGGGTTGAACATGCGTCTAGGCTCCCGCCTGCTGCTTGCGTGCGGGTTTGACACCATACAACAAGGGATTGCGCATTTTTTTGAAACGGACGAGCACGCGCATAATTGTGCGGGTGACCGTAATGGCCGTAAACATACTGATAATCACCCCAATCGCGAGTGTCACAGCAAAACCACGGATCAGGCCCGTTCCAAAATAATACAAGACCGCACAGCTGATCAAGGTGGTGGTGTTGGAGTCAAAAATCGAGCTGAATGCGCGCTGAAAACCGGACTCTACCGCATTAAAAATAGATTTGCCCATGCGCAATTCTTCTTTGGTGCGCTCAAAAATCAGAATATTGGCGTCGACGGCCATCCCGATACTCAGAATAAAACCGGCAATCCCTGGCACGGTCAGTGTCACGGGAATCAGCTTAAACACAGCCATATTCAGTGCCGAGTAAAAGATCAAAGAGATATTGGCCATCGCTCCGGGCACGCGGTAGAACCAGAGCATAAAGAAAACAACCACAATCAGTCCGGCCATACCGGCCATAAAGCTTTTTTCAACGGCTTCTTGCCCCAAGGTTGGGCCCACTGTGCGGTTTTCAACCATGCTCAGGGGGACGGGCAATTGGCCTGCCTTAAGCTGAATGGCGAGTTTCTTGGCATCTTCTGCCGTAAAACCGCCTTCGATCAGGCCTGAACCACCGGTAATCGGAGAGTTGACATTGGGTGCGGAGACCAGTTTGTCGTCCAGAAAAATACCCAGGGGCTGTCCCACCAATTCGGTGGTCAGATCGCCAAACTTTTTGGCGCCTTCGCTGTTAAATTCAAATTCAATGATCCAGTCACTCGCTCCGCGCAGATTGGCGCGGGCGTCTTTGAGCATTTTGCCGTAAACGCCGGTTTCGAGCCATTTGCCTGGGTTCTTGGTGTCGGGGCGGCGAAAATCCAATCGGGCAGTTTCACCGATCAATTTGACCGCGTCTTGGGGATCTTTGATACCGGGCAATTCGACAATGATTTGCCGATCGCCTTTGAGCTGGATCAACGGCTCGGCGACACCCAAACCGTCGACACGTTGGCGTACAACGGCGACAGCGGCTTGCATCACTTCGGGGCCAACTTTGACGGCCGGTTCAACCACTTTATTGTCAACAATTTTTTCTTTGACATCTTTGGCTTCCACCACCAGGTGGATACCTCCCTGAATATCCAAGCCCTGTTTAATGGGTTTGGTTGCAATGATCCAGGAGGTGACTCCCAAGAGGATAACAAGGAAAAGGAGCATGTATTTTTCACGATTTGCCATTATAAAGCTACCATTGATTCTTCTTCAGGATTGGAAGGGACCTTCCAGCTTTGGATACAGTGCGCGACCCAGGCCAAATCCGTTTGTGCAGCAGCCAAATCTAGGGCCTGAGCGCTTTCAAATTGGGTGATGACTCCCTCTAAGCGGCGCTGGGCCACTTGGTAATCTTCACTGTCTTTTTTACTATCAAATTCGGGCAACTCCAAAAGCGTGAGCAATTTCCTGCAATCCTGCAGGGTCTGTTCCGCGGCCAATTCCAATTCTTGGTGCTGGTTCTGGAGTTGCAGATGTAGTTTTTCAATTTCGGGCCATTTATCTGCTGAACGCTGCAAATTGAGCAGGACCCTGTGTGTCGGGGCCGCAGGCTCTTGGTGCAGGCGCTGAGCCAATTTAAACAATAACTCAGCCTCTTCAGCTTTGTAGAGTGCCCGCTTCAACTGTTTTTCGCTGGACTCCCAAAGTGAAGCGACAAAACGCTCAGTCAAAGATTGCTCGATCTCTTCTAAATGGGGCAAAAACCGTGACTGCTGCTGGGCCAGAAACGCTTCTTCGCGCAAGAGTCGGGCTTCGATTTTTGCCTGTGGATCTTTTGTTTTATCTGTGGTTGAGAGTTGTGTCTCAGATGCCGCTCCAGGCTCGGCTACCGTTTGCTCGACCAGGTTGGGTTCAGTTGTCTGAGGCTCAGTTATTTCTGGCTCAGTTATTTCTGGCTCAGTTATTTCTGGCTCAGTCGTTTCTGGTTCAGCTATTTCTGGTTCAGCTATTTCTGGTTCAGCTATTTCTGGTTCAGCCGCCACTTCAGTTTGGGTTATTTCCAGTGCTTCATCCAGAACCTGATCAATGGCGACGACATCCGCGGGCGAAGCGGGGCTTGCCTGCTCTGGAATCTCTTCTGATGTCTGTTTTTCTGGGACGGCTTCCGCAGCCAAAGGTAAGGCCGTTTCTTCTGGCGTTAAAACTTCTTCAGGAGCGAGAACAGGGCGTGGTCCTGTCTCTACTGCGATGGGGGTTTGTAAGGGCTGATCCGGCTCGGTGAGGGTTTCTTTTGCCGCTTCTTTTGCCGCTTCTTCGGCCGCTAAATTGGCCTGTTTTTCAGCCTCAACCCAGTGATTTACATCTTGCAATAATTTGCGAATGCCCTCCAGGTCCATGAGCGGATCTGGTGCGGGGCCATTGCTTTCGAGATCTTCAAGGCGCTTTTTTAGACTTGCCAAAGAGGTCTGTGAAGTCGGTCTGTCTTGATAAGGGACCAGCAGGGCGTGAATTTGTTTGAGTTGGTTTTGCAGTGCCGACTCAACTTCGCTCAGACGTTTAAAGAAGCCTTCGATTTTTTCTGTCCCGGCAAACAGTGCCAGGGCTTCGGTTTCGAGCGCTTGCCATTCTTGTTCGGCTGTCTCTGCCTCTTGCTCGCCCAGACTGGCTTCCCATTCTTTGATTTGCACTTTGCAGCGGTGGAGTTGAGCCAGGTTCTCACTGAGAGGTGCCAGCAGGGGCTGTACCTGAATTTGGGTTTTTCCGGTATATGCTTCGGCTTGGGCCTGATACTGGTGCAGATTGTGATCCAGCGCCGAGAGACGGCTATACAAAACACCCGAGGCATCGAGCAAATCTTGGAGTTGGGTGTTTAAACCTTGACGTTGTTGAATGCGCAAAAAGAACAAGACCAGGGTGGGAACAAGCACAAGCAGCAACAAACCCAGGGCAAGCCAAAGGCCGTGGGTTTCCAGGATGGGTTCCAGGGATTGTTGTAATTGCTCCAGCATCAGTGGGAGTTCAAGTCCTTGCTTAAGCTTTTATTTAACAGAGTATTATAGCACGTATAAGGCTTTGAGCCAGACTCTCCTTTAAAGCGGATCAAAACGCATGATCTTCTTGCTCAGAGCTGAGCTGGCTTTGTGGCGAATTTCATCGAGCTCTGTTTTGTCGGGAGGGTGGGCATAGCTTACCTGTTCATTGTAAATCTGGCTGAGAAATTCAATCGTCTCAGGGGCCGAAACATGGGCCAGCGTTTCAATGATCTCCAATTGTTCGCGGTAATTGGCTTGGGGGTAATAATCAATCAAAGCGGGAACTGCATCGGCATGGCCAAAACTGCGTAGCGCGGCGATCACCGATAGGGTATCGGGAAATTTATTTAAAATAAAATAACTCAGCAATTGTTGAAAGAGCTGCAAGGGACCAATTTTACCAATGCGCTGGGCCAGCATATAACGCACACGGGGGTGAATCTCCGGCGAAAAGAAAAGATTCTTAAGTAGATAAAGGGCTTTAACCTTGTCTTGATCGATTAAGTTATCAACAAAGACCGATATCTCGTTAATAAAAACGTCTTTTTGAGCTACTTCTTTGATTTTGTCGAGATTGTCAATCATCTTGAGAGCGTCCCTCAGATCTCCAATTGGCCCAGTTCAACCACCCGACGGGCTATTTCCATGGCAGCATCTTTGCGGCCGGTTTTGCGGGCCTGTTGGGTCATATATCCCAGTCGCTCCTGATCCCGGAGCAGATTTTCGACATAATAAGCACCGTCAGCAATATTGTGCAAAATGCAAGCGGCGCCATTTTCAAGCAAATAATCGCTGTTGCGCTGTTCTTGACCTGGAATGGGGTTGATAATCATCATTGGGCATTGAGCTGCCAAGGCCTCAGAGGTCGATAAACCACCCGGTTTCGAAATGACCAGATCCGAGGCCCGCATCAATTCATGCACATTGTTCACAAAACCATACACCCGGCATGTGATTTGCAAAGAGGTGGCAATTTGGCTGAGTTCTTCCTGCAATTGTTCATTGCGACCGGCCACCACCAGCAATTGCATATCCAAACTCACCGAGCGGAAAGAGCGCACCAAGCTGGTCAAATCACCCACACCGTAGCCGCCACCCATCAACAAGACGGTGGGCAATTCGCGGCTGATTCCCAATTTGTCGCGCATTTCTGATTGCAGCGGCAAGGTTGAAAAAATGGGGTCGACGGGAATACCTGTCTGGTAAATGCTTTTGACGCCCGCACCACGGGTTTCCAATTCGCGGGCCACTTCTTGGCTGGCGACAAAATAGGCGTTGACTTCTTCGACAATCCAAAAGGCATGCAGGGCAAAGTCAGTTACGACCGTGTACAGGGGCAGAGAAGATTTGCGTTTTTTCTTCCAGCGCGAGATCAGTTCCATCGGTAAGAAGTGGGTGCAGATCACCGCATCAGGTGAAAAGTCATCAAGCAAATCGCGAAAATCGCTGGCCTGCAGGTTTTCCATGCTCTGACGGAATTTGTCATCGATTTTTTCGTCTTTGTCGTAGCGATCATAGATATAGCCCCAGAGGCGGGGAGAGTGTTTAACCAGTGCCAGATAAGAGGTGCTGTAGACTTTTTTATAGACGCTGTTAATATAATCCAGGGTGTCGACCAATTTGACATTGGCAGTGGGATAGAGGTTTTGAAAGGCCTTGGCAATGGCTTCTGCTGCCCGCTGGTGGCCGGCTCCTGCTGTCACATGGGCGATCAAGATCCGCGGTGACTTCTGACCGGCATTAAAATTAATGCTTTTGACCACATCGCCGGGCAAAATTTCTGTGCGGCCTTCGCGCTGGGCATATTCTTCGGCTTTGCGAATCAGGGGCTCCAATTTAAGCTCCATATCTTTTCCCAACACATCGTAAGCTTCACTTGAAAAGTGAAAGCCTTTTCCGATCACATCTTTGCTCAGACGCTTAACGCCGTCGTATTTTCCCAACATGCCTGTTATCTCCCAGAGAAGTTGTTCCCTATTTTAGCACAGGGCCATCTTTGCCCATTCGAATCTGGTTGGACAAGCACTTGCAAATGAACAAGAAAAAACCCCGCCGAAGCGGGGATGCGTTATACGGAAGAGGGAAAAAAGAAATTTTTAATACCAGCGAATCTGGGGGGGAACGGTTTTGGAGCGATCAATGGCGGTTGAAACGCTGCTGAAATTGGGCATCCAATAACCGTATTGCACTGCATTGGCAGCCATGGCTGCATAAAAAGCGCCTTTGTCGAGGCCAAAGCCACCGGTGTAACGGGACAAGGTGGCGACATCTCCTGCGCCGCTGGTTTGCATCAGGCGAGCCATGGTCAGGTCTACGCCGGGAACACGCATCAGGTCGGCCTGACCGGCCCAAGCACCGATTTGATAATTGACATAATCACGATCTTGTTTGTTCAGAAACAGGCCTCCGGCCAGGTAAGACATCATGGTGCGTTTGAAAGGGGTGTCTGCGGCTTTGAGGAATTTGTCGGAATCGGTAATGCCGACCCAGCTCAGACGGTTGGCGATTTTATAATCCAGGGGGCTGGGGGGACGCATACGATCATCGAAGAACTGATAGAGGGGCACCTTTTGGGCGGGAGCGGTTGTGGTTGTTGTGGTATAGCTGTCGGTAGCCATAGTGGGAGAGCCATACATGGCAGTGGTCACCTGGCTGGCTGCTTTTTCGATCGGAGCCAATGCCTGCTGAATCTTCAGGGCGGTTGGGTTGGTGATCTGCATTTTACTGTCCTCCGTAAATTTAATAACGCTTTGATAGTTATTTATCGGGAGGGAGGCCGCTAACTTTCTTAGGGTTAGGTTAAGCTAAAATGAAATAACAGTAAACTTTATTTCTTTTCGGCAGGAATTCTGAGCAAGTCCAAATAAGTCTGAGTGGCAGCGGGAATATCGGGCTGATTATAAATCGCAGAACCGATCACCACGACATTGGCGCCGGCATCAAGAACCTGGGGCAAAGTGTTTTGATTGATCCCCCCATCGACCTGAATAAACAGATCCCGCATGTGTCGCTCTTTGGCCATTTGGCGCAATTGTTTGATTTTGTTGAGAGCCCTGGGGATAAAGTGCTGCCCCCCAAAGCCAGGGTTGACCGACATGATCAGCACCAGTTTCAGGCGGTGTAAGATATCTTCCAAGACGCTCACAGGGGTGGCCGGGTTGAGGGCAACCCCCGGAAAGGCACCTGCCTCTTCGATTTGGCTGATCACGCGATCCAAGTGAATACACGCTTCAGCATGTACCGTAATCCGCTCGCAGCCAGCTTTGGCAAAGTCTTCGATGTATTTTTCGGGCTCGCTGATCATCAGATGGGCATCAAAGGGCATCTGGGTGAGGGAGCGCAGTGATTGAATGACTGGCGGCCCGAGGGTTAAGTTTGGCACAAAATGACCGTCCATAATATCCAAATGGACCCAATCGGCACCGCCCTTTTCGATCTGTTCCAGGGCCAGGGCCAGATTTGAAAAATTAGCGGATAAAATCGAAGGGGCCAAGAGCCCACGGCGCTCGGAAGACGGAATCTGAATCAGGTGTGATACACCCACAGGTTTCACTTCCTGTTTAAAAAAAGCTGCTGCGGTCGGCGATAAGCCAGGTATGCGGGTGTTTTGCTGTTCTAAAAAGGCATGTTTTTGCAAAGCCTGGCGCGCGCTCTCTTGCTCGGCTTTTTTCTTGCTGCGGCCTTGGCCTGTGCCCAGAATTTCGCCATTTAAAGCGACCTGAATTTGAAAGACGCGATCGTGATCCGGTCCGACTTCTGCCAAGACTGTGTATTCCGGTAGGGTTTTAAATTCGCCCTGGGCATATTCCTGTAAGAGGGCTTTGTAATTGATCACCTCTTCGGCCTCCCCCAGCACGGCCAATTCCAGTTCGGGTCGCAAGACCTGCAGGATCATATCCGCTGTCAGTCGAAAGCCCAGTGAGAGAAATACGGCCCCACACAAAGCCTCAAAAACATTGGCCAAAATCGACTCGCGAATGCCATTGCCGCTGGCTTTTTCGGTGCTCCCTACGACAATATGTTCTTGTAATGCCAAGCTGACGGCTGTTTTAGACAGAGCTGTATCACTTACCACATAGCTGCGCACCTGGCTCATTTGGCCTTCGGAAGCTTCTGGAAAATAGCGAAATAACCATTCGCTGATACTGGCTTTGATCAGGGCGTCGCCCAGATATTCCAAACGTTCATTGTGGCCTTGGTCTTCACTGCCCCGATCGGCCTGAACGGATTTGTGGGTCAGTGCCTGGCGAACCAGGGCCAAATCCAATTTATGAGCGGGAATCCCCAGTTTCTGTTGTAAGCGTGGCAATTGCAGGTCTTCTGCTTCAGGTGACTTCTTCATGTATGGCTTTCCAAAGGGTTTCTGCGTTGAGTTGGTTTTCGGGCGGGTACCTATAAAATACACCTAAAAACTCCCGGTTGCCACCTTTTCCAAAGACCGGTGAACTCATAACCTGGTGCAGAAAAAAGCCCTGTTCTGCGGCCCCTGACTGAATTTTCTGCAAAACCTCAAAGTGCACCTTTTCATCGTGCACAATGCCTTTGCGGTTTTGCGAGGGGGCGGCCTCAAACTGGGGTTTGATCAGGCTCAGCAGACGCCCTTCTGGGCTTAATAGTGTCTGCAGGGCAGGCAAAATTTTGAGCAGAGAAATAAACGAAACATCCATCACCGCGAGCTGGGCCCGTTCGTTGCCTTCTCCATAGAGATCCTGAGGGGTGAGATGGCGGGCATTGCATTTTTCACGGCAAACGACCCGCGGATCTTGGCGCAGTTTCCAATCGAGTTGGCCGTGGCCAGCATCCACAGCATAAACTTTAAGCGCACCCTGTTGCAGCAGACAGTCTGTAAAACCGCCCGTCGAGGCGCCGATATCCAGACAGATCTGATCGGCTGCAGAGACACCAAAACGCGCAAGTGCACCTGCTAATTTGAGTCCACCCCGGCTGACATAGGGGCAGTCGTTCTGTTGCACTTGGATATTGTCCAGATTGGCCAGAGCGAGACCCGCTTTATCTAAAATCTGACTGCCATTGCGCACAAGACCTGCCATAATGGCAGCGCGGGCCTTCTCCCTTGTTGGGAAAAGGCCCGCGTTTACCAGCAGCAGGTCCAAGCGCTGCTTACGGGGTTCAGGCATCGTCGTGGAGATATTCATCCAAACGCTTGCGCTGTCCATAATAATGCAGTTTGCGCAGGGCTTTGGCTTCGATCTGGCGGATGCGTTCACGGGTCACGCCCATCTTGGCGCCGATTTCAGCCAAAGAGCAAGGACGATCATCGTTGATGCCATAGCGCATGGTCAAAATTTCGCGTTCTCTGGGAGAGAGGGTATCCAATAATTCTTGGATATCTTCCGAGAGCATTTTGTCGATCACCGTTTTGGTGGGATGGACACTGTACTCATCTTCGATTAAATCGACCAAGCTGCGATCATCATCGGGACCAATCGGCGTGGCCAAAGAGACCGTGCGTTTGACGACCCGTTTGAGCTGCCGAATTTTGCTCAAAGGCAGGCCTGCGGCAGTTGCTAATTCTTCGTCAGAAGGATAATGGCCCAGTTCAAACGTCAACTGGCGCCGAATTTTTTTCAAGCGTTGAATCGCTTCGGTGGCATGGACGGGCAGACGGATATTCCGTCCTTTATCCGCAATCGCGCGGGTAATCGCCTGTCGAATCCACCAGGTGGCATAGGTACTGAACCGATAGCCTTTTTTATAATCGTATTTTTCCACGGCCCGAATCAAACCGGTATTGCCCTCTTGGATCAAGTCCAGCAAGGGCAAGCCCAAGTCACAGTAGCGCTTAGCGATACTCACCACCAGACGCAGATTTGCAATAATCAAGTGATTTTTGGCTTGGATATCATTTTTTTCAATGCGCTTCGCCAGATCAATTTCTTCTTTGGCGGTCAGCAAGGGGGTTTTACCAATGGAGTTCAGATAAACCTGGATAGAACTGATGTCATCTTCACGATTCAGGTCTTTGGTAGAGAGATCGATATCGAGAGACTCAACCTTGTCACCGTCTTCTGCTTTGAGATCGTCGTTAAAAACATCGTCGTCGTCTTCGGGGGTTGTTGCTACTGCTGCGGTTTCTTCGGTTAATTCGTCATCCATGAGTTCGTCTTCCACCGTTAAGCTATTTGATTTGCTTCTCATTCCTGAATGTCAACGTACTCCTCATTTTTAAAATATAAGACACAAAGTACAGCCCATATATTATAAGATTTGGATGCCAGAAGTTTATGAAAACGTTAATGTAATCTGCAAAAAGAAGCTGCGAGCGACTCCAAATCCAAATGAATGCTGCAACCATTGATCTTATCACAAACATAAAAAATAAGTCAAAGTGACCCGTCAAGTTTTTTGGGTTAAAATTTTTTGCTTAAACCAGATCCGTTATAATTTAGGGCATGGATCATTTTGTTTATCGTCTTGCCAGAGGCATTTTTTTGACTGCCTTGGTTTTGTTTTTTCTCGCCATCTCTCCGGCTTGGGCCTTGCTGTCACTGCCCTCTCCCAACCCCGACTCCCGCCTGACTGACCTTTCCGAAAAGCTGTCAGAGGTTTATTTGCAAAGCATGGCCAGCCGCTTGGAGCGTTACCCTTTTGAAGTCAGGGCTGTTTTTTTGCCTCAAACCCAAGGCGTCAATTTGGCTTTTTACGCCGAAAAACTCTTTCGCCACTGGCACATGCCAGAAAAATCGATGTTATTGGCGGTGGCGCTGGATCGGCGCAAAATCGGTGTGCATATTGGGAAAGCTCTCAAGGCAGAGTTGAAACAGGCCGCTTCAAGTGAGATCAGCTTGCCCGCTAAATCAACCCCGGCTCAGAAATCCCCTTCGGCTTCTCGTTCACCAGAGCAAGAGCAGGATCATCTTGAATTATTGCCTGGGGTTGTGGACGATATGGCCAAGTCATTTACTGCCAAGGGCCCTTCTTCTGCCCGGCCTTCACAGCCTCCGATTGCGTCGTCTCCTGCTCTTGAGCAAATGGTCGACAGCAATACCGAAACAGGAAACCCTCTGGAGTCTCCGCGTTCAACCCGCTCACAAAATCTCTTACCGATTTTTCTGCTCTTGGGCTTTTTACTGCTTTCGGGCCTGTCAGCCTGGGTGCTCCGGTTTTGGCAGCGCCAAAAAGCCCAAAAAGATCTGATCGCCAAATTTTCTTTGGAGGGGCAGGCCAGTTTTAATCAAATTGAAACCGTCTATGCCCGCCTTGATAGTCTGCTGCCGCAGTTTCATGGCTATCAAGGCGAGACCCATGATAAATTAAAGCTCTTTTTAAGAGAATTGACTCATTTGCAAAATCGCTATGATCAGATTTTTGATTCTTTTGAAGATCAGGTGCAATTGCTGGTTCATCCACAGGCGCAATCGGAGGCTTTGGATTTTTTCCAATCCCTCGAAAGTGATTTGGAAAAGGGGCTGGCGTTGTTTCAGCAGGCCCAAACAGTCTTAAAGAATTTAACCGAACTCAAGCAAAAAAACGCCTCCCAATTGGCAACTTTGCAGACCCAAAAAAATCATTTTAGCCAAGAGTTATATGAGCTGCGCAAATTGCATCCCCAGCTTAAATTGGTTCGGCTTTCACCTGTTTTTCAAAGGTACCATGAGCAATTAAAGCAAATGGAATTGAGCAATAACCGTGATCCCATGCGGGTTGAAAAAGAGCTGCAAGACTGGCAAAAAGAGCTGCGTAAATTGGAGCGGGATCTGCAGTCTTTGCCCCATCTCTGGTTGCAGTTTAATGGCGATTTGCGCAAACGGATTGAAGGTTTGCAGAAACGCAGCGAGAGCAAAACCCTGCTTTCGGCCCAACAAAACAAATTACTGCAGGAAGTACAGCACCTCCATAAAAATATGTTGCAAGCGATTGAACAGGGGGATTTGGAGCGCATTAACCAATTAAATGAGGTTTTTACACTCAAGCTACAGGGCCTTGAAGCTCAGATTTAATGCCAACCCATTTGCCATTTATCGGCATTTTTGAGTGCTTTCCAGTGGATTTTATAAAAGCGGTGGGATTGAATGGCTTCTATTTCTAACTCTTCGGATTGCGTTTCCACCCAATCATGCACCACAAAGTGTTTCTCTTGGTTTTGCGGTTGTAGAGCGGTCCATTTTGACCCAGGCAACTTCAAACGGCTGAAGCGGTTGGGGGGCCGAGGGGGACGAGGAGGGGTTATTCTGCTTCTGGGACGCTGTCTCATATCTCTTTGATAGCACAGATTATTAGCCTGATTCAAGTCACGAAAAAACAGCCCACCAATTATGAATTGGCAGGCTTGTTTGGCGAACCCGTCAGTTTAAACGTCGCTTAATTGGGCGTCGATATGGCGCTGACCATTGGAAAGAGTGGCGACCATCTCATCGAGCGAGTCGGCATATTCCAAGACGGAGTCCACGACAAAACAGAAAGTGTCAAAGGACAACTCATCTGCAGGCATACGGTATTTGAGGATAACCTGATTATCTACCAGGGCGAATTTACCAAAGACATCTGCGACGTTCCAATTGAGCAGAGTCTTGTAAAGGGCCAATTCACTTTCAGAGCTGAGCTGAATATTATGGGCAATTGCCCCATGAAAATCAAGAAAGACATGATTGTCAAACTCAGAAAGGTAAAGCACCACTGCAGCACTGCCACGTGTCAGGAGATATTCACCTTCGTTTTCGGTGTAGTCTGCGCCCAGACGCTGAAAATAGAGCTCAATACGGTGTCTCAGGGCATCTAATAAAATACTCATCTTTCGTCCACCTTTCCTGTTGATTTCCACATGTCCAGCTGCTACTCTGCTTTAACATGGCTATGTGCAATTGCGAGCGAGCCGAGTAAGCATCGAGCAGAGTAAGCATTGTGTACAAGCGATCCGATACAAGCGATTCGACATGCGGCTTTACGGCCCCATTTCAAACAAAAGCATTTTACCACAAAAAGACGCGCAAAAAAAACACCGTGATTTTTTCCAAAGATACATTTCAATTCATTGTCGTAACAGGGGCCTCTGGCGCTGGTAAGACCATGGTTTTACGCCATCTGGAAGACCTCGGGTATTTTTGTGCCGACAATATGGTCCCCGCTCTTTTAGGGGCCTTCGTGGACTTGATTTCCACCCAGTTCAACCGCATTGCTGTGGTCATGGATTTGCGGGGGGGGGCTTTTTTTGACGAACTTTCAGGCTGCTTACACACCCTCAAAGAACACGGTTTTGTCTACCGCATTCTGTTTTTAGAGGCCAGTGATGAAGTGTTGGTGCGGCGCTTCAGTGAGACACGGCGACGCCATCCCTTGCAACACGAAGACATGAGTCTGCTTGAAAGTATTCAGCAGGAAAAAGAGCGCCTGCGGGATATCCGCGAACAGGCGGATATTGTGCTAAACACTTCCCAGATGCAGGCTGCAGAACTCAGACAGGCCATCTCTGAGCATTTAACGGGTCAAGCAGAGTCCCAGCAAGGCCTGGTGATTACCGTGACCTCGTTTGGCTATCGCTATGGTATTCCCATGGATGCCGATCTTACTTTTGACGTGCGTTTTTTACCCAATCCCTATTATAATCCTGATTTGCGCTCGTTTACAGGCCTTGAAAGGCCTGTGCGTGAATATGTGCTGGGCAAAGAGGTGACTCAGGAATTTATCCGCCGCTTTTTTGACTTTATGGCCTATCTGATTCCCCATTACCGCCAAGAGGGAAAAAGCAATTTGACCGTCGCCATTGGCTGTACGGGGGGGCGCCACCGTTCCGTGGCGATTACCCGCGAGCTTAGTCGGGTTTTGCGTGAGCAAAATTATTATGTCTTGGAAAAGCACCGGGATATCAGCAAAGATCAGGCCCGCTATCAGGCTGATCGCAAGCAACGGGCTGAAGATATGTCCTTGGTTGCATTGGGTGGGGGAACGGGTTTGTCTACCCTTTTGCGCGGGTTTAAAAAGGTCTTTCATGATATTACTGCGATTGTCACGGTCTCTGATGATGGGGGCAGCAGTGGCCGTTTGCGCCGAGAAATGGGTATTATTGCACCGGGTGATTTGCGCAATTGTCTGACAGCCTTGGCTGATGAAGAAGGCCTCTTAACGGCTTTGTTTAATTACCGCTTTCAGCACGAAAGCAGTGATTTAGAAGGTCACAGCTTTGGCAATCTCTTTTTGACAGCCATGGCTGAAGTTGTTGGCGACTTTCAGCGTGCGATTCAAGAGTCCAGCAAGGTATTGGCGATTGGCGGGCGGGTTTTGCCAATCTCATTGGACAATCTCACCTTACAGGCCCGCATGCAAGATGGAACCGTTGTGGTTGGGGAGTCCGCGATCACCTGTTATGGGGGGCAGATCGAACAGATTCAGCTTTTGGGTGAAAATACCCGCCCTCTGCCAGAGGCCTTGGATGCCATTCGACGCGCTGATGCGGTGATTTTGGGCCCCGGCAGTTTATATACCAGCGTGATTCCCCATCTGCTTTTCCCAGAGGTGGTCGAAGCAATTGTCAATCATTCGGGCCCCCGGATTTTTATCTGCAATATTATGAGCCAATTGGGTGAAACCTCGGGTTATCACGTGCATGATTATATCGAAACCCTGTATCTACATGCTGGGCAGCGTGATTGGCTGGACTATGTTTTGGTCAATACCCAAAAGCCAGATCCCAATCTGATTGCCCGATATGCAGAGGAGCAATCTCAGCCGGTTTTAATTGAGCCGGCAGGCATGCAAGCTTTGACCCTTCAAATGGTCAGTGGAGACTATCTTAGCCAAGAAAACTATATTCGCCATTCCCCAGAAAAGCTTGCTCAGGCAATTCGATTGCTTGTGCAAGAATGGTTTTTCCCTGCTGGCTAGCGTGTTTGTTTGGATGGGTCGACACCCAAGACCCTTAAGACTTCGCCCAATTCCAAGGGAATGCCTTCATAAGAGATAAATGATACTTTGCCTTTAGTGAGCATATTCTTCCGTTGCTCTAAGTCATGGGTGCTAAAAAATTCTTTTACTTCGAGCAGATTATACCCGCCCGCCTTGCGCAACATAATATGGGCAATACCCAAGTTGTCCAAGGCCTCAAATGAAATTTCTTCTGGCAAGAGTGGTCGAAAAGTGGGGGTGGCTTGATCCAAAAATGGCCGTATATTTTTGCGAGGGAACAAATCCGGCTCTGCTTGTAAATGGGGTTCTGATAACGGGGGGGGGATTGTTTTGAGTACAGGGACTTCGGGCTCTTCTGTAGATTCTATTGCTTCTGAGATTTTGTCTTGAAACTCTATTTCTGTTTCCTCTGCCGCTATTTGCTCCACAGCGGAAAGGGCTGTCTGCATTTTGGACTGTTGCATGAGCAGTTCTTCCCAAAAGAGGGAGATTTCTTGCTTTCTTAATTGCATACACTCCAAAAAAATGCTTGAGAAACCCATATTTTGGAAGAGCAGCAGGCTTTCCAGCAAAGGGGTCTTATGGGCAGGAATTCCCACATTGACCAAAATATCTGAAATTAAATAACGCACGCGTTGTAATGGCTCCAAAGCTGTTCGTATTTCTGCTTGGGTTTCCGCTTCTTGCTCATGGGTCTTCCAAACCATAAACATTGGGATCACCCGCCGAAATGTACTGTCAGGATACAGTTTTGGCGATGAATCCAAGAGACTCAGTAAGAGATATAATTGTTGCTCGACGGGGGTTTTCGAGCGTTTTTCTGAGAGATAATCGTAAATACCAGACAGGCCCCTGTAAGCCAGATAGCTGAGTAATTGGTATTTATTGGTAAAATAGCGATAAACAGATGCTTCGGTGGATTGCATTTGTTCAGCCAGCTTGCGGAAAGTGAGGCGCTCCAACCCCTGTTCGACCAAAAACTCAAGGGCGACGTCAATTAATTTGGTTCCCAAGCGACTGGATTCAGGGTTTTTGCGGAAGAGCGGTACTTTTGTTTGAGCACCAGTATAAGAAGCGAGCATTGAAAAAGACCCTTGTCTAGAAAATCGCTGTTTTGAAGAGCTATTTACAACCATTAATAATCCTTATTATACCCAATGAAGAAAGATAATAATCCATGAATGAATTTTTTAGCAAGAGAAATTATTATGTTTTTAAAATAATCGATAATTCGCTTTAAAATTGCTTTTTTTGTTTATTTTCGGCTTGTATATAATTTTTTGGGGTTTTGAGCCTAAATTGTGTCACAATAGAAATATGTTTTTGAAATCTTTTTCCGATAGGCTGCTTATTTGCTTATTTATGGCGGGAGCATTTCTCCTCCTGGCCTGTGTTTCACCTGCTTTTGCTAACCCACACCGCATGACTTTTTCCGAAGCTGATCGCCTTTGGTTGATGATTTCTGCGGCTTTGGTGTTTTCGATGCAAACAGGTTTTCTTTGTTTGGAAACAGGTCTGGCCCGCAGCAAACACGTGGCTGCTGTGGCCCTTAAAAACGTGGCTGATTGGTGTGTGGCGGGTATTTGTTTCTATCTGGTGGGTTTTGGCTTGATGTTTGGCCACAGTATTGGTGGGTTCGCAGGGGCGGATCTCTTTGCTTTTACCCATTTGGAGATGCCCGATGCCTTGCCTTTGGGTATTCTCTTTTTTCTCTTCCAATTGGCGTATGCGGGTACGGCGACAACGATTGTTTCTGGTGCGATGGCCGAACGCACCGCTTTTATTCCCTATATTTTGGCTGCGATGGTCGTCAGTTCCCTGATCTTCCCTGTTTTTGGGCATTGGGTCTGGGGGGATTTGTTTTTCGAAAGCAACCATGCTTGGCTGAAACAACTGGGCTATGTCGATTTTGCGGGTGCCAGTGTCGTGCATATTATTGGGGGAACAGTCTCTCTGATTGGTATTTGGATGGTGGGGCCCCGTTTGGGGCGTTTTGACCGCAACGGACAGATGCGCAAGTTTGAACCCTCCAATGTTGCCTTGGCTGGTTTGGGGGTCTTGGCTCTGTGGTTGGGTTGGTGGGGGTTCAACGGCGGGAGTTTGCTGCAGTTCAAATCTTCGCAGGTTGCCATGATTATCGTCAACACCAATTTGGCCGGGGCAGCTGGTGCTTTGAGCGCCTATTTGCATGCGGCTTTGTTCCAAAAGCAACGCGATATGATGGAAAAACTGATTGGCGGAACCTTGGGTGGATTGGTCGCTGTAACTGCTTTGGCTCAAAACTATTGAAAGCAATTGCTTTTACAAAATAGGCGAAGTGCTTTATTGGTGCTAAAAACACCCATTTTTAATAGTAAATACTATTTGTCAAATCTTGCTCAATAATGCCCCAGTTTTGTTATTCAAGATGATGATGAAGTGTAGATACCAAATAATACAAAACGCAGACGTACTCAGTGGGTTGTGAAAACGTAAACTGCCCACGACTCAAATTTTCATAATTTATAGTGAAGGGGAATACACCTGAATGAACATCTCTCAATTGACCAAAAAACGGAGTGCTTTATTTGCTGCAACGGTTTTATGCAGCTTGTTAAGCTCACCCGCCTGGGCTCAAGAAGAAGCTACAGCAACTGCTGCACCCGCCGCTTCTCCGCTTAAACTTGAAGTCTATCTGGATGCTTACTTCCGTACAGATACGGATTCTCATATGAAAGTCACCGAAGGAACGGGCGCTGATGCCAAAGAAACCTTGGTGCGCAAACTGGATTCTTCGCTCAATTCAATCGGTTGGCGCCGCAATGAATTCAATTTAAATACCGCTCAAGTAACTGCCAGTATGGAGCAAGACTGGTACCGGGGCCGTGCGACCTTTCAATTCGGAACCATTGCCCAACAGGCTTGGACGCCAGCCGCTTTTAGTGCAGTTCAAGAAGCCAATTTGGGTTTTAAAGCCGCTGGCAATTTGGGCGGTGAAGGCAATAATCTCTGGATCGATGGCGGGATTTTTCTGACCCATATCGGCAACGAGGCGCTTATGCCTCGCTATAATTGGTTGAGCAATCTGGCCCTCGTGACCATGTATGAACCCTTTTATCAATCAGGTATTCGTGCCAGTTACAACTGGGGCAGCATGTTGACCGCTCAATTGCATGTGCTTAACGGTTATGGCAATATCGTCGACAACAATATCAACAAAAGTGTAGGTTGGTTAATCGGCTATAATCCCCTCAGCAATCTGGGCGTCTCTTGGAGTGGCTTGGTCGGAGATGAAAGCAATACGGGTGATGCCGCTTTTGTTCGCTTTTACAATAATTTCAACGTCAATTATATGATTCTCGATACCTTGGGGATTCGGGCCCAGATGGATGTTGCCAACCAAAGCAATCTGGGATTGTATTATGGGGGGCAATTAACGGCCCGCTACGACTTCTTGGACCATTTTGGTGTGACAGTTCGCGGCGAAATGATTCAAGATCCCAACGGCGTGGTCACCACCGACAAACTTCAGGGTTTTGGTGCCACATTGGGCCTGGAGTATCGTCCGACCAAGCAGTCTTACGTGCGTTTAGAAGGACGCCAGCTCTTTATGGACCCCACCAATAATAAGCTGTTTATGGATGCCAACGGCAATGCATCCAGCAACCGCTTTGAACTACTCGCCAATACAGGCATCTGGTTCTAGACAACCGTTGCCATCAGGCTTTCAGCATGACGCTGCCGGAGGAAATTTCCTCCGGTTTTTTGTTGCTTATTTTTTATTGGGTATGACGGGCGCTCATTTAAAGATGACTAAATACCTGAAATTGCTCTTCATAGGATTGGACAAAGTTATTCATCTGTTCAGGATTATCCAAATCATGCCCCTCAAAAGCCGCGGCAAGAACAAAAAACTTTTCCTGGCTCCAGTGAGCGGGATCTTGAGAACGGATTAGAATTTGTTCTCTACAATTTAAAACCGTTTGTTTGAGCTTTTCAGCCTGGGACAGGTGTTTTTCGCGTTCCAAATAGTCAAAAAATGAGGTTAAAACACCAGACAGGGATTCAAAAAAAATCGGTTCCGCTACCATCCAAGTTGGGAAATCTTCTAAACAACAGTTCTCAAGTGCTTCGCTATCCCATTCGTTTGGACGGAGCCCTTGAAAACGGTACATGTATTCTCCCAATCCCAGAATCACGGCGGCAGACTCATCCTGTTCGAACTCTGTCATTGCTTGGTATTCTGGGCTGTGTGAGAAGGTATTTTTCCACAAAACCATCTGCTCCAAAATCTCATCCAGATTTTGGGCGTCTATTTCTTTGAACACGCCAGATTTTCCCCATTTCTAATAAGTAACCCATACCATCTTAACTGGAAGATTTTTCATTTCTGCAAAGCCAAAGTGTTTATGTGTTTGAATTTGATTAATTTTTAATTAAGTAGATGGCTAAAATAGGGTTTTAAAATCTGCTCATAACTTTCAATGAGACTATCAAAAACATAATCACTTTGGGGGATATGTTGGTATTCGCCTTTTAAGACCTGTTCGCCATAGCCCGAACGCAGCAGAATGGTTTTGCAGCCGACGCGGAGACCGACATCAATATCTGTGGCTTTGTCTCCGATCATAAACGAACGGCCCAGATCCAGATTGAGATCCTTTGCTGCTTGCTCCAACATGCCGGGTTCGGGTTTGCGGCAGTCGCAGTCAAAGCTGTATTCAGGCACTTCGCCATCAGGCAAATGGGGGCAATAATAAACGCCATCCAGTTGAGCTCCTTCTGCTGCCAAAAGGGTTTTTAAGCGACCGTGTAATTGCTCCATCCAGCTTTCGGGATAATAGCCCCGCGCAACGCCCGATTGATTTGTCACCACAACCACAGGAATGCCCATTTGATTGAGCTGCCGTATGGCTTCAGCTGCGCCTGGAATCAAGGCCAATTTGTCCAGATCGCGGATATAGCCCACCTCTTGGTTAATGGTGCCATCCCGATCAAGAAAGACGGCGGGTTTGGGGGGGGATGTGGTGTCAGATGTTGGCGATGACATATGGATTTATTCCTGATTTAAAGCTTCTTGCCTCTATTTTACAAAGGAAGTGGAGTCTTGAGCAGGACAATGGCCGAGGAAATCCTGGCTAACTGAAATCGGGCTCTGCTCTAAACGGCTTCCAGACAGGTGGGGCTGTTAAAGTACACGGCGTTCACTTGGGTTGAAACAGGGTAAAAATCCACAGCTTCATCCGGCAGGGCGGAGAGTAGATTTTGTAAAACGTTCAGATTTTGGGTCTGCGGATCCAGCCAGAGAGACTGCTGCTCAGGGTTTAAAATCACAGGCATGCGATGATGGACGGCTTGTAGTTTTGTATTTGCTTCGGTTGTAATCACGGCACAGGTGGAGAGCCAGCCCCCTTCCGGCTTTTTCCAATGTTCATAAATAGCCGCAAAGGCCATTGGCTGTTGGGATTTTAAGTGAATATACACGGGCTGTTTTTGTTTTTCATTGCCTGTTTTCCATTCATAAAATCCATCCGCAGGAATCAAACACCGTCTCGCTTTGAATGCTTCGCGAAAACTGGGTTTTTCTGCTAAGGTTTCAGCCCGGGCATTGATCAGTTTGGCTGCGCCACTGCTGTCTTTGCTCCAAGATGGGACAAGCCCCCAACGAACAGAAACCAGGGCGCGCTTGTTTAAGCGCCCATGCCAGAGCACCACGGCTATTTCTGCCGTCGGGGCAATATTATAATCAGGGGGCAAATCGGCTTCTAAAGCGGCGTCAAAGATCTCTGCCAGCTCATTGAGCGGGGTTTTGCGAACAAAGCGACCACACATAATGGGGACTCCTTTGGGATGAACACTCAGGCATACAATATGTTTACTGGATTTTAGCATTGTTAAGTTCAAGCCAGCGAGTGAAAAGATCGGGTATCCTGATCATGATCCGCTTTGAAGCGATTTTTTCTGTTTTTAACAAACCCATCATGACTCAAGGAGATTTACGCAATCATGGTCGAAGTCAAAAAAATCAGCCTGATGGCTTCTCAGGACTGGAGCATGCGTTATGCTATGCGAACCTTTGTCGATTTTCTCGATCGCCCCCTGCGTTATAAAGGCAAGGAGTATAAAATTGAGCTGCATCGCGTGATTGCTGAGCCAGTGGCCTGCGGTGCCAATCTTCAGGGCAGCACCGATTTTATTGTCGATCGCACGATTCATTGGAATGATTATTACAAATGTTGGGCTGCCACGGCGGTTAACTCAGGTCTGTCGTTTGCCAATCACAGCTATACCTTTAATATTTACGACAAACACAGCACCACCGATTTGCTGACCCGCGCTGTACACCCCAAAGATCGTGTCCCCACCACCGTTTTACTGCCCCAATTCAGCCCCTATTCTTATGACCAAAAAATGGAAGAGTGGTGGCAATACGAGCAACAGGTGATCAATGAAAATACCCAATATGGCTGGGATGAAAGCCGCAGAACCACCGATTGGGCCAAAGTTAAAAGCACCCTGGAACGCTCCAAAAAATACATGGAAAAACACAAAATGCTGCGTGAGCAGTTTTATGTGCAGGGCAATTATATCCAAGATGCAGTCACCAAATTTTTCAACGATGAATTTCCACTCTTCTTGAAAAAACCCTATGGGGGCGGTGGCAGCGATGTCTACAAGATCAAAGACATGCAAGAACTTTACGAAAAATACGATACAGTCACCAAAGGTCGGGCTTTCCACTTACAGGAAGCGGTTGAAGATTATGATGCCTTTATCCGCTGTATGGGGATTGGACCCCAGATCTTGCCAATGCGCTTCCAGCCCGACAGCCCCCTGCATGAGCATTACAGCCCTGAAAAGCTGAAAGTGGATCGGGAAATTTTTGGCCGTTTGGAAAATTATGTCAGCTTTATCAATGCCTTCCACCGTTGGACCTACAATTCCTTCGAGGCCCTGATCAAAGATGATGTGATTTATCCGATCGACTTTGCCAATGCCTGCCCCGACAGCAATTTCACCTCTTTGCATGTGCATTTCCCCTGGCTGATCTGCGCCTTGCTCAAATGGTTCTCTTTCTGTGCTGTGACCCAAAAAGACATGCGTTTGGATCTCGAACAAGAAGATTACCTGGGTGTGCTCAACGATCCGAATAAATCCCAGCAGGAAAAATACGATTATTGTATGACCAAAGCGCGGGATTATTTCAGCATTGATGCCTTCAATGCGTTCTGTGAAGAAAACTTCAGCGATCTCAACGAGCGCATGATTGAATTTTACGATCAGCATTTTGATGAATTGCTGGAGGTCTTTATTGAACACAGCGATTTCCCTGAGCATGAACACGAGAAGTTCTATCACTATTACAAAGACATGATGGACAATACCTTCCGCCCCAACGCCGAGGAATATTTAACCACCGTGATCTACAGCTAAATTCCACTTTTTAGCGCCAAAGCCCTGTTGTTCAACAGGGCTTTTTTGCTATGATCTCAGCCAGATTCGGGTTCTCGATCACCTGAATTTCCGGACGAGATGCGCCGTACCCGGTCAGGACAAGACGACGCGCTTTTACTTTATTAAGGAGCAAGCGCTATGTCTTGGTTATTTTTGGCCGGTCTTTTAGAAGTGGTCTGGGCGGTGGGCCTGAAATACACCGCCGGTTTTACCCGGCTTTTTCCCAGCTGTATCACGCTTTTGGCGATGATTGCCAGTATTCTGCTTTTAAACAAAGCCCTGGAGACCCTGCCTTTGGGGACGGCTTATGCGGTTTGGGTGGGGATTGGGGCCAGCGGTGCCGCTTTGGTGGGTATTTTCTTTTTGCAGGAGTCGGTCAGTGTGGCGCGTTTGGCCTTTATTGGCTTGCTGATCTTTTCGATCATGGGGCTTAAATTGACCTCGGGACACTGAATTGGCTTGGATTAGTTTGGGCTTGCTTCCGGCATTGCCAGTTCTTTAGCCTGCTCTGGTGTAAGGGGGGGGGCTTTGTACCACTGTGGCATGATCGAGCCGAGCCCCATGCCCAGAATTGCGGTGGACAACCCCCAAAGCTGGGGTGGCCAGGCTTCGCGAAAAGAGGCTGTGGTGAGCGTTTCCATGGCAATCCAGACAGACAAGCCGCCCAACATGGCCCAGAGTGCGCCTTGGGTGCTGGCTTTTTTCCAAAAAAGGCCAGCTGCCAAGGGCACAAAAGCCGCTACCAAGGTGATTTTATAGGCGTTTTCGACCATTTGGTGAATCGAGGCATTGGATTGCAGGGCGTAGATCAAAACACAGATTGCAAAGATCACCAATGTGATGCGAATCATGCGCAAAAAAGCCTGATCGGTGAGCTTTGGGAAAAACCCTTTGAGAATATTTTCGGAAAAAGTAATCGAAGGAGCCAGCAGTGTGGCTGAAGACGTACTCATAATTGCAGAGAGCAAAGCCCCAAAAAAGAAGACCTGGGCCAAAAGAGGAGTGTGTTCCAAAATCAGGGTCGGCAAAACCTTGTGGGCATCTGTGGCGACCAAAGCCTGGAATTTTTGGGGTGCCACCAGCAAGGCTGAGTAGGCCAGCATCATGGGCACAAAGGCAAAGAGAAAATAGAGACTACCGCCGAGAACGGTACTGTTCACAGCTGTATTTTCATCTTTGGCAGAGGTCATGCGCTGAAAGACATCCTGTTGCGGAATCGAGCCGAGCATCATGGTGAGCCAAGCGGCAATAAATGGCAACCATTGCGCATTTTGTTTGGGCCAGAATTCAAACTTGCCCTGTGCATGGGCATGGGTGATGACATTACCAATACCTCCCACTTCGGGCAGCGAGCTGACAAACCAAGCAATGCCCAATAAACCCGCCATGATCACAACCATCTGGACAAAGTCCAAAATGGCGACTGAAAGCATGCCGCCAAAGGCAGTATAGGTCAGCACAATCAAGCTCCCCACAATCATGCCCGTGTGTTCACTGATTTGGCCATTGCTGATGATAAAAAAGACCAGTCCCAGGGCCCGGATTTGGGCGGAGACCCAGCCCAAATATGAGATCACAATGCAGACAGTGCAGAGAATTTCGATCACGCGGTTGTAACGGATTCTGAAAAAATCCCCAATTGTGAGCATATTCAGGCGGTAGAGTGGGCGCGCAAAGAACAATCCCGCCAAGATCAAGCACATGCTGGCCCCAAAGGGGTCTGATGCCGTCGCTTTTAATCCATCTTTTAAAAAAGTTGCAGAGAGCCCCAATACCGTCTCTGCGCCAAACCAAGTGGCAAAAACGGTGGCTGTGACAATTGGGAAAGAGAGGTGGCGTCCCGCCACAGCAAAATCACGGCTGTTTTTGACTTTCAGCGCAGCCCACAGGCCAATGCCCACCGAGAGGGCAAGATAGAGAATGACAAACCACAAAAGCATGGTTCAGTATAATCAGCATCGGGTCTTCGGTCTAGCTTTCTGGTGTTCCTCTTTTCAAATTTATCTCTGGCAGCGGTCACAATGCCCACAGGGCGGCTGAAGGGGAGCTGAGAAATACTGCTCTAGACGTTGTCTTCGACATTGGGTGCTGCTGAGATAGGCTTTCAGGGAGCGCTCTTGCTTTTTCAGGCCTCTGTTCAGTCTTTTTTGTTTTTCTAAGACATGTTTCAGCAAGGCTGGGCTTAATTTTGGAGTCAAGACCTGATAGTGCTGTCCTGGCAGGGGTTGGATGGCTTCTTTTTCTAACCAAGCCAGTAAGATTGTCTGCAAAAGATTGGGGCCCAGGTCTAAATGATCTTGGATCTCCAACAAGGAGCGCCCCTGGCCCAAGAGCTTCCAGATTTTCTGCAAGACTTCAGGCTCCCAGGGCTGGGTTTGCGTCTTCTTTTCGGCCCAGAGATTCAGGGCCAAAGCCTGCGCCAGGAAAGCCCTGTTGCGACCGGCACGGCCCACTTCCTGCACATACGCTTCGAGACTTTCCGGGAGTTGCCAATGGATGACGGTGGCTATATCCGGAATATCCACGCCCATGCCAAAGGCCGTGGTGGCAACCAAAATGACAGGTCCAGGTTCCCTGAAATGGAGATAACTTGTCTGTCTGTGTGTCAAAGAAGTTCCGGCATGATAGAAACGGGCAGAAAATCCTTTTCGTTCGAGGCGAATCGCTAAATGTTCACAGACTTGGCGGGAACGGGCATAGATCAACGTTTTTAACGGGCGTTTGGCCAAGGTTTTGAATAAATATTGCTCTTTCCCTCTTGGTGTCCAAACGCGTTGAATGGCCACAGCAATATTTTCCCGGAGTACATTGCCTTGGTAAAGCTGGGGGGACTTCAATTGAAGTACCTCACAGATATCCACTTGAATGGGGGGTGGGGCGGTGGCTGTAAATACGCCCAGAACAGGTCGGGGATGCCAATTGGAGAGTAATTTGCCTAGTTCGCGGTAAGCTGGGCGAAAGCTATTGCCCCATTGTGAAATACAGTGGGCTTCATCAACCACAAGCAAACGCGGTGGATTTTCTGCCAGAATGGCTTGCAATGCGGGGCTCTGCAATTGTTCGGGTGCCAAATAGAGAAACGTCTGTGTGTTGTTTTGCAATCCTTTGAGGAGTCTGCGCCGTTCTTCGGGACTGAGTTGGCTACTGAGCTGCCAGGCCTTGATATTTTTGACCTGCAATTGAGCTACCTGTTCTTGAATCAATGCCAGCAGCGGAGAGATAACCAGGGTCAGTCCACCCAAACACAGGCCCGCCAATTGGAAACACAGGGATTTGCCTTCTCCAGTGGGCAAGAGGGCCAGCACATCTTGACCTTTGCACAGATTTTCCACAATTGGTTGCTGATGTGAGCGCAGGACAAATTCAGGGCCCCAATAGTGTTTGAGCAATTCTGGCCAGGTTTTGGGCATCTCTGCGGGCTTCTCCTTTGGCTGGGCATTCTGACAAAAATACGTTATCCTGCCATTGATACTAGCTCATTTTGAGGTAACTCCGTGCAGACTTGGCCCCAAAATTGTTACGATTTGCTTTTACGTCCTACTCCCGCTTTGACGCGCCTTTCTGAGCGCGGCCAATGGGGTTTTTCGGCCTGTATTCTGGCTTTGACAACCTTGCTGCACACATTTACCCAAGCCGGATCCATGGCTCAGGCCCTGCCAGCCCTTTTGCCTCAATTTTTGGCCAATGGCATGGGCGTGTTTTTATTGTGGTTGGGTTTTTCGCTGATGATCAGTCTTTGTGCAGATCTCTTTGGTGGCCAGGGTCGGATTACCGACACCATGACAGGTTTGGGTTTGGCCTCTTTGCCTTTGATTTTTTTGGCTCCCGTAAATGCCTTGCCGAATCTCTTCGGACAAGCGGGTTTTACCCTGCAATTATTACTGACCTTGGGTGTCGGTTTTTGGGTTTTGGTTTTGGTTGTCTTGGGCATTCAATCTGCCCAGCACTTTAGCTTAGACAAGGCCATTGGCAGTTTGGTGATCAGCGGTCTTTGTGGCTTTGCTTTGGGCGTTGCCGCTGTGCTCACTGGTGTGGCGCAATTGGTGCTCAGTTTGCAATTTTTGGCAGGCTAATAACTCTCTTTTTCTCTCTCGTTAGCTCCTTTTTTGTGCCGTTTTGACAACTCCGCGTCGTGTTGTCTTGAGCGTCATGTTTATTTATTTCCCCATCCTTTATTTTTTTTATCTCATCCATTGACTTATTGTGATCAAAAATATTAAGATTTGTTAAGAGTTGTATCGCAACGTAACTGGCGATCTTTGAGGGAGAGGAAAAATATGTTTAACATCCGTTCGAAATATGGGATTTCAAAGCGCTTGATTCAGACCGAAAGAGGTCTGGGCATTGTAGAGGTGATGGCTGCAACCACCATTTTGACCCTTATTGCAGTTGGGGCAGCCAGTTTTATCCCAACCGCTTTTCGCTCTAATCAAGATTCACGAGATATGACAGCCACCACACAAACCATGAACTATGTCATGGAAGAGCTGAACAATATCCAGTTTGAAAATATTCGGCCTTATCCTTTTGTGGCAGAGCCTGAATATACTTCTGCTCAGCAACAGGCCGTGATCGACACCACTGCTTTAAGTGCTAGCGCAGCGATCTCCGTCTGTCTCAAACGTACAGAGGGCACAGAGCAATGTGCTCCCAATACAGCACAAGAGACCAATCAACTGCAATTTCCCCAAAAAGTCCGTTTAAATAACCGTGATTATCGGGTAGACCTGGTGGTTTACAAAGGCAAACACACCTATCTGGCTGATGTGCCTGAGGGGATTCTCACAAGTTCGGGTTGGGATACGCTCTCTCAATGGGTATTGCCTGCCGCAGAAGCGGCTCCTTCTGATGGCAATTGTTTTGTGAATTCACCCCCTTCCAGCGTCGCGATCGGGCAGCCATTGAATTTGTCTGGCACCAACGGAGTCGGAGGGGGATACAATACCCTGCGTTGGACATTTGGCCCCAGTCCTGGCACCGTTCAATCCGGCGATTCAGCTTCTTATGCTTGGTCTCAAGTGGGTACCTATCCTGTGGAATTGGAGGCCTTCAAATCCGCTGGTCAGAGCAAGCCCTGCAATAATTCACCTTTTTATGTCACAGTTTATAATCCTGGAGTTGATTTTTCAGTCTCTCCAGGGCTCAACAATTTTATCAATGTGCCCTTTAATTTTACGGTCAACTCGGCTCAATGCCCGCTCTGTACTGCTGCAAACACGACTTGGGATTTGGGGGCTGCCGGACCGCAAACGGCAACGGGCATGTCGGCTTCGCGTGCTTATAACTCAGCCGGAACCTATACCGTGCGTTTGACTGTGAATAGTCCTTATGGCAATTTTTTCAGTACCAAGACGTTAACGGTCGGGCAATCAGGTGTTTCGATTACCTCTCCCAGTACTTCCAATACAGCGGTCGGACAGGCCGTGAGTTTTTCTGCAGCCTGTACCAGCTGTGGTAGTCAGCCGATTTTTGTTTGGGATATGGGGGACAGCTCCGGACAACAAACAGGTGTTTCTGCCAGTCATGCTTACACGCAGGTGGGCTCTCCCACGGTTCAGGTGACCGTCAAAGATGGCAGTGTCAGCCCTGCTCCTGTGATTGGTTCCGCTACCTTGGTGATGAATGTGACCGACAATAAAGATGTCTCTGTCGCACTTTCACCCACTACCGGTATTGCCGGTGTGCCAACAGATCCCTCTACCACCCTCTTTAACTATCAAATGTCATCCTCTGGATTGAGTGGGGAGCCGAATAATCCTCTCAATGCGCCAGTCAGTTATAAAATCTGGTTTGGTGATACCACACTCAACTTGGCTGTGCCCGATGATTTGGCTGTCGATGCCAATCCTGTAGATGCCAGTTTTCCTGCTTTTTCGCATAAATACGCGACATGTGGTACCTATACCGTTACCGCCCAAGCAGAGGTCGGTGGGCAATCGTCTCTGAAAACCACCCAGGTGACTGTGGGTGCCAATGCTTCTATCACAGCTTCTACGACACAAGTTCAAGCAGGCTCATCTGTTGCTTTTCAGGCTATTTCTCAAGGGGCAGGCAGCAATCCCACCTATCAGTGGTCTTTTTCCGATGGTTCATCCAGTATCACGGGAAATAGTACCAGTCATACCTTTGCTGCCCCAGGCACCTATCAGGTGGGTTTAAATGTGGCTGGTGATTGCCATGCCAGTGCCACAACCCAGATCACTGTTTTGCCAGATGCCAATCAGTTGGCCTCGAATCAAGCGCTGATGAAAAAAATCATTGTCAAAGTCGCCCCCTGGAGCGACTCTCCACCAGATCCCCGTAGCTATTTAGCCAGTGCTGTGCTTTTGAAGGCCAATAATGATAACTAAAATAATCAAATGTAGGTATATGATGCAAAATAGTCAAAAAGGATTTACCTTGGCGGAACTGCTAATCAGTACCTCTTTGCTCTTTATGTTGCTGGTTATGGGGACAGCAATTTTTAGCAATATTCAAAGCCATTTGGTTTTGGCCCAAAAAGAGGCGCGTATGCAACAATATGCCAGAGATGCGATGACCCAGATGTCCCGTGAATTGCGTCAGGCCAAAATGGTTTTGGGTGCACGCAGTTGTTTGCCCACCCCGTGTTCCGTACCTGAAAAAACGGATATTTATGCTGTGGTACCTGATGTCAGCAGTGATGGAACCATTGCTGGTCACTATCGCTTGGTACGCTATTGGTTTCAGGAAGACCACGAAAAGTCAGGCTCTGGCATTATGTCACTCTATCGGGCCTGGAAAAACAACGGTACTTCTCCGCGTCTGCCTGATAATATCGCGACGGATTTATTCTCAGATCACCGTACACGCTTGCTCAAAGAGGCTGCCGCTCTCAATCCTGGGAATGAATCCTATTTTAGAATTGCTCCATCAGGTCAATTGGTCGATATTGTTTTGATTGTTGCAACTTATATGAACAGAGCCAATTCAGTTGTTCAATCGCAAATCGAGCGCAAATTTCGTGTGGATACCCGGGTTCAAATCAGAGGTGCAGAATAGTGGGAAAAAGGGGAAAAGGAAAAATGAAAAAAAGTTTATTAAAGAGCCAAAAAGGAGCTGCCTTGGTGATGGTGCTTCAGCTTACGGTTGTTGGCGCATTGATGATGGGGGGCGTGGCTTATTTAGCTACCAGTCAAACCAAATTTAATGCCCGGACTTTGCTAAGTGAACGTGCGCTTTGGATGGCTGAAACGGGCACCCAGCGTTTTATGGCCGGACTGAAAAATGAAAATGATTGTATCAATTGGGCGCTTTCAAGTAGCAATCTCAATGCCTCTTGTACGGGGTATTGGTTGAATACTTGGATCCCCGTTCGGGATGACCGGGGTAAAACAATTGGGGAATACCGGGTCAGTTTTTTGCCCTCTCAGTTGCCCCATCTTAAACGGATCAAATCAGAAGGCAAGACCTATAGTGCCAAATCGGGTGATGTAGAGGTTAATTCCCTCAAACGGGTTATCGGTGCTGAATTGACACGGTTTTCATTGGATAATTTTGCGATAGCCTCAAATAATCAATTGGGGGGCGCGCGGATTAATGGTGGGGCACGGATTCATGGTGGCATTTTCACTTCCGGCCGTTTGGGATTAGATGCTTCGTCTACAGGCATTTACAACGATTATACTGATCTTCAGGACAGTCAAAATTTTCAAGGTTACAATACCCCTGGTGTTGCTCCCCGTGCAGAGGTCTATGTCTATAAAGACAATTCAGCAGATTCTGCAGTGACACCCAATGGTGGGATTGAGTTGGCATCTCAGGCGGATCTGGGTACCAATATCAGTGCGATGCAGGCCATCCACACCCATTCTGAGGTGGATGATCCTGGTACAGGAACGCCGCCGGCACCCAGTACCGTGGGTGACAGTATTGTGGGCAATGGCGAAGACACCAAGGTTTTTGCTGATAAAAAAGATCATCAATTGCCCGATATTAATTTTCCTGATGCTTCCGCAAACAGTGCCTATCTGAATGCCCGTTTGGCAGAGGCTCAGGCCAATGGCTGCGTTCGCGGCAGCGCACTGGCTCCCAGCCCATTGATTTTAGGCAATTCAACTGTTGTTGCTCCCGCTGGGGGGGGGTGCGGCTCTAAATTTACCTATACAGTCAGTGGGGGTACGCGGGTGTTACATATCAGCGGTCCTGTCTTTATTTATGGGGACGTCTTCTTAAATGGCCCCATTGTCTACACCGGCCAAGGCGCTATGTTTGTGCTCGGCAATGTCATGGGCGAAAAAGGACTAGAGCCTCAGGTCAAATCAGATTATCCAGAACACGCAGCTTTGGGGATTGTGGCCTCCGGTGATTTGTCTTTAACCGAAGGAAGTGGCTCCAGTGTGAAGTATGCAGGTTCTTTCTTTGGCAATAAATCGATCAATATCGAGAAATGCAAAGTTTTTGGCAATATATTTGGGGGGACTGTAAATTTACCTACCACGGGTACCCGACCAGATATCTATGTGCAACCAGAGGTAAGGGCCAAAGTGGGAGTGCCCATGCCCGATTTTTCCAATAACCGCGTGATCAAAAATGCCTGGTGGGAAATGCACAGTCAGGCCTTGAAATAGACTCAACTCCTGGATCCGTCAAAGCTATTTTCCGTAAAGGCTTTGATAGATCCAATAGGCTGTAAAAACTTTTTTGACATAGTCGCGGGTCTCTGGATAGGTAATCGATTCTGCTTGGGCATCATAGGGAAGATGGGCAAACTCTTTTTTCCAACGCAAGACGGGCCCGGCTCCAGCATTATAAGAGGCAACCGCAAACATGGCGTTTCCGCCAAAGGTCTTGTGGGTTGAGTTGAGATACCAAGTCCCCATACGAATATTTGTCTCGGCATGTTTGAGATCATATTTGCTCAGGCCCAATTCTTTGGCAATTTGCTCTCCTGTTGTGGGCATAATTTGCATCAGGCCTGTGGCCCCCACCCAAGATTGAATATCTGGCTTATACTGGCTTTCTTGCCAACTCAATCCCGCGACTAAAAAGGGGTTGAGCTTGTATTTTTTTGCTTCTTGTTCCATGGTCTCAAACCAATGAGCGAGCGGGAAAGCCACCGGTACAAAAAGAGGGTTCTCTTCTGCCAGATAGCGATAATGGGTGATTGCTTCATAATAACGCCCTTCTTGATTGAGCATCAGACCCCGCAAATATTGCCATTCAGGCTGGCTGCTGTTCTCCGCCAACTTGAGAAAATGGGCTTTTTGTCCAAGATAAAACAATTGCTCGGCCTCGGGCCAATCTTTGTCTGAAAACTCAGCCGCTTTGAGCCGGGTCAGAAAGGCGGCTTTGTATCCGGGTGTTTGAATGGCTTTGGTTTGAAATCCCTGATAGGTAAGTGTGGCAAACTGATCCTCTCCACCTCTGAGCAAAACGCGCAAACGCTCTTTGCCCCGATGGCTATAATAATCGAGCAGCGGCCCTTCCGCTAAATCTGTGTAGATTTTGCGTGCCTCTTCCCGTTGTTCGAGGTTTTCCTGAGCGCGGGCCAACCAATACAAAAAACGGGATTCGAGTTCATGTTTTTCAATATCAGAGCGGTGCTTTTGAATCAAACGCACCACTTCAGCATAATCGCTTTTGAGATAGGCCTGCCAGACAACCACCCAAAGTGCTTCTGGGGCCTTTTCTGCTTTGGGGTCGATTTCTACGAGTAGACGGCAGACACTTGCCTGTTTCTCGGGTTGATTCAAGAAATCATAGACGATACCCTCTTCCCAAAGGGCTGCTGTACTCACTTCGGGAACACTTTTATAACTCGCACGTATCTGACGCAATTGATTTAAGGCGGCATTATAGGCTTTGCTCGAACGTTGCATCGCCGCCAGATGCACGCTGGCCAAACCGGCTTCTCGGGTGCGGGGATAGGCCTGTAATAATTGTCCAAAAATTTGGCGAGCAATGGGAAAATAGTCTGCTTTGCGCGCGTAAAAGCCCAATAAATAGAGGTCTTCTTTGCTGCGCGGATCGGTGGCTTGTAGTTCGCCTACAGCGGTTTGGTACATATAACGCTCAAAGGCCGCTTGGGCCAAAAAAGCATGATCTCCGCTACTCAGATACTTGCCCAGTTTTTCGCGAATGGTATAAATCAATTCCCGACCCGCTGGGTGTTTGGGATGCTTTTGTAAAAAACTGCGGAAATAATTGAGTGCGACAATGGGATTGCGATCCAGATTATACTCCCCTTGGCGCAGTAATATGGCCGCTTTAAGGGCCTCATCCTGACTTTCTTCTTTAAAATGTACCAAAAAGCCATTGGCTTCGGCGATCTTCTTCTTTTGGGCCAATTGATCGATAATTTGCCAATACCAGAGGGGACGTAGACTGCTTTTGGGGTAACGATCCAAGAGTCTGGGTAATTCTGCTTGGGTCGAGAGGGCTGATTCCCAATCTAAAATTTGCTGAATCAAGGGATCTTGGCTCTCTTGTTTGAGTTTTTCAAACAGTGTTTGCCGCTCTTTTTTCTGACCTGACTCTTGATAGGTTTGGATTAAGAGCCATTGTGCGCGCTCTTTGAGATAATTATTGGGAGCGGTTTTGAGGTAATTTTTAATTTTTTCGGTTTCAGGAGACTGAACAAGCTCATCAAAGCGTTGGTATTCGTTTTCTATTTTTTGAATTAATTGTCTGACAGGCAAGGCCTCGGCCTGTCTCTGCGCAAGCGGATAGAGATGAGTGAGAGCGGCCAGAGGGCCTTCGGTATAAAAGAGGGTTTCTGCCAAGAGTGCTTGGGCCTGAACCAAAGCCGGATCTTCGGCATGTAATTTTTCTAAAAGCGGTTGGGCCTGTTTGTATTTATGGGCTGCCACGAGATCTTCTGCTTTGCGCAAAGGAGGGGAACAGGCTGTACCCAGGCTCAGACACAGTGCCAAGACACAAGAAAATTGTGTGAATGAAGGCCAACCCTTCATGAGCATCAACCCAACAACGTCACAAGTGCAGAGGTCAGGAAATAATTCACGCAGACGATCAGCAAAATGGAATGAACCACGGTTGTATTGGCCGCCAAGCCGACACCCAAGGCCCCGCCTGTGACGTGAAATCCCTTGTAGCAGCTGATAATACCCACAATTAAACCAAAGACACAGGCTTTAAACATCCCCCCCCAAATATGGGAGAGTTTAGCAAAACTAAACAAATTAGCTAAGAAAACACCTGAATTTAATCCTTTGAGGCCAATTGCGACTGCGTAACCCCCAAGAATCCCGCCAAAACAAGCAATGGCATTGATCAATGGAACCATCACAGCCAAGGCTATCAAGCGCGGAATAATCACATATTGAAAGGGGTCGACAGCCATGACTTCCATCGCGTCAATTTCCTCTTTGACACGCATTGTGCCAATTTCCCCTGAAACGGAACTACCAGCCTGGGCCGCCACCATAATACTGACCAAGGTGGGCGAGAGTTCTCTGAAAACGGCTTCAGCCAGCAGACTGCTCAAAAGGCGCTGTGCTCCAAAGAGTTCAAAGACATGTAAACCCTGTAAGGTGGTTACCATGCCCGTGGGTACAACAATTGCCAAAACCGGCAATAAGCACTGAAAGCCAATCGTATACATCGAACGCAGTGTCTCGCGCCAAAACAAGGGGGGGCGGAAAAGAGATGAAAAGACCTGCCCGCAAAACAAGCCCATTTTACCGGTGGATTCAAAAAAGGTGAAAACGGCGTTCATTTAAAATTTCTGAACGGAAATGACGTCTTCCCCTTCCGCACGGGGATGATGGGTAATAATTTGATGGGTGCCCATTTGCTCAATACTCAGACGTCCCCGCAAGGCCACTTTTTCAGTGCGGTTCATTGCGGTGGTATTTTCCTCGATCAACCAGTCATCCAGACCTTGTTTGGGCATGGGCATAATCGCCTGCTCATTTCTGAGCATATCCAAAATACTGCGATCATGAATTATATAACGGGCCAATTCGGTAACAAAAGGCAGATCTCGCTGAAAATGTTCGATACGCGTGGGAGAGAGTGCGGGCAAGGTTCCATAATTAATATAGTCTTTTTGCCAATGTCGAGTCAGATCTTCAAAAGTTCTATCTAAAAGTGCGTAAACGTCTAAAAATCCCCAGTTTTCCTTGACATGGATCCCCAAGGGTGAAAAATTGGCGGGTGCTGGGCGAAGGGCATCTTTAATCGCCTCACCCTTCCAATTGTCATATTTTACCAGGGTCATCCATTCACCCACGTTAAAAGGGTCAAAACCTTTGATGTCGGTAATGACCCGATCCGTGCGCTGATAAATCTGACGCTTGATACGCAACGCAGAAAGTTGATTATTGAGAAGCCTGATCTCAAAAGAAAGACGATCATCTCCTGTGATTTCAATAAAAAATACAGGCATTTAAGTCTTCCTTTCGCTTGCCAGTGTTCTATTCACTCTTCATAATGCGCGGGGTAATCATGATCAAGACTTCAACCTCTTCTTTTTCCAATGAATTATTGGTAAAAAGACTTCCCAAAAGGGGAATATCTCCCAAAACGGGTATTTTACTTTGACGTTCATTGGTAATGGTGCGCATCAGGCCCCCAATGACTGCCGACTCTCCATCACGGACCCGCAGAGTGGTTTCAATCATGCGTTTGCCTTTTTCAGGAATGGACTGTGCACCCACCGAAACCGTTTGACCGCGGGTACTGATATCCGGCTTAATTTTCATGGTCACCATCCCCTGTTCAACATCAATAAAAGGGGTGATATCCATTTTCTCACCGATCGGAATATTTTGCACCGTTTCTGTTGCTGCTGTGGCCGTAACCGTTGTGGAAATGATTGGGATTTCCGTGGTGGAGTCAAATTTTCCGGTTACCCCGTGTTGAATGGCCATGCGCGGATTGGTCAAGATCCGGGCCTGGCTGTTTGAAATAAGCGCATTCAAACGGACATTGAAGTTGGGGGCAAAATCAGCCAAAGAGTTAAACGAAAAGCCTGAACGATCCGTTCCTGTTGAAGGGTTTCCGAGCGCTTGTGGGTTTTGGGCCAGAGCGTTCACGGGATTTAAGGTAATCCCTGCTCCGCCAGCAGCGGGGGCTGCAGCTCCCGCTGCTGTTGCTTGGTTAAAAGATACACCAAATTTTCCTTGGGAAAAACCATAGGCAAAACCGAGTTCTTGGCTGCCCCGTTTGGTTAATTCAATCAGTTTAATTTCGACCATGACTTGGGGCAAAGACTGATCCAAAATGGGAATCATTTTGTCTGCGATATCAATTGCCTCTTGGGTACCGATCAACACCAATGTCGTGGTGCGGGGATCGACGATCATTTTGGGCATGGGCTTGAGACCACGACTTTGAAAAATGGTCATCAATTGTGTGTCTATTCCTGCTCCAACAGCTCCTCCGCCAGCGGCTCCACCGGTTGAGTTGGCAATCATTTGATTGTAAACGGTGTAGGTTTTGATCAATGGCGCAGAAAAGCCCAATTGATCCATTTTTTCAGGGGAGGTGATTAACAGTGTGTTGTAAACGCGGCGGGCCACCAATCCGGTCATTTGTAACACCAACGCGAAGGCCTCACTCAGAGGAATGCTTTTCAGATCTAGATAGGGAATACGCAAACTCACACCAGACCCAGAAGTGGCAGACTTGTTTGCTGTATTGGCAGCCGGGGGGGAGTCGAGATCATCTTCCTCAAGCTCACTGGCACTGCTGGCTGTTGCCGGCAACGAAGGAGACAATGACGTGCTGCCGCTACTCCCGTCAAGAAAGACCAAACTGAGTTTGGCCCTTTCAGCCAAAACACGGAGCACAGCTTCTGCAGAGGCATTCCGCATCGTCAAGCTGATGGGGGGGTCACTCTCTAATTGAAATGCTTTACGAATGGTCAAAGGATCGCTGGAGCCCGCAACCGGCGAATTCACAACGGTATTCACAGCCAAAGCCTGAGAAACAGGCATCAGAATCATGCTGGCTGCCAAGACAGCAGATAAAAAACATTTGGATTTCAACATAAGAGTGTATTTACTCCTCCTCAAATTCAAGACGGGCTTTTTGATTGCCTCTGGAAAGGGTGATGTATTTCCCTTCGTAGTGAATGGATGTGACCAGGATATTGCCGGGCAAACGCTCTCCTACCCTGACCAGTTGACTTTCATTGTTGAATTCAACAATGGCAACGGGATCCAAGCCTCCGTTAATAATGCCTCTGAGAGACAATCCTTCTGTGATAAGCGGTTCCGGAGCAGGTTCAGACAGCCTTGGCAAGGCTGTTTTTAAGGGGGCGGGTGCAGGGCCACCTGAAATACTTAAAGCGGGTGGCGGTACATAAGCCAGTTGCTCGGGTTCGATTTGTGGTGCAAACTCAGGCAATTCAGGCGGCAAAATTGACATAAAAGGATCTACACGTCCTGTATGGACTTGAGCTTCTCTCAGCACGGCTTCGGGAGTTGTTGCGGCAATCCCAAAAGAAGGCAGCGCACTGGCCGTGGGAGATGGACTGGGAGAGGCCTTCGGACTTGCTGCAGGAGAGGGAGCTCCCGATGGCTTGCCAGAGGGTTTTCCACTGGCTGGCGTTTTACTTGGCTTGGTTGAGCCAGATGGTGTGGCCGTCTGAATGACTGATGGCGAGGCCGAGGGATTTGCCACAATTACGCTGTTTTCGTCCTCCATCGACAAAGACCAAATCATCAGTGCCGAGGCCGTGACAAAGATCAGGGGCAAAATAATAATGTGTTTATTCATGGTTTATTGCCCCCCCAAGAGAAACGCCTTAAGCGTGAAACTTACGTCAACAGGTGTGTATAACAATTCTTTGTTGGGTGATGGAATCAGAGAAATTCCCTCTACACTCAGGGTTCGTTCGTAACTTTCATAGTCAGTCAACAATTTGATAAAATCAGGATAAGAAATATTGCTCAGACGCACCGTAATGGGCAGTTGTTTCAATTGTTTTGCCACGACTGAGTCTTTGGCCTCTTGTAATTCTGCCGGTAAGTCAAAATTGACAATTGCACCCGGCCGGAACTCATTTAAAAGAGCACCGTTGCCGAAAAGTTCTTTGTTCTCGGTGATTTCTTCCACATCAATCAGAAGGGGTGCTACGTTGGGTTGCTGAGGGATTTTTCGACGCAGCACAACCAAGCGTTCTTTGATTTCAACCAATTCTTTTTTGAGCTTGACAATATTTTTGGCTTTGGCTTCTTTTTCAGCAATTTGCTGTTCCTGGGCTTCAATTTGGGCGACCAATTCTTGGTATTGATTCCATTGGGGAACGGCCAATTGCCAGATTCCCAAGCCCAGAATCAAGACGGAGACTGCAGCCCCAATCCCAATTTTATGGGACATTTTGAGGTTGTCAGTATCGAGGGTGACGGTTTTAGTGAGTTTTATCTCCATAGCTTCAACTGGCCTTTTTACAGGTAATTACAAAGGTGGTGCTTTTTGTATCTTTCACGCTGGACTGCAAGACCACTTCCGTAAGTAATTTTGAATTTTGTAAACTGGCCAGATAAAGGGCAACAGTTCGATGATCCGTGGTGGTTCCCGTTAAGGTGAAATCACCAGCGGGCCCAATTTTTAAATCGTTAATCGAGACATCAATGGGCATCAATGCGCGAATCTCTTGTAGGAAGAAAGACCATTTATAATTTTCTCCGGTAACATAGCGAAGAATCTTTTCTTCCATTTGTAAATTATTGCGCTCGGTTTCAAGCGTTTTGATTTCCGCTATCTTTTTATCGAGTTCTGCGATTTTAGCTTCATTTTCTTTTTTTGTCTCCTCGGCGTTAGCAATCATGCCACCCAAAATATTGTTGGTGACCAAAAGCAGGATGCCTGAGATAAGAATGCTGGAGATCGCAATGATCCACCCTTTATCAAGGGGGATGCCTTTGCGACTGAGCGCTTCTTTTTGCTCTATTCCAAGAAGGTTAATGCTTATCTGTGTCAAAGTTCGTCAATTCCTCTCCGTGCGAGTCCAATTGCTGTTGCGAAAAGGGGAGCATTTTCAGTGAGATACTGAAGAGAAAATTTATTTTCGTCAAAGGTTAAAAACTTGATCGGATTGCAGACCTCTACATCAATGCCCAAGGCATGAGAAAGATAGAGATCCAGATTTTTCATCTTGGCTCCCCGATCGGAGAGTATCATCTGCTGAATACGGGCATTTTCTTGCTGGGACTGATGAAAATATTCAATTGATTTCTGAACTTCATTTGTCAGATCCTTTAACAAAGGCCTAACTTCCTGAGAGGCTTGTTCTACAAGTGGGTTTTCGTAGACCTCATCGCCTGCAATATCAATCACAATTTGGTCAAATAAATTTACGGCCTCTTCGAGATCTACGCCCATATTGCTGGCGATAACCTCGATAAAGGTGCTGCTACCCAAGGGGATACTGCGTGAAAAAAGTGGAACGCCAGCGCGGGTGACATTTAAATCGGTGGTTTCGCCCCGAATTAAAACCATCACCGAGAGCATTTCTGGGTTGAGTTCTTCGGCCTCTTTTTCGTTGAGCGAACGCATAACCGCAAAAGAAGCGACATCAACAGAGATCAATTGCATTTCTGCTTGTCTGAATGTTTCGATGTAAGTATCAATCAACTGTTTTTGGGCTGTGACCAGCAAAACGTCATATTTGCTAGCCCCATCTTCTTCAACAGTGCCTGTAACTTGAAAGTCGATATAGACATCTTGAATGGGGAAAGGAATATAGCGCTCAGCATCGTGAATCACGACTTCTTTGAGCTCTTTAATCGGAATCACAGGGAACTTGATTCGGGGGCGAATAATGGCTGCTTGACCCGAAACCGCTGTAATTACCTTGTGTGATTTAATCCCTTGTTCATTCCAAATCTGACGAATGGTATCCGCTACCCGCGAAGGATCAATTACTTCTCCGTCTCTTACCGCATTTTCAGGGGTGGGGGTAATTGCCAAACTGACCAATTGAGCCATGCCTGACTGGCCTTTGACGGCCGCTAACTCAACCACAATAATCGACTCGTTGGTAATATCAATCCCAACAGGAATTTCTTTTACAAAGGGGTTTTTTAGCAGACCCTTTAGTGCTCCTGCGTTGATTTCACGACCTCGAAACTTCATTGTTCAACTGAACCTTTTACCCTGTTGCTTATCTGCTTCATATGAGACCCAGTGCGTTGCCATAGATTGAGTTAATATACCACGTCCAGAGTTTTTCACCAAGACGCATGGATACGAGCCCGCCCAACACCAAGGCTGGGCCAAAAGAAAACGGTATGCTTTCACGCTGGCGCAGAAGCAGAACGATGCCAACTGCGGATCCCAGAATGAAGGCCAGAGCCAGAGCGGAAGAAAGACCGATGGGACCCAGCCAGGCCCCTAACATCATCACCAATCTGACGTCACCCCCTCCCATTCCCTCTTTGCCAAGCACGACAATGCTCAGAAAGATAAGCGCTTCAAACAAAGCAAAGCCAATGAGTATACCCCATAAGCTGTGAGAGGTCGTTCCTTTAGACACATTATATACGATCCCTATAAAAATACTTGGGTAGGTTGTCACATTGAAAATAAATTGATGATCCAGATCTATCCAGAAAATCACCCAAAGCAGGGCCACAAAGCCCGACCAGAGGAAAAAATCGATATTTAATCCCGTCATTCCATAAACATATAAAAATAGCAAACCGCAAATAAATTCATTCAAAGGGTATCTAAAACTGAAGGCGGTTTGACACATTCTGCATTTCCCACGCAGAATGAACCAGCTTAAAACGGGTAAGTTATCGTACCATGCAATTTCCTGCTTGCAGGTGGGACAATGGGAGGCCGGAAAAGAGATGGACTTTAAAACCAACCAGAGTTCTTTTGGCAATTCCTTAAACAGATAAACAAACATCCAGCCGATATCCCAGGCAATATACTTAAGGGCCCAAAGAAATCTTGGTGCAAAAATCTGGGGGATTTCTGATACTTCTTCTGCTTCGTCAGGGTCTTCTTGGGCAAGCAACGTCTCGGGTAGACGATAAACGACAACATTCAAAAAACTGCCTATCAGGGCTCCGAAGACAAAAACAAAGGGAAATACAACGATAGCAGGTAAAGCTGTGCTCATTTAAACATGAAAGCCTGTAGTATCTTTCTATTTGCCAAATATTCTTAAAAGAGGTAGTCTACGCAGTTCACTGAAACAAGGCCATCTTAACAAAATATAACATTTCTAAACAATTGTCAATCTGATCCGGTTTTAGCGATACGGGTGCTCAGCTTCGAAATAATCAACCAACTCTCCCTGATACTCTATCAAAATCTGCTGATAGGGTATTTTGTCTGCGATTATTTCTTGCACAATGTCTCTCACACGCCATTGAGTTGCAATTAAAATAATTTCGACGGGATCTGTTTGCAATTCTGTTTTGCTGCTGATAATTTGACCCGTGCCTGGCACAAATGTGCCCACTTTACTCAGATCTGAATCCACCACCCGTGGAAACCGTTGTAGATCCAGTTCAAAGCTGTTTAAAAATGCAGCACCTTTTCCCGTCCCGCCCCAAATTGCCAATTTTTTTCCCGCTTGCAAAAATCGGGTCAAGGTTTTTGTCACCGATAGAAAAGTCTGATCTCTTTTTGCCAAAAAATTGAGACTGTCTTGGGCATGTTGAACAAATTGTTCATTTTTTTCAAATCGGGTTAAGCCAAAAATGACTTCTTCTCCATAGCCCGTTTCAATCAAAAGTGGCTGACGATGAACATGACCTAAAAAATGGGCAAACGATTCCCGCGAAAAATGAGAGTTGTGCTCATAATAAAAATCTTCGAGTCTTCCTGTTTTCAGGGCCCGATCTATGCAAGGCACTTCGACAAATAAAAGCGGGAAAATATCAAACCAACTGCAAAAGAAAGCCGTTTCTTGAATAAAAGCCAAGGGGTTCATCAGATGTTCGAGCACATGGCGGCTTAGCAAAAGATCGGGTTTGAGTTCTTCTAAGTGGCGATGTGGTTCAAATAATTCCGCCCTGACTTCAACGCCCGCATGCGGAGAACTCAGATCTGCATGGGGATCAAAGCCAATATACCTTCCTTGCGGGTTGACCTGCGCCAGTCGTGCCAATAAATGAGCCTCACCACAGCCAATTTCAACTACCACAGGGTTTTCAGGTAAATGGGGTAAAATCCGCGAACAGACATCTTGTAGATGTTCTTGCCACAAAGCACTGCGGTTATACATGCGGTTGGGATTGTTGACATAAGGCACTTGGGTGTAATCAAACATGCGGTTAAAAATATGGCCACAATTTAAACAGCGAACAAATTCCAAGGGCAAGCGTTTCATGTCTTGCGCTGCTTGAACGGAACGTGGCCACCCCAGTGTTGCCAATGGTTGGGCTTGTCCTGTATAAAAATCCAGTGCCCAATGAAAGCCACAGGCCGGGCATGTACTGTGATGCAGGTGCTCAGTTGCTAAAGTGGAAGACTTTTCTGTCATAAATGAGTGGGAGGGGGGAGATCAGGGGCAAGTGCGTTCATAATGTGTCATAATTGTATAGCATAAATCAGGTGGCTGTCACTTCCGACGATGCTGTACACATGAAAGTATCCGGATTCAGTCCTTTTTCATCTGATTGCATCAAGCGCATATACTTATTTATCTGAAGAGAAAGGATACAGACAAAAGCCACCCCTATTCCCTTTTCGTGCTTTTGTCTCATCAACGATCATGGCTATTTTAATTGATAAATATACACGGGTTTTGGTCCAAGGCATTACCGGACGGGATGGTTCTTTTCATACCCGCCAAATGCTGGATTATGGTACTTCCGTGGTCGCAGGCGTTACACCCGGCAAAAAGGGCCAATCCCTTGAAGGTGTCCCCGTTTTTAACACAGTTCAAGAAGCTGTTCATGAAACGGGTGCCAATTGTTCGATTATTTTTGTTCCTCCCCGCTTTGCTGCAGACGCTGTTTTAGAAGCCGCTGATGCCCGTGTTCCCTTGATTATCTGCATTACAGAAGGGGTGCCTGTTCAGGACATGATTCCCGTCTACGATTATGTCCGTAAGCAAGGTTGTCGTTTGATTGGGCCCAATTGCCCTGGTTTGATTTCGCCAGGTGCAGCCAAGGTGGGCATCATGCCTGGTCATATTCACACCCCTGGACGCATTGGGGTGATTTCTCGCAGTGGTACTCTGACCTATGAATTGGTCTATCAACTGACCCGTGCTGGTTTGGGCCAGTCTTCTTGCGTTGGTATTGGTGGAGACCCGATTATCGGCACCAAATTTATCGACCTATTGGAGTTGTTTGAAGCTGATTCAGACACGGACGCAGTTGTCTTGCTGGGTGAAATTGGTGGCAATGATGAAGAAACTGCCGCTGAGTATATTGCCAAAAACATGAAAAAACCTGTCGTCAGTTTTATCTCTGGACGTACAGCTCCACCAGGTAAACGGATGGGCCATGCCGGTGCGATTATTTCTGGTAGCAGTGGTACGGCAGAAGCAAAAATTGAAGCGCTGAATGCGGCTGGTGTTCCCGTGGGTGAAACCCCACCACAGGTGGTTGAGCTTCTGATGGAACGCTTGAAGGCTTAGTTTCTCTCTTTGAAAATAGCTCTGTTATTTAGTTTATGTGGAGCAGGAGAATCTAAACCTGGTGGCTGAATCACTGCCTGATGATGTATTTGGTCTGAAAGATCCCTTTCAGAAAAAATTAGTAGTGGTCATGGCTCCCAATGAAGCCTCTTTTCGTTTGATCGAAAGGGTTTTGGTGCGTATTGCGGATTTGGATTTGCGTCACTGCAAGAATAAAATTGAAGCCCTGGCAGAAGTGTTTATGTATAAGCCAGGGCTTTTGATTGTTTTTTGTGAAAAAAATGACGATACACTGGCTTTTATTCGCTTGGTTCGTAACAATCCCAGTTTTAGAAATACGCCTATTTTTGCCGTTTTTACAGAGCCTCAAACTTGGGCCCAAAAACTTAAGCGCGGCTTAAACATTGCTGAAAAGTTTGAAACCCCCTTGGTGCCTGACATTTTACAGGCCAAGACCGAGGGGGTTTTAAATCTTCAATAAACTGGATTTATTTGCCTAAAATCGAGGCGCCTAATCCGGGCAGACGCTCAATCCGCTTAAGACCTTCGGCTGCATTTTCGTTTTCAGAATCCAAAAGCAGAATTTGCTGATAGGTTTCTTCGGCTTTTTCCAAATCCCCTTTTTCTTCATACAAAATCCCACACAACTCCAAAACTTGAGGGGTGTCGACACCTTCTTCCAGAGCCTTTTCAAGCATGGGTAAAGCCTCTGCATGGCGTTCTGTTTCAATATACAGAATACCCAAGCGCACATAAGGTGTAATTAATTGGGGGGCTTTTTCGATGAGGGCTTTGAGCTCAAACTCTGCCGCATCATAACGTCCCATACGCCGGTAGATTTCGGCCAGCATAATGCAGGATTCCAGATGGTTGGGTTCCAAGCGCAAAGCGTAAAGAATATTGGCCAACGCAGGATAATAATCTTGCGATTCAAGATAGACAGAACCCAGTAAGAAGAGGGCTTGAAAAGAACGGCCACTGAGCTTGAGAACCCGTTCAAATGCCTGTCGGGCTTTTTCCAATTGATTGGCCTGTCCATAAAGTACACCCAAATTTAAATGGGCGTCGATATTTCGCGGCTCCAACTGAACTGCTTTGGTATAGTTTTGCTCGGCTTGTGCCAGTTCTCCCAATAAAAAGTGAGCGCTGCCCAGATTGAGATAACCATGAAAAAGGCGATCGTCACTCTTAACGGCCCTGACCAAATAGGGAATTGCCTTTTGGGGGCTCTGGCGCAAAAGCTCGAGCATGCCTAAATTGCAAGTTGCGGCTGCAGAATTGGGATCCAGCTCCAAGAGTTGAAGAAATTTTTCTTCAGCCTCGTCCAAGCGGTTTTCACGCAGAGCAGCAATGCCCTCTTGGAGCGTGGAGTCAATTTCATCTGACATAGAAAATCCCTGTCTGTCTTTACTGCATCGAGAAAGTGGTATTAAAAGACATGTCTGCAGAATTTTCACCCGGCTTGAGAGCTGTTGGTTTTTGTTCGCAGGTCATTTTGTTTGCATCTTCGCGCTCTTGGGCCTGTTTTTGCAGGGCACCCATGTCTTTTTGCAACTGTTCCATGATCGCTGTAAATTCTGCAAATAGCTCATCAACGCCTCTGGCCTCAGGTGTCGGAGCCATATTGAGAGTGCTTTCGAGTAGATCGGCTTTGGCCATCAGGGCCTTGGTCTTTGCTGATAATTCAGCTGCTTTTTGTAAAAGGGCTGTGCGAGCGGGATCCTGGGTTGCAGGGCTTTGGGCGTTGGCACTGGTCAGCAGGGCGCTCAATTGGCTGAAAAGCTGATTTGTGGCTGGATCCAGTCCCGGTTGAGCTGCCTGAGCCGGTGCTCCGGTTTGCTGAGATGCATTGGCCTGCTGCTGCAGTTGTGCTACCTCAAGAGCCGCACTGAGTAATACGTTTACCTTGCTTAAATCGATCATAAATAGCCTCCTTATGATTTTCCGACTAATTTATCTTGATTGACAACGATCATTTGTTTTTGCTGATCATAGTAAAGGGAAATATTTCCCTGCAAACTGGAGCCCGAAGGCAAGTTTGCAGAACCTTGAATGGCCATTTTGTTGAGATTACTCAACATACCCATCCGGAAGATATCTCTGTATTTCTGCTGGTTAATAAATTGCAGAATTTGGTCAACAAACGAATTGGTCACCTTGTAAGCTGAACCTGTTTTTTCTGGTGAGCTTGCATGGCTTCCCATCCGAGAATAGAGCTCGTAATTTGTATCTGTCACCGCCAATGCATTGATTTTGGCTATCATGGTTGCTCGATTGTCTCCAATCGCAACCCCGCCCACACCAACAAAATCACTGATTGGATCGATGGTGAGATTTGGGTTAAGGGTATGAGGCACCGCTCTTGCTTGCCAACGGCTCTGTACTTTGAGCAAGTTTTGGCGATCAAACTCAGGGTTGTAAACAGCCTCACCTACGGTATTATAACCCGTGATAATTTTATTATTGATCACGGCATTCACGGCGGCGGTATTGGCTGCGTCACCTGTGACCGAAATGCTTTCATTGCCGTTATCTGCTACTGACAGGTTAAATGTGCCATCACGGGTTTGTACCACAATGGTATTCATACCTTCACGCAGATAATCTTTGATATTCATGCGCAAGCCGACATTATAATTGCGTGAACCAGCCCCATTTTCAGTTAAAGCTGTGACCGTCAATTGCGGATTCGGTTGACCGGGAATGGGGGTGCCAGGAGGCTGTTCTGATGGGGGTTTGAGCAATTCTCCGTTGACGAAAATTTTGGCATCTTCCAAGTTGATCCCAAAGTCTCTGCGTGTGGGCACTTGGGCGGTATCATCAGTAGAGTCAAAATAATTGGCCGCCGTTGTGGAGTCGTGATGCACCCCAGTCAGGTTGACGTTGATAAAATAGTCTTGTTTGGTATAGGTCGGTTGATAATAACCTGTAACATCTTGAACAAAGCCCGCAGGCAGGAGAAAGTCCTGCTTTTTAAGATCAAAGGTATTGCGGGCCTGTATGACCTGATCAACCGAGCCCAGTTTCCCATAGCCACCTGCAGAGCCACTGTAGATCGTATCAGCCAACCAAGGGAACCACATTTTTCCTTGAGCCAAGTCCGCCGCCAGATTCGCTGTGGCAGAGGATACGAGCATCTCACCCTGATACCAATCTGTGGGGACGGTATCAGCTGCATTGATTTCCATTTTGGTGGGAGGTGTGTATTCAACAATATTGCGAGACATGTGGTAAGAGCGCAGAATCCCTTCGTATTTACCGATCTCGAAATTGCCCAGAATGGGAGACGCTTGCTTTTGTTCGTTGCCCGCAAGATCCTGTCCGTTGACACTTTCGATTTTGTGCAAGCCCTGAACAAACTCACCATTAAAGGTGCGAGAAACGTTGCCCGCCCCGCGGCTGATTTCCCCTGTATCTTTGAGGCGTTGGTAATCTTTGCTGGCATCGACGCTGTTCGAGCGCTCAAGTCCTCCCACAACCAGTAATTGACCGGTATTGTCGGGAGCACCTGGCAAGCTTGTGGAGTCCGAACGGGTAGAGTTGTTAAAATCCACAGTGCGGGTTTCAACTTCGTAGTGATTGAAGAAGAGTGAGCTATTGATGCGCCCCCGGCTGGTGGGTTCATTATCTGCATTCAGGGTGTCGTTGAGACCCCCATTCCAATCCACAGTATTTTTGAAGATTGACCCATCTTGGATATTGGAATTGGCATAAAGCACGCCATTGGCACCAGCTGTTTCGGTTACGCCATAATTGCTATTGATAAAGGTACCATTGGTATATTTATAGGTACCACTTTGGAAAAGCACACCATCGACAACCTGGGTCAATGCACCAGGGTTGGCTGTACTGAAGGAGCCTTCGTCATACCAGACATCTGCACCATATTGGTTGGCTCCCCCACCCTGACTATTTCCATCCAGCCAAGCATTGGCTCTGTTGACCACATTGGGAAAACGCGAACTGGTACCAGAAATTTCGTGTTGATACCCTTCGGTGGGCTCGAAACTGGCCCATTTGACACGCTGATCTGCTTGCAAAAAGGCATCTGTGGGACCCACTACGTTTTCGCGGGCGTCAACGAGCAAACCACTGGACAAATAGGCGTCATTGCCAGCTTCATCACTGTTGACCGTGTAGCCTACAGCATAGGAGTATTTAATTTCACGCGGAGCAAAATTATAGAGATAATTGATGGCGGACCAAAATCCACCTGTTTTGTACTGGGTTTCATGCTCTTCCACTTTTTGGTTGAAGTAGGTGGGAGCAGGAGGAGGGCCCGTAACAGCTGTGGTGATGGTTGCCAAAATACTCATGATGATGTTAACGGGCTCAGGAACCGGGGGATCATCTTCGGCGCGCATGGTAACTTGGATATCCCCTTGGACATTGCCCGCACCCGTTGCATATTCGAGCAAAGAGCGGAATTGAACTGGGGTCAGGGCGCCACCCAGACTTCTTGCCCAGCCTGCAATGGCATCTTCGGGCAAAGCACCATTGATGGTCATGCCGTCGCTGAGTTTTCCGGGGGTACGCCAAATTGAAACTAAGCCCTGTGCGATTGCTGCTGCATTCGCAGCAGCATCTTCAAGACGTAAATCGCCCTCCGGGGTGACGCCAATATCTTCAAACCCATTGGCTCCCAAGACGCCTTTGATCAATTTTGCTGCCGCGGTTGAGTCAAACCCATCCAAACGCACATCTGCACGGGTTTCTAATGCTGAATTTTGACCCACTTGTTGCGCCATAGAGGTGTTTAAAACATTGGTATAGGCATCTTTCATCTTTTCCTGAAGGAAGTTCAGGCGGTTTTGCATCAGGGCTTTGTATTTGGTTAAAAATGCATTTTCAAATTGATAATCGAGAGAAGAACGCATGATAAAAGCAGCTTCCAGCGCGCTGGGTGTAAAGCTACCACCCGCGACCGGCTTGGTGGCCAAACGCAGTTGCGGCAATTTGTTCCCGGTCAGAGTGACCATTTGGCTGCCGACATTAAAAGCTGAAAAGCTCATTTTACGATCTCCTTGATGCCTAAAATACTGCTGGGATAGATTTTCACTCGTTCCTTATAGGTGTTCTCATCTGTCTGCTGGCGTAAAGCAAAGAATATTTAACAGTTTTCAAATGTATCTTTAACAGAGAGAGTGGCTCTGGGTCGAACCCAGAAAAATTCGGCCCTTGGAGAGAAATTTCCCCAAGGGCCCGAGTCTTTTTTTAGGTGACCTATTTGGTTTTAGGCGGTCGTTTAAAGGCAAAGAAACTGTTCAAGAAAATATCCATTTTGCCCCGACTGGAGTTCTTAAAATAGGTTTTGCGACCCAAATAACCGGGATCTACAACCAAGCTGCCCGTGCCGACAATTTGATTGTTACGGTCATTTTCAAAACTCACACCGGTACCCAAATTGGCGACAGCGCTGGGATTCAGCGAGTCTGGTTCATAACCGTGGAATTTCAGACGAATCGACGAAGTCACACCCCCACCGGTGGGGGCATTGGCCGAACTGGTGATATAAATATCATCTAATAAGTCCAGGTTAAACACATCGCGAAAATCGCGAACAAGTTTGGCATTGGAACCTGATTCGTTGACGCGGAGGTATTCGGTCAGAACCGCATTTAAGGGATTGTCTTGACCTGTGAGGTCATACCCCATACGACCCTGGTAGTCGACGTTTTTGTCGACAGAGCCCATTTTGATGTTGCCGCCCAAAGTGGGTGTTAAGGCCTGTTTGCCTGAGAGAGAGATACTCGAATTGCCCGCAGCAAACTTAAAGCTCATATCGTACATTTTGGTGCGGTCATAATACCCTTTGCCTCCATGTAAATACATGGTCGAGGTGCCATCGCTGTCACTGTCGATGCCCAACATCTCACGGGTTTCGATATTGTCCATGGCCCCTTGTGTATCGCGGATATAAGAGCCAAAGTATTTATCGGCAAAATACCCATAGCGAAATTCTTGCAAATTGAGAGGCTTTGCACCGTCATAAGCACGGCCCACGATGCGGTTGCCAGAGCCGACGTAGCGATCTACCTGAGTATCCACTGTAACGGTATTGGCTGTGGCATTGCCCAAACCACCGGCTATTTCGCCATTGAGATCGGTGCCCCAACTGACCGTATTTTTGCGTACATAGACTTCGTTGATATCTCCCAAGCCGGTATCTTGCCAAAAACCGTCATGGATATTCCAATTTTCGTCATGTTGGCTGGGATCGCGCAAAAGCGGATTGACTTTGGGGGCTGTACCTGTTGTTATATCGGCAAATCCATCGCCATTCAGATCCGCGTCACCCGCCCGAGCACCTGCCCAGCCCTGACGACCCGCGCGGACGTCTACACCCGTCAAATAGGGCTTGTAGCGACGCGTATTGGCTGTTCCTTCCAAAACGGTATTGGGAACTTCAAAGGAGCCCACAAGATTATCGATCACGCTGCCAATGACCCCCTTTGCTGCGGTCACCTGGTAGTCATTTTGGAAGATTTTACGTTCATCTTCAATAAAGTCGTAGCCCTCTGATTGCAGGCGACTACTCATAATTTTTGACGAAGTGACAAAACCACTCTGATTTTGGTCATGTAAGAGCAGATCCCACATCAGGGCTTCGTTGACACTTTGCTGCAAATTTTGTAAGAGCATATTGATAATTGTGACTGTGACTGTCGAAAGGGGATCTGTTGGATTGAGTTTGCCCGCAGCGGCAAATACGGCTTGATTTAAGAAGGACATAATCTCTTTTCCCGAAACCAAGAGCATACGCATGGTATCCATATTGGCCATTTCTTCGTTTTGGTTGGTAGCCGTCCAGTAGGAATAATCCATTTCATTCAGATTGAACTGAGAGAGGAAGGCTGCTGTGGTAAAGAAGCCACCGGTTTCCAATTCTCTCGCTTCACCTGCTTGATAGCTGTGGCGCTTTTTCAGGAGACGCTCTTCCAAATCGGCATTGTTAATTTCACCTTGCACCCCCAAAATACTCGAAACGACACTCTGGGCTGCGGAGCCAAAATCAATCGGACCGATGCTGGGCATATTCTCAAGGGTGTCAAACGCGCCTTTTTCAATAAAATGGTATTCCCCGCGCATGCCGTAAGAGTCCATTGCAGTACCCCCACTGCTGGCGTAAGAATAAACCGAGACGCTGTCCAAGATTTCGTTCTTGAGGGAGTCTAAAAATTGCTGCATATAATCAGTCATGACATCCCACGACATCCCGCCGTAGACGGTCATCGGAATGTTCAGCCAGAAAAGGCCCACAAAAGGAATCGGAATCGGAATGGGGATATTGAAGTCCATATTGGTGCCAAATAACCCGACGTTCGGGAAAACACTGATATCCCCTGCGTCAGCGCCACCAACAGTAGACAAAACACCCAATGTGGCTTTGACGATATTAAACAACGGGCCTGGATCGGTCATCAAATATTCGATATCGTCGACACGGCCAATGGCAGAGGTATGGCCCCAGAACAGGCCCAAGGTACCCATACCAAATCCCACAGCCACATTGTATTTGGTCGTGCTTCCGTCAATATCAGGGAAGCCGGAGGAGTCGGAGCCACCACCGACCCGTAAAAAGGAGCCACCCAAGACAAAGTTGATGGCATCATCGACTTTGCCCCAATTGGCAACAGACGCTGCGGTTTGCAGGGCATACCCTTCAATGGGAGGAGACATGGTGAGCAGTGGACCACTCGGACCGGGGGTATTATCTGCTGAGCCCCCATACCATCCAGGCAGTGTCATCATATGGGCGGAAATTGTGTCGGCTTCGTATTTAACGGCTCCGGCCCCAATGCCATCGAAACCTGGGACATAATCCCACTGACGGCCAACAAAGAGTTTGCTGATTTTGTCAATGGTCGTCGCCTGGGAGGGAATTTCAAACATGGTGTCGTTCAGGTTGTCCACACCCGCAGCATTATTGATATTGGGTTGTGCATCATTGGCGTTTTCGGCTGCCCCAACAGGTATCGGTGTATAGAGATTATTTGTGCCGCCAGTTGAACCATGTTGGCCCACACCACCTGCTGGCGGTGGAGGCGGATAGGTTGTGGAGGTTGCACCTGATAAACCTGCACTGCCTGAATTTGCGGTGGGGCCACTGAAGGGATCTGTAGCGGCAAAAGCCAAACGTTGATAAATAATGCCGTAAATCGAGCCACTGTCACCCGTATTTGCTCCTGTGTAGTCACGGCCATGGTTGTAAATATCATTGGTTGAGCCCGAAATCGTGAAACCGACGGGTGTGGGGATAATGTGGTGGCCATAAGGCATGGTGCTGGAAAGGTCTAAACTGCCTCCACTCGGGACACTGGGGGGAAATGTGACGGAACCGCCTCCACTGGGTGGCCCAACCGGAGACGTTCCCCCGCCACTGATACCGGAAGTGGCTCCTCCCAAGGTATCTAAGGCACTAAAAACATTGTCCATAATCTCGGCGTATTGCATGCTATTGGCCTGGGGATTACCGCTGGCTGCGAGGGCGGTACTGCCATCAACATAAGCTGAGACACCGGCTTCTACCTGAGCTTCGCGCTTTTGCACTGCACGGGCTTCCAACCAGCTGTCAACAAAATCACGCTGATAGGGCGGTATGGCAGTTTGGTCAACCAAATCCGATTCGCCCGCATGATCACCAGGATCATAAGTTGGGCCACCCCAACCCGGAGGCCCGTCATCAAGGAGAGCTGGTGGGGGTGGGACGGCCAAATCAGGGTTGAGCGTGATGCCCGTATTAATGCCGCCAGAGGGGCCTGCATGAGGCGGGCCGCCAGTAAAGAGGTTTTGGCTGACCGCACCATTGGGATCGTAGACGCGGGTGCCTGATGTAATCATGACATATCTGACCCAGCCACCAGGACCACCCGGTGGAACCAAGGTCACATTGCCTGTATCCATGATTCCCGATGAGGTGTTTTTCCAGCCATAGGTCCGGGTATTGATTTGTGTGCCGCCGGGAATGGAGGATGAAGGAATCGAATAACCATCTCCTGCAGCACCGATCAGACTGGCTGGTAACAGACCCAAGAGATCATCGGCCTCCATCCCTGAAGGGATTTCAGCATAATAACCACCAGGTGTGTTTAAGGTGAAATTATTGGTCGAAGTGGAGGGCGGCACGTTCATTTCTGTGGCCACGCCCGCTTTCCACCAATTGGTGCCTAAATAGCCGCCACTGGTGATGTCATAACTGCCCAATGGCACAGGTGTACCAAAACCCCCAGCATTGGCTGCCCAAAGGTCATAATATTGAGCGGGACCACTGTTGTCTGTGGAATCATATTCGCGACCAGCATCGTCCCAGGTCCAACCTTCTCCGTCCCCATCTGTGTCTGAAATGGGGTATTTATCATTGAGGTAGCGGCGAATATCGTCATAGGGATCGCTGGTACTCCCTTTTGTTGCCGCCGGGCCAAACCAGTCAGGGTGAGCATAGAGGGTGTCATCAATCAGAACATTGGGGGGAATGACAGGATCACCTACAACCGTGCCTGGCAATTGTAAGGGATCAGAGGCACTGATATCGTTCACATCCCGATTGCCCTGGGGTGTCCACTTATCGCTGGGCCGCAGAGGCGCATACATACTGCGTTCAAGTACTTTGGTATAAGAGCGATTGAGTTTTTTCTTCAGGGCTTCTGCACGCAAATTCAGAACTGCGCGGTATTCCTGATACCAGGATTCAGCGAAGCTATTCTGAGCGTCGTTGTTATAGACGTTTTGATACTCGGAGTTGTTGAGCTGAAACAGACCACGGGAACGGTCATCCAAGCGGTTAAAATTACCGGCGGGGTTGCTATAGGTGGAGAGCACATCTTGTAATCCCCTGCCAATATCCCGCTGACTTCCTCCGAGGAAGTCTCTAAACTGTTCGCCTGATGAACCTAATGAACCGATGGACATGGTTAGCTCCTGCTTAACACCTTACTTATTTTTTAGGAGTGGAAGAATGCACTCCAGCGATCAAAGACGATCCGAATTTGGCCACCGAGATCGGGACGGCGTCTTTCGGCATTGCTCAGCGTATTGTCGCTATTATCATCTTCACCTGAGCCGCCAAAAGTCGGCACAAACTCCAAGAAGAGGCTCATTTGGGCCTGTGAACCTGAATTCAGGCTTGAAATAGATGCGATTTGCACATCATTAAAAAAGCCGTTTTGCTCTGATAATCGGAACATATCACGCAAATAATTTTTCTGATCAAATTCCGTAATGGCATCCATCAGAACACGTTGAAATTCGTTTTTGGCCCGTCCGCTGTCATTAAATCTGAGCAAATCCGCCGTATTACCACCACCACTCACATAAGCCTGGGTGCCATCCCATTCATCGTCATTGGTATTGTTGGCATTGCTGGTATTGCCGTAGACGATGTTTTGGGCGTTAAAACGGGCAGCGCTTGTGTCTGTGGGCGAAACAGGTGCACCACTGGCATCGACATCTGTAAATTTGTATTTATTGAGATGGCTGATAAAGCCACCTCCGGTCTCACGGTAAAGAACGTCATTGCTTTGGTGATTGATATTCAAAACATCTAAAATTGCTTCTTGAAACCCATCATCTGGGGAGCCCTGCTGCAGAGCTGCGGTTCCGTAAACCCGCAGTTGGTCGAAAATGGAATCGGCTTGGGTATCGGGTGATACACGGCTGATGTTGTCCGACATGGTTTTCCCGACATAGGGAGCTGTATTGGGCAATGCGTTGGTTGCTCCCCCTGAGGGGGTGAGGTTTTGGGCAAAACCACTGAAATAATTATACGAGACACGGGCCGAACCCGCATCTTCACCTTCAGCTGAACTATAGCCCTGAGCACCCCGACGGGGGCCCGAGGTATTCCATGCTGCACGTTCCTCGACCAAGGCCCGATCAATATCTCTTGTCATAGCTGCTGTGAGATCCGAAATCAATTGTTGAATTCGGGATCTTAACAGAGCCTGATATTCATTGAGAAATACTGCGGCATTATCATTGGCCTCATCCAGCGACATAAATCGGTTGAGGTGTGAAAATGTGTAATCAACGTACGAAGCAGATTGGCCAATGGCCACATTGCGCTTCTGAATGTTGGTGGAGATATCCGTCAGTTTGAACTGGGATGCATCCCTCTGAAACTGATTGAGCATGGTGTCGGAGCCCAGACCAAACGTAAAAGCCATTTTTAATGATCCTTTCTAAATATCTCTGAACAGCACTGACACGGACTTAGGAGTGGAAGAAGGCTGTGAATTTATCGCAGCTGATGTCCAATCTCCCACCGTCTTGCGTGCCGTTGAAAGTCATGCTGAAGCTGGCCTGGGCCTGAGAACCGTTGGCCAAGCTGGCACTGGAGGAGACAATGATGTTTTTGAACAGACCAGAGCTCAATACCGGGCGGTATTCAACACTTGAAATCGTGTCAAAGAGTACCTTCTGGAAGAGGTTTTTGGCATCCTGAATCGTGGCTTCTACACCCAGAGGGCCTGCGAAACTGTTGTTCAGGACGTTTTGTGGGTTGCCTGCAGTTCCTGCTCCAGCCACATCATCTGAACTGTTATTTGCATAGCGATAAGCAGGTGTGCCAATGCCGTTAATGCCGCCGATATACAAAACATCAATCAAACCGGGATCGGTCTGGGCCAAGGTTGCTGAGCCCGCCACCCGGATGGCGCGGTTGGCTATGGCAGGACCATTAATCGGTGCTGCGTTGATGCCATTGCTGCCCGCGGAGTTAAATGTGACATCAAATCCCGCATCGGGATTGACCAGAGCCACGTTGGCCAATGCTGCAGCATTGGCCTCAGCCGCCGTTGTCATCCAACCCATCATAAAGTTATACGCGGTGCGGCCCGCTCCAGCATCTTGTGCTGTAGAAGTGGTATTGCCCGCCATGGCTGAACGCGAATTGTTCCAGCGTGAGTTGCTCGAACTCATTGCCACTTCCAGGTCTGAAGCCAGGGCATTGCTCAACTGAGTAATCAGGGTTTGCATACGTGAGTTTAAAAGAGCACGGTACTCAAACAGGAATGTCAGGTTATCGTCGTTTTGCTTGTCTGTTTCTTCTTTGCGAATAATCAGCTTTGAGGTGGGGTTCCAAACAAAACCAGCAACAGCAGAGTTCATACTTGTTGCCGTCTGATTGAGGCGATTATTGTGTACATCGCGGGTGGTGAGATTCACAGAAAGCTGGCTGTTTCCAATACCAACCATAGGTCTAGTGTCCTTTCAATACTCTGTTTAAGTTTGTCCAATACGGGTGATGGAGCCGACGGAGCCCCAATTGAACCAGGTGTCATAGCCATTGGGGCCACCCATGCCTGCCGAGGTGGTTCCGGCATAGCCCCGCCGGTCTGTCCAGCGGGGCGTGATGGCGTCACGGTATTTAATCGCACCACGTCCGCCCATGGAACGCATGGTGTTTCGAATATCCAAGCCCACAGTGTCATGCCCAGTATAACCTGCTTGAACCGTCCATTGGCCGTATGTTGCAACGGCAGCGTCCCACTGTTCGCGCAGGGCTGACTGTTCCAGCAAAAAGTTGGCCAAGCTTGATGCCAGCTCCAGAATTTTGGTGGTACTGGTTTTTCCCAACAAAGTCAGGGTGGTTGAAAGCACTTGGCTGATGGTTTTCATAGTCATGCCCACACCCAACTCAGTCAGTCCCCCTTTGCCGTCCAATTTCTGGCGCAGTTCAGCGGCAATTTTATTGGCCGCTTCAAAACGCGCTTCGATCAATTGTTCTGCTGCATCTTGCCCTTGAACAATACTTTGCCCCAAGGACTGATTGACCGAGTTGTAGAACTGCGGGATTTTTTCCTGCATGTCCTCTTTTGCTCGCAGAGCAAGTGCATCTGAACGCATCGCTTGTATTGCTGGCATCTCTGTGACTCCTTCGCTTTATATTTTAGGCGTAAGGATTGGCGTCTAAGGCTTTGACGTGACCAGCGGTTGTGGTGCGATCACCTTTGAGTTTGCCCAACTCATCGTTGACGGCATCGACTTCAGCTTCTTGCTTTTGCAGATCCAACCACTTGCTGTAGACATTGCCCAGTCCGTTGACCAGTTCAGGTATGGCTGTTGCCCAGTTCACACCTTGTTGGCTGCCTGAACTCATCGCAATTTTGGCAATGGTCCCAATTGCATTCAAGATTGCACCAATGAAGCGAATTTGCGCGGCTGTACGCAAATGTTCAGAGGCAATTTTTTTCAACTCTTTGTCAGCAATTTTCTGATCTTCATTTTCAGCTTCATTGCTGCGCGCATCTTTCTCACTCATATACGTGGAAATGATGCCATTGTTATTCCGCAATTGGCGTTGTTGCTCGACGGAAACCAGGCCTAATTCTGACTTTGAGCGGGATTCATTCCCTGCTGTTGACCATACACTGGGCATGACTTGATTCCTTCCTTAGGGCTTGAGATATAGTTCACCGAATCTCTTATCACCCAGATCCCCTTGTGGCTGTCCCCGCTTAATTTATTTTTAATAGAACTCTGATAATAAAAAAAAATACTTAATACAAACCTAATACTTTTAGGTTTGTCCAACACGGGTAATGGAACCGACGAAGCCCCAATGGAACCCGGTGTCATAACCATTCTGGCCTCCGTCCGCAGTGATGGCGCCCCTGAGCGCATTGTTTGTATCGCTGGCATCTGTGATTTTGCTTATTTGAAACCAAACTGATTTCCCTTCAAGAGACAGATGCAGTATCCTGGTATACAGGGATATTATATAAACATACACATTTTTAGCTTATCTGAAAGGAGCGCTTCTCTTGCGGTGCTTTGGTCTTCATTTGTTTTGGGACCAGCACGGATCAGAAGTTGCCGGACTAATAACATGAATCAGACTTCGATTATTGTGAAAAATGCCTGTGAACACAATCTCAAACAGGTCAGCCTTGAGTTGCCACGCAATCAATTGATTGTTTTTACGGGTGTCAGTGGTTCTGGCAAATCCAGCCTGGCTTTTGATACGATCTTTGCTGAGGGGCAGCGCCGGTATGTTGAGTCTCTTTCTGCTTATGCCCGCCAATTTCTGGGACAGATGCGCAAACCCGATGTGGAGCATATCGAAGGACTCTCCCCAGCCATTTCGATTGATCAAAAATCCGCCAGTCACAACCCGCGCTCCACCGTCGGTACTGTTACAGAAATTTACGATTATCTCCGTTTGCTCTTTGCCCGGGTAGGCATTCCCCATTGCCCGGACTGTGGCCAGAAAATTCAGGCCCAAAGTTTAGACCAAATTGTCGATCAGGTCCAGCAGTGGCCAGAAGGCACCCGCCTCGGTATTCTGGCTCCCTTGATTCGGGGCCGAAAAGGTGAGTATAAGTCTCTCTTGGAGAGTTTGCTGCGCGAGGGCTTCTCACGGGTCAAAGTGGATGGGGTTTTTCATGATTTGGGTGAAGAAATTCCGATGGCCAAAACCAAAAAACACGATATTTCGCTGGTGATCGATCGCCTGCGTTTAAAAGAAGAGGCCATTTCACGCCTGACTGAATCCCTGCAATTGGCACTCAAAAAGGGCGAAGGATTGGTTGAAATTGAGAATCTGGATGACCCTGCCCAAACGCGCTTGTTTAATCAAAATCTCTCCTGTCCAGATTGTGGGTTTAGCTTTCCAGAGGTGGAACCCCGTCTCTTTTCGTTTAATAGCCCTTTTGGGGCCTGCAAAGAATGTCATGGCCTCGGGGCCCGTCAAGAAATTGTGCCCGACAAAGTTGTGCCCGTGCCTTCTTTGAGCTTAAAAGGGGGCGCTGTCAGGCCCTGGATCAAAAGTCTCGACCAATCTGGCAGTTATTTGCGCACGCTTTTAGAGGCCCTGCAAAAAGAGATCTCTTTTGACTTTGATACCCCTTTTGAAAAGTTTTCCCCCGAATTACAGCACACGCTTTTATATGGCAGCGATCAGCGTATGCAGGTCGATTACCAAAGCAAAGGCGCGGGCCAGCTTCAGTACAGCTTTTATACCCGTTTTGAAGGTGTGATTCCCCGCCTTCAGCGTCTCTATTCTGAAAGTACTTCCGAGTCTACGCGCCAAGAAATTGAGCAGTATATGGAAAAGACCCTCTGCCCCGTCTGCGATGGGCGCCGTCTGCAGTCCGTGGCTTTGGCTGTCAAAATTGGCGCTCTGTCCATTGCGGATATCACCGGGCTCTCGATTGAACGCTTTTTTGACTGGTTGGAAACCTGCCAATTGAGTCCACGAGAGGCTTTGATTGCTGCCTTGATTATGAAAGAGCTGAAAGAGCGTTCGGGCTTCTTGCTCAACGTCGGTCTCGATTATTTGACCCTGGATCGCAGTGCCAATACCCTTTCCGGTGGGGAAGCCCAGCGCATTCGTTTGGCAACCCAGATCGGCTCGGGGCTGGTGGGGGTCTTGTATATTCTGGATGAACCGAGTATTGGGCTGCACCAGCGAGACAATGAGCGTCTGCTTAAGACGCTGGAGCGGCTGCGCAATTTGGGCAATACCCTGATTGTGGTCGAACACGATGAAGACACCATTCGTGCGGCAGATCATCTTGTGGATATTGGGCCCCGCGCTGGACGCCATGGCGGACGAATTGTGGCCCAGGGTACTTTGGCCGATATCAAGCGCGAACCCGAGTCTTTGACAGGCCAATATCTCAGTGGCAAATCCCGAATTGAAGTGCCCCGTGAGCGCAAACCCGGTAATGGCAAAAGCCTCAAAATCCACAAGGCCTCCCGCAACAATCTCAAAGACGTGGATCTGGAGATCCCCTTGGGCAAACTGATCTGTGTGACCGGGGTCAGTGGTTCCGGCAAATCGACTTTGATCAACGAAATTTTGGCTCCCTGGCTTTGGCATGAATTGCACCACAATACACCCCGGCCCCAGGGCGTACAAAGTGTGGAGGGGGTCGAACATATCGACAAATTGATCCTCATTGATCAATCCCCGATTGGGCGCACACCGCGCTCCAATCCCGCCACTTATACCGGGCTCTTTACCCCGATTCGCGAATTATTTGCCCAAAGTGTCGAGGCCAAGGTGCGCGGCTTTCAGCCTGGGCGCTTTAGTTTTAATGTCAAAGGGGGGCGTTGCGAGTCCTGTCAGGGCGATGGCATGATCAAAATTGAAATGCATTTTTTGCCCGATGTCTATGTGCCCTGTGAGGTCTGCAAAAGCCAACGCTATAATCGCGAAACCTTGGCCGTTAAATGGAAAGGGGCCTCTATTGCTGATGTCTTAAATATGACTGTCGAAGAGGCGCTTGAGCATTTTGCCAAAATTCCCGCTTTGGAGCGCAAATTGCAGACCTTGGCCGATGTCGGTCTGGATTATATTCAATTGGGCCAGCCCGCCAACACCCTCTCAGGGGGCGAGGCCCAGCGTGTAAAACTGGCCACCGAGTTGAGCAAACGCAGTACGGGCAAAACCCTCTATTTGCTCGATGAGCCCACCACGGGTTTGCATTTTGCCGATGTGGCCAAATTGTTGGAGGTGATTCAACGCTTGGTCGACAAAGGCAATACAGTCTTGGTGATTGAACACAATCTGGACGTGATCAAAGTGGCGGATCATTTGGTTGATCTCGGGCCCGAAGGGGGAGACAAAGGGGGGCAGATTGTGGCTCAGGGTACGCCTGAAGAAGTGGCCCGCAACAAACGCTCGCATACCGGACGCTTTTTAAAACCGCTCTTAAAACAGACTGTTTCGGTCTGAGGGCTGTGGTAAGGTAAAGGTTGAGGTATTGAATCATGACTTATCACACACCCTTTACACAGCAGGTGGGCATTGCCATTCCCCTGATTTGTGGCCCGATGTATCCCTGTAGCAACAAAGAGTTGGTTGCAGCGGTTTCTGCCGCTGGTGGTTTGGGTGTGGTTCAGCCCCTCTCCATGGTTTTTGTCTATGGCGATGATTTTCGTGAAGGTTTGCGTTGGATCCGTTCCCAGACCGACAAACCGATTGGCATGAATGTCTTGATCGAAAAATCGGCCAAAGCCTACGAAGAGCGGATGCAGACCTGGGTGCAGATTGCGGTTGAAGAAGGGGTCAAGTTTTTCTTGACCTCGCTTGGCAACCCCCGTTGGGTGGTCGAAAAAGTACGGCCCCATGGCGGCATTGTCTACCACGATGTGACTGAACGCAAATGGGCGCTCAAAGCCCTAGAAGCCGATGTCGATGGCCTGATTTGTGTTAACGAAAGGGCCGGGGGGCATGCGGGGCAAAAAAGTGCGCAACGTCTGCTCGCCGATCTCAAAGATTTGGGCAAGCCCCTGATCTGTGCGGGGGGCGTTGGCGACCCCGAAGCCTTTAAGCAGGCCTTGGAAATGGGCTATGCAGGTGTTCAGATGGGCACGCGCTTTATTGCCACGACCGAATGCAAAGCCCATGACGATTACAAACAGGCCATTCTCAAAGCCCAGGCCGAAGATATTGTTTTGACCGATCGGCTCTCGGGCACCCCCTGTGCAATTATCAAAACCCCTACTGTGGCACGCATGGGAACCCAGGCCTCTTGGTTAGAAAAAAAACTGCTCAAACATCGCAAAACCAAATACCTGATGCGTACACTTTATGCGTTGCAATCGGTTTGGAAGCTCAAACAGGCCTCTCTCAAAGGGCGGGGCTATAAAGATTTCTGGCAAGCCGGAAAAAGTGTGGAAGGGATTCACACGATTCAGCCCGCGGCTGAAATTGTCAAGCTTTTTGCTGAGGCTTTGTCTGCTGAACAGATGGCCGATACCGTTTCGGACTAAAGCGCTGTGCACGTCGCTCTCAAAGCGGTTTTGGCTATTGTGGGACTGCTGTGTTTACTTCTGCTCGCCCAACTCTCTTGGATTCTCTGGGTGGGATTGCAAGATACCCGCGATCGGGCCCATGTCGCATTGGTGATGGGCTCTCAGGTTTTGCCCAATGGTCTTCCCTCCAAGCGCCTCCAAGCCCGTTTGGATCGAGCGCTGGAGCTGTATCAAAAAAAACAGGTGGCCTTTATTTTGGTCAGTGGGGGTCTGGGCAAAGAGGGCCATGAAGAAGGGATCGTGATGGGGCGCTATCTGATGCGCAAAGGTGTGGATCACGACGATATTCTCGTGGACACCGAAGGTTATGATACCTTTCAGACCGCTGCCAATACGGCCAAAATACTCGAAAAGCGCGATCTGGTCTCGGTGATTGTGGTCTCCAGCTATTTTCATATTCTGCGCAGCCAGTTGGCGCTAAGCAAATGTGGTGTGCAACCGGCTTGGGGCAGTTATTCCCGGATCTTTGAATGGCGGGATCTCTATTGGTCTTTGCCCCGTGAAATGCTGGGATACGCCGCTTACCTCTTAAAAGATTGTCCCCGAGGCCCTGCATTGAGTGTTCCCGCTGTCGAGCCCTAAGCTATCCCGTACACGCCAGCGCTGAGACCGTGTATGATGAATGCTGTTTGTTTTTAACGATCTCTTAAAATAGATCCCCAGATTGTGCTATAACCCCTGGAACTCAACGCAGCAAATATCGTCTAATGGAAGGAGAAGGGATCATATTATGAAATTTTCTGCTCTAAGACAGCATAAAAAAATTAATTCCAATTGTGAACGCCTGATGCAGGAATATCTGGAAATGATACGCATCGGAAACGAGAGCCGTGCAGCGACCATGCGTAAGCGCATTGTTGATCGCTACGGCAAAGAAGTCTTTGAAATTTTACGCGCTGTGGACGAAGACGACGAAGATTAGGTCGCCAGCCTGTTTACGGGTTCTTCGGCCAAGACCGCAGCAAGCAACAAAAGCACGATCAGGGCGATGCTCAGAGCCAGCAATAAATGCAAAACTTGTAACCAGCCCGGCGCTCCCAGGACAATATTGCTGAAACCCGCAATCAGTTGTAGACCCGTTAATACCGTGAGATTCAAACCCAATGTAACACGCGGGCCTGTTTCGTGTTCAGCCCGAATCCCAAAACTCAAAAACAGCAAATAGCAGGCGGTTCCCACCGCGAGGATCGGATGAATCAGGCGCAACTGTACCAAAAAGTGGGTGCTGCCGGATAAATCTTCTTTCAGACGCGCCATCAGGCCCCCCTCGACAAAAATCGAGGTGGGGAAAAGGGTGTCGCCCAGTGCTGTAATCGCGCCTGTCATGCTGCTGAGCATCAGCAGAGCCAAAGCCACCACCAGGGCCCATTTGATCGGGGCGGCGCCTTTCCAGGAATGGGGTTCGGGTTGTTGTGACCACCAAGCAGCCAAGACGGCTGCTCCTGCCAAGGTAAATGTATTGACTAAGTGCAGGGCAGCGGTAATTGCGCGGGCCACGGAAGCATTGTCAGCCACGAGTTCAAATTTGACCAAGCCAGCTCCCAGAGCGGCTTCACTGAGTAAAAAGACCACCGTGATGACACTGGCACTCCGCACCCCATGCCCTTTGGGGAAAATGCGCCAGGCCCAGCCCAGCATGACCAGGACCATCGGCAGACAGAGACCACTACTCAGGCGGTGGGTAAATTCGATCAGGGTTTTTGTATTGGGGGCAATTGGGAGAACTTGTCCGTTGCAGGTAGGCCAGTGATTTCCACAGCCGGCGCCGGCACCAGAAATACGCACCCAGGCACCCCAGAGGATGACCAGCACTAAAAAGCAGACCACGATCCAAGCGTAGCGGGTAAAGTTGCGGGACGGTTGTGCCATTTTTTGCTCCTGAATCCCACTATAACAGATGCCCAGGCAGGCTAGTATGCCAAAGGCTCTTTAACTTTAAAAAACGAAAATCTCGTTGTTCTGACCGGGGTAAGGCAGATCTTGGATGGTATAGCTACCATCCGCTTGTAAAGTGATCTGGCTGACAGAGTTTTTGCGGTCGTGAGAGACATAGAGCACCGGGCCGGTGTGAGACAGTGCCAGATAACGCGCTTCAGAGGTACGTAACTCAATTGGTGGGAGGCGCTTCATTTGGGTGCCGATCAATTCATAGCGGTGAATTTTATTGTCAATTGTGGCATAGAGGAAACGACCATCACGGCTGATCACGCTGCTGTAGAGAATGCCCACAGCTTTTTCGGCACTGATCAGATTATTACTGGCCCCTGAAGCAATATCGTAAGCGTAAATTTCAACTTCGCCTTTGAGCTGGTGCAGGGCATAAAAATAACTGGAATCGGGGGAACTCAGGCCGACGTTATTGCCAAAGGGAATGCCGTGGTTAAAGGACTGTACATTGAGAATGCGTTTTTGACGGATATCAATTGTGGTGCGGGTGATCCGGTCTTCATCAAAGGCCACGGCTTGAACCTGATCGGGGGTTTTGCCCCATTCGAGGTTGCCTGTGGCAAAGCTGTGGACCAAATTTTGCCAACCACCTTGAACCAGATCGAGGCTGAGCAAGAGTCCCTGGCCCTGGCGGGTGCCGGAGGCGAGAAGTTGATTGTTGCGGACAAGAAAATCACTGGGCCAGAGGCCTGCTTGTGAAAAAGAGGCTGCACGGCGAATCAGGAGCTTTTCGACATCGACTTCAAAGAGCGTAAATTGAGGCTGATCTTCGCCCTCACGGCTGCTGAGATAGAGTTTTCGTTCGCTGGGCACACCGTCTACTGAGAGCACTTGGCCAGGCACAAAGACGGATCTCACTGTGCGATTGCTTAAATCCATGACCTTGAGCATGGTAAATCCCCCGTTGCCGGGTTCCATCGAACAGAGAAAGCGATCACTTTGGGTCCGCTTCTGCGGCTGTGAAGCCGCTTGTAATGACGGCCCAGATCGGGAAGGCACTTCAGGGCCCTGACAGGCACTTACGCCATAAGCCAAAGCCAAAACCAGCAGCAGCCAGCGTTTCATCTTAACTGACCAAACCAGCCAAGCGATAGCGCTCTTTCAGATCTTTGTAGACCTCTTGCCAGCCATTATTGGCAGCAGTTTTAATCACCAACTGGGCTTCTGAGGGAGTGGTTCGAGCGCTGCTCACCACGGAGCCATTGCGCTTGACCGTCGTTTGGGCTTGTACAGACGGGCCATCGAGAGGACGGCGTACCGCTGAATACTCGATCGTTTCACCTGAATCATGAACCAAGATCACGGTTAATTCGCTGCGATCAGTTGAATAACTAAAACGGGAGTCGGTAATGGCACGGGTGCCAAGAGCCGAAGCGGCATTTAAGCGAACGGGAACCATTCCATTGACAGGCCCCGACTGTTGGCAGGCGACAAGGGTCAGACCAAATGCCAAGCCAAGTGCCAAATTCAGTTTTGAAAGACCAAAAACGCGTTTGCGCATACAGATTTCTCCCAAGAGCAGATCATGTTTAAATATCGTGTTTAATCAGATCGTATTTAATTCAACTTTTAATTAAATTTTAGCAGAAAATTAATTTATTCGCAAACTTCTGTTTGGGCTATTTTACTTTGCCCTGATTGGCCACGCCGCTGATTGCTGCCTGAATTTTTTCGGGATCGCCAAGATAATAGTGCTTGATAGGCTTTAACTCTGCGTCGAGTTCATATACCAGCGGGATGCCTGTGGGAATATTCAGGCCGACAATTTCGTCTTCTGGGACGCCATCAAGGTATTTGACCAAGGCCCGCAGACTGTTGCCGTGAGCGGCAACCAAGACCTGACGACCGGCCCGGATTTCTGGTGCAATGTTGTTTTCCCAAAATGGCACAACGCGGTCAACGGTTGTGGCGAGACTTTCGGTCAAAGGCAATTCTGTTTCGCTCAGTCCAGCATAACGGGGATCGTGACCCGGATAACGCGAATCGCTTTTTTCCAAAACAGGGGGAGGGATATCATAACTGCGGCGCCAGATCTTTACTTGATCTTCGCCATGCTGGGCGGCCGTTTCCGCTTTGTTGAGCCCTTGCAGGGCGCCATAGTGGCGTTCGTTGAGATGCCAGTCTTTGCGAATTTCTATCCAGAGACGATCCATTTCATCCAGAGCCAACCAGAGTGTGCGAATCGCCCGTTTGAGCACCGACGTAAAGGCCAAATCAAAGGCAAATCCCTCGGCTTTGAGCAAACGCCCAGCTTCGGCAGCTTCGGCACGTCCTTTTTCGGAGAGGTCGACATCGGTCCAGCCTGTAAAGCGGTTTTCGCGGTTCCATTCACTTTCTCCGTGTCTCAACAATACCAATTTGTACATCTTGAAAAACCTTTCTCTGTTCGCCGCTGACGTTTTGGTCTCTGGCCGCATTTTAGCATTGGCTGCGGCGCTGTAAAAAGTGCAAGCAGCTGAGTAGATTGATCACGATCATCAGAATCAAGACAAGGGCATTAAAACCGATGGACTTGATTTGGACCCGGAAAGTGCCAAAAGAAAAGCTCTTTTCGGGAGCATAAAAAGCCCAATTAAAAGGTGTGTTTAAGTTGCGGTTTAAAGCTGTTTTTTCAAACAGGGTATAAAAGGACAGTCCCAATTCCTGAGGGCCAAATCCCCGGCTCAATTCGGCTTCGTAATAACGCTGAAGCCCTTTTTCGACCAAACTGCTGAGAGCGTCATTGCTGAGCGGGTACTGGGCTTCTGGATAAAGTTCATCGACCTGACCTGTAAATTGATCCAGGGAAATAATTTGCTCTTCAAGCAGCGTGGTGTTGATGGCCGGATCCGCTTTGCTGAGGGTTTTGACCAGAATTTCGTCGCGCAGAATATGCAATTGGTTCAGCAGGGTTTGGCGGTCACCATTGGCTGACAATACCACACCTTCATAGGCCCAACGGGCTGGGATTAAATGGCAAATTTCAGGGACAAGTGGCAGATTCTGATCCAGAAAAAAACGCTTGTTAAAGTCTTCATACTGAATTTGGGCGCCCCCGAGAATAATCTGGGGAATGAGGATTAAGGGAATAAAATTGATCACAGCTTCGGTGGTCTTTAAATAACTTGAAAGCATAAGCCCCAGCGAGACACCAAAGAGCCCAGATAAGTAGATAAATGGAAATATTTTCCAAAATGAGCCTTGTATGCCTAAAATCCCATTGCTAAGCAATACAAATAAACCCAATTGCAGGCCCGTCAGACAGGCTTGCACACAAAATTTAGACAGAACATACCATTTTTTTTGCAGATTGGCGTTGACCTCACGTAAATACGTGCTCTGTTCCCCGACAATATCTTTGGCACTGCTGGTGGCTCCCATGAAAATACCCAGGATAATCGCCACAAAAAAATAAACGGGCAAAAGGGGATTTGTCTGAAGCAGATATTCGCTGCTCTGGCCCGGTGATGAGCGCAAAATAAAGGCAATCAGCAATCCCAACAAGAGGGGGGTGCTAAATTGCACGCCCAAATTGCCCAAATCGCGGCTTTTGATCAAGAAGGTACGCAGCAAGAGCAATTGAAACTGGGCCAGGTGTTCACCCAGGCTCAGTCGCCGTTTGGTAAAGACTTTGGCTGTAGGGGAGGTTAATGGGCCCGTGCCAGGATGCTCTTGGCCCTGTTGCTCTAAAAATTGCTTTTGCCAAAAATCAGGAGAATAGAGGCGTTCTTGATTTTCATCTTGTTTGCCGAGAATATTAAAAATTTTTTCGGGCTGTACGCTCAAACATTGGGGACATTCCAGGGGGAAATCGTCCACTTGATCAAAATTGGACATATAGGCCAAACACGCTTTGGCTGGGCCAGAAAAGACCAATTTCCCGCCCTCTTCGATCAAGACAATCTGGTCAAAAAGTTTGTAAATAGGCGAATTGGGCTGGTGTAGAACCGTAATGACCAATTTGCCAGTGTCTGCCAAAATGCGCAAAAAATGCATGACCTCTTCGGCATCGCGGGAAGACAGACCCGACGTCGGCTCATCAAGAAAGAGTACGTCGGGTTCAAACAGCAACTCACGTGCGATATTGACGCGTTTTTTTTGACCCCCACTCAGTCCCCGTTTGTCGACATTGCCGACCCTTGCATGTTTTTGCTCTGAGAGTTTTAAAATATCGAGGACCTGTTCGATGCGATTCTCGATTTTCTCTTTTTCTTCGAGTGGAGAGCGCACTTTGGCGGCAAAATAGAGGTTTTCGTAGACTGTCAATTCGGGGAAGAGAATATCGTCTTGGGGCACAAAACCAAAAATATCGTGATAATAAATTTGATTGGATTGAAAGGGGGTTTCATCATAAAAAATACTGCCGCTACTGGGGGTTTTTGTGCCATAGAGCAAATCCAAGAGGGTACTCTTGCCTGAGCCGCTGGGACCAAGCAGGCCTACCAATTGGTTGGAGTTGGCCGAAAAAGAAATATTGTCGATAATCTTTATTTTGTTTTGTTTATAACATAGGTTGGATACCTCCATCCTATGAAAATCTGATTTCTTGACACTGATTTGATCTTGGTTGAGATCAATCATGATGGTGTAATTACCAATGATCAATTCATCGTATTTATCTAAAATCACTTCATGATGAATGGGCTGTTTGTTGACAAAAATCGGGTATTTGTGGGTATCACAAACCGGTTTAACAGAGTATTTTGATTTGCCGTTTTTTTCTTTTATCTTATTTAATTTGATGTGGTAAAGCGCAATATTGTGATCCAAAATGCGGGGATTGCAATCGGAAGCGCTGCCAATAATATTGGACTCTTTGAAGGCATACATTTGGCTTTGAGCCGAGAATTGGCGATTGATTAATTGGCCTTCGGGGCTTTGCATGAGCTGTTCAAAGCCGGATTTGTTGAGTGAATAAAGTGTCATCTGGCTTGATGCGACAATCGAGGCCTTGCGCAGAGAGCCTTCCAATAAGCCAATTTCACCAAAATAATCCCCGTCTCCGAGGGTCTTGACCACTTCTTCTATTTGGTCTGGGTGTTTGACCAGTACACGGGCGGAACCATAGGTGATCAAATAAAATTTATCTGCTCGCTCGCCCTCTTTAACAATAAAATCATTTCTCTCAAAAATTTCCAGTTCAAAACTATTGAGGAGTTCGGCAGGGAGCCGATGGTGGGCAGGTATCTGAAAGCGTTTTAGAAATTGGTAAGCTCCCAAGGGTGAAAAGCAAGCCATAAAATAAGGTTTTGCCGCAGGATAACGGTTTAAAAAAGTGCTCAACTCCCCAAAACCAATTTTGAAAAAAACGGCAGTGGGTGAAAGGGGGATAATCTGATAGGGCAAAAAATAAGCGCCCCCAATAAAATCTTCGCTGTCCTTGAGAATGCTGATATAGGCCTTTTGTTCCGGGGAGTAAAGACCCAGACGTCCCTCCAATAAAAAATAGAGGTTATGGGTGGTGTCTTCGGGTAAAAAGGCAATCTGGTGCTCGTCTAAATGTAAAAATATGCCTTTTCGCAGCAACACTTCGAGGCCCTCGCGGGGGATTTTTCCCAAAATGCGATGACCCAGAAGGTAGCTGCGCTGTTCTGCTTGTTCTTGAAGTGTAAAGCCCATCGCAAGCGTGGCTTAATTGACGATCACGGTATGAACAGATGCGCAGATATTGCCGAGAGTGCTGGTGTCTTTTGGCGAATAGGTTTTTTGCTCGAGGATTTTTTTGATCTGTGGCAGGGCATGGCTCAATGCCAAAACATCTTTGCGTTGCTGCAAGCGGGGACTGAGTGCTTTAATGTGACCGATCAGCTGGCTGACAATCGGAGCGCGTTGACTCAAGACCTCACTTCTTTGTGGGCTGTATTTTTTTTCAATGCTTTTGCTGGCAATATACAGTCCTTCGAGCCAACCTGCGACATAAGCCAGACGCGCCTGATCCTTGCGATAGGACTGATTCATTTCGGTGGCCATTTGCTCACGCATGTTTTTCATGATTTTTTCCAATTGCGCAAATTGACTTTTGGCGAGGGGTTCTTGCATTTCTTTGTAGGTGTTTAAAATATTTTTATTTAAATTGAGTCGCTTGGCGTAGTCATACATCAGGACTGCGTGTTTTTCAAACATTGCTTTGTCTTTGTTTTTGAGGGCCACAATGGCGTCGGTAGTGGCCATACCCAAATTCAACGCGAGTTTAAAGACATCGGTACTGCTGATTTTTTGGGGACTGGGTAAAAATAAGGGTGTACCCAATTTATCAAGGGAGAGATCCACCACCGATTGTAACGGCAGGTAAATTTTATTTTCTAAGGCATTTTGGGCTTTGGTCAGGTTTTTTTCGGCGGCTGAGAGCGGTTGGAGCGATAGTCCGAAACAGAATAAAGTCGCCCAGATGATCTTTTTTGCTTGCATAAAATCCCAATATCTCTTTTCTTTGGATAAGATAAATTAACATTTTTCAAGATTGAAAGTCAAAAGCCACATGAACTGCTAAAATTGAACCATGACCCAGGCTTCGCTTGACCCCGCCAGTATTGAAGAAGTCCGCCAACGTGCGGATATCGTTGACATTATCAGCCAGTACGTTCATCTCAAACGCACGGGCCACAATTACAAAGGGCTGTGTCCGTTTCACAGCGAAAAAACCCCCTCTTTTCAAGTCAGCGCAGATAAACAGATTTACAAATGTTTTGGCTGTGGAGCGGGTGGCAATGTCTTTACATTTTTGATGAATTACACCAATCAGTCGTTTATTCAGGTTGTAAAAGATTTGGCCCAGGCCACGGGTGTGCGCTTGGTTTTTTCCGAAACGATTGAGGCCGAAGAGCAGTTCCGCAATACTTTGCGGCGCATGAACCAAGAGGCCTGCCAATATTTTGAGTGGGTTTTGCACCACCCCCAGCAAGGCGAAGAGGGGCGTGCCTATTTGCAGAGCCGCAAGATCTCTGAATCCATGCAAAAGCGCTTTCAAGTGGGGTATGCCTTAAATGCCTGGCATGCCCTGCACGATCATTTGCGCAGCAAAGGCTTTAGCCGCGAGGAACTCGAAAAAAGTGGTTTGTTTGGGCAGGGCAAAGAGGGTCTCTATGATCTCTACCGCCAGCGCCTGATTTTTCCGATTGTAAGCGTCAACAGCGAAGTGCTGGGCTTTGGTGGTCGGGCCTTGGCAGCAGATGTCCAGGCCAAATATATCAACTCCCCCGAGACCGAAATTTATCAAAAGGGCCAGCATGTCTATGCCTTAAATTTGGCCAAAAAAGCCATTCGCGAGCGCGATCAGGTTTTGCTGATGGAGGGTTATTTGGATGTGATCACCGCCCACCAATTTGGTTTTGAACATGCCGTCGCGGGGCTCGGCACAGCTTTGACCCAGGCCCAGGCCAGGCAGGTGCTGCGTTTTACTGACAATAAACAAATTGTGATGTGTTATGACGCTGACAAAGCAGGTCAAAAAGCCACTGACCGCGGCGCTGACGTCTTGGCCGAAGTGACCACGGGAATGGCGCTACAGGTGCGTGTTATGGGGATTCCAGACCAGGAAGACCCCGATACGTTTTTACATCAATATGGGGCCGAGGCCTTTGCTCAGGTTTTGGCGGACGCCAAGCCACTGGTGGAATACCGCTTGGACAAAGCCTTGGTGGGTTTTAGTCTTGACAGCACCCTCGACAAAGCCCTGGCCGCCAAAGCCGCAATTGCGGTTTTAAAAACGGTCTATGAGCCGGTCTATCGCGATGAATGTATTCGCCAGGTGGCTGCTCGTCTGCATGTGGATGAAGGGGTATTAAGGGAACAACTGACCCAAGAAATTCGCAAGCAGAGCAAAAACAGTGGCAAAACCCGCTTTAAAAATGAGGCCCGTTTTTCCCACTCTCAGTCACCTTCTCAAGCACCTTTGGCTGCGTCTGCTTTTATTTCTCGCGATCCCCGTGATAAACTGTATGGGTCAGAATTGGGCCTGTTGTACTTGATGCTTCAGTATCCGGAGCATCGGGGACGCGTGGTAACTGAAGTGCAAGACTTGGTTTTTTCCGATGGTTTGCACGAGTATCTGCGCCAGTATTTGGTGGATTTACATGGGCAAGGGTACGGTTTTGAGTGGCAGCAATTGTTTACGGTTTTTCCTGAAGCCGAGGTGCACCAACGTCTGGTAGAGATGATGGAGAGTGAGCATCTCAAGGGGCTGGAGATAGAAAAATCGTTGGCTGACTTTGTCAGAAATGTTAAACTTGAGTGCCTGAACCGTCAAATCAGCCTGTTAAGCCAGCAAATACAAGCGGCAGAAGCAGAGCAGGACCAAGAGGCCTATTTGCTCCTGATGAAAGACTATATGGAGCAGATGAAAGTGTTGGCCCAATTGCGACAAATAGGCTTGTAAATGTCTGAAATCATACATTCCAGCCCGAAGGAGAAACACAGGATTTGACACAGGGTCACAGCAAACGCAAAAAAGCAGCCAATCAAGATTATGACGCCCCCCGGCGCAGCAGCGAAGACGAAGACGATCTGCCCGGTATCGGCGAGCAATTGGGCGTTGGTCTGGTCGCGGTCGCCAGCGCTTATCTCGATGAAGAAGAAGAAACACCTGCTGAAGACGAAACTGAAGAAGAGGGCAAAGAAGACGAGTTGCCCCTCAATCTGGATGCGCCAACCGGGGTCTCCAGTGATGACCCTGTGCGCATGTACCTCAAAGAAATCGGCTCGATTCCGTTGCTCAAAAGCCCGGAAGAAGTGGCCTTGGCCAAACAGATTGAAGCGGGTAAATTTCTCCAGAGTGAACTGACTGACGCGATTATGGAGCAAACAGGACTGACCAAAGTCTTGGCCAAGACCATCGCCAAAAGTTATAACACCAGTGGGATGCAAGAAGCTTTGGCTGCTTCGACTGAGCAACGGGCGATCTCTCTGGATCCCGATGAACTCAAAAAGACAATTATCGAAGACAGTCGCCTGTTTGTGGACAACGACGAAGAAGAGTTCGAAATTTCAAAAATTCAGGGCTTTTCACTCGAAGAAATTCAGCAGTTTTTAGAAAAAGCTGAGCAGGTGGTGGTTGAGAAACGCAGCGTGGCTCAGGTCACGAATATCGCCGAATTGCGCAATTTGGCCCAAAGTGCCAACGTCGCCAAACGTATGTTAACCAAAGCCAATCTGCGCTTGGTGGTGAGTATTGCCAAAAAATACGTGGGCCGTGGCATGCTCTTTTTGGACCTGATTCAAGAGGGCAACCTGGGTTTGATTCGCGCTGTCGAAAAATTTGACTATCAAAAAGGCTATAAATTTAGCACCTATGCCACTTGGTGGATTCGCCAAGCGATTACCCGTGCGATTGCCGATCAGGCCCGTACCATCCGTATTCCTGTGCATATGGTGGAGACGATCAATCGCCTCAAGAAGGTCACGCGCAAGCTTTCGCAAACCCATGGCCGCAAGCCAACTGAAGACGAAATTGCCGAGTCGATGGAAGTGACCGTTGAAAAACTGCGCGAAATTATCAAAGTTGCCCAAGAGCCGATTTCGCTGGAAACCCCGATCGGCAAAGAAGAAGACAGCCGTCTGAGTGACTTTATTGAAGGCACCGATGGCGAAACCCCTGTGGAATCTGTCACCCAGGAATTGTTGCGGGATGACCTCGATGAGGTCTTAAAAACCCTCTCCGAGCGTGAGCGCGAAGTTTTGGCGCTGCGTTTTGGGCTGGGTGATGGCAACCCCCGTACCTTGGAAGAAGTTGGTCAGTATTTTAATGTCACCCGTGAGCGCATTCGCCAGATTGAGGCCAAGGCCCTGCGCAAATTGCGTCACCCCAATCGCAACAGACGTCTAAGGGAGTATATCGAATGAGACAACGCCTTTTCTGGACCGGGACCCTGCTGACTGGATTGTTGAGCTTTGCGCTACCAGGACTGGCCGCTTCTTCTCAGGAAGAAGTCAAAGCCCAGGTGCTGCAGGTCAACGTGCGCATGACGGAACAAAATATCACCGAGGTAGAGCTTTCTGGCATTGTCAAAAATCTCTCTCCCCTGGCCGTGCGGGGGCTGCAACTCGAAATTGAATTGCTGGATCCCGACCAGAAACCTGTGCGTCGTTTTTTTATCAAGCCCTATGCCCAATTGACTGCAGGGGCCAGTGAATATTTCAGCGCGGCCTACACTCTGCGCGAATACAATCACCCCTATCTCAGCGCCCGGGCTGGCGTGAATTACGATACCACCTCTTATTTGCAAATCGCCGATTGGATTTTGGCCCGCAATGCCCATTTATTGCAGCTCTGGAACCTGCCGATCAACGAAGAGCAATTGTCCACTGAGCGTTCGCGTGTGGACTTGGCGTCGCAATATTTGCGCTATGTCCGTCCTGGCCATCGCTATTATGATGAAGCCCAGCGCAAATGGAATTTAACCCAACTCAATTATGGCAAACGCTTGCTGACCTCCCACAGTCTGCACGAAGCGCTTCTGACGCTTTGCAATGTCGATCCCGCTTCGGGACACTATGCCGAAGCCAAGGCCTTGGTTGAGCAGGCGCGGGTGCGCACGATTTACGAGCGCGCCCTGGAAAAAGCGGTAGCTGGTAATTTGCGCGGGGCTTTCCGCCAGATGCAATACGTGCCCGATGGCACCCCTTATACCCGCGAAGCCCGTGCCAAACAGGCCGAATGGCTGAAAATTCTCGAAGAGAGCAAAGTCAAAGTCGGGCCGGTTGAGCCGCCTTCCCATCTCAGTGCCGATCAGCGTTCGGTTTGGCTGCGCCGCAATCATGGCCCCGAGGGTGTGACGACCTCCAAACGCGAAGAGGGCCAGACGACGACCACATGGTGGTATTTGGACTACTCTCATTTCAGCTTTGACGAAAAAGGCAAGCTGCTGAGCTCAACGGTTTATTAAACCATGGCATATACGCTTGGAATCGATCTGGATATCGATCAGGTTAAGTTGTGCCTGATTCACGTTGAAGGCCCACAAAAGGTGCCCTATGTCGATTGGCTGATTTTCCGTGTGCCTTTCCATTTTGGCCCGGATTATTATTGTGAATTTGGCGGGGCGTTGATGGAAACCATCGCGCAATTTCTCTATGTCAAAAAAATTGATCCCCAGCAATTAAACAAGATCTATTTTTTGTCGGGCATGCCCTATTCGGCTTTTGCCAGCTTTGAAGAGGGCCTGCATTACACGGCCAATGTCTTTATTCAATCGCTCTTTGACCCCGAAAAAGTGGGCATTTTGCGCGCCGATGGCAAACCCTTCACGCCGCGTGAAATTCTCGCTTCGGTCAAAGGGGAGAGTGCCTCTGCCTTTGTGGCCACCCAGTTTTATGGCAGTTCGTATTTGGCCTCGCGTATGTTTAAAAACGCCGTGGTAATTGATGTGGGCTCACGCGAGACCCATATTACCCCGATTTTAAAGGCCCGGATTGATCCCGAAGGCCGGGCCAAGTTGGGGCGTTATTTGCGCCACCGGCTCTCACACCACCAATTTATGCCTCACGGTGCGCTGTACACCTCGGTCAACCAGATTCGCCAATCGGCCCGCCTCAAAGACCAGGAATTCCCCTTTACCGCACGGGTCTGCCGCATGGTGGTGATCGCCAGTTTGCTCAAATATATTCACCCCGAAATTGCCCGTGAACACGACTTTCCGCTGCTCAAAGAGAGTGATGCGTATGTCTTGTTGGCCCGTGCGATTGGGCTTGATCTCAAAACGATCAGTCAAAAAGAGTTACATGAGCTGGCCCAGGTCATTTATACCGACTTCTGTGACTATCTTGGCGACTCCCTGCAAGCGGTGCTCAAGGCCCAAGGCCGCCAATCTGAACAATTGCAATTGGTCTCTTCGGGGGTAGCGGGCAAACACGTCATGGAGCATGCCTTTCGGCGCAATCAATTGGTCAAAGAGCGCTTTGTGCACTTTGCCGATAAACTGCCCCACCGCCTGCACGAGGCCTCCAATGCCTACGGGATTGCCCTCTATGCCATGGAGCGCCTGATGGATGAAAACTTCCCACCTGAAAAGGTCGAAGTTTTGCCTTGAACGCGCTTCCCTCCCACTTGCCTGAGGATCTGAAAAGCATACGGGCCTTGGCTGGACGGAAGCACACATGTTCATGAGGTTTAAAACTGAGCCGTGATGAAAAAGCCGCCCCCACAGGGACGGCTTCAGACTGTTTCTGAATTTCAAACCTTAGCTCTGGCTGACCAGCTCACGCATTTGATCTTTAAGCTGCTGTTTCTGTAGCTCATGCATTTCCGCATAGTGCGAAAAGCGTGCACTGAAACTGCCCTGACCATGGGTGAGTGAGGTTAAGATCGGTGGATAGTGTAAAACTTCAGCCATGGGCAATTCAGCCTGAATCACCTGCACCCCACGTTGTAATTCCATACCCAGGGGGTGGCCGCTCCGACTGCCCAAATCGCTCAGAATTGCGCCCGTCTGTTCTTCCGCCACGGTGATTTCAAGCTGCATAATCGGCTCAAGCAGCGTGGGTTTGGCCTGTTCATAAGCATTGCGAAAAGCCAGTTTGGCTGCCAATTGAAAAGCCAGATCTGAAGAATCAACATTGTGGCTGGAACCATCATAAAGCGTAACTTTCAGATCGGTAATCGGCTGACGGGCCAGAATGCCCTCTTGCAGAATCTCCTGAACGCCCTTTTCAACCGCAGACCAATAGTTACGCGGCACCACACCGCCCACAATCTGGGTTTCAAAGACAAAGCCAGCCCCCCGGGGCAAGGGTTCTAAACGCAGCCAGACATCGCCATACTGGCCATGCCCTCCAGTCTGCTTCTTATGTTTGCCTTGAGCCTCCGCCATCTGGGTAATCGTTTCACGGTAGGGAATCCGGGGCTCAGAAAGTTTGACTTCAACGTGATAACGAGAGGCCAAACGTTCAATCAGCAACTCCACATGGGCCTGTCCCACACCTCCCAAAACCGACTGGTGGGTGGCAGGATCCACAGAAAGGGTAAAGTAGGGGTCTTCTTCCTTGAGCTTGTGCAAGCCATTGGCCAACTTGTTTTCATCCTGGCGGTGCTTGGGAGCAATCGCCACAGCATAAATCGGCTCGGGTTTTTTCAGCGGATACAGCACAAAGGTTTGACCTGAAAGCTGGGTTGCCAGAAGGGTGTCACCGGTTTGGGTGTGCGCCAGTTTCGCCACCGCGCCAATATCTCCCGCCACCAATTCTTCTACGGCTTCGGTCTTTTTGCCCTGCATACGCATCAGTTTTCCGATCCGTTCATTGTGGCCATTGGCATTCAAAACGTTCTGACCATTCTGAAGCGAGCCCGAAAAGACGCGGAATAACGAGATCTTACCCAGATAGGGATCCGTCACGGTCTTAAAGACATAGGCACTGAAAAGTTTTTCCTGGGTCAAATCCACTTCCCACGTTTTTTCAGCATTTTCAACATCCTGGCAGACCACAGGCCCACGTTCTTCGGGATGAACGGCCAAATATTTTAGCGCACTGACCAGACTGTGAAGCCCAGCTCCCGTTTTACCAGAGCCCGAAAGCAAAAGATGACGGTGTCCGGCTTTGAAACTGTCATGAATCACATGACGAACTTCATCCACAGGCAAATGGCCGGTTTCGAGATAGGTATCGAGTAAATGCGCATCTTCTTCAGAAACTTCTTCGACCAGGGTTTCCAACCCCTGGGCCACGTCCACATCGGCTGGAATCTCTTTGGCATGGCCTTCACGGGATTCATCTGTGACCCAGGCTTCTTCTTCGAGAACCTCCACATTGCCACTCAAATTATGGCCATGTCCAATGGGCAAGGTCAGGTGATAAAGGTTTTGAAAATCAGGGGTTTCTTCAAGCTGAGCTGCAAAGGTCTCAAAATCCGCCAGATCATGGTCGAGTTTATTGACAAAGAGCATACAGGGCAAATGGCGCTCGCGAATCGCGGCCATCAGTTTTTGAGTGGTAATATCCAACCCCTTGAGAGGGTCCAAGACCAAAATCACGCTTTCTACGACATTCAAACTGTCCAAGCTTTCATGTAAAAAATCCTGAAAACCAGGGGTGTCGATAAAATTAAACAGCCAACCGTCTTCCGTGCTGACCTGACACAAGCTGCTGCCCAGGGAAAGATGGCGGCGAATTTCATCGGCATCATAATCTGAAACCGTTGTACCCGCTTCGATCGTCCCTTTTTGGGAGATGGCCCCCAGATAATGTAAAAGGGACTCCACTAGGGTGGTTTTACCACTGCCGAAAGTCCCCAATATCGCAATATTTCTTTTTTTTGAGTCCTCAGTCATAAGGCATGCTCCTTCTCAAATAATCTCTACAAGGATCATATCCCTCTTGAGCGACTCAACGCCAATATCTGCATCAGTTCCAGAATATATCTGCATCATGGGCAGAAGATATATTCCGTGTTAGAATGTGGGTAATTTATGTGTTTTCTGGCCCTGGTTCCAAACTCTCGGTTTCATTTTCTGGCTCTTCATGATTGATTTTAAAGCCGGTCACCCGTGAGACCCAGTGCACAAAGTCATCCATCAGGGTGAAGACCACGGGCACCACCAAAAGCGTGAGCAGGGTGGAGGTGATCAATCCGCCAATCACAGCGACCGCCATCGGGGCGCGGGTCTCCGAGCCGGCTGTAAGTTTGAGGGCCACGGGCAACATGCCCGCAATCATGGCGATCGTGGTCATTAAAATGGGCCGCAATCGCACCGGACCCGCCAGCAGCAAGGCTGCGTTGCGCTCCATGCCACTTTTGATCAGGGTAATGCTGTAGTCCACTAACAAGATCGAGTTCTTGACGACCAGACCCAAAAGCATGACGATCCCAATCAGGGTAAACAGACCCAATTCTTGATTGGCGAGAAAGAGCCCCAAAAATGCACCTGCAAACGAGAGGGGCAGGGCCGCCATGATCGTGAGCGGATGTAAAAAATGCTCAAACTGTGAGGCCAGAATCAGGTAGATAAAGATCACGGCCAGCAACATGGCTTGGCCCATACTCGAAAACGAGTCTTTCATGCGCTCGGCCTGGCCCTGAAACTGGTATTTGACCCCCGATGGCAATTGCATTTTTTTCAGCTCAGCTGTAACTGGATTGATAATTTCGCTCAAAGAGGCGCCAGGAATGGCGTTGGCATAGACCATGACCTGCCGCTCGCGGTCGTAGCGGTTGATATTCGTCGGACCCAATTCAAAGCGAATTTCAGCCAAGGCCCCCAGTGGGATCTGGGCACCAGAAGCTGTTTGCACAGGCAGTGAACGCAGGCGCTCATAGTCGTAGCGCTCGGCATTGTTGAGGCGCACCCGGATGTCCACATTGGTGTTGTCCAGGCGCATCTGGCTGGCCAAATCGCCCAAGGAGGCGGCCCGAATCGTGCTGGCCAGTACGGCGGGTGTGACACCCAATTCCATGGCCCGGCGCTGATCGACCTTGAGATGCAATTCTTGGCGGGGGGTGCCGGTGGAGGTTTTGGAGACCTTGACCACCGACATCTGATGCAATCGGCCCACGAGTTTGTCTGCCACCATTTGCAGGTCTTCGAGTTTATCTCCCTGCAGCGAGAGATTCATATCAAAGGTATTGCCTGTGCCATCGTCCACCCCTTGGGTTTCGCGGTAAGAAATGATCGCGCCAGGGATATTTTCAGTGAGCTTTTGCAAGCGGGTTTGCACCGAAGCGGCACTTTCGCGGCGGCCCTCTTTTTTTGATTTGAGCGTGACAGAGACAGAGCCTGCATCCGTGGCACCCCGGCTGGAGCCGGCGGTGATCAACAAACTTTCGACCAGGGGTTCTGTTTTGACGCGTTTGGCGATTTCCCAGAGAATGCCTGCGGTTTGTTCCAAGCTGCTGCCCGAAGGCAAATCGACCCCAATTGAAAATTCTTCGCGGTCGTTTTTGGGGGCAAATCCGGCGGGCAATAAGCTGGCAATGGGGATGGCCAGCACAAAGATCAACACAGCAATGCCGAGGGTGGTAAAGCGGCGGCGAAGGGCCCAGCGCAAAATTCCCTGATAGCTGCCACCAATGCCTTTGACTGCGGCAGCGTGTTCATCGACATGTTTGGCGGGCATGGGTTTGAGAAAATAGGCCGCCAGCATGGGGGTCAGGGTGCGGGCCACCAGCAGCGAGACCAACACCGCGCAGGACACCGTCAGACCAAATTGTCTGAAAAAGCGCCCAATCATGCCCCCCATAAAACCCACGGGGGCAAAAACGGCGACAATTGAAAAGGTGGTGGCGACAACGGCCAGGCCAATTTCGTTGGTGGCGTTGATGGCGGCCCGAAAGGGGTGTTCCCCCATTTCGATATGCCTGTAAATATTCTCCAGATCGACCACCGCGTCATCGACCAAGATGCCGACCACCAGCGAGAGCCCCATCAAACTCATAAAATTGAGCGAGAAGCCCAACATATTCATAAAGGTATAGGTCGAGATCACGGAGGTGGGAATGGCAATGGCGGCAATGATCGTGCCGCGCACTGTGCGCAAAAACAAAAAGATCACAATCACGGCCAGCAGAGAGCCCACCAGCAATTCTTCCATGGCCCCGTCTTTGGATTCTTCGATAAATTTGGCGGTGTCAAACGAGAGGTCGATTTTCATACCCGGCGGCAGGTCTTTGCGGATTTTTTCGACTTCGGCATCCAGGCGGTGGGCCATATCGACGGTATTGGTGCCCGATTGTTTTTGAATCGACAGCACCACAGCGGGCTGGCCATTCCACCATGTGCGTGAGCTGAGGTCTTTAAAGCCGTCTTGAACTTGGCCCAAATCGCTGAGCAAGAGCACTTTCCCCCCGTTGATGGTGATCGGGGTTTGGGCAATTTGTTGCGCGGTTTTGTAGGCGTTGACGGTGCGCATGACAATCACGGATTTGCCGGTGTCGATCTGGCCGCTGGGGAAGTCGAGGTTTTCTTGCTGCAAGCGGGATGAAACCTGGGCTGGGGTGATTTTGTACTGGGACAACAGGGCTGGATTGAGCATGATTTGGACTTCGCGCTCTTGGCCGCCCAAAATGCTGACCTCGGCCACGCCATTGACTTTTTGCAATTGGTTTTTGAGTTCGTCGCGGGCAAATTCGGTGATTTCAGGCAGGCTTTGACGTCCGGTAATGGCATAAAAAAGCACAGGGGTGGCATTGGGATCGACGCGGGCAATGATCGGCTCATCGGCATCGAGGGGCAATTTTTTGCGCACAAGGGCGACTTTTTCGGTGACTTCGTTGGCGGCTTCTTTGATGCTTTTTTCGAGTTTAAACTGAATAATTACGGTCGCGATGCCGTTGCTGGAGGTCGAGGTGATATGTTCGATCCCATTTAAGGCACTGACGGCGTCTTCGAGGGGCTTGGCAACCAGGGTTTCCATTTCGCGGGCCGAGGCGCCGGGGTAGGTGGTTGAGATTGAGACAATTGGAAAGCTGACATCGGGGAAGAGTTCGACCGGCAGGTTGATATACGACATCAGCCCCAGTACCAACATGCAAACAATCAACATGACGGTACTCACTGGTCGCCGAATGGCCATTTCGGAGATATTAAAACCAGTGGACTTTTCTGCTTCGGGTGGAGGATTAGCTGCCATGGGTTGCCACCTCTTTGACTGCTGGCTGGATTTGGACTTTGTCGCCGGGGCGGACAAAACTGGTGCCTTTGACAATCACCTGATCCAGCGGGCTCAGGCCCTGACGGATTTCAACCGCTTCGGGGGTACGCAGGCCGGTTAAAACGGTTTTGGCTTGAACCGTCCCTGTTTGGTTTTTTATTTTGGTATCTTTGCCTAAATTGACCGTATAGACCCAAGTTTTGTCATTTTCGCGAATCAGGGCTTCTGGGGGAACCGTGAGGGCCTGGGGTTTTTCTGCCAGCACAATTTCACAGTCGAGCAACATGCCCGAACGAACGGCACTGCCGCGATCAAGCTGGGCTGTGAGTTTGACCAAACGGGTCTGGGGATTGACCACGGGGGCGATGGCGGTAATCTGAGCCACAAGTACCCGCTGACCCAGGGCCGAGCTGCGCACTTGGACACGTTGTCCAAGTTGAATCCGTTCCAATTCCCGCTCGGGCAAAAAGAGTTCGATTTCGGGCCGGCTGTTTTCGGCCAGGCTCAAAACGGCGTTGGGAGGGCCAACAAAACTGCCAGGATCGAGGTTTTGCTGGGTAACAACACCCGTTAAGGGGGAGACCAAGCGGTAATTTTGCAATTGGGCTTGGTAGAGCTGAATTGTGGCCAAAGCCTGGTTGTGTTGGGCGCGGGCGGCCTCGATCTGTTCGGGGCGGGTACCATCCAATAATTGCTGTAAATTGGCACGGGCGCCGACAATTTGCTGTTCCATTGCCATGATTTGCTGTTGGCTGCTCTGCAATTGGGTTTTGGACATTTCCAATTGTTGGACGGTAATCACACCTTCGTTGGCCAAACTCTGTTGGCGCAGCAGATCTCTTTCACTCTGGGCGCGGCTGGCTTGCAATTGGCCCAGACTGGCTTGCAATTGACGCACACTGGCGCGGGCCTGGGCGATTTGGGTTTGCAGGGGGCCGTTGACCATTTGATTCAAATTGGCTTTGGCGGCCTGGGCCGAAGCTTTGGCTTGTAAAAGTTGGGCGTCGAGTTCGCTGTGTTCTATCTCACCCAGGGTTTGTCCCCGATAAACGGGGCTGCCTTCTTTGACATACAGGGCCGTCAAACGGCCATTGACTTTGGGGACCAATTGCACTTCTTGCATCGCGACTACATTGCCAGGGAGTTTGAGAATATCGAGCAGACGGCCTTTGTGGGGCTGGGCGACTGCAACCGCTGTGGGAGGGGGGACCTGGTGTTTGAGCGCCTCTTCGCGGGCTTTTTTTTGCTGTACCCGACTGGCCACGAGTCCTGCAAAGAGCAGGACAAAAACCAGAATTCCACCGATGATAAGCCGTTTTTTATTCATGTGATTTTTCTTTTGAGTGACAATTTAGATAATTTTTCAACAATGTTTTATGGCTGAAATAATTTAGATTGAAATTATTTTGTAATACTTTTATTTTATTTAATAAATATTTTAGTATCTAAAGTATTTTAGCACAAAAGAATAGCCCCACAAGGTGATTTGATTCACCTTGTGGGGAAGAAAAAGAGAAGAAATTTTTGCTTTATAACGAAAGTGTCTTTGGGGTGAAAGACGCTTTAGCCTTGGATAAAATGAGGCACAAAACGCGAGGCGTTGGTGGTGATGGGCCCCAAATCTTCGCGAATGCCAATACCCGCCGCATCCCCCCGTATAACCCAAGAACCCAGCACGGCCGTCCAGCCATCGTAGACCGGCAAAGGGTGGTAGGCCTGGATGATATGCCCTTCGGCGCCATAGTCGCCGCCCAATTCGAGCACATCGCCCTCTTGCACGAGGGTAATATTGGCGCCTTCGCGGCTGAAGAGGGGCTTTTTGACATAACGTGAGCCCACTTTTAAATAGGCGTCCGGGTCGTCGGCAAAATAGGCGGGCAGCAAATTGGGATGCCCCGGATACATCTCCCAGAGCAGGGGCAAAATGCCTTTGTTGGAGAGCAGCATTTTCCAGGGGGGTTCAATCCAGCGTGCGCCGGTATAAGGCAATTGGGGGCCAAAGTCCTCGCGCACCATCATTTCCCAGGGATAAAGCTTAAAAATCGCTTCGATCACCCGATCTTGCAAATCGGTCAAGCGTCCGGCACTGTCCATACCAATTTGGTTCATGTCCATTAATTCTGTGGGATAGCCGACCTGTTGAAAGAGCCCTTCGAGATAGCGCACGGTGCCTGTGTCTTCGTCGCTGTCGGTGACGCAGCCAAAATGCACAAGGGTGTCGATCCCCAATTCGGGGATACCGGCCAGCAGTTTTTCTTCAATTGAATTGAATTGGTCGGCATCAACGGGCAAAATGCCTTTGGCAATGAGGTCTTCGAGCCACAGCCATTGAAAAACGGCGGACTCATACAACGAGGTGGGGGTGTCTGCGTTAAATTCCAGCATTTTGGCAGGGCCCCGGCCATCGTAGGCCAGATCAAAGCGGCCATAGAGCGTGGGTTCGTCGCGGTTCCAGCTGTGGCGAATCCAGTCCCGACAAAAGGGCGGAATTGCCAGCTTTTCCAGCCACTCTTCCCGTTGCAGGGCCTCTTCGACCACGGCATAACACATCTCCACCAATTCACCCGTGGGGGTTTCGAGATCTTTTTCGACTTGCTCCAGGCTAAATTGGTAGGCCCGGCCTTCGTGCCAATAGGGCTCGCCGTCGATAGTATGAAAGGTGAACCCCGTTTCGTCTGCCAAATCGAGGGCGTAGGGACGGGGTTCGAAGGCGCGCAATTCCATTAGCTGGACATGCTGGCGCGGGACATCGCACCAAAACCACCGCGTTTGAGTGTGCTGGTGGTGCGGGTGGGACGGCTGGTGACCACAGAACGTGAGATCTTTTGACGGCCTGTGGTACTGGAAACGACCATGCCCCTATTGGTCATAAACGGGCCAGCAGAGCCTCCTGCATAGGTGCGATACATGGGCTGCGACAGGGACTGTCCAATCATAATGCCCGCCATCATTGGCATAAAGCTGCTGTGGTGGTGCACAACGGTGGTGTGACCGCTGCCATCGCTGGTGGCGGGTGCGGTTTCGCCGCTGTTGCCATTTTCATCTTCACATCGTCCCACACCAAATTCGGCTTCACAATCGGCTTTGCTTTCAAATTTGGGAGCCACGTCTTTGTGTTCGGCTTGGGCTTTGGCATACAGCTCTTGGCACTGCACTTGATTGTATTGGCCAATTGCGACACATTGTTCAATGCTTTCTACCACTGAGGCGTCTTCTTGTTTTTCGCCACAGCCGGTCATCAGGCTGAGAGACATCACCGAGCCGATAATGGCGGGTGTGACCCGCCGAGAACGTTTGAGCATCTTGAAACAGTCCTTCTCATATAATCTAGCAACCCTTCTATTTTAACGTCTGAGGCCCGCTCTGACTATGCTCGCGATCAAGAAAATTGCTGAAAGCGCTGAGCGCCACTGTAAAGATTAAAGCGCTCAGGTTTGGTAAAGCCGATCAGGGTCTGTTCATAGCTGCGTGCCAGTTCCAAAGCCAGACTGGTGGGGGCACCGACGGAGACAATCACAGGAATTGAGGCCATCAGCGCTTTTTGCACCAATTCAAAGCCCGCTCTGCCACTCAGAAACAAGATTTGCCTGTTTAAAGGCACTTGGCCCAGCATCAACGCCGCCCCAATCACTTTATCCACGGCATTGTGCCGCCCCACATCTTCGTGTAAATGTTGCAATTGCCCTTGGGGGCTAAACAGGGCGGCGGCATGGACGCCACCGGTTTTGGCAAAGGCTTTTTGTTGGGGCTGGGCCAGGGTCTGTAATTGGGCCAAAATGACGGGATCTAAACGGGGTTCTATTAGGCTGAAATCCGGTTGCAGCAATTGTTTGAGGCTGGCTATTTCCTGTTTGCCACAGAGCCCACAGCCCCCGTGGCTGACACTTTGCCGCTCTAATTTGCTTAAATCTGGGTTCAGGCCTGGTTTGAGACGCACAAGTAAGATGTTGTACTGCTGCTCAGCGCGATTTTTGCCGAGACAATAGGTCATTTTGACCACATCGCTGTGGCTTTGAATCAGACCTTCGCCAAAGAGCCAGCCCAGTGCCAATTCGTAATCCATGCCCGGCATGCGCAAAGTGCTAATCACTGAACGGGTTTGCGACTCTTCTAACGGGCCCCAACACAGGCGAATTTCGAGTGGCTCTTCGCAGGCCAATTGGTCCTGGCGGCTGGGGCTGAATTTGCCTTCTTCCCAGCGCAAAATAGCATATTTGCGCAAGCTGCCCCCGGCTTTCATAAGCTAAGGAGCTGCTGTCGGCAAAGGCTCTGTAAAGACGTTTGTGAGGCGGTGCTTGAGCGATTCGGGAGTCATGTGGTAACGGCCACTCCAGGAGTTAATGATATAAACGGGTTTGCCATTGACCATTTCTTTGCCGGTGAGCAACATGGCGTGATCCTCCGAGCCAATGGTCAGTTTGCGCCCCAAACTCAGGGCTTGGTCCACTTCTTTGAGCAGGGCCTCGGGGTCTTTGACCCGTTTGACTTTGGTTGTTTTGCCTGGCTTTTCGGGATCGGGAACTTCGACTTCGACGTGGTATTTGCTGGCCAGATCCTGCCAGTGATTGCCAAAGAGACCCTGGGCCAGGTACTCCATCTCACCTTCACTCATGCCATCGCTCAGGCGTGCCAGTACGGGTTTGGGCAGGGGCTTTAGATCTGGGTGCTTGCGGGCTTCGCGTTTTAAGGCGTCGGCTTCGTTGAGACCTTGAGCGCTATCGACGGAAAGGCGGCTGTCGTAATAGCTGGGTTGGCCGCGGTGAAAGGTGTGGTAATCGTTTTCTCCGGCCTGGTGTCCAAGGTTCATAAACGAATTTTGAATCAAGCGGCTGGAGAGCAAACGTTCGTCTTTTTTGTCTTTGGCAAAGGTGATATTGGGATAGAGCCTGCGCACTTCGCCTTGGGGGGTGTCCAAAAGCCTGAAGGATTGACCTTCGGCCAAAGTGGTAGCCAAATTGAGGTATTTAACCGGGTCTTTGCGCGCCAATTCCATTTGAATGGCTGCAGCGGCGCAGGTACCTTTGTCACCTTGGTCGATGTCTTCTGGGAAAGCCAAATCCCGCAGCAGGCCATTGAGGTAATCTGCCCGTTGGGTTTTGGGAATGGCTGCGTCTTTGCTCACCGGTGATTGTAACCATGTCGTGAGTTTTTCTGTGGCTGCAGCAGTGACTTCGGGAGGATGTTGACCCAGGAATTGTTTGAGCAGAATCAGGTTTTCGGCCTCTTGCCCACCCTGTTTTTGAATTTGATTTAACAATTCCAGCACAGCAGGCTGAGTCGCATATTTTTGTGCCAGTTCTGTTCGCAGGGGGCCAGCCGCTTGCAGGCGGGCCATGGAGAGGGCTTCGTCGGCTGGATCATCGAGATAGCGCATGCCCGAAGCAAAATCTCGGCCTTCAGCTGGTTTAAGCACAACCGCTTGGGGGCCTTGGGGGGCACGTAAATCTGCCAGTTTTTTCAGTTGCCCCATCACCGCTTTGAGGTCTTTGTCATCCAGGTTAAAGGTGCTGGCCAAGGATTTCAGCTTGACCGAATCGATGGCTTGGAACTCAGCGACACTCAGGGAATTGTCGTGATTGCTGTCGAAGTGATTGAGTACGGTTTGCATAAATCCATCTTCGAGCTTTTTGCCCAGGGCTTTTTCAGCCCGTTGTTCTTGGCGCTCCAGGCCTTTTTGCAGGCTCTGACTGTGCTTGTCCAGATCCGCTGTACGAAAAAGCACAAGTTCTGGTTGGGCCTGTCCTTGGCGGTATTTTTTTTGTACTTCCTGGCGCAGACCGAGATCCGTGATACCCGCTTGATCCAGCTCTGTTTTGGAGAGTTGGCCATCTTGGTCGCTGTCGAGTTTGGCTTTGATCTCCGCAGCGTTGATCTTACCATTGCTGTCGCCATCCAGCTTTTTTAGGGCCTGAAGGGATTGGATTTGGTTTTGCTGTCTTTGGATCGGATTCATCTGGTTATTATCGCATGAGACCGTCCAAATCTGACCTGTGCCAGGGGGAGCCATGACAAGAATTAGCTAAAACTTAGCGCCGAATCTCCACCAGCACGTTATAATCCGGCACACCGGCTGGGCCTGAGCGCCGATCGGGGGGCAGCAGCACGTTGCCTTCGGGCCAATGTACCTGAAGATTACCTGGGGCCAGCTGGGCTGGGCGGGCAAAGACCTGGAGTTCGCCGTGTTCTGAAACCAGGGTCAGGGGAGCACCTGCTTGCAGTCCCAGCTGGGCCAAGTCGCATGCTGCCATCAGCACATCCAAGCGCAGGGCCCCTGTGAGGGGGTCGCGGGGTTTTTGCACCATGCTGTTAAACTGTTTGCCCCGGCGGGTGCTGAGCCGATAAAAGCCTTCGGGAACGCTTGTGTCGGGTGGGGTTAAAACAGCAAAAGTCGCTTTGCCTGAAGTGGTTCTGAAACGGGTTTCACAGAGCAGGCGGCCCCCCCATTGCAGGGCGTCGCCTTGTTTGTTGATATTCTCAATGCCTTTATAATCGGGGCAGGTCAGCGCAATTTCTCTGCGAATGGCGGCACTGTCGGCAAAGACGATTTCTGCCGCTTTTTCGGGCTGTACCCGTTGGGCCAGATCGACCAAAACCTGCCATTCCGTGCGTGCCTTGGCGATCCGTGGGCCTGCAATTTCGGGGCTAAAAATCACCTGCCGTTCGGTGGTGGTTTCGGTGCCGCCACCGGGCATTTCGTAGCGGGTGGTGGCGGGCAATAATAAGGTATATTCGTCACTGTCTACCAGCATTTGCGAGCTGAGGCAAATGTCTTGATGAACGCGGATCGGCAGATTGAGCAAGGCTGCTTCGACCCCCGCAGGATCGGGCAGGGTTTCGAGAAAATTGCCACCCACGCACCAGAGCAATTCCAATTCACGTTTTCGGGCTGCGTCGAGCATGTCTCCAGCCATTAGGCCTGGCCAAGTGGGTACATCAAAACCCCAGTGTTTGGAGAGCTTCTCGGCATTTTCGGTGGTCAGGGGCAGATTGCCGGGCAAGTGGTTGGGTACACAACCCATTTCACCCCCACCCTGCACGCCGCTGTGCCCACGAATGGGCATCAGACCGCAGTATTCGCGGCCCACAAAGCCCCGTGCCAGGGCCAGATTGACAATCGCCCGCACATTTTCGACTCCGTGGCTGTGTTGAGTAATGCCCATACTCCAGACAAAGACGGCTGAGCGGGCTTTTGCCAACATCTCTGCCAGCCGCTGCATCTCGGTTTGCGAGCTGCCTGCGCCTTTTTCAAGATCTTCCCAGGGGGTGGCGCTTAAATGGACCTGTAATTCAGCAAAGCCTTCGGTGCGGCTTGCGATAAAATCTTGATCGACGGCATTTTGTTCAATCAGGGCCTTGAGCACACCATTGAGAAAGGCCAGATCACCCCCGGTATGCACCTGGAAAAATTCGTCCATAAGCGTGGTGCCAAACAGGGCACTTTCGGGCACCGAAGGCACCCAATAGCGCTCCAGGCCGGGCTCGCGATAGGGGTTAATGACAATAATTTTGGTGCCCGCCAATTTGGCGTTGTACATATATTTGGTGGTGACAGGCTGGTTATTGGCCACATTGCTGCCAATCAATATCAGCAGATCGGTGCCGATCCAGTCGCGGTAAGAACAGGTCGAGGCACTTTCGCCAATCCCCTCTTTGAGGGCCACCGAGCTGGGGGAATGGCAGATCCGGGCGGCGTTATCGACATGGTTGGTGCCCAAAAAACGCGCCACCTTTTGTGCCACATAATAATTTTCGTTGAGAATACCGCGCGAGGTCAGAAAAAAGGCCAGGCGCTTGCGGTCCATGCCTTTAATGCGTTTGGCGACAAGATCGAGGGCAAAATCCCAAGAGATTGCTTTAAAGCCTTTTTCACCGCGAAAGCGCAGGGCTGGAACCGACAGACGGCCCAATTCACGCAGTTCTTTGCTGCTCTTGTGTTTGAGCGGGCCGATATCTTCAAGCAAATGCGGATCGAGGGCGGGCATGGTGTTCAGACGCAGCAATTGCAAGCGCACAGTGCAGAGATGCAGGCCGTCAAGGGTGAAGTCTTTCATCCCTGTGGTGCCGAGGGCGCAGCCGTCGCAGACCCCTTGGTTGAGAATGCGCCAAGCGTAACCCAGTTGGTCGCGGTTTTGCCAGCTCACTTGCAATGTTTCGAGCAAATGGTGAGGCTTGACCTGGCCCAGGCCCTGGGGAGAGAGCCCGGCCCAAAAGCGGGGGTTCAGCGAAAATGCCATCTCAGAAGGTGTGGGGCATTTCGGGCAGGCCAATGATCTTGTGCAGGGTATCTGCCAAGGTGGTGCTCAGGCGCAAATAAAGCGGGCTGATCTCAGTTTCTTCTTGGGCCAGATCGGCAAAGGCTTTTTGATAGTGTTTTGCGGTTTTGTAGAGCTGCATTAGGGTGTCGAGATCGCAGCGATCTTCAAGCAGTGGCATGACCTGCAAGGTAAAGCGGTGGTAGTTCTCGGCATAGAGTTCCAATTGTTCCCAGACCATGCTGCTTTCCTCCTTGCGGTCCCCCGCGGGTTGCTCTTGTTTAGTTTGATTATAATCTCCAATTGTTAAGATTTGATGAAGTTGTAAGTTTTTTTATTTTGGGGCTGCTGTTTTTGTGCTCATTCTCAGGGCTGTGGTTGGGTTTGTGCTGAATAAAAAATCATGATTAAAAACAAAAAATAGATTTATAAAACAATAAAAAATAATATTAAATAAAAATTTTTTGTTTTTTGGAAAATTTATTTTGTTTTATCAGAATTTTGTAAAAAATAAAGTTTTTGTGCTAGGCTTATAGAGGTGAGAAAGCAATCTCACAACAAACCGAAAAAGAGAATTCTTATGAAAATAACACTTATTAATCAAAACTTTAAAGCTCTGAATCTCAACTTAGCTGCTATAAATAAAAAAAGTCTGCTCACCTTGGCAGCGGGTTCCCTGTTAATCCTAACGACTGCTTGTATTGATCCCGGTGTGGGCGTGCCGCTCACTGCCGTGGGAGCCACAGGAAACACAGGGAGCACTGGAAATACAGGTGCCACTGGTGCGACAGGAGCGACGGGCGCTGCGGGTTCAACGGCCGCTGGTTCCACAGGGGCGACGGGCGCAACAGGCTCTGATGGCCAAACGGGTTTAACGGGTTCTACGGGTGCAACAGGAACCACAGGTTCTGATGGTCAAACGGGTTCCACAGGTTCAACCGGTTCTACGGGTGCAACAGGCTCCACTGGTTTAACGGGCTCAACGGGCTCAACCGGCCTTACGGGAGCGACAGGTTCCACGGGAGCAACGGGAGCGACGGGTTCGGCTGGTAAAGACGCTTTTACACCGCCTTTTATCAGTTCCACCAACCCTTTGAATGCAGCCACTGCGATTGAACTCTACCGTTCGATCACGATCACCTTCAACAAAGCCATGAAGGCCTCTACGCTCACGACGAGCTCTTTCATTCTGAGCAATTCGGCCACAGCGACTGTTGCAGGAACGGTTTCTTACGACTCCTTGACCAATACGGCGACCTTTCGTCCGAGCAATAATCTTTTGCCCAATACCAACTATACAAGTACTGTCACCACGGGTGCACAAGATACGACAGGCAATCCCTTGGTGGTCAATCTGGTCTGGAGCTTTAGAACCGGTAATTTCTAAGATGAAGTTCCCATTGGCTCAAATTAAAATGCAAAAACTGATTTGATTCAATATCAATGATAATTCGATGATAAAAAATCAAATGGAGGCTTAGGCCTATGAAAACGTATAAAATGAAATCTTTTCTCGCTGGAACACTCTTTTTAGCTCTTCCCTTTACCCAGATGAATATCCCCGCTTCTGCTGCTCCCCAACCTGTTTCTCCTGCTTTCCAAATTGCAATGGCGATGAGTGAACTGACAGATGTTCCACGCTCCCATTGGGCATATCAAGCGGTGCAATACCTGGTTGAAGAGTTGGCTGTCATGGATCCCCTCACACAGTCTGAGTTTAAAGGCAATGCCTTTATGACCCGTTATGACTTGGCAGAGGTCTTTTACAACATTATCCGCAAATTGGAAACCACCAATGGCAAGAGCCTGGCCAGCCTTTCCGATGCACCTCTTGAGAATATGAGCGATGTGGATGAAAAACACAAAAAAGTGGTCAACAGCATCGTCAACGATTACGGTATTATGCAAGCCATGCCCGGTCACAAATTCTTGGGCAATGAGGCGATCTCCCGCTATGAACTGGCCCATGAACTCTACACGTATTTTGCCTTGGTCGAGCGCCAAAGTGGCGCACCCAACATGGCCCTGCGGGATCGCTCTGCGGACTTCACTGATCTGCCTGCTGACCATTGGGCCACCAAAGCGGTGCGTGGGATTGTGGACAAATACCAAATTATGGAAGGGCATCCAGACAGCACCTTTGGCGGCGGCAAGCGCCTGACCCGTTATCAGGCAGCGGCCACACTGCGTGATTTTATTGGGTATATCAACGCCTATCTGATGCCGATCGTGCCCCAGCCCACACCGTTGCCGACAGCGATCCCCACACCGAGGCCCACTCCCACAGCCATGCCCACGCCGCTGCCGACGCCCATACCCAAAGCCCCCCTGAGTACCTTTGATCTGCGTTTGGGTGGGGACTTCCGGGTCACCAATGGCAATCCCACCGACTTTACCAATCTGCTCAATAACTCGGCGTATGGCCCCAATGCTGAGCTGACGGTTTGGTTTCCCAAATTGGGCCCTGCCCGTTTGGGGGTCGATGTCTATGCCAATTACCTTTTCTGGCACAAACCCGAAGATTTTATGGTTTTGAACCGCTTTAACCGTCTCTCAACCGGTGGCTCTGTACTTTGGCGAATTTTGGGTGCCGACAGTGCCGAAGATTTGTCGTTGGTCTTTGGTCTCGGCTACGACCTGACTGTCTTGGCGGGCAATCACAAAAATACGGGGGCAGCGTATCAGACCATGAACCATGGTCCGAGTGCCAGTTTGGGTTTTGAATACCCGATTACCTCTTGGTTGAGCTTTGTCGCCAATGAACATTTTACCTGGTACCTGGGCGCGCAAAATTATCTCGACCGCTATGTTTGGCGCAATGATGCTTTCATTGGCTTGAACATTCCCGCTTATACCTTTGCCACCTTTGAATTGGGCTATCGCGACACCCGGTATATCCAGGCCGATAAACCTTCGATTGTTTTGGGCGATATGGGTCCCGAAGCCAATCTGCGTCTGCGTTTCTAAACAAAACTCAGTCATTGGGCGGGGGGTGGTTTAACTGCCTCCCGCCCTTTTTTTCGGCGCAGTTACTGTGATTAGAAGTTCTCTGAGAAAAGCGCTTTAATCCGCTTGGGGCCATGCCAGCAGATCATCGGTGCTCGGCCCGTGTCAAAAGTGCGGTATTGATTCATGCTCATCCCCAGGGGTTGAGTTTTGATGCCGTGATAGATTTTTCTTTGAGAATAGTCAATTTCTGATCGTCATCAATAAATAATGACTACATTCAGAAGCATAATCAAGCATTGTTTTTTCCAAACGATCTTGTGCAAAGGGATTAACTCCCTGCTGAATTAAAAAATGAATGGTGTCCAAATCGGAACAAACCAAAGCTGCTTGCATCAGGGTTGTCATACCCTCTCTATTGTGGGCTTTTGGGTTGGCTCCGTATTTAACCAAAGCCTTTATGGCTTCAAGGTTTCGACTGCTAATGGCGTTAAAAAGGGGCGGCTCTTCACTGCTATTTGTCAGATTTGGATCGAGCCCTTGAGTCAGTAGGTATTTTAAGATCTCTGTTCGGTCTGAGTCAAGAGAAGCTGCAGACAAGAGGTCTCTATAAAGAGTTTTATTTTGAAGTTTAGCGCCATTTTTGATTATGAATTTGATTGTTTCTAATGTTTTTTCATAGTTATTCTGAAAAATAAGGTGATCTAAAACAGTTTGTCCTGATTCATCTTGAAGATCAGGATCAACTCCTTGCAAGATCAGCAATCTGATCAGACTGGGGTTATATGGGCCCCTATTATTGTCGATAATTTTCCGGTAAAGGGCGATAACTTCAGGCGCTAGGGGATTCAGTTCAACCCCCTCTTGGATAAAATATTGGATCATGTCCGCATTTTCTGAATCCAAGGCTTGCTGGAACAGAGATGGATTCCGCTTCAATCGTGCTTTGAAATGGGGGGCTTTTTCAAGAACCCATTGCAGGGTTTTTAAGTGCCCTCTCCGAATCGCAAGGTCAAAAATTTCCTCTGGTTTTTCTGCTTCCTGTACCAAGAACTTGATAATTTCATCATAATTTTGTTCTAAAGCCTTATTGTTATTATAACTGGCTTTATCCAGGGCCAATTCAATGGCTTTGGGGAAGATATTTTGCTTAAAATAGGCTTGGCGATCCTGTTGATAATAGGTTTTGAATAAGGCCACGTCTGCAAAAATTAAAGCAGCATTTAATCGATCTTCCGGCACTTTGCTAAACTGTGCCATATACTCAATCACATGTTTATTGCTTTGAGAAAAAGGAGCCTCAATCACTTTTTGAAAAGATGTCTCACCTCCTTTACTTTTTTTATCTATGTTGGCCCCATTTGAAATTAAGAAATTCAGCAATGTGATTCTTTTTTGGATCGTATCCTGTATCAGTTTATTTTTAATTAAATAAATGTCTTTTTTATACCAAAATGAATCAATTTTTTCAAGTTCAGTACTGAATTCAGAAGATGAAAAATCTGCAGCTTCTTCCAAAACGGTACAAATACTGTCTTCATCAAATATGTTAATATCGAGACCTTTTTGAATAAAATATTCAAGCATATTTAAATGACCAGCTTGGACTGCATTCACAAAGGCCATGGGTGAATGTTCATATTCTGCAGGTTTAAGCTGAAGGGTTTCAAAAAAATCTTGTACCAACTCCAGTTCCCCTGTGTACACAGCCTTACTGAGGTAATATGCGGCCAGGCCATTCAGCTTTGCTCCGTGTTCTCTCAGATAACGGAGTATTTTAAGATTCCCTGCCCGAATGGCCCAGATTAATGGTGGCATTGTGTCTTCCCATGTGCCGAAATCGAACGGATACGATTTTGGGTTTATGGCTTCGATATCTGCACCGGATTCTATCAGAAAGGCAACTGTCTCAAATTGCTTACAATGTGCAGCAGCTTTCAATGGGTTGGGTAAGCCAATATGGCGGTTCAGATCTGCTCCTTTTTGAAGTAAATCTTTGAGCGTTTGCAGCTTCCCCAAACAGGCCGTAGCTATCAGTTTTTCCTGAGAATCTTTGCTGTAGGGCAGTAAAAATTGCAAGATATCTAAATTGTCTGTCTTTACGGATGCCATCAAAGCTGTAACGTCAAATTTTGATTTAAAGGAAGGGTCTGCCCCTGAAGCCACTAGAAACTTAACTGCGTCAAAATGACCATGACGGACAGCCAAAATCAAAGGCGAATTCTCTTCTTTTTCCCCCACATAATTGGGATCCGCTCCGTGAGTAAGTAGGTATTTTAAAATATCTAAATTGCCAACTTTTGCAGCCTCAAACAAAGGAGAACTTTCAAATTCACCATGTTGACCAGATAGGGTATAAGCATTGGTATCTGCACCATTGTCAACCAAGAGCTTGACCAGCTCAAATTGTTGCGATTTGATTGCCTCTGACAACAAAGAATCACCTGAAAAATACTTTTTATTGACGTCAGCTCCATTTTCAATTAAATAGCGAGAAATTTCAAGATTCCGGTTACCTACAGCATCTGCCAGTGGGACTCCCGTATTCCAGCTTCCATCAACTTTTGCTCCTTGCTTGATTAAAAATTTGACCTGCGCCAAATTTGGGGTATTAATCGCTTGAAGCAATGCTATATCTAAATCAACATCCGCCCAACCTGGGAATGCCAAAAGAAGTCCCCCAAAACTGAGAAACAAAATCAACAGCCCATGTTTTAATCTCATCTGGTATCTTTCTTGCAGCTTAAAGGATTTCTTGGATATGTAACTAAAATTTTCTAGGTCATATATGGGTGATCATTGTTAGATTTTAGCCTAAAAATAGCATTTATTGTAATTAATGCCTTCACTTTAGCGCTTTCCAAAAAAAACTGCCGATGAATTGCAAGCCCTTTCTACAGTGCTGCTTGCGCCGAAGAGCACATAGGGCTTTGACTTCCCCTGTTGCTTCCCTTGTCTCATTCAAAATAAGTCGGGTTTGATAAAACTGGGAAACCTGGGCGGGAACGTGCAGTAAGAGGCCTGTGATTGCCTGAGGAAAATGTTTAAATCCTCAACTGCTTACAGACCCACTTGGGGGCAGACCACCGTCTGCTGATACGGATTTTCACTGTTCAGGCTCAACGCCGTTTGGGGAGTGCCGAGGGGTTGGCTTTGGCAGGCCTGTTTGGTCTTCTTTTGGGTGTCGATCAGGTAATAGGTAACGGGCTCAGGTGGGGTGCGTTGAAGGGCAAAGCCGGTAATACTCTGACCGATGCCCACCAACCATAGCTCGGGCTGCGCAGTGGGAAAGAGTTGGACGGGGGCATGGCTGAAGCGCATTAAGCTGCTCTGCTGCTTGTTTTGCAGATCCAAGACTTCCAAGCTCTGGCCAGAGAGAAAATACAGTTTGTCTTTGAGGGGCACCCATTTGTGGGCACTTTGGGGAAAACGGTAAAACAAATTCGCTGTCATGCGCTGGGTGTCGAGGCTGTAAATGACCTGACCCTTGTCATCTGAGCCCGTGAACAAGAGGGTTTGATCGTCTTGCCACCAGAGCTGATCGTCCAAAATTTCGTAGTCCTTTTGCACGTTGAGGGGAATGGGCAGGGTTTTGACCGTGCTTTTTGCCTGGGTATCCACGATGCTGATTTGAATGCCGTGGTATTGGTTAAAGGGCACCACTCTCTCATCAATGCCCTGCCAGATCGCAATTTTACTGCGATTGGGGGATTTGACTGCTTCCATAATGCTCAGCTTGGCTGAAGATTCACTGGAATTGACAGGACTTGCGCTGGCGGTTGGCAAGGTACTTTGGCTATTCGGTGGCTGGCAGGCCAATAATAAACTCAGCGCATGTAAAACAAGCAGACCGGAAAGCGCTTTCATTGTGCGTTCTTTTCCTTGTGTTTCAGGATTTTTCAGTGCATTCTGTTTGGGGATGCTTGGGCATTATAACATTTGGCTTAAACCCCGGTTTTGCCCCCATTTTGAGGTAGAATACAGGCAGACCCTTTTGGGCACCATCTCAATGCAATCAGGGAGAAAGACCATGCCCCACGTTGATCAACATACCCAGGTGGTGGGCCTGCTCGGCTACCCCCTTCACCACAGTTTTTCCCCTTCGATGCACAATGCCGCCTTTGAAGCTTTAAATCTGAACTATGTGTATATTCCTCTGCCGGTGCCGCCGGGCCGCCTGAGTGAGGCGGTTCAGGGCCTGCGCGCCCTCAATTTGATTGGTGCCAATGTGACCATTCCCCACAAAGAGGAGATCATCCCCTTTCTTGATTATGTAACCGAAGAAGCCCAATTGGCGGGGGCCGTTAATACCCTGTTTTGGACCGAAGACGGCTATCTCGTCGGTGACAATACCGACGTCGAAGGCTTTCGCCGCACCCTCAAGCAGTGGCAGATCGATCTTGAAGGGCGCACGGCGGCGATCATTGGCTCTGGCGGCGCAGCGCGGGCTGTGGCTGTGGCCCTGGCGCGCACGGGGGTCAAAGAAATTATCTTTTGGGCCCGGCGCTATGAGGCCGTACAGCGGGTGATTGAAGATCTGCAGCCACTTTTTCCTGAATTGGTCTGGAGTTCGCACACCAAATCCACCCCAGTCTGGGCCGATGATCTGACCCGCACCTCGCTTTTGGTCAATGCCTCTCCGGCTGGGATGTTCCCCCATGTTGACGATACCCCGCTCAGCCGCTCGCTGCTGGGCATGTTGCCAGAAGGGGCCCATGTCTACGATCTGGTCTACAATCCCATGCAGACCCTGCTCTTAAAAACCGCCCAAGAACTGGGCACACTCCAGACCCATTCGGGGGTGGACATGCTGGTCTACCAGGGGGCTGTGGCCTTTGAGCGCTGGACCGGGCAATCGCCGTCAGTTGATCTGATGCGCCGGGTGGTACAAGAGCGTCTGGGGTTGCACTTGGCTGATTCGGAAAAAATTTAACTTATTCACCATAAAAATTCTTTTTGCCGCGATTAATTTCCGGTAAAATATATATTATCCGCAGAAGTGGATCAAGGGGATCAATTTAACCTGATCAGACTTGGCTATTTCTGTCATTTCAAGGGACGCACTCAAAAAGGAGATGCAACCAATGCCCCAAGATATTATTTCATCTGTTGGAGATTCACACCTGTTTCAGGAAATGTCCAATCAGGGCCACGAACAGGTGGTCCATTTCTACGATGAATCTGTTGGCCTCAAGGCCATTGTCGCCATTCACAGCACCGTGCTCGGCCCTGCTTTGGGCGGAACCCGCATGTGGCCCTACGAGTCCGAAGCCGAAGCCCTCAAAGACGTTCTGCGCCTCTCACGCGGCATGACGTATAAAGCGGCGGTAGCAGGGCTCAATTTGGGGGGTGGCAAAGCGGTGATTATTGCCGATCCCAAAAAAGACAAAAGTGAAGCGCTCTTTCGAACCTTTGGGCGCTTTGTGGAAAGTCTCGGTGGCCGGTACATTACCGCCGAAGATGTGGGTATCAACGTCAACGATATGGAATATGTGCGCATGGAAACCCGCCACGTGACCGGCCTTTCTCGGGCCATGGGTGGCAGTGGAGACCCCTCCCCGATCACGGCCCAAGGCGTGTTTCAGGGCATGCGGGCCTGTGTCGAAGAACTCTATGGCAATGATTCGCTCAAAGGCAAGCGCGTGATGATTCAGGGGCTGGGCCACGTCGGCACGGCTTTGGCTGAATTGCTCTCACAGGCCCAGGCTGAGTTGGTTTTGACCGACTTGGACATGGGTTACGCTGAAGAGGTGGCTGCGCGTTTTAAGGGCCAAGCGATTGATCCGAGTGAGGTCTTTAATATTGAAGGGGATATCTACTCCCCGGCTGCTTTGGGAGGCACGATCAACGATCGTTCGCTGAGCCATTTTGGTTACAAAATTGTGGCCGGTTCGGCCAATAACCAGCTCGAAGACGAAATTCGCCATGGTATTGCGCTCAAAGACAAAGGCATCCTCTATGCTCCCGATTACGTGATCAACGCTGGGGGCCTGATCAATGTTTGGAACGAGCTGCAAGGCTATAACAAGCGCAAGGCCCTCAAAGAGGTTGAAGGCATTTACAAGGCCCTCAAACAGATCTTTTTGATTGCCCAAAAAGAGGATTTGCCGACCAATTTGGCCTCCAATCGCTTGGCCGAACGCCGAATTGAGCAATTGTCCAAGCTGAGTCGGATTCACATTCCGACAGCGAGCAAATCTCGCTAAAGCTGACTTTTTCCGAAAGTGCCCGCTCTTTTCAACTTCGTCCCTGCGACTCTGTTCAGGGAGCTGATTGAAAGGAGCGGGTTTTGCGTTTAAATCACGTCTGTGAATCTAAGCGCGGTAGTCCAAAAGCACTTGGGTGGGCAATCCGGGCATGGGCTGATTGAGGTCCACGCCCGTGCATTCCAAGACACCGTCTTTCAAAAAGGTATCAGAGCTGCCTTTGGCGCCTGCAAAGGTCTGGAACATTTTGAGGGCATCATCGCTTTCGAGATAGACCAGCAAAAAATCGCCCATCGGGGTCTGTTGCAGGTGCCAGCTTTCGACGGGCACACCAAGTTCTTTTTGAGAAGCATCAAAGGCCGCTGTGTGCTCACCGCTGTTGAGGGCCTGGGCAATTTCGCGAACGCGCTCGGTTTTTCCGGGCAGAATCGGGAACATGGCAGAAAAAATAGCCACTTGTAAATCTCCTTTTGACTCTGAAAAGTACGGGCATTCTAGCACAAAGAGAGTGTCGATTTGAATTCGGCACAAAGGGGTATAAACAGGGGTATGGTTTGGCGTTTTAAATCATCTTTGGGACTCTGGGTGGGGGTTGGCTTTTGTCTGTCTGCTTTATTAAGCTGTGAACCACCCCCAAGCAAACCTGCAAGATTTCCTTTGTCCACTTCCTTTCAAGCCCTGGAAAAACGCTATCAGATCGCGATTTATTATGACCAATTGCAAAAAACTGTGCCGGATTATTGGCGTCAGGCCCCAATCAGCTTTGACTACATCCCGATCTCAGAAAAAGATCTCAATTTGCTTTATCCGCCGATCCAGGCCGCTTTGGCCCAGTATCCAGATGCGGTGATCAAAAATAATCTAAGGGCCTTGGGCCTGGCCAAACAGCTGAGCTTTTTTAATACCCAGTATGGGGCCACCTATACCGAAACCCAGCCCCAGCGCAACACGATTTACCTGTCTCGCATTCCGAATTTGGACGAGGCAGAGGTCTATGATTATGTTCTTGATTCCGTGCACCATGAATTCAGTTCAATTCTGCTCAAAAAATACCCTTTCCCCGAAAAGGCCTGGCGGGCCGCCAATCCAAAAGGCTTTCGTTATCAGTATGAAAGCAGCGATAACCCAGGTCTGACGGCCATGCAAAACAGCGATGTGCATCAAACAGGGGCCATTTTTTTTAGCAACGGTTTTTTAAGCGCTTATTCTCAGGCCAGTCTCGAAGAAGATCTGAATGTCTTTTCGGGTGAGGTCTTTACCCATCCCCAGGCCATTTTAGAGAAAGCGCGCCGCTATCCACGCCTTGCCCAAAAACTCAGGGTCTGGTTGGGCTTTTATGCAGGCCTGGATCCAAGCTTTAAAACCAAACCGCTGTTTCAAAACTTGACCAAAGCGGGTTTTCGCGCATCAAACAAATAAACCCAGGCTTTGCAGGCGCTGAAGTTTGGCTTCAATGGCCTGCCACTCTGGCTGAATATAAACCTGGGCATAATTGCCCGCAATAAACGCCGCCAAAAGTGGGAATAAGTCACTGGCTTGGCCGCGTTCCCACTCGCCTGACTCAGATGTCTGCCTGAGGGTTTTTTCTTGCGCTGGGTACCAGCTCTGGGCCTGCAGCACCCTGTTTGTTTGCTGACTTTGCAGCTCGTTTAAGGCCGGTTTTAAAGCTTCTTGGGTCAATGGCTCACGGCAGATCAGGGCCCAATTGCAGACAAAATGCAGGGCCCGCAGCAAATCGTAATTGTAAAAGCGCGGAAACAGGGGCTGTAACCAGAGGGGGTCAATCATCTTGCCTTGCGAACTTTGAAAAAGCCTGCGTTTTAAAAGCGATTCAGCGCCTTGGCGCAAGAGGTCTTGTTCGACCTTTGAGCGTTGCTGTTTTTGCAAGAGGGCTTCCAAGATGGGCAGTGTCGAGACCAGTGAGCTGCGTTTGGACTGTGTATACACCGCTTCATCACAATTATAACCGCCATCGGGCAATTGATAGCGAATCAGCCATTCTTCCAGCCAGGGCCAGTCCTGCCAGGGATCTCGTCCTCCTGCGAGTAGAATCTGTATGGCGGTGCCGAGGGCGCAGTGGCAGAGGATGTGCCGATAGGGGTCGATATCCGCGGGCAATTCGCTTTCAAGCAGGGGAAAAAAAGGCAAATAATGCCCAGCCAACAAATCGGCAAAACGCTCAAAGACCCCAGGGCTCAGCTGCTGAATCTGCCCCGTCTCCAATAAAAACGTCAATTTCCACCAGAGATGATCCCATTTGGGCCAATAGGGATCTGCAAGGGGGGGCCAAGGGGCTTCCAACTCACTGAGCAGGGTTTGCAGAGCGGGCTGAAGTTCGTTTGGAAAAGTCGGTATTTGAACCAATTGCATTTATTTAGCTTAACACAGCCTGCGGTCTTTCCGATTGGTTGCCTGAAAGGCCCCATTCCCCTTAAACTGAGGATAGACGGAGAAGACAATGAGCGATTTTGGCAGCGAATTGGGGACCGATTATTGCGTGGTTTATCTGACCGCGGCTTCGTTGGAGCAGGCGCAGCTTTTGGCTGATACCCTGGTTCAAGAACAGCTTGCGGCCTGTGTTAATCGCGTGGGTCCCGTGCATTCCACCTATCTTTGGCAGGGAGAACTCTGCCAAGATCAAGAATATTTGTTGATTGTCAAAACCCGTCAAATGCGCTTGAGCGCTTTAACGGCCCGTGTGCAGGCTTTACACAGTTACGAAGTGCCTGAGGTGATCGCTTTGCCGATTGTCGGTGGTCTCGATCGCTATCTCAAGTGGATCGGCTCCCAGACCCCAGATCTTTAAGCAAGATCCTTAAGCAAGACCCCTCATCAATCCCCGGAGAATTTTTATGTTGAATCACGCCTTTTACAGCGAAAACCGCAAGCATTTTATGGCTGAGTTGCCCCCCCGCAGTATTGCGATTATTCCCAGCCCAGCTCAGTCGACCTATAGCCACGACGTGCATTATCCCTATCGTCAAAGCAGCTATTTGCGCTATTTGACGGGTTTTGTCGAACACGACGCTGTCTTGGTACTGGCCCCCGACTCTCCCACGCCGTATACCTTTTTTGTGTTGCCCCGCGATCTCGAAAAAGAGATCTGGAATGGTTTTCGCCACGGCGTGGATGGCGCACGGCAAACCTTTGGAGCCCAAGCCGCGTATACCATTGATCAGCTCGAAAGCAAATTGCCTGAACTCATGGCCAATACCGAGCACCTCTATTATGCGCTGGGCCATGATGAAGCCTTTGATAAAAAAGTTTTAACCGCCCTGAATGCCGTGCGCAAACAGATCCGCAATGGTATCAGCGCCCCCCGGCATATCCACGATCCGGGTGAGATTTTAAACGAAATGCGTCTGCGCAAGCAGCCTTACGAAGGTGAGATGATGCAAAAGGCGGCAGATATTGGCGTGGCTGCACATATTGAAGTCATGAAAGCGGTCAAACCCGGCATGAACGAATACGAAGTGCAGGCCCTGATAGACTATACTTTTGGCAAGAACCAGGCCCGTGCCGGATACCCCAGCATTGTGGGGGGCGGTCTCAATGCCACGGTTTTGCACTATATCGAAAACAACCAGCCTCTGTGTGATGGCGAACTGTTGCTCGTCGATGCCGGGGCTGAGTACCAGTATTACAATTCAGACATTACTCGGACCATGCCGATCAACGGTAAATTTAGCCCTGTGCAGCGCCAAGTCTATGAACTCGTGCTCAAGGCCCAAAAGGCGGCGATTGAACAAGCCCGCCCCGGCAATACCTTTCTCGATCCCCACAACACAGCTGTGCAGATTTTGACTGCGGGTCTGGTCGAGTTGGGGCTCTTGCAAGGCGAGGTCGAGACCCTGATCGAACAAGAGGCCTATAAAAAGTTTTATATGCACAAGACGGGCCATTGGCTGGGCGGCGATGTGCATGATGTCGGTGATTATCGCGATGCCGAAGGCAATTGGCGCAAACTGGAGCCGGGTATGATTTTGACGGTGGAACCGGGTCTCTATTTTGGCCCGCACTTGGCTGGAGACATTCCCCATGAGTTTCTGCATATTGGCATTCGCATCGAAGACGACATCCTCGTGACTGCAGAAGGCCCCTTCAATTTAACTGCTGGGGTGCCCAAAGAGGTGGACGAAATCGAAGCGCTGATGCGTTCTTAAGCCTGAAGCGCCAGATTTAACGAGCGGTTCTGAGGATGGTAATTGGGATAAAGGGCATATCGTCCAGGGAGCCGACCATCGTCAGGTTGCTTTTGCGCTCAGCAGGAGAGGCATTCGAAAAAGACATGCGTTTTTCTTCTTGGAGTAGCGTGCTGTTATTCCATTCGGGTGTGCGGTAGAGACTTGCGCTGGGTCTGTTTAAAGCAAGGGTCAGATCTGCGGCCATGGCGTAGGTTCCTGCATTGCCAGGGGAGGACCGTCTGAGCCCTCTCTTTCTATCTTCGACTTTTTGTTGTAACTCAGCGTATTTTTGGAGTTGAGCGGCTTTTTCATCAGGGGTGTATTTGAGTTCGTTCTCGACCAAAAAGCCGTCTTGATCGCGATCAAAAATGGCCACTTCTAAGGCAACGGTTGGTGCTGCTTTTTTCAGTTCTGAGAGGGAGACCTTATCGCCAGATAAAAGGTAGCTGCCTGCTTTATCTTCCAGAACCAGATCCACTCTCTGATTATCTTCTATGCCCGGCACTTCAACGGCACGGGCCGTCCCAGGTTCTAAGTGGGTTACTCGAAAAGAAGTTGCTTTTTGGGCCTGTGAAATATCCATTTGGTTTAAATTCAAAACTCCTGAAGCTAAAAATGAAGCAAAAACACAATCAAAAACGTATGGCTTTATTATAATCGATCAATTTGAATTCTCAGCAAAAGTCTGAGTTTGTTCTTTAATTTGTCGTGTTTTTAGCTGAAAACTTGCTTCGCATCGTTTAAGTTTAACGCGCTTTACAGCGCATCAATCCCAGCTCGGCTGCGGGGCCATCGGTTTCAAAATAGTTCCCTTTTTCGATAAAATTCAAGGTCATGGTATTGAGGGGAGTGATCCAAAACTTGTCTTCAAAAGGGCTGTCAAAGCGCGAGAGCAAAGAGTGATTGGCCCCTTTTTCAAACAGACAAATTTGATTCTGGGGCAAACGCTCTGCGGCCTCTTTCTGAGCAGTATTGCTGGCTGTTCCGTCTTTTTCTACACCGACAATCTGAATCGGGATTTTGACCTCGTTTAAACGCACCAGGGTTTCTTGGCCCAGGCGCTGCATACCCCGCAGGGCCCGCAGCCGAAACTGGCAATAGCCGCCGCGTCCACCGGCCCGCTCGACCTCACAACTGTCGTCCCATTTGGCGGGATATTCGGGTATCAAGGCACTCAAGGGCGGTAAAAAATAATTGGATGGGGGGTTGATATCCAAAAGGGGTGCACCCAAAATGCCGCGATCAAACTGTTCGGGGGCTTGAATCAAGGCGCTGGCGGCCACGGCGCCCCCCAGGGAGAGGCCCATCACCGCACGCAGACCCTCTTTGGGCATGACCTGGGCGATTTGAGCTGCATATTCTTCGTAGCGCCGCCAGCTGGCTTCTGTTGGCAAATCGCTGGGTTCGTCGATCCATTTTTCCGCCTCTTGGCGCGAGCGGCGACCATGGCCCGGCAAGACCGGCACATAGACGGCAAAGCCCCGTGCCGCCAGTTGGGGGGCCAATTCCCAAAATTGCTGAGGACAGGCTGAGTAGCCATGAAAGAGCAAAACTGTGCCTTTGCGTGTACCCTGAGGGGGCAGATAAAAGGGTTTGCAGGCCGTTTGCAGGGGATAATAAAAGTCACTTTGAATCAGATGTTGAATCCAAGCCGCTGGGTCCTGCTCAAAATCGGGGGCAAAGCGGGCTTGGGGAGGCACTGGGGGTTTCCAGGGCTTGGCTTTCAAGGGCTCGGCTCTCAGAGGGGTTGCTATCAAGCCACAGGCCACAAGGCTCAAGCAGAGACCCTGCCAGGTTTTTTTTAGATATTTGATGATGAGGGGCATAGCTGATATCCTTTGCTCTGATTGCTTGGCTGTGCGGCTTTTTGTGAATGGAGCAGTTCAAATGAGCCAAAATCAGCCAAATGCAGAGCCCGGCTGGCTGAGGAACTCAACTTCTGCTGGCGAACTCGACCGTCCCAAACGGGCATTGCGGTGGGGAAAACGGCCAAAACGGGCGATCACTTCGCGGTGTTGCAAGGCATAGTCAACAAACGAAGCCATTGCTCCCTCCAGGCCTACGGGGGCCTGGGTTTGCAGTTTTTGCAAAAGGCTGATGGCCTGCTCCTGGTCTTCAAGGGACTCACTGTGTTCAAAAGGCAGATAAACAAACAAACGCGACAGAGCAGGGAGCGTTTGATCTCCACCTGAAGCGCAGAGGGATTTGGCCAATGCGAGGGCCTGGGCATCCCAGGCAAAGGCCTGTCCACTGCCGCGAAAGAGGTTGCGGCTGCACTGATCAAGCAGGATCAAGAGCGCCAAGCTGCCTTCGGGGGTGCTTTCCCAGTCGCTCAGGCTGCCTTGACAGGCTTGAGTATGTAAACTGCCCAGTTCGGTGCGAATGTCATCGTCAAAGGCCGGATCGCTTTTAAACCAGCGTTGAATCTGTTCTGACTGAGGCAAACGGGAATGAGGATAACCCTCAAACCAAAAATGGAGTACCTTGGCAATATCTATTTGCATTTAACCTCTGTATTTTCACGGAAAGCTTCAAAAACTGTCAAAATAGCATAGCACAAAGCCAGATATCCTTAAAGTGAGGACTGTTTTGAGGCCTGGGCAAAAATCCAGAATTCACAAAAAGAAGGGATAAATACCTGTTCAAACACCACTTGACTGAAATGACTTTGCAATAAATAGGCGATCTTTTTTTGTTGTTGCTGATCTGCAACAGGGCCGCAGGAGATGCTCAAAACGCCGGTTGGCAATAAAGCATGTGCAATGCTTTTAAACAGGTGTTTTAAGTAACTCTCAGATGTTTGGCCTGTTTGACTCCAGGGGGCTGTACCCAAATCTGAAATAACCGCATCCAAATTTTTCAATTGAGACAATTGGCTGGCGGCCTCGCCAGCTAAGAGTGAATATTGAGGCGCTTGGAAGGCTTGACCACAAAGCGGCTCCAAAAAACGCTGAGCAGCATGAATGACCGTTGGATCACGCTCCAAAACCCAAATTTTTTTTAAACTTGGGTTATTTTGCAGCAGGGTATTTAAGACTCCACCATCTCCGCCGCCGAGAATGGCGACAGAGGCATGCTTGGGTATCCCATTGAGCAGTTTGACCAGCGTTTGATGATAAATCAGATCGCTTTCTGCAATTTGTAATTCTTGATCCAAAAATAACATGCGCCCAAAAGTCGGGTTTTCAATGATCTGGATTTCTTGCCACTGGGAGCGTTCATGCATTATTTGTGCACTCACGTGGTAGCGAATATCGTAAGCAGATTTTGAAAAGTCTGTCAGCAGTCCCTTTTCTGCCAAGACAATTTTTTGACCTCGAATAATTTCCGCTCTGCGCAATTGCAGCGGTTTTAAACGTGTTTGTAAATAATTTAAGAGCCATTCAGGCTTTTCTGAACCTGGTGAACAGGTAAAAATGTCCACAGCCAAATGGTGGGTTTCGGGGTAAGTGTGTAAAGCCACATGAGATTCTCCGATAATCGCGACGGCAGTTACTCCCATGGGTTCAAATTGGTGGGCAGCGATTTCTCTGAGATCCATACCCGCTTGTGTAATGCCCTCTTTTAATAGTTGACACACGCTGTCTGTCTGGGCCAAAATCTGAAATTCTTGGCAATCCAAAAATTCAGCAATCAGCTGGCTACCAAAGGCCTTCATTATAAATAACCTTGGGCCTGTAGGGCAAAGAGGCGGGCGTAGATTCCATCGTTTTGCATGAGTTCGCTATGGCTCCCGCGTTCGATAATATGGCCTTTGTCGAGCACGACAATATCGTCAGCCATGCGCACTGTTGAGAATCGGTGAGAGATCACGATAGCCATCTGGTTGTGGGTGATTTCGCGAAAGCGCTCAAAGATCAGCGCTTCGGCTTCGGCATCCATTGCCGAGGTGGGTTCATCCAGCACCAGAATATCTGCGCGGCGACGCATAAAGGCGCGGGCCAGTGCGATGCGCTGCCATTGCCCACCCGACAATTCGCGGCCATTTTTAAACCAACGTCCGAGCTGGGTGTGGTAGCGCTCGGGCAATTCGTCTAAGAACGAAGTAACCATGCCTTTTTCACCGGCTTCGGCCCATTTTGCTTCGTCATAATAATCCTTGAGATCGCCTGCGCCAATATTTTCGCCGAGCAGCATCTGGTAGCGCACAAAATCCTGAAAAATGACCCCCACCCGTTCGCGCAGGGTGTGAATATCCCAGTCTTTGAGCTCCAGCCCGTCGAGCAGAATCTTTCCGCCTTCGGGTTCATAGAGCCGTGTCAGCAATTTGATCAGGGTGGTTTTTCCCGAGCCGTTTTCCCCGACCAAGGCCAATTTGCGTCCCGGCTTGAGCACCAAATTGATTTCTTCCAGGGCCAGTTTCTCTGCGCCGGGGTAGCGAAAACTGACATTCTCAAAGCGAATGCCATCTCCGGGCAAAAGACCCACTTTTTGGGTCCCACCATAATGGGGCGTCGGCTGATCGAGAAATTCGTAGAGGGTCGAGAGATAGAGATTGTCTTCAAACATGCCCCCAATGGCATTTAAACTGCTGGCAAAAGCGGCTTGCCCCTGTTTAAACACCAAGAGATACATGGTCATTTCTCCCAGGCTCAAGCGACTGTGAATGGTCTCAACGACGGTCCAGGCATAAGCGCCATACAGGGCCAGATTACTCAGGCCGCCCAAGAAAAAGCCCCAAATATTGCGCTTCCAGGTCAGAGCACGGTCTTCGCCAAAGATCTTGTTAAAAATATCTTTGTAACGATCCAAAAACAGCCCGCCCAATTGGTAGAGTTGTACCTCTTTGGCATAGTCTTCGCGGGCGATCATCATTTCCAAATAGGTCTGCTCGCGGCTTTCGGGGGCCCGCCAGCTAAACAGGCGAAAGGCGTCGCCCGAGAATTTGGTTTCGGCAATAAAAGCCGGTAGGGCTGCCAAGGCCAGCAACGCCACTGCCCAGGGCGAAAAAGCCAGCAGCAGGCCACAATAGGTGATCAGCGAAATCGTGTTTTGCACCAGCCCAAATAGGCGATTGATCAGGCCCAGCGGGCGGGTCGAGGCTTCGCGCCGGGCACGGGTCAGGCGGTCGTAAAATTCTGAGTCTTCAAATTGGGGCAGGGTCATTTGCAGGGCTTTTTCCAAAATCAGGACATTGACCTTGTGCCCGAGCTGGGCGCGCAGCAAAGACTGGCAGATCTGAATGCCTTTTTGCAGCCCCAATTGTAAAATCACCAATAAGCCTTCAAGCCCCACATAAAAAAGGGCCTGTTGTTGGGCCTGTTGGCTGCTCTGCTGGGAGGCGCTGAGCACGCTATCCACCAGCAATTTACCTGTATAAGCGATGCCTGCTGGCACCAAACCTGCAAACAGGGTGAAGAGACCATACATGAGAGTCAAAAGGGGAGCTGTTTGCCAGACCAAGCGCAGGGCGGGCAGGCTGTAGCGAAAGGCACCGGTTACAGTGGTGAGCAATTTGGAGAGGTTCATTGATTACAGCCTTGTGTTTTTCAAACGATCAGAAGCACTGCAGACATTAAACTACCAGTCTGAGTTGGGGAGCAAGCCTTTCACGTTGCTTTGCCCTCAATCAGAAAAGGCCGCCTTGAAAAAATCAAGGCGGCCTGGAGCGGAAAAAAGAGAGATTTACTCTTCCAGTTTTTTCATGAAAACGGAGTCATCATGGACACCGGGTTTTACGGTGGGTTTGACATCTTTGCCCATAAAAACCGAATCATCGTGGTGCAGTTCGAAGTTACCCATACCGGGTTTCCCGATGCCAGGTTTGCCAGGAAAGCTGGGTTCAAAATCAATACCGGGGGGGAAGGGGCGAATTTGATTAATCCCAATCAGGTGGGGAGGAACGGGGCGGTTCTCAGAAACAGCATCGACAACATCGTACATATTTTTGAGCACATCGCGTTCGTTTTGGGTGGTATCGGGGCTGGACATGCGTTTGACGATGGCATCTTTGAGATCATCCAATTGGCCGGGGGTCATGCCTTTGGTTTCACCCAAAAGGCTGCGCATGGCTGCTTGACGGGCGCCAGGCATTTTTGTAAATAAAGCTGCGTCCAAGGTATCATCGATAATGGCGCTGTTGCCGCCTTTGCCGAGGAGCTCGACAATACCGGGGTTGATAATGCTGGTTCTCAATGGTTCGATGGCTGACTGATCTTCCATTTGGTGTTGGATTTCGTGGTGCTTACCTTTGGTCGATTGGCTTTGGGCGGCTTGTCCAAGACCTGAGGCTGCAGATGCGGCTCCTGTTGCTGCGGCACCAGCAGCTTTTTGAATGCCTTTGGCTTGTTCGTATTTAGAGGGATTTACTTGCATCAGATTTCATTTCCTTCTTGTTTTTAAATTAGACTAAAGGGACTTTGACGCACACTTGCGAAAACTTTGGAATTTGGGGTGGGTTTTGTGGCTTGGATTTGATTAAAAACACCTTAACACAAGAGTGATGAATTGTTTATCTCTGCCAAGTTCAAAAAGATGAGGTCTGAGCGCCAAATAAAATCCATTTTTAATTAATTTTTAATAAAAATACTCTTTTTGTTAAATCTTGCCCGACCCAAACAAGGCCTGCTTTTTTCCGTGTTTTAGCCTTCTCGGAAAAAGGGAGAGGTCATATATTCTTTAAAATAATCAGCCAATTTATGCTCGCCCTGGAGCGGAGCGGTTTTGTTTTTTTCTGCGCTATCAGCGATAAATTTGAGATGCTGGGCGCGTTGGGGGCTGAAGAGTTTTGTCAAACTCGCTAAAACGGGGATCAGACCAGCTGGAAGGCCTTGAATATGGGCTTTTTTACCCAGGGTTTCAAAGGCCAATTGGGCGATTTGGCGCTGGCTCAGGTTTTGTGGGCCGCCGGCCAAGAGCTCTTTTTCTTTGGCTATCATGGCCTTGATACAAATGTGTGCCAGATCTGCGGCATGAATGGGGTTTATGCTGGATTCTCCCTGCCCCAAAACGTAGGTTGTGCCGCGCCGAGCCATATTGAGATAGGTTGTTAAATCCGAGAAATAGCCCGTGGGTCGAATAATGCACGAGGTTGTGGGGGATTCCTGCAGGGCTTTGACAAAGCGCTCTTTGGCTGTATACTCGTCGGGCTGAGAGGGATTGAGCCGGGACACATAGATGAATTTTTTTAATTCGGTGGTCTGCTGTGCGATTTGTAAGAGATTATAATTGCCCTGATAATCAATCGCAGCATAATCTCTGCCCGTTGGGCTGTTTGCGCCGACACAAGAGACAATATATTCAATTTGTTGGCAGGCATTGTACAGGCTTTCGGGCCGTGTTAAATCTGCAACAACAATCTCATCGACTTCAGCTCCAACAGCCGGTTCGAGGAATGGCCCACGTTTCCAGAGCTTTTCACGGTTGCGCACCAGAGCACGTACACGGTGGCCCTGTCGCTTGAGTTCATGGACCAGATGTTTGCCAAGATACCCCGTGGCTCCTGCAACAAGCACAAATTTCATTGAAGGCTGTTTTCCTGCTGTGATTCAGCCCAAGCTGGCTGCTTGCGGGACTGTCTGGGATATTGTACCAAATTTGGGTTCTGCCAAGGCCGATTTGTGGCTAAAGACATCCTGAATCGGCGTGGTAAAATGATTTAAAATAAGTCACTGATTTTATCCGGGAAATCATCAGCGAAATTATCAGCGAAATTATCAGGGAAAGAGGCAAAACCAATGGCCCCACAGGAAGCGTTCCAAGATCCCCTTTTGCAAGAACTGATCCGCCGTGAACTCTTGACCCAAGAGCAGGTGCAAACCGCCGCCGAACTGATAGATTCAAACCTCAAAGCAGGTCAACAGGCTTTGGCTGGCACCCGTTACCTCTGGGACCAAAATGCCTATACATTCCAGGCCTATCGCTATCCCGAGGGGCAAGAAAAGTTTAACTTACAATTGCCTAAACCTGATGGGGCAGATAAGGCCATCAATCTGGCTGATTGGGAGTCTGCGGGCACCCATTTGACTCTGTTTAACCCTGAGAGTGCCAAAAAAGCCGAAGATATCGCCTGGCAACTCTCGCCGCAATTGGAAGTGATTCACAGTCGGGAAGGGACTTTCTGGAATGGCCCTTTTTTACAGGACAATAATTTGGCCTTGGGGCACAGTTTTTTCTGGAATGCCTTTCCCAAGCAGAGTATGAATGCGCGTCCGCTCGACTTTTTTATGGGCTATCAAGGCGTCTTGGCCGCTTTTGCCGACCGCGGTGCAGGCCAGGTCCATCTGATCAATCTGGAAACCGGGGAATTGCTCAAAACCGTGAGTTTGCGCAATCCGGGCTCCAGTAAAACCCTCAATCTCTGTCTGGCTGAAAAAAGCAAACGCCTGTATCTCACCGATAACAGCACCAGTATTACGGTGATTAATCTTGAGGACTACAGCAGCCATAAAATTTCCCCGGCTGTGGGCCTCTTGGGCAATTGTGTGCTCAGCAAAGACGAAGGCTTTTTGTTTGTTCTGGCCACCAAACCCAATCCAGGTCTCAAGGTCATTGATCTCAAAACGGAGCAAATGAGCAAAGATATTGCGATCAAAGGCGATCTCTTCAGTACCAATAGCGATTCTCCCGTTGATCTGATGGCCCTTTCTCCCGATGGCGAACAATTGCTGTTTATGACCTATCTCAACGATCCCGATCCCTTTACCCCGATTATCAGCGTGATTGATGTACTTCGTCAAAAGACCACTCAGCGTTTTTCGATTAAAGACGGTACCCGGCCAGCGGCTCTCAGTTTCTTGGGAATCAACCCCATTGCCGCCAAAAATCAGACCGTGCTAGAGGTTTTAATTGGGCAGGGAACCGTCAGCGATGAAGCGGTTCGCGATGCCCGTGTGGCTGTGCGCCAGAAAGCCTTGGAAGACTCCCTGCGCCAACAAGAGGCCCAGCAAGCTGCGGTGCCGACGATTGATTTGGATCAGCGGGCCTTTGAGGAGGCGCAAAAGAAAGAAGAAGAGCCCGAAGAAGCTCCACAAGAGGGGGCGCCTCCGCCGTTTAAACCCGAAAAAGCCCCCCAAATGAATATCTCTCCAGCAGCCGATGAATTGATCACCAAAGTCTGTTCCGACACAATTTTTATGCAGAGCAAGGGCGAAGTCGATTTGCTTGGCGATCCTGAACTGACTGAAAATCTGGTGCGGGTTAAATCCGCCGCTACCCGTGCCCGCAATGAGTTGGAATGGTATACCGGGGCGATTATCAAACTCAAAAATGTGGTGGGTGATTACCACCTCGATATTGTGATCCTGCGTGAGCAGATGGAAGAGATGTTGCATAAATATGAACGCGACAGTTTGGTCAAGGCCGGCCTGAAAACGGTTCCTTCGAATTGCCCCAACTGCTCAAAGCCTTTGTTTGGCAGCTATATTTGTTCTTATTGTGGCTACGAGATTGAACGCCCCGAAGAATTGCTCAAACGTGGGATTATCAGTATTGCTTCCGCCCGTCCACTGGATAACCTGACCCAGGGCCATTTCCTGATGATCGATATGGAGGGCAAACGCATTCTCGAAGTGGATGAAAATAAAAATATTTTCTGGAGCATGGGCAAAGACATGCTGATGGAAGCCTCGATTGAATTGGCCTTCCCCCGCGACGCGGTGCGCCTGCCGACCCGCAATACCCTGGTCACGGATTACAGCCTCAATCGGATTATGGAAATTACCCCCAGTGGCCGTTTGTTTTGGGAGTTTAACCAGGGCAAATCTGCTGATCACAAACTCAAAAATCCGGTGCGTGCCACTGCCAATGGCTTGAATCAGGTTTTGATTGTCGATCAGGGCAATCACCGTGTAATAGAAGTCGACAAAGACTCAGACATTCGCATGCAATATGGCCAACTGGGTGAGGCGGGTGTCAAATTGGGACTGCTCAACACCCCCAGTGATGTCCAGCGTTTGGCCAATGGCAATCTTTTGATCACCGATACCGGCAACCACCGCATTCTGGAATTGGAAAATATGGAAATTGTTTGGCAATACGGCAATCCTGAGAACAAGGAGTCAGGGGGCTATGGTGTTGAGCCGGGTTATCTGAGCTACCCTCAATCCGCTCTGCGCCAAGACAATGGCCATACCTTGGTGGTCGACGCCGGCAATTTGCGTATTTTGGAGTTGGATGCCGAAGGCCAGATTCTCTGGGAGCATTTTACCCACACTGGGCCCGAGGAGTATCAGATGGATTCCCCATTCCGGGCAACCTATTTCTGGAATGGTCTGGTCTCGATTTTGGGTGAGTCTTCGATGATTGAATATGACCCCGGTGAGAAAAAGGTGGTTTGGGGCTGTTTGATGTCTGACTTTGAACGGGCCAAAGCTGTGCTGCAGGTTGAACAAACCACCAAACGCTTTGTCAAACACGGGGTGCGCAACCCTTATATGCGCGTTGCTGATAAAGCGGAAGAAGAGGCCGCGGCCAAAGCCGATGCCGTGCAGGCCTTGATTTCCAAACGGATGTCAAACGTGCGTACCGCAGCCAGCAACAAGGCGCACGTCTCGCTCTTTGGCAAACCCGAATTGGAACCCTTGAAATTTTACCTGGTGGATCGCACCAAAAACCGCGTGATTCTCACTGACCGTGAGGGCCGTATGGATTGGCGCTATGGTGAAGGCGAAGGTCAGACCTTGCAAAAACCCAATTCCTGCAATCCAACCGCTGCGGGCACACTTTTGCTGGCGGATACTGATCAGCACCGGGTTCTTGAAGTGGATACCAAAACCGGCGAGATCGTCTGGCAATTTGGTGAGACGGGCAAGCCCCGAGACAAACAGGCGGGTTTAAACCGCCCCCGTGGGGTACAACGCTTGGACAATGGCAATACCCTGATTGCCGATCAGGGCAATACCCGTGTCTTTGAATTGACCCCGGGCGGTGAAATTGTCTGGTCGTATGAGGGGGTGGATCGCCTGACGGGGCCCTACCATGCCTCAAAACTTGAAAACGGCAATGTGCTGATCACCGATTGGGCTGCCCACCAAGTGATCGAAGTCTCTCCCGCCGGTGAAGTGGTCTGGCATTTTGGCGTGCGTAAAATCACGGGCGAAGACGCCACCCATTTGAGTTATCCAGAATCTGCCAATCGGCTTTCCAATGGCAATACGCTGATTGCCGATACCCGCAACGATCGGGTGATTGAGATCTCGCCAGAAGGAGAAATGGTCTGGGAGTTTTCAGGGCGCAAAGAGATCAAATACGGATCTCCGGCTTATGCTGAACGTATGGCCAATGGCAATACGTTGGTCGTTCACAGTCACAACCGCCAGATGATTGAAGTCTCACCTGAACTCAAGGCTCTCTGGAAACTGATGTTGCCCTTTGATCGCCCTGCGGTGGCCGCCAAACCTGCGGCGACAGAAACCCCTGCTCCATGATTGCCCTGGTCACCGGCGGCAGCCGTGGCATTGGTCGTGCGATTGCGGCTTATTTGGCCCGTCAGGGCATGACCACTTGGCTCTGTTCCCAAAACCGTGAGCGTCTCAATCAGACCTGTCAGGAATTACAGGCCCAGGGTTTGCCTGTCAAAGCCCAGGAATTGGATGTGACCTCGGCCTGGGAGGTCGAAGAGGTCTTTGCCAAAATTGTGGCTGAGAGTGGCCGTTTGGATGTGCTCGTCACTGCTGCTGGTGTTTCGGGCTTCAGCGATTTGGAAAGCGACCAAGATATGCAAATCTGGCAGCGGATCATTTCCACCAATCTCACGGGCACCTATCTTTGCTCGCGGGCCGCTGTTTTGGAAATGCGCAAAACAGGTGGGGGGCGGGTCATTCATATCTCTTCTGTGCTGGGTTTAAAAGGCATTCGCCATTCTCTGGCCTATTGTGCTGCCAAACATGGGGTGGTGGGACTGACCCGTGCCTTGGCCCAGGATGTGATGCCTTGGGGAATCACGGTAAATGCTGTCTGTCCAGGTTGGGTGCGCACAGATATGGGGCAGCAGAGTATGGCGGCCATCGCTGAGCATTATGATTTGCCTCCTGCTGTTTTTGAAGAAGAAGAGCTGCGAGCGGTGCCATTGGGCCGCTGGATTGAGCCCGAAGAAGTGGCTGAAATGGTGGGCTATTTGATCTCTCCCCAGGCAGCAGCTGTGACAGGGCAGGCCTTTGAGATCTCAGGTGGTCTTTAGATTTAAGCGAAGGTTCGCTCTCTTTTAACCGCTTTTTAATTTCAACCGCGTCAGATCACACTTTTCCGGGCGATATAAATAGTATCAAAATTGCGTAGAAGGAATTTAAATCAAATGTCTATTCAAGCTCTTTCCAACCCGTCTGCCATCGTTGCAACCACCCCTGTTGCCAAACCCCAGACTGAAGCTCCCAAGCCCGCCGCCTCTGAAGCCAAACCCAAATCAGGTCTCGATACCTTTACCAATACCTTGGCCGGCGCAGCTGTTGCCGCTCAAACCACAGGCCTCGTTGCCGCTGGTGGTGCTGGTGTGATGACCTATCTCAGTTTAAAAGAAGCCCCTGTTTTCCACCGCGTTTTGCTGTCTGCTTTGAATGCCGGTGGTGGTGGCATGGCCGGTGCCGTCGTCGGTGGCCTCAGTGGCGCTGTGGCCGGTGCGTTTGCCAAGAGTAAATCCGAAGGTGCTATGTATGGCGCTGCAACCGGTGCTGTGGCTGGCGCCGCTGCCGTGACTGCTTTAAACCTCAAAATGGGCAAAGGCATGGATGTTAAAATGATGGGCGGAGGCGCTCTTTTGGGGGCCGCTCTCGGCGCCGTTGGCGGCTTTGCTGGTTCTCTGGTCAAGAACGATTAATTAGATATCTATTTCAAAGGCCCGTGGAATTTATTTCCACGGGCCTTTGTGCATTGGGGGGATTTTGCTTAAGTCCTGCGTTCACCCGATTCGGGCTCCAAAGACAGGCGCCTTGAGAAAAACATCACCAGCGCCAAGACCATAAACAGTCCCAGGCTGCCCATCAGCAGAGCATAGTCCTGCTGCTCGATAATCACGTAGATAAAACCATAGAGGGCAGACAAAACCCCTCCGGTGACTGCGGTCAAGGGCCAACTCTTTAAAAAACCAGAGGCGTAAGCGCTGATCAAAAGCAAGGTCATACTGGCGGCAGTGGCATAGGCCTTTTCAAAACCGAGGATTTCCGAAATTGAGAGCAAGAGCGTATAAAAGACGCAAAGGGCAAAACCGACCAGCAGGTATTGCAGCGGATGGACCAAACGCCCTGTCAAAATTTCGACAAAGAAGAATGTGAGAAAGGTCAGCCCGATAAAAAACAGGGCGTATTTGACCGAGCGCGTGACTTTCTGATAATGGTTGTGGGGTTGAATCAGCCAGACACCAAAAGCGGCGTTTTCAAAGCTGTATTGTTTGCCTTGCCAGAGTTGCGGGAAATTGCGGTTCAGATGCAAGACTTTCCAATTGGCCTGAAAGGCCTCTGGCGAAATGCTGCGGCTGTCGGGCAAGAAGGCACCGTCAAAACTGGGATCGGGCCAGGGGGCTTTGAGTTTGACTTGGGTTTCTTGGCCGACGGGGACAAAGAAGAGCTTTTGGGTTCCTTTGAGTTTGAGCTGAATCTGGAAATTGAGTTGTTTCTGTCTTTGTGCGACGCTCAGTCCAACAGGGGTATGAATTCCCGACGTATAGAGATGATCTGTGACCGTGCCGGGATCAAAGGCATGGCTTTGGGGACCCCATTGTAATTTAACGGTTTCTTTGATCCCGCGCAGGTCAGAAATACCCGTTGAAACAAAGGCTTGCTGCCAGAGAATCTGGTCTTCGGCAATGGGCAGATTTTTAAATTGAGCGGCATTAAAATGACCTTTGAGCTGTAGATCGGAGGTATATACGGTCAAGGTATAAATGCCCCGGTGCAGCTTTTCCGGCGATAAACTGCCCTGAATATCCAGTTTCTGCGGCAAAATGTGGAGGTATTCTGTGATGGTGCGAACCTTGCCTTTTTCAAGCGGAATCTCCTTGCGGTAGGGCAGAGTCAGAATCGGGCCTGTCAGGGTTTGGGGATCTGCCCATTTGCGATTGACCTCTTCGCTGGCACTTCGCTGCAGCCCTTCTCTTTCACGTACCAGATCTTGAATAAAGGCCACAGGGATCAGCGAAAAAAGGAAGAGAAACATCATTGAAAAGAGTTTAAATGTCACGGAGGAGCGCATCCGCTGCCAGGATCTGTGCACATCTTGCCAGGTCATCTGGGCTGAAAGTGGTGCTTCTGGCGGCTGTGATGGGGTTTCGGATTGCATTGAACGTCTCCTAAAGAACTTTATAATACAAAGTAACTTAAAAGAATAATAAACTACTTTGTGTTGCAAAGTAAAGGTGTCAAACCAGATTTTAGCAAAACGGGTTCGATCAAGAACTTAAGTGGGGGTGTTTTCGCGTTGGGGTTTTGCTTTGAGTGGCAGGCAAATGGTAAACGTGGTGCCGGTATTGACCACACTGTTGACTTCAATGCTGCCGCCGTGGGCTTCGATGATGTCTTTGACAATTGAAAGACCGAGGCCTGTTCCTCCTGTGACGCGGGAGCGGGCCTTGTCGACTCGGAAAAAGCGATCAAAGATCCGATGCAGGTCGATCTTGGGAATGCCAATGCCTGTATCCGTTACTTCAATGATGGTCTGCTCGCCTTCGATATGGGCGTGTAACGTCACTGTTCCATGGGGGCGGTTACATTTGATCGCGTTATCCACCAGGTTGATCAAGACCTGCAAAATCCGATCGCGATCAGCCGTCATCATGGGCAGGGTACTGGGGTAATCTGTGACGAGTTCAACATCGTTGACCTTGCTGTGGTGAGACATGGTCGATGCAACATCGTCCAAGACCTCAAACAGGTCAAAAGAGGAGACGTGTAACGAAGTCTCTGCTTCGTCGATATTGGCCAAAATAATCAATTCGTTGACCAAACGTGTCAACCGATCCGCTTCTCTTTGGATATTGGATAAAAATTTGTCTTTGAGTTTGGGGTTGGCAATGGCTCCCATTTGCAGAGATTCAGCGGCCATTTTGATTGAGGTCAGCGGTGTTCTCAATTCGTGAGAGACATTGGTGATAAATTCTCGCTCCAGCGATTCCAGGCGTCTGACAGCTGTCAGATCTTGAATTTGCATCAAAAATCCGCTGTGTTCAGCCAACCGATAGGGATGGGCATTGATGCAGAGCGTTTTGGGCTTGGCTGTCCAGGTTGAAATAAACTCATGTGAAACAGCTTTGGACTGGCTTATTTCTAACCACAGACCAGGCAGAGGAGAGTCGGACCAAAGTTCGCTCAGATGTTTTCCTTGGAGTTCGTCGCCTGTTTCTAAGATCCCATGGACATCGGGATCCACAGACAAAATTTGTCCCTGTAGATCCAGAATGAGAACTCCGCTGTTGACGAGGGCCACGGCCCCGCTTAACCCCCGAGGCGGTAGCCGAAACCGCGCACGGTCTGCACAAAACGAGGATTGCTGGGATCTGCCTCAATCTTTTCACGCAGCCAACGGATATGTACGTCCACCGTTTTGGTGTCGCCATAAAAATCCAAGCCCCAGACCTGCTCCAGGAGTTCTTCGCGAGAAAAAACCTTATTGGGGCTGGACATGAGCATTGCCAGAATCTTAAACTCTTTTGGAGAGAGTTCAACAGCTTTGCCGCGCACGGTGACTTTGTGTTCAGTCAGATTCATTTCTAATTCTTCATAGCGATGGGTCTCTGGCTGAGTACTGTCGTTCTCGGCACTTTTGCTGCGGCGGAGCAGAGCCCGAATACGGGCGATCAATTCACGCAGGCTGAAGGGTTTGACCAGATAATCATCAGCGCCAACTTCAAGACCAATCACACGATCAATCTCTTCACCTTTGGCTGTGAGCATAATAATGGGTGTTTCATTGCGTTCACGGCGAAGCATGCGACACACTTCTAAGCCGCTCAATTCAGGCAGCATCAGATCCAAAACAATCAGATTGGGCTTTTCGAGCTGTACTTTTTGCAGGGCGTCCTGGCCATTGTGAGCACAGACCACTTCAAACCCTTCTTGTTTCAGAGCGTATTCAATAGATTCAACGATGGACTCTTCATCATCTACTAAAAGAATCTTATCAGCCATGGTCGCTTCGTTTTACCTCTACCTGTGATTGATCAACGTTTTGTGTACGATGTTTTTGCGCACCCATTTAATTTAAGCTTTGGGGTCTAAGCTTGGTATTTAAACCGAGCGTTTAAGTTCAAAAGCTTAAATGCTTAACTTGCGTTCAACTTACGTTTAACTTCTTATGTTTTATCAAGTATAAGCCATTATTACCTCATCTTAACATGATCTCTTAATCTGTGCCAGAGTCGCAGACAAAAATGCGCAAGAGCCGGATTAACTCCGGCTCTTATCGAGAATTTTCAGGATAAACCGATCTTAATGACCCAAGCTCTCCAAATACCGTTCAGCATCAATGGCCGCTCGACAGCCACTGCCTGCAGCGGTAATTGCTTGGCGGTAAACGGGGTCATGCACATCACCTGCAGCGAAGATACCAGGAATCTGGGTTTTGCTGCTGGCACCTTCGACTTTGAGATACCCCACCTCGTCGGTTTCGAGATAGTCTTTAAACAGATCAGTATTGGGCCGGTGACCAATGGCGACAAAGACACCATCGATGGGCATCTCTGTGGTTTCGCCATTGACTGTGTTTTTTAAGCGGATCGCAGAGACTTTTTTATCGCCCAAAATCTCTTCGATTTCGCTGTTCCAGATAAATGCGATTTTGGGATTGGCCATCGTGCGATCTTGCATGATCTTGGAGGCGCGCAACTTGTCACGGCGGTGAATCACGTAAACTTTGTTGGCAAAGCGGGTCAAAAAATTGGCTTCTTCCATCGCGCTGTCGCCACCGCCAACAATGCAAACCTCTTTGTTGCGGAAAAAGGCCCCGTCACAGGTTGCACAGGCAGAAACGCCGTGCCCCATCAGACGCAACTCGGATTCCAGGCCAATCAATTTGGCTGTTGCACCGGTGGAGATGATTACCGAATTGGCAAAATAGGTTTCGTTTTCGACTTCAATTTTAAAGGGGCGTTGTGAAAAATCAACCGCAGTCACGTCACGGGTCTGCACGCGGGTGCCAAAGCGTTCAGCCTGTTCTTTGAGTTTCATCATAAAATCGGGCCCCATAATGCCTTCGGGGAAACCCGGATAATTCTCGACATCTGTGGTCAGCATCAATTGTCCACCGGCCATATAACCTTCAAACATCAGGGGATTGAGATTGGCGCGGCCAGTGTAAATGGCGGCGGTATAACCTGCTGGGCCAGAGCCAATAATAATAACATTTTCTACATTTTCAGACATCTTTAAGAGATCCTTTCAGACGGTTTACTTACATCATACTGCATGAATCAAGCCCTGCGAACCATATACCCCAATAGGTATATGTCGGTCTATTTGCCCCAGACTTCTTGGCCAAAAGTTTTGCTGCCAGGTTGGGTCCAGCGCCCGTTCCAATGGCCTGTTTTGGGGTTCTTGCGAAAGAGGATCAGACCGTAGCCGTTGCTCTGGGGTTTGGTAAAAATCACAGCAAAGGCATCTCCCTGATCGATCCCGGTGCCAATATACGTGGTGGCGCCAAAACGCCAAAAAACAGTATAGGTCTGGCCGTTTTTTTCGACGTGGACATGGCCTTTATAGGGCACTTTTTGACCGGGATTATTGCCCACACAGCGATAATCTCCCAATGGGGCTTCGGCCCAAACTGGCAAAATAGGGCTGACAAAAATCATGCTGAACAGCAGCAAGCGTCTGACAAACAAGCTGTTTACTTGAAAGGGGAGGCTGAATCTCATCGGTATCTCCAGTTCTTTTTGCTGAAACTCTTTTGGGCTTTCTAGGCAAGGCGGGCCTGTGTTTCCAGTATAATTTGTTTAGATGTTAAACATGAGGTTCTTTTAAGCGTGTCATTTATGCCCACCTTCCAGTTCACTCACACGCCAGGTGTTGATTGGTCTGGAGCTGTGCCTGCATCGGGAGTTGAAAAGAATTCTCCTCCTGCCTCTCTGCCTGAGTCTACTCCACCAGCCGTTTTGACGGCCATGCCTTCGGAACAGGTTCAGATTTCGGAACAGGTGGTCAATGAACAGAATCCGATGCCTGCTGTTATGCCCTTGCTGACAGTGGCTAAAGATCAGCTTCAGGCCGCCATCCAGGGTGATAAACCGCTGACCAAAGCCACTCAGGATTTGCTGGCTGAGGCTGTTGCGCAAGAGCCCCCGAACACACAGAAAAAAGCCGAATCCCCACCCCCCAACCAACAATTGCCTTTGGGACAAGCGGCCTCTGCCGATGTCTTGCATCTGATTGCTCCTGTTATTTCCCCTTTGGAAGCACCCCTGCCCGCTCCCGCTCTGTCTGATGAAAATATCAACGTGCCCGCGCCTTCGAAAGACCAAATTGTGAATCAGACCGATGCCCTGGTCAAAGGCACGATTCTCACCGTGCGTGCGATTCAAGAAAAAGTGAGCACAGAGCCTTCACTCTTGCCTGTCTCTTCCCAGCCCCTTTTACAGGGGGTGGCGGTTTCGACGGTGGCCCCGATGATCTCCTCTGGGCGTAAAAATCTGCAAGATGTGATTTCTGGTGAAAAAACCGTCAGTGAGGCTGTCGGAGCTGTGGCCAGCGACGCAATGGATGCGGTGGTCAGCGGCACAGTTTCAAATCTTGGGCATAAACTGCTTTCGGGGGCCGCCTCTGCTTTGGGGGCTCCACCCGCTACCGCGGAAGCGGTGGGCATGGTGGCGGCATTCACTTCGGCCCGGCTGAGCAATGTGGTCTTGGAAGGCATGGGCGCCAAAATGGTGGTGATGGATCAGACCAAAAACTGGTTGGATCGCAATGTGACGGGGGCTCCTCTGGCCGCAGAACCTTCGCTCAACACCGAGCCTTTGCTGATTGAACCCGTTGAAATTAAACCGATTGAAATTAAACCTCTCGAAATCAATCTCGATCTGCCAATTTTGGAACTTCCCGTTGTAAGCGAATAGAGCCCATCCGTGGGGGGGGCGCTGTTTTAGTCATCAAGATTGCGTTCGCTGCAAAACTCCAAGCTGACTTCGCGATCGCGGGTGTTTTTGTGCAGACAACGGGCTTGTAAAGGACCAGGTTGGTCGCTATCGAGGGTTCGCATGGCGCCTGAAAAATTAAAGCGTACTCCAGCATAGATCTGGGTAAGCGCCAAAATGCGGCAGTGTTGGGGCTGACCTGAAAGTTTAACCTGCTCTTTTAAAAATTGAACTTCATCGGTCAGGGTATTGCCTTCGATCATCAGGCGGGTACGTTCGTCTTCAAGCTCTTTTTGCCGTTCGATCTGATCGCGGGCTTGGGTGCGGAGATAGATCAGCGATTTGATATTCTCTTCGAGTTTGCGTTTATTGAGTTTGAGTTCTTCTTCAAGATCGCCCAAACGGGTTTCGACAATAGGGTCTACACCCAAATAAAGAGTGGTAGTGGTCGATGAGGGGGAGCCCAAAATCCGGGCTTTGATCAAATGGGCTGAGCTGACTTGGCCCCCGTTGATTTGGCCTTTGCCCTCTTGGGTACCCACCCGAATGGGGCCCACCGTGCGAACCTGACTGTGAAATAGGCCTTCGCGCACATGCAAGCTGCCCTGGCATTCAATCTGAGCCTGTTGAATGAAGTGGGCATGAATATTGCCTCTGGCACGAATATGGGTGTTTTGATTGCCAAAGACCGAACCGTGGATCACAATATTGCCCCCGGCATCGAGAACCGCATCTTCGACCGAACCTTGAACAATAATGTCTCCTCCCGCTTCAACCCGGTAGCCGCTGTGAACGTTGCCCGCAATGCTCACTGAGCCATCAAATTGAATATTTCCGCTTTTGACCCCGACTTCTTCAATCTGGACCAAATTCTGAATCCGCACTGATTGCACCCCTTTAACGGGATGGCCTGGAATCGCTGCTACCAATAAATCGGGATCATCGGGATGCCGACAGGTGCCTTCACCTTCGAGCAAGCGGCGGTCAACCCCTGCCCGAGGGGGGATGATCTTGCCGCTGAGATCTTTGCCCGCTTTGCCTTCGATCGGTGGGTGCCTGAGCAAAAGCGGGGTATCTTCGGGAACGGTGGCCAAAATATTGAGCTGGCGAAAATCCACCGAACCGTCTTCGTTTTCTACTGGGCCTTGATCGATTTCATCCAGCAGGTATTCCAGCCAGGCATCCTGGCCATCTGTGACGGGTTCTCCTTGAGCCACCAATTCGCGCTCCAAAAAACCCTGACGCACAGCTTTATCTAAAACCGTTTGCTTCAGACCAAAGATCAGTCCTGAACGCTGTAAAAATGCCAAGAGAATATCTGGGGTGACCGTTTCAAGGGCATAAAGGGGATCCACATTGAGCCAGGCCTGCTGCCAATCTGCCGAGACTTCCAGTGTGATGCCATGGGGGCGATCATTAAAAATATGGGGTTTGAGACCCAGAGCCTGATCGGTGTTTTCAAGACCTTCTTCTTCCAAAACATCTTGAATCCGCCCCATGACGGGATTGGTTTGGTTGGTATGGTCTTTGTACGAGCCGCCAATTCGGGTTTCTGAAGTCAGGCGGTTGCGCATAATCCCTGTGGGACGTTTAATCAAGAGATTGGGGCGGGGCAAATTGGAGGCGCCGGCTTGTTCACTCAATTCGATCCGGCTGCGCAATTGCTCTATATCTGCGGCCACATCTGACATATGCTGGTAGCGTTCTCCCCGGCGTTTATGTAACATGCGTTCAATCAGGGTATTGAGTTCGGGGCGCAGATTGGGATTGTGGTTTTTTGGGGGGGCCAAGGGCTGAGAGAGAATATTCATAATGGTTTGTCCCATGCTCTCGCCCTCGAAAGGCAAACGGCCTGTGTAGATTTCATAGAGCATGACACCCAGAGAGAAAATATCTGCGCGGTGGTCCACCATGGCTGAATCTTGCAATTGTTCGGGGGACATATATGAAAGCGTTCCTAACATTGTGCCGGCCTGTGTTTGCAAGGTGAAATGTTCGGTCGTATTCATACGTGCAATGCCAAAATCCATAATTTTGACTTGGCTCTGAGGGGTGATCAAAATATTATCGGGTTTGATATCCCGGTGAACAACGCCCTGTTGATGGGAAAACTCGAGCACATCACAAATTTGAACCAAAATATCCAAGAGCTCTAATTCGCTGAAGGCGTAACCTTCGCTGAGCAGATCTTTGAGGGTTTTTCCCTCCAATAACTCCATGATCAGGTAATGATCATGGCCTTCTTGGCCAAAATCATAGACTGAGACAATGCCTGGATGTTGGAGCAGACCTGCGGTGCGAGCCTCACGCTGGAAGCGAGCGATCATTTCTTCGGCATCTGCGCTGTTGAGGTTTTCCAGCCGCAGTTCTTTGACCGCCACAGGCCTGTGATTGAGTTGGTCAAGGGCCTGATAGACGACGCCCATGCCCCCACGGCCAATCTCTTTGATTAATGCATATTTGCCCAAAACAGTTTGGGTTTGTGTCATAAACTGAATATCCCAAGGTTTTCAACATCTGCTCTTAACCAGTCTTTTTGAGACTGGAAAGCACAGTACTAAATGACTGCTCTATTTTGATCTAATATACACTGAGATATAGGAATTTAGTTTGTTTTCTGTGAAAAATTAATCTTGTTTGCGGCTGTCAAAACCGTCAAAAAGCGGACCACCGACCAGGGTCAATACCTCTTCGGCAAAACCCAGCAGGGGATTTTTATCTGCTTGGCAATAGAGCTTTTCCAGGGCTTGGCTTAAACACTCTGCGGTCTCAGGATGGGCTCTGAACAGTGCGCGGTGCAGCCATTTGCCGTTGCCACTCCATTGCCGCTGATGCGCCAACCACAGATCTGCAGCCGCTTTTGCAAGCTCTGAACCAATATAGAACATTTCTACACGCCTGTCTGAACCGCTTAAATCTTCCATCAGATCGCTCAAATGGTAGCGTTTGGCGCGGATTGCTTTTTCTGAGAGCGCAGCGGGACCTGCAGCAAGCAGCTCTCTGCATTGTTGCTTGAGCACTTCGGCTTGGTTGTCGAGATCTTGAATGACCAGGCCCTCGCTGCACATTTGCAAGAGCGAGGGGGTGCGATTGGCCATGTCTGTCTGAAAAAAGGTTTGCAATGAGGCCGGGGTGTGCACAAAAAACTCCACAGGCCAGTTGCCCACCTGTTCCGAATAGCGGTAAGGGGCATCGGGGTCTTGCTCGGTCATAATCACCACATCCAGATCGGAGGTGGGTGTGCCTTCGCCACGCACAATACTGCCCGCCAAAAGAGCCAGCAAACAGCCCGGATAGCGGTTTTGAACCAAACGTGTGGCGACGAGTTGGGGATGGGTCATTTTGGGGGCTTTTAGCCGCGGGGGGGCTTTTCGACGACTTTGTCGATCAGGCCATATTCCAGCGCCTCTTCGGGAGACATAAAATTGTCCCTTTCGACATCTTTTTCAATTTTTTCGATCGGCTGTCCACTGTGTATCGACATCAAGGCATTTAAGCGGTGGCGCAAGCGGACAATTTCAGAGGCTTGGATTTCAATATCTGTGGCCTGACCCGTGGCACCGCCATGGGGCTGGTGAATCATAATGCGGGCATTGGGCAATGCCATGCGCTTGCCCTTTTCACCCCCAGCGAGCAAAAAGGCGCCCATGCTGGATGCTTGGCCAATACAGATTGTGCTGACGGGGCTTTTGATATGTTGCATGGTGTCGTAGATCGCAAAACCTGCGGTGATCAAGCCACCGGGTGAGTTGATATACATTGCAATTTCTTTTTCGGGGTCTTCGGCTTCCAAAAAGAGCAATTGGGCAATAATGACGTTGGCGAGCGGCTCATCGACTTCGTCTCCGAGCAAAATAATCCGGGATTTGAGCAGACGCGAAAAAATATCGTAGCCCCGCTCACCCTGGGGGGTGTTTTCAAAGACGTAGGGCACGATCACGCGGTCCAGGCGTTCGGGTATCAGGCGGTTGGTTTCGTTCATTTTCAAAGGCCTTTGTGCAGGATTTCCCTCATCATACCACTGTCCTGGAAGGGGTGGGGACTTGCTATACTGTAAAGATGGAGGGCTGTTTTGGGCTGTCAGTCCGGCAGCCATTTTTGCGCTTCAATTTATATACGTTATTGGGAGAAATGGATATGTCAGTACAAACTCAAATTTTAGAGCGTCTTGAACAGGCTTTGTCTCCCCTTTCTCTCGAAGTGATCAACGAGAGCCACCAGCACAGTGGGCCCGGTTCTGAAACGCATTTTAAGGTGATTGCGGTATCTGAGGTCTTTCTTGGGCAAAATCGCGTCTCCCGCCACCGTCAGGTCAATGCACTTTTAGAAAATCTGATCGGCAACCCAATTCATGCCCTCTCTTTGCAGCTTTTTACACAAGCTGAATGGGAGGCCCGATCCGGGGTTGCTTTGACTTCTCCAGCCTGTCGTGGAGGTTCCAAGGCTGTTGGGGCCTGAACACCGGGGGTGGGGCCTGTTTATCGGGCTGGGATTGTGTCCAAACACCCAACCATTTTAGACCTGAACATGTATAATACAGCTTATGAATCAACCGATGCCTCCGCAGCCCAAACCGGCTGCTCCAAAAAAGAAAACAACCAAGGGTCGTAAAAAAACAGATCCCTTTTGGCCAATTGTGATTATTCTGTCTATTTTGGCTTTTACGGGGTCTTTCTGGTTTTTTTACATGTTAACCAGCAAAATTAATACCCGTACCTTTGAAACCACAGACAAACCCAAGTTGATGTTGACGCCCACGCCCTATCAACTCGAAGGTGAAACCCGCACCGTTGACTATGGCCCGGTCCCCACGCCAACCCCCCTTGAAGCAGCCTCTGCTTCACCTTCTCAAAATGCTGTTGTGGCCACTGGAACTCCCGTGCCCAGTGCCACGCCCTCTGCCGCACCCTCTGCGATAGAGACTTTGGCCCCGCCGCCGACTCCGCCGCCAACCCGTACGCCCCGTCCGATTGCCACAGCGGTAGCGACGCCCACTGCGCCGCCTGCGAAAAAAGCCTCTTACCGTGTGCAGGTGGGCTCTTATTCCAGCCGCGATGCCGCCCAAAAAGTGGCCAACGAATTGTCTGAAAAAGGCTATTCGGCAGTGGTCTCCGAAGACAGCGGTAAATTCCGCGTCCAATTGGGTGTTTATCAGGAGCAGGATGGCGCTTTGGCCATTGCTGAAGAAGTGACCCAACAGGGGTATGCGGTGGTGGTCCGCAAAGTGGAGCTTTGATTCGCCTCCTGGCTCTCTGTTTGAGTCTGTTGTGCGCTGCTCCCGCTTGGGCCTATTCTTCACGCGGCATGGCTGTGCCCGAAGAATTTCGCTTGGGCCCTGTCTTTCACAGCGGTGTTACACTGGGTGGCACACTTGGCGACCGTCAGTATTATTTGCTTGAACTCAGAGGTGAAACCCCCAATTTGGGTTATAGCCGCGTCTTTTTGCGGGGCATTGCACTCTATGAACTGCTGTCATTGCCCTCACTTAATACCACCACTCCCGAAGCAAATCCGCGTCAGGTGCGCTTGCATCAGCAATTTATCAGTTTGGGTTTTGAGTCCCCCGTCTATTTCTCTGCTTCCCGTGATCTGGATCTGGAGTTCGGCTGGACCGGCGGCTTTACCCTTGAGCGTGTGACCTTTAAAGAACCGACCAAACCCGTGGGTCAAGACACCGGAATCGGTGCTCTGTTCTCCGATTACCCCGAAATTCAACCTGCTGCTTTGGGGGTGCGCACCACTCAGACCAATAATACTCAGCAAGACACCCAATTTTTTGGGGGTCAATTGGGCGGCTACGCCCGCTATTATGGCTTTTATCCCTTTGTGCCCTATCTTTCATTGGGCTTGAATCTGGGCAGTTTTTTGGACAAAAAAGCCCTGGTTGAAGGGGTGGAACAAACCCCCACCCCCGCCTCCCCTGGAGTGCCGGCTACCACCCCTTCTGCGAGCCCAACCAAAGAGCGGCAGTACAAAGCCGGCATGGTTACGGGGCCGATTTTGGCTGCTGGGCTCGATATTTATATTTTGAGCCGGGGGTTGATCGGGATTGAATATACCTTCTGGAACTGGGATTTTGGGCAATCAGCTGACTATACTCATTTTTTGTCTTTAAAAGCCGGGTTTCTGTTCTAGGTTTTGCCAATACCGGGTTTGCAATTCGGGCGCATCTGGATAGATGGCCAAGGCATAAGCCAGGGTACTTTGCGCCTCTTGACTCAGCTTTAATTGGCTTTGGGCTTCAAACAGCTGCAGGAAACTTTTTTTGGACAAGGGGTTCCAGCGAACGGCCTGATCGAGATAAAAAGCGGCATTTTTCCAGGCTTTGTTTTCGTATTCACTTTCACCCAACAATTGGTAAGGCAGCCACCACTCCGGGTTTTTGCGCATGGCCTGCAGCAGCAGATCTTTGGCCCAAGCCGATTTGTGACTTTCTTTCAGGCGCAAGGCCCGAATAATGTCGTTGCCCGCTGATTGAGGATCTGCCTTTTCGGCTTTTCCCCAATTGGCAAGAGCCAGATGGATATTTTCACTCTCTCGGTACGCTAAATACCCCTTTAAAAAATACCATTGGCTTTTTTGGCTCTGGGTCCATTCTTCGCGGGGGGCTGTGGGAAACTCTGTAGAATGCTTTTGCCCCTGATACAGTTCTTGGAGTTTGACCATCAATTCCAGATCTTCTAGGTAGAGCGGGTTGAGCGGTTGCGTTTTTAATTGTATTTCGATTTTTTGCCGGTTTCCTGCTGCAATCTCTGCTTCCAAGCGGGCGGTGTGATAATGTCTGTGCTCAGGAAAAAGCATTTCTGCCCGCCTGAAAAAAATCTGGGCCAGACGGGGATTTTTGTCCCAAAGATAGAGTTTTCCCAGTTTAAAATGGCCCAAGGCCTGTTCCGGTTCTGCCAAGGTATATTTTTCATAAAAAGTGATCGCACTTTGTACCTGTTCAGACGGGTTGCATGGGACTGTGCGCTGACAATGGAGCAGGCTTTCAAAGGCCGTATCTCCAGCGATTAAATGGGCTTCGGGATGTTCGCGGGCATGAATTTGGACAATTTTGTTTGCCACAGTGCGTGCGCGCTCAAAGTCCAAATTGATCCGATAGAGCCAATTTAACTGAACCCAACTTTCCCAGCCGGGCTGTTTTTTCTCCAGGGCCTTTTCAAAATCCTGAAGAGCTTGAGAATAATTGGCCTGGGAGAGCTGAATCAGGCTGCGCAATTCGTAGGCCTCTTCAAGCAGTGGAAAATCTTTGAGCAGCTTTTCTGTCTCAGCCAAGGCTGCACTGTTGTTCTGCAAACGCAATAAACTCATCGCCAAACGCAGCCGCAACCCTTTGCTTTGGGGCAAAAAAGACAGGGCCTGTTGATAAGCTTGGGCAGCCTGTTTAAAGTCTTCCAACTGAAAATAAATGTCTGCCAAAGCGCCTTGAAGTCTTCCCCTGAGCTCTGGAGAGGGCAGCAAGGTCAGGGCTTTTTGATAGCGTCCATAGGCCGATTGATAATTTTTCTGCTTATAAGCGATAATCCCCAAACTGAAATACAATTCGGGGTTATACGGATCTTTTTCCTGGGCCTGTTCTAAGTAAAGCCGGGCCTCGGTGTAATAGCCCTGCTGCATCAGGCGCAGTCCTTCGCGATAGAGCGGGTCTGCAGGTGCCTGGGCCCCCAGAGATAAAAGGGCTGTCAGACAGAATAACAAAGCATTGCGGGAACGTTTTCCCATGTGTGTTTAGCTGTTTTTTTTCGCTTCGAGCAATGTGCGCATCAATTGGTTGGTTTGGGCTGGATCTGCACGGCCTTGGGTGGCTTTCATGACCTGTCCCAATAAAAAACCCATGACTTTTTCTTTTCCTTCTAAAAACTGCTGTACCTGGGTGGGGTTTTGGTTGAGAACCTCCCCAATAATGCCTTCAAGGGCAGAACTATCTGAAATTTGGGTCATGCCCGAGGCGGCGATCAGGGCCTGAGCGGTCTGATCGCTTTCGAGCAAGGGCCCAATCAACGTCTTGGCTATTTTTCCGCTGATGGTGCCCTTTTCAAGCAAGGTGAGCATTTCAGCCAGTTTATGGGGGGTCAGTTGGGTCTGAGCCAATTCCACATGTTTGTCATTGAGGTAAGCAGAAATATCTCCAATCAGCCATTTGCAAATTTCGCGGGGATTGTCATATTGCTCCAAGGTCGCTTCAAAAAGGGCCATTGCAGCGGGCTCCGCAACCAGAACCCCGGCATCAGCTGCATTCAATCCCAAGGACTCGACATAGCGCAGGCGGCGAGCCGCAGGCAGTTCCGGTAAGCTCTCTTCCAAGCTTTGAACCCAGCTCGGATCCACTTCGATATCGACCAAATCTGGATCGGGAAAATAGCGATAGTCATGGGCCTCTTCTTTGGAACGCATCGAAATGGTGCGGTTCTTCTGTTCGTCCCAGAGACGGGTTTCTTGAACCAGTGGCTCGCCACATTCAACCGCTGTAATTTGGCGCTGAATTTCGTAATCAATCGCCTTTTGTAAAAACTTAAATGAGTTGATATTTTTGAGTTCGACCCGTGTTCCCAGAACTTCGCGGCCAAGGGGTCTGACCGAAACATTGGCGTCACAGCGCAGGCTTCCCTCTTGCATTTTCCCGTCGCAAACCCCAATCGCCATCAGGATACTGCGCAATTCCTCTAAATAGGCTTTGGCTTCTTGGCTGCTGCGCAGATCTGGCTCACTGACAATCTCCAGCAGGGGCACGCCAGCACGGTTAAAGTCGATCAGGCTATAAACAGAACCCGCCATGCGGTCGGCCCCGGCATGAACCAATTTGCCCGCATCTTCTTCGATATGGATACGTGTCAATTGAATCCGTTTGGCTTTGCCTGCGGTTTCAATGTCTATCCAGCCTTTTTCTGCGATCGGCTGGTCAAATTGGGTTATTTGGTAACCTTTGGGTAAATCGGGATAAAAATAGTGTTTGCGATCAAATTTGGTGATGCGCGGAATTTGACAGTGAGTGGCCAAACCGGCCTTGATTCCCATTTCGATCACACGCTGGTTGAGCACAGGCAAGGTGCCAGGCAAACCCAAGGAAACGGGGCCGACATGGGTATTGGGGGATCCACCAAAATGGGCCGCAGATTCGCAAAAGAGTTTTGACTCGGTCAATAATTCTGCATGCACTTCCAATCCTATTACGGCTTCAAATTCAGTCACGGGGGGCTCCTTTTTTTTCGAGGCTGTCGTGGTATTAATATTCTCGTGGTGGGGGGGAGGGCTGGCGGTGCCAGGGCCAGGGATGGACGCCAAAGGCATGCATAATATAAACCCGCACGCGCCCTTTTTCGATTTCGCTGAGGGCATGGCAGAGCAGGCAAAACTCCTCTGACCAGACCCAGTCATAGACACATGACTGGGCAAATGGAATATTTCCCCAGCGGCGAATAACCCGATCATAGGTCTGTTCTGCTGTTCTCAGGGCTTGAATCAGTGTTTGGTCAAACAATAGCGGAGACCTCTCTGCAGGTGTCTCAAAACAGGAATTTTCTTCAACTATGATACACTAAGGTTGTCTTCAAGAAACAGTGTGAAGCCGAATCGAAACAATGCGGGAGAGAATCTAAGGGTGGCTTTATTAGGAAAACTTGTGGTGGCAGGAATTGTCATTGGTGGGGCTGCTTATTGGTATGATGCCAGCTTTGCCAAAACCAAAATCAAAGATGCTTTTTTTGTTTCTTCAGAAACGGATCAACGCTGTCGCAACAACCATGAGAGTATGTGCCAATACTCCGCGACAGTGATGTTAAAAAGGGAAAATATTCGCTATACCTTTCGCATACCCTGGAGTTATTACCATTCCAATGAAACCAAACTCAAAACCAATGATCGGGTTCCTGTTGTTGTCAAAGCCAAAATGATTTTCCCTGAGCGCATTCTTGATTTGGCTCCCAAATACAAAGCCAAAATTGATAAAAGACTGGCAGAAGAAAAATAAACAACTTCATAAATTTTAATAGGCGCTTGGCGTCTTCTGTGACTGTTGCGCTTGCTGAGGAAGCGGCGCTGCAATAATAATCGAAACAAGGTAGAATGTATTAATACATCGGTTAGGACTGAGATAAAAGCATGAAAAAATCCCTCATCGCCATTTCTATATCCCTCTTCTCTCTGGCCGGTTGCCAGACCAACGGTCCCGCTGTTACAGCACCCACTCCGTCACCCACAGCTCCTGCTCCCAGCGCGACACCCATTCCTGTTTTTGCTGGTGAGACGGTTCTCAAAGGCGCTATCGCCCTGGACGCACTGGCTGTAATTGTTGAGGTCTCTTCCGTTGATGGCAGCTTCCGCAAAGCGGTAGAAACAACCACCAAAAGCTACTCCATGGGCAGTGTGCCTGTGGGCAAACAGGTGCGTGTTTTGGCCCAGTACAAAAACAACCCCCGTGTGATTCTCAGTGCCCGTTTGGATGTGGATCCCGCTCAAAAAGAAAAAGAAACCCAATTGGACGTAACCCTGGCCAGCACAGCTGTGGACTTGATTTATGCCAAAGCGGCAGAGCTCAGTGCCAGTGCCGTCAGTGCGATTCCTGTTGCACAATTGCCCGCCAACGAAAAATTAAAAACCCATTATGAAGCTGTCTTGCAGGTTTTGCAGAATATTATGCAAACCCCGATTGATGCACAGGTGCAGCCGCTGCAAACCCATCCCGATTTGGTCAAAAAACTCAACGAAGTCGTGCCGCAAATGCAGGCCGTTTTGACGGGGCAGCCTGTGGCCTCCCCGGTTCCGACAGCCACACCCACCCCAGTTCCGGGTGCCACACCCAGTTCTGCTCCTGCGGCATTTACGCCCAGCAAACTTTTAGTCAAACCCGGCAATGCCGTGACGATCGCCAAAGACACCAGTCTGAAACTCTGGGCCGAGGGGCTTGATGAAAAGACTGGTGAGCAGCGGAATATCACCCCCATCTGGGTTTTGGGCAATAACAGTGCCTTTGCGACCTTGACCGCTGCGGGTGTCTTTACGCCCCAAAAAGCGGGTACCTATACCTATACCGCCAATTTTGGCAATCTCTCTCAATCGGTCACCATTACTGTCACCGACAGCGAGTTGAACTCCCTTGAATTGGTGCCAGATACCAATTTGACCCTCGACAGTGGACGAACCTTTGAACTCAAAGCCAAAGGCAAAGACAAGTTTGGCAACGAAGTCACCGTCTCTCCCTCTTGGGAATTGAGCAATAATTTTGTCGGTACCATCGACGAAAATGGCGTATTTAAAGGCAGTCAGACAGGACGTGTCGATGTTACTGCCCGGGCCCGTGGCTTTTCTGCCACAACCAATATCACGGTCCAATCGGCTTCCTCTTTTTTTATTGAGATGAGCCCTGATCGGCCTGTGATTTTAACAGGTAAAGAACAGCCCTTTCAGGTCTTGGCTCAGGACCTCGCCACCAATATCTCCTCTTTTGCTTTTAACTTTTCGGTACTCGATAGCACGATTGGCCAGTTTGTCAGCCAAGACAGCAGCATCAGTGGTATCAACCCCACGGCTGTCTTTCGGGCTTTAAAACCGGGCACCACCGAAATTCGTGTGCGTGACATTATATCCAATGTCACCACCACTGTGCCGGTAACGGTGGCCGATAGCGTGCCCTATCTCTCCAGCTTTTCCCCTGCGGTGCCTTTGGTGCCGGGTCAAACCATTACCCTGAGCGGTGAGAATTTTTCGACCTCGCCAGCTGAGAATCAGGTTTTTTTTAACCGCGTTCCGGCTACGGTCTTGACGGCCACTCCGACCCAATTGGTCGTAACTGTTCCGATTGGGGCTTTCAGTGGCTATGTGAACATCACCACAGCTGGCCGCAAAGGCAATGGCATTCCCTTTGTGGTCAGTCCGAAATTGGAAAATATCATTCCCCAAGAGGGGGCTGAAGGCGCCTTGGTGACTTTAACCGGTCAGTATTTTTCGACAGATAATCCCGCCCACAACGCGGTTTTCTTTGGCAGCCAAAAGGCCAGTATTCCTTTAAATGTTACTGGCTCTTCGATGCAGGTGATTGTGCCCAGCAATTTGGGCAGCGAAGTAGATGTGTCTGTGCGGGTCAAAGGCCAATTGAGCGATTTTCGCAAGTTCTTGGTTTCGGGGGCCAATCTCCCCAATTGGGATGAGCGTCAACCGACCCTTACTTCCCGCTCAAATGCTATGGCTGAAGCCATCACTGGCAAGGTCTATGTGATCGGCGGCAGTCAGAGCGATCGCAGCGATAAACTCGAGGCCTATGATGTCAGCACCAATACTTGGTCTGTGCTCAATCCGCTGCCTTCCAATCGTTCGGATGTGGCTACAACTGTCTTGGACGACCGGCTGTTTGTGATTGGGGGATCCGGTGAATCCAACCGTTTGGATCGTTATGACCCCGCCACCAATACGTGGGTCAATTTGCAAGGCATGACCACCGGTCGCTTTGGTGCTACGGCAGAGACCTTCCGGGGTCGGATCTACGTGATCGGTGGCAATGGTTCCAATGGCCGGGTTGTGGAAGAATACAATCCCGATACCAATAAATGGACCACCAAACGCACCTCTCCCAGTCGCCGTTTCCAATCGGCTTCGGTTGTCTTTAATGGCAAGATTTATGTGATTGGTGGGGGAGAAACCGCCGAAGATCGCGTCAATGCCTATGATGTCGACAAAGATGAGTGGGTTACTGGTTTGGCACCCATCCCCAAAGCACTGACCAAAGCCCAGGCTGTTTTGATCAACAGCAAGGTCTATGTTGTCGGCGGAGAAGATACCAACGGCGTGGAACAAGATTCGGTCTATGAATACGATCCCAGTGCCGACAAATGGCGCACACTGAAACGCCTGCCCTCTTCTCGTGGCGGCGCTGCTGTGGCTGCTTTCGGCTCTCGGATCTACGTGATCGGCGGTTTTGATTCCAATAACAATACCGTGACCACGACTTTCCGCGGCACGCTCTAAGCGAACCTTCAATTTTAAAGCGGCTCCACGTTGCTGTGGGGCCGCTTTTTACTGACTATTTTTTATGGTATCTGGCTTTGATTGTGGGGTGCTAGGATTTGGGTTTTTCGGTCTGACCCAGATCTTGCATCCAGAGATTGATCAGCGAATCTTTCTCTTCTTTTTTTTCCTCAGCCGACTTTTTTTTGAGTTCTTTATTCTCTCCCTCTTCGGAGGTGGCTTGGGATGGGGGCTGTTCTGTACTCATGGCAATCCAGACGTTCCTTTCTTGGCACTTGCAAACCGATCACGGGTTTGTCTTCATTCTTTCTTTAGCGTAACATTGATGCTGGCCCTTGTGAGAGCTATTTGTCTCCCAATTTAACGCGGGGATCCACGGCGGCATAAGACAAATCGGTGAGCAGGTTGGCCACAACAATCAGGGCCGAGGTAAACAAAACCGTGCCCAGGACCACAGGAATATCTTTTTGGCGCAGGGCCTGAACGGCCAAACGGCCCAGACCGGGCCAGGCAAAGACGGTTTCTGTGACCACCGCTCCGCCCATCAGAAAGGCCAAGTCCATGCCCACATAGGTGATCACCGGGATCATGGCATTGCGCAGGGCGTGTTTGAAGATCACGACCCGCTCAGACAGACCTTTGGCACGGGCCATGCGGATATAGTCTTGGCGCACAACTTCGAGCAAGGTGGAGCGGGTCAGGCGGGCTACAATGGCCACGCCCCTGACACCCAGAACCGAAGCGGGCAGAATCAGATAACTGAGATAAGCGGGCCAGCCCAGCGAGGTCACTTCGATTGTATTGAGGGGGAAAATATGAAAGGTGTGCACAAAGAGCAAGAGGGCAATCAGGCCCACCCAAAAACCGGGGGCCGAAACGCCGCCTATTGCGGCGACCATCAGTATTCGGTCTAAAACCGACTTCTGTTTGATCGAAGAGATAATGCCAACCGGAATGCCGATCACTGTCATGATGATGACTGAGAGCAGGGCCAAATTAAAAGTCAGCGGAAAGGCTTCAAGAATGGACTCGGTGACCTTTTTCTTGGTGATAAAGCTCTGGCCCAGATCGCCTTTGACGACATTGCCGAGATAGCTGGTATATTGCACATAAAGCGGTTTGTCCAGATTGAGTTGGGCCCGAATCGCTGCTTTGGTTTTGGCGTCGCCTTTTTCACCCATGATCGTGGAAACCGGATCACCAGGGACGATGTAAAGCAGGGCAAAGGTAATTGTGAAAATCCCCAAGAGTGTAATGGGAATCAACAATAGCCGCTTAACAATATACTCCAGCATAAACTCCCCTGATTATCCCTTCAATTGTGATAAAGCCGACTGCAATCGTTCGTGGCTGCGCTTTTGACCGAGCAAAAACAGGCTTTGCTGCAGATCGGCGCCTGCCGTGCGACCCGTTAAAGCGGCCCGCAGTGGCCACATGATTTCTTTCATTTTATAGGGCAATTGACTTTTTTGCTGCTCAAAAAGGCTGTGGAGCGTTTCAACCGTCCAGGTGTCGAGCTGTTCAAACGCGGCGGCAAAAGCACTTAAGACCTCTTTGGCGGAGGCCAATTCAAAGGCCTTTTGGCTTTGCTCGGGATCGGGGATCAGTTCAGCTTGGAGCAAAAATTGTGCTTGCTCCAATATTTCGGGCAGCAAGCGGCATTTTTCTTGAACCAAATCAATCACTGCCAAAAGCCAGTCTCTGTCAAAGCCTGCTGCGGGGGTTCCCTGCTTTTCGAGCCAGGGGTCAAGCCGTTCCAAAAGCGTTTCGCGGGGCAATTGCCTCAGCCACTGCCCATTGAGCCAGGTCAGTTTTTCGATGTCAAAAATCGCGCCGCTTTTGTTGACATGGTCGAGATCAAAGAATTCAGATAATTCATTGAGGGCCAATACTTCGCGGTTGTCTGGGGCCGACCAGCCCAAGAGGGCCAAATAATTGACCAGGGCCTCGGTTAAAAAGCCTTTGTCGAGGTATTCCCCAACAGAAGTGGCACCGTGGCGCTTGGAAAGCTTAGAACGATCGGGGGCGAGAATCATGGGAAAATGCCCAAACGCAGGCAATGTGGCGCCCAGGGCCTCGTAGATCAGAATCTGCTTGGGGGTGTTGCTGATGTGGTCCTCGCCGCGCAGCACATGGCTGATCTGCATCTCAACATCGTCAATCACCACTGCAAAATTGTAAATCGGGCTGCGATCGCGTTTGGCGATGATAATATCCCCAATCAAATCACTTTGGATCTCAATGCGGCCACGAATCAGGTCGTCAAAGACCACTGCTTTGGAGGGCACCCGCAGACGCCAAACGGGCGTCGCGCCAGATTCAATCCGGGCTTGAGCTTCGGCCTGAGGGAGCTGGCTGCATTTGCGGCTGTAGATATAGGTGGTCCCAGCCTGTTCTGCGAGCTGCCGCTCGGCTTGTAGATCGGCTTCCGAGCAAAAACAGGGGTAAACCTGTTCTTTGGCTTCGAGTTCGGCCAGGGCCTTAAAATAGATGTCGTTGCGCTCGGATTGAAAATAGGGCCCGAAGGCCCCGCCCACGTCTGGGCCTTCGTCCCAGCTCAGTCCCAGGCCTTTGAGGCCTGAGAGGATATTCTCGGTAAAATGAGCCTGGGAGCGCACCTGATCGGTGTCTTCAATGCGCAAGATCAATGTGCCGCCGTGGTGGCGGGCAAAGAGGTAATTAAATAAAGTGGTTCGGGCTGTGCCAATATGCAAATTGCCAGTGGGCGAAGGCGCAATCCGAACACGGATCGGGGAGGGAGTTGCTGTCATGATTTCGAACACCTTCATTGATTAATCAAGTATAGACCAGAAGCGCACAAATCACTAATCTTTGAGCGCTTTCCGGAGCAGGGGAATATCCAAAAATTTGGGCAAATACCAATTGGCATTGCCAAAGAGTTTCATCAGGGCGGGTACCACCATCAGGCGAATGATCGAGGCATCAATAAAGATGGCAATGGCCATGCCCAAGCCAAATTCTTTGATCACAATCAGGCGCGCCAAGGCAAAGCCAAAGAAGACCAAAATCATGATCAGGCCTGCACTCGTAATAATCCCGCCGGTTTTTTCCATACCAATGGCGATCGCCTCTTCGGTGGAGGCACCTGCATCATACTCTTCGCGAATACGGTTGAGCAGAAAAATTTCGTAATCCATGCTCAGACCAAAGATCAGGCAAAAGAGAATCAGGGGTGAGACCATCATTAAGGCCTCAGGCAGGATTTCAATTCCCAAGAGCTTGGCGGCAAAGCCCTTTTGAAAGACCAAAACCATGCAGCCATAGGTCGCAGTCACTGAGAGCAGGTTCAAAAACACGGCTTTGAGGGGCAAAAGCAGAGAGCCAAACGAAAACATCGTCAAAAGATAGGTCACAATCACTGTCATCAAGACAATAAAGGGAAAATTATCGTAGATTGCGTCCTGCATTTCAACCGGAATGGCGCTCATGCCACCGATCAGAATTTCCAGATTGGGGAAGTGTGTGTTGACTTTGTCGCGGAATTCACGCATATCGCGAATGGTGCCCATATCGGCACCACTTTCGGTAATGCCATAGCCTTCCCAATTGTGGTACATCATCAATGCGGCTTTGCTTTCGTCTTGGCTGATATAAGGCAAGCTGAAGCCTGGCTGAAAGAGCTGCATATTGGCAATGCCGCCATAACCCGCAATGGTATTGTAGAGCGGGAAATGGGAGTCGAGCGGCTGAGCTGTATTGACCAACCCGATCATGCTGGCAATGGGTTCCTGGTTTTGAACCGCCTGCATAAAGCCATAGATGTCTCGGATATTTTTTTCCTGCCAGATGGGACTCTTGTCTTTGGTGGCAAAAGTCACGATGATTGGGGCAAACTTGTATTTCCCGTCGATTTCCAGCAGTTTTTCAAAGCCCTGTTTGGTCTCCATGGAATCGGGCATGATGCGAATGGACGTATTCCAGAGGCGCATTTCCAGTGTAAAAAGACTCAGGCAGATCAACATGCTGATCGAGACGATGCCAAAGAAAAGCGGTCTTCCCATAATATAATGGGCCCATTTATACCAAAAACGGTTTTGTCCCCAGGCTTCGGTTGCCATTTTAACCAAGCGACGGGGGGTGTTGATGCGATCCCCCAGCAGAGAGAGCACGGCAGGCAATAAGGTTAGACCGAGGAGAATGGTCATTACCACCACAATCAGGCCGCTCATACCCAATGAGCGCATAAACACGACATTGGGAATCAGCAGCGCAAACAGGCCAATACTGACCACGGTGCCAGAGTAGAGGATGGTGCGACCTGCTGACTCAACGGTGCGAATCGCCGCCGTTTCTTTGTCGAAGCCTTTGTCAAAGAGTTCTTCGCGAAAGCGATTGACGATCAGCAGAGAATAATCAATACCCACGCCCAGGCCCAGCATTGAGACAATATTTTGGGACAAAGAAGTGATCTCAAGAAAATGGGCAAGCACATACAAAATGCCCAGGGTTAACATGCTGCTCATCATACCCATGATCAAAGGCAGGCCCGCTGCTACCAAGCCGCCAAAGGCAAAGATCAAGACAATGCCCACAATTGGCAAAATCTTCTTCTCGGTATCAAAGCCATCTTTGGCACTGACGGTGGTGATTTCTCTGCCAAAGAGCGGTCCCCCTGTCAATTGCATGCTATAACCGGCAGGGATTTTGACCTGCCGCAGTTTTTCACTGAGTGCACCCGACAAAACGTCAGCATCTTTGTAATTGCGGGCCATCAGGCCGATATAGACAAAGGTGCTGCGGCGATCTTTGCTCAACATGCTGGGGTCTTGTTTATAAGAAACCGGCGAAGCGGCACCTTCAAAGTCCTCTGCGACCTGCATATACTTTTCTAAGAGGTCTGTATACGCCGGTGTTTCGACGGGGTCTTTGGCGTGTTGCAAGACAATCAAAATATTGTAAAGGTATTGTTCGGGAAACTCTTGGTTGATCAGGGTTTCCTGGCGAAACATTTCACCGCCTTTGGCGCTGGTGACTTCGCCCTGGAGCACTTTGTGGAGATGGGTACTGCCAAAGAAGGCGGGGATCAAGAGGCAGATCCAAAAGAAAATAATCAGCAGTCGAAAGCGGACCACAAAGGTTCCGAGGCGGGTGAGCATGTTTGATTCCTAGATTGATTGCTGCCATTCGGGTCTGGTGCTAAAACGTGTTCAAAACGAGTCTTGTCAGAACGCTCTATTATAACAGGACTCTGAGAGCCTCAAAAGGAGACCTGCACCGGTTTGATTCAGGCCCCCTCTTCATTTTCGAGAAAAAGAGCCAGGATATTGTCTTCGCTGTGGTCGGGATCGGTGTGAATGAACTGAATAATTTCTTGTAAGCACAGTGGCAGGCAATAATAGGGCAAATGGCTGAGAATCTTTTGGGGAGCACCCTGTAAAATTAAAATGATTTCGTCCTGGCTTAAGTCTTGGCCCTGCAGGGCTTTGTCTAAGATGGGGCGAATTTGAGCCTGATTGTGTAAGTGTTGCGAAAAACAATAATCAGCCAGTTTTTCACTCAATAAAGTGAGTTGTTCTTTGTTCAGGGGCAAACCATGTAGGGTTTGGCGACTGATCTCGAGTAATTTGACGGCGGTTTCAGGATGGTGCAAATATTGCAGAGCCAGACTTTGGATCCGGCCTGTGGCTCCTGGTAAGACGCCTTGGTGTTGGTGCAAAATTTCCAGAGGGTGTTGCAGTTCCTCCAGTGACAAAGTCGGCAATTCGGGCTGACGCAGCCAAGAGGTAAACATTGTGGGCAAGGTCGTCAGACGATTCCACAGCGTTTCGAGCTGATCCAATTGGAGCTGTGACAACCCCCGTTGGTAGAGAATATGATCCAGCAATTCATAATTGGCCTGGATCTGTTTAAAGTCTTTGCCCGCGGCATAGAGCATGGGGCGGATCAGTCCTTCAAAAAAATGCGGCGGAAAGAGTTCAAACAGGGTTTTCCACTCGGACAGATCGAGATCTGTCAGGGTGTGTTGATTGAGGGGATAGCGGTGCCCGGTCATGAGGCTGTCGAGCACCTTGCGAAGCAAATGATGAAGTTTATACGGCAGCGCATGCCCCCCATTGACCACCGTATCGACCAGATGTTGAATTTCTTCATAGCTCATTTCCCGCTCTTCTGCGCGGGTTGTTTCAACGGCTCCTGAGCTGCGGTGTTTTGACTGCTGACCAGATTCATCTTGGCCTTCGCCTTGAGCGCCAGCGTTGTTCTCTGTCTCCATGGGCGCGTTGTCAACGTCCAGCGCCATCTCAGGGACATCGTCGGCGATATCTGCCCCCCCAGCGCTTTCGTTGAGCTCTGCCGTCTCTCCCCCCTCGCCAGAGCTGGTTTCTGCCAGGGCCTCGCGGTGCTCTTCTGCGGTTTCGCGCCAATTCTCAATCACGTCTTCCATGGCTTCTTGGTTTTCGAGCAGATCTTCTTCGTAAGATTCTTCACGCAGGGCGAGAATTTCTTCGAGCTCTTCGGCCTGTTCTGCTTGTTGGACTTCCGGGGAAAGTCCTTTGGTATTCAGGAGCGGCGGAGGAATTTGTGCCGGTATCAGCAGCGGGGCGGGTGGGCGTGCAGGTGCTGCCGATGGAGCCATAACCTGTTGTAACAAGGCCTGAAAGGCAGCTTGTTCGCCATCGCTCTCAGCGCGAAGGGCGCTGAGGCCTGGCAAAGTAGGTTCAGAAGAGCGGGCATCGATACGCATACCTGATATTGTATATGATAGAGGTCTTCCAAATAAAGGAGAGAACATGCACAATTCCTTTGAGCAGTCCTTTGACTTGATTATTTTGGGCCAGGATCCTGCTGTCTGCCTATTGGCTTTGTTGGCTGCTCGCTCGGGCCATCAGGTGGCTGTGGTCGGGCCTGTTTTGGACACCCCTTTTTGGGGGGTCGCCACAGCTCCTTTTGTCTGGTTTGGTGAAGCTGAACCGCAATGGCAAAAAAGTTGGATCAAAAGCGCTTTGACGGGTGTGGTGTGGTTGGCGTCCGAAAAAGCGCCGGAACTTGTGCAATTCCCCTTTCACCACCTAGATCCCCAGATCTGCTACCAAGCCATGCGTTTGGATGCTGAAACCTGGGGGGCTGTGTTTTTTGATGGACTTGCTGAACTTGGGCCTACAGGGGTCACTGTCAATTCATCGCTTTTATCTGCACCCGTCTGTTTTGATCTGCGCCCAGCGGCGGTTGATTTGACCTGTGGCCGTTGGATCTGGGCATCAGAACTTGTTTTGTCTGCACCGGGCATCTTTGAGATCTATCCCGAACAGGGGCCCCTCTGGATCTGGTCTGAAAGTCTGGCTGAAAGTTATTTTTCGCTGGCCGGTGAGGTGAATGCACCGCCCGATCTGGGTGACTTTTTTTCAGATCCAGATGATCTGAGCGCTTTTACGGCCCCACCCCTTTTTCTCGGACAATCAGCTGAATTGGTGCCAATCGTGTGGCAGCACCCCGTTTTGCGTTTTCCCACCCCTGCGGCAGGACCGGATCCCTGGCGGGCGGTGGGGCAGGCACTGTATTTGCTCTGGGCGCGGTATGCTGGCCGAGAAATTGCCCTGCGGGGTCTTTCGGATCCGCTTTTGCTGCAACATCTGCAGGGATATTGGAAAAAGTTGCGAATGGGATCCGAACAGAAACGGGAAAAGTATGATTTTTTACACTGAATCTGATCTGCATCATCTGGCTTTTTGGCTGTGAGTAAGATAAGATGCTTACTTGTCTAAATACACCCAATCTATAACCTGAGTGATCGGTTATATCCCGTGGTTTGTCGCGGTTTGTCGTGGTCTGTCTTGGTTTGTCTTGGTTTGTCTCGTGGTTCGTCTCGTAGTTAGCCTGCGTTTTGACCCTGTTCGAAGCCGAACTGTACCTGTACTTGCCTGCATGCTTGTACTTGCCACTGTGTGGGTGAGAACGTATAATTCAGGTTAAGAGAAAGATTAATTTATGGGAAAAGAAGACGTTATTGAGATGGAAGGCGCGATCCAGCAGTCACTTCCCAACGCTATGTTTACGGTGAAGCTGGAAAATGGCCACGAAATCCTCGCCCATATCTCCGGGCGGATGCGCAAAAACTTTATTAAGATCCTGCCAGGGGATCGGGTAAAGGTCGAATTGTCTCCCTATGACCTGACTCGAGGCCGGATTACCTATCGATTGAAATAAGAGAGAAGAAGACGAATGAAAGTACGCTCATCTGTCAAACCGATTTGTATCAAATGTCGTGTAATCAAACGCAAAGGCCGTGTGATGGTGATTTGTGAAAATCCAAAACACAAGCAGCGCCAAGGATAATTTGCGAATATAATGAGAAGGAGTTAACCGGACGTAATCTATGGCACGTATTCAAGGCGTGGATTTGCCACGCAACAAACGCATTGAAATTGCGCTGACTTACATCTTTGGAATTGGTCTTAAAACCAGTCAGGGAATCTTAACCAAAACAGGAATCAGCCCTGATACCCGCACTTTCCAATTATCGGATGACGAAGTCGCCCGTCTGCGCGAAGAAATTGACAAGTATAAAGTTGAAGGCGATCTTCGCCGCGAAGTTCAATTGAACATCAAACGCCTGATTGAAATCGGCACTTTCCGAGGCATGCGTCACCGTCGTGGTCTGCCCGTACGTGGCCAAAGAACCCGGACCAATGGAAGAACCCGCCGTGGCGCTCGTAAGACCGTCGCTGGACGTGGTCGGAAATAAGGAGAGAATAGATAGCAGATGTCACGCAAAGCTAAATCAACCGCTAAACCCCGCCGCAAAGTTAAACGCAGCGTCAGCAAGGGTGTGGTACACATTCAATCCACCTTCAACAACACCATTGTTACCATTAGCGATAATCAAGGCAACACCATTTCCTGGGCCAGTGCAGGCACAGTGGGTTTTAAAGGCGCCAAAAAAGGCACGCCCTTTGCCGCCCAGTCCGCTGCTGAAAATGCCGCCCGCACCGCCATGGATTATGGTCTGCAAGAAGTCGATATTTATGTTAAAGGTCCTGGATCAGGTCGCGAAACCGCCATCCGTGCCTTGCAATCCGTGGGTTTGGGAATTTCCCGCATCCGTGACGTAACCCCGATCCCCCACAACGGCTGCCGTCCGCCCAAACGGCGCAGAGTCTAATTTAGTTAGACTCACTACCTCTGGAATCTGGAAAGGTTAAACGTTAAAACCCTATGGAAAATCCTACCATTGAGTGTGTGGAATCCTTTGAGACCCAAGACGGTCTCTATGGCAAATTTGTTGCCGAACCGTTGGAGCAGGGCTATGGCACCACGCTGGGCAACTCCCTGCGCCGTGTATTGCTCTCTGATTTAGAAGGCGCTGCCATTACCGCTGTCAAAATAGACGGTGTTTTGCATGAGTTCTCAGTGATTGAAGGCATGGTCGAAGACGTGCTGGACGTGATCATGAACCTCAAACGCGTGGCTTTTAAGTCTTATGGCGAGTCCTCCAAAATCGTGACGCTCTCGATGACCGGCCCGGCTGTTGTCACTGCTGCAGACATCGTCTGTGACAGTGAAGTCGAAGTGGTCAACAAAAATGTGCGTCTGGCGACCCTGCAAGACGGTGCCAAGATTGAAATGGAAATGCGCGTCGAAAAAGGCAAAGGCTTTGTGCCTGCGGAGCAAGTGCGCCGCGAAGATCTGCCCTTGGGCTGGTTGCCAATTGATGCCATTTATATGCCGGTTCATCGGGTCAACTACAAAGTTGAAAATACCCGTGTCGGTCAAATCACCAATTTTGACAAGCTCATCCTCGAAGTCTGGACCGATGGCAGCATTGCTCCCGATAAAGCGATCAGCACCAGTGCTGCAATTCTCTCTGAGAAGTTCCGTCACTTTACCGTTCTGGCGGGTGATGGCTTGGCAATTGCTGGCAGCATGATGGCTGAACAAGAAGACGAGCCCAAAAAGTCCAAAGAGGAAGAGATCAGCATCGAAGAGCTGGAACTCTCCATCCGCGCCTACAACTGCTTGAAGCGCGCCAATATCTTTAACTTGTCTGATCTGCTCAAGAAATCCGAGCGGGAACTGATGGACATCAAGAATTTCGGTAAGAAATCTGCTGAAGAAGTCATCGACAAGGTCAAAAGTATGGGCTATCTGCTGCGCAGTGGTGGCCGCAAAAAAGATGACGAAGACGAAGATGAGGCAGACGAGGAGTAAACTGATCCATGAGACACCAAAAGAAACGCCATAGACTTAACCTGCCGGCTGATCAGCGCAGAGCTCTGCTGCGCAATCTGACCACCCAGGTGCTCAAGCACGGACGCGTTGAAACGACTGAAGCCAAAGCCAAAGCCGTTAAAGCCGAAGTTGAGCATATGATCACCCTGGCCAAACGTGGCAAAACTGATCTGAGCGCCCGTCGCGCTGTGTCTTCTTATCTGTTGGAAAACCGTTCCAGCAAACCGGTTACCTTGACCGTGGAAAAGAAAGACGTGATCGACGAGACCAAGTATCGTGTTGTCAAACGCGATGACAAATCCAAAGAGGTCAAAGCCCGCGAAAAAACCGTGGCGCAGCGCCTGTTTGAAACCATTGCTCCCGGTTATGCCGATCGCAACGGTGGTTATGTGCGCATTTTGCACTTGCCCCCCCGTCGCGGTGACGGTGCCCCGATGGCATTGATTGAACTGGTCTAAGTTTTAAACCATTTGCAACAGGCAGCCTCAGGGCTGCCTGTTTTGCTATGTTTAGATGGCAATTTTGAAGGTATTTGAAGGAGTTCTGGTTTATGTCCTTTCCCGAACTGCGGGCCTATTTCCCCCATACCGCTGAGCAGATTTACCTCAACCATGCGGCGATCAGTCCCTTTTCGGTGCCGGTGGTGCAGGCTTTACACAGCTATATCGAACAGCGCCACCTGACCGAAATCGAGAATTATTACAGTTTTCAGCCGGTTTTGCAGGCCACCCGTGAGCGTTTGGGCGCGCTTTTACATACCGCCTCAGAGCGGATTGCCTTTTCCCCCAATACCTCCAGTGGCTTGGCTGTTTTGGCAACAGGCCTGAGCTGGCAGCCCGGTGATCGGATCTTGCTCAACGCCCTGGAATTCCCATCCAATGTCTATCCCTTTGAAAACCTGCGCCGCTTGGGCGTGGAGATCGACTATGTTCAGCCCCGCAACCATTATTTGGCCCTGGAAGATTTTGAAGCGGCTTTGACGCCGCGCACGCGTTTACTTTCGATCAGCCAAGTGCAGTTTTTGACGGGTCAGCGCATGCCGTTGAGGGCCTTGGGCCAGCTCTGCAAACAAAACCAGACCTGGTTGAGTGTCGATGGCATTCAGGCCCTGGGAGCCACCTCGCTGTCGGTGGAGGCTTTGGGCATCGACTTTGTCTCCTCGGGCAGTCACAAATGGCTAATGGGGCCAGCTGGGGCCGGTTTTATCTATGTCTCCGAGCGTTTACAGGCCCAAATGCACCCGGCCATAGCGGGCTGGCTGAGTGTGACCGACGAGTGGAATTTGCTCGATTACCAGCTCAATTTTCGCGCTGATGCGCGCTGCTTTGAAACCGGCACCCTCAACTTTATGGGCATTGCCGGTTTACATGCGGCGCTGGGGGTCTTTGCCGAAGCGGGTTTTGACCAGATTGAAGCGCATATCCTTTCCTTGACCGGCTATTTGCAAAAGGCGGGCCAGGAACTGGGACTCAAATGTATTACGCCAGTAGATCCGGCTGAACGCCTGGGGATTTTGACCTTTGAACTGGAGCCAGAACGGGCTGCGGCTTTACATGCAACCTTGACCGCGGCCCGGATCGAAAGCTCCCTGCGCGAAGGGCGTTACCTGCGCTTTTCACCGCATTTTTACAATACCCAGGCTGAATTGGCGCAGGTGGTGGAGTTGATTCGTCAAGCGCTATAATTAAGTCAGAGAGTCGCCCTCATTTCAACCTTTGAACAGAAAGTATCCTGTTATGCTCCAAATCGAAACCTTCCCCGTGGGCCTGCTGCGCTGCAATTGCAGCATTGTCTCTTGCCCAGAGACCCGCGAAGCACTGGTGATCGATCCCGGTGGCGATGCGCCCAAAATTTTGGCCTATCTCAAACAGCACCAATTGACTGTGAAATACCTCTTACACACCCATGCCCATTTTGACCATGTGGGGGCCAGCAAAGAGTTAAAAGAAGCGCTGGGAGCGCAAATCCTCTTGCATCCCGAAGATCTTTTTCTCTACGATCAGGTGCCGATGCAGGGAGCGATGTTTGGCCTGCAACTGGAGCCCACCTGTCCGCTTGATGGGCATTTGGCCGATGAAATGGAAATTGCCTTTGGCAACAACAAAAGCAAAATATTGCACACCCCCGGCCACACGCCCGGCAGTGTTTGTTTTCAAATTGAGGGACACGAAAACCATCTCTTTACGGGTGATACGCTTTTTCGCGGTGGTGTCGGCCGCACGGATCTCTGGGGCGGCTCTGAATCAACGTTGATGAAGTCGATTCAGCAGCGTCTGTTGACCCTGGATGAGGGCACCCAGATTTACCCTGGCCATGGCCAAGAAAGCACGATCTGGCAGGAAAAAAAAGCCAATCCTTTTTTACGCTAGCGCTCTTCCATTTTTGCGCTCGCGCCCTGATTTTGGTGCTAAAATACCCTCATGCAACCTCCCTCACCCACCCGCCAAAAAATTGACCGTGTTTTGCAGTCCAAACTTTTATTGGACGCGAGTCCCAGCCTGAGCGATGTCTATACCCTGATCAACCAGCTCAGCAACGATGTGCTGGATCTCTACCCCCATATCGCCTGCCGCACCCAGTGCAATACCTGTTGCAAAGGCACCTCGATGCCCGTCGCCACACCGGCTGAATGGGCGATTTTACATGATTATCTCTTGCGCTATTGGTCCCAAGAGCAACGAGAAGCGCTGATTGAACGTGTTCAATCGCTCTTTTCTACCCACGCAGAAACCCTGTGGGCCGTGCATGACACCATCCAACAAGAGGCAGATATGGGCAAAGTGGAAACCTTTGCGCGGGTCTTGCCCCAATTGGCGGATACCCAATGCCCCTTCTTGGTGGACGAAAAATGTGGGGCCTACGCGGGCCGCCCAGCAAAATGCCGGGCCCATGGCGCGTTTCTCTTTCTCTTTCAGGAGCATGTGCAGCTCCATGCCTGTCAGTCTGAAGTGGACAAGATTGAGGTATTTATGCAAAAGCAGGGTACCCGCAAAGTGGTCATGCCGATCTGGAATCACTTCGAAGAAAAAATTGTCAGAACTTTTAATGCCCCTGGGGCGACCTCGACGATTTTGGCTGTCTGGGTTTATTCCCATCTGCAGGATGGCCAACTCTGTGAAGAGGTCAATTTAAATCCTGATTTTCAGGCCTTGCGTCAGCCCCCAACCACTTAGGTTTTTATGAAAATTGCGATGACCCTGGGGCTTTTGCTCTGTTCGAATATTTTTATGACCTTGGCTTGGTACGGGCATCTCAAATTCAGTGAGATCAAAGGTTTTCAATCCCTGGGATTGATCGCCATCATTTTGATCAGCTGGGGCATCGCCCTGTTTGAGTATTGTTTTCAGGTGCCCGCCAACCGGATCGGTTTTGCAGGGCATGGTGGGCCTTTTTCGCTGATCCAGCTCAAGGTCATTCAAGAAGTGATGACCCTGACTGTCTTTGTGGTCTTTTCGCTGCTGGTGTTTAAAAATGAGAGTTTTCGCTGGAATCACCTGATTGGCTTTGCCTGTTTGGTGGCAGCCGTCTATTTTATTTTTAAACGTTGAATTTTTTAGACAAAAAAACAGACCGGGTGAGAGCTTCAACCCGGTCTGTTTGGTTTATGTATCTAGTTGGACAGGAAGGTCAGGGTGTTGTAAGAGACCCGGTAGCCCTGGGCAAAATTGCGAATCGTGGGATTCAGCAATTGTACCGAGAAAGAGGCCGGGGAACTCTGACCGGCCACACTGCGCTCCAAGCGGGTGGGGGCTTCCCAATTCGAATTTGAACTCAACACATTGAAGGTGCCGATATCAAAGTCACTGGCCATCAGCTGTACTTTGTAATTATTGCCCAATTTGAGACTGGAGGGATGATCCGTGCCAAAATCGGGATAAGTCAGTGAGGTGCCAAGGGTATAAGCTTCCCAGCGGAAGGTTTGGGCCGTTTCGCCCTGAACATCCAACTGATAGCTATTGACGCTGTTTTGTTTATTCCAGCCAATGGTGGGTGTCAAGTCACTGGTCTTAAAGTGGGTTTTGTTCAGATCGGTAAAATTGGTTTCATCACCAATCCGGTTAAACACAGGCGGTGGCAAGAAGGTGCGGGTGATGGTATTGTTGAGCTGAATATTCGGCACAATAATATCGCTGCCCTTGAGTGAGGTTCCACTGTGGGCTTCGAGGGTAAAGGTGGTGTTTGACAATTTCGGTACACGTACCACCTGGGTTACTGTGGCCGAGGTATTGTTGGTGTATTTTGCCACCAGCACCCGTCCGCCATCAGGCAAGTTGATATAAACATGCATCACCGCGTTGTTAAGACCACTGTCCGCAGCGGAGGTCAGGTTCACAGTGATTTGACCAAAGGCTTCGGGGCTGATCAAATGGTTCAGTGAAAGCAAGAGTTCTGTGGCTTTCAGGGGCACCGAGGTAACCGTGCCGGTGGTGCTTGGGGTGGCTGTTGGCACGGGCTGAGGGGGTGGGGTGGGCACTGCCACATTGGGGCTGTAGCCATATTGGGTCAATTGCAAGAGGCTGCCAACGCTTTCAAAGACCCCAGAGAAGAGGGTTCCTTGGGTGCTGGCGCGATTGGCTTTGACGCGCACATTCATGGTATAGCGGCCCGTAAATTTGTCAGGGGTGGCTGCCGCTGCTTTGCTCTGGTTGGCATCTGCGAAGACCACAAACGAATCCCGACCATTTTGGTTCAAATTGGTCACGCCCCCATTAAAGCTAAAGACCTCTTGGCGATAAAGTGGGCCTTCTGCCAAGGGATTGAGGTGGACATCGCGGTTGGTACCCGGAGGCACATCGGTGACAGATGACGCGGTATAACCTTCAAAACCAGCGGAAATGCTGACCAGTTTATCAAACTCTTGGGTGGTGGCATAAAAACCATTGGTGTCGGTTGTCAGAGAGAGTGATTCGTCAATTTTAACGCGGGCATTGGCCAAAGGTTCAAAGCGCTCATTTTTGATATTCCAGCCCAAAACTTTGCCTTTGATAATTGATTTGACAATCGGCTGAGTGGCTGTGAGTTGCCCACTGGCCTGAATAATCGGCAAGGGGTTGGCTGCAATTTGATTGTCAATATCGGGGGGCAGATTGGGCAGAAAAGGGGTTGCCGTTGGAACAGGCAAAGGGCCATCAATACCGGGATTGCCAGAGGCAATGGCGCCAAAGGGGCCCGAGGGTGAAGGAATGGCGATCGGGCCGTTGGGCGAACCTCCTGCTGGGGGCAGGAAAACGGGCAGGCTTGATGCCAATGAGGAGGGCAGACCAACAGGAGAGATGGCTCCACTGTTATTGTCCTTTGTGTTCACCAGAAACGGAACCGTACAGCCGACGCTGAGCGCCAGCCCACAAGTAACGAGGACCGACTGAATATGTTTTCTGTTCATTACCAGGCCATATCCTTATGCAATTTGTAGACAATTCCATTGCCGCCGCTGAAAACCACATAGTCGGAGCCGCCTCCCAGTTGAACAGGGAAAGACTCTGCCCGTTTGGGCAACTCGCCTTTGGAATTGGGGACAGTAATGGGAAATACATCGTTGAGACGTTCTGAGTTTGCGTCCAAGGGGAGCAAAACCCGGTTGATGGCAATTCCAGTATTGCCACTGGGATCGGTATCAATCGCCAGGAGTTTGTCGTTGGGCAAGACCAATGGCCCTGAACGGGAAGCTGCTGTCAGGGACAAATTGCTCTGATCCAGACGGGCAGACTGCAGAACGACAAACTTGGCCTCATCTTTGAAGCGGGTATCGTCGGCGTAATTTAATTCAAAGACTGCGTTGCCGTGTTGGAGGTAAACGTGTTGGGCATTGCCTCTTAAAACAGGGGCCGAAAGAATATTGGCACTTGAATAAGAAAGGGAGGATACCACACGCCCGTACGCGGAGGTATTTGCATCAATGATTTCGACCCGATCACCCGAAGCCGGAGCATCAATCAGGGCATTGTTCAAGCGAATACGCCGGGTTGCTGCCGTCACCGTGGCCACAACACCATACTCGTGGCGACCGCGCAGGCTGTTATTGCTGTGGGTGATTCGCACCATCTGACCGGGGCTAAATTCAGCCACGCTGCCCACTTCAAATTCAATTGTGGAATTGGTGGTGCCCATGACCCTGTTTTGGATTTTCTCAAAAGGCACAAATTTTTCGGTGTGCAATTTGTCCTGGACAGCCGCTCGGATTGTACCACCGGGATCTGGAATGGTGACCTGATAGACAATTTTGGCTGCATCTGTCGGGACTTTGCCATCATCACCCAGGGCAATTTCTACGCCCTTGTGACGATTGGTGCCACTTGCATCTTTATCACAATTGGCATTGCTGGAAGAACAAATGGTACCCGTGGGTGTGCCCGGCAAGGTCGGGAAGAAAATATTATCGCCTTCAGTCAATCCTTCAGGACTACCAACCTTAAACTGGAAGACCAAATCTGCTCCCGTCGCCGTTGCGGTTGGAACCGGGGTCGGAGTCGCATCGGGAGAGGGCAGGGGGGTGGGTCTAACTGCATAATTGACAACACTGATAGACTCTCCGCCAATCAAGAAGGGATCGGGGGTGGGGGAGGGCAAGGGGAAGAGTTTGTCTTCTTTGATCGACACTTTTCCCTTATCATCAATTTTATCAACGGTCGCGTAAACATTTAACCCTGTCGAAGTGATAATCCGAACAAAGTCATTGGATTTAAATCCAAAACGCTGTCCCACTGCAAAATCTTTGTCAGTCGGTTTGGGTTCTCTTTCCACGGTTGTGGAGGGCAGGGTCCGGTTTGCTACATTGGGCCCCAAGACCCGTGTTGGCTGAAAACCTTTGAGGGTTTTGATTTCAAGTAAGGGGCTTTGTGAAGCCAAAGACATATTGGTGCTATTGGAGGCATCATTCAAGCGGACCTTATAAAGCTGAGAGCCACAAGGGGCTATTGCCGCATCCAAAGCCGTGTCAACGGCCACAGCCGCTCTGACTTGGCAGCCTTCGCTGCGGGGCAAAGTGGTCAGGTCAAGGGTCGAAACTGTGGCCCCATTGTCTTCCCGGATTTTATAAAATTTGCCCTCTTCTGAACCGATATAAATATGCCGATTCAACCCGGTTACCACTGGAGAAGCTTTGAACTTACCCGTATTCGAACTGCTGACCACTTTGGGGGCATAACTTTGGGTGAAGGTACTTCCATTAAAGGTGTATTTGTAGATCTTCCCTTCTTTGCTGCCAGCCAGATAAATATTATCAGTGGCCCCAGAAATGACCCAGGGAGAGGTAAACTCAAAATTTTCATTGACAACATCGACAAAACTGCGCACCAAGCCGGTATCGGCATTAATGGCATAGAGACGTCCCGTACTGGCCAAGGCATAAACCGTATTCACGCCCCCAGCTGCACCAATTGCAGGAGATGTTCCGACAAAGCGGGCATTATTATCATGCAGGCTCAACTCCCAGAGCAATTGTCCATTGACGTCGAGGGCAAAGACATTGGTTGAGGCTGTACTGCCTGTTAAATAATAGGAGTTGCTGCCGATGATGGCAGGGGTATTGGGGAGGTATTCGACATTATCAGAGCCAGGCAGGTTCTTGGCGAACTCACTGGTCAAGCCACCTGATGTGCTGGCTGACTTGGCTCCTTGCTCTATCGCGGGGGTGCTTAAATTGGCTTTAACAGAATCTGAAAAGGCCTGGGTACTAAAATTTGCTGAGCCACCAACAATGCGATCGCTGGTCCAATCAAAACGATAGAGTGATTGGGGCAGATTGCGGGCTTGGGGAAGAGGAGCTGAAAGCGGGGCTGCCGCTTGTAACCCGTTTGAAACGGGTTTGACCTGTTTCAGAATGTCTGGGCTGGAAGCTACGCAACCAACGACGGCCAAGGACACACTGAGAGAAAAAGCTACCAATGCAGTACTTTTCATGGGGAGATATCTCAAACCAACCATTCGTCATTTACCTCAAGTTTGATACCGCCGGTCCAGAGCCAGACGCAGGTGTCAGATTCGGAAAATCCTGATTTTTTATGGTCTTTCTTTAATTGTCTTGAGGCATGTCACTATTTAATACCAGTATTCAATGCCAGACAATTAGCCAATCCACATAACACAACTATACACAATTTGCAGCAAAAACCCATATAACTAATTTGCCGATTTAATGTAATTTTAAAATTTTAAAAATAAAAACCTGACAACTTAATGCTTAATTAATAGTGTGTTTAAAATAATGAATGAGTTTGTTTGATTTTATTTTGATTTAATTTGATGATTTAGATACTTAGTAAATCTATTTTTATTTTAAATATGATTAATTATACTTTGTTTATGCTTTTAAATAAAGCAATTATTATCGCTTATCTTTGTTTGGGCTCGTTCAAAAATGCTGTGTTCTGCTTGAATGCAGCAAAATCTGCAGGAATGTAAACGGCTGATTTGGTTTGGTTTATATCTGGCGAAAAAGAGCGGGCTCTGTGATAGGATACTATTTAGAAGTACCCTGTACGTAAGTGTGAAATCCATGTGTTTTGAGCCTAACCCTTGTAAAGGTTGAAACCCACTTCTGGTGCGGCCGTATACCTCCGCGTTGAGGAAACTTTAAGCACTGGAGAGGTTTCTGTTATTGTTTTGGAGCATTGCTTCATAAACAGCTTGGTTTTGCATTGTGCAGGGTGCTTTTTTTCCTTCAGCCGGTTTTTTCATTTGTACACAATCAATAAAACGCCTGATTTAAGCTCATTTTATGCCCAATTTACCTATTCATTTTAGCTTATCTGCTCCCCACGAGACCCATCAATGGGGAGCGTTATTGGCAAAATACACTGCCCAATTGCCTTCAGTCTGGCTTCTCAACGGAGAGTTGGGCAGTGGCAAAACCACTTTTGTGCAGGGGCTTGCCGCCGGTTTGGGTATTACTGAGCGTCTCACAAGTCCCACTTTTGCCTTGGTGCATGAGTATCAAACTCCCCAAGCGCTTTTACTCTTCCATTTTGATCTGTATCGTCTGGGCAGTGCCGAAGAGGTGTTTGAGTTGGGTTTGGAAGATTATTTAAGGCATCCCCACTCTTTGTGTTTGTTTGAGTGGGCTGAGCGTTTTCCTGAAATTTTTCCAGCAGACTGTCTTAAAATCCAATTTAGACATGCAGAACCGGGACGCAGCGCAGATCTCTATTTGCCTGACGGCTGTGCTATGCTTGAGACAGTTTTCAAAAAAGACTGGCAATTGCGATAAAAATCTTATGACTTCGCCTTCCAACGCTCCCAAACCCGCCTTTCATTCCCATGGTCTGGAACAGTTAATGACGGCTTCTCAGCCGGCTCTTGCCAAGGCTTTGGCATTGGCTGAAATGGGCCTTTCCAGTATTACCCACTCTTTGGATGAAGATGTGACCTTTATCTTGGATAATCAGGAAGAGGTCGTTTTGCGCTTGAAAGAGATCAGAATTGAATACACGGAAAAACGGGTTTCAGATTTGATGCTCTACGCTCGCTGCGATTTTCAAAATGTCTTAATTCTGGCCAAGAAATTAAAGATGAAAATGGGGGCCTTCAGTTCTCATTTTACGGTTATTTTAAAAGGCCACCCCGAGTTTGTTGAAACATTTAATGATCAGATTATTCAGATGAAAGAACCCGCTGATTTTTTTGAAACCCTGGACGAAATTAAACGTCCCATATTTCTTAATTTAAACCATTACATTATTGCCCGGATTTCTGATTAACCTATGACGCCTTATTTAATAAGAGTGCTTCTGGCTCTTTGTTTAGGATGTGCACTGCTTGTGTTGCCTTTGGCGGTTTTTGCTGCTCCGATGCGAACCGTCGAGGTGCTGGCCGATGAGGTGGAAATGGATCTGGATACAGGACAGACCTCGTTTCATAAAAATGTCAGAATTGTGCTCAATCAGTACCGGATTACCTGCCAAAAGGCCGAAGTCAAATTGGATCCCAAAACCCGTCAATTGAAGGAAATCATCATGACAGGCTCTGTTATAATACAGGGTAAGGACGGGGTTGTTCGCAGTAAAAAAGTGATTTTTAACGCCCTGACCAATAAATTGCGGCTCGAGGGCACCGTTTATACCCGCATCCAGGTGGATTTGCCTCCCGAGTTTAAGCCTTGATTGATCCGATTTTAATCAAGGGATAAGCATGTTTTTTCGGAATGCGGCGATAAAGATCTTGTATAGGTCTGAGAAAGGGTATCTGACATGACATACACAAGCAGTTATCAGTCCCAGGTGCCGGGGAGCAGTGTTTACAGCCCATTTAATCGAAATGGTGCTGGTGCTACGCCTGGTGTTTACCCTGGTGATGCGACTTCCCCTGCTCAACCTGCGATGGCCTCCGATGCCTTTGTTCCTGTGGCTTCACCTGAGGATATGGATCGTGTTGTCTCCAGCATTGATGAAAAAATAGCCCGTATTCGCCAGGCTTTTAGTCAGCCGGCCCCCGCTGCGGGCATGCCTCCTCCTGGACAACCAGCCGCCGCGCCCGTCAGCCAAGAAGAAGTGCAATGGGCTCTGCAATTGGAGCAAAAAGTGAAAGGTGGCCAGCAGCCAACAGCCCAAGAGACTGCTCGCTACGAAGACATTGCCAAGCGTTTGGCCGGAGCCCAACAACCCCAACAGCCATCTGCTCCCGCAGCCCCTGCCGCCGCGCCTGTTAGCCAAGAAGAAGTGCAATGGGCCCTGCAATTGGAGCAAAAAGTGAAAGGCGGCCAGCAGCCGACAGCCCAAGAGACTGCCCGCTACGAAGACATTGCCAAACGCCTGTCTGCGGCACAACAGCCAGCCGCTCCAACAGCCCCAGCAGCCCCCGCAGCCCCTGCAGCTGCACCTGTCAGTCAAGAAGAGATTCAATGGGCCCTGCAATTGGAGCAAAAAGTGAAAGGTGGCCAGCAGCCGACACCCCAAGAGGCCGCCCGCTACGAAGACATTGCCAAACGACTGGCTGCTGCTCAGCAACCCCAACAACCCGCCGCTCCCGGTGCAACCCCTCCCGCTGGGGCCCGTGATTGGAATGGCTGGAGCAAACCTTTTGCCCCGCCAGGCGCCTCACCGATGCCTTTGCCGATTGCCGCTCCAGGCAGCGGACAACCCGTGGTCACCGTGCCTACCAGTTTGAGAGGGTCACCCCAGACGCCCCCTGCGGTAGCCATGACCCAGTATGCCCCTGCGACTTTGCCCCCAGCACCGCAAGCACCGGTTATGCCCCAACAGGCAATGATGCCCCAGCAGTCCCAGGCTCCCGTGGCTCCCCAAGCTGCTGCGCCGCAAATGGGCAATGTCAGCCAACAGGAAATCCAGTGGGCGCTGCAGTTGGAACAGCGTGTCAAAGAACAGCGCTACCAGCCCAATGCCCAGGAAGTGGCCGCTTATGAAAATATCGCCCAACGCCTAAATGCTGCCCAAGCGCCAGCCCAACAGCCTGCTGCACAAATGACCCAACCACCGGCACCGCGTCCGCAAATGACCGCTCAACAACCCCAACAGCCAATGATGCCCCAGCAGCCCCAGGCTCCCGTGGCTCCCCAAGCTGCTGCGCCGCAAATGGGCAATGTCAGCCA